>CAXBOO010000010.1:0-5417 GCA_963977425.1 uncultured Flavobacteriales bacterium | reverse complement strand
ATCCAAACGAAACGTACCCAAAAGACAAAATAGCTGAAGCGAATAAGGCAATAGCCGATGCCGAAGCAAAAAATGCATTGGATAAGCAATACAACGATGCCATTTCAGCGGCAGATAAATTGTTTGGATCAGAAAAATGGACAGAAGCAAAAGCTGGTTACACAAAAGCATTGTCATTGAAGCAAGAGCAGTATCCAAAAGATCAAATTGCAAAGGTGGATGCTAAATTAGCTGAGATAGAAGCAAATAAAGAAGCTGACAAAAGCTACAACGATGCAATAACTGCTGCCGATAAACTATTCAATGAAAAGCAATACGAATCAGCGATAGGTAAATACGAATCGGCCTCAAGTATTAAACCTGCAGAAGCGTATCCAAAAGACCAAATTGCAAAAGCACAAGCAGAACTTAAAGCTTTAGCCGAGGCAGATGCCTTAAATAAAAAGTATTCAGACTTAATAGCAAAAGCCGATGGCGAATTCGGAAAGGGGGCGTTCCAGAATGCAATAGCTACTTACAACCAAGCCTTAACGGTAAAAGCGAAAGAGGCGTATCCGAAAGAGCAAATCAGCAAAGCAGAAGCAGAGTTGAAGAAACTAGCAAGCGAAGCAGAGAAGCGCAAAGAATACGATGCAAAGATTGCTGAAGCCGATGCCAGTTTCGGAGCTAAAACGTACGCAGCAGCAATCAAGCTTTATAATCAAGCTTTGGTATTGTATCCAAACGAAACGTACCCAAAAGACAAAATAGCTGAAGCGAATAAGGCAATAGCAGCATTAACAGAAGCTGAGGAAAATCAAAAGAACTATGCCTCTGAGATTAAAGTTGCTGATGGATTATTGAAAAAGAAAAGTTATAAAGAAGCGATAGCATCTTATCAAAAAGCAACTTCAATTTTACCTGATGAAACCTATCCGAAAGAGAAAATAAACGAAGCTCAATCGGCATTGAATGCTTTAGCTGACCAAGCTGAATTGAATAAAAATTATGCGGCTAAAATTACTGAAGCAGATGCCTTATTTGCAAAGTCGAAATGGGTTGAGGCTAAATCAATTTATAAAGAGGCAAGTGGTTTAAAGCCAATGGAGGAATATCCAGTAGAGCAAATCGCTAAAATTGATGCTCAATTAAAAGCAGAAGCCGAAGCAAATGCAATCAATGAGCAGTACAATAACTTAATTGTTGCTGCTGATGATTTGTTGAAAGAGAAAAAGTATGAAGAATCTATTTCTCGATACAATGATGCATTGCAGGTTAAGCCAAAAGAAACGTACCCTAAAGAACAGATTGCAATAGCACAAAAAGGAATAAAAGCGAGTAGCGATGCCAAAGCTTTGAAAGCTAAATACGATGCAGCCATAGCTGAAGGAGATGTGTTCTTCGGACAGTCTAATTATGGATCAGCTTTAAGCGCTTATCAAAATGCGAAAGCGTTGATGCCGAACGAAACCTTGGCGATTGAAAAGATCGATGCAACGAATAAGAAAATAGCAGAGCAGGCTGAATTAGCGGCAAAACAAAAAGAGTATCAAGAATTAATAGCAAAAGCCGATGCTACTTTTGCAAGTGCTAAGTGGAAAGAGAGTATTGTGGAGTATAAATCAGCTTTAGCGGTATTGCCAAACGAAACTTACCCAACTAGAAAAATCAAAGAAGCTGAAGCTAATATTGCTCAGGCTGAAAGCGATAAACAAAAGGTGAATGAAGCTTATGATGCTGCCATTAAGTACGCGGATGAGCAATTTGGTAAAGAAGAGTATGTAAGCGCTATTACAGCGTATGAGAACTCTTTGAATTATAAACCACAGGAGGTTTATCCAAAAGATCAAATCAAGGCAGCTAATCAGAAATTAGCAGAACTAGAAGCAGTCGAGGCTAAAAGAAGAGCGGCCGAATTATTGGCACAAAGTACAGAAGTTCCTAAAGAAGAAAAGAAGGAAACAAAAGTGGTAAGTTTTACTGATATTACTGGATTTGGTGATAGCGACGAATTGAAAGAAAAAGCTCAGAAAGAAGCTAGAAACGATCAAGCTGAAGAAAAACCAAAAGAAAATCTACCGAAGGTGCCTATTACAACTACTCCACCAGAAGATTTGGATGGATATCGTAAATTGTTAGGAGAAAATTACCCGGAAGGAGTAACGAAGGAAACAATTAAAGAAGGAAATAAAACATTTTATAGAACGGTAATTGTAAAAAACAAGATGGGAGATGAGTACCTTAAAGTGGATGCACGTTTTGGGGTTTTCTTTTTCAAAAATGGTTTGACCATTAAATCTTCTGAGTACAATGACGGTTTACCAAACTAAGCAATTATGGACATGAAAAAAGTATTTAGCTATTTGTTAGCTGCCCTAGTAATGGTATTCACTGTAATAGCCATCTTATCCATTTGGGATGTTATACAGGTTGAGAAAGTCATGTGGAAAAGTGTAAAGACGCTTATGGTGCTGTTTCTTTCAGCTGCAATAGTCTTGTTTATATTTCAGATATCTAAAAAAGATAATTAAATAAAAAACCCGAAGCATGCTTCGGGTTTTTTGTACGTATTGTATGGGGTAAACTCTTAGTGAATCTCTCTTTGTGAAAAGAAGAATGATCCTTCAATTGCAGCGTTTTCATCGCTATCAGATCCGTGTACTGCATTAGCCGCTATGCTTGTAGCAAAACGCTTACGAATAGTACCTTCTTCAGCTTCAGCTGGGTTAGTAGCTCCAATTAATTTTCTGAAACTAGCTACAGCATCATCTTTTTCAAGAATAGCAGCGTAGATTTTTCCGCTTGTCATGTACTCAACCAATTCGCCGTAAAAAGGACGCTCTTTGTGTACTTCGTAAAAAGCACCAGCTTCTGCTGTAGTCAATTGTGTGTACTTTAAAGCTTTTACAGTGAAACCAGCTTCTAGTATTTGGTCGATTATTTTTCCTGCGTGCCCTGCATCAACTGCGTCAGGCTTAATCATGGTAAACGTTCTGTTAGTTGCCATTCTTTGATAAAATTTGGGTGCAAAGGTAGAAATATTGACGTTTGAAAAAGTACCTTTGAGAAAAATATTTAGAATGATTACAATACCTCATCTGGAAATAAAAAAACACATAGACGGAGCCAAGAAAATAATGTTAACGTCTCATTTTAGTCCTGATGGTGATGCATTGGGTTCTATTCTAGCAATGAAGCAGTTTCTAACAGCTTATGGTAAAGAGTCAATAGCTGTTGTGCCCAATTCATTTCCCGATTTTCTTAAATGGTTACCTGGCTTAGGAGAATTGAATATTTACGAAGGGAATGAAGATAAAATTAAAGAAGAATCGAAATCGTGTGATTTAGTTATCATACTTGATTACAATCATTTAGGTCGCATTAAAGATCTAAAGGATGCTATTGATGTAGAACGACAAAAGGTAATTCTTATTGATCATCATCAACAACCAGATGAGTTCGATGTTAATGTAAGCGATGTAGAATCAAGTAGTACTTGCGAGCTTTTGTTTCGCATTTTGGAAGAATTAGCTCCCGAAAAAATAAATGAAGAGATAGCGACTTGTTTGTATACGGGTATTCTTACAGATACAGGTAGTTTCCGTCACAGTTGTACGACATCTTTTACACATCAAGTTGCGGCAAAGTTGATTGATTTAGGAGCTAACAATAGTGCTATTCAAGAGCGCATTGGAAATTCTGGAACGTATGACAGGCTACGTTTAATAGGTTTTGCATTGCACGAAAAACTTAAACTTTCAGCCGATGGTAAAGTGGCCTATTTCGCGTTGAGTATGAAGGATATGGAAGACTACAACTACCAAAGTGGTGATACCGAAGGTTTGGTGAATTATGGCTTGTCTATTCAAGGCGTAATTATGGCTGTTTTAATCAAAGAAGCTGAAGAATATGTGAAGATGTCTTTCCGTTGTGTTGGCGAATTTTCTGTCAACGAATTTGCAAGGAAATACTTCAATGGAGGTGGGCATACACGTGCTGCTGGTGGGCGTTGCGATGATACTTTAGAAAATACTGTAACTCAATTTTTAGATGCTGTTGAAAATGAAAAACATCTTTTGTATTAGTCTTTTTGGTCTGATTTTATTGGCTTGCGAGCCACAATCAAAACCTCCAATAAATAAAGTGCCCGATGCCAAAGAATTGGTTGAGATGAATAAGGCTATGATTAAAGCCGAACGCATTCAGATTGATAAATTCATTGAAAGAAAGGGGTGGAAAATGGAAGAAACAGGTAGTGGGCTTCGTTTTTGGCAATACTGGGACGGCTTTGGTGATAGTATACGTGTTGGTCAAGAAGTAGAGATGAACCTTATTGTAACCTTATTGAATGGCGATACGTGTTACAGTTACAAATCGTATGGAAGCGAAAAGTTTGTTGTTGAAAGACAAAGTATGGAAACCGGTTTGCATGAAGCGGTTCAGTTGATGCAGCGTGGAGCTAAAGCCAAAGTAATTTTACCAAGTCATTTGGCGCATGGAGTAACGGGCGACATGAATAAAATACCGCAACGATCTACTGTTATATACGATGTAGAAATATTAGATGTGAAGTAAAAGTAAGTGCTAATTAGTTAGCTTCTTTTTCTAAGAAATTAGAACATGCTTGATGAAGTTGATTGTATACAGCTTCAAAATCTGTAATGTTTCCGTAATACGGATCGAATACATTTTTATCAGATTCCTCTGGCAGATAAGATAGCATGAGTTTTGCTTTTGCTTTATTTTCTGCGTATTTGGATTTTGAAAGGATGTCAGATAAGTTCTTTTCATCCATAGCTAATATGAAATCAAAAGACTCAAAATCTGAAGCTTTAAACTGTCGGCCAGAAAGTGATGATATATCGATGCCGTTTTCTGACGCAACTTGCACCGACCTTGCATCAGGAGCTTCACCAACATGGTAATCAGCAGTTCCACAACTGTCTACTTGTATGTTTAGGCCTTTGTCTGTGGCTAGTTTGCGTAATATGCCTTCAGCTAGTGGTGAACGACAAATGTTGCCTAGGCAAACCATCAAAACTTTCATCTTAATTAAGTGCTAGTTTTTTGTCTAAATCTTCAATATAACGTTTGAAAGATTTATCGGTATCTGCTAAGTTGTTAACAGTACGACAAGCATGTAAAACGGTAGCGTGATCTTTTCCTCCACAGTGCATTCCTATAGTAGCCAACGAAGATTTTGTTAGTTTTTTAGAAAAGAACATAGCAATTTGTCTTGCTTGTACTACTTCGCGTTTGCGTGTTTTAGACTTTAAAGTTTCAACCTGCATGTCAAAGTAATCGCAAACCACTTTTTGGATAAAGTCGATGCTTACTTCACGCGTTGTGTTCTTCACAAACTTGTCAATCATTTGCTTGGCTAAATCCAAGGTAATTGATTTTTTGTTCAATGAAGACTGGGCAATAAGCGATATGAA
>CAXBOO010000009.1:0-51078 GCA_963977425.1 uncultured Flavobacteriales bacterium | reverse complement strand
TAAAAATTTTGGGGTACTGCGTTGCCCCCCTCTCTACCCCACCCCCTCTCCCTGGGAAATCCAAACCTTTTCGCACGAGATCATCGATATCAAAATCTTCTGGATCCATTCCATTTATCGCTAATAGTTCATCATCTTCTTGTGCTCTATCCGTATCGGCTACAAAATGATCTTTTCTAAATTGATCTAAGCCACCATTGTACTTGTCGGCAACGGCTTTTTTATCTATTACTAACGTTGCTGGATATAGGTATACTGGCATAACTTGATTTATTCCGCACAAAAAAAAGAGGCCCTTAAAGCCTCCTTTCTTTTTAATTCTTGTGATCACGAGGGATTCAAACCGAAGCTAAAAACCCTAGTTATAGAGACGTGTTTAAGTGTTCATCTTTAATAGCTCGGCAAACATAGGTCAATCATAATTATTTTCTAAAGAATACTATTTGGCTTCAATGGTTAAAAAAAACTATTCCACAGCGAAGACACAATGCGGCACTGGGCTAGTTAGCAACTAAAGTTATCGTTTTTCTTTACGCCAAAGCCTTGATTAGCGTTAGTTTTGAATTCAATTACAACAACAAACAAGCTTTTGGTTAAGTTGAAATACTCTTGAATAAAAAGAATAAGCTTCGTGGGGCACACAATTCATTGCCGTGACGTTAGCCAAAAGCTAGACAATACAACACGAATGAGGTTAGAAAAGTTAGAAATTAGAGGATTTAGAAAATGTAATTCTATCGATATCCAACTCGGAGATGCAACTTTTTTAATTGGAGAAAACAATGTCGGGAAATCATCAATTTTAAGGGCAATTGAATTGTTATTAACCGCAAACACACCGTCAGATGATGATTACTCTAAAATTTTCAATTTAGAGACAAATTGCATAGAAAATTCCAGTACCGAAATAGTACTTGTCGGGACTTTTACAGAAGTCCCAGTAGAGGCTGATAGTTGGATTGGTTTTAAAGGTAGGGTGTTTATTGAAAATGGGAGAAGAAAAATAAAGTACAGAAAAACTTTTTCGACAGGCAAACCAAAATTTGAAATTTGGGAGCAAGACAAAGAATTAAAACCTGCAGTTTTTGATGGAGCCAAAATAACGATTGACTCAATAATTGCGAGTGGAATCGAAGAAAATGTTGTCCGAAAGCACTTCGATGAAATAGCGAATAATCAAAATCTAACAATTGCGAAATATAAAGGACTTTTTGAATCATTCACTTTTATTTGGGACTACCAAAACACTTTCAATTGGATTAATAATCCAGGTGGTATTCCTCAAAATATCATATCCAAGTTGCCGAAGTTCATTCTAATACCAGCAGAACATAAAGCAAATGAAATAGATAGCGACAAGAAAACAGCACTTGGAGAAGTCATGTCAACCATTTTTGATGATGTTGTAGAAAGTTCAGAAAATTTTGAAAAAGTAAAAGAGTATTTTGGAGAATTGGAAAAAGAAATTGACACCGAAAATACCGATACCATTTTTGGTGAGCTAATGGTTAGGGTTAATACCACAATAAAGTCAATCTTTCCAGATTCAGAAATACAAGCTAAAGTAAACTTATCAGACCCGAGCAGTTTTTTGAAACCAAAATATGATATCAAACTAGGGTCAAATATAATGACTGACGTGGCGTATCAAGGAACAGGTATGATTCGCTCTACTGCATTTTCCTTGCTTAAATTTAGAGAGGATTGGAAAAAGGAACGAGATGGCGATTTAAGAAATTTAGTAATCTGTTTTGAAGAACCAGAACTTTTTTTGCATCCCAATGCTTCTAATCAAATGAGAGATACCATTTATGAGTTAGCTGGCACAAGTAACCAAATAATTTGCACATCCCATTCCCCATATATGATTGATCTTTCAAGAGAGAAAGAAAATCAAGTAATAAACAACATATCAATACAAAGTGATTCTTTCGTAAAATCTACAGCATTTTCTATAACTGAAAAATTTCTTGAGCTTCAAGGGAATGATAGAGATTACGTAAAAATGCTTGTGAAAATTGATGACTATTTTGCAAGAGCATTCTTTGCAAAAAAAATTGTGATAGTAGAAGGTGATACAGAAGATGTGGTTTTACGAAAAACGATAAATGTTCTTCCAAAAAACACCAAAGACAGGATAGTTTCTGACTATCAATTTATTAAGGCAAGAGGTAAGGCGACTATCCCTCCCCTATTAAGATATTTCAGTTCCTTAGGGATAACTGAATATTTTGTTATTCACGATAGAGACCAAGGAACACCAATAGCCGAAGAAGTTAATCCAAGGATTTTAACAGCATTGGAGGAATCCGAAGACAAGCGAGTAATGCTCGAAGAAAATATTGAAGATACTTTGGGTTATGATGCGCCATCAAAAGACAAACCTTTTAAGGCTCACTTAGAAACAAAAGATTGGGAGAGATTCGAAGATATTCCTCAAAATTGGCAATTGGTAGTAAATAAAGTGTTTGAAGGTTATATATAAAACTAGTAAGTAGCATTGAGCTAAGCTGAAAAACGAGTGAAACATGAGTTTTCAACTTAGTTCTATCTTGGGTACTTTTATTATTTCAGTACGTGATTTAAATGGTCTTTAATATCATATAAGTTGGTTCCGAAGTTTTGAGCATCTTCAGGACGGATTGTAATTATTAACTTATCTGTGAATTTATTTTGTATTGATGCTTTTACGAATGATTCGGCTATTAATGCTATCATTTTTTTTCTTGGCATTTGAAGTCTACCTCTACCTGTTCCAACAACAGGAACGGCAAGTTCTTGCAGCTCACCATTTACTCTGACGTAATTCCATAAACCATTTAATGCACTTTTAATATCTGATATTGAAGAAGAAGCATTCCCACCGTTCCCGATTTCTGCCATTGCTGTAAAGTAAAATGTCTTTCCATGAGTATGAATTGGAATAGTCGTCCCCATAGGGTAAGGAGACGTTAAATTTGTAGCAGCAAGCTCTTCGTTAATACTCTCAATTAATTCGATTTGATTTCCTGTGAAATATCTGGCGGTAAATTGACCCTGTAAACTGTCAACCGCAATTCGCCCCCCTGCAACATCAGCCTCAAACAATGTATTAGAGCTAATCATGGCTGCACCACTAACTTCAAATAAATCAACTATTCGAACTTCAACATTAATATCTTGTGCAGGTAAGGCAATTGTAATTGACTTAATAGGTCTTCTAAGTAGAATTGAAATTAGAATTGAAATTGCTATAAAAATAAAAAAAGCATACGTACCATATTGATCTCTTGTGTAAACCTTAAAAAAGTCAAGAGTCTCAATTATTAGCCATATCGCCCCAAAAATGGCAAGGATAGATTTAAATCCAACTTTCGAAAAGATGTACCTCCAATATGCTTTACTTGTTATAGAATTATAGAAGTAAGTCATATTGGCTTAACATTCATAAAAATAAGTTCCAGCATTGCATTTAGATGAAACCATAAAATCTGCATCACTAAGCGCTCTTCGTATTAGAATCTTTTTATTTGGTATGTGCATGGTTGGAACCTTATGCATGGAATTCCTGAAGATTGGTAAATTATCCCACAGGTCCTTAATTTGTTTTCTAAAAGTTTGTGATTTACAGTTAATTATATCGCTTTCCTCACTGTATTCTGGATACACAATAATAATAGGCAGTCCCTGATTATTAATTCCATAATCTATTTCTTCTCTTAGTGCTTTTGAACTCTTTGTTAATGAACTTAAAAACAATACAATGTTCTTCGAGCCCCTTATACGCTCACGAATTCTGGGTTTGAGTGTTAATCCCCAATTACTTCCATCTCTTACACTATAATTTTTGTTGTGTGAATCATTGAATGGGAAGGTTGAGTCTCCACCTTTCCACGCTCGTAACATATTATAATAAACAAAATCCTTTGTTGCGTGTGCACCAAGGCGACTTTCACTAAAAGGTTCGCTTACATAAAATGCTGAATAATTTCCATTTCTATATGCCATATATATTGGTTTTAGTTCTTTTTTAAAAAATGTATGCATAGCGACATGGTTTGCAGAAGCTAAAGGTTGTTTCTAATGCTTAATTTTTTTCTACATAATATGTTATTTCAAAGTTGATTTCAATTAACTTTATAAAACACAAAATTTAGTCACCAGGTTTATGCTTATGAGGTTTTAATCCTGGGTATTTAGGTTTAGTTTCGGGTGTAACACGTCTTCTTTTGTCAGGTGTTCCATCTTCTTTTTTTGGTTTTGGGCCTGGTTTAATTGCTTGTATTTCGCTCATAGTCTTTCAAATTATACTTACTAATGTATTCACTCGTATATAAATTCAATTACGGAAATCCGTAATTGAATTTATCAGTTCTAATTATTATTCGATCTTTTTGGTTTAAAATTTAATGTCCAATTCCTATTCATGGTCTATTTCTAAAAATCAGATTTCTTGCCCTCCAATTCATATTACTTCAATTTATGGGATGCAAGACATATTTGTTTATTATCAGCTTCTATGATAACTTTTTCAAATGAAAATAAATCCATACTCAAATACTTTACAATTTATAGATAGGCTTAATTCCTAATACGATTCTACAGCCTCATTTTTAACGTTACCCAATGGCAGACCTATACCCGTAAAGGGTAAGGAAAAACCAACGAACCAAAATGTATTGTCTATTGACGTATTGTAACTGATGCCTATACTGATCAAGTCCCTTAAAACAGTTCCAACCAAACCAAAACTAAAGTCTGGTGATGTATTCAAATCAAAATCAGGTGTAGAGATACTTATCCCTATCCCAGGCTGAATGAAGTTGATAAAATCATTTTTCCGAGATCCTCTTTTAAAAATGAAATTGACATTGGGTGCAAATTGAAATTCGCGTGTTAAAGCCAATTCATTATTGGGCTGAATAGAATTCGCAAGTATTACCCCCACATTGGTTTCCAAATGCCAATTTACTTTTAGTAATTTTAGAGCGACTAATTTTTTAATTATTGGCTCTTTTATATTGCCTTTTTTGATTTGAAGTTGAATATGCAATTCATCAAAATTCGACCTGTTACCACTTGTTTTTAAATCAATATAGCCTGTTGGTGCATCATCCAATCCATGAAAGTAATTATCCACATTTGCACTTTGAGCATTAAAATACATTCGCTCTGTTGGTAATATTAGATCTTTATTAAGCTTTTCGACCTTTCCTACAGCGTCCTTGAGCATAATCACCAAAGAACTGAGCAAATCTTCATGAATTAAATTACGAGCATAGGTAGATTGTAAACTTTCAGTATGATTTTTAATGGTTATAATAGTGTTTTCAAGACTTTCGCCAATTTCTTCAATGGGTTTGTTCTTCGTTATCGTTTTTAATTTATCAAAATTTTCTTGCAAGCCCGAAGTAACACTTTGGAGCTTATCACCTGTTTTCAGACGTACTTCATCTATTTTTTTATTAATACCATCAACATCAATCGTTTCTATAGTTTGATCTACAACATCTTTTACTTTACTCAAGGTTTTTCGTGCTGTAGCTACCATCTCTCGCGCTGCTTTTAATTCACTTTCAGAATAGGTGATGTTCCAAATTTCAACAGGCTCAAAAGCTGACTCCTCTATGTTATTGTATCCTAATACTCGAATCTCTCGAGGTTTTTGACCTTTCGTTTTTAATTCCGCCTTAATTCCAACAGTATATCTATCGGTTGATGCATTCTTTTTTTGTACAGGCTTTCTAAGTGAAAACTCTTTGCCAAACTTAATTAACACGTCCTCATAGTATTCCCCTTTTTTTTCATTAAATGCCTCCTCAGTCAAATCAACTAAAAGTTTATACGCATCATCGAAGCCTCGCAAAGAATCTATTGAGCTATTCACGATACTAAAAAAATCTTTCTTTGTATTTCCTGAAAATGTTCTTAATAATGTTTCTTGAATTCGAAGTACTTTTCCGTATTGTACAAGTTCATTTAAGAAAATGGAATCAGTTGAAATTTCTTGAGGTCTGATACTAAAAGAAAAATCTCTTTCTATGTTAATTTCAAGTCGAGAGTTGATATCAACAATATTGGGATTTGAAATTTCAACAGTACCTACAATTTCCTTAATGTTCAATTTTTGTCCGTGGCATAGATTACCACTTATAACCAAAAAAAAGAATAACGAAAAAAGAGAAAACAACTTTTTATTCATATCTAATTGCATTACTCAATTGTTTCTAAAGCAATAGTTATCGCGTTTAATACTTCCAGAGCACTATTACTATTAGAGCTTATGGCAACTTCTTCAAGTGATAAATCATTCTTTAAATATCCTAACGGCACAGTTCTATTTACTCTGGGCGGCACAATATTTTCAGGCGCATATTCTACATTCAAAACAATTCGAAATTCAGCAGTTGAATTTTGAACTATTTGGTCAGCATTCCACCGTATTTTCTTTATTAAATCAGCATTTGAAGTCGTAATTATCAATGTGAATTTTGACATACTTTATTTAATTGTTTTTCTTAATAATCACTCATCATATTTCTAGCTAAAACTCATGCTATGCGCAAACCCAAAATCCATTGGGATTTTGTTTTGCTCCTGTAAATGCACCTCCAACAACCCATGTTCCGTTAGGATTCTGCTTTGCTCCTGTAAACTCTCCTCCGCAAACCCAGGTTCCATTAGGGTTTTGTTTTGCTCCAGTATATGCACCACCAACAACCCATGTTCCATTAAGATTCTGTTTCGCACCTGTATATGCTCCACCACAAACCCAAGTTCCGTTTGGGTTTTGTTTTGCTCCAATAAATGCACCTCCGCAAATCCATGTTCCATCAAGGTTCTGTTTTGCACCTGAAAATCCTTTGTATTGTTGACCTGATTCCATATTACTATTTATTTGTTTATAGTTTATTTAATTTCCCTTAACTAGTTATTATATTTACAAAATCAACCATTCGGCTTTATAATTTATATATAAGTTTTAGTTACCTTCATTTTAATCACTAATAATTTACTATCTAAAGATATTATATACTATTAAAAAACATCCTCAAGTTTATTTTTTCAGATTTTTTTATAACATTTTTTGCAAGCCTTTCTTCGTTTGGCTTTAGCTTCACTTAATGTGATTTCAGAAACTGTTGCTTTGCATCGTTTTAAACCACCGCATTCATATTTGTGATAAGCATACGCTCCTGTGCTATTGCAAACCAAAACAGTAGTTTCTACTGAAGCATTAGTTTGATGTTCCTTAAAATAAACGCCAGCGTACAATGAGGCCGTCATCAAAGAGATTATCGAAAGAGTTAAGATGCGTTTCATTGAAATGATTTATTGAGCTGTATTAGCCTATTCCAAACATACCCTCAACTTTAGTTTTGCGCAGAAAACTTTAGTGAGTCAAATTCAGTTCACTTTAGTTGCTAATTCAGTTCACTTTAGTAAGCAGAACAGAATTTATCAATTCCTTAAACCTCTTATAATCAACACTAATGGTTATTAAGTGATAAAAATCATGGAAAAACAGACATGAAAAACCCATAAGATTGTAGAAATCAAAAACAATCAATATGTCTTTACAAGATCATCAAATTACACTAGCCGAAGCGGCTAAAATGACTAAACGCTATAGAGAGTTGCCTTTAGGTCAAATTGGGCAATTGTTAGCAGGCACAAAAGCTTATTCTTTTAGCAAGGCGGCCATTCAGGGTGTTTTGGATCAAACTGAATGTGAATCCATTCGCTTTTATTTGGCGGTAGAAACACTTTTGCCTCCAAAATTTACTATTGTTGTAGTTGGAGTGGACATCAACGGCAACGACTTGGTAAATGGCGTTATCTTGGATCGAGCCTACGTTTGCCCTCCCCACTGCTCCGTCACTAATGATCTTAACACTTAATTTCATATCTGCAAGTATTATCGCACTCCCGCTGATTGTGGGAGTGCTTTTCTTATTCAGGCTAAGCAATTCCACTAAATTATTCTTCACCTATGTTGTCATTAACTTATTGATACAACTAGGACTAAAAATATTAGCCAATTATAGTAACAATAACGTCTGGCTGGTTAATGTAAGTGCCATTACTGATCTAGTATTTTGCTTAGTCTTTATCAATTATTTTTATTTTAAGTTATCGCATAAAAAAATCATATCTGTGTCGCTTATCTCAACAGTTCTGATCGTAATTATTAACTCATTCTTGGGATGGGGCAGCATTGTAAAATCAACTTTTATTGGAGCCGAGTTACTCTCTCTAATAATGGTTTTGACTGGCTTACTTCATTTAACCAAACAAAAAGGGAATACACCCTCTTTCTATTTTTGGATATTGATACCTCTTTCACTGTATTTCTCTGTTTCTATTTTGGTGTTTCTTGCCATGGAATTAGGGATAGAAAACAGCAACCAAAACCTATTCGTATTTTACCTATACTTATTCCCTATTGTTAACATACTGGCTTATTGCTGTTACGCTATAGCTTTTTTTCTAGATGCAAGACCAAAACTTAATCCTCGTAATTAGTGTCTCCCTTACACTGCTCATTGTAATTTTTGCTTTTGTTGTAGCCCTGTTATTGCAACACCAAAAAAGCGTACTTGAAAAACAAAATGAGCTTTTTAGAGCGGTACTTGAGGCTGAAGAAAAAGAACAAAACCGATTGGGTCAAAATTTACACGACGACATGTGCCCTCTTTTAGCCATCGCTTCTACCCAACTCAATTTTGCGGCAACAGAGGAAGACATAAATCCAGAACTGGCTTCTAACCTATTGGGTATTTGGCAACAACTTACCAACATCAACAGTGGTCTTAGGCTTCTAAGTCACGAACTGGTAGCGTTTGATGTTAAAGGAAAAACCCTTGGACAAGCCTTTGAAACTTATACTTTACAGCATTTCCAAATGTTTGATGACATCCACTGCGATATTGACAAAGAATTCAATCAATTATTACCGTCTGTTGTATCTCAACTATTTCGTATTGGCAAAGAATTGGTCCACAACGCTGTAAAACATAGCAAAGCCAAACAACTTTGGGTTGAACTGAAAGTCCACGACTATCACCTTTTACTTTCTGTGGCTGATAACGGTATTGGTCTCGACAGTAAATCTTCCGATGGCATAGGACTACAGAATATCAAACAACGTGCGCAATTCATCAATGCACAGTTTCAAATTAGCCAAAAGGATGATAAAACCATAGCCCTATTATCCTATCCGCTAAAAAAATCCACCTCATGAAAATACTTGTTGTAGACGACCATCCAGTTTATTTGTCTGGCATGATAGCTCTTTTGAAGCAATTAAAAAAAGGGCACATTATAGAGGATGCAAGCAACGGTCAAATTGCTTACGATCTTATACTCGGTGCTAATTTCGATTTAATATTTCTGGATTTGGATATGCCCGAAATGAATGGGTTTGAGCTACTCAAAAAAATAAACGAAGCGCCACTTGTCCCAAAACCGAAAGTAATCGTGATGAGTGTAAACGAAGACGAGGCAAGTATTGCTGCATGTTATAAGTTGAAAGCAGATGGATATATTCCTAAAAGTACTTCGCGCAATGAATTGATTCGTTTATTTGATAATTTAAGCAACAACGACCATTATTACCCAAAAAAATTATTCAATAAGCTGTTGAATAACATCTATTTAGGTACTCAAAACAAAAAACTGCATGAGTTAAAACCCAGCAACAAGCTCTCGGCATTGGAATGTCAATTTTTGGTACTTACGGCTTTCGAATACCCAAACAAACGCATAGCAGACAGACTTGGAACTACCGAGTCCACCATTAAGTCAATGAAATACAAACTCTACAAGAAAATAAAGTGCAAAAACATGGTGGGCGCTACTTTATACGGTCTTAAAAACCAATTCTTCACCCTCCGAGATTTGAATGATGATAGTCAAATTGAGTTTTTACTAGATAAATTTAAAGCAATTTAGTTTGCCAAATCGTCTATAATCATTGAACAATGATAAAATTTAACACAACATTTTTTACGAATTCATTCCGACAAATACCGCAGCTCACAGTCTAAAACATTCCATTTACCGAAAAATCGTATTAACTTTAGTTGCTTAACACGCTAACTTTAGTAAGCAAAACAGCTTTTTTTAAGTTGCCTTAAATTTCAAAAAACCTGACCATCACTCACTCATCGCACATAAAAACATTTTTAACTGCACAAATCGGTCGAAAAACACACATTTTATTGTTCTAGAATTGTGGCATAAACAATTCAAAAAACAAACTATGAAAACAAAATCAAAAAGCGGAAAGACATTCCGATCAATTGTAGCAATGAGCCTTGCTAGTGCTTGCCTGCTGTTTACAGCCTGTGAGAAAGAAACTTCTGTTCTTAATCCAGAACAAGGCGTTAATAACGCAAGTAGTAACTCCAATTCAGCCTTGATTTCTGAATACGATACCAAAATGAAAGAGCAATTGAGTTTGTTGCCCTTGGGAGAAAAACCAATAGATATAGCTGCTAAGGAGATAGAACAAAGTTTGAATATTGTATACAGTAGATTGCAAGGAAACCCGCAATTTCAAACCGCCAACTCTTTCATAACTGACATCAATGTAAACAATGGAGAGGTTAGCTTTCTTGAAGAACAAAGATGGTTACTTGAATCGGCAGAATCTGTTGGCAACATAGTACTGAGCAATGCCAATGAGCAAATTTTTGCAATTGATGTATTGGTGGAAACTTTAAACGACCCAACTGTAGTCCAAGTAAAAACGGTTATATATACAGTTCGGAAAATAACTGGCCCTTTAGATTTAGGTATTTCTTGTCAATATACTGGACCGGAAAGACCTGTGGATATTGCTGATGCTAATGAGCGACCTGTAGACCCATTCATAGCTTTGGCTAATAAATACAACTTTTGCGAAAACGGTATTTTTAATATTTTTTCGATTCCAAACTATGTGATTCTAGAAACACGAAGTGCCCGATTTACACCGCAAACGCATCCGCATTATTATTATGCCGACCAGTTTTTAAATCCGGACAACAAAACCTATATGTACAATTCTATTCATCCAAAGAATAAAGGACAATTTGTAGGCGGAGGTAAATTATCCACTGTACGTTTGAATGACCATATTCAAGGATTAAGTGACGCTATTGATGATAACCCACCTGGAACCGGTCCTATTTTATCGAATTTTCAAGATGAATGGGTAGCCGTTGTGCAATCAGTTGGTTTTCAACGAAATAATTCTAATGAAATTAGTTTTGAGGATCACCATACGGCTGGAATCATTTACGTGAAACGCAGAAAACTATGAGTTTGATAAAATCAATATTACTAACAAGAATGCCATCCATTGGCATTCTTGTTTTTTTAATTAACGCATTAACCATAAAAGCCCAAGACCAGGTGCATAAATACCAAAACGATGGTGATGAGATTTTAATTAAAAGTTTGACGCTAGGTAATCAAGAACTTATTACAGCCCATAATTATGTTGAAAACAGGGGCGCAATGGGGGATTATGTTTTTGAAATTAGCGTTTTTGACCGACAAGATAAATCACTAAAAAAACTAGAGTTAATAGGTTTAAAAGATTCACTAAAATACGCAGTGGCTACTGACATTGTAAATAATATCAAAAATGAACTAATAGTAGCTTTAGTGCCGCGTTTAGGTGCCAAACGGAATTATTTCACCCCTCTCGATTATTACGCTTTGTTGATTTTGAACGAAGATTTGAGCATTAAAGAGCAAATTATTCGTACCATTCCGGGTACTGAATTTTTAGAGCCCCAAAAACTCATATACACTTCAGATTCTACTTTGTTGGTCATAGGGAGTAACAGGCAACTATACACTGGTTTAGGTTACAACTGGTTTGTAGACGAGTACACCAACAATATCTTAACCAATAGTGTAGTAAGCACTGATACAGCTGAAAGTGAGCGTTTATTTGGCTACCTATTCAGTGATCTGATACAAATGGATTCTAACCAATACTATCTTACTGCACATGTTGAAGCATTACAATCGAACTATGGGCCAAGCATGTTTTCCATGGATACCAAAACCTACGAGATTTCCAAAGTAGAAGGGCAGCTCCCCTTTAGTCCTGATGCCTATGCTAGAATCAATGGCGAAAAAAAACGTGCATACAAAGTAGTTCCTCGCAAAATGTTCCAATTAAATGCCGATACATTGGCATCTGATTTTGTATACCATAGAATTTGGGTAACCTTAAGAGGCAAATTGATTGATACCACAACGGTAGGCATGTTTTTCTACACCAAAGAGTTGGACTCGTTAAAATTAGTGGAGTTATCATTAAATCACGGCATTTTATCCTCTTTCACCTCTGATTTGGACAAAAAAGAAGGGGGCAATTACTGCTTCGGAGGCGGTATGGATCAAAACCCAACTACTGGGAGTAGAACTTACAATGGAATACGCTTCGAATCGGGAATAATAGCCATGCTCGATGATACGGGTAAAGTACTTTGGAATTACCAAATAGCGGAAGAAGAAACCCATATGAGACTAACTAAAGCAGTAGCAACAACTGATGGAGGTTGTCTTTTTATTGGAGACTGGGAGAAAGAAGGAGAAAGCCAAGGTAGAGATCTGCTCATAGTTGTTATGGACTCTCTCGGCACTCTAACCTCAATTTCCGATGAAAGTTTAGCGCATTTGTTTGATCAACAAAAAATTGCCGTCTACCCAAACCCTGCTAAAAGCCAAGGTAAAGTAAACCTTAGCTGGAGCGGCATAAAAAAGCAAAACTGGCAAGTTAAGTTTTACGACAATCAAGGGCGATTGGTTCACGAAACTGAAGTATTACAAGGTGCATCAGAAACCAACATTCAACTACCTGAATTACCAAGTGGCAACTACATTATCCGTGCCGAAAGCAGTGGCAAACAAGTGCATACGGGGACTGTTGTAGTTGATTAATTGATTCGTCACTTCGAGTGAAATTCTGTAAGAATTTTATATCGAGAAGTCTACAATTAAATTAACAGATTCTTCACTCCTCTAGGTTGCGTTCTGAATGACAAATGCCTTTAAACGAATTTAAAACTTGAAATTGATATGAAATCGACCTTTAGCTTAATCAAGTATATGTTCTTGTTAATTCTGTTTTCAGGAAACTTATTCGCCCAAGACCAGGTATATCAATTCTCAGAAGGGAATCAGAACTTTTTACGGAGAGGTGTTGTATTGGACGATGACAACATTCTTTTTGGGGGCGCTAATTTTTATGAATACTCGAATAACATAGCCGATAGACTTGTGAAGGTATTCAATACCGAAACGAATACTTTATCAGATTATGAATTTCAGAACATATTACCTACTGCCATAGATAGAGGAATATTGGTAGACGTAAAAAGAGCCAAAAACGGAGAAGTTATTATGGCTTTCAACAACTTCTTCGACAAAAACCAACAATACCCTTTTGGCACCTTTGCCTATGTTCGATACAATCCTGAAACAGGAGACGAAAAAGTAGTTGTAACACGGAGCAAAATAGCTTCAAATATTATGATTCAACATGTACTTATTGAGTCAGAAGAGGATGCCGATCATTTTTTGATTGTTGGCTCGGAGCGTTATGATATTATTTATGGAAAGGGATATTACTTTGCTGAATTCAAGGGCGACAGTCTAATTTTTGAAGAAGTGGTTGAAAATGTTCAAACCTTAACCTACAATAACGATAATTTTTATAAAGTCGGAGATACATATACCCTCGTTACCAATGGCGGAATTGCTGCTCCATCTTCATTTTTATTAGCCACCCGAAATGAATTTGGTGAGTTTGTAATTGACAGCACCGAAGCCCATCTACCAAGAGAAGATGCCTATGCTACCCAAACTGAACAAGTAAGGGGGTATACCAGTTCAGGAATAAAAAATGTGTTTGTGCTTAATGATAGTTCCATTGTGTCGCCATCTCGATTTTATACCATAGATGTTCTAATAACCAACCCGGCAAAACGATTTGATACAACATCGTTAGGACTGTATTTTTTCACCCCTGAAATAGATTCAATAAAATATGTGGATATAAGCCGAAAATATGGCTATAAGTATTGCTACGATCCATTCCTTTCTCAAACCAATAAGGGTGATTATTGCTTCGGGGGCTCTATGAACGATTTCATCAATAGAAACGAAGAGGCCAATGCGCCTTACAGTACAGGTTTGATAGCCATGTTGAATGATACGGGTAAAATTTTGTGGGAACACGAGATAAAAGAAGAGTTTGCTGATTTGCGCATTACAGCTGTTGTGGCAACAAACGATGGCGGATGTGTTTTTGCGGGTGACAGAGTAAAGGAAGGCGTAACCAATGGCATCGATATGATCGTCGTTAAAATGGACAGTCTCGGCACCCTAACCTCCATCTCCGATGAAAGCTTGGCCCATTTGTTCGACCAACAAAAAATTGCCGTTTACCCCAACCCTGTCCAAAGCCAAGGCAAAGTCAACCTTAGCTGGAGCGGCAAGCAAAAACAAAACTGGCAAGTGAAGTTATACGACAAAAAAGGGCGATTGATTCACGCAACAGACATATTTCAAGGCGTTGCAGAAAGCAACATTCAACTACCAGAATTACCAATCGGCAACTACATTATCCGCGCCGAAGGCAGTGGCAAACAAGTGCATACTGGGACTGTTGTGGTTGATTAATTGATTCGTCACTTCGAGTGAAATTCTGTAAGAATTTTATATCGAGAAGTCTTCAATTAAATTAACAGATTCTCCACTCTGCTTCGCACTGGTTGACAAAACCATCAATCGACCGTATTTACTTCGGCGTATTCTTCGCATTATAGAGGGGCTATTCAACCAATTTTTCACTCTCAGAGACTTGAATGATGACAGTCAAATTGAGTTTTTAATAGATAAATTCAAAGCAATTTAGTTGCCAAATCGTCTCTAATCATTGAACAATAATGAAATATTACATATTCATTCCAACAAATACCGCAACTCACAGTCGAAAAAATGCTTTTTACCGAATAATCGGAAAAACTTTAGTTGCTTAACATGATAACTTTAGTAAGCAAAATAGATTATTTTAAGTTGCCATAAACTTCAAAAAACCTTACTATCACTAATTCATCGTACATATACAAGATTTAATCGCACGAGTTATTTAAAAAAATACACGTTTAATTTTTATAGAATTGTGACATAAACAATTCAAAAAAAAAAAACCATGAAAACAAAATTAAAAAGTGGAAAGAATTTCCGATTAATTGCAGCTATTGGCTTAGCTAGTATATGCTTAATGTTTGCATCATGTGAAAAAGACCAGTTAGTCAACCCTAATAACTCTAAACAAGCCGCTGAATCCAATACAAATGGGCAAGAATTGGTTTCAAATGAACAAAAACAATTGCTTTTAGAACTAATTCCACAAACCAGAAAAAAAATTACAGATTTTGCGGAACAACTATCTGGAAGTATCAACACTATTTACGGAAATGGTGTTCATAATTTATATGAAGTAGCAACCGATACATTTTATATTGATGTTCCATTGATGTCTGGCGAAATTAGTTTCGTTAATCAACAAGTTGCATTGCTAGAAACAGCAGCAGAGATAATTAATTTACTAAGTGTTGCCAACGAAAACAGAAAACTAATATTTGTTGAAGTAATATCCGTAGCTGATAACGGAACTGGCGGTGTTCTGGGATTACGTGCATTAACGGAATTAGAGATTCTATACCAATTAGAATTCTGCGAAAATGACAATAGTCAGCCATACGCAACAGCTTCTAGAAAGCTAAGAAACCTTTTCAATGCATGTTCTAGACCTAAATATCGAGGACAACCAATTGGTGAGTCAATTACAGTTCATATCTCTCGTGGTTCACACCCTCATTTATTCAACAATGATGCTAACCAAATATTATATTCATCTAACAATGGTTCTGCATCACACTATTACGATTACAGCAATGCTCCAGCAGGTAAAGGAATTACGAAATCAGGTATGTACCATTTTTACCACAGAATGAAATCTTTGGCAAAAACTCCAAAGCCATCTGGAATATCTTTACCAGAACTTGCAAGTCCAACTCAACAATCTTATATCGCAATTATGACCGTCGCTCGGGATCAATATGTGACTTCAACTCATTCACAATTTTGCACTATCACCTACACTCCAGTTGACAATGGGCAAATAATTTATCATTAATAAATTAAATTTCTACACTTCAGGACAGGTTTTGTAAATTAAACCTGTCCTTTTCAATTTTTGAATTATGAAACACATTTTTTTCCTTTTTCTTTTGATTCCATTCGTATTATTTTCGCAAAATAAATATACTTTCAGTTTCGGAGGTGATGTAAGAATATCCAAAATCCAAGAGGGAAAGAATGGGCTACTACTTTTAGCAGGAAAATATGGTTTTGAGAAAATCAATGAAGATAGTGATCAGATTTTTCAACCATTTTTATATACCTACAACAGAGCTACTCAAGACACTAATAATTTATTAGCTAATTGGCCCGTAAATCGTGGTCAAGTTGTTGATTTAATAACAACAAAATCAGGTGATTATATTGTTTTAATAAATCTTTACGATAAAGAACAAGACTCTGAAGATTTTGCCTTAATAACAATATCACCATCACTTAATATTATCGGAATTGAGATGTTTGATTCATCCAAATACCGATTAATGAATAAGATTTATGCACAAGGATTGTATGAACTTAAAACTGGAGAAATGGTTGTGTCAGGAAGTCTTTATAATGATTGGGCAACAAGCAATTATTTAGCCATAAAAGGGCTTGACAACGTTTGGCGAGAAGATACAACAGGAAGAGAATCTTATTTCCAATACTCGGGTTTAAACGGCACCGACGACATAATAGAAACCAACGATAATCTCATAGTGTTTTCTGAAAATATTCCTTTAAGCCTTAGACCACAATGGTATAGCAAAGATTCTTTATTACTTAACTCGACATTACATTTTGAGAAAGATGATTCTAACTATGTGAGAAGAAACGATTTTCAAAACAATTCAACCCCAAATTATAGTATTTATAGCATGAATCATGTTACGGCTATAAATTCCGAACACTTTATATCATCATGCTTATCTCATACAGGAAGAACCGTTACCGAATGGATTTCACCAGACACTATCCTTACAACAAATTACGACACTATTGATTTCGCACTTTATAGCTTTGATCAAAATTTAGACAGCCTTAATCTTATATCCCTTACTGATGAGTTTCCTTTTCCATTTAATGGCCCTGGTGCTATTGCCAGTTTAAAAGACAATAGAATCTGCGTAGGTGTTACACTTAATAATCTTTACAGTAAAAACCCAGATTTGTTAAAAACTCATTTTTACAATGACACTATAAATGAATACCCATTATCCAAAGAAAATAAGATTTTGGTTGCCCTTTTAGATAATTCAGGTAATACCTTATGGTCACAAGTTTTGGATTCTGGTAATGAATTTGAAATGATAAATGATGCTGTTCCCTCCAAGAATGGTGGTTGTTTACTTGCAGGATCAACTTTCTCCCCTGAAAACGAAAACCTTCACAATCCTCTTATAATTGAAATAGATTCTATAGGCTATCTAGGGGTTGTCGATTTAAATAAAAACAACCATTCTCAAATATTCCCTAACCCTGCTCAAAGCCAAGGCAATGTCAACCTTAGTTGGAGCGGCATGGAAAAGCAAAGTTGGATAGTGAAATTCTACGACAATAAAGGCAGATTGGTTCACGAAACAGACATATTGCAAGGTGTTTCAGAAACCCATCTCCAACTTCCCGAATTGCAAAGGGGCAACTACATTATCCGCGCCGAAGGCAGTGGCAAACAAGTGCATACTGGGACTTTGGTGGTAGATTAATTGTTAGAATTATGAAAAAATTAAAACCGTGGATTATATTATTTCTATTAACAATTCCAATTGTTGTTTGGATTATTGTATTCAACATTTTTGATGACCCTAATCAAGCATCTAATTGGTTTAGTAATGCATTTTTCCTTAAAAAAGAAGGACTAGATCCTGGATTTATTAACCCAATATTATTTACGTTAATAACAACTTTAGGATTAATTGTTAACCTGATCTTAGGAATAAAAACTATGAAAAATAATGGTGTTGGAGATTTTAAAATATTGTTGTTTTCAATCTTAACCTTTGTTTCAATACTTGCTAATGGTATAGGATTAATGTAAGCTGTACCTAACTAGGGTCATTAGTTAAAATCTTTTCTAAATTGATCTAAGCCACCATTGTACTTGTCGGCAACGGCTTTCTTATCTATTACTAACGTTGCTGGATATAGGTATACTGGCATAACTTGATTTATTCCACATAAAAAAAGGAGACCCTTAAAGCCTCCTTTCTTTTTAATTCTTGTGACCCCGGCGGGATTCAAACCCACAACCCTCAGAGCCGAAATCTGATATTCTATTCAGTTGAACTACGGAGCCATTACTGTTGGCTAATGTAAACAATTGAAGCATTTACAACCCGTCCAACGGTTCATTTTATCAATGTCTGTGTTGGTATTTGGTGTTGTCTATTGCCAATACAATGGTTTCTCTCAAAATGATTTTCCCGTTCAATGAAACATGTACTATGTACTGCCCACTTCCTACATCTTTCGGTTGCCAAACTACGTTCTGTTTACCTGCCGAAACTTGGCGCTTCATTTGTTTAACCACTTTTCCATCGTTTTGCAATAAAGTAAGCACTAACTCACCGCCTGTTTTAGCGTTCAAAGCTATGTAAGCCGATTCTACTACCGGATTCGGGAAAAAGCGAACCATCGATTCGTCATTATTGTTTTGTTCAACACCGGTAACATTTGATGCTACGGCTATTGCTGCATGCATAATTCCAGCTTGCTCTACCAACAATGCCGTAGCGGCTTTAATTACCTCACCACTGTACCACAAATTGTAGGTTGTATCGCAAGGTTGGTGATAACAATCGGTTCTAAATTCTGTGCTCGATGTCATGAATACCGAAGGAATGCCTTTATCCCAAAATGGAGCATGATCTGAACGTCGTAAATCGGTTGCTATAACACAGGCAGGATCTGGACAAGTAACATCTATGTAACGAAAGCCAGGTGTGTAGGTTTCGAATGCTTGCACCGCTTGTTGATTCAATTTGCTAGAGAAAAAATCGCCAATTACTGTAATGAAATTCCCTCTGAAACTATCGGCTTCAGCTTTTGCATAGGCGGCAGGGAATAAAATATTGAATCCAGTAGGAATTTTTTGAGAATTTGGTTCGGTTTTATAGATGGTCATTCCATCGAAGTTGATGACCGATTTTGTACCAATTACTTTTGCTGAGTTGGCATAATAGTTTGCCCCAACAAGCCCTTCTTCTTCTAAATCCCAATGAGCAAATCGAATGCTGTTTTTAAACTGCAAATTCTTAAGAATTCTAGCAGCCTCCATGGTTACAGCTACCGACATTGCATTGTCGTCGGCGCCTTTGGTTTCTTCTACTGTATCGTAATGACCTGACATGATTACCGTACTATCGGCATTAACCAAGCCTGTTTTTGTACCATAAATATTCAATCCTTCTCTTGGCAGTACTACTTCATCGCCAATGAAAACAAAACTGTCGGTTTCGGCCGTATACCCATTGATTAAATAGTGGGTAAAAATATTCTCGCGAGTTGCCTGATAATGATCTGGACTTGCTGGATGATTATTGCCGTACACTTTTAAGAAATTGCTCAATATTTCGTTGGTATCAATTTGATCTACCACTGCTTGGATATTGAATTCGTACCCATCGTCGGCTACCAACTGAAAGCTATAATCTTCTCGGTTTCCTAATAAAAATTCTATCGTATGTGTCCAAACAATTTCTTTACCTGATCCTGGCACAATGCCTGCTCCAATATCGCCCGTAGCCAACAAGGGTTTTACATCGTAGTCAACACCGTTAGCCGAAGCCCGTAAGAACACTTCACATGTATCGTTTTCGGCATCAAACAAATCGTATGTAAACGTGATGTTTCCCGTACCTAATGTGTAACTAAAGTTGTTGATTTCAGGAACTTGATTTTGAGAGAACAAAGCTGTAGTCGAAGCTAACAACCCTATAAAAAGTAGTTTTTTTATCATTTAAAAAGGGATTTTTTCCAAAGTAAACAATAATAATTAATTGGTATAACACCACCCCCCAAAGTCCAAAGCAAGATTGATTTCAATAAGTCATTTCAATAGTCCTTGCACAAGGGCACACAGACTTAAATTATCCTATTATAAATTCTTATACAACTGGGCAATGATACCATCGGCTACACCAATTTTAGGAACGGTAATGGTGTCAATATTGGCCCATTTCATCACTTTGGTATATATTTTAGTAGCTGGTTCTATAACATCTGCTCTATCGGTCTTAAAGCCGTACTTCTCTTGACGCTCTTTTAAGTTCAACTCCTTCATTTCGCTATAAAATGCATCAATTTCAGCTCGACTTAAATTACGAGGACTTAAGGTATTGGACAATAATTTTACAAGATTGTTGATGTTCCCTCCACTACCAAGTGCAATTAAATTGCCTCTTTTTGGTGTGTTCAGAAGCACCCAGTCTTTTAATTCATCCCACATTTTAGGATCTACCAAACCTTGTAATACTCTTACTGTACCTATCTTAAAACTTTTAGAGCGAATGGGTTTACCATCTTTAATAAACGACAATTCAGTACTACCTCCCCCAACATCGATGTACAAATAGGTTCTTTTAGCTTCCAATGCAGAGGATGCAAAGGTTTCCTTAACTATCTCAGCCTCGTCTCTACCACTTATGATATCAATATGAATACCTGTTTCGCGTTCTAGATAAGCCAAAACATCTTTTCCGTTTTTGGCTTCGCGCATGGCCGAAGTTGCTACAGCTCTATACACTTGTACCTGATAAACTTCCATCAGGTTTTTGTAAGCTATTAGCGATTTGCGCAACATCTCGCGTTTGGCTAAACTGACTAAACCTGTTGCAAAAACCGTTTCACCTAATCGCAACGGTACTCGTACTAAGCTTATTTTTTTGATTTCTAATTCGTTCTTGATAACACGTGGTTCGGCTATCAGTAAACGCATGGCATTACTTCCAATATCTATGGCTGCTAAATTCACTTAATATTAATACGTTGGATCGTTTGGATAATACTTCTTTGCTAAAGCCTTAAAGTAATTGTAAATATGATATTGAGCTCTTATTTTCGTCTTTTTCTCTGCACTGGTGTACAAATTGAGCTGCAACTTGTCTATCACCCTCGATTTGCAATTATCTTTAAAACAAATGTGGATGAAATCTTTGAGAATTTTCTTGATGTGCTTGTCGTAAATAGGAACCGAAACTTCAACTCTAGAATCTAAATTTCTCGACATCCAATCGGCTGAAGAAATATAATACAATTCGTTGCCGTTGTTGGCAAAAATAAAGCTTCGAGTATGTTCTAAAAATCGATCGACTATGCTTTTTATTTCAATGTTTTCCGACAAGCCTGGTTTGCCTGGAATTAACGAACAAATACCTCTTACAACGCCTTTTATCTTCACTCCTGCTTGGCTGGCTTTGTACATCAACTCTATCATTTCTCTATCCACCAAATTATTGAGTTTGAAATGGATGTATGCTTTTTTGCCCGCCTTAGCATTCTTTATTTCGTTCTCTATCAACTTAGCATACGAACTGCGCGTAGTATAAGGTGACACCAATAAATGTTCGTACTCAAAATGCAAGTAGTTTCTATCTAAAAATTCAAACACTTGACTTACTTCTTTACCTATGCCTTCGTGGGCTGTAAGCAAAGAATGATCGGTATAAATTTGAGCTGTTTTTTCGTGAAAATTACCTGTACCGATGTGTGTGTAATACTGTGTTTTGCCAGCTTCCTCTCGTTCTATTACAATCAACTTAGAGTGCACTTTAAGGTCTTCCACTCCAAAGATGACTTTTACGCCTTCTTCTTGCAGTTTCGAACTCCAATACAAATTGTGTTTTTCATCAAAACGAGCTTTCAATTCCAGCGATACAACAACTTCTTTACCATTGTGAGCCGCATTGATGAGGGCGTTCATTATACGAGAGTTTTTGGCTACTCGATAAATGTTGATTTTAATGGCTTTCACCATTGGATCTATGGCTGCCTCTCGCAACAAATCGATGATGTAACCAAAACTTTGATAAGGATAAGTCAGGAAAATATCTTGAGACCGAATGGCTGCAAATATGGATTTATGGTGTGCAAATTCAGGCGCTCTTAAAGCTGGCAGCACTTCATAATTCAAATCATCGCGCTTGAGCGATGGAAATGAAATGAAATCTTTGAAGTTGTGATAACGTCCACCAGGAATTAAGTTTTGTGAGTCGTTCAACTTCAATTTTTTCACTAAAAAGGCAAACAAATCATCGGGAATGCCTGAATCAAACACAAAACGAGTGAAATTCCCTGTTTTTCTTCCGCGTATGCTGTCTTCTAGTTTCTGCATCAAACTTTGCGAAACATCTTCTTTGATATCCAGCTCGGCATCTCGGGTAATTTTGATGGTATAGGCTTCGGTGGTATCGTATTCGAAAATCTCGAACACTTTTGGCAAGCACAAACGTATAATATCGTCTATTAAAATGATGCAACTGGTTCCTTCGGGAGTTGGTAATTGTACAAATCGTTTTACCTCTGAAGGTACTTCCATCAAAGCAAAATCGGTAATGCCTTTTTTAGCCAATCGCAAAGCCATGTATATAACCTTGTCCTTAATTTGAGGAAATGGGCTATCGTTTTCCAACATTATCGGTACTAGATACGGTCGGATAACATCTTCAAAGTATTCTCTACAGAAATGCTCTTGATCATGGCTGATTTCATTTTCGTTGACAATGAAAATTTTTTCGGTTTCCAATTCATCAATAATGCTTTGGTATACGCGCTCAAACTTGGCTTGCATTTTAATTACCGTAGACTGAATTTCTGATAAACAGCGCTTTGGGTCCATCTCAAAGTAATTCTTTACTTCGTCCTCACCCACTGTCACCAAACGTCTTAGAGTAGCAACCCGCACTCTAAAAAACTCATCCAAGTTATTAGAAAATATACCGAGAAACCGAAGGCGTTCTATAAGTGGAACTGAAGGATCTGCAGCTTCTTGTAAAACTCTATCATTAAATCCTAACCACGATATTTCTCGGTTGATGAATTCAGGTATCGGTTGTTCAGTCATAATCTATTTTGCCGTTTAAAAATACACATACCATCCACATTATATAATGCTATTGCATCAACTTTTCAATAAATCTAATTCCAAATAAAAATGGATTATCACTATCTTGAAAACAAAAATTAGCATTATGAAAAGACTTTTACTCTTATGCTTCATCCTAATTTCGGCTTATATCAAGGCACAAGACTGTACCGATGCATATACTACCGATATCTATACGGATGTAACCATAGAAACCGTGAAATTTGGTGAGGCCGTAAATTCGGATGGAGAAAATCAAGAATTGATGATGGACATCTACATAGGCGATGGCAACGTGGCTGATGATAGACCCCTTATCATTTTAGCTTTTGGTGGAGCCTTTATTGCCGGTGAAAGAACTTCTGGAGACATGGTGTACTTTGCTACAGAATTTGCTAAGAAAGGCTATGTATGTGCTTCAATAGATTACCGTATAACTGATGCTTTTAGCTTATTGGCTGAAGAAAATTTGGTAAAAACGGTAGTCAACGCTGTACACGATGGAAAAGCAGCCATTCGTTATTTTAGAAAAGACGCAGCTACTACCAACACGTATAAAATAGATACTGCAGCTGTATTTATTGGCGGCACTTCGGCTGGTGGCATATTGTCTGTACACCTTGCTTATCTTGATGATTACGAAAAACTTCCAGCAAACTGGAGACCATATGTAGATGATTTACCAAATGCACTGGAAGGTGAAAGCGGAAACCCAGGATATTGCTCAGTACCAAACGGTGTATTTGCATTTGCAGGCGCTATTGCCGATACCAATTGGTTTGAGAACAACGATGTGCCATTGTACAACATTCACAGCACACACGATCAAACTGTAGCCTACGAGAGTGGCAAACCCTTGAATGGTTTAGCTCCAATTACATTGTATGGAGGTTTTTCTATGCACGAGCGCATGACCAACATAGGAGTTCATTCTGTTTTCGATTCTTACATAGGCGACGAACACCCGCCGTTTAACGGAACAGATGATACCGAAAATGCTCGTCGACTTCAAGTTACTGAAGATAATTTGGCTTTGTTTTTAAACAACATCATACACTGTAATCCTAATAATTTGCTCGCAGAAAATGTTCAAACTTGTGCCAACAGTTCGGTTACGGTTGAAGAGAACGCTTTATCCGAATACCTCGTTTATCCAAATCCATCTGAAGGCATATTCAACATCAAAAACGCCGAGAAATTCTCTAATTATTCAGTTGTCAATCAATTAGGTCAAACCATTCTTTCTGGATATTCTGCGTCAAGCATCGATGCGACAGAATTAGAATCTGGGATTTACATTCTAAAATTGAATGGTAATCAATCTGCCACCATTCGTTTGATGATAGAATAATCACAATCAACAAATCACATTTCTAAAGCCTTCAGCACACAATATGGAAGGCTTTTTTTTAGCATTAGATGAAACTATTCATCACAAAAAAGCCTCCTTTACACTTAGTATCGGAGGCTTTAATAAACTATGATATTCCAATTTTAAAACTCCAAAAGCTTGGCTTCTAATTGTTTTACTTTCTCAATAGCATCGGCTTGTTTTTTCTTTTCAATCGCCACTACTTTCTCAGGCGCACTGCTTACAAAACGTTCGTTGCTTAGTTTTTTATTCACCCCTATTAAGAATCCATTCAGATATTTGATTTCTTCTTGAATTTTTTCTTTCTCAGCTTCCGTATCAATGTTATCTCCTGCTGCAATATAATAGTTAACACCGTCCACTAAGAAACTAATGTGTCCTGCTGGTTTTTCAGTAACGGTGCTCCAGTTAGAAACATTAGCCAATTTAGAAACCGTTGGTAAATGAACCGGCATAGCATCGGTATTGGTGTCTACTTTAATTTCTAAAGCCACCTTATTTGCTATCTGGTATTCTTTACGGAAGTTTCTTATTTCAACAATAGCATCGTTGCTTTGCTTAAATGTTTTAGCTATTTCTGTATCAATTGTTTTGGCTTTTGGCCATTGTGCAACAATTAGAGCTTGTTCTGGATTTCTGTCGGCCATATCTTGCCATAATGCTTCCGTAACAAACGGCATGAAAGGATGTAAGATGCGCAACACATTTTCCAATATTCCTTTTACCTCCGCTAAAGTTTTTGCGTCAATTTTCTCTCCATAAGGTGGTTTCACCATTTCTAGGAACCATGAACAGAAATCGTCCCAAACCAATTTGTAAGACGACATCAATGCGTCTGACATGCGGAATTTATCGAAGTGAGCATTGATTTCTCCCAATGCTTCAGAAAATCTACTCTCGAACCACTGAATAGCAAACGAAGCATATTCTGGTTGAGGTTTATCTTCTGCTTCCCAAATATGGATCAATCGGTAGGCATTCCAAAGCTTGTTGCTGAAGTTTCTTCCTTGTTCGCACAAAGCTTCGTCGAACAACAAATCGTTACCTGCTGGCGATGTCAACAACATACCAACACGTACTCCATCGGCTCCGTGTTTTTCCATCAACTTGATAGGATCTGGAGAATTACCCAACGATTTGCTCATCTTACGGCCTTGCGGATCGCGAACAATACCCGTGTAATACACATTAGAGAATGGTTTTTCTCCTAAATATTCGTACCCAGCAATGATCATACGTGCTACCCAGAAAAACATAATTTCAGGTGCTGTAACCAAATCATTGGTCGGGAAATAGTATTTTAATTCTTCGCTGATGTTCTCTTTGCCATTTTTAATAGCGTTTCCATCAAAAGTTGATATAGGCCATAACCAAGAAGAAAACCAGGTATCCAAAACATCTTCGTCTTGGCGTAGATTCTCCAATTTTAGTGATGCATTTCCGCTAGCTTCAATAGCCATTGGTAAAGCGTCTTCAGCCGACTTTGCAATTACGAAATCGTTTTCGCCTTCGCCATAATAAAATGCTGGTATACGGTGGCCCCACCATAACTGACGTGAAATACACCAATCTTTCACGTTTTCCATCCAATGACGGTACGTGTTTTTAAACTTAGGGGGATGAAACTGTACGTCATCTTGCATTACAGCATCCAAGGCTGGCTTAGCCAACTTTTCCATAGCTACGTACCACTGCATTGAAATACGTGGCTCTATAACGGCGTCTGTTCTTTCAGAAAAACCAACTTTGTTGTTGTAATCTTCAATTTTAACCAAGGCATCTGCAGCGGTTAAAGCTTGCATCATTTTCTTTCTTACCTCAAAACGGTCTTCACCAACAAAAAATTGAGCTGCTTCATTTAGAGTACCATCAGCATTTAAAATATTGATGTTTTCTAAGTTGTGCTTTTTACCCAATTCATAATCGTTGATATCATGTGCTGGTGTAACTTTCAAACAACCTGTTCCAAATTCTACATCAACATATTCATCCAAAATGATTGGAATTTCTCTATTCACCATTGGAACAATGGCCTTCTTCCCATGAAGGTGAGTAAAGCGCTCGTCGTTTGGATTGATACAAATAGCAATGTCACCAAAAATGGTTTCGGGTCTTGTCGTTGCAACCGTTAATGTTTCATCAGAACCAGCTACTTTGTATTTTATATAATAGAGTTTTCCATTGACTTCTTTATGGATAACTTCTTCATCAGAAACTGTAGTTAATGCACTAGGATCCCAGTTTACCATACGGGTACCACGGTAAATATGTCCTTTTTTGTGAAGGTCGATGAAGGTATCGATTACACTTTCAGAATAATCGGCATCCATTGTAAATGCAGTACGATCCCAATCGCATGACGCACCCAGTTTTTTAAGTTGGTCTAGAATAATGCCACCATGCTTGTCTTTCCATTCATAAGCATGCTCCATGAATTCTTCGCGAGTAAGGCTGTCTTTTTCAATGCCTTCGGCTTTCAACTTCGCTACCACTTTTGCTTCTGTAGCAATAGATGCGTGATCGGTACCAGGTACCCAACAAGCATTTTTACCCAACATTCTAGCTCGTCTAACCAAGATATCCTGAATGGTATTGTTGAGCATATGCCCCATGTGCAATACACCGGTAACATTGGGCGGAGGAATTACGATGCTATACGCTTCGCGGTCATCGGGAGTGGAATGAAAATACTTGTTCTGCATCCAATATGCGTACCATGTATCTTCTATTTCTTGCGGGTTGTATTTATCGTTTAGTGCCATATCATCAAAAAAGAAGCGCAAAGGTAAAAAAGCAGCGCGATGAAAGGCATAAAAAAAGCCCACATCGACAGATGCAGGCTTTAATTTTGAGTATTAATGACAGTTGGTTTACAAATAAGCTTTCAAACGCTCTTCGTTTACTACGCTGTTAGAGTTTCCACTAGGTTTCAAACGTTTCAATGCTTTCTCTTTAATCTGGCGAACACGTTCACGTGTAAGACCGTTTCTTTCTCCAATTTCTTCAAGAGTCATTGGGTGAGAATTATCGCGCAAACCGTAGTAACATTCAATTACTTCGCGTTCCATATGAGAAAGAATACGCAAAGCTTTTTTCAAATCACTTCGTAAATCTTCTTTGAATAGGTTTTCTTCTGGAGATGGATTGTCGTCATCAGCACGTACATCGTACATAGTACTAGAAGACTCATCACCATCTTTCAACGGAGCATCCATTGAAGTATGACGGCTTTGATAACGTTGAGATTGTTTAACCTCATCAACAGAAACTTCCAATACTTCAGCTAATTCTTGAGCAGTTGGAGCACGTTCTAATTGCTGTTCTAGTTGTTGAGTTGCTTTTGACAACTTGTTGATAGCACCAATTTTATTCAACGGTAAACGAACGATACGAGATTGTTCTGCTAAAGCTTGAAGAATAGATTGACGAATCCACCATACAGCGTATGAGATGAATTTAAAACCACGTTGCTCGTCAAAACGTTTGGCAGCTTTAATAAGACCTAAGTTACCTTCATTGATCAAATCGGGTAAAGTAAGACCTTGGTTTTGATATTGCTTAGAAACAGAAACTACGAAACGAAGGTTGGCCTTTACTAATTTCTCTAGAGCAGCGTTGTCTCCGGCTCTAATTTTTTGCGCCAGAACTTCTTCTTCTTTGGCATCAATTAGTTCAACTCTTCCGATTTCTTGCAAGTATTTATCCAACGATGCGGTGTCGCGATTGGTTACCTGCTTTACAATTTTTAGCTGTCTCATATAGGTGTGAATAACTGCTGAGAGAGAATACTTCCAGCGAGCAATTAAGTAACGTAAGAAATTAAAAAAAGTTGCACATAAAAAAACCCTCTTGCGAGGGTTTTCTATAAAATGTATGTGATAATTCGAAAATTATTCAGCTGTAGTTTCTGCAGGCTTTTCAAGCAACACCTTACGGCTTAACTTCAATTTTCCGCTTTTAGGATCTTTCCCAATAACTTTTACGTCAACCGTATCGTCAATGTTCAATTCCTCTTCTACTTTGTCTAATCTCTTGTGAGAAATTTCAGAAATGTGCAACAATCCATCAGTACCTGGGATCAGTTCCATAAAGGCACCATAAGGCATAATTGATTTCACTTTAGCTGAGAATGTTTCACCTACTTCAACCACTTTAGGCATAGCGATGTTTTTGATGCGTTCAACAGCATCTTTTACAGACGCTTGGTTAACACCAGAAACTTCAACTTGACCAGCACCATTGGCTTCTTCTATTGTAATAGTAGCACCTGTAGTTGCTTGAAGTTCTTGAATAATTTTTCCTCCAGGTCCTATGATAGCACCAATACTTTCTTTTGGCACTTCAAATCGCTCAATTCTTGGCGCATTTGCTTTGAATTCAGTACGAACAGAAGGTAAACATTTCAACACTTCACCTAAGATGTGTGCACGGCCTTCTTTAGCTTGGTACAATGCTGAACGCAACATATCGTAATCCAAACCATTAATTTTAATATCCATTTGACATGCTGTAATACCTTTTTCAGTACCACAAACTTTAAAGTCCATGTCTCCTAAGTGATCTTCATCACCTAAAATGTCAGACAATACAGTGTACTTAGAATTGTCGTCGTTGGTAATTAATCCCATAGCGATACCAGAAACTGGACGCTTGATTGGAATACCACCATCCATCAATGCCAATGTACCCGCACAAACGGTAGCCATTGAAGAAGAACCATTTGATTCTAAAATATCAGAAACTAAACGGATAGTGTATGGGTTTTCTTCGCCATCAGGAATCATGTTTTTCAACGCTCTGAAAGCTAAGTTACCATGACCAATTTCACGACGTGAAGTACCTCTTAGTGGGCGTGCTTCACCTGTAGAAAATGGTGGAAAATTGTAATGCAAAATGAATTTTTCGCTTCCAACATAACTTACTGTGTCTATAGACTGAGCATCTAATTTAGAACCCAAAGTAAGTGACGTTAAAGATTGAGTTTCGCCACGTGTGAAGATAGCAGAACCGTGTGCATTAGGAAGGTAATCAACTTCAGACCAGATAGCTCTAATTTCATCCGTCTTACGACCGTCTAAACGAACTTTCTCTTCTAATATAACCGTACGAACACCTTCTTTTTGAGCCGCTTTAATGTATTGGCTAATTAAGAATTTGTTTTCTGCTTTAGTTTCTTCATCAAGAGTAGCTAAGAAGCTTTCTTTGATTTCAGCAAAGGCAGCAGAACGCTCTTCTTTACCAGAACCTTTGCGTGCAACTTCTTTGAATTTTTCCAAAGTGAACTCAAAGATGCTTTTCTTTAAATCTTCGTTGCTTTTTTCGTGATTGTATTCTCTTTTAGTTGCTGCTTTCTCGTACTTAGAAGCTAAGTTAAGTTGAGCAGTAACTTGCATTTTGATGATGTCGTGAGCAAATTTAATTGCGTCTAACATTTCATCTTCTGAGATTTCTAACATCTCACCTTCAACCATTACAATGCTATCTGCAGTACCTGCAACCATAACATCCAATTCAGAAGTCAATAATTCTTCTGCTGATGGGTTGATAAGGAATTCACCATTTTTTCTTCCGATACGAACTTCAGACATTGGTCCGTTGAACGGAATATCTGAAACAGCTATAGCCGCTGATGCAGCTAAACCTGCTAATGCTTCTGGAGCATCTGCTGGATCGTAAGATATCAAAGAAACCATTACTTGAACTTCAGCGTGAAAATCTGAAGGAAATAAAGGTCTAAGTGCTCTATCAATTAAACGCATAACCAAGATTTCTTGATCCGATGGTCTAGCTTCTCTTTTGAAGAACCCACCAGGAAATCTACCTGCTGCTGAAAATTTTTCACGGTAATCTACCGTAAGCGGAAGAAAATCTACATCGTCTTTAGCTTCTTTACTTGCTACAACTGTAGCTAACATCATTGTGTTTCCACACTTCAATACTACCGAACCGTCGGCTTGTTTGGCCAATTTGCCAGACTCTAACTCAATAACCTTCCCATTTGGAAGATTGATCATCTCTGTTTGCATATTCATATTGTCTCTTATTGCGCGTAAAGGTACGGCAAAAAAAAAGGCGATGAACATGTCATCGCCTTTGATTTAAACTTATTTATGTGAATTATCTTCTCAATCCTAATTCTTTGATAATAGCACGGTATCTTGTGATATCTTTTTTGATAAGGTAATTCAACATATCACGTCTTTTACCTACCAATTTGATTAGTGAACGTTGTGTTCCGTAATCTTTGTGATTTTTCTTTAGGTGAGCAGTCAAATGTGCAATTCTGTAAGTAAACAATGCAATTTGAGCTTCTGTAGAACCTGTGTTCTCTGCATTTCCACCATGTTTAGCGAAAATTTCTCTTTTCTTTTCTGTTCCTAAGTAGTACATACTGATATCTTTTCGATTATCGCGATGCGATTTTAAATGAGGGGCAAAAGTAAATAAATTACTGTTACTCTCTATGATTAATTATAAAATAATTTTAGTGATTGGGCTATTTTCTCTTTAGCCTCTTTACGATTCACGATATAATCCAAGAATCCAGCTTCTAAAAGAAACTCAGAGCTTTGAAAGCCTTCTGGTAAATCTCTTTTGATGGTTTCTTTGATAACACGTGGTCCTGCAAATCCAATCAAAGCTTTTGGCTCAGCTATATTGATATCGCCTAACATCGCAAATGAAGCCGTTACTCCACCTGTTGTTGGATCGGTTAAATAAGAGATGTATGGTAATTTTGCTTTTGCCAACAATGTAAGTTTTGCGCTGGTTTTAGCCATCTGCATCAATGAAAATCCTGCTTCCATCATACGGGCTCCACCCGATTTAGAAACCATGATGAAACCACAGTTGAGCTCAATAGCTTTATCGATACCTCTAGCAATTTTCTCACCTACAACAGACCCCATAGATCCACCAATAAAGGCAAAATCCATTGCAGCTACAACTGCTTTTTGTCCGTGCATATCACCATAAGCCGTTCTAACAGCATCGTTTAATCCTGTCTTTTGAATGGTGTTCTTGATTCTATCGTCGTAGTTTTTAGTGTCAACAAACCCTAATGGATCAGCTGATACCATTTTTGCATTGAATTCGGTACAAGTACCCTCATCAAAAAATAGGTCAAAATAATCGCTTGCACTCAAACGGTCGTGGTGATCACAACCTTCACAAATGCTCAGGTTTTTATGGTGATCGTCCATTGCGACTACGTGCTTGCATTCAGGACATTTGTACCACAACCCTTCAGGAGTTTCTTTTTTCTCCTTTGTAGGGGTTATAATACCCTGTTTTATTCTTCTAAACCAGTCAGCGGTGCTGCTCATAAGTCAATATTTTAATAGCTATTACGCTATACTAATGTCATTATCTAAATAAACGTCTTGAATTGAATTTAATAATTCTATTCCTTCGTTCAATGGTTTTTGGAACGCTTTACGTCCTGAAATTAAACCATGTCCACCGGCACGTTTATTTATTACAGCTGTAGTAACAGCTTCACTTAAATCTGAATCACCAGCAGATGCTCCACCTGAATTGATCAAACCAACACGACCCATATAGCAGTTAGCTATTTGGTAACGGCAAAGATCAATTGGGTTGTCGCTGGTTAATTTTGTGTAAACCCCTTCGTGAGTTTTACCAAAATCGATTTCTTTATACCCACCGTTAAGCGTCGGTAGCTTTTGCTTGATGATATCCGCTTGGATAGTCACACCTAAATGGTTAGCTTGAGCAGTTATGTCGGTTGCTGTATGGAAATCAACTCCGTTTTTCTTGAAGTCAGAGTTTCTAAGGTAACACCATAAAATAGTAGCCATACCCAATTCATGAGCGCGTTCGAATGCACGAGCTACTTCAATGATTTGACGATTACTTTCTGGAGAACCAAAATAAATGGTTGCTCCTACTGCAACAGCGCCCAAATTCCAAGCTTCTTCAACTGAACCAAATGAAATTTGATCGTAGGTAGTTGGGTAGCTTAACAACTCATTGTGATTGATTTTTACAATGAATGGTATTTTATGAGCATATTTTCTTGAAACTGATGCCAATACACCAAAAGTACTAGCCACGGCATTACATCCACCTTCAATTGCAAGTTTTACAATATTTTCAGGATCAAAGTATGCAGGGTTTGGAGCAAATGAAGCTCCTGCAGAATGTTCAATTCCTTGATCTACAGGTAAAATAGAAACATATCCTGTATTTGCTAGTCTCCCATGATTGTACAAAGCACCTAAGCTTCTTAGTACCTGTGGACTTCTATTGGTAGGTCCAAAGTATTGTTCTACAAAATTTGAACTTGGTAGATGCAATTGATCTTTGGTAATTGTGCTGCATGTATGCTCTAACAAATGAGCATTTTCTCCTAGTAACTTTATTATTTTATCAGATGCCATAAGTGCAATAAGGTAGTTGGCAAATCTAAAAACTTTTAAAAACCTTTTTAGAATGGATAGCCAATACCGAGGTTAAAATTTAAATTATTTTCATATCTATTCGCAACAGGCTCATTTTCAGCCTTGTTCAAATTGTAATCATCAACCATTTGGTTGTAATTATTTTTGGATTGGTAAATCCAACGTTCGTTTGAGGGCAAAGATGGGTCTCTAAACTTCAAACCAGCATCCAATCTTACTACAAGAAAGTCAAAATCGAACCGAATTCCTGCTCCAACTCCAATCGCAACTTCTTTCATAAAACCACTAGAGAATTCGGCATTGGGTCTGTCTTCTTGTTTTTCTCTTTCCCATATATTTCCTGCATCAACAAATAAAGCACCACTCAAAGGTCCTGCCAATTTAAATCGATATTCTGCATTGACTTCCAACTTTACATCGCCCAAACGATTCAAGTTACTGTACACTTCATTGAAGGGTGGCGCATACGACCCTGGGCCAATGGTTGTTGCTCTCCAAGCCCTTAAACCTACAGAACCCCCAGCAAAAAAACGTCTATCGAATGGCAGCAATGGATTGGCGTTTAGTCCAACTCCAAGTCCCCCAAACAATCGAAATGCCCAGCTTTGATTTCGTTTTCCTAACACTCTGAGTCGCAATTCGTGCTCATTCAAAAAATAATGGGCATAATTTGAATTTTCTATGAAATTTCCCAGTTTCAATTGAGTCAACCCTCTCAGTATAACTCCTGCAAACTCAGCTTTTCCTCGGTAACTCAACAATGTTTTTGGCGTAACACTTTTGCTATAAATAAAGGTGTAAATGTGTGCCAATATGAATTGATTGGTGTACGAATTCAGCAGGAATGGATTGTTGAAGTCTTGAATTCTCCTTTTCACTGCAGGGCTTAACTGCGCATCAACCAACGAAATATCAAGCGGAGCAATATTGTGTGTCTTAAACTTCCCTTCTTTCCATTGGTAAGCCAAATTAGCCGAATATGTTTCTCTTAGAATAGATGTGTTTTCTAATCGGTTATACGAGAAACTCAGTTTTGTTTCAGGAAATTGAAGTTTATTGAATTTTGATTGACTTACGGGTAGTAAAAAACGAGGGTAAGTGATGCTCAGACTTGGACCAAACTGTATTGTATTGAAAAAATTCTTGGAAGATGAAATGGAATCAAACAGAAAAAAGGGTTCTATTCCACCTGAAAGCGACACCAATAAAAACTCACCATTTTTGAATGCATTTCGTTTAGCATACGACACATTTCCAGACAATCCGAAGTTAATATCTCTAGTATTTTCTGCCGTATTCACACGAGATTCTACACTAGATTCGATAAAAAACGAATGTTTTGGAGCCGGTGTTAATTGAATGAATGCATCCAATGAATCAGTAGCCACTTTTTCTAAATTTATTCTAACATTAGAAAAAACGTTAACCCCTGTTAGGCGTTGGTATGTAAGATTGTATTTACTAAGGGCATATTCTTTATCGTCAAGAAAAATGTTCTGATACAAGAATCTCGGTGTGATGTTTCTTTTATCACCATATACTATGCTCAAGTTCCCAAAATGATCGGTATCGTTTGGCGTGCTTTCGTTAGAAAATGAATAATCTGGATATATATAGGTTGACCTTAATTTGAATTTTTCATGGCTGCCCGTTTTAGGGTTTGCGACCAATAAACTCAACTTTACATCAAAATCTTGTGACGTTGTATCAACTTTAAATCGAACATAGGATTTATTGAATTCAAAATACCCGTGTTCTTGAAAGCTCGTTGTAATGTCGGTTCTTAGCTCTTCTAATTTCGAATACGAATATTGTTTGCCTTGTATTTTATGCTTTTTAATAATCGGCAACACAACGTATTCTAAGCTTTCATCAACCACTGATACTGAAAACGTATCCACAAAAAAAGCTCTTCCAGCATCAATTTTATATTCTACCCTAGCCTTTCGTTTGTTGAGAAAAAACGTTTCATACGTAACCGTATTATTGAAAAATCCTTCTTTGAATAAGAACTTGCTTATTTGCCTACAACTTTCAGCGCTGATGGCAGTATCCAACAAAACAGGCTCTTCTCCTAAAGTTTCTTTTACCCAATACCAAAAGCGACTGTCTTTTTTTCCTGTTGCAATGTTCCACATTTGCAAACGAAGCTTGACCAAGCCCAAAAATTTATTATTTGGTGTTTGCTTGATGATGGTATTGATTCCAGGATCATAATCGCCAACATCTTCCAGATTGAGAATTTTATTCTTTACAAGGAGTTGTTTTCCTTTCGGCACCTTACGAGAAACACTGCATCCAACAAAAATTAGACAGGTGGCTAATACCAAAAAGGCAATATTTTGAATACTTTTAGCCATATGCAAACAGCAGGAAATCGTTTAGCGAAATTAAGCAGAAAACTACATCGAAAAAAAGGTAGACGAGAAGAAAGTTTATTTTTAGTCTGTGGCCGAAAAAGTATACAAGAAGCTATTGCCAATAATGCCGCAATAGAACACCTTTTTGTTACTGAAGATTTCGCGAAGAACATCGATTCAAATTTGCATCCCCTAATTCTTGATAGCAAAGAACTTAGCTCACTTAGTCCTCTAGAAATTTTACAAGACGCAATGGCTATATGTAAAATTCCAGATGTAAAAGAACTTGATACTCGAAAAAGTGCTTTGGTATTGGACGCTGTTAGCGATCCCGGTAATTTAGGGACCCTCATCCGACTTTGTGATTGGTTTGGTGTAGAGCAACTTGTATTGGGAAAAAACTGTGTTGACCCCCACAATCCAAAATGTGTACAAGCCAGTATGGGAAGCATTTTTAGAGTCAATATTATTGAGTGCGAACTAGAAGATTTTTATTCGAAATACGAAAGCCCAATTTATGCCGCTGTGCTAGAAGGCGAAAATGTCTACGAAACTAAATTTGACACAACCCCAAAAGCATTAGTCTTAGGTAGTGAATCTCACGGAATACAAGTATTTCCAAAAGAAAACAACTATACCAAAATAACTATTCCCAAATTAGGCAATGCCGAATCTTTGAATGTTGCTACTGCCGGTGCAATTTTACTCAGTCATTTGCGCTTGGCCTAAAGCCTTTACACATCGCATACCATCTATTGCGGCACTAATTATACCTCCAGCATAACCTGCTCCTTCAGCGCAAGGATACAAATTACTAGCACTGGTACTATTCAAATTTCTTGGATCTCTCAAAACTTGCACTGGAGATGACGTTCTTGTTTCGGGAGCGATTATCATTCCGTTTTTAATGTAGCCTGGCATTTTTTTATCGAATTCAATCAGTGCATCTCGAAGTGCTTTGGTAATGTTTTTAGGAAATAATTCGTTCAAATTGCATGCTACCACACCAGGTATATAACTGCAATTACTTAGCTCACCGATTCTATTGTTTACGAAATCTGTTGCCATTTGCGCAGGTGCTTTCTGACTTTCGCCTGCCATTTTCCAAGCTTTTTCTTCTATTGCTCTTTGCAAATACAAACCTCCTAAAGGACCATGTTTAGGATCGATATCTTTCTCTCCTATTTCAGCTACAAAACCACTATTAGCGTATTCATTGTTTCTTTTACTAGGCGACCAACCATTGGTTACCACTTGTCTATCGCCTGTTGCGCATGGAGCAATAATACCACCTGGACACATGCAAAAAGAAAAAACACCTTTTTGTTCGGTTTGTGTTACTAGCGAATAAGCAGCTGGGGGCAAAACATCGTTTTTAATTCCATGATATTGAATGTTGTCGACCCAAGACTGAGGGTGTTCAATTCTAAAACCTAAAGCGAATGGCTTAAAAGCAATATCAACTTTATTCGCTTTCAAAAGGTGAAATATGTCTTCAGCAGAGTGACCAGTAGCCAAGACTACATTTTCCGTAGCGATGGTTTCTATCTCATTGATAACTATAGACTCTATCTTATTGTTGTTTAATGTAAAGTTCGTGAGTTTGCTTTCAAAATGAATTTCACCACCATGATCTATTATAGTTTCGCGAAGGTTTTCGATGATTTGAGGCAATTTATTTGTTCCAATATGTGGATGAGCATCAATAAGAATATCCGCATCGGCACCATACTGTACTAAAGTGGCTAATACAGCTTTTACATCCCCTCTTTTTTTACTTCTAGTATACAGTTTTCCATCGGAATAAGTCCCTGCACCACCTTCGCCAAAGCAATAATTGGATTCTGGATTTACCACATGATTTTTCACCAATTGTGCCAAATCACGACGGCGTTCTCTTACAGGTTTCCCTCTTTCGAATATTATAGGCTTGATACCCAAGGAAATAGCTTGTAAAGCAGCAAAATAACCAGCCGGGCCAGCGCCAATAATGTGCACTTTGTTAAGAGCGTCAACCTGTTTTAATGGTATTGGTTCAGAAATAGGGCCTTCAAAATCAGAAGTAGAACACTCATACTTAAGTACAAAAACCACTTTTCGCCCTCTACTATCTATGCTGCGTTTTATCAAACGACGATACGGATAGTGATTCTGAAGTGATGCAGAATAATCGGTAGTAGGATTATATCCTTGATGTGGAATTCTAAATTCTTTGATGAGTGCCATTAGCCCTCAAAAGTAAGCGTAAATGTGTAAGTACGGGGTACTAAGGATTTTATTGGTGCAGAAAACTTATGATCTTGTGGTATAAAAACATCTTGAATACCATAACCAAACTTGAATTCCATTCCAAACTTAAAGTAAGGCAAGAAGAAATCGAAACCGCCACCAAATTCAGCATGAAACTGATATTTATCTATTTTAACTACTAAATCGTTGTCATTCAATGACTCCACGTCCTTTTTAGAACTCATGTCTATCATTGCTTTGGCACCACCTATTACATAACCAGCAGCATTTCCAACTCTATTGGTTCTGAGCTTTATGTAGACTGGAAACTCGACAAAAGTACTTTTGATTATTTTTTCAAACGTTTTGTTTGGCTCTCCCGATTTTTTATAATTATAAATGAATTTTCTATCCTGAAAACTCAATGTAGGAACAAAGCGCAGACGTATATTTTTGTTGAGCTTGTAGGTTGAAACAATGCCAATAGCAAAACCAGGTACAGCATCGTTTTCTACAAACAGCAAGGAATCTTTATTCGCATCCAACTCATTGTATCGAACGATAAAATCGCTGGAATTTGAACTTAATGTAAACCCAAAATGATAGGGTCTATAATCGAAATTTGGTAAATTTTCATTTACATAACGTGGTTTTTTAGCTCCCGAAATTTGAGCGGATAACGCTAAAACTGCACATAAAAATATGCTGGTAAATATGTACCTACTTTTCTCCAAAATAAATGCTTGCAATACCCCCTGATAACGGATAAACTTTCACATTCTTGTATCCAACTTCATTTAAAATATCTACAAAATCCTGACCTGATGGAAATGCTTGAACCGATTCGGGCAAATAAGTATAAGCCGCTTGGTCTTTGGCCAACCAGTTGCCTAATACAGGCATGATGTATTTAAAATAAAACGAAAAGGCTTGTTTAACAGGAAATTTTGTTGGTTTTGAAAATTCCAAAATGGCCAAATTACCTCCAGGTTTAACAACACGTAGCATTTCTCCCAAGCCTTTTTTCAAGTCGCCATAATTTCTAACGCCAAAACCTACCGTAAGTGCATCGAATTCGTTGTCTTCAAAACGTAGATTTTCACTGTCGCCAATTTCAAGAGTAATAAGGTCTTGAAGGTTTTTCTTCTTCACCTTTACCTTACCGATATCAACCATGCCCTTAGAAATATCAGCTCCAACAATTCGATTGGGTTTTAATTTTCTAGCTGCAATTGCGAAATCGGCTGTACCCGTAGCTAAATCCAACACACTTTTAGGTGAATTTTTCTTTAGCAAACGAATGGCTTTTTTACGCCAAAGGAAATCTATTCCAAGAGAGAAAAAATGATTTAGAAAATCGTACTTGTGTGCAATGTTGTTGAACATCAATGCAACTTCTTCTTTCTTAGTCTTATCGCTTTCGTAAGGTTTTACCATAATATATTATCCAACCATGATGTGAGCATCAGGGTATCGGTATTTTAAATTTGAAATATTTTTTGTCAGAACATACGCAAAAGTGAGTGTTCCGATTCGGCCTACAAACATACTCAGCATAATGATAAGTTTTCCGCTTGTACTCAATAAAGGTGTAATCCCTGTAGATAGTCCTACCGTTGCAAATGCCGACACTTCTTCAAACAATATATCGATGATATTGAATTGACCAGATTCTAGCAAATTGGCTTCGGTAATGCACAAGAAAAAAGTAGAAGTTCCTACAACCAACAAACTGTAAATCAGCACAGAATAGGCTTTCCTTACCAATTCATTAGAAAATGTCTTTTTATTGAACTCAATGGTTTTTCGACCTCGAATAGTAGAAAACGTAGACGATATAATTAGAAACAAGCTGGATGTTTTTATACCTCCTCCGGTACTAGAAGATGACGCTCCGATAAACATCAACAACAAAATAAGCATTATGGTTGGTGCCGAAAACATAGAAAAATCGACAGTATTAAAGCCTGCTGTACGTGTCGTAACAGAACTGAAGAATGCTCCCGACAAATTTGCAAACGTGCTATCTGAATTAAACACTTTTCCATTCTCTAAAAAGAAAATGACGAAGAACCCTCCAAAAACTAAAATAAGACTCATATATAGGGAAATCTTAGATGATACACTCAACCTTTTCCATGGCGACTTAATTCTGCTTCGCATGCGTTTAAAATCAAAAATCTCAAGCAGCGTGGTAAAGCCCAATGAACCTAAGAAAATCAATACTGATGTGACAGCATGGATAAGATAATTGTTTCTTAATAATGGATTGTAATAGCCGTCGGTAAAAGTTGAGAATCCTGCATTGTTGAATGCACTTAAAGAATGGAATACTGAATGAAATATTCGTTCACCTCTATCGGCGAACTCAATACCTGCATCCCAATACATATAGAAAAACATGGCACCAAGACCTTCCAATACCAAACTGATGTATAGTATGGTTACCAATGATTTTTTATACGTTACAATGCTCTCTCGGTTTACAAAATCTTCTAGAACTTCGTGTTTCCTAATACCAAAACCCATTTTGGATAAAAAGGACATGAATACACCAAATGCAATGATGTTCAAACCACCAAGTTTGATCAAAATCATGATGACAAACTGTCCTTTCATGGTAAACAAAGTAGCGGTATCATGCAAAACCAAGCCCGTAACACATGTAGCCGATGCAGAAGTAAATAATGCATCTAATATTGAGAGGTTACTGCCTTTGATCGTCATTTCTGGCAACAACAACACGGCTGCTCCAATAAGTATCAAAAGAAAAAATGTAGTTATAAAGGCAGTTGCAGGGTGCAATCGTCTTTTGAATTGAAAGATGGGTTTAGCCCCTCTAAAAATGTCATTGAAAACCAGTACTATTAAATAAAACTGAGCACCGATAATACCCAATGAACTTAAGGTAGATACACCCAAATGTTCGGAAATTCTAGCAATAATTAATTCTTTACTTACAGCATAAGAAATGCCTTCAACCATCAAAATGAAAATCGTTAGACTTTCAAATTTTTGGCGTTTAATAAAGGAAAGTGGGTGAAAATCGTATATAAATTTCAGTAAATAATGAATCACATAAAAAGCAAATGACATTTGGATGTACCTAAATGTTCTTGCCGATTCTTCTACTCCAATATTGTTTCCGTAATAATTAACAAGCACCCCAATGGATGCAATTGCCACCAACAAACTTAGAATACGGAATATGCCCAATACCTGATCTTTGCTTTTGATCAGTACCGCATTTACTTTTAAACGTTTTTCATCAATTCGACTCGCTAACGGATCAAAAATAAGGTTACGAAATACCTTAACACCTCTTTTTATACTAAGATCCAAAGGTTTGATCTTCGGATGTTTTAAGAGCTTATGTATCCAGTCTTTTATCAAAATAGCACTTATATAGGGCTAGACATTTTCTGCCTCGCTGAGTAACTTGTTGATGTTTATAGGAACAACGCCTTCATCTTCACATACCATACCGCCACCTAAATTGGCTAAAGCAAATGCATCTTTTTTCGATAACCCCGCAACTAAAGACAATGAAGCTATTGATATTACAGTATCTCCTGCCCCACTCACGTCTATAATTTTTCTTTTGTGCGCAGGAATTTTATTTCCCTTAACACCAGACTCTTTAAAGTAAACTCCGTGTTCTGATAATGTAATGAACATGGTTTTAATGTCCATTTTATCCATAAAATTTTGAGCCGCAAAATCTAAGCTTTCAATGCTTGTTGGGTCAATTTCTTGTTTTACTCCTTCTTGAATCTCTTTCAAGTTGGGTTTGAACACATCGGCGCTTTTATACGATTCAAAATTTATAAACTTAGGATCAACAGTACTTAATATTCCTTTGCTTTTACAAAGTTTCAAGCCACATTCAATGACTTTCTCAGTAAGCATCCCTTTGTTGTAATCTTCAAAAATCACTACATCGGGCTGATAGTGAGTAATTGCCTTTTCAACCGTTTTTAGTATGAGGTCTTCTTCATTGCCTTGTGCATAATGACGGTTTTCTTCATCAACACGCAACAAGTGTTGACCTTTAGAAATTATGCGTGTTTTAACGGTTGTTGATCTTCCTGCCGATTCAATAAAATAATTGGTATTGATGTTTACATCGGCACATAGTTTTTTTAATTCTATGGCATTTTCATCTTGCCCACATAGACAACACAAAGCTACATCAGCACCGAGCGCTTCAATATTGAGGGCTACATTTGCCGCTCCTCCTAATCGTTTACTCTTCTCTTTTATTTCAATAATTGGCACAGGTGCTTCAGGCGAAATTCGAGATACACCGCCCATGTAATATGCATCGATCATGGCATCGCCAATAACCAATACTTTTTTTGCGGAAAATTGTTGCTTCAGTTGAGAAACGTTCATTCTTTATTAGTCTTCCATAGAAGCAAATGCTTCTTTAATTCGTTTGCAAGCTTCGCGTATATCATTTTCACTACTTGCATAAGAAAGTCGTACATGCCAAGGCGCTCCAAAGGCTTCACCTGGCACCAAAGCTACAAGAAAATGCTCTAAGAAAGATGTGCATAATGCCAAGCTGTCTTCAAACTGTTCGCCACGAAACTTTTTCATCTTATAGGCTTCTATTTTAGCAAATACATAAAATGCTCCTTCAGGAACATTGCACTCCATACCAGGTATATCTTTCAATAAAGACAACATCAAGTCTCTACGTTGTTTAAACGAAGCAACAAAAGATTTAACTACGGATGGATCAGCTTTTAAAGCCGTTATTGCAGCTTGTTGTGTTATCGCATTAGTACCAGAAGTTACTTGCCCTTGTAACTTAGTACAGGCATTGGCAATAGCGACTGGAGCTGCCATATATCCCAATCTATACCCAGTCATTGCAAATCCTTTTGACAATCCATTGATTGTTATGACTCTTTCCAACATGCTTGGAATAGAAGCTATACTGAATGGTTTTTCAGCATAATGGATATGCTCGTAAATTTCATCGGCAACGATATAGGCATTCGGGAATTTATTGAAAACTTCAGCAAATTCTTCCAATTCCTTCTTAGTATAAATAGCACCTGATGGATTGGATGGAGATGAAAAGATGACCATCTTCGTTTTGCTCGTTAAAGAAGACTCTAACTCTTGTGGAGATATTTTAAAATCATTTTCAATCTTACCACAAACTTCTTTGATGTCGCATTGTGTTAAGTCAGCAATTTGACGATAGCTCACCCAATATGGAGCTATTATTAAAAGTTCATCGCTGGGATTCAAAACACTCAACATTACATTGAAAATACATTGCTTAGCTCCAGTAGATACAACGATGTTTTCGCGTTTGTAATGAATGTTGTTGTCTCGCTTAAATTTTTCGCAAACCGCATCTCGTAAAGAATTGTATCCACTAATAGGTGTGTAATGTGAATGATTCTCATCGATAGCTTTTTTTAAAGCCTCTTTAATAAAATCAGGCGTATCAAAATCAGGCTCACCCAAAGCCAAACTAATGACTTCTGCGCCTGCGTCTTTTAACTCTCTAGCCTTTTTTGCAAATGACAGTGTAACCGATTCGGTTAAACGCTGCACCAATTCTGAAGATTGAAACGATTCCATACTAGGCAAATCTAAAAAATAGCGTGTGTGGTTGAGATAGTTTGGCTATTTTTCACCACATTTTTATCGACAATGGAATTTACTTACTTCTGCGCTGGCATAATTCTATGCACACTTATCAATGGTATTGTAGTTTACAAGCTTGTAGCCAAGTTGTTAGAGGAACAAAAAGACAACTTAAAAATTTCTGCTAGGATTGAGCAAAAAAAGCTGATTGATCCAATGAGAATTCAAGCCTACGAGCGCTGTATCATTCTATTAGAAAGAATTCGTCCACAAGCATTGGTAATGCGAGTATACAAAGGTGGTATGAATGCTCGATTTACTCAAACCGAATTTGTACGAACCATTCGAGAAGAATTTAACCATAATATGAGTCAGCAGCTTTACGTAAGCGATAATGCTTGGTCGCTATTAGTTTTGGCTCGTGAAGAAATTGTACAGTTAATTCAAGTATGCTCTCAAGATTTAAGCGATACAGATAGTGGTGGAGAGTTTTCTAAAAAATTGATGGCTACATTTCATATGTTAGAAAAATCCCCTATCGATGAAGCCATTAGTTTCTTAAAACAAGAAATGAATAAACGTTACTAAGAGTAAACGTTTCTTTCCAAGTCTTTCCACTATTTCTTTGCCACAATATATAGACTAATACAAGTCCAGATAGAAAAAGCAAAAAATCATAGGCATCAATAGGAACTTCTTCATCTGGTACAGGAGCTCCAATATCAACTCTAGGTGGCCATTCTGGCTTACCCCTCCATTTACCCCATTCAATTGGTTTAATTACTGGTTGAGCTATAATTCTGTATCCAGAAAAGCAAAACGCAAGCAAAAAAGACAAACAATTCTTTGGGCTCATTTAGAATATTTCACGCAAGTGTTCTAGCGAAAAATATAACTTTTACCCGTACTACAGAGATTCAAACATTAGTTTACAACTCAAATTAGAACAAAAATGCAGTAGACTCTAATAAACCCATTTCTTTTGAGAACATACAGATCCGTCTTCTTTTTGAATTTTGATAACATACAAACCTTCTTTAGGCGCATTCAAAACATCGCCAGAATTCACTGAATTTTGAGAGAAAAACTCTTTTCCAGAAAGATCATACATTTTAATCGTTTGAATATTTTCAGAAACAGTAAAAGTTCCGCCATTTGATTGACGTACCAGATTACAGTTTTCGTCACTCAATATTCCTTCTTCAACCCCAACTGGATTTCCTGAACCCTGTAAGAAAAGAATGAATCTGTCGTTAATAGCTCCTGCTTTTACACTATTGAATACATAAGGACTTGAACTTATGTCGTGATAAGTATTCAATTCTGAATCGTACAATGTAATTGCCTCTGCCGGTGCATTAGACTTTCTAACTGTACTGATTTCGTGGATTCCTGACTTACTTAAATTAACGCCTACAGGAATACGAACTGTAGCTTTTTCAGCAGGTGGTATTCCTTGGATTTCGTAAGCCTTATTCCCGATCTTAGTCCAGATATTCAATCCAGATGCCGTAACAGCTAAAGGAGCATCATAGGTGTTATCTGCAGCCATAGTTGCGTCATCAGCAAAACCTAATAAGGTTGTTTTGTAACTTTTACCATCGTTGATTAACAACCAAAAACGACTGATGATATTAGAGCTGTTTCTTGTTTTAAAAGAATTGTTCAACCCTAATTGCATACTTGGAGTGAATGCGATATCAATTTTATCATCATTATCCGTCTTATCAACTACAAGAAATCCTTGTCCACTTGCAATACTGAATCCCTCAAAATCACCAACTTCAAACGAAGAACCTGTAGCTGTAAAACCAGGATCTGTAGCACCAAGCAAATTAACAGCCATGTTGTCGGACGATTTACTGTAATTACCAAACTCATTTACTTGACTAAACAAATAGATGGTCCCCAATATTTCGCCTCTATTCTCTGAATTTTCAGTTAAAAATGCCTCAGCTGATAGACCTGATGAATATGGATTACCTACTAAATAATATTCACCGTCATCTGCATCATTATCGTGTTCTGCATCTGCATGGTACACAAAGCTACCGTAGTTCAAATCAGATGGATCGTTAGCGACAAAAACACTTCCTAAGTTGCCTTTAGCGGTACACCCTCTACCTTTAGGTAACATGATTGGGCTTGTCATTTTTACATAATCCGAATTATCGTCTTCACCATTTAAATACAACCAAGTTCTGTCTCCAGCAATAGTTTGATTTGGTCCTATAAACGTATTGGCAACGGGACTACTCCAGTGATTGGTAATACCACTACCAGAAACTGCTTGGTTTCTAATTATTGTTGTTTTTCCGGTTCCTGAAACAGACACTCCATCGTTAATAATTAGTGAAGCATTGTTGTTAACATCCAAATTTCCATCGTGCTGAAGAGAACCTGACATGAAGATTAAAGTATTGTCTTCAACTAAAGCTAAATCGCTATTGTTTTCAAACGTCACTTCCGCATCTAATATCAACGCATTCTGATTCTCAGGCGTGTACATCAATGATTGTAAATTCAAGGTAGTTCCTGATGCTATAGTAAACTCACTGAATACATTTTCACCTGTATGGTTTGGCATGCTAAAGTTTGCTGTTGCACCTGTAAACTTCAATTTCAATTGTTCGGCATCAAAAACTGATTCATCCGCTGAATAAGTAAATTGATGTCTTACTTCTAATGTTTCTGGGCTTCTAAATTCTTTTGCAGCACTACCATGAGAATCAGCAATTTCTAAATCATAGTACGAACCACCAGGTAAATTAAACTCGCCTTTGTTAGGGCTATTGCTATTGAAAATAACTTTAGATCCATCATAGCAAGAATCTATTGATAAATCGATGTTTCCATTTTTTTGGTAAAGATTTGAATTCAATGTCGCACCGCTTTTAACAACAACCTTCATTTTGATGTCGCTGTTCTTTTTAGCCGTCATTGTTAATTCTGCGCCACTTTCTAAAACCAACTTTGAGTTGTTCCCTTCTAATTGAAAATCTCCAACGTAAGATAAATTGTCTCTTATAATGAAGTTTGCATTCTCATCCAAAAAGCTTTTATCGCCTTCTTCCGGTTTCAAACCACTTTGCATATTATTTGGGTAACGAGTCCAACTATCTCTACTTGCAATATTGTCGTCTAATGCATACCAGTTTGTTGCAGCATCATCAAAAGCAATAAAACCAACATCATCTAAAGCTAAGGCATGACTTTCTAGTAAATTTTTATTGCTAACATCCGTCCATTTCAATGAAAAATACTCACCGTCAGGAATTTCAAATCCTACTAAGTTGAAAACAATATTCAATGATTGACGATTTTCATCATCGTTACCATTTAGTGCTCCTTTAGCTGTAGTACAATAAGTTTGACCTCTAAATTTTATTGAATTGCATTCTTTTTGATTTTCAAAACTGAAATTAGTTCCAACATAAGTCAAATTACTAGCAGTTGTACCATACCCAAACTGAAAGTCTAAGTATTGGCTTCCTGATAATGCACCATACCATTGTTCACCAGTATAATAAACTGAGAATGAACGCATCGGTTTACCACTTTCGTTTTTGAATTTCCAAACAAATTCTGTTGCATTATTGCTTGTAGCTCTACCCCCAATTGCTCTGTCCGAATTGTTTCCATAATTGAAAACTCCAGTAGATAATATACTGCCATTGTTTGCTGACAGACTAGATTGCTCAGATCCGCCTTCAAAAATATGCCATCCTGGTAGAACATCAACATTTGACGCACCTGTTCCAAGGCCATCAAAGTTTTGCTCGATGATATTATCAAATTCAGTTAAGCTTAAAACATTCTCTTGAGCATTTACTTGAAAAAGAAACATTGAACAGATTACGCTAACTAAAGATAAAAAGATGTTGTTTTTCACGGTTGTATTGTTTCGTTGTAACGTTAGTAAAGGTAAACAATGTAGTATTAACCTTGTTATACAATATTATAATGCATGCTATATTTCCGATTGTTCAATATAAAAATCTGACGAAAGGTGATTATGCCATTTTTCGCCTAAAAATTATGTTAATCACTAGATTCTGTAAAAAACATAATCTCAACATAAAATTCTGCTGAATATCTTTACACAAACAATACCATTAAACTTCAAATTTCACATCCACACCATCATAATTATATAATTTAGAAGATACTTTTATGGATTTAGCTTTTCCATTTTAAACGAAAAATGGACTAACGATTGACTTTACGTCGATATTAAAAATAATAGATGCTTATTTCCAATTTGAACTACAATTCAATAAAAAAAAAGGCGAAAAAAGCCCTCTATTAAGCTAAATACAGGAATGACCTGTATCTCACAATGAAAATTATGGTGTAAAGCTTGAATTCTACCTAGATAGCTTGGATTGAAGTTAGAGATCAAACTTGCTTTAAGTTAAATCAGTAAAAAAGGCAAGAAAATCAAATGAAATACAGCTCATTTTGATTCATACTACTTAATGAAAGGGAGAACTTTAGCAAAAAAAAAGCCCTGCAGTACAGGGCTTTTAATTGATATGATCTAAAATACTACTCTACCATGAGTTTATTAACACAATTCCGGCCGCTCATAGTGGTAGTTTTGATGATGTATATTCCTTTATCAGGTAAAAGAAATTCTTGAGCAGAAGTACTTTCGTTAAAGGCTATAGTTTGCCCTATTGCATTGATTATTTTATACCTCTGAACATCGTTATCAAATGTTAGAACTTGATTTTCAACATTCACTAACGACTTACATAACGTTTCATTATCCACATCATTTATACCAACAGTTGAGTTAGGGTTGTATTTTACAAAAAGGTAAAATCTATTCAATTGTTCACCAGGTATAGTATTTGTAAATGAATACGATGTTTCAGCAAGATCATGATATACACCTAACAAGCTATCATACATTATTATAGGCCCTTTAATTTTATTACTTATTCCTACTGCTTTAATTTCATTAATACCAACTTTAGGTGTATACAAACCTAAAGGTATACGAGTTTCTTGATTTTGAAGAGGCGGTATACCTTGTATTTCATATGTATCAGTCCCAATTAAAGACCAAATACTTAAAGCCGTGCCATTGAAAGCTTTAGGCGCATCGTATTTATCATCTGCGCCTTTTGTAGCATCGTTAGCAAATCCGATTAAAGTTGTTTTATAGTTTTTACCATCGTTAAGCATCAGCCAAAAACTTCCTAAAACTTGATTTTCAGAGCTTTTGAAATTATTATTGAGACCTATTTGCATGCTTGGCGTAAAGGCTATGTCAATTTGATCGTCATCCCTTGTTTTATCTACAACAAGAAAGCCTTGGCCTGATGCAATGCTAAAATCTTCAATATTGGTAGCGTCTAAAGTAGAATCACTAGGAGTAATACCTGGATCAGAAGCGCCTAATAAATTTACAGCAATATTATCAGAAGCTTTAGAGTAAGCTCCAAATTCATTGACTTGGTTAAATACATAAATCGTTCCCAATATGTCTCCTCTATTTTCTGAATTCTCAGTAATGAATGAAACGGCTGATAAACCAGAAGAATAAGGGTTACCAACTAAATAATATTCAGCATCATCTGCATCATTATCGTGTTCAGCATCAGCATGGTATATAAAGCTTCCATAATATAATTCTGAAGGCGTATTGGCTACAAATGTACTGCTCAAATTGCCTTTTGCTGTACATCCTCGTCCTTTTGGTATAGTAATGTCACTGGTCATATTGACGTAATCAGAATTATCGTCTTCACCATTTAAATAAAGCCAACGTTTATTACCTGCTACAGTACCATTTACGCCTAATGTTGCTCCAGAAACGGGGCTACTCCAATGGTTGGTTATTCCTGCACCTGAAACAGATTGATTACGAGTAATACTTGTAAGGCCTGAACCAGATACTGTAATGCCATCATTTATGATGAGGGATGCGTCGTTATCTAAAACAAAAACACCATCATGGGCGAACGAGCCTGAGTTTAAAATTAGAGTTTGATCAGGTGTTAATGTCAACATACTAGCCGATTCGAAGACGACATCTGCATCCAATTTTAATGCGTTGCTATTTATTGCACTGTTGGAAAGAGAATCAAGATATAACGTAGTTCCGTTTCCAATTGTAAATTCCGAGAAAATGTTCTCACCACTATAATTCGGCATTTTCAAGGTGACGGAATTCCCCTCAAATCTCACTTTCAATTCGTTCGCACCTATTACTGATTCTGATGGTTCGTACAAAAAGCTTTCACGTACAATAATCTCATTTGTTGTTCCATAACTTTTAGCTCCATTTCCATCTGAGTCTCTAATGATGAGATTAGCATAGGACTCAGGAGGTATATTCAATGATCCTACGATTGGGCTATTGCTATCAAAAATTACAGTTGAGCCCTCATGGATAGTATCAAATTGCAAAGAAACTGAACCTGAATTTTCGTAAAGATTTGAAGTGAATGTTGCATTTTTATTTAGGATAATGTGAGCATTCACAACACTGCTTGAAGAACTCCCTAAAGTGAAATTAACACCTTCTTTAACTACAACACGAGTTCCATTACCTCTCAATTCAAAGTCACCAGTATACGCAATGTCTTCATCTATTATAAAATTTGCTGTAGTATCATCAAATCCTTTTGGAGAATCAGCACGTGGTTTGGCAAAACTATCTTTCCTATTCGGATATTTCGTCCAATTTGAGGCTGCATCAAAGTCAGTCCCTAATGCATACCAGTTAAAGGCTGTATCGTTGTAAGGTATGAACCCTAAATCGTCTAAAGCCAATCCATGGCTATTTAAAAACAACAAGCCTCCATCAATTTCCCACTTCATAGCAAAATATTCACCGTTTTGAACAGCAGTATTCAATTCAAATTCATTTACTAATTCGTCGCTATTTGCAGATAGATTTCCATTCAACGCACCTTTTCCCGTAACACAAGCACCTAATACTTTATTGCACCCTTTCGGATTTGTAAAATCAAAATCATAATCGGTATACGATATATTAGCTATAGTAGTTCCAATTCCAAATGAAAAATTTAAAGCTTGAGCTGCAACATCTGATATTCCCCCATACCACTGCTCTCCTTTATAATATAGTTCGAATTTATTAATTGGTCTACCAGTACTGTTTTTAAATACCCAAATCAGTTCTACAGGAACTAAAATATCTGAACGTCCACCTAATGCCCTATCGCTAGAACCACTTGAACCAAAATTATAGGCACCAGCATCTGCTATACCAGTACCATTACTTGAACTTAATATTCCGAGTATATTAAGTCCTTCATTTACATACCAACCAGTAAGTGAATCTAAAGTACCATGAGTAGATAAAGCATCAAAATTTTCTTCATATACACTATCAAGTGCAGTAATTTCCACTACATTTTCCTGTGCAAACAGTTGTGTAAATGGTAATAATAATATGAATAGTGTTTTCTTCATTTGCCCTTCTAACTTGATTAAAAATAAGCATTACAAAAGGACTTTAAAAGCTAATATTTGCCGTTTTCGATTTGCTACATAATTCTACGATGGATGAAGACTTATGGTGGATTTACTGTATTTTATTAAATGGATTATTAGAATTTCATCACAAAGAAAACTAGAATAAATCCTATTAAACCATTTATTATCTCTATTAAACGAATAGGTCAAGGGTACCTAAGATTTTGTTTTTCTAATTCATTTTCACATTAAAAAGCTCCTAAATGCTATACTGCACGTCATAAAAACAGGTTTTATCCGATGACAGACATTTGAAAGTTAGATTTGAGAAAAAGGCGGGTAAAAAAAAAGCCTCTATCAAATAAATGATAGAGG
>CAXBOO010000008.1:0-88503 GCA_963977425.1 uncultured Flavobacteriales bacterium | reverse complement strand
GTATCGAGAACGCGACAATTTGCCAGCAATCAAAAGCACAACTTCTCGATACACCGTCCTACGTCCGGCACTCGAAGTGACTGGCTGTGGGGTGTTGGGTTAATACAATAACGCATTTCAGCTAGAGAAAATCAAATTGATTTAAAGTTTGTTGTCAAAAATTACTGTCAGTTCGAGTGTTTCGAGGTACGAGAAAAGTATCGAGAACGCATTAGAGAAGAACTGTCAATAAATATAGGTTAGTCTACTTCTCGATACACCTTCCTGCGTAAGGCACTCGAAGTGACCAGCTGTGTAATGCTGGGTTGATACAATAACACATTTCAGCTAGAGAAAATCAAATTGATTTAAGGTTTGCCGTCAAATATTACTGTCAGTTCGAGTGTTTCAAGGCACGAGAAAAGTATCGAGAACCTTTATTGCAAAAAAAAATCCCTCGATAGCTCGAAGGATTTTTAAATGCTGTTTTATGGATTTGTTCTTTATTTCAAGATGTTAACATGGCCAAAGTATTCGTGTTTGATGCCTTTGAAATCTCTCAATCTCAAGTGCCACACATACACATCGGTTTTTACTTTTTCGTACGGATTCGTTCTTAAATTTCCGTTCCAATATTCGTCCGGATCGCGGGTTAACCATACTCTTTCTCCCCAACGGTTGAACACTTCAAATTCGTAGCTGTCGTACTGTATGCCTTGTACAATAGGTTTGAAACCTTCGTTTACATTATCGCCGTTTGGCGTAAAACTGTTAGGAACGTAAACTGTCATTTGCGGTTCTATTTCCCAAACACCCCAAATACTGTCAACGCATTGGTGAATAGTGGTTACATGCAAATACACTAGGTATTGACCTATCTCACCGGGCGATGTTAGAATCGGGTTTCTGTCCAATCTATTGTCTAACAAAGTGCTGTCTAAAGTGTAGAATTCCCACATCCATTGATTGACTTCGCCCAACGATCTGTCCATGAATTGAACTTGATCGCTCAATGTTGTAAGCGGCTTAGGTTGGTAGGTTAAAGCAGCATCTGGATTGGCGTAACTTTCAATGTATCCAGTTTTTAGAATGTTGTCTTTGCAACCATCTGGCGATACAACTTGAAGCGATACGTCGTAAATACCTTTTGTGTAAATATGACTGAAATCGCCACCCGTTTCTCTTGTAGTTCCTTCACCTAAGCTCCAAAAATATTGTGCTACGTTGGTAGATTGATCTTCAAAATTGACAATCAATGGATCGCAACCAGTGGTAGGTAAACCAATAAAAGCAGGGTGGGGTGGTTCGAAGAAAACGATGCTTACGTTATCATATGCATCTGGCGAGCAATTGTCTGAAATGGTAATGCCTATGTTCACCGTGTCGCCATATTGTCCTGGTGGGGTAAATGGTCGTGCAACGTTGATGTTGCCATCGTCCCAAGCAAAAGTGTATGTGCCTGTACCGCCAGAATAAGTGGCGTCCAAATTCACAGTTTCACCGGCGCAAATTATCCAATCACTCGTTTCAGCATTGATAGACAATGGATCGAGGTAACTGATGATTATTTGTTCAGTATTAGACGGGCAGCCATTGGCATCCAATGCATAAACATCGTAGGTGTTGGATGTACTTCCTGTCATGGTATTGCCAAACGGACCTGTACCGTTCCAGTAGTAATTGTAACCGGGAGTACCACCAGTAGCAGTTGCAGAAATACTGAAAGGACTGCTGAAACATAAAGTAGTGTCTTCAGGTAAGGTAATGTTTACAGGGCTTGGTTGTGGCACGTAAAATGAAACAGTCGCAGCACATCCGGTAGCATCGGTTATGGTAACAGAATAATTGCCTTCAGCTAATCCAGTATGTCGAGCATTGTTGTCAAATTGATTGGTACTCCAAACTATGCTATTGTTCGATGTTCCTGAACTCAATTCTTGAATTTCTACAACGCCATCGTTGCCTTCAAAACAAGAAACAGAATCAATTGCAAGTGTGAATATTGGTCCACTTCTATCGCCAACAAATGTTGAATCTTTGGTGCGGCATGATTGTGAGTCGGTAACACTTACTCTGTATAGACCAGTAGGTATATTGTCGTTGTTCTCTAAAGTAATACCGTTGTCCCATAAATAGAAATAAGGTGCAGTACCGCCAGAAACGCCTGTAATGAAAGCTCTACCGTTTGCTTGTCCACAACTTGATGAATCTGCAACGGTATTGTATAGCAATGAATCGGGTTCGTTTACGGTTGTTGTTAACGAATCAAGGCATCCATACATATCCGATACAGTTACAGTGTACATGTCGGCACATAAGCTGAGAGCTGAAGCTGTTGGTGAACCTGAAACATTGCTGGTCCATGTGTATGTATATGGTGCTTGATCCCAACCCCCAGTGGCTGAAATGTAAATTTCGCCATCGCAGTAATCTTTACACGTAGCATCAACTGTGCTATCAAGTAAAGCAATAGGATCGGTTACGATAATGTCCAAACTATCGATGCTTGGGCAAAAATCATTGAATGAATAATAGATTCTGTGTATGCCAGGTCCATAACTTGATGGATTGAAAATACCAGCGCCAAGAATATCGCCTGAAAAAGTACCATTGGGTTCTGCCGTCGTAATTGTAACTGGTAGACCATTATGGCATTGCGGATCTATTGGGTCTATGCTAGGGGCGGGTCTGCGGAAGACTTCAATATCGATGGTGCTTGTTGTACCACAATTTCCTGGAATGGCATAGGTTATTGTATGTGTGCCTTCTCCTGCATTTGCGGGATTGAAAATACCAAGGTTAGCATCGGTAATACCTGTTCCTGACCACGTTCCTCCTGCATCTGCAGCTGTAAGTGTGATGTCTTGGTTTTCTGCACAGTATGGTCCAACAGGAGTGATGGTACTGTTCAACAAATCTTTCATGTAAATGGTGTGGTATCCTGTGTCAGGACATGGACCATCTATGATGTATGTTATAACGATGTCTTGATTGGTAGGAGCAATAGCAGGATCGAATAATCCATTGGCATCTATACCAATTCCTGAAAATGTTCCTCCAGTTTGTATCGGGCGAATTTTAACAGGATCGTCTTTTGGACACAGAACAGTAGGACCTGAAATACTCGCGTCTGGTTGAGCGATAACTTCTATTTGTTCGGCATGTGCACCACCGCAATCTTCACCAAATCGGTAGGATATAATGTGTTTTCCTGGACCTGCAACGGAAGGGTTAAAGACTCCGTTAGCATCCATTCCGGCACCAACCCATACGCCACCAGTTTCTAATGGAATTACTGTAAAAGGATCATCGAATTGACAGAATGGACCGAATGCATCAAAAGTTGGATCTTTATTAAGAATAACGTTGATGATAATGGTATCGGCATCAGGACATGGTTCTGTATGCGTGTAAATAATTTCGTGAGCTCCAACGCCTGCTGTTCCTGGGTCGAATACACCGGTTGCGCTAACGCCTGTACCTGTCCATATTCCTCCATCTTCAGCAGCTTCTATTTGAACGGGATTTTCTTTTGAGCACAAATCAGGAACAGGAGTTAAAGTAGCATCTTTTCTTGGATCAACAATGATGATTTGCTGTGTCGAATCTGGGCAATCGCCATAGAAACCGTACGTAACAATATTATCACCCATAACTGCATTGGCAGGAGTGAAGATTCCTGAAGCATCTACACCAGTACCGCCCCAAACTCCGTCTTTAACGGTAGGACGTAATCTAACAGCAGGTTGATCGTTGCAAAAAGGTCCAACTAATGGAAATTCTGCCACTTGTTGCGGAGTAATTTCAATATCGAGTGTAGTGAATTCACCACATTGTCCGGCAGCGTAACGAATGGTATAAGGCGAGGCTTGTGAGCCATAGGCCAATGCTGGATCGAACGTTCCTTTTGCAGTATCGGTTATGCCGACACCACTCCACGCACCTCCAGAAGGAGTGCCCGATAAATCAAACGGGTCGTCTTCTGAACAAATTAATCCCGGAGGTGTAATAACAGGCTCTGCGGGCTTTATAACTTCAACTACTTGCTTTACGGTATCTCGACAACCATCTACCGACTCTATAACGAGTTCTACATTGTATGTACCACTAGCTGAATAAGCGTGAACAGGGTTTTGATCGTTTGCGAAAGGACTGCCATCGTCAAAATTCCATTGCCAAAAAACCAAAGGAGAATCGTCTTCGGTAGTCGATAAATCTGTAAAAGTGATGTCTTGACCTATGCACGCAGGATTTGGATCCCATGAGTAATCGGCAACAGGATCACTTGGGGCAGGTTCTACATAAATCGGTAAAGTAAATGGACAACTATTGGCTGCTGAGCTGAATGGAGTAAGCGTACAATAGTACATGCCTGTATCAGAAACAGTAATGCTAGGGGTTGTTCCAACAATAGGGCCTAAACTATCGCCATAATGCCACTCGTAACTATCCATTCCTTCAGGAGCAGATAAGTTTGCATCCACACCTTTGCATATGTAAGTACTTTGACCTAACAACTCATTGGGTTGACATTTTATATCGATGTAAGAATAACCTAAGTGACCACTTTTAGAACAATCTCCAGACTCAAATATTAGCGTTACATCCAGTCCAACATAGGGTAGTAAGTTTACTGAAATGGCTGTCCAATCTCTCCAAACCATCAATTTACCAGCAGATGTACCGTCGGCAGAAGAGTTGCATCCGTTAGGGCAATTAAAATCTTGGAAACCTTCGGCTCCAGCTTCACCGCTTTGAAAATATTCTACACATTCTACAGAGTTTCCATCAGGGTCTAATAATCGAACTTTAAAATACGGAGTTTCCCATTTACTATGGCCTTCAGGTGCTTCTAATACAATGGCATAGAATGCAGTAAGCAAAGCATTGGCAGAGTCAACGGTTAATTTATAAGATAATTCACCTACACGCCCGCCAGTTTCGCCTACATCACCACCGTTGTAATAATCACCAATACGAGCAACGTAATTCCCGCCAGATGGGGGTGTTAAAGATAATGCTGGTACATAAGGGTCTACGCCTCCGTTCCAATTAGTTTGTACAATAGATTGTTGTCCATCAAGATTGTTGATGGTTAATGCTATTGGAAGATCGAGTGTTTGAACGGTTGGAAGCGAGCACTCGTTACCATAGTGAATATCGTAATCGGTTACACCTTGCGGTTTGCATCCAACGGTACCGTTCCAGCCGGTAAAATCTCCGTTTTCAAAATCTAAATTGGGGCATGCACTTTGTGCAATAAGTAACGACGTAAGGAATAACGCAGCAATCGAGGTAAGGGCCTTTATCACGGGTAGTATGGTTTTTAAAAGCTTATTCGATTTTTGGTCAAAAAGCTTCAATTGTTCTAGGTAGGTGTAATAAAGATGCTTATTTATATTGTTGCCCGACCGTTATTTTGGATGAGTGGTATTTTTTGTCGGATATTTGAGTTTTTCTTTGTTATGCGTGCATACTATAGTTTAATTAAGGTGTTGGTATTTAGTTTGTTGTGGTATTTAAAAAAGAAAGAGCTCTAAATTTTAGAGCTCTTTTGGGTGATTATTTAAGTAGGGTGACATGTCCTGTAAAATCATGTTGTTTCCCTTTGAAATCTCTGACGATTAATTGCCATACATAGACGTCAGTTTTTACTAAATCGACGGGATTCTTCAACATTTTTCCATCCCAACCTTCATGAGAATCTTCTGTGTACCAAATCAATTCTCCCCAACGGTCGTAGATATTCAATCGGTAATGATCTTCTTGTATCCCTCTTACTATAGGTTTGAACAACTCGTTTACTCCATCGAAATTTGGTGTGTAGGCATTTGGAACATAAACCGAGAAGTCGGGTTCTATTTCAAATGTTTTGTAAGTGCTATCTGCACAACCATGTTCGGTAGTAACTTTCAACTTGGCTATGTATTTGCCTAATTTCTCAGGTGTTTTAACCAATGGATTTTGAAGAGTGCTATTGTCTACAATGCCGCTGTCAAGCTTCATGAAATTCCATTCCCAAGTAGCAATATTGCCTAATGATTTATCCAAAAACTGAATGTTGTCGTACTCTTTGGTAATGCGAGTAGGAGAGTATACAAAGTCGGCTATTGGGTTAGGGTAAGTTTTGATGAATTTTATTTTCTCAATAGAGCCTTTGCAACCATCAGGAGAAATGACATCAAGAACGACATCATAAGTACCCGTTTGGTAAACATGACTGAAGTTTTCAGAAGTGGTTAGTTGTGTGCCATCGCCTAAATCCCAAGCGTAGCTTTCAACATTGGCAGATAGGTTTACAAACTCTACCACTAGAGGTTCACAACCTTCTGTCGGAAACGCTACAAACTCTGGGTGTGGCGGTTCGTAAAATACTATAGAAGCATAGTCGGTGATGTCAGGAGAACATTGATCGCTAATGGTAACACTTACTACAACGGTATCACCATAATTACCTTGTGGTGTTATAGGTCTTGGGTTAGCTGTAGAGCCATCGCTCCATTGCAAGTTGTAATTGCCAACTCCGCCTGTAACATAAGCTTCTAAAATGGTGCTTTCGCCTGCACACAATATAGTGTCCATAGCATGAGCTTGTATGGTTAATGGTTCGCTGTATCGTACATCAACCGATTTTACTTCAGACGGGCAACCGTTGTCATCAATTGCGTAAACATTCAATGTTGTATCGGAAATTGCTGTTGCACTATTTGCCGAAGGTCCAACATTGTTCCAAAAGTAATGGTAGTCAGGAGTACCGCCAGTTGCTTGAGCAATTAGGTCAACTTTTTGTCCAACACATAAAACGGTGTCATTGCTAAGTTCAATATTCACTTTTGAAGGTTGTTCTATTGTGAAATTGCTGCTGTAAGAGCATCCTTTTGCATCAAAAATACTGACCATAAACGTCCCTGCTGGTAGATTTTTGTGGATGGTATCGTTTAAGCCACTTCCTGTGCTCCATTTGATATCGTAAGGAGCTGTTCCTCCTGAAATATCTTGAATGATAGCTTCGCCATTGGCATCGCCATAGCATATTAAGTTCTTTTTAGAAATGTGGAATGTAGGTCCGGCCTTATCTATAATAGCGATGCTTTGTCTGTTTTTACATCCATTGGCATCTGTAACTATAATGTCGTAGTTGCCTGTTTGTAAATTAGGGTTAAGGGCAGATTGAACACCATTGCTCCATGCCATTTGGTAAGGTGCCGTTCCTCCTTCAAGATTGATAACACTTGCCGATCCGTTTGGTTGACCGCATGAAGATGAATCGCTTGTGATATCGTACGACAATTCTTTTGGTTCGTCAATGATGAAATCAACAGTATCGCTGCATGCAAATTTATCTAGTACCACTAAGTTGTATGTGCCTTTGCAAAGTGCAGTTTGTTGTGCTGCATTGTTCGAATTATTCGACCACAAATACGTGTAACTTGAAGCTTCCCATCCTCCACTTACATTGGCTAATGCACTACCGTTGCATTCTTCAAAACAACGTGGAGCAACAGTTTCTAAGTCAACAGCAACAGGCTCTAATATTTGAATTTCTAAGAAATCATTGCTAGGGCAAAAGCCATTGAAAGCATACGTTATCATGTGCTTCCCACTGCCCAATGCTTGTGGCGAAATTTTGCCATTGCTGTCTGCAATACCACCCCAAGTTCCTCCTGGAGTTTGTGCTGTAAGCAATACATCTTCGGCTCCATAACATATAGGATCTATTGGATTGATGTCGGCTATAGGTCGTGCTTTAACTTCTACAATAGTTGTATCAGTACTCCCACAATTTCCAGGAATAGTGTAGTGTACAATATGGAATCCTTCACCTGCTGCGATAGGGCTAAACGTTCCAATCAATGAGTCGACGATGCCTGTTCCGCTCCAAATACCGTTAGGATTTTCGGCTTGCATGATGAATTGACTAGCGTCTTCACAAAATGGGCCAGCAGGAACAATGGTAGAACCTATGATAGGGTTGACTTTGATTTTCAACATGCCGGTATCAGGGCAAAGTCCTTGAATGATGTATGAAATGTCAACTTCAATTCCAGGTTGTACCAAAGTAGGGTAGAAAATACCATCTCTATCGACGCCTTCGCCTGACCAAGTTCCACCTGGTTCTGTAGCGATCAATTGTATAGGATCGTCTTTAGGGCAAACCGATTCAGGTCCACTGATGTCGGCATTGCTTTGGCTGTTTACTTGTATAACCTGTGTTTGAGCATCTCCACATTGTCCAGCTATAGTATACGTAATAGCATATTGTCCAGCACTTAATTGTGAAGGAGAGAATACTCCGAATTCATCCACACCAATACCTGACCAAGAACCATTGCTTTGTTTCGCAACCAATTGATAATCGGCATCTGCAGAGCAGAATGGACCTGCCGGATCAAAACTAGCGTCTTGATTTGGCAATACTTGAATGCTGATGGTATCCGATTCTAAACAGGGTAAACCTTGACTGTAACTTATTCTGTGTACACCAACACCGGCATCGCTAGGAGTGAATATACCTGTTGGACTAACGCCGTTTCCTTCCCAAATTCCACCAAGTGCTGATGCCGTTAATTGGAAGCTTGCGTCTTGTTCGCAAACAGGAGAAACAGGGTCGATAACGGCTATTTCCTTAGGATTTTCTATAGAGAATACATCTTGGAAATTACATCCTGTTGCATCTTGTAGATTAACGCCATAATTACCAGCAGATAAGTTAGGATGTATGCCTAAGTTTTGCGATAAACCAGTACTCCAAACAACAGTGAATGGTTTTACACCACCACGAATGTTCACAAGTCTAGCAACGGCATTGTCATCGTCGTGACAAACTAATGAGTCAATTTCTAATTCGAATGTTGGTCCATTGGCATTGGCTATAAAAGCCGTATCAACATTAGTACACAATAGCGAATCGGTAATGTTTACTGGGTATTCACCCGCTGAAATGTTAGGGTTCAATAAAGCGACAACCCCATTGTCCCATACCGTTCTGTAGGGAGGAGTACCACCAGTAATAGCTACAATCTCGGCAACACCATTATTTTGATCACAAGTTGCTGAATCGACCATCATTTGATGACGAAGCTCTTCGGGTTCAGTAATGATAAAACTTGCAGAGTCTTTACATTGGTATAAGTCCGTTACCACTACAGAGTATTCTCCGTCGCATAAATTAGCGCGATTAGAAGTACTCGCCTGATCGATGGTAGACCAAACGAATTGGTAAGGAGTAGCACTCCAGCCTCCATCAACAGTGAGTACAATTTTACCGTTGCATAAATCTTTACAACTAGCATTGGTTATTTCACTTGCGATTGCAATAGGCTCTAATACTTCAATATTGATGCTGTCTATTACAGAACATACGCCCGTGAACGAATAATAAGCTTTGTATATACCAGGTGCTTTTGATTGTGGGTTAAAAATGCCATTAGCATCGACATCGCCAGACCAATCTCCACCAGCTTCGTTGCTTGTTAATTGGAGCGGAGCGCTTTCGAAACACAAAGGATTGATGGCATTGATGCTAGCATCTGGTAAATCTTCTACAACAATTGAGTCGATATGTTGAATAGCGCATAAGCCACTAAAAGCATACTGTATGATGTGGGTTCCGGGTCCAGCATTCGATGGAGAGAAGTTTCCGTTACCATCTACACCGCTTCCAGACCAAATGCCGCCGTTGTCATTGGCTATTAACTGCACATTGGCATCGGTTACACAAAATGGACCTACAGGTATAAATTGTGGATCGAATTTTTCTAAAACTTCTATAACTATTTCGCTGCTGTCAGGGCAAGGAGAAGGCATAACATATTGTATAGTATGCAATCCAGGACCTGCATTTGATGGCGAGAACAATCCGTTGGCATCGACACCTACTCCAGAAAAAATACCACCTGCTTGTGCAGTTTGCAATTGAATATCAGCTGCGTCTTCACAAATCGGATCAACAGGAGTAATGCTTGCATCTTTTCTTTCATTAACTAAAATGGTTTGAATAGATGTATCGCCACAGGCTTGAGTGAAAATGTATTGAATGTCATTGTCTCCGATAGAAGCAGATGAAGGCGAGAACAATCCATTTGCATCCACTCCCGAACCAGACCATACACCACCTGCTTGAGTTGGAATCAATTGGAAAGGAGCGTCGTCGTTGCAAAATGGTCCTGCAGGGTCGAAAGTAGCGTCGAATTTTTCTAAAACCTCAATTACTATTTCACTGCTATCAGGGCAAGGGCTTGGTAAAACATATTTGATGGTATGCGAACCAGGTCCAGCTGAAATTGGGGAGAGTAAACCACTTGCATCAACACCTGTACCAGACCATATACCACCTGCTTGTAGCGATTGCAATTGAATATCGGCAGCATCTTCACAAATCGGATCGACAGGAGTTATGCTCGCATCTTTTCTTTCATTTACTACTATGGTTTGAATGGATGTATCTCCACAAGCTTGGTTTAATATGTATTGAATGGTGTTGTTTCCAATTTGCGCTTGTGCTGGATTGAAGTTGCCGTTTGCGTCTACACCAGTTCCAGACCAAGTGCCACCAGTTTCGGTTGCATTCAATTGTATCGCAGCATCGTCGTTACAAAAAGGTCCAGCTGGATCAAATTCTGCATTAAGTTGAGGTTCTATTGCAATGGTTTTCTCAACAAATTCATCGCATGTACCTACACTGTATCGGATGCTAGAAGAGTTGCCATTGGCAAAAGCTATTGCCGGATCAAAAGTACCAGCTATAGAGTCTGTAATGCCGCTGCCTGACCAAACGCCACCAAGAGGTGTAGCTACCAAATCGAAGGCTGTATCTTGAGAACAAACTAGGATTGGAACAATGAAATCGGGATTGAGTAAAGGCAAAACATAAATGCTTTGAATAGCAGTGTCCAAACAACCGTCAATAGTAGTGATGATGAGTTGTATGTCGTAACTGCCGCTATCGCTATAGCTATGCGATGGACTTTGTGCGGAGGAACTAGAGCCGTCTCCAAAATCCCACTCCCAATTGGCTATAGGTGAATTGTTGGCAGTAATAGATGTGTCAGTAAATTGAACAGGTTCTCCGATACAAACAGGCGTTGGTAAAGCTGTAAATCCAGCAATAGGATCGCTAGGCGCTTCTTGAATGTAAGTGCCTAAAGTAAAAGGGCAACTGTTGATTGCGGTGCTAAAAGGCGTCATACGGCAGTAGTACCAGCCGGTATCGGAAACCGATAAGTTTTGAGAGTTACCTACAACAGGGCCTAATGAATCGCCGTAATGCCATTCGTAATCGCTCATTCCAGAAGGAGCTTCCATACTACCGTTTACTCCCTTGCACACATAATTGGTTTGCGTAAGGATTTCATTTCTTCGGCAGCTAAGATCTATGTAGGCATAACCTAAGTGACCTGTCAAGGCACAATCACCTGCAACAAATTCAATTGTAACATTTTGTCCCATGTAGGGAAGTAGGTTTACGGAAATAGCTGTCCAATCTCTCCAGATAAGATTGTTTTTATCGGTTTGATTGCCATCAGCGCTCGATACACAAGGACCACCACAGTTGTAGGTGTTAAAACCATCAGCACCAGCTACACCATCCTGAATGTATTCAACACATTCTACAGAATTTCCATCAGGATCGATAAGTCGAATTCTGAAATAGGGGTTTTGGTCGCTTTCATGATCACCACCTGGAGCTTCCAGTACAATAGCGTAATAAGCAGTTAGAAGTGAGTTGTTAGAATCAACATCGATGTTGTATTTCAGGTCGCCAACTCGAGCTCCGTTGTAATAATCACCCAATCGAGCTACACTAGTTCCTCCAGTAGGAGGGGTTAAGCTTAAAACAGGTACGTACGGATCTACGCCTCCATTCCAAGTTGATGAAACTATAGCTTGTTGACCATTGATGTTGTTGGGTTGCGATGCTTGAGGTTCGTCTAGAGTCTGCCCAGAAGGTGTAGTGTAAGTACCATTTCTGAAATTCCATGAACAAGTACTAGCGTCGTAATACATTTCATAATCAGCAGGGTCTATTGGATTGCATCCATAAGTTCCACTCCAATTTGAGAAATCTCCATTTTCGAAATCCAAGTTGGGGCAAGAACTTTGTGCTATAGCTACTGAGGGGAGCAGCAGTAATACTAAGGTAGAGATACTTAATTTCATGTGGCGTAAGCTTTATGCAGTTAGGTAAAAGGCGTAAGGATTTTTATCCTGACTGCGGGATTGATTGGTAGGGTATCTTCTTAGACTTGAATATTGTGAAAAGTTGCTAATTCGGAAAAGGATTTTAGACGAATAGCACGATATATATGACTAGTAATTTTTACGTGTCAAAATATAATTTGGATAAATATGTAATTGCAATAAAAATCAGAATATTATTCTGTAGCAGATAGTGTGACGAGTTGTCTTGATGAGTGGTGGTGCTTATCCGATAAGGTGACGGATTATTTATGGTTTCTTGTTGTAGTAATCTTTTGAAGCAACATACAGTGTTTTGCTTATTTCGGCATATACAGTACCATCTTTGTCTTGATAGTGTACCGGCAGATCAAAAACGTGTTTTCCATTTTGGGCAACTTCAGCCTTTACTTCATCAATAAATTCTTGAGTCAGCAAAAAACGAGCGTAGACAGTTTTACGAATGGGTTTCTTGAAGTTGACACTAGCTGCTTTGTCCCAAACAACGTAGTCTTTTCCCAATATTTGAATGAATTGAGTCATGTATACGGGGTCAGTAGAAGAGTAGATGCTTCCACCAAAGGTTGTTCCTACCCAGTTGCGGGTTCTCCAACTTAATTTTAATCGAGTTTGTACTTCAAGCCAATCGCTAGAGATAAAGCATATTCTACCTCCAGAACGTCTAAAGGCAGGAATTAAATTCAGTACAATTTTTACTATACGGCTTCTTGAACTTTGTTTTTTATCTGTCTGTAGCATATTATGCTTTTCCGCCGTTATTTTTAAGATACTCTAATTTATACTGAAACATTTCGGCCATTTTGCCAGCTCTAAGTTTCGCTTCTTCTGCAGCAGCTCCAATATAAGTTTCGTCAATAGTTTCAAAAAACAGATGCAACCATTGATCAAAGTGTTCTTTATCTATCGGTAATTTAGCGTGGTGCATAAATGGACTGCCGCTGTAGGTATGTTCATTCAATAAAATGGTTTGCCAAAAACGATACATTTTGTCTAGATGCTCGGGCCAGCGATCTCCAATTTTTTCAATGAAAATAGGACCAAGTTTACTGTCTAATCTTACCTTGTCATAAAATGAATCAACAATGTGTTTGATATCATTCAATTCTAAAATTTCCTTTTTCATTGATAGAGCGTTTAATTGCAATGCGATACCTTGCAAAGGTAAAAGACCTGTAACATCCTTACTTACTTATGCGTTATTTATTTACTTCTCTTCGATTAGGGTTTCGAAACTGGATAGAATCGGATGTGCCTAAAATGATTGCTATTTCTAGCGATGAAGATGTGATGGAGTTTTTTCCAGCTGTGGCAACACCAGGGCAAACTACCGTATTCATCGAGAAGATGCAAGCTCTCTATAAAGACAAGGGCTTTTGTTATTTTGCTGTGGAAGAGGTAGAAAGCAAAACGTTAATCGGTTTTGTGGGTTTGAATAGCATAGAATATGAGCGTCCTTTTGAAACAACTGTAGATATCGGTTGGCGATTATCCAAAGAGTTTTGGGGTAAGGGCTATGCTTCAGAAGGAGCAAGGGCATGTCTTAAATATGGTTTTGAAACTCTGCAAATTCCACAAATTATTGCAACAGCGCCGGTAGTGAATGTGCGATCAATAGCTGTTATGAAGAAAGTTGGCATGGTAAAAGGGGGTGAGTTTATGCATCCAAGGTTGAAAGACTTTCCGCATTTGAATCCTTGTAGCTTTTTCCTGATCGATAAAGCAGGTTCTTAACATAATCTCTTCGTTTTCCCCGTGGTTTTTGTTGAAAAAAGTTCTCAAAATAGGTTGCAGTGCGTTCTAATCCGATTAATTTTAAGCCCAAATAATTCCTAATGGCAGAACATCAATATAGTGAAGACAATATTCGGTCGCTCGACTGGAAAGAACACATACGACTTAGGCCTGGAATGTATATCGGTAAACTGGGCGATGGTAAAGACCAGGAAGATGGTATATACATTCTTATAAAAGAAATTATTGACAACTCCATTGACGAATTCGTTATGGGGCATGGAAAGAAAATTGAAATTAAAATTGAGGACGGAAAAGTTACCGTTCGCGATTATGGCCGTGGTATTCCTTTAGGAAAGGTTATTGACTGTGTGTCGAAAATAAATACTGGAGCCAAATACGATAGCAAAGCCTTTAAAAAATCCGTTGGTCTGAACGGTGTAGGTACCAAGGCGGTAAATGCATTGTCCGATTATTTTGAAGTAACAGCGATTAGAGAAGGAAAGTGCAAACGCGCTGTTTTCGAGAGGGGAGAACTTAAAATAGATGCCGAAGTAGAGGATTCTACATTGAAAGACGGTACTAAAATGGCTTTCATTCCGGATGCCGAGATTTTTAAGAATTTTCAATACCGAGAACAGTATGTAGAGCGCATGCTTTGGAACTACTGTTACTTGAATAGAGGATTGACTATTGTTTTCAATGGACAAATGCTGAAATCAGAAAACGGATTGAAAGATTTGTTGGAAGAAAATTTAGATGCCGAACCATTGTATCCTATCATTCACCTTGAAGGGGAAGATATTGAAGTGGCTTTTACACACGGAAAACAATATGGTGAAGATTACTTCTCTTTTGTAAACGGTCAGCATACCACGCAAGGTGGAACGCACCAAAGTGCCTTTAGAGAATCCATAGCAAGAACCATTAAAGAGTTTTACGGAAAAAATTACGAACCGGTTGATATCCGTACATCCATAGTTGCAGCAATTGCTATTAAAGTATCCGAACCAGTATTTGAGTCGCAAACCAAAACCAAATTAGGAAGTACAGAAATAGAACCTGATGGAAAGTCGGTTAGAGCATTTATTGGCGATTTTTTAAAAAAGGACCTCGACAACTATTTGCATAAAAACAGCGCTATTGCCGAAGCTTTAGAAGTAAAAATTAAAGCATCAGAAAAAGAGCGTAAAGAACTTTCTGGTATTCGAAAACTAGCTAAAGACAGAGCTAAAAAAGCAAATCTCCACAATAAAAAATTACGCGATTGTAAGCGCCATTTCAATGATCCTAAGCTAGACGAGGAAGATGCGTTAAAAACAACCATTTTTATAACAGAGGGAGATTCTGCAAGTGGAAGTATTACCAAAAGTAGAAACGTTCAAACACAGGCCGTTTTTAGCTTAAAAGGAAAGCCACTTAACAGTTATGGTCTTACCAAAAAAGTAGTTTACGAAAACGAAGAATTCAACCTGATTCAAGCAGCCTTGAATATCGAGGATGGTTTAGAGGGTTTGCGTTACAACCGAGTGATTGTTGCTACCGATGCTGATGTTGATGGAATGCACATCCGATTGTTGTTGTTGACTTTCTTTTTGCAGTTTTTTCCTGAATTGATTAAAAAAGGGCACGTATACATATTACAGACACCTTTGTTTAGGGTTAGAAATAAAAAAGAAACCCGCTACTGTTACGATGAGCAACAACGTAAAGATGCCATCGCTAGCTTGGGTAAAAACCCAGAGATTACTCGATTTAAAGGTTTGGGTGAGATATCGCCAAGCGAATTCAAAGATTTTATTGGAGAAAACATCCGATTAGAACCTGTTTTGCTGAATAAGCAACAGTCCTTACAAGAACTTTTGAAATTCTACATGGGTAAAAACACACCTGAGCGTCAGGAGTTTATTATCAACAACCTTCGAGTTGAAAAAGATAATGTAGAAGAAGATACAGAAATGCAAGCCGCTAGTTAATACAATGGAAGACAATACACCTTTTGTACCCCAAGACGATGATAACAACAAAGATTCAGGGCATTTAGAGCACATCATACCCGTTTCTGGTCTGTATCAAGATTGGTTTTTAGATTATGCATCGTATGTTATTCTAGAACGTGCTGTACCTGCTTTGTTCGATGGACTAAAGCCTGTTCAGCGTAGGATATTGCATTCTATGAACGATTTAGATGATGGACGTTACAACAAAGTAGCCAACATCATTGGACATACCATGAAGTACCATCCTCATGGTGATGCTTCTATTGGCGATGCTTTGGTGCAGTTGGGGCAGAAAGATTTGCTAATCGACTGTCAAGGTAACTGGGGAAATATTCTTACTGGAGATGGTTCTGCTGCTCCACGTTATATAGAGGCGCGCTTATCTAAGTTTGCGAAAGACGTTGTTTTTAATCCTAAAACGACCAAATGGCAAGCTTCTTACGACGGGAGAAATAGAGAACCTATTAATTTACCTATTAAGTTTCCACTTTTACTAGCGCAAGGTGGAGAAGGTATAGCCGTTGGTCTATCTTGTAAATCCTTACCCCATAACTTTATAGAACTTATCGATGCCAGCATCAATCACTTGCGTGGTGAAGATTTTACTATATATCCTGATTTTCCAACTGGAGGGTCGGTTGATGTAAGCAATTACAACGATGGCGAACGAGGGGGTAAAATTAAGGTAAGAGCCAAATTGCGTGTTCTTGACAAAAAAACCATAGTCATCGACGATATACCTTTTGGAACAACTACAGGTTCGTTGATAGAATCTATCATTAGAGCCAACGATAAGGGGAAAATTAAAATTAGAAAGATCGACGATAACACTGCCGAATTTGTGGAAATCATGATCCATCTAGCAACAGGAGTTTCTCCTGATCAAATGTTGGATGCGCTGTATGCTTTTACCGATTGCGAAGTGTCCATATCGCCGAATGCAGTTATCATCGAAAACGATAAGCCTCATTTTACCAACGTAAAAGAAATCTTACGTCGTAGTACAGATAGAACAGTTGATTTATTGAAGTTGGAACTTCAGATTCGCTTAGGAGAACTGGAATCCAATTGGCATTATTCTTCTTTGGAGAAAATATTCATCGAAAACCGCATATACCGTGATATTGAAGAATGTGAAACTTGGGAAGCAGTTTTAGCTGCTATTGATAAAGGTTTAGAGCCATTTTATCCGCTTTTGAAAAGGGAGGTTACCGAAGAGGATTTAGTGCGTTTGACTGAAATTAAAATCAAGCGTATATCTAAGTTTGATGCATTTAAGGCCGATGAATTGATCAAGGGCATTGAAGACAACATCAAGGATGTAAAAAAGAAACTTCGCAACTTAATAGATCACTCAATTGCTTATTTCGAAGATATCCGAAAGCGATATGCTGAAGGTAAAGAGCGTAAAACAGAAATCCGTCACTTTGAAAGCATAGAAGCAACCAAGGTAGTAGTGAACAACAAAAAGCTCTACGTAAACAGAGAAGAGGGTTTTGTTGGTTACGGATTGAAAAAAGAAGAGTACATCAGCGAGTGTTCGGATATTGATGATGTAATTGTGTTTTTAAAAAACGGTAAGATGATTGTTTCTAAAGTAAGCGATAAAGCCTTCTTTGGAAAAGATATCTTGCATGTAGCGGTTTGGAAAAAAGGCGATAAACGTACAGTATACAACATGGTGTATCAAGACGGTAAATCAGGACCTGCAATGGTTAAACGATTTAGTGTTACGAGCATAACCCGTGATAAAGATTACGATTTAACAGCCGGTAATTCAGGTTCTAAAGTGTTGTATTTCACTTCAAATCCAAATGGTGAAGCAGAGTTGATTAATGTATTGTTGCGACCTAGACCACACCTTAAAAAATTGCGCTTCGAAAAAGATTTTAGCGAACTAGCCATTAAAGGTCGAGCTGCCAAAGGGAATATTTTAAGCAAGCACTTAGTGAGTAAAATCACGTGTAAGGAAGAAGGTAAATCAACATTGGCTGCGCGCAGTATTTGGTACGATGAAACCGTAAAGCGTTTGAATACAGACGATAGAGGAACTTTAATTGGTAAATTCTCGGGTGAAGATAAAATTTTAGCTGTTTATAAATCAGGGACATACAAGTTGTACGACCCCAAAATAAGCATACACTTTGAAGATGAAGAGTTGCTTGAAATCAAGAAATTCGAATCGGATGAAGTTGCTAATGTTGTGTACTGGGATAGTGAAAAGAAACAGTACAATGCCAAGCGTTTTTACTTCGAAGAAAACGATAAGCTCAATAGTTTTATCGGCGATGTAGAAGACAATGAGTTGCTTTTGTTTACTTTCTTGAAAGAACCAAAACTTACCTATGTGACTTCGGTTAAAGGCGAATTGAAAGACCCTGTTGAAGTTGTGTTATCAGATTTTATTGGCGTAAAAGGGATGAAGGCTCAAGGAAATAGATTGTCTCAAGATACTATCGAAAGCTTCGAAGTCATTGAAACGCATGAGCCAGAAGTAGAAGAATCGGATGAATCGACAGAAGATGTAATCAATGATGAAGATTTAGACGACGACGGGCAAATAAGTCTTTTTTGATATCAAAATCGTAACTTTGAGCATGAGAAAGATTGCAATTGCAGCCTTAGCGCTGACCATTTCTGTTGCTGGTTTTTCGCAGAACTTCAATCTGCGTTTTAAGAGTAAAATGACATTTAATAGAGATCTAAATGATATTTGGGGTATAAATCATTCAAATGGATCTGAATATGCAATTGTAGGTCGCGTTGATGGAATAACGATTGTGGATGTTACCGATCCAAGCAATATTGAAACCATCAAAACAGTCAATGGCCAATTCAGTATCTGGCGCGATCTTAAATCGTATGGTAACTTTGCTTATGGAGTTACTGAAGCTAAAGAAGGGGTTACCATCATTGATTTAACCAATGCACCAATTGATATGCCGAGTAAAGTCTTCAACGACGGCACTTGGGCGAGCAGTCACAATTTTTATATTGATGAAAGCAATGGTCGTATGTACGTTTTTGGCGCGAACTTTAAGCCAGGTAAATTGGGTGTTGTTGTGTATGATTTAAGCAACGATCCCTACAATCCAGAATATGTAGGTTATATAGATACTCCATATTGTCACGATGGTTTCGCTAAGGGCAATACCTTGTATTTAGCCAATGTAAACGATGGTTTCTTCACTATTTACGATATCAGCAATTTTGCATCTCCGCAATTGCTTTCTACTAAAAGTACGCCACGTTTTTTTACGCACAATATTTGGACAAACGATAACGAAACTCTAGCATTTACAACCGATGAAAAGAGTGGCGCAGGTATTACGTCGTATGATATTTCGGATAAAAGCAATCCTGTTTTTTTAGATAATATTGAATCCGATCCAGATGCAAAACCAATTGTGCACAATGCTCATGTCAAAGGAGATTATGTTATAACAAGTTATTATTCAAACGGAATTACCATTCACGATGCATCAGTTCCTAATAAATTGGCCGAAGTAGGGTATTACGATACATCGCCCTTTAGAAACAGTAATTTCAATGGTTCTTGGGGTGTTTATCCATTTCTTAATTCAGAAACAATACTGGTTTCGGATATTGAAGAAGGTTTGATAGTGCTTCAGCCAGAATATGTGAAAGCATCTGATTTTGATGGAGAAGTTGTGGATAAAGAGACTGGAGCAGATGTAAGCAATGCACAAATCATCATCCATAGAGGAACGCACAATGTTACCAATTGGAATGTTGATGGTGCGTTTAGTGACCGATTAGTCGCTGGTGACTATTCATTTGAAGTAAGCGCTTCGGGTTACATTACTAAAACCGTTGCGGTGTCTTCTAATAACAGTGTTTTTCCATTTACAAGAATAGAATTAGAGAAATCGACTGTTGGTGTTGAAGACCTAAATAGAGACGATTTGTCGGTTAGAATAGAAGCTAATAATGTGGTAATTCAATCAAATTACGATTGGGCATCAATAGCATTGTATTCTGTAGATGGTTTGTTGCTTTCAAATGCTCAAAAAGCAAATGGGATGTGGGTTGCATCTTTGCCTAAAACAGGCATTTATCTTGTGAAAGCAGTTGCAGGTGATAAGCAAGAAGTGAAAAGAATAATTATAAACTAACTCCAGGTTTCCATCGGCTTTTTGGTGCAGCATCTATTGTACTGAAACTATTGCATAGGTATTTCTGGTAACCAGCAAGGGCTATCATGGCTCCGTTGTCGGTGCATAAACTCAAGGGTGGGATGAATACATTCCATCCTTTTTTTACGCCTAATTTTCTCAAGCTTTCATTGAGGTATGAGTTGGCAGATACACCTCCAGAAACGCAGATGTTATCCAACATTAATTTGTCGGCAGTGTATTCTACTTTTTTCAACAAAGCAGAAACGATGCCGTGCTGATAGCTAGCGCAAATGTCTTCAAGGTTTTCGGTAATGAAGTTTTCATTCTTTTTACTTTCCTTTTGTAAGAAGTACAACAGCGATGTTTTGATGCCGCTAAAGCTGAATTCGTACTCACCAATCTTAGGAATCGGGAAAGTGTATTTTAAAGGATCGCCCTTTTTAGCTGTTTTGTCAATGTGAGGTCCACCTGGGTAGGGTAGTCCTAGAGTTTTTGCTCCTTTATCAAATGCTTCGCCAGCGGCATCATCAATACTTTCGCCAATCAGCTCAAATTCGGTTGCGCTTTTGACCTTTACAAGTTGCGTGTGCCCACCAGAAACGGTTAAGTTTAAGTAAGGGTAGGTAGGATTGCCGTCTGGGTTGTTTTTGGCTGTATGGGCAAGAATATGGGCTTCCATGTGGTTGATTGCCAATAAAGGTTTCTTGCTTGCTATGGATAATGATTTAGCAAATGAACAACCTACCAATAATGAACCAAGTAAACCAGGGCCGTGTGTATAGGCTATAGCGTTAATCTGTTCCAGTGTTACTCCGGCCTCTTTTAGGGCTTCATCGTATACTGGCACTATGTTTTCTTGATGTGCTCTTGAGGCAAGTTCGGGTACTACACCACCGTATTTACTGTGTATTTTTTGACTCGCAGTTATGTTAGAAAGTACTTCGTTGTTTCTGCAAACCGAAATACTTGTATCGTCGCATGACGATTCTATGCCCAGTATGTAAATGTCAGCTACTTTATTCATTTCTTTGTATCGTGGCAATTCTACGCAAAATATCCTATTTCCTCTTCTGGTTTATAGCCTTATTGTTGAGTGTAGTTGTGGCTATTTTGTTGGCTCTGAATTTATCTTATTCCTTCCAAGAGTACGTCGGTAAGCAAGTTTCAAAGTCGGTTTCAAAGCAAACAGGATTGGCGGTAAAAATAGAGCGTTTTCGTATAGCTCCGCCCTTAAATCTATCTATAGATAATATCTATATTGAAGATTTTAGTGGTGATAAAATATTGAAATCCAATTATTTGGATGTTGATTTATCAACCTTTAGATTAACATCATCTAAGTTCTATTTTAATGAAGTTTCTTCTGATAGCTTAGAGTTGAATTTGGTGAAAAGCGCACCGGACAGTGTCTGGAATTACCAATTGTTGTTGTCTGAATTGGAAAAGAAGTTGCCAAAATCAAAGGGCAATTCATCTCTTTATTTGTGGTTTGATTTAGTGAAGTTTAATCACATTAAGGTGAATAAAATCGAGTTTGAAAAGCAAGATTTTTTTGCTGCAAATGATTTGAGTTTTGAAAATTCGTTTTGGGAACAAGGCAACTTAAAAGCTAATTTTTCTGTAAAAAACTATGTCGATAGTTATAGATCTAAAGTAACGAGTCTTGCTGCGGTCTTTGTGCAGAAGGATAGTGTTTATGCTGTTTCTGATTTGATTTTAGAAAACAAACGATCGAAACTGAATGTTGTTGATTTAAGGTATGTGCAATATTCTGACTCGAGCTTGAGTCAAATTAGGTTGGATATGCCTCAATTGGTGTTGTCTCAATCCGATTTTCCTGTCTTGAAAAAATATTTTGGTTCAGTGGGGCGTATTTCGGCTTCTGCTTCTGTGAATGGCAATATGAGTCAAGTGCAACTCGAAAACTTTGATCTTTCCTTTGGGTCGGGTACAAGAGTGTCTTTAAAAGGTAGTGTAACCGATGTTTTGGATGTAAATAGCAGCTTTGCAGATGTATATGTTGACAACAGTAATTTGAATACTTCTGATTTACTGAAGTTGAAATGGCTAGCTGGTGTAAGTGAAGAAGGGAAGCAAATTATTGACAATCTTGAAACAGTAAAGTTTACCGGAGAACTGGTTGGTTTTCTTTCAGATTTTGTGGCTTATGGTAAATTCGAAACGCCTTTTGGAGCTCTAGAAACCGATTTGGCTTTGCGGTCTGGAAACGATTTACCTGCCTTTAGTGGTTCGTTGAAATCAGTAAATTTTGGAGTTGGTAATTTATTAAGTAGTAGTAAATTAGGTTCTCTAGGTTTGAGTCTTGATATAAAAGGGTCGGGCTCTAATTCTAATAATATAAATGCTGAAGCAAAAGGCGATTTGTCCTTTGTAGAAATCAATGGAGAGCGACTGGAGAATGTTTCTATTGACGCTGAATTAAAACCAGAATATTTCAATGGATTTATTGGATTAGAAGATTCGGTAACTTTTATTGCTGCAGTTGGAGAAATAGATTTTTCGAAAAAAATACCGGAGTATAAACTCAATCTCGATTTGCAGGAAAAAGATTTGAGACGATTTATCGATTCTAGTGCGGTAAAGCTCGGAATTAATCTAAGTGCTGAATTGCATGGTAAGGGATTCGATTACGAAAACATCGATGCTGAGTTTGTGATTTCTTCGCTTCAATTTACAGATTCGGCAAGTGTTCAGAGTTTTAATAACACCATTCTGAGTATCTATAACTCGCCTTTAGGAAAGGAATTGCGTCTGTCATCTAACTTTATAAACGCTAGTGTTTCGGGAGATTTAGACCCTAAGATGCTTAAAAATTCTTTGTTGAGTTTGATGCCTAAAACGCCTTGGACTACGAAAGAGTATGAAGGGTTGCAGGATTTTTATTTTACAGTGAACATCGATAATAATTATCCGATTAAATGGTTGTCAAAAGGCGATTTGTTTTTGGCAAACGGCAGTTACTTGTCTGGTAGTTGGCGTTCAACTTCAAGCGATTATTCATTGATACTCCAAAGCGATAGTGTAAGCTATGAAGGTATTCAGATGGATAAAGCAAATTTCTTCTTAGAAACAAAGGATGATGTGTTTTCTGCCGATATATACGCTGCTAAATTGGCGCGTGGCAATATGTATCTTAATGAAGTTCAGGTCAACTTGAATTATAAAGACGAAGGAAAGTGGTCTATAAACGCGTATAACGGGTTCAATAATTATTTCGAAGCCATCGGTACCTATGCTCACAATGTCGACTCTATGGAAGTTAAAATAGCCAATGTGGAGGGGAAGTTGGTTGGCAAGCGCGTGAGTTCATTAGGACAAGGGCGTATTTATGCCGATACATCGGTAGTAAGAGCTTCAGATTTTAAGCTGAGTATAGAAAACAAGCCGTTTTTGGTTGATGGAGCGTACGATTTTAAGAAAGGAATTGAAAGACTTGATTTGCTAGCATATGATTTTGATTTGGCTTATTTGAATCAATTGGGCTTGAACGATCCTATTTTAGGTGGGGTAGGAAATATTGTTGTCAATGTAGATTCTGTCAAACAAATTGAAGCGAAACTTAGTTTTAAAAACATCACTATTTCTGAAAAGCTTTTTGGAAACCTTGAAGCTCAAGCCTTTTATGATTATTCCACTTCTGATGTGAAATTTGATGTTTCATTAGGGAAGTACAATGAATACAAGAAAAACGAACTATTTACAGCCAAAGGATCGTATCATCTAGACGATGGTATGATGGATGGAAAAGTGAAGTTTATTGATTATAACATTCGGAAAATTGATCGAATGTTCACTCAAGAGGTGCGTGACATTAAAGGATTGTTGAATGGAAATTTGGATTTGAAAGGAACTTTCAAAAACATAGAGTTGGATGGAGAGTTGAGTTTGAGCAATGCTAAAGTTCATGTTGATTATCTTAATGCCGATTTCATAATACCAAGTTCGTTGGTGAAAATTAGGCCCGACTATATTGGTTTAGATCATATCAATGTTACCGATGTACGAGGCAATCGTGGTTACATAACGGGGACAGGTTTTCATACCAATTTCAACGATTGGAACTTTGATGTAGTACTTGAAGCAAATGACTTTAAGTTGCTTAATACCACCAAGTACGACAATAGTTTGTTTTACGGAACGGGTAATGTGTCGGGTTGGGTGAATGCTTCAGGATATGGCGATAAACTGTTCTTTGAAATGAACATTACTCCCGAACGTGGTTCGAAAATGTACATCCCAATGACTGATGATACGGAAGTAAACGATCAGGAGTTTGTGGAGTTTGTAAAACCCGAAGGTGCCGATACCAATGAGGTGGAAGAAGAAAACTCTTGGCTTGGTATCGATTTGGATTTAACTGTAAATGCCAACAACAATGCCGAGGTTTTTGTTGTATTTGATGAAGCTGCTGGTGATATTATGTCCGCTAGAGGAAGTGGTGTTTTGAATTTTAAAATTGACCAGTTTGGTGATTTGGATGCACGAGGGAAATACATCATAGAAGACGGAGAGTACCTCTTTACACTTGAAAACGTCATCAATAAGAAATTCAACATCAGAAACGGAAGCTCTATATTTTGGTATGGCGACCCTTATAAAGCCATTTTAGATGTTACAGCTGAATACAAATTGCGAGTACCATTGCGTGATATTGTATTGATAGAAAACGAACGTTACAATAGGAGAGAACAAGTAGTAGCGATACTTAAGTTGGAAAACGAGTTGTTCAATCCAGACATCAATTTTGACATTTATTTACCCAACACCGATGATTTAACACGGACACAAGTAAAATCTGTTTTGCGTACTCAAGACGAAATCAATCGACAAGTATTTTCTTTGCTCGTTTTCAATCGGTTTTCTCCACCCAATACTCGTCAAGCTAATGCCTTTAACGACGCGGGATCTACTACAACAACCGAATTGTTGAGCAATCAATTGAGCAATTGGTTCAGTCAGATTAGCTCCGATTTTGATATTGGGTTTAGTTACAGTGGCAATAAATCGTCGTCTACTCAAAGTCAATCCACCGAATTAACCAATCGTCAAGTTGCCTTTGCGCTCTCTACCCAATTGTTTAATGAACGATTAACGCTAAGCACCAATTTAGGGGTGGATCAAACAACTATAGATGCAAGTACAACGCCAAGTAACCGATTCATTTCTGATTTTGCTTTAGAGTACAGTTTAACCAAAGATGGAAGGCTTAGATTGAAAGCGTTTAATGAAACAGCGCAAGGTTTGTATTTGTCTAACAACTTATCCAACTACATTCAGGGTGTCGGTATTTACTACAGAAAAGATTTCAACTCTTTTTCTGAAGCATGGCAAAACGTTACCAATCGTTTGCGCATAAAAAAAGAGGAGTAAACCCCTCTTTTAATATTTAAATGATGTGTTGGATGATTATAAATCCAAATTGTGCCCCATTTTATCTCTCTTGGTTTTTAGATATTTTTCGTTGTGTGGATTCGAAACCGTTTGAATCGGTTCAGTTCCAGTAATTTCTATACCGTACCCCAATAAACCACTACGTTTTGTAGGATTGTTGCTGAGTAACCTTAATTTTTTGATGCCAATTGCACGAATGATCTGTGCTCCAATACCGTAATCTCTATGGTCCATTTTGAAACCGAGTTCAATATTGGCTTCGACAGTATCCATTCCTTCTTCTTGAAGTTTGTAAGCTTTTAGTTTGTTGAGCAATCCAATACCACGTCCTTCTTGATTCATGTATATCACAGCGCCTTTGCCAGCTTTGTCAATCTTTTCAAGAGCCTGGTGAAGTTGTGGTCCGCAATCGCAACGTAAACTGCCTAAAATATCGCCGGTTACACAAGAACTGTGCACTCGAACTAATACTTCTTCGTCTTCAGTCCATGTACCTTTTGTAATAGCTAAATGTTCTTCGTTGGTAGTTGTTTGTCTGAATAGGGTTAGGTTGAAATCGCCATATTTAGTTGGCATTTTAACTTCAACTTCTTTCTCAATCAATGATTCGTTCTTCAGTCTAAACTGAATTAGGTCGGCTATAGATACCAATTTCATGTCGAACTTGTCAGCAATTTTTCTTAGCTGAGGTAGTCTAGCCATGGTACCATCTTCGTTCAAGATTTCAACTAATATGCCGACCGATTTAAAGCCCGCTAAACGCGCTAAATCGATTGACGCTTCAGTATGTCCAGTTCTTCTTAAAACTCCGCCTTTTTTAGCTATCAATGGGAAAATATGCCCTGGCCTACCTAAATCAGATCCTTTCGTATTCTCATCGACTAAAGAGGCAATGGTTTTTGATCTATCGTGTACAGAAATACCTGTTGTGCAATTATTTCCAATCAAATCAACCGATACGGTGAAAGCTGTTTGATGTAAAACAGTATTATTGGAAACCATGTATTGTAAATCCAATTCCTTAGCACGTTCTTCGGTAAGTGGTGCGCAAACTAATCCGCGACCATGGGTCACCATGAAATTTATCATTTCAGGCGTAACCATTTCTGCAGCAGCGATAAAATCACCTTCGTTTTCACGATCTTCATCGTCAACAACTATGACTATTTTTCCTGCTTTTATATCTTCTATGGCTTCTTCTATACGATCTAACATCGGTATTAATTTTCTGGTATAAAGGTAGTATTGCTTTGTGGGCAATGCTGTTTGAAATCGTTAAATTTTCTCTTCTAAAAAGAGTTTTAATTTTTGCTTTATCCTTTCGTTGTCAAAATGGTCTTTTGCAAATTTTAAGCCGTTGGCTCTGATTTTTTCGAGTGCGGCATTGTCATCAATAAGCGCTAATGCTTTTGTGGCCATATCTTCAGCTGTTGTAGCTGTCATTATTTCAACTCCATCAGAAGCGTTTAGCCCTTCGGCACCAATCTCTGTAGAAATAACAGGAACACCATAACTCATACCTTCAATTATTTTGATGCGTATTCCTCCAGCAATAACTATTGGTACCAACATAATACCATTCGTTTTCATGAAAGCTTTTGCATCCAATACTTCGGGTACGATTTCAATATTCTTTCCCTGAGCAAATGAGGGTAGAGTATAGTTTTGGATGTTTTTACCAGCAAGTGTAAGTGTAGCGTCCGGTGACTTAGCCAAAATAAGTGGCCAAACATCTTGTAAAAACCAGTGAATGCCTTGTAGATTGGGCTCCCAATCCATGGCTCCCAAATGGAAAAATGCATTTGGTTTAACGTCGTGCAGTTGCTCTTCGTTAATATCTATACCTAAAGAAACAACTTCAATAGGGGCGCTGATTTCAGTTTTTTCTAGATAATGTTTTTTGTCTAATGGCGAAATTGCCAATACACCATCTATTTGTTTTAATATTTCGAATTCGTATTCGCGTAATTGAGTAACCAACAAACCGAGGTATAATTTCTTAATAGGATTGTTGCTATTTTCTTTGTGACGCTGCCAAATAAGGTATTCTAGGTTGTGCGAGCGTAAAACAGTTTTTATGTTTTGATCGAATGCTCGTATGGTACTCAAATACGGGCACATGAATAAACTCTCGAAAACAACCGTATCGGGCTTAAACTTGGATAAACATTCTTTAATTTCTTCTTCTACTGTAGTCGAGAAAAAACGTGAAATATTGTAAGAGTCAGAAGTTATCAGATTCGAAAAAGCATCAAGTACATTGAGTTTGATGTCAATGTCGATGGCTTTAAAATTTGTCTTTTGTAAAAAACCTTCAGGGTAAGCTGATTCAATAAAAGGATGTTTGAATGTAGCTAAAGAAATAATGTTGACATCGTAACCAAGCCCTATTAGATTTTGAGCCATATTTTTCATGGCAACACAACCTCCGTCAATGGCAGGGTATGGTGGTTTATGGCAAAGAATTAGGATTTTCATTTCTTAAAGCGCAAACCTAACTTTTTTAAGCCTTTTGGCAAGGATAAATTGTCGAATAAACCTTGATCGGCGTTCGCTTTTATGGTAACATAGATGGCAATAGGTACTAAAACATAAGCATTCAACCATAGACCTACGCTTGGAGGTAATACCAAAGCGGCAGCCATTTTACTTCCTGTAATAAATAATACGTGAAATATGATGAAGAATATTACCGAGATAACAACGGGTAGTCCGAGGCCACCTTTTTTAATAATGGCCCCTAATGGTGCGCCTACAAAAAACAACAGTAAGCAAGCGAAGGCCAATACAAATTTGCTATGCCATTCTACTAAAAACCTTGCTTTTTGTTCGGTTCTCTGTTTTAAATCTGTAATAAGTCGTTCGTTGAAATTTTGAGTGTTCCTTACCATACTTTGTGCTAAGTACATGGCATTCAATAACTCTGATTTGCTAATATTTCTTTCGTTCGATACCGATTGAGTGCTGTCGGTTAAAATGGTCAATGTTCTGCTTAGGTAATTTTCGTGCTCAATATACTTTCTGTCAATTTTACCTTGAATGCTGTCAGAAGCTCGTACCAATTGGCTTAAATTCAACATTTGGGTGTTTTGTTTGAATAGTTCTTCATCCGAGTTTTGTAGGCCAAACCCCGCCAGCTTCATTCTTATTACTTGAGTTTCGTATTCTGTTTTAATTAGCGGTAAATCGTTTGAAACACGAGTGTTTTTTACTTGTTCTTCATATGTATAGCCATCTTTCAATGACAATTTTAGATATTGACCATTTTCATCTAAGGCCATTTCACCTTTTCTTGCTCGAAGAACTTTTTTATTGCCTACACTATTTTCGCTATGGTCGTAAATGATGACATCACTCAGTTCACCTGTTTTTTTGTCTTTGTCTTTTACTCGTATACTGTAGTTGTCGATATCGTTGTAGAAAACACCTTCTTTAATTTCTAGTGCTGGTTTTTTTTGTGTTACATCCCAAAGCAAGGTCTTAAATTTGAGGTTAGCTGTAGGAGAGACATAATTGCTAAATGCTAATGAGCCGATAGCAATAAGGGAAACCAAAACAATTAAAGGGCGAATGATTCTGATGAGGCTATTTCCTGCAGCTTTTAATGCAACCAGCTCGTAGTTTTCGGCCATGTTTCCCAACGACATAATACTAGCCAATAGGGTGCCAAGTGGTATTGCTAAGGGAACAAGATTGGCTGTAGCCAATATCAGAAGTTTTAAAATGACATACCATTCTAAACCTTTACCAACAAAATCATCAACGTATTTCCAAACAAACTGCATCACCAATATGAACAGTGTCAAAAAAAACGTAGCAATGAAGGGACCTAAAAAGGAACCCACAATCAATTTTGTTAATCTCGATATTCTCACTTAAATTTTATAAGTACTTCTGGTTCATCTAGTTGACGTCCAACTTTCGACATTCCAATTACCTTTTTTAATTGGCCATTTTGAATAGTGAAGTAGAAGTCAGGAACAAACGCACGAAGTAAAAAATTATTTGGAAAAAGGGTGTAAGTCGCTGTATTCGAATTATGAATAGTTACCAACTCTAACAAAAACTCAAAATAATCGCCGCGCTCAACGACCATAATTTTAATGGGTACTCTTTCTCCTGCATCTAATGTTTTTTTGTGTTTTAAAATTGTAGAAATAACACCTTCATCTATTCTGAGTAGACTATTGTTTTGTATGCTTCTTTTCGTATGCTTTTCACCGTGTTTTTTCGTGACATAACAATCGTATGTATTGCCATTCTTTATAGCGGTTTCATTGTAACCATCTTTAAATTGGTAAACGTATTTGACATTGCCATTTTCAAAGCTGTACAATTTAGTTGCGACTTGTTTTCCATCAACTGTAAACTGAGACGATGACCAAACTATCTCATTGTCCTTAATTAGATATTTCGAATGTTCGATAAATACCAGTTTAGAAGTATCGTCTTGCGAATAAGCATAACCAACTCTTGAAAGCGTATCCGTGGAAATTTTTTGAGCAAATAGTTGGGAACACGTCAAGAAAAAAGCAAGAATGAGAATGCTAGACGAAGTGTTTTTGTGATTTTTTAAGTGTTTATTGCTCAATAGGTTAGGCTAAAGTGTAATTGATTACGTTGATAAAAGGGAGAAATGGTATTTCATTTTTGGTTTTTGGTTTGGTGGTTTTCATTTCTCACCACTGTAAGAGGCTTTATTTAACGATAGAGCCTCTTATCTTTTTAGCCTTTTCCAAAACGATATTTTCTAATGACAATTTGTAATCTATAATACGCTGCTGCACATCTTTGTTTTGTGCTCCAATAATTTGTGCTGCTAATATGCCGGCATTTTTCGCACCATTCAATGCTACTGTTGCTACAGGTACACCACCAGGCATTTGCAAGATGCTTAAAATAGAATCCCAGCCATCGATGCTGTTGCTCGATTTTACAGGAACTCCAATAACAGGTAAAGGACTAATAGCAGCAACCATACCTGGTAAGTGAGCGGCACCACCTGCACCAGCAATAATCACTTTAGTTCCATTTTTATGGGCATTGCTTGAGAAATCAAATAATTTTTGAGGTGTTCTGTGAGCCGATACAATATCTACATCGCATGAAACACCAAACTCGGTTAATATATCAACAGCCGCTTGCATTACTGGCAAGTCCGAATCTGATCCCATTATTATGCTAACATCAACCATTGGTACTTATAATTTTTACGTTTTTCTTTAGATTATCGCTTGTAGATAATAAATCACTTAAATTGTTGGAAACCATAGTTATATGTCCCATTTTTCTTTTTGGTTTGGTTTGTGTTTTACCATACCAATGCAATTGTGTGCCAGGTGAATTTTCAATGAAATTAACGCCCTGGATAGTTGCTTTGCCGTCGTGATTATCCTCACCTAATAAATTGAGCATTGCAGCAAAATTCACATTGCTTTTATTGGGTTGGAAATCAAGTCCTAAAACACCCCTTAAATGGGCTTCGTATTGAGAAACACTATGACTCTCAATTGTGTGATGCGCAGAATTATGAGGGCGTGGGGCAACTTCATTTACCAAAATGGTGTTGTCTTTGGTTAAAAACAATTCGACAGCAAGTAAACCTTGTAGCCCAAAGTTTTTACAAACTTGTTTTGCTATGTTTTGGGCCTCTGTATTTATAGCTTCTGAAATTTGAGCAGGATGCAATAAGAAATCAACCAAATTGGCTTTCGGGTCGAACAACATTTCTACTGTTTCGAAACAATCAATGGTTTTACCATTGCTGTAACAAATAACAGAAAGTTCTTTTTGAATTTCAATCTTCTCTTCTAAAAGGTATTCCATTTCAGGAAGAGCATTTAAATCTGCTTCCGATTGAACTACCCAAACACCTTTACCATCGTAACCGCCTTCTGTGGCTTTTATGACTAAAGGAAATTCAATTTTATTGATGTTACAGAATGAGATCAATTCACTTTTATTGCCGAAAACCTTGTAATCAGCACTTGGAATATGATGTTTTTGGTAAAAATCTTTTTGACGCCCTTTATTCTTGATTGTTTCCAAAACAGAAGGAGCGGGGTGTACTTGAATGCCGTCTTTTTCTAATTGATAAAGCGCATCAAGATTCACGTTTTCTATTTCTACCGTAATGTGTGTGTGGTTTTTTCCGAAAGCAAGCACATCGTCGTATGAACGAATATCACCCAAAAATGCATTTGGTGTAACACCAGCCGCGGGGCAATCTTTTTGCGATTCAAGAAAAGAACATGGAATTCCTAATTGATTGGCTTTTTGAATGAGCATTTTACCCAATTGTCCACCACCAAGGATGCCAACAGAAACATCGAAAATCATAAAGAGTTTGAGCTTAAGCCTGCAAAAATAACATTAGCTTGTTCTTACACCCAATAATTGGGCTAAATCATCCAATTGTTTTGTCCATAAATTCAAAGCATCCTCTTCATCACCTTCTTCAGCAAAGTCAGTGACTAATAAAGCAGGAACTTTAGTCAATGGATCAATATCGATTCTTATTTCGAAGTATGTATCATCATCGTCATGATCCAACCAATGAAATCGGATGAATTCATCTCGGCTTTTAGCGAGAAGCTTAGCATCTTCTTCTCCACCGTCCCAAATGAATGTGTAGATGTCTTTTTTGATATTAACATTATCAGCAAACCAACCAGCTAACCCAGACGGGGAACTGATGCTTTGATATAAAACACTTACTGAACTTCTTATTTGATATTCTAATTCAATTTTTACCATTGGGCGAGAAACAACGTGGGCACAATATAATAATATTTGTATACGCAGTTGATGAAAAAAAATATTTTTCTGAGATTGTTTATTGGAAATAATTTTACCTTTGCACCCGAATTAACCTCTGGCGAGGTAGCTCAGCTGGTTAGAGCGCATGATTCATAATCATGAGGTCGGCGGTTCAAGCCCGCCTCTCGCTACAATTAAAGACCCTTTTATAGGGTCTTTTTTTATGCCTTTTTTTTAGTTTATTCTGCGATGTTATTTTTAGTGCAGTAATGTTTAATAGCTTTATTATCAGTGTTTTGTGGAGTTGTTTTACGTGATTTTAAACGTTTTCTATACGATCTATTATTAGTTGAATTGTAGCAATATTGCGATAACTATCTTATTGGCAATAGGAGGACTTAACAAACTTATCCGATCATTTATTGACGAATAAAGAGGACTCAAGATATGTTGGACAAATGATTGCAACCTGGTCAAGGCGATATATTTAATGCTTTTTTTGCTAAACAGAAGTTGATAACTTGAGCATTTTAGTACTTACTGTGTTAAGCCATTGCAATTGTTCCCAAACTAAGTGGGCTTCTTGTAATTCTCGTTCTGTAGGTTTGTTTTCTGAAATTAATTCTTCAGAATGTGCGTCTTTAAAAATTGCTAACTGTTCTTTGAAAATCGCATCATTTTCGGCTATGATGATTGTTTTATTTAGCGATTGAGTTTTTAGACATTGAAGCGCTAGTTCCAAATTTTGAGCTATTGTATCCGTTGCTATTTTAAATTGTTCTGAAGCTTTAGTCGTTTCATGGTTTTGAAAATAGGAACTTAGTGAGGCCAATGACGCAAGAAAAGTATGGTTTAAAACAACTAATTCATAAATTTTTTCTGCTCGCTTTTGCTTAGCTTTTGGTTCTTGTGCCATGCGTTGAAAAGCAGAATTTAAATTTGACGTTTCTAAAAAAGCTTCTTTTCGGGCAATTCTGTATGTTGTTGTAATGCTGCCTTTATCCTGATAATATTCTTTGATTTTAAGAAGAAACACTTTATTGGATCGGATGCTTTTTCGAATACTCTCGGTAATTTCAACATATTCCCATGTAGGCCATAACCACAAAATGGCAAAATAGGAAAGTGTGGCACCAACTAATGTGTCAATCACTCTAAACGTAATGACATTCAACACATTTGGACTAAGAATAGCATAAATAAATACAACGCTCAACGTAACAAAAATGGCCGATGCTTTTGAGTTTTTTTGAACTAGTGCTAGAGCAATTATCAATGAAACAAGGCCTAAAACACCATAGAGATTAAGGTCTTGAATGAGGAATACCATTCCAAATGCAATTACACCTCCAATTAAAGTGCCTATCATGCGGTCTTTGGCTCTGCTTTTTGTGAGTCCATAGCTAGGCCTCATAATTACAATGATGGTTAATAAAATCCAGTATGAATTTTGGAAAGGGAGTACAGCGCCAAGTGTATAACCTAGCATTACTGTTACGGCTAATCGCAATGAGTGCCTAAATATGGTTGATTTGAAACTGAAGTTTCTGACCAAAAGCATGGGGTCATTGTTTTGCGGTGCAACAAATCGTTTTGCGTTTTTTCTATCGATGAAATCAATATCCATTGTATTCAAATCACCCAACAACCATTTAATGCGTTTCAGTTTCTTGAATTGTTTTTCTTGATAATCAAACCAGTTTCGAGCAATTAGGTAATCGTTGTTAGGCGACTCATTCAGTAAGTTTATTTCATGCTTTACTTTATCGAAACATTGTTTTAGAGGTTCGTTTAGAGGCAGTCTTTTTCTTTTATTTCCTGCATTCGAAATCAGACGCAATTGCTTTGCCATTTCAAAAATGAGATTCTGGAAGGTTTTAATGTAAGTTGGGTGCTCGTTCAGTAGAGCGTCCATTCTGTCGTAGTTTACAGGATTAGCAATAGCCGTTTCTAGTATTTCTACTAATTGAACAAATATCAAAAGGCGTTTTTCTTGATAAATAGATTTTCCTGATGTTGTACGGTTGAAAATCAAGATTTCTCTTAATGTTTGATGATTTGCAGTAAGCTCACTTTGTAATTTGAGTAGCTTTTTTTGTAATGCTTTTCTATCCTTATTGTAGCCGATTAATTCTCCTCGTGTTTTTAAAAAATCGGCTGTTAAAACATAGGTTTCTGAAAGTAATTCTTCCGTTTCGGCTTTAGGGTTGATGAGATGCCAAATTTTAGCCAAAAGAAAATACCAAAGTCCACCAGTCCCAACCAGCAAAGCATATTCAAAGGTTTTGAGCTCTTCAGAATCGTGAGCAAAACTCAAAACCAAAGCTAAAAGGCCAGAAAAACTGATAAGTGAAGCTCTAAAGCCGTATACCGATAAGTAGGCTATACCAAATGCTAATAAACCTAATACCGGTAACGAGAGCCAAGTTTCATAATGAAGGAAGCTACCGATAAAGCTAACTATCATGACAAGAACTGCTGAAATGAAGATGCCTATTTTTTTGTGTTCAAAGCTGCCTACGATATCGCTTGGTGAGCACCAGAAAGCACCAAAACACAATGCTAGTCCGACTTCGAAATGATCGAATTGAAGACCTAATATAATAGGCAGAGCGACAGCAAAACCAACTAAAAGTGCCCGTGAAAAACTAGTGCTTTTTATAAACTGTCTTAAATCTTTTAAGTTTTTGGAAATAAAAAGAATTGTAGTGGTCAATGCGAAGGTTTTAAACGGAAATTTTTCACCAAAATACCATTTCCCGTATCATATAAAGCTATAATAAAGGTTAATTCTAGTCCCAGATTTTAAAGTGACGGTAATCTTCAAATCGTGTTTTTTTATTTCGAAAGGCATTTGGATTTTCTCAATTTCTATTGAGGAAGGATTAAAACCAAAACATTATGAGCGTTATAAGTTGATATAGAAAATATCTTCAGATGCATAGATTTAATTTAGAGTCACTGTTATTTATTGATGTATTGCTGCTACAAATTTGCTCTTCTCAATTCATAATGTAGCTTTACAGAATCATTCAAAAAAGTTATTATGTCTGCAGAAGTAAGAGCCTTAGAACCAAAAGCATTATGGAATCATTTTTCTGATTTAAACGCTGTACCCCGTCCAAGTAAGAAAGAAGAACGTGTGATTCAATTCATGGTTGATTTCGGGAAAAGTTTGGGCTTAGAAACTGCTACCGATGCCATAAAAAACATCATCATTAAAAAGCCTGCTACCAAAGGCATGGAGGATAGACAAACTGTGATTTTGCAATCTCACGTGGATATGGTACACCAAAAAAATAATGCAACTACGTTTGACTTTGAAACGGAAGGCATTAAAATGTTGGTGGATGGCGATTTTGTGAAAGCTGATGGAACAACGCTTGGTGCCGATAATGGTATTGGTGTTGCGAGTATTATGGCACTATTGTCTTCAACTGACATAGCTCACCCTGCGTTAGAAGCTATGTTTACAGTTGATGAAGAAACAGGTATGACTGGTGCCATGGAATTAGATCCTTCGTTTTATGAGGGAACTATTTTATTGAATCTAGATACTGAAGACGACGATGAATTGAGTATAGGATGTGCTGGAGGAATAGATACCAATACAACTTATACATGTTCAGAAATAGATACGCCAATGAATGTTGTTTCATTCAAATTGGAAGTAAACGGATTGATGGGCGGTCATTCAGGAATGGATATCGACAAAGGTAGAGGCAATGCTAATAAACTAATGAATAGAATATTGTTCGATGCTCCTTGCGAAATTTTTATTCATGAAATCAATGGTGGAGGATTAAGAAATGCAATCCCGAGAGAATCGTGGGCCGTAGTTTCTGTAAAAGCTGACGATGTTACCGTTTTTGAAAAATATTTAAATGAATGTCAATCAACATTCTCAGCAGAATTAAAAGCTGTTGAAAAGAATTTGAACGTAGGACATCAAGTAGTGGATACGCCTAAAAAGTGTTTGTCATCAGTCGATGCTAAAAAAGTAGTACGTTCAATCTATTCTTTGCCGAATGGTGTGTTTAAAATGAGTTTGGATTTTCAGGATTTAGTGGAAACCTCATCTTCTTTAGCGCAAGTGGTAGTAAAAAATGGCGTTTTCGAAACAAAATCGTTACAGCGCAGCAGCATTGAAAGCACCAAAACCGACGTTGCAAATGCTATAAGAAGTACTTTTGAAATGATTGGTGCTGACGTTGAACAAACTGGAGACTACCCAGGATGGGAACCAAATCCGGATTCGGCAATTTTAAAAACCATGGCCAACTTGTACCGTAAGTTATACAAGGAAGAACCACAAATTAAAGCTTGTCATGCAGGATTGGAATGTGGTATTTTAGGAAAACATTTACCTCATGTAGATATGATATCTTTTGGTCCTAATATTCGTCACGCTCACTCACCAGATGAGTGTACACAAATTTCTTCAGTTCAGAAATTTTGGAGTTTTTTATTGGAAGTATTGAAGGATACACCAAAAAAGTAGTTCCTAGCAATTGTTATGATAAGGAAGTACGATTGTGTAATTTAGTTCGGAATAAAAATATTTGATTTCTTGGTTTCAACCTACGTATTAGCATTGGTTTTTTTCGTTTCAGTGGCTGCTTTTAAGTACCCAAAACTGAAAGAAACTATGCTGTTTGTGCCCTATAGGGTTAATAAGAACAATGAGCACTGGCGTTGGTTAAGTCATGTTTTTGTACATGCTAATTGGTCTCATTTACTTATAAACATGTGGGTGTTTTACACATTTGTAGGGCATGTTGAAAACTCATTTCAATCGTATTTCGATCATTATCATATAATTTTCGTTCTGTTTTTGATAGTTGCTGCGGTGGCATCTTCGGCTATGGATTTCAGCAAAAACAAAGAGAATACTGCATATGCGTCATTAGGTGCATCTGGTGTAGTTGCTTCTGTTTTGTTTGTTTACATTGTATTGTTTCCTACGTCTCCATTGCAGTTTATTTTTCTTCCAGGAGTTGATATACCAGCCTTTGTAATAGGTGTCTTGTATTTATTGTACGAATATAAAATGCGTCAGAAACAAGATGGTATAGCTCACGATGCTCATATTTTTGGAGCCATATTTGGTATTTTAACACCTTTAGTTTTAGACCCTAATTTGTACGTCCGATTTGTAAGCAGTATTGGCTTTTGGATTCAAAACATTTTTTCATGAAAACCATTATCCTAGATAGAGATGGAGTAATTCTTAAAGAAAGAGGTGAGTATACTTTTAAATTAGAAGATTGTGAGGTTTTGGAAAACAATATTGACGTGCTTCAGCAATGGTCAAGTAGCCAAGTCGATGTTCAGTTTTTTGTTCTTACCAATCAAGGTGGAATAGCAAAAAGTCTTTATTCAATGAATGAAGTGGATGCTATTCATCAAATGCTGCGAAATGCGTTCAGAAAGAAAGGGATTGATATTACTGCATTTTATATCTGTCCACACCATCAAGATTATGGATTGTGTTTGTGTCGTAAACCTAAAACATTATTGTTTGAAAAAATTGTCGCTAAATATCAGCTCAATCCTAAGGATTGTATGATGATAGGTGATAAAGAGCGCGATACAATACCGGCAAAATCTATGGGGATGAAAACCCTCTTGATTGAGAGCAATGAAACACTGAATATATCAGCGTTGATCTAAGTAGATAATTACAATTTATTTTGAGTTTTAAGGTATATAGTACGAAGGCTTTTGATAAATTCGCCCTTGCATTATAGTTGACTCTACAATGTAAATTCTTAATTTTTTTTTAAAGTTTAACGTATTGACAATGGGTAAGTTAGTAGTTCATAATGGCGATTTTGTAAAGCCAGAAAACCTCCAAATTTCTTTGGATAATAGAGCTATGAACTATGCCGACGGCTTGTTTGAAAGTATACGCGTTGTAAATGGTAAACTGTACAGTTTCGATGACCATTTTGCTCGATTAGAAGAAGGCGCTAGGATATTGAAGTTAGATGCTAACTTTTATCAATTTAAGGACATTCTGAGGTTGAAAGCCAGTCTGTTAGCCGAAAGGTTGTTCATGCACAAAGGCGGAAAAATCAAAATATTAATTTATAGAAGAGCAGGAGGATTGTATTTGCCCGAAAGCAATGCGATAGATTATTTAATTACAGGAGAAACACTGCATGATAATCTTTTTGCATTGAATGTAACAGGCTTGAATGTTGATGTCTATACCGATTACAAAAAGCCAATACACCCATTTAGTAAGTACAAGTTTTTGGCAAAAGAATTGAGTGTTTTAGCTCGAATTGATGCCGAAGAAAAAGGTTACGATGAAGCATTGCTAGTCAATACTGACGATAAAATCATCGAAGCTTCTTCATCCAATTTGTTTTTAGTGTACGACGACAATACCATTGTAACTCCAGGACTAGACACGGGGTGTTTGGCTGGAATTATGCGCATGAACGTCATCAATGCTTGTATAAAACTAGGCTTGAAAGTATACGAACAACCATTAACAGAAGAATTATTGCTTCAAGGAAAAGAGATTTTCTTGACCAACGCTATACAAGGTATACGTTATGTTGGAAGTTTCAAAAGCAAACGATACTTTAAGCAAGTAAGTGAAGTGATATTGAATGCTGTAAATGCCCAAGTACGATTGGCTGTAAAAAGCGACGAACTTTTCTAATTGTAATAATCTCTTTCAGGAAACATAGATAATGGCTCGAAGTCATCTCCCATGGAAGAAATCAATTTTTTCCAATCTTGTTTTTTAGACGATTTCAATACTTCTGCTGCTGTGGTGTCTTTTACAAACCAAGTGCCTTCTGCAATTTCTTCCTCTAATTGACCAGGTTTCCAACCACTGTAACCTAGGAAAGCTTTAAAATGCGATTCGTTTACTTCTCCATTTTGAATGGATTCAAAGAAGTCATCGTATTTACCACCGAAATACAAACCAGGCAGTATCTCACTGTCTTTTTCGGCTAAATGCGATTGGTTATGAACGATGAACATACTGTCGGTGCTCACAGGACCTCCATCATATAATTTGACAAGGGTATTGGGCGAAGACAGAGTTTCCTCGGTATCTGTTTCAAACCGAAACTCGGTTAGTTTGTTGATGATTAGTCCGAAAGACTCTTCACTATTATGCTCGCAAAGCAAAATGGCTGTACGAGAAAAAATACTGTCAGGTAGTAGAGGCTGAGCAATGAGCATGCGGCCTTTTTTCGGAGCAATTTTATTTTCAGGATATACAAATGCCATAAGCGTGGAATTAGTTCTAATAAGATACGAGCATTTACTATGCCAATACCATATGTGTGAGCTTGCTTATCAACAGTTTTAGTAACATTTGTGATTGTTCATTAATAAACGACGGTTATTTATTATTGTTTAATCTTAAATAAATGTTTGTTCATCGTTAAAATGCAGATGTAACGAATAGCTAAAGCGCTATAAATCAAATAATTAATCTTTTTGCGTTGTACTTTTTACTATTTTGCAGAAACTTGTTGTAACACCAGCTAATGCTTCATAACGAACGAAAAGAATATACACGAGAACACTTGGATATTGAGAATTGTCCAAATACACCCATTGAATTGTTACAACAATGGATAGATAGGGCTGTTGAAGAAAAAATACCCGATGCAACAGCTTTTACATTATCTACCATCGATTTATTAGGTTGGCCAAGATCAAGAGTTGTTTTGTTGAAGTATTTAGATCAAAATCAAGGCCTTACTTTTTTTACAAATTATACCAGTCAAAAAGCAAAAGATATAGGTGGAAACAGAAATGTAAGCTTAAACTTCTTTTGGAAAGAACACGAACGTCAGGTAAGAATTTTGGGCGTAGCTGAAAAATGTGGCGATCAATGCAGCGACGACTATTTTTATTCAAGACCAAAAGAGAGTAGAGTTGGTGCTATTATAAGCAATCAGAGCAGTTGTCTTGAAAGCAGAGCAGATTTAAGAAAAAAATTCAACGAATTAAATTCAAAAGACATTTCAGAATTGAAAAGGCCTTTTCACTGGGGTGGCTACAATATCAAACCACATTACTTTGAGTTTTGGCAAGGCGGTGCACATCGTTTACACGATAGGGTTGTTTACAAAAAAGAAGGTGTAAGTTGGAGTAAATTAATGCTTCAGCCTTGATTAAAATAAAGGTTTAAGTCCTTGAGACTTAGCCATTAAATTAGCCAATTTGTACGTAAGTCGAGCTCCTACATTGGCGTTCCATTCACCATCTTCTTCTGGCGATACTTCCACCAAATCGGCTCCGATTATTTTCCTGCCAGAATTTACAACTGTATTCAGTAGCATTATGGCTTGGTAGTAACTCATACCACCAACTACAGGCGTTCCTGTATTTGGACATAGCTCTGGTTTTAGGCCATCGATATCAAAAGATATATAGACCTTTTGAGGAAGTTTAGCAACTATTTTATCGCAAATTGATTGCCATGATTTGCTATTCAATACTTTCTCTTGAATGCGTTGATCAAAAAAACAGTGAATGCGCTTATCGTCGTTTACTCTTTCGTATTCTTTTTCAGACAAATCTCGTATGCCAACTTGAACTAAAGATTTTACTTCTTTGAATTTCAGTGCGTTGTGCATTATGCTAGCGTGACTGTATTCGAAACCTTCGTAGGCATCTCTAAGATCGCAATGGGCATCTATTTGCAATATGCCAAACTGCTTGTGATGCCTGCTTAAAGCATGTATGTAGCCTAATGGAGTAGAATGATCGCCACCAAGTAAGAGAACGAGCTTTTGGTTGTCTAACCAAGTTGTACATTGCTTGTATACCGATTTGTTAACTTCAAAAGAAGCTTCATTAACTTGAAGGAGTAATTTTTTATCGGCTTCTTGGCCAGCTTCTAAACTATCGATGATGGCTTTGGCAATCGGTCTTAATTTTTGGTTTTGAAGATGAATTCGTGGTAAATCTTCAGCTACAGCTAATCCATATTTATGAGCCGATGGCACATCAAGATCTATAACATCGAGTTGTACACTTGCATCTATAATAGCTTCTGGACCTTTAGCTGTACCGCCACCATAGGATGTGGTTACATCCCAAGCGACAGGTTGAATGATGATTTGAGCATCAGATGTAGAGTAGGGGAAACCTAAAAAGTTTCCGTTTTTTACCCCTACACCTGAAAAATCAAATTTCTTATAATTCATTTAAAAACTCTCTAATATAGTTTGGCAACGCGAATGCAGCATTGTGCACTGCTGGGTTGTAATATTTAAGTGCTTTTGTATCGACATTGCTGTTTAAGAATTCTTCTTTAGCTTGAGTAATGTCGGTATCATTTTTACGAGCTATTTGAAAACTCCAAGTACCACTAGGGTATGTAGGAATATGGAATAATAAAGTGTTTACTTTTTCCTTGCCAAATATTTCTTTTAGTGTTGTATTCAACTCAATGAATGTTGGGCGATTAAAAAGTGGTGATTCACCTTGAGTCACTAAAATACCATCGTCTTTTAGAATACGCTTTGTGTTGCTGTAAAATTCAGTTGAAAACAATCCCTTAGCTGGGCCAACAGGATCAGATCCATCAACAATAACCAAATCGTAAGTCTTATCGGCTGCATTGTTTACAAATGCAATACCATCTTCAATTCTTAGATCGAGTTTAGGGTTGCCAAATTCTTTAGCTAAATGTGGTAAGTGTTCTTTAGAAGCTTCTACAACATTGTTATCTATCTCAACCATAGTAATGGCTTCAACAGATTTGTATTTGAATATTTCGCGGATTGTACCACCGTCGCCACCACCAATTACCAATACATTTTTTACGTTTTGGTGCGTACTCATCACCGGATGGCTTATCATTTCGTGATAATGTGCTTCATCGGTTTCGGTGCACATAAACATATTGTCTATCGTAAGCGTTTTGCCGTATGCGTAGGTATCAATTACTTTAACCCTTTGTATATCTGAGCTTTTATCGAAGTAGACTTCACCAGTATGTCGCAATGAAAGAGCTTGGTTATCGTCTTTATCAGTAAACCAAACGTTGCGGGTAAATTTTTCAGGGTTTATGTGCGATTTAGCTTCTTCTCTTATCGATGCCATATCGAAGTCAACTCGGTTCAGTAAGTTGAGAGAGCCACGCTTCATTTCAATGGCAGAATAGTTTTGAGCACCAAAAACAGTTTTAAGGTGATCGAAAGATATCCAAGCATCCATTTCGCCACAGGTAAATAAATCTACGGCTGCATAACCATATTCTGGCCAAGTATGAATCGCCAAATGGCTTTCTTGAATAACTACAACGCCCGATACACCATAAGGAGAAAAATGGTGAAAGGTAGAGTTGATAACTGTAGCGCCTGCAATGTCTGCTGCGTTAACCATCGCTTCTTCAATAACAGAAACGTCGTTCATAATTTCGGGAATGCATCCCATAAATTCCACTAAAATGTGGTTTCCTAAAGCGCCCATATGTCGTTTGTATAGAAATGTAAAATTAGATTATTCGTACAAAAGAATGAATGCTTGAAAAAAGGAATTTATTAACAACAGCAATACGTAATGAAATTAAAATTATTGCTGTGTAACATACTTGTTTTCAGTATGTATAGATGTTAGCTATTTCTTTTTAGCCATTCGTTTTTGAGACGGTCGTAATCTTTTACATTGCGTTCAAGCCACATTTCAAGCACTTCACTTTTGTCTTTTTCGTCCAATTTCCATTCAATTTCAGAATTTATTAAAGAATGTTTGACTTGATTTAGAGTAAGTGCAGCTGCGACAGAAACATTGAAGCTTTCTGTGAAGCCAAACATAGGAATGGTCATGAATTCATCGGCTTCTTTTTTTACAATATCGGAGATGCCTTCTTGCTCGGTACCGAATACTATAGCCGTTTTGGATGTTAAATCCAGCTTTTGGAGTGGGGTGGCTTTACCATGAGGATGCGCCGCTACTATTTTGAAACCGTCTGATTTTAATTGCTTTAAACAACTTTCGGTGTTGTTGTCTAGCTTGTTGTGGCGGTTCAATCGAAGCCATTTGTCCGAACCCATGTTGATTTTAGGGTTTCGTTGATAGCTGTTTTCGTTTTCAATTATGTGTACGTTATGAATGCCGAAGCAATCGCACGAACGTAGTACAGCACTAAAGTTATGTGGTTGAAAGAAATTTTCAAGTACCACAGTAACATGATTGGTGCGATGGGGTAGAATGGTGTCAAATAAACCTTTTCTGTTTTCGGTTAATTGATCGAGCAGAAAGGTCTCTAGTTCTTTAGGCAGCATAAGGCAAAAAAAAAGCCCTCATAAAAATGAGAGCTTTTAAAAAATATGTTGCTGTTATTTATTAACTGCGTCAGCTAATTCAGAACCTGCTTTGAATTTAACAACCTTTTTTGCAGGTATCTTGATAGTTTCACCTGTTCTTGGGTTTTTACCGTCTCTTGCTGCTCTTGCTTCTACAGAGTAAGAACCAAATCCTACTAAAGCGATTTTTTCACCACCTTGTAAAGTTTCGCTTATTACTTCTAGTACAGCTTCTAAATGAGCTTTAGCTTGAGTTTTTTCTCCACCTGTCTTTGCAGCGATTGCGCTGATTAATTCACCTTTGTTCATTGTATATGGTTTAAGAATATTTTTTTTATTGAAACAAAGGTATACGAAAAGCTGAGTATGTCAAGCCTTTCGAGTGTTTGGCTAAAAAAAAGTTGATGTTTTGCCTTTTTTAGATTCCAATACTATTGCTTTTTAATAAAATTCTATTTGACGATTTTGTAGCTATCTATTGCTATTCCATTTAGGAAATCTTTGGCTTCCATGGCCTTTTTACCCTCTAACTGTAAGCGTTTTATGACAATTACAGAATCTAAACACTGAATCGTGATTTGTTTATCAATAGTTGTAGAAATATGTCCAGGTGTTTCAGAAGTTTTGGTTTCCGATAGTTCGGCATCAATTATTTTCAATTTCAGCACTTTTTTATCCGCATTTAGCACCATTGTATAGGCACTTGGCACAGGAGAAAGACCTTTTATCAACTTAAAAACGGTTTTCGCGTCCTTATTCCAATCAATATTCCCTGTTTCTGAGTTTAATTTTGGTGCTTTTTGACTAATAAATCCAGGTTCTTCAAGTTCTGATTGTTCTTTCGGCTGCAAATTATCGTTGATATAGGCTTCTATGCTTTTAACTAAAAGGGGAGCACCTGCTTCCATTAGCTTATAATACATCGTGCCAAATGTGTCAGACTCTAAAATAGGATGTTTCTCTCGCATCAATACGGCCCCTGAATCGATTTCATGTTTCAACACAAATGTGCTGACACCTGTAAACGACTCATTATTTATTATCGCCCAGTTGATTGGGGCTGCCCCTCTGTAGTTTGGTAAATAAGACCCATGTAGATTAATAGTACCATACTTTGGTTTGCTCCATACAACTTCTGGTAACATTCTAAAGGCTACTATAATTTGTAGGTCGATATTATACCTATCTAATTCAGATAAGAATTCTGGACTTTTCAGATTTTGTGGTTCGAGAATCGGTAACTCTAGTTCAAGGGCTTGTTCTTTTACAGCGCAAGCTTTTAGTTTTTTTCCTCTTCCTTGTTTTCTGTCTGGTGTAGTAACAACGACTACTATATTGAATCCTTCATCGTGAAGGTGTTTCAACTGATGAGCAGCAAAATCAGGTGTGCCAAAAAAAGCTATGTTCAGTTTTTTTGCTCTAATGTTTTCCATCTGTACCATTTAAAATATCCGAATGAGATGATGCCTAATGTAGAGAAATACACAAATTCAAGCATCCACATGTCTTTTACATCGCCACCCCAACGGTGACTTACTAAATAAGCTAATGCTAAATATGAGAATAGACAGAATATTTCTATAAACATAGATTGCGATGAATCGCCTATACCAGCAATGGCTGCAAAGAAAATACTAGCAATCGCAAAAATGAGCATGGAGTAAGAAATTATACCGATGATATCGGATGTTACTCGAATCAATTCTTGATCTTCGGTTATGATGCCAATGATGGCTTCTGGATAAAACCAAAAACCATGGATGACAATGAAGGTTGCTATTAATGAGAGGAGTGAAATTTTGTACAGCCCTTTTTTAACGAGTTCGGGTTTGCCTATGGATAAAAAATAGCTGACAAAGGTTCTGGTTGTTGTACTGAATCCCATCACGGGTATAAAGGCCAAAAAGTAAAGAGTACGAATGATTTGAGATGCCGCCAAACTTTGACTGCCCAAAACTTCTAACATGATGAAGAAGAATGTCCAGCCTCCCATAGAGAAGAATCTTTGTACCATAAGGGGACTTCCTTTCTTAAGAACCTTATTTGCAAATTTTAAAATGTATTTTTTATGAAGAGGAAACCAAATAGGTCGGTGCTTTTTGTGGGCAATCAAATAGGCTAAAGAGAAAATGAAAGTTGCTGATTCGGCAATTACTGTTGCGATAGCAGCACCGTTTATACCCAATTCGGGAAAGCCTAATTTCCCAAAGATCAATCCATAATCGAGCACAATGTTGGTTACCGCAGTAATAAGCATGGCATAACTCAAAATTCGAGTGTCGGCCATTCCCATAAAATAATACACCAGCATTAACTGAAGCATGGCAGGTAAAAATCCCCATGAGCGAATTTCTAAATAACCTATCATGCTCGATTCCAAATCGAGAGAAGTTACTACTGGACTGATGATAACGCTAGAGAAAAACTGAAATAAAATGAACCCAAGAATACCGAGCCCAGTGAAAAATAGAATGCCTCGTTGATTAAGGCTTTTGATTTCTTCAAAGTCCTTTTTTCCATAAAACTTTGCAACGAGTATTTGATAAGCTTCGCAAAAACCTTGAAATGAAATCAAAACAGTCATATACACTAGAGAAGAATTTCCAGCTGTATTTAAAGCCAATTCACCTAGTCGACCTAAAAAAGCCGTATCAGTAAATGTGATAATAAACTGTATTAAGCTTCCCAGCATTACAGGTATAGCTGTAGCCAATATGCTTTTTGAGCTTAAGTTTATGTTCGACTTCATTTACGATACGTGTAATAAAAGTCCTTTTAAATATTCTCCTTCTGGATGGAATATATTGATGGGGTGACAGGCGGGTTGGTGCATTTGCGTCAAAATTTTCACATTTCGCTTGGCTTCAATGGCGGCTGCAGTGATGGTGTTTTGAAACAAATATTTATCGATGACTTGACTGCATGAAAAAGTCATTAAATAACCGTTGTGTTTGATGCCTTTTAAAGCGTTAACATTCAGTCGTTTGTAGGCTTGTATAGCATTGTGTCTGGCTTTTTGGTGTTTTGCAAATGCAGGTGGATCAAGTACAACAATATCGTATCCGTTGGCTTCGCTACTTTTTACATAATCAAGCGCATCGGCATTGATGCATTTGTGTTTGCCTCCAACTTGATTGATGGCGTAATTTTCTTCCGCTAAATCCAATGCTTTTTGGCTGCTATCTAAACTAACTACTTCACTGGCACCGCCATAACTAGCCGATAAACTAAAACCACCTGAGTAAGAAAAAGTATTCAAAACTCTTTTGCCCTCAGACATAGATCTAAGCAATGATCTGTTTTCTCGTTGATCAATGAAGAAGCCTGTTTTTTGACCAGTTATCCAATCTATATTATATTTTATGCCGTTTTCAAGGGCAATACAACTTGGGTCTGACCCAAAAATAAATTCATCGACTGCTTCTGCAGAGTGCATGGTTTCTTCAGACTTTGAATAAATGCTTTTAACGCCTTTTCCAAAATGAGTGTGGATGGCCGAAGCTATAGCTTCTAAGTGCTGGTATGCGTATGTACTGTGTGCTTGAATTACAAAGTGATGATGGTAAAAATCGATGATTAGACCAGGTAAACCATCGCCTTCGCCATGCACCAATCGGCAGATAGTGTTGTTTTCGCTAATCAATCCGAGTTGTTCTCTCAGAGCAAAGGCAATGAATAATCTTTGCTGTATAAAATCGGCGTCAGGAACGGTGTTTTTGTCAAAAGACATCAATCTAACCGATATGCTGCCTCGCTCTTGAAAAACACCATAGCCTAAAAAATTGTGTTTTGCATCCACTAATTGTACAAAATCACCATCTTTAATTTGGTCGTCAATTAAATCAATTGCCCCAGAGAATACCCATGGGTGAAATCGTTGAACAGAAAATTCTTTTTTTGGTTTTAAAACAATTAAAGGATACAAAATAGCTATGCGTTTGGCTGGCTAAAGTACATTCCATCGCGGTATTGCAGTTTGTTTTTCTCTATTAATTCGTTTATGAGTTGCAGACATTCTGTTTTATACAATATATATGGAGGAAATTTCACGCTCATTTGCCATTGGTTTTTTGGTTCAGAGCAGTATTCAATGATGTTGTTTTCTGAGGGGAAATATTTTTTATCGCGTCTTAAGCAATTATCACAGACCGAGCAGTTTTCTGAGTGAGTACCAAAATAGTTCGCAAACATCTGTTGACGGCAAGTCGTTTTGTTCGAGATATAATCTTCAAAAAATGAAAATTGCTGAACCGCTATTTGTCTCAGCTTATTGGTAAGCTTAAAACTGTTTTCATTTCGTTTTTTACGGCCTTCTAAAATGTGCAGTAATAGTTTGTTGCTTTTTTCTTGGTAAAACACCATTTCTTGTTGGTGTAAATCTTTTAATAAAGCATCTATATGCGACTCTGTGGCTTTTAGTTTGTTGGCTATTATTTCTATTTGAATATATTTTTTGTTTGTCGTTATGCCTGGGTATGCTCTTACGAGAAGTTCTAGTATCTTTTGATAGCGGGGCTGAGCAACACAGTAGGCGTGTAGTTTATGAGTATCTACCAATATTTGACATTGAGCCAATGGCCTTCCGTTTTCATTCAAAACTACTATACCTTCTTTTTCCATCAGTTGTAAGCACTTATGAATATTGGTGACGGAATCGTTGTAGCGATCAGCTATAAGTTCGATATCGTAAATCATACCCTCTTCCGGAGCGTCATTGTAGGCTATGCGGAGGGTGTTGTAAAGCAATTCGTACTGTCGCAACAACTCTTTGTTTCCAGGAAAATTAGTTACCAATTGTTTTTTCAATGTCTCAACATCGTTTTGGTTGTAAAAAGCCAATGCCAACGCAGGTTCTCCATCACGTCCAGCTCGTCCGGCTTCTTGGTATAAATCTTCTGGGGTGTTGCTTAAAAACGGATTTAGTACAAGCCTAACATCGGGTTTATCGATGCCCATTCCAAAGGCCGATGTAGCACAGATAGTATTGATTTTATTGTTTATCCATGCATTAGAATTGGCTGCTTTCTCAGAGAAAGTAAGTCCAGCATGAAAAGGCTTCGATAATACACCTTCGCCTGTTAGATAATGGGCAAAGTTTTCTGTGTGTTTTCGGCGGTGTAAATATATTATTTTGCTGCCGTAAGTGTTTTTGCACCAGTGCTTTACCAACTGACTTTTTTCCTGGCTTTCTTGTAAAGTGAATCTTAAATTTGGTCGTAAAAAATCACCTTGATGTACCACAACTTTAGTTAAAGCTAAAGTGTCGATAATGTCTTGCTGAACAAAAGGTGTTGCCGTAGCAGTTAGTGCTAGCAATGGGGTAGTGGGCCAATGTTTTTTAATGCTGCTTACTTTTCTGTAATATGGCCTAAACTGATGCCCCCAATGAGATATACAATGAGCTTCATCAAATACAATAGAGTTAATGTTCAATAATTTTAGGCGTTCTAAAATCAGATAATTATTGAGTCTTTCTGGGCTTATGAAAATGAATTTTGGTGGATATTTCAACCAATTATTACTCAGGCGTTCGATTTCTTTTTTTGATGAAATCCCGCCTAAATTATCCACCTGAATCTCCTTTTTGGACAAGGATTCGGTTTGGTCATTCATCAAAGCAATAAGAGGCGAAATGACCAAACAAGTACCTTCAAGAAAAAGTGCTGGAACTTGGTAACAAATGCTTTTTCCACCACCTGTGGGCATAATAGCTAAGCAATCTTTCCCCTCGATAATGGCATTTATAACCATTTCTTGACCGGGTCTAAATTGCTTATGGCCAAAGTATTGTGTTAAAATTTTTAGGCTCTTGTCCACAGTTTTTATCTTGATGCGATATATTTCTAATTTTGTGGGCAAATTAAGGTTTAATGATTAGTACTGTGGGATTTGATATTGAGAAGGTGAAAGAATCACAATTGGCCAAAGTTGACTTTGACAATTTGCCGTTTGGTAAACTCTTTTCAGACCACATGTTTGTAGCCACTTTCGAAGATGGAAAATGGAGCAAAGGGAAAATTCAACCGTATCAAAATTTCACCATTTCACCAGCAAACAGTACACTTCATTATGGGCAAACTATTTTTGAAGGTATTAAGGCTGAATATGGTGTAGACGGAAATATACGAGTTTTCAGACCCGATATGAATGCTGTACGCATGAATGAATCTGCTGAACGTATGTGTATGCCCACCATACCAGAAGATTTATTTCTAAATGCCATTAAAGAATTAATTGCATTGGATAAAAATTGGGTTCCAAAAACGGTTGGAGGTTCATTGTATATCAGACCATTTATGTTTGCCTCAGATGCATTCATTGGCTTGCGACCTTCTGAAAACTATGTTTTTTCAATATTTACTTGTCCAGTAGGTCCTTATTATGGAAGTGCCGTAAAGGTAAAAGTTGAAGAGAGTTATACTCGAGCTGCTTCTGGTGGTACAGGTGCCGCTAAAACAGCTGGTAACTACGCTGCAAGTATGTATCCAGCGAGGTTAGCCCAAAATGCAGGTTACGATCAATTGCTATGGACAGATGCAAAAGAGCATAAATACATAGAAGAATCTGGAACGATGAACGTAATGTTCCGAATTGGTGACGATTTGTATACTCCGGCATCATCAGATACCATATTGAACAGTGTTACTCGTCAGTGTGCTGTGCAAATTGCAAGAGACAATGGTATTACAGTTCATGAAGGACCAATAGAAGTTGCTAAAGTTGTTGAAGCTCAGAAAAACGGTACTTTAAAAGAAGCGTTTGGAACAGGTACAGCTGCAACGATAGCTCCAATCGAATTGATTAACTTTAGAGGAGAGGATTTAGCTGTAAGTATTACGGATAATGAATATTCTAAACTGATACTGGACACCATATCAGATATAAAAAGTGGGAAAAATACCAACTACCCAACTTGGACTATGTTGGTTTAATCATTTTCGGATAGAAAAACGATTCCAAAACACCATTACCTAAAAATATTTCATTCCAATTATCAGCTTCAAAATTAATTTTTACGGCAGATAGAGTAGGCATGTGAGCAATCTCATTGCTGTTGGTTAACAATTGTGCTAAGCGGGAAATGCCATTATTGTGCCCAACAACAACAAGTGTATCTTCTAAGTTGGGTTGTTGATTTATTACGGTCAACATTTCTTTTGCGCTAGCTAAATACAAAGCTTTTGTCCAAACGATATCTTGTTCAGAGCAATTAAAATAATGACAAGTTTTTTTAGCTGTTTGTTTAGTTCTTTTGGCTGAACTGCTTATAATTTGACATTTACTATTAGTAAGTGTTTTGTATAGCTTTTCGCATTTTACAGTGTCATTTAGTCCTCTTTCATTTAATGGACGGTCGTAATCGTCTAGTTCTGAGCTAGCCCAACTGGATTTGGCATGGCGTAGTAGAATGATGGTTTTTTGGTTTAACATTTATAATGGAGTTGAATGATCGTTATAATCAAACTATTATTAGTTTTGTGGCAAATTATCAATTATGAAATTAAGATTATTTGCATTCAGTGCGATGGTTGCACTTTTCGGTTTCACTTCATGTGAAGACGATTCAACACAAGACGATTTAAGCCCAGTAGTACTTTTAGATGGTACAGGTGATAACATCGCTAACGACAAAGAAGTTACTGTAGGTACTACTTTGAACTTTTTAGTATCTGGTAGTGAGAACGAAGTTTCAGGTAAAAACTTAAGAAACATCAAAGTTCAACGCGTTTATGATAACGATGTTATTGTTGTTTTAGATTCAAACATCTCTGGTTCTTCTTTCGGTCCTTTCTCTATCGAAGCTGATGCTCAAGATAGTACAGGTGTTGAAAAATGGTCTTTTGTACTTACTGACAAAGACGATGTAGAGGGTATTAGAAGTTTAGAAATCACTACTGTTGCTGAAGTTGTTCCTTTCACAGAAGCTGAAGGTCAATTTTACCATTTTGATGGTGCTGACAAAGGTTCATTTGATTTAGTAGCTGGTGTTGAACTTTCTAGGGATGCAGAAAATGATGATGTAAGAGACATGAAAAACACAGATGTTGGTGGTGAAACTTTCACAGGAAGCTGGGAATCAACTAATGGAACTGAATTCAAAGAAGCTCCATTCGGTTATAGCTATGCAACTGCAAACAACAACAACACTGCTTTGGCTTACAACTCTTTGATCCCAGGATCAACTTCAATTTCTAACCCTGCAGCTGGTGATGTATACATCGCTAAATTGCGTGGTGGAAACTCTTATGCAGCTATCAAAATTGTTACTGTAGATAAAACTATTGGTTCAGGTGAAAACAAAGGTAAAATCACTTTTACTTTCAAAAGATAAGCTAGAAGTAGCGAATCAATTAATATTAAAAGCTCCGATACGTCGGGGCTTTTTTTATGCCCTAAAAATTTTAAAGCAATCCTTTGTTGTACAACTTGATGGTTTCATTCAATGCTTTGAAGTCTAGTTTTCCGTTCCATTCTATTAGATGATGGACAATTGCGCGAGCTTTTTTTTGTTGACCGTCGATTGATTTCACTTTGGCAACAAGATGAATTAGTGTGCGGATTTTACCTGGTGTAAGCGCTTCAAAGAAAGTTTTGGCTTCCGTATTCAGTTCTAGTTCTGAAATGAGCGTTGTGGGCATGTCAGCACCGTACTGAGTAGTGTCTTCGGTTAAAATTACTTCTACAGGTTCTCCTGGACTAAGACAGAAGGATTTTATGCGCTGTTGGTTCAGCATGATGTAATAAAAATCGACTTCTTTAATAATGCTGCATTGCCACTCAATCGTTTTTACTTGGCATTTTACTCGAGCAATATTGGCCTTTCTGAATTCTTCAGCAATATGATTGGGTACCGGTAGTTGATTTGGCCACAGAACATGATCCGATGAAATTAATTCGGTGGCATAGGCAATTTGCAATGCCATGGTTTTAGAATTTCTGGTTGCTTACAACCGGTAGAGTAGGGATGGTAATATTTATAAAGCCATGCTTTGATACCATGTGACATGCATTGCAGGCATTGATCAGATTTGAGTAATGGTCTTCAAACTTTTCTGGACTTTGTTCCATAAATCGTTCAAAGTTGCTTAATCCTTTTAAACCGTAAGTTTCGATGTTATCAGATATGGAGACACCTTCATCAATCACGTTAGCAGCTTCAATATCTTCCATGGTTTCTTCTAATTCATGGGTATAAAACTCAATCAATTCAGTGTTTTCATTTTGCAAACTGAAATAAAGTTTATTAGCGAAATATTGAAGTTTTCCCATAGCGGTAGCCAATTCAAAGTCGGCTTCTGGGGTTATGGTATTGTTTTGATTTAAAGTCTCAATTTTCGATTCTAAGCGATCGATTTGCTTGGAATGCTGAGTTCGGCTATAAAAAGTGAATACAGCCAAGATTATGAGAAAAAAATACGGAAGTAAACCAGAGATTTTCATGATTGTTCAATAAACAAAATGGAAGGTATGAAAATATAGAACAAAAAAAAACCGCCAATTTCAATTGAGAAAAAGGCGGTAAAAAAAAGTGATCCCGCTGGGGCTCGAACCCAGGACCCTCTCCTTAAAAGGGAGATGCTCTACCAACTGAGCTACGGAATCATGTCAATCAGTTTTCGTTTCTGATATCGTGGTGCAAATGTATAAATATCTTTTAAACACGCAAGCCATTTTTAAGAAAAAATTATGCTTCTGTGTCCCTTATTTTCTCAAGACTATGACGCTCAATGACTTCCCCCTCAGAAAAAGGTTTTCTAAGTGTTTCCATTTTTTGATGAATCTTGCCTCCAACGAATTCTATAATGCGAATCATCTTCGGATTGAAGTCTCCAATCCATGTTATGATGACATCATCGTAGACTGGTTTTTCTCCTCTATTCAAATTCGCTGAACAAACTTTAAACAAAGCGCCTTCTACACCTTTGCCTTGAAATTCAGGTGATACACCAAAAGCTACTCCAAAACTAGTTTTTACACCTTTAATTTTTAGATGCCATAAAAAGCGCAGTTTTTCGATTAGGCCAAATTTACCGTTGAATTTTTTGAAAATTTCATTGACTTCTGGAAGCGAGATGTAAAAACCGATTGGTTTACCATCGTAATAAGCAAAGTAAGTTAGTCGTTCATCCATTACTGGCTTCAAAGACTTCATTATAGATAATGCCTGTTGACTAGACATTCCCTTAAAAGTATCGCCTTCACGTTTCCCCCAAGCAGCATTGTAGATTTCTCTAAAATCTTCGCTGAATTTCTTTTGTTGACTTTTTCTTATAGGTTGAACACTAAACTTAGGGTCGCGTTCTAATCTTTCTGCTCTGGCTAAATATTTGTCCTGTACAGGTGTTTTCAATAAACGATAATAAATCAGTTGTTCATAGAATGTCTGAAAACCGTAATCTCGGTAAAACGCTACGTAATATTCTGGATTGTAATTTTGACCATAATATGGCGACTGTTCAAAGTTGGTAGTAGTTAAGCCCCAAAACTTATCTTTTTCTTGAAAGTTGATTGGGCCATCCATGTACCTCATGCCTTTTTCTGTAAGCCATGCCTTGGCTGTATCGAACAATGCAAATGCAGCTTCTTTATCTTCTATGCACTCGAAAAAGCCCATGCCTCCAACATCTTTGTACTGAGAAGTGTATTTATCATTTACAAAGGCAGCAACACGTCCGATACAAACATTGTCTTTATACATTACCCAACGTGTACATGTGCCATGTCGGAAATATTTGTTTTTGTTTTGATCAAAAACATGCTCTATATCTTTATTCAAAGGCCTTATGTAGGCTTTGTTGTCTTTATAAATAAGATTTGGTAGATCCAAAAAATCTTGGATATGTTTAGGACTTTTTACCTCAACTATATTCATTGGCTTACTTTAGATGGCTAAAGTAAATAGTTTGAGACATATTGCACTTACCGGTTACATGGGATCAGGGAAAACAAGTTTGGGAAAAAAACTTGCAAAAGAGTTGGACTATCCATTCATTGATTTAGACGCTTATATTGAAGATAAGGAAGGACAAGCTATAGAAGCCATATTTAAGGCTAAAGGCGAACCTTATTTCCGAGAAATTGAATCGAAATATTTGAATGAAATTTTATCCTTAAAAGATCATCCATGTGTATTGTCGCTTGGAGGAGGAGCAATGCAGTTGAAGCAAAATGCTGATAATCTTTTAGCCGATACTTTTTTGGTGTACTTGAAATTCAGTCCTAAAGTTTTGAAGGACAGATTAGAGAACTCTAAAACGATAAGACCTTTAATAGCAGGGTTGAAAGGAGAAGAATTAGAACAGTTTATTACTGAGCATTTATTAAAGCGAGAGATGCATTACAACAGGGCCCATTATACATTGGATAATATAATGGACATAAAAGAAAGGATACAGCTTATTATTAAAGCTTATTATCAATTCAAATAAGCTGAAATACCTTTTTTCTCAAACAATACTTCTACATGATTGTGTAGAGTTGTACTCAAAGTAAGCCCCACGAAATCGGCGTTGATAGGGAAGCGTGGATGCATTCTATCAACTAAAATCATGGTTTTTATTTGCTTCGGGTTTTGTAACATAACGGCGCTACAAACGTGCATCAATGTTGTTCCTGATTCTAATACATCGTCTAAAACTATCACAGTTTTACCCTCGAAGTTTACATCGGGTAAAAATCCATTTGCAGGAATAAGTGCTTTATCGCATTTAGCCGATTCTACTTTTATATGCTTTGGCAATACCTTGATAATATGTTTTGCTAAAGCTTCACCTTTTTCACCTATTCCTAAAAAAAAGAGTTCGTCTGTACCAAACAACTTCTCTTGAATTTCGGCTGCTATGCGCTCAATTTTTTGTTGACTTTGTACGGTGTTTAAAATGAGAGTTCGTTGCATACTGTGTTTTTATATGGATGCTGTAAAAAAGAATTCTTTGTTGTTTCTAGGTGGAATTGAGTTGTAGCAAGGGGCTATCTTAAATCTATTCCAGCTGCTAAATATATGATTATATGATGCTAAATCGCCACCATAAGGAGGTCCAACTTCTGTTAGCGGGAAATTGAATAATAAGCCTACTAATTTTCCATTTGGTTTCAATAGAGTTTTCATCTTTACACTATAATCTTCCCTTAAATCAGGGTTTAATGCGCAGAAGAAAGTTTGCTCTATAATACAGTCAAAATTACCTTCAAACGAAAAAAAATCGCCTTGATGCAATTGTTCTTCAGGGAAATCGGGATTTCTCTTTGAAAAATGCTTTAACGGTTCGGAACTGATATCAAGTACATGGACGTTTTCAAATCCATTTTTGAATAAATATTCGGCTTCAAATCCGTTTCCTGCACCAGGGATTAATATTCGGCTGTTTTTATCTAAAGATGTGTTGATATATTGAACCAACGGAGTAGAGGCATACCCAATATTCCAACCGGTGTTGTTGTCTTGGTAACGTTTTGTCCAATATGCCTCGTCCATAGTTTGTCTTATTTTTTAAGAGTTAGTAAAACCACGTTTTCAATGTGGTGAGTTTGTGGAAACATATCTACAGGGCGTACACGTTCTACCTTGTATTTTACATCCAATAACTTTAAATCACGTGCTTGAGTAGCAGGGTTACAGCTTACGTATACTATTTTTTCTGCTGCCATTTCTAACATTACATTTACCACATCTTCGTGCATTCCTGCTCGTGGTGGATCGGTAATAACCACGTCTGGTTTGCCGTGCTCAGCTATAAAATCTTTGTTCAACAAATCTTTCATATCGCCAGCAAAGTATTTTGCATGCTCTACTTTGTTGATTTGCATGTTTTCTTCAGCCATTTTCACAGCATCGTCTACATACTCAACACCAACAACTTGCTTGCATTGTTTGGCTAAAAACAAGCCAATAGTACCTGTACCAGAATACAAATCATACACAACCTCATTTCCTGTAAGTCCTGCAAAATCTCTTACCACAGAGTAAAGATTTAATGCCTGCTCGCTGTTGGTTTGGAAGAACGATTTTGGGTTAACCTTAAAAGATAGATCTTCCATTTTTTCGATAATATGATCTTTACCGTTGAAACAAACGGGTTCTAGACCTTCCATCGTATCGTTCTTTTTGGGATTGATAACGTACATCAAACTGCTGATTTGAGGGAAACTATTTTTTACATGTTCCATCAAAGGCTGTACAGCTTCAGTATCTTCAAAGAAAGAAACCAGTACCATCAATTCACCTTCAGCACCGCTTCTTATCATTAAGTTTCTCAACAAACCAACTTGATCTCTTATGTCGAAAAAACTTAGATCGTGCTCGAGTGCATAACGCTTAATTTCTTTTCGAATATCATCAGAAATAGTGCTTTGCAAGTAACAGTTGTGCAGGTCTAATACTTTATCAAATGCCCCCGGAATATGAAATCCTAAACCACGACGTTCAAATTCTTCTTCCGACTTTATCTGTTCGTTAGTAAGCCAACGTTTATTAGAAAACGTAAACTCCATCTTGTTGCGATAGTATTTTGTTTTTGGAGCTCCCAAGATTGGTTCAAATTCTGGCAGTTCAATGCCACCAATACGAGAAAGATTGTCTTTAACCTGTTGGTTTTTTTGCTCCAATTGGTAATCGTATGGTAAATGTTGCCACTTGCAACCACCACATGTCCCAAAATGCTCGCAGAAAGGTTCTATGCGTAAATCAGATTTCTCAATAAAGGCAACAACATTGCCTTCTGCATGGCTCGACCTGTTTTTGGTAAGCTGTACATCCACTACGTCACCAGGTGCGGTATACTTGGTAAACACTATTTTATCGTTCCATCTTCCGAAAGATTTTCCTTCAGCTGCTGTGCCTTCAATTCGTAAAGCTTGAATTAATGGCTTTTTATTCCGTTTTTTGCCCATATTTCACAATGGAGGCAAAGTTATAAATTAGGCCTTCAGAAAGTTAAAAACCTATGCAGAATCAAACATTAAATCGTTCGGAAGAATTTATTCAACAAGAAAACAAGTATGGAGCGCACAATTATCATCCATTACCAGTAGTGCTTGAAAAAGGCGAAGGCGTGTATGTATGGGATGTTGAGGGTAAGAAATACTACGATTTTCTTTCAGCTTACTCAGCAGTAAATCAAGGTCATTGTCATCCAGAAATTATTGGAGCAATGATGGAACAAGCGAAAACTTTGACTTTAACCAGTCGTGCTTTCTTTAATAGTTCTTTAGGTCCTTACGAGCAATTTGCTTGCGAATTTTTTGGTTTCGATAAAATCTTACCAATGAATACTGGAGCTGAAGCAGTTGAAACGGCGATTAAATTGGCTAGAAAATGGGCTTACGAGAAAAAAGGTGTAGCAGAAGATAAAGCTCAAATTGTCGTTTGTGAGAATAACTTTCACGGTCGCACAACAACCATCGTATCGTTTTCAAACGACGAAGTAGCGGCTAAAAACTTCGGACCTTTTACGCCTGGTTTCCAACGCATACCTTACGATAACTTAGAAGAATTAGAGCGTGTTTTGGCTAACAATCCAAACGTTGCAGGTTTCTTAGTAGAACCTATTCAAGGTGAAGCTGGTGTATATGTACCAAGCGAAGGATATTTAACAAAAGCTAAAGAGATTTGTGCGAAGTACAATGTTCTTTTCATTGCTGATGAAGTTCAAACAGGTATCGCTCGTACAGGTAAGTTATTGGCTATCGATCATGAAAATGTAAAAGCCGATATATTGATTTTAGGTAAAGCCATCAGTGGTGGTGTTTATCCAGTGTCAGCGGTTTTGGCTAACGACCATATCATGGAAGTAATTAAGCCTGGTCAACACGGATCTACATTTGGTGGAAACCCAGTTGCAGCAAAAGTTGCCATAGCCGCTTTGAATGTTGTGAAAAACGAAAATTTAGCCGAAAACGCTGAAGCTTTGGGGTCTTTATTCCGTATGAAAATGGATGAATTCATTTCAGGAAGCAACATTGTAAATGCTATACGTGGTAAAGGTTTGTTGAACGCAATATTGATCAACGACACAGAAGATAGCTCTACAGCATGGGATATTTGTGTTGCTCTTAAAAACAATGGACTTTTGGCAAAACCAACCCACGGAAACATCATTCGTTTTGCACCACCGTTGGTAATGACAGAAGAACAATTGTTGGATTGTGTAAATATTATCTGTACAACTCTTAAAACTTTTGAAAAGTAAATTAATGATCGCTTAGCTTGTTGCTAGTTAAGCGTGAGTAATACTGATCTACAGAGACTTTTAAAAGCTCTGAATTAATAAAAAGACTGTCTTTCGAGATGGTCTTTTTTTGTTGCTTCAAATTGTATCGAAACGTTTCGGTTGGCGAGGTGAAGTTGGGGTAGGAGAATGCAATTACAGTATCTCTTTGATTCAAATAAAATACTCCAGACAAAAATTGAATGCTGGTGGATGTTTCCTCAAACGCTGAATTGCCCATGCCATAAACAGTATCGGGTAAATTGAGATAATCTACAACTGTCGGCATTATATCTATATGATTGATTGTGGCATCCATACATTTAGCCTCTATATCGGCAGCATACAACCAAATTGGTACTTTGAATGCATTGGTAGGCTGAGACCATGTTGTATTGTTGCTTATGGAAGTGTGATCGCCTGTAATGATGAACAATGTTTTGTCAAATTCCTTCCATTCTTTTAGGCTTTCAAAAAATGCCTTTAAACTCAAATCGGCGTAAGCTATGGATTGCATTATTTCCAAAGTATGGGTTGGCAACTCAGTATTGTATGGTGCCGGAATTTTAAATGGATGATGACTGCTAAGTGTAAAAATCGTGTGAAAAGCAGGCTGTTTAGTTTGTGTTATTTCTTTCGCTACATATTGTAGGTAAGGTAAATCCGAGATGCCCCAGGTGCCATCGAAATGGTCGGGATTTGGATATTCGTTCAAGCCATAATATTCGTTTACTCCTGCGGCAATACAGAATGCATCAAAACCCATAGTTCCGTTTTTTCCTCCATGAAAAAAAGTGCTTTTGTAACCGTATTTCTTAAGTATTTTGGGTAAAGTTTGAATTTTATTGGTGTTGTAGCTAGACGTTATATATGGTGTTGATGTCCAACTTGGTATAGAGGCCATTAAAGCCGGAACGGCATCAATTGAGCGTTTTCCATTGGCGAAACTGTATTCAAATTGAAGACTTTTTGATCTTAAACTTTCCAGAAATGGCATGAAACTTTTGCCGTTGGAATCTAATATCCCAAAATATTCTTCGCTCAAACTTTCTACAATAATCAAGACAATGTTCTTAGCCGAAATTGAATCTTTTGGGTTGTAGTATGACTTGCTATATGGTAGAAGTGTGTTTCGTTCATTGGCGCTGTACATAGCGGTATGATGTAGTTGGGTAGACTCGGCGCTTTTTATTACTGTAAAGGGTGAGTTTAGAATAAGAGATGCTTGTTCAGCTTCGCCATAATTCAATGCGGCAATGGTGTTGATGGGTTTTAAGCCAATACCCCTGAAAATGAGAATGAAAACAGTTGTAAAAAGCAACAACAAAACTCCATTGAACATAAGTGGTTTCCAGTGTAGAGTAAATGAAGCGTAATGCTTTTTGAAAAGAAATTGTGTTGCTTTTGTAAGCAAAACTATTTGAGCGGCAAATAGCAAAATGAGATACCAAAAATCGATAAAAAAGGCTTTAGCTAAAGTAGGTAATTCATTGCCCAAACCGGCCATGAAAAATAAGTCGATAGACAATCGTTTGGCTGTAAACCTAAAGTATTGAACATCGATATAATTTAGAATTAAAGCCGATATAATGCCCAAATACCATAAAGTAAGGACGATGAATTTCACCCATTTTGTTCTTGGTAGAGGGAGTAAAATGAACAAACACAAAGGCAGTACCAAAAGCGATACAATGGCCATATCAAATCGGATTCCGCCTATAATATTGAGCAATGTAGGTGAAGCAAAAAGATTGGCATTGGTAACGTAAAACACGATTTTGGACAAAAACATGCTCAAAGTCCCCATTATAAAAAGGCCTAGAATGAGTTTGAATGACTGTTGTACAGTTGTTTTGGACTTGGGATCCATGGCTTAAAATTTAGCGGCAAACTTTAGGTTTACTCTTCTTCCCGTTAGATAATTTGGTACAGAATATTGTCGGCCACTAACATCTGTAACCCATTGATAGTTTACAACGTTGTTGATTTGAATGAGGTTGAAAACATCCAAACTTATGTAAGCGCTATTGAATGGTTTGAGCCATTTCGGGTGCTTTTCAGCCGTAATTAAATCGCGACTAAAACCTATATCTACTCGGCGATACGCTACCGATCGCAGTACATCTTTGTAGCGTTCAAATGATGGAGGTCCGTAGGGTAGTGGTGTGCCAAAAATCAAACTCAAATACACTTTGTACTCAGGGTTACTAGGCATGTAATCGGCAAAGTACATCCCAAAAACAAAACGCTGATCGGTTGGGCGTGGAATGCTTCCAGGAGAAAAAGTAACTGTATCGGCAATAGGTCGTGATGCGCTTGGAAATGTTTGTACTCCATCGGCATCAACAAACATTACGCCCTCATCATCGTATAAATCTTCTTCAGTTTTTTGGTAGGACATGGTAATCCATGACTCAATTCCTTTAACAAATTCACCATTCAATTTCAAGTCGATGCCACGAGCGTATCCATCCGATAAGTTGTCGCCATAATATCGCAGTCTTACGTTTTCCAATTCGTAAGGCACAAGATCTTTGAGTTGTTTGTAATACAATTCTGTACTCAAAATAAATGGACGTCCCCAAATAAGAAGTTCATAGTCGGATCCTAATACAAAGTGTATGCTTTTCTGAGCACGCAGTTCCGAATTGATGGAAGCATCTAGAGTTCGCATTTCACGGTAAAATGGGTTCTGATTGTACGAACCTACTGCAAAACGAAACGAAAGCTGTTTTTTTACGGTAGTTGAATCGTTTATTTCTCTATACCACATTGGTAAAAAACTAAATGAAGCACGAGGGGAAACAAAACTAGAATTGGTAAAACTGTAATGCTGAAAACGAATACCTGTATTTAGTTTCCATTGTTCTTCACGTTTGTTTTCAAAAACAAATTCGTTGTTAGCATACGCTGAAATTCTATCGGCATCGATGGTGTTTTTTGCGTTTAGTCTATCGCTTAATATGAAATCTCCACCTGGGTTTTGAGGAATACCAAAATCGGCAGAATCGATATAAACCCATTCATTGATTCTATCTTCTATGTGTTCTTTTTTGTATTCTAACCCAGCGCTGAATGTGTTTTTGCTGTATTGGTAACTCATTTTACTGCTAGCGCCTAATACATTGGCATTGATCTCGTTTCTTGCGTGATTTAAGAAGCCTCCGACGCCTAAATTCTGAAGCACATCTCCAAAAGTTTCCGACCCTGAATTTCTATCTAATTCATCTAAAAAATACTGCCCAACGACATCAAAACTTTCTTGCTCTCGTGTTTGAAAGTAGGATAAAGATTGAGTTAGTTTTAATCTAGGGTTTGGGTAGTAATTGTATTGAATAGCTCCTGTGCCAGACGCAAATTTACTTTCTTCTTGACCATCGAAAAATACAGTGAATCGCAAAGCTTGTTGTATGCCTCCAAATTCTGTTTCACGCGTAGTAGGAGTGAAGTTGTATGTGTTGGAAGAAAACTGTCCTAAAACATTCAAACTGCTCTTGTTGTTGATGTTGAAAGTCCAAAATGTTTGTCCATCGTAAAAAGTTGGGTTGTATTCTCCTTTGGTGTCCAGCCCGTTTAAAACAGATCGGTTTTTTCTGAATCGAATTGCAGATACATGTGAGATCTTTCCCTTTGCTAAAACATTTTCTAAAAATATTTCTGAGCCCAATAGACCTATTTCAAATCCGCCGCCATTGCGTTGTGGTTGCTTGTATTTCACATCCAATACAGATGAAAGTTTGTCGCCATATTTAGCTGAAAAACCACCGGCAGAAAAATCGATGCTTTCTACCATATTGCCGTTGATAAATGATAAACCTTCTTGTTGTCCGGCTCGCACTAAAAAAGGTCGGTAAACCTCTATGCCATTAACGTACACCAAGTTTTCATCGTAGCTACCACCTCGAACAGAATAGGAAGCAGATAGTTCGTTGGTACTAGATACACCTAATTGTGTGCTCAAAGCAGCATTGATGAAGTCTCCGCTAGCTGTTGGTATAAATTCGATTGTTTTAGAATTGATACTTTGTATACCATCCGTTTTTTTTTGTTTGGCTACAATGTCAACCGTTCTCAATTCTATGCTTTTCAGTTGAATGTTCAGCCGTTGAGTGGGTTGATATTTACCTGGTAAAAACTTAATTACGGTATCGCGAAATGCAACGTGACTGATTTTTAATATGGCTAAACCATTGGCACAATCCTTATCAAACCCGTCTTTTTTAATTTCAAAAGAAGCTTTACCGTTTTCGTTTGCCGTAAGCTGTATAGAATCTTTATAACTAAGATAAGCGAAGGGTATAGGTATGTTGCCTTTCTGAGTTAATTGAATCTGAATGGTTTGTGTTTGTGCTGAAAGGCCAAAATTAAGCCCAACAAGAAGTAAGCAAAATAATGCTCTCATCAATCTTTTTTCCGTTTGAAATCGCCGTTTCGCCAGGACTCAATAAACTTAGCCCAAGCAAAAGGATTTAATATTTGAATAGGGGGTGCTTGCCCAGCGTAATACAATTGGTCGTTGCGCTGTTGCATTTGATATTTGAAGGCCAAACTACCAGAAACAGGTAATTCTTCAGCCCTTTTTGCTAATTCTTCTTGACTCAGGTTTTTTCTAGCTCGTTCCACATCATCGTCTGGAATATTGAGGGTAAGAAATGCTTGTTTGAATTGTTCTTTGCTCGGCCATGGATATACCACAGTTTCGTTGAGCATTACTGTATCGTTGTGTAAAACGTGAATGAGTGTGTATTTCTCGTCGGTAAACTCTTCAGGGACAACAAAGATGTTGCGCTTATAACCCACAGCTGAAAACTGAACTGTATCGCCAGCACTTGCTACAAAAGAAAAATAGCCGTAGAAGTCGGTAGTGGTTCCTAATGCTTTGTTTATTACATAAATGCTAGTGTATGGCACCGCTTGCAAACTATCTTCGGTAACGACGATACCAGAGAATTGCAAGATTTTTCTTTGTCCAAACGAGGTGAATGTGAGGAGTATAAAAGAGAGTATGATTAAATATTTATGCATCAAATAAAATTAATCTGCCCCGAATATACGCTTTGGTTTTTTACACCATCTTCTAAAATGAATTCGAACTTGTGCACGCCTTTGCTTAGTTTTTCACCATCACAACGGTAAATAAAGCTTTTTCGTTTAGCATCGTATTCTAAAAGTACCCATTCGCCGTCAATAAATAAATTGTAAGAGTTGATTCCGGTCAGTTTTTCTACAAATGTAAAACGCAGAGCTTGCCCATTTTTGTAATTCTTGTTAAAGTAGTAGTTAATAGGTTTTATTGTAGGAGCAACAGTGTCTTTCATTAGTGCATAATCTCCCAAACTTCTGGTTTTAAACCAAAATCCTTGTTCATTGGTTTTTTTAATGAAATCCGATCCTATAACCGTTTTGTTATCGTTCAATGTAGCTAAAAACAATCCTTTTGTATTGTCCACATCCGTGTTGATTACAATGTCAAAATAACCATGAATGGGGATTGTGCTATTTCCAATACTGTATATAGGGGTAAGCGTTTTGTCATAGGGTTTGCTGCTTACATTGATGTATTGCGTAGTATAAAAGGTATTTCTAGGAAAATGCACTTTGGCCATGGGTAAGTTTATTTCCTTGTCTTTGTTGTAAGCAATATGAAAACCTTCGCTATTGATTTCTGAAGCTGGTTTAATGGCTGAGGAATCACCAATGATGCTGAAATTCAACTCAGAGGTGTTGCCTTTTAAATCAGAAGCATAGATTTTGAAATCGTATTTTATGCCATGTTCAATATCAACTATCCCTTTGTTTACAAGGTTAGGAAAAAGGTCTAGTTCGTTGTAGCCTTCTACAAAACACTTTTGGTACTTTTTTCTTTTCTGCTTAAATAATCGGTAGTCTATGTGGTTGTTGATGAAACGTTTGGTAGCAAAATCGAGTTTGTTAAGTTCCATAGAATAAACCAAGGTATCGTTAACCAGCATGCTTATATTGTATGTGCCATTGCTATTGGGTACATCGCTGTATTTGTCGATTGTATGCAAGTAAATACCTGTTGGTCCAAAAGCCTTAACAACGCCTGTATTCAAAATATAGTCGCCATGTACGCCACCAATTCCATAATAAGCGTAATTCTTTTTGTTTACACCTCCATGGTTGCTTTTGCTTTCGATTTTTACGCCGTAAATGCTCGGTTTTACTTTGTCGTTTACCTCAATACCAAACAATTGTGGATTGACTGGTTTTTCGGTTTTGGTTTCTCTAATTTCAAAGTGTAAATGTGGACCTTGAGACGAACCACTGTTTCCACTAAGGGCAACTTTATCGCCAGAAACGAACTTAAATTGGTCAGCTGAAGGAAAAATTTCAATGGCGTAAGATTTTTTTCTGTACTGTTCTTGTTTTACAAAAGCTTCAATTTCAGGACTAAATCGCTTCAGATGAGCGTACACCGTTGTGTAACCATTTGGGTGTGTGATGTACAATGCTTTTCCATAACCATAAGGAGAAACTTTTATTCTGCTTACTCTTCCAGGCCATACGGCGTAAAGGTTGTAACCTTCTGAACCTCTTGTTTTTATGTCTAAACCTGTATGGAAGTGATTGCTTCTTATTTCACCAAAATTACCACTCAAGAATACCGGTATTTTTATAGGCGGATGATCCAATAAAGGATAGGTTTGAGCAACGGATGTAAGCCCACAAACAAGGGCAATTAGTAATGAGAAAAACTTCGACAGCATAAAGGGCAAATGTAGTATTTGAAAAAATCTTTACGAACGATAATGAAATGACTTGCAAAAATACTTTACAAATGTACCTTTGCGTTACATTATCTGCATAGATTTAGCACTGTGAACACCCAAGTAAAAAGCATTGAAAACAAAATACGCCAACTGAGCGAATTGATTTTGGAATTAAAGCTTGATATTCAGCAAAAGGATAGCGAAATAGCGACCTTAGTTAAAAAGCTGAAAACACTTGAAATAGAAAACACAAACCTAAATAGCAAAGTAGAGAGTGTACAAATAGCAAATGCCTTAGTGACAAACGAGAGCGAAGGTAAACGAGATGCGAAGTTAAAGATTAACGAATTGGTTAGAGAAATCGACCGATGCATTGCTTTATTGAATAAATAAATGAGTGAAGGACAGTCTATAAAAGTTAGTATCGCTGGTAGAAATTATCCGCTTACAGTAGCCGCAAACGAAGAAGAGTTTGTGCGTAAGGCGGCCAGTCGAATTAACGATTTATTGCTTTCTTTTCAAGATAATTTCTCTGTTAAAGACAAACAAGATTTGTTGGCCATGGCGGCATTGCAGATAACTACCCAGAGTCTTCTTAAAGAAAACGAAATGAACCAAAAGTCAAGCGGTTCGGCGTTGCAACTGATAGAAGATAGATTATCACTCATTCTTCAAGAGCATTCGAAATAGTTTTTAGCTCCGTCTCTAAATTTTATTAAAATGGACGGAATAAGTTTAACCATAGGCCTAATAGGAGGTCTAGCTATAGGTGGTACTGTAGCGTATGTGTTGGTCAATAAAGTATTGAACAGCAAGAAAAACAGCATTTTGGCAGAAGCCGAAAAAGAAGCTGAAATTGTAAGAAAAGAAAAAGCTTTTCAAGCAAAAGAAAAATTTCAATCGCTTAAAGAAAAACACGAAGAAGAGGTAAGTAAGCGCAAGGCAAGTTTGCACGACTTAGAAAAACGTGTAAAAGAATACGAGCAAAAAAACAAACTCAACTTCGAAGAATACAAAGCAAAAGACAAAGCTTTAAGGCAAGAGCAGAAGGATCATACCTTTGCCGTAAAAAAACTAGAAGAGAATACAGAAAGACTTCAAAAGAAAGAACGTGAGCTTGATGCAAAAATGCAAGAAGCTATCAGCACGTTAGAAAAAGTAGCAGGAACCAGCAAAGAAGAAGCTAAAGGTCAATTGGTAGAAATGCTAAAAGACGAAGCTAAAACCGAAGCGGCTCTATCTGTTCAGCACATTTTAGACGAGGCTAAGTTAACAGCCAATACCGAAGCTAAAAAAGTTGTAATTACAGCTATTCAACGTGTTGCTACTGAGCACTCTATAGAAAATTCAGTATCTAACTTCCAAGTTGGATCAGACGAAAATAAAGGGAAGATTATTGGTAGAGAGGGACGTAACATTCGTTCGTTTGAAGCTGCAACAGGTGTAGAGCTTATTGTAGACGATACGCCGGAAACTATCACGATTTCTTGTTTTGATTCTGTACGAAGAGAAATAGCCCGTTTGGCATTGCACCAATTGGTAAGCGATGGACGTATTCATCCAGAGCGTATAGAACGTGTGGTTGAAAAAGTAACCAAAGACCTTGAAGAAGAGATATTCGAAACAGGTAAAAGAACCTGTGTTGATTTAGGAATTCATGGATTGGCTCCTGAGCTTATTCGTTATGTAGGTCGTATGCGTTACCGTTCATCTTATGGACAAAACTTACTGCAACACTCACGTGAAGTGGCTAATTTATGTGCTATAATGGCTGCCGAACTTGGTTTAAATGCTAAGAAAGCAAAGCGAGCTGGTTTGTTGCACGATATTGGAAAAGTGTTGGATACCGAATCGGAAACTCCACACGCAATTTTGGGTATGCAGTGGGCTGAGAAGTATGGCGAACCTGCTGATATTTGCAATGCCATTGGTGCTCACCACGACGAGATTGAGATGACCTCATTGTTGTCACCAATCATTCAAGTGTGTGATGCTATTTCTGGTGCACGTCCAGGAGCTCGTCGCGAGGTAATGGAAAGCTATATTAAGCGTATTAAAGATTTAGAAAAAATTGCTAGCGATATCAATGGTGTAGCCAAAGCATATGCTATTCAAGCAGGTAGAGAGTTACGTGTGATGGTAGATTGCGATAGAGTTGATGACGCTAAAGCAGCTCAAATATCGTTTGATATATCTCAGAAAATTCAAAACGAAATGACGTATCCTGGTCAAGTAAAGGTTACGGTAATTCGTGAAATGAGAGCCGTTTCTACAGCACACTAAGTAGAGCAACTATATTTTTGAAATAAAAAACCGAAGAGCAATCTTCGGTTTTTTTATGGTTGATATTTTATGCTGTTGTTAATGCAAATGGTCTTTTAGTAGTTCAGGAAATTTAGATTGAAACCTTCTTAACCTAGGAATAGATACTTTTTGTACATAGGGGTTTTCAGGATGAAGTTTTTCGTAGTCCTGATGGTAATCTTCTGCAGGGTAAAATGTCTTCAAACGTATGATTTCTGTTGCAATCGGTTGGCTATAATCTCCTGATGCATCCAACGTTTCCTTATAGTTTTCAGCAATGGCTTTTTCATATGCATTTTGGTAAAACAAGATGCTTCTATATTGAGTGCCGTAATCTGGATGTTGGCCGTTAACTGTTGTAGGGTCATGTGATCCGTAATACACGTTAACCAAGGTTTCAAACGAAACTACAGTAGAATCATAAAAGACCTGTACAGATTCGGCATGTCCTGTTGTACCTGTTCCAATGGATTGATAAGTAGGGTTATCGGTATGCCCACCAGCATAACCCGATATAGCTTCTTCAACACCTTCCACACTTTCAAAAACAGCTTCTACGCACCAAAAACAACCCGAAGCAAAATAGGCAGTTTGTAAATGACTCAAATCTTTTTGTGGAGAAGATGAGGTTAATTTTTCATTTGCATTTTGTGCTGTACAGCTTGTGATGGATAAAGCCAATGCAATAAGAATGGTTAAAATACCTTGTTTCATATTCATTAAGAACGAATGTAAGTGTAATTGGTTTTTATAAAAAATAAAAAACCCCGATTTATCGGGGTTTAAACTGAATGAAAGAGTTGGGTAAATTAGTTCTTAGGCGTAACTACAGCATCAATTACATGTATTACACCATTCGATTGAACAACGTCTAATATCGTAACGTTGGCCTTGTTGCCATTTTCGTCTTCAAGCATTACGTTTTTACCATTCAACATCGCTTTAAGCGTACCACCTTGTACTGTAGTTAGTTTTGCAATTCCATTGCTCGATGCCTTGATGGCTTTTACAATTTTATCTGAAGTATAGTTTCCCGCTACAACGTGGTAAGTCAAAATGGCCGTTAATGTGCCTTTGTTTTCTGGTTTTACCAAGGTTTCTACCGTACCTGCTGGTAGGTTTTCGAAAGCATCGTTGGTAGGAGCAAATACTGTGAAAGGACCTTTGCTTTTTAACGTTTCTACCAATCCAGCTGCTTGTACTGCTGCAACCAAAGTGGTATGATCTTTAGAGTTTACGGCATTGTCTACAATGTCCTTTTTCGGGTACATGGCTTCGCCTCCAACGTAAGTTACATTTTGTGCTGTAGTTGCTGTTGCTGTTCCGATGATTAGAGCCAAAGCGGCTATTACTTTTTTCATGTTTCTGTTTGTTAATTATTTGGTGGGAGATAACGCACAGAAGATTCAGTCGGATTTAAATTAACAGTTTTTTAACGATTTAAAGGTTGTATTTTTACCGCTCTGATAACGATGGTTGAGTTGTTTAATTTGTTGTTTATCAGGGTTATATATCTATTATGTTTTTAGTTAAAAAAGAAGATGATTTTTTTTACTTGTTGAATGAAAATCAATTTTTGCAGAGTCCTAATGGCCACGACCTTAAATCAAAAGATGAAGTCTTGATTCAAAAAGTGGCAGAGTTTGCCAACGAGAATGGTGAGCCAGAATTAGGAGAAGTGAATATCTATAACTTGTTTTTAACCTTAGTAGATAATTATCCGGACGGTAATGCGAGTGGTAAAGCTCATTTAAGAAAGCAGTTGTGGCGCGACCCCGTTTTTCATAAAGCCCAAAGCAAAGAATTGGAAGAAGGTAGAATTCATCTTCAACAATTGGTAGCCCTATGGTTTACCGAACATTTTAATGGGGAATTACCCGATTTGGATATCGATGAAGAATGGGAAGATGAGGAAGAGGAAATTATTTATTTCCCGAAAGAAGATTTGCAAGATCAGTGGACAGATTATTTGAAATATGTAAACGCTTTTGAAGACATTTACAATGGTTTCAGTCTGCGTCAAAAAACAATCATTGCCTGTTTGTCACAAACGTTTGATGCTTTTCATATCTGTATGTATATCATGTTTGTAAACGGGAAAATAAGCAGCGAAGATTTGGCTGATATGTTGTTCGTTGCATTCGATTTGCCAATGGAAACATTAGGTCATATAGAAGAAGGTGCAGCGCAAGAAGATAGAATGTTGAATTTGACCGAATTCGAAGTTTACGAATCGTTTTTGAAATTATAGGAACAAAATATCCCGTGGATGATGCTTAAGCAACTCTCTGAATTAGAACTAGAAAGCCGAAAATTAGAATTGTCTCCAGCACAGAAAAAGGAGGCCGATTCTGTCGTTTTTGGTTTTGCTGACGAATTCATTAAAACCATTCCGAATCAAAAACTATACGAAAAGGAGGGGTATGATCCTGAAAACTTCGATGCAAAAATTGCTTTAGAAGAACAAGGTGAAGATATTGCTTCCATCATGCAATCTATTGATGAGCAAAGCATAAAACCGGGATTGAATCCCACCAGTGGTGCTTATTTGGCGTACATACCAGGAGGTGGACTATATGCCTCAGCGTTGGGTGACTATCTAGCCGCTGTTACCAACCGTTTTGCGGGCTTGTTTTTTGCTTCTCCAGGTTCTGTGCGTATAGAAAACACACTTGTACGATGGACAGGGAAGGTGCTAGGCTATACAGGTTCGTTTGGTGGATACCTAAGTTCGGGTGGGAGTATTGCCAATCTAACAGCCATGTCAACAGCACGATGGGCTAAGAAAATTAAAGGAAAAGATTACGAAAAAACGGTTATTTATTTATCCGAACAATCGCACCATAGTGTAGAAAAAGCCATCCGACTTTCAGGGTTGAATGAATGCATTCTACGGTATTTGCCACTCGATAACGCTTACCGTATTATTCCATCAGCTTTTGAAAAAATGGTTAAAGAAGATATTGCCAATGGCTTAAGTCCTTTTCTAACTGTAGCCAATGCAGGAAGCACCAATGTAGGTGCTGTAGATCCTATGGATGCTATGGCCGACATATGTGAGAAATACGGCTTGTGGTTTCATGTTGATGCTGCTTATGGCGGCTATTTTGCATTAACCGATTATGGAAAAAAACTATTCAAAGGCATACACCGAGCCGATTCTATCACCATCGATCCACATAAGGGGTTGTTCTTGCCTTATGGTACAGGTATAGCCTTAGTTAAAGATGTAAAAGCCTTGCGTGAAGCCAATCAGTACCAAGCTCCTTATTTACAGGATACCGACGGATTTGATATGGAATATTCTCCTTCAGAGGTGTCTCCCGAATTGAGCAAACATTATAGAGGATTGCGGATGTACATGGCACTTAAGCTGCATGGTATTTCCGTTTTTCGATCGGCTTTGGATGAAAAATTACTTCTAGCACGGTATTTTCATCAAAAAGTGGAAGCTTTAGGATTTGAAGTAGGTCCTGAACCAGAATTGAGTGTTTGTATCTATCGTTATCATCCTAAAAACGGAACAGAAGTAAATGCATTCAATAAGAAACTGACCTTAGCGGTACAACACGAAGGGAAAGTATATGTGTCGTCTACCAGTTTGAGCGGAGCTTATTGGTTGCGATGTGCAGCATTAAGTTTTAGAACACACAAAGAACACATCGATTTGCTTCTTAGTCAGCTTGAAAAACAGGTGAAATTATTGGATAAATAAAGGGTTGGTTCGTGAAGGATTGTAATGCGATAGTTTTCAATTCCGTATGAAGCTAGATCTTTGATTTAGCGCTGTTAATTTACTGCCAAACCCCACATTAAATATAGCTATGTTACCTGCTGGCTTTATTATTTCAACTTAAAAATATTTACTCTTCGTCTTCTTCCTTTTCGTAGCCTTCATAATAATATGATTGCTCTATGCCTTTGAAGATTATTTCTCTATTATTTACTTCTTCCGTCAAATTTTCAGAAAGTAGCACTCGTATTTCCAAATCATTGATTGGACTTCTTTCCATTGCTTGCAAGTACAATGTTTTATTAACGAATTGCCAATTCACAACGTTCTTGAGATACTTTTTTAAGATTAAGTCTAGCCAAATTCGCATTGTCCTTCCATTTCCTTCTAAAAACGGATGAGCAATATTCATTTCAGTGTATTTTGCAATTATATCTTCAAAATTTTCTTGAGGCATCTGCTCAATTTTTACTAAAATTTCTTCTAGGTAAAGAGCATTTGCGAATCTGAACCCGCCTTTAGAAATGTTTTGCTTGCGAATCTGCCCAGCAAAATCGAATAAGTCAGCAAAAAGATAATGATGAATTTCTTGTAACCCCTTGGTTGATCCAATTTCAATTTTGTCAATATCACCCGAGTCAAATAATCGAAAGGCATTTTCAAGACTTTTCTTATCAAGGTTTTTCATACAATTCAAAGATAAAGCTTAATAGAAAATGTAGCAAAATAATCTTTGTGTTTTTCAAATTCACTGAATGATTCGCACTCCTTTCATTTTTAGCTTGCAGGTAACGGCTCGGCTAAGTGGAGTGCGGGATTGAACAGTGAAAATGTTCAATCAGCAACGAAACTGAGCCAAACCAATTTTTGTGAATTTACTTTATCAAATATAATTCGTCAAAACTTGTTTTGGCGGATGGGTCTCGAAATACATTCCATTAACCACCAAACCCGCATTCCATTAACCACCAAACCCGCATTACATTTAGCCTTTGTTGGCGTTAGTTTTTTTTCTTCTTTCTAAACAGCTGAAGTTGAACAATAAACATCATTCCCGAAAACGTTAGAGGAATAAGTAACAGGGCAAAGAGCTTTCTATGATCCCACGCATTAATGATCATTAAAAGAAAATCAAGAATAAAAAGCGTATAAAGAACATAGCCCGCATACTTAGCCTTTTTTGAGGAATAAAATTGCTCGGTCATGTTATAAGCTTCATATTCAGACAATCTGTTTCTATCCCTATTTTCATTTACCCACTCCTTGAAATTTGAGAGCAAAGAGTGGTAGTCATTTTTAAGAGCGAATAGCCTAAATGTTATTCGAATTTTCTTCTTTGATTTTAGGCGGATGATAAGTGCATCGGGACCTTGGTTGTAGCTAAAATGATCCCATTTCTTAATTTCCGAAAAGAGGAATTCACCCTCTGGAATAAAGGTTATTAAAGGCTTTTTTAAGAATTCGATTGTAAATGAATCTTGCTTAAATTCAAATTTAATTGAACCTGTAAACAAAAGGTTCAGAAGAAGGATAATAGCTCCATTAAGCACCAAAAGTGTCCAATATGGCAGTTTGTTCTCCAGGGATAAAAAAAGGGCCATCGTTAGAATAAAACTCAGGAAAGAGAGAATTATTAAAGGTCCGAATGAGATGATTTTAACTTGGTGCTTCATTAAATGTGTGTAAAGGGACATGGTTTACAGAAGTTAAAGGTTGTGCTTTACACTAATAGATGACTTAACTTTGTATATTCTCCTTTATGTTTTAAATCGTTTTCGTTGAAGTATCCTAAAAATACATCTCTATAATATACTTTCCAAATACCATTTCCTTGTTCTATCATTCCGACATATTTACCGGACAAAGATTGAGAGAGGTATACCCAAAAGTAAGACTTCCATCTAAACGAATCATTTTGAGTTATTTTCAAAACCTTGAGTTTAGATTCATAATCAAAATTGGGTATTCTTTCTGGGTAAGGTCTGGTTGAAATGGAATGTATTTTGGCGGGTGTCTGCATGTCTAAAGCTTCGTGTGGCCGGATATGATTATACTCCTTTACAAAGTGATTTAAACGTCTTTGCTGAGCTTTTAAGTCGTGTGCTGAAGGTTTTGCGCAGGCTGCTTTTAAGTCCCGATGCATACGCTCGTGTCTTCCATTTTGTTCGGGGTGTGCTGGGTCTGAAAAAACAGGCATAATTCCCAGGTCAACAAACCAATAGGAGAGCCTTGTAAATCGTTGAATAGCACGTACAGATCCGAAGGGACTTCCGTTGTCGGTATGCATTTGTTTGGGGATACCGTATTTTCTGAAAACCTTGGTGAATTCAGCCTTAGCCGATGCTAAAGTTTCATTGTAATGTCCTTTGGCAGTGAATAAAAAACGGCTTCTAGAATCGGCAATTGTCAGTGGGTGGCAGTATATTTTATTGCCCATTAAGAACTTCCCTTTGTAGTCCGCACTCCATACTTCATTACACTCTTTTGGGACGAAAATAGGGTATAGTGGTTTGAGTCTTTTATGCCTTTTTTGAGGTTTAACCAATCCGTTTTTGAATAGGATATTGTGTATGGTAACCACACTAGGAATATCTTCTTGAGAACAATGGTTCAACAATAATATTTTAATCTTTTTCGCTCCCCAGAGTTTATGCTTGTTTTTTAAATCAAGAATGTGCTTTTCTACATATTCTTTAGTTCTATTTGGGTGATTTATGGGTGCTTTTTCTTGTTCTCGAAGGCCACTAATACCCAATTTCTCATACCGTTTTATGAGATTATACGCAGTAGGTCTTGAGATTTGAAAAGATTTACTGAGCTCCGTAATGGTGTATTTTTGAGTTAACCATTCACAAATAAATTCTACTTTTTGGTCCATAGTTGTTTTATTTTTCCAAGGCATAGCAAATGTTTTATTTAAACAATTTACTAATGCTGAAAGTGTAAACTATGTCCCTTTAACTTTGTAAAGGATGTCCCTTTACCGTACCTAATTATTGCCAACGTTTCGTGTATGGTGTCGTTGCATCCCGCAGGGTGCTATGCACTATACACATTGTTGTGTTTTCGTGTTTTATTTATTCTATTTCTTGTATTCCAATTTCTTTCAAATATTCATAGGTCTCGTCATAAAAGGCTTTCGGTCGTGTATGGTCTAATTCACTGCTTTCAGGAACAAATATTACCATTCCTTGACGTGCTCTTGTGAGTAGAACTCGATAAGTGTTTTTTAGATACTCCTTGTCTATTTCTTTATTTATGTTTTGCCATTTAGTCCCTTTGAAGTTTTGACATTTCCAATCCGTATTATTAAAATGAAAATTCCCACCCCAAGCAACACAAGCCCAATCAATCTCTAGTCCTTGAATATCAAATTCAGTAGCGACTTCCTCTAAAAAATAAGAAGAACGAATATCTTGACTGTCATTTAGAAACCAACTAGGTGCAGAAATTTCATTTTTCACATCTATACCTAATGGCCTAAGTCTTCTAGCACCAGAAGAACTAATTAATCCAATTCTTTCACTTCCTTTAGCTTTTTCACGAAGCCATTGTTTTGCTTTTTCAAGGTTTCGGGTTAGTGCTATAGGATAAGATCCTTTGATTTCAGAGTATATTCTCTGGGAGTTTTCAATTTGGACATTAAGCAGTTCGTGAATGAAATTTGATAATTGTTCTGATCTAAATGATCTAACAGAAACCGCAAGGTGCAATTCTATTTCACTTATTCCATTTCCAATTAACCATTTTCTCGATTCTTCAGATTTTAAATAGTTGTCACTTTCTAATATTGAACTAGAGTAGTGAATGTCCCAGTCAGGAAAATGGTTTTTAAGAGAACTAATCCATTCTTCCAATCCAGCTTCACCTGTGTTTATTTCTTGCCCACCACCAATTAAACAAATTATTGTACACCAATCATAATGCCTGTTCATAACATCAATTAGAAATTCGGGCTCTGATTTGTTAAAATCTTCAACTCCTTTTTTCCTTTTCATAAACGAGCTAACTTGATCATTTGTCCAAGCTCTTTGAGCTTCATCAAAAACTACAACTCTTTCAATTGGGGCTTTATCTGAAAGTAAATTATCATCACGGAAATGGTGAATATTTTGAATAAATGCATTCGCTTTAATACCTGCCTGCTTCTTACTTAGCCTTTCTCCATTTTCTTTTGCTGTCAGTACTTCATCCCTTGTTAGTGCTTCTCTTAGAACATCAACCAATGGCCCATTTCCAGATAAAAAAACAGCGTGTTCATCTTCATCAGCTTTCATTCTTTCAACCGCTATATTTAATCCAGCTAAAGTTTTACCCGCACCAGGCACACCTGTTACAAAGCAAATTGATTTCATCCCTTTGATTTTGGACTTTTCAATTACTGCATTAATACAATCTGCCGTTTTAGACAGATTAATGGTTCCTGAATCTGATCTAGTTATTTCTTTGACATTATGCCCTTTGTACAGAGCTTGAGCGGCTTCTACGATTGTAGGTGTCGGTTTGTAGATAGAATTCTCCCAATATTCAATATCAATCGATTTACTGTTACTCTTTAAATATTGCTTAAGTGTTTCGGATAAATCAAATTGATTGGATTTAGCAGCAGTTCTATGGGCGAGAACCTGATTTTCCTGCTCAGCAACACTTGTAGCATTTGTGGCGACCAAAACTGGTATGAGTTTGATATCGTGGCTTCCTTCGTGGAAGTTTTTTAAATCAATCGTATAATCAATTACTTGTTCAATTGCATGTTTTTCATAACCTCCGTCTCCAACTTTAAACTCGATTATGAAAGCAACATTATTTATGATCACAATATTATCAACTCGCTTACCCATTCTAGGAATTGTAAACTCGAAATAAATTTGACCTTCAAATTCAGTTAGTTGATTTTTAAGAATAGTGATTTGTTTACGCCAAGCATTTACTTGTAACTCTTCAAGTGTTCTGTTGCTATGATTAGCGGTTAATTCACCTAGAATACTCGAGTCAGGTTCTAGTAAAAAGTCTTGAATGTTTTTCGAGTAATAGGCTCTTTTCATAAATGGTCTTCTTGATTATTTCAGTTTGTACTGCATGAAACACAACGGCTCGGCTAAGTGGAGTGCGGGATTGAACGTGATAATGTTCAATTAGCAACGAAACTGAGCCAAACCAATTTTTGTGAATTTACTTTATTCAAATATAATTCGTCAAAACTTGTTTTGGCGGATGCATCCCGAAATACATTCCAATAACCCACGAAACCCGCATTACATTTAGCCTTTGTTGTACACCGTATTTATTATTTTTTCAAGTGATACGTTGTCAGTCTTTTATCGCCTGATTTTGAGAATAACCCTTTTTCAATTCCAGTTTTTAAGTCTCTACTGGCTGAAGCACTACTTAATTGCTTGAAGACTTGCATATAGTCTTTTCTAGTGAAAGAGTCCACATTCAAAGAGCAGAAGTGTTGTAGTCTACTTTCCTGTGTCATATTCACAGAAACAGAATTTTCAATTAATTCTGCTAGAGTGTCATTTACAACTGAAAGCATATATTCAATGAATACAGTCGATTTACCTGTTTTGTCGCAGAGGGATAGAACTTTGTAATAGTCCTCTTGTGATTTTGATATTAATGTCTCAAAAGGTAAATATTGAAACACAGGATATTTAGACATTAATATTATCGTTTGCCATAATCTTCCCATTCTGCCGTTTCCGTCAGTAAAAGGGTGAATAAATTCCATTTCGTAGTGGAAAACACAACTTTTGATTAAAGTGATTTCTTCATCATTTTTTAAGTAATCAAAAAGGTCTTTCATTAAGTACTGAACATTTTCCGCAGGTGGTGCTAAGTGCTCAATTTTGGAACCTTTTACAATTCCAACTCCTTCTTTTCTAAATGCTCCAGGATTATCAATTAGCTCATCCATTAAAGTTTTGTGAGCTTTTAAAAACGATTTAATCGAATCAAATTTGTAGTCATTTATTGACTCGTAAACCTTTATGGCATTTTGAACTTCTTTGATGTCTTTTGATGGGCCAATAACTCTTTTATTCTCAAGTATTGCAGTTATTTGCTGTTCTGTCAGTGTGTTCCCTTCAATCTTTAAAGAAGAGTGAATCGTTTTAATTTGATTCTGTTTTCGAAGGCTAGGAGAGGACTTTATTAGAAAAGAGGCATTTACTTCTCCTATTTTTTCAGAGATACTAGTAATTAGTCCTAAAACCTTGGTGTTAATCTCATAGGGTGGTTTCATAATAGTATCGTTTGATAGTATCAAAGATAGGGTTTTCTATGAAATAGGTCGGTTTTTTTATATGGTGTACAACGGCTCGGGTATGGCAAGTAGGGCAATAAATTGCACCTACTTATCAATATGCATTGAGCCGAAGCTTTTGTTTTGGTTATAAATTTAGTCAATTCTCTTAGCCGAAGCAAAAGCTTCGGCGGTGTCACAAGATAGCACTGAACAACGCACCTTAAACATCCGCCCTATTTGCTATAACCATTGTTATGCAACGTATTTATTTCCAATTTAAATCTGATTCTTTTAATCTACTTAGGAACTTTATCGCTTGTTGAGTGTCTCGATATGTTACAGATAAATCAAAAATGAAATCTTTGTTAAACCTTGAAATATATATTATCCCAGCTTTACTATTCTCCCCAATCATAAAGTACTCAACATATTTAAATTCAAGACTGTCAATCAACATAACGCCTTGATTTTGTTTCTTAAACTTTATCTTGTCATTACTTGCATTTTGTAATTTATCTCCAATTATCTCAAAATATCTTTCCTCACTTGTTAAATTTGGAAATAGAACTCTTGGGTTTAAATTGCTCATAAAATCTATCATTCCATTTGATATATTTAAGAGTCTAATTGGCTCTTTATTGTTTTTCGTATCATTATCAATCAACTCGTTTCCTTTTTTATTGGCTGATTCCAACTCTGTATCTGAAATTTTCTTGTAATCAGAAGGTATTATAAACGTCCAATCCAAATAATCATTGTGATAAGTACTATCAGTTATTATTCCATTATCAACTTGAACATTTGGAAGAACAACCTTATTTGCGAAAAACTCTTTTATTGAGTTATAATTTAAAAAAATCATCACTAGTATCAGAGGGATTATCAACCATGAGTTTTTGCCCCAAAAACTTTTGTTCTTCTGGACGGGTGTATTTAAATCAATAGAATCTGTCTCAAGAGCTAAATCATTTTTAATCTTATCTATAGTAGGGTAAATTGGCAGATAAAATCCAAGAGCAATTATTGTATAAGCAACATAAAGATTATTTAATGTTATCATAAATGTCACTGCTGAAAATATTGCAACTCCCTCAATAAAAGCTATCCTTTGACCTACAATTCCTTGGTACAACTGTAATTTAGAATCAAGATTGGCATTCTCTACTATTATCTTTAATCTCTTCTTAAATAACATAAATCCAATCGGAATAAGAATCAGTCCGAATATTGGAATCATGTATTTATAAATCTCGTCACTTGAATCATTCATCATTACTGTCCCTTTATCAATCGACAAGGAGAAAATTCCAATTAATGCAAGAGGACTAATCAAAGTCAAAAAATAAATAATCCTTAAATTTTTAATGTAATTTGACATGTTGCATTGTTGTTTTTATATGTTGCATAACGGCTCGGCTATGAAACGTACGGAAAATCGAAGTGCAAACTTTGATTGTTCCGATACGTAAGCCAAAAACTCGTTTTTGTGCTTTTAAATTTACACAAGAAAAGGACAAAACGGTGTTTTGGCCGCGCGAAGGGTTATGTGTGATTATAAGTTCCGCCCGTATGTTTAATAGCCTTTGTTGTAAGCAGTATTTATAATTTTTTTTAAGGAATAGTTTCTAAACCAGCAAATTTTAATTCTCCATTCACTTGTCTAAAGAAAACTCCAAATTGTCCGCCTTCGTGTCCTGGAGAAAGTTCATTCTTTTGATAAATTGCCCAAAAAGCTGTAATACCTTTTCGACGCTCATATTCATTAATTAGGAGTAGCTCATTGCTTTGAATAGCACGATGATATAATGGATTTTTTTTTATCGAGGGGAGGTGATTATTTATAAAATCGATTTTCTCAAGCATATAAGGCGACTGTGAAAAATCAGTTGAGTCAAAGCAAATCATACAGTATATTTTGTCTGTTGATAATGCCTTTATGATTTCAAGATCATTGTTTTCGATTGCTGAGAATAATAATTTATTAGCCGTTATTACCTTTAAACTATCAGATGAAGAAACTGATTGCCCAAGGATGAAAGTAGAGCAATAGAATAAAGTTATAATTAGAATTAATGTGTTTTTCATATTGCTTACAACGGAACTGAGCCAAACCAGTTTTTATTGGCTTAAATTTATCAAAATAAGACGTCAAAACTGAGTTTTGGCGGATGGGTCCCGAAATACATTCCATTACCCACAACCCCCGCATTACTTATAGCTATTGTTGTATGCTGTTATTATTCTTATGTCGATTTGATTATTTATTAATTTGTTTTGTCTTTATTGATAGTACTATTATGCCCAGTATTATAAAGATAAATCCGCTAAATAAAATCAAGCTATTTAAAGAGTTTTTGATTGTATAGCCAATGCCAAAAGAAAGCCATCCGATAAATATTAAGCCAATTCCAAGAAGCAATTTTAAAGTCCCATTCAATTTTTATATTTCTTTTAAATCAGATTTTAATATCCATAATGAATTTGGTTCATCATTGTGACACTCCAATCCTAGGGACTTTAAATCCGAATCAAACTTTATAAGAACTCTATTTGAATTAGGGAATTTTTTCTCGTGAGCTAAATAAATTATGGTACCTATTTCATTTAGTAGTTTCCAAAAATTTTCTCTTTCATCAATATTAGAATCAGGATTTACAGTTCCATTAAATGATACAAGTCTGATTCTCTGTCCTTTTTTCATTTTTTATTGCATACAACGGCTCGGCTAAGTGGAGTGCGGGATTGAACATGAAAATGTTCAATTTGCAACGAAACTGAGCCAAACCAATTTTTGTGAATTTACTTTATCAAATATAATTTGTCAAAACTTGTTTTGGCGGACACATCACGATAAACTTTCAAGTAGCGATTAACCCCGCATTACATTTAGCCTTTGTTGTGGTTAGTTTTTAATTTTTTAATTTTCTAATTCTACTGTATCAACTATTTGTGTTTCAAAAGTTGGTTGTGTCGGCGGCGGCGGTAAGAATACTTCATTCATAAACCATATTCTATTATTGAAAAGCGAGTCAAGTTGACTAGCCTTATCACTTGATAAATCTTTATATTTTGATTTATACCATTCTATTGATAATTGCTTTTTATAATCAGAAACTGCTTTAGATATTTTAATTATGCAGTGTTGGATTATTTTCATATATCTCGAATTGCTTGAATATATAATTTCAAACCGTGCGTTCAAATAATGTTGTTCTAAGCCGTTTAAATCGATTATTGTTTTAGGCGATCTTTTAAATTGTTGTTTTCCATAATAAATTTGAAACATAGCAGAATCATAAAGATTTTCTAAATCTATAATTTGCCCAGAGAAAAATACTTCCCCGAATTCATTTATCACAATTTCCGCACATTCATTTCCGCAATGAGAAGGGGGTGGTGGAATTTCATAAAGCTCAGGTTTCTCTAACAATCTTATTGCATCTTCAAAGTATTTTGTATTAGGGTACTTTTGCAAAAATTGCGCTATCAAATAGAATTCACTTGACTTTTTCACTTCATCCCACCTTTCCTCTTCCAAGTTTTTACTTTCTGTATTACAACTTATTGTTACAAATAGAATCAAGAGTAAATAAAGGGAAGATTTCATTTATTTTAAATTAACCACAACGTCTCAGCTATGAAACGTACGGAAAATCGAAGTGTAAACTTTGATTGTTCTGATACGTAAGCCAAAAACTCGTTTTTGTGCTTTTAAATTTACACAAGAAAAGGACAAAACGTTGTTTTGGCCGCGCGAAGGGTAGGGCTTAGACTACAAGTTCCGCCCGTATGTTTTATAGCTATTGTTGGCAAGCGTTATTTTTCTTTTCTCTTTTCAAATTCAGTCCATTCAATTTCAAATTCGTCTTATGAAATAGCTGTCACTCCAAAAGCTTCAAAATCATCAAGAGTCAAATTATTGTCAGTCCAATAACCATAATTCTTACCCAAAGGCATTGCAACAATTGACTGGTCATTTTTGTCAAATCCAATTTCCCTCCAAACTGCGTTTTCGGTTCGATTGTATTCTACTAACCAATAGTCAACTTGGTCAATTAGTTTGTCAAAATCAGGGTTAGCTTTAGGTAGAATAGTTGATAGAATTTCGACAACCGCGTTTTCAAATCGACTTGACTCAGTAACAGGTTCACTTTTCGGGTGTTTGAATTTTATATAATTGAATTCTTCCATTATTTACTTATCAATGCAATCAATAACCAAATTAGTCCGCCTATGAATCCCGAAACTCCTGCGACTAAGAAAATCGTATTTGTTGGGTGTGGTCCCGCAACAGTCCAAGCAATTGCATTTAAAATCCATCCAAGAATTATGAGTCCAATCGAGAATGTTATCTGTTTCTTTCGAATCATTTTTTAATGCTTGCCAACGGCTCAGCTAAGTAGAGTGCGGGTATTGAAAGCGATAAGTTTTCAATCCGTACGAAACTAAGCCAAACCAATTTTTGTGGCTTAAATTTATCAAAATAAGTCGTCAAAACTTGTTTTGGCGGAAGAGAGGAGTAGAAGCTTTAATTAACCACTAAACCCCGCATTACATTTAGCTATTGTTGGCAAGCGTTTTTATTTTTTCTTTTAATTTTTCAAAATCAATAAGCTTTACAAACCAAGTCAATAGTATGACTTGAAGGAAATATAAAATGTAGAAAAAGAATAATTCCGTTTCGTTATCTGTCGTTAGGTAGTTTATTAATGATATTATTATTTCTCTAAAATTAAAGGAGATAAAAGTAACAGTCGTTGCAATAAGAACCGATAATCCAAATTTTAAAAGTCTTTGTTTAAATTTCAGAAGTCGATAGGAGAAGAATATAGATATTATGGTTGGTATTATAACAAGTACAATCCAGTATATCTGATTGGGGAAATCTTGATAGGTAAGCCAAAAATTGATTGTAATCACCAAAGCTAAAATTGATAGCAAATATTTTATCCAAGTCTTCATACGGTTTTTCTTATTTTGCTGTCAGTGAGCCTATGATTGTTGTATAACTATTTAAAGACACATTTTTTAAATTAGAGCATCGTACAACAGTCGAATATTTTGGCCAGCTAATTTTATTAGTGTCAATATTCTCAATTGTTTTTTTCATTTCATCGGTTAGTGAATCAAAACTCAGTAATGCTTTTTCCAAATTAGGCTTGTCATTATAGAATAGCAAACTATCATTTTGAGTTAAATTATCTAATTCAGGATTTGGAAATGTTAAAACATTTAAAGTGTCATTTGTTTTTACTGATACTACAATTGCAAGCCGATAAAAACCTTGTTCAACTTGATCATCAAATGGCCCACAGCAATAATAAAGAACCTTCACTTTTTCCTTATTTTCAAGTCCATTGTTTACTATGTTAAAAACTGTCGTTGGTATAAAGTCATACTTGCTTTGGCAGCCTGAAATGAAAAGTATAAATATTAAAAATTGAGTAATCTTTTTCATCGATTTTTTAAATGATTGCCAACGGCTCGGCTAAGTGGAGTGCGGGATTGAACGTGACAATGTTCAATCAGCGTACGAAACTGAGCCAAACCAATTTTTGTGAATTTACTTTATTCAAATATAATTCGTCAAAACTTGTTTTGGCGGATGTATCACGATAAACATTCCATTAACCCACCAAACCCGCATTACATTTAGCCTTTGTTGTGGCTAGTGTTTTATTCTCCGTTTGGTATATTTTTTTCCTTACAATATTTTTCAATTTCTGTGTCGTTTTCAAAATAGTTATCACAAAATTCATCAAGTTCCTTTTCTGTCGATTTGTAATAGCGTTCTTGGGCTGTCATTAATCTGTCAGTCTGTTCAATAAATTGCTCAAACTCTTTATTTATTTTACAAAGTTTGTCGATTGTTTTAAAGTCTAAATCTCGATAAGTTGCTGGAAATAAAATTTTGCTTTGATAAGGATTTGAATTCAATTCAATGATTCCAATTCCGAATGATTGATTTAGTCGTTCCATTTCGTCAGATAAGCTGTCGCTAAATTCAAAAGCAACTAAATAACCATAATTTGCCCAACTTGAATTTGAAACTGCTTGGAAATAGGCTTTTTTCAATTCAGAGTCCGAGTTGATTTCTTTTTTTATTTCGTAAGAACTCAATTTAAAAGTGTCAACTCTATTGATGGATTTTAAAAAATTCTGACTGACTTTGGTTTGTAAATTCAAAAATTTAACGCCAACCATATCTGGATGTGTCCAAATTTGATTGTTGTCTTTTACATATTTTGATTGCTCGTGAAAAATGGTTTTTGAATAGATTTTTGTGTTTTTTAAATAGCTACTCAAAAGTTTATGCAAATCTCTTTCATTGTATGTTTTTGCTTTAACCTTTGGTAGTTTTACTGAAGTCGTTTCTGTCGAGCCTGACAAGATTTCAATTCCGATATCTTGCTCGTTTTTAGTTAAATAATATGCGTATGAACCACCTTCTTGCTTTATTCTTTTAACACGAGAATCTCCATTTCTAATAAAATCTCCCAAAAGTGCCGAAATTGTTGCTGGTGGTGTTTTGGCTGAACCAAAGTCGTAATAACCATTTTTTACAATGTGGTCGTGAACTTCCATATAGTTTGTCAGTCCGTTTATGTCATCAAGACTTTTTAAAATGGCTTCTTTTATTGTCATATTTTAAATTTCATTTTCGGCTTTTTTTCACATTAGCCACAACGTCTCAGCTATGAAACGTACGGAAAATCGAAGTGTGAACTTTGATTTACTGATACGTAAAGCCAAAACTCGTTTTGTGCTTTTAAATTTAGGAAAGAAAAGGACAAAACGGTGTTTTGGCCGCGCGAAGGGTAGGGCTTTGCTTACAAATTCCGCCCGTATGTTTTATAGCTATTGTTGGCAATAGTTTTTATTGATTCGGTTCAAAACCGTACATGAAATTGTTTAGCTGGCCATTAGAGCTTTCTAAACCAACGATATCCATCATTTCTTCAAAATAACCACAGATTCTTTCTCTATCCTCGGTATCAAGTACAAGATAGATATCAGAGAACCGTGCTAAACCTTTTTCAATTGCTTCTTGATACAATTCGTTAGTGGGCGTTTTGGTTTGGATTACTGCCATAAAATCAAGAGCAGCACTATTAATTTTTTTCGTGACAACTGGTCTCAGTTCCTCTTTGGCTATTCCTGGATAAAATTTTTCTCGAACGAATTTTTTCTTTTGAATGAAAGCCGTTAAGCTTTCGCTAGCATTATCGGGAATATCCATTGTCTTATGATTTTGAGTGCAGGCAATAATTGTAATCACAAGTGTGCACACCAATAAATCTTTTACTCTAGTCACAGTTATTTTCATTGAGGTTTAGCCCTATACTTTCATACTCACTCATATTTGCATTGAGTGGCAAGTCCGCAACACTTAATGAAAGCGCAAATTCGGATTCATGGAAAATTTTTTTGATTTCTGGATCTTCAATTTTTTTAATTCTGCTTAGCCAATCATCTAGAATGATAATACGCTTTTCTTGACATTTAAGGTAAAGCTGGTTGTTATTTAAAATACATTTTCCGGAAACCATTATGACATCATCATCTCCATCTTGATCTTTTTGCCAAAAAGCGATTCCAAGTGATTTATTTTCTATCTCAACTTTAGTTATCAAAGGGTGCTGGTTTTAAATTATTGCCAACGTCTCAGCTATGAAACGTACGGAAAAGCGAAGTGTAAACTTTGATTTGCAGTTACGTAAAGCCAAAACTTGTTTTGAGCTTTTAAATTTAGCAGAAAAAGGACAAAACAAGAGTTTTGGCCGCGCGAAGGATTATGCGCGGTTACAGATTCCGCCCGTATGTTTTATAGCTATTGTTGGCAACAGTTTTTATTATTTTTTAAGCTTTGTCATTTTATGATCACAAAGGTCAAACTGCAAACTGTCTCCTGTTGAATTTTGAAATTTAACAATACAAGAGTCACTTTTGTTAAGAATCTTATCAACTATTTTATTGTCTTGATATAGATAGACTTCATTCCAAGGCGGACCTGCAAATCCAATGCAGCTTTGTTTAATTATTTCATATTCACCTATTTCCCATTTTCCTGTAATCTCACAATTGTTTTTAAAGGCTGCTATGAGCCCAAGAAAAAGATACCATCCTAGAATTATTAATGTTGTTAAACCTACAATTGTCAAAATTAATTTTTTCCATTTTTTTCGAACTATCAACCAAATAATCAATATAAGGATTGGTATAAGGATGATACAGAGAATTATCATTTTTTAAATTGTTGCCAACGGCTCGGCTATGAAACGTACGGAAAATCGAAGTGTGAACTTTGATTTGCAGTTACGTAAAGCCAAAACTTGTTTTGAGCTTTTAAATTTAAGCGAAAAAGGTCAAAACAAGGTTTTGGCCGCGCGAAGAGTAGTGTACAGTTACTAATTCCGCCCGTATGTTTTATAGCCATTGTTGGCAGCTGTTATTTATTTCACCAATCACCATATAGCCCAGCTGTTTGGAACCAAAAAAGCATTACAACTGCATCCTGTAAACATTCAGATTCAAAGCTTTTTGCTGTTGAAAACATTCTTATTGTTGATGAAACAAGTTGATAATGTATGTTTGGTATTTCTTGAAGTGTCGCACTGATATCTCCAATTAAATAAAGTCCTGAAATGGTGTCATTTGGGCAGTATATTTTGTATTTAAAGTATTCCTCTTTTATACAGTCTAGATGTTTATACTGTTCTAATTCTGGAATTGTAATATTAAGTTTACCTGCAGTTATAGCTACGTAATTCGCTTCTTTTACTAATGGCATACTATTTGGGTTTTCTTCTAAAGCCTTTAATATTTGGAGATATAGTTCTCCTTTTTCAAGGTTTTCCTCAACTAGTTTAGAGTCAATAAAATACTGTTCGAAAGATTTTTTGAACTTTACTTTATCTACACCTTTAGATTCGAATATATTATTGAAACATTGTCCCGCTTTGTTAAGGTAAAACTTCTCCTTATCTAGACACTCTTGATTTTGTGAAAATGAAATGCTACTTAGTAGTGTGAAAATACTTATTATGGATATTATTATTTTCATTTTTTTTAATTGCTGCCAACGGCTCGGCTATGAGGCGTGCGGGATTGAACAGTAAGATGTTCAATCAGTGCACGGAACTGAGCCAAACCAGTTTTTAGTGGCTTAAATTTATCAAAATAAGACGTCAAAAGTGAGTTTTGGCGGATGGGTCCAGAAATTCATTCCATTACCCACAAAACCCGCATTACTCATAGCCATTGTTGTGGTGTCGTTATTCTATTCTTTTCATCTTTGTTTCAATTTTATTCCCTTTAAAAGATGATAAAAAAGTAATCTCATCACCCTCAACGTTAATAATCTGAACTTTCATAGTGCCAATTTGGCTAGCCAATTTATCTAAAACAGGATCTGTTCCTTTAATATATGTGATAAGATATTCGCAATCCGAAAGCCATTCAATTGAGTATTCTGAATTTGTGTTATTTGATATATTTTTCACAAATTGCTTTGAATCATTCATTATTGTTATAATGCTATCTTCCGTATTTAATGTGAAAAATTCACCTTTTCTAAATAATTCGCAATCCTTTGTTATTCCTATTTTTGATAATGTGTCAGATACATTTGCAGGGCTAATCTTTAACATTAAACTAACAAAACTATCGCAAGCTTTAAAAAGCTCCTTCATTAACTTTTCTGTTACTAATTCAATATCTTCTTCATTAAGGATATCGTATCCTGCATTTTTCAAATCACTAGAGTGATAAACAATTTGACCTAAGCAAATTTCCAAATTCCCTAAAGCAGAATTGGAATTTAATGTTGCAATATCAATTGTATCTGTGCAATTACACACATCTTTTGAAATTTTAATGATAATCTTCTGACTAAACGAAGAAATACATATCGCCATTAAAAATATTGTTATTATCAATCTCATTTTACTTAGTTTTTTTTAATGCACCACAACGTCTCAGCTATGAAACGTACGGAAAATCGAAGTGTGAACTTTGATTTGCTGATACGTAAAGCCAAAACTTGTTTTGTGCTTTTAAATTTAAGCGAAAAAGGTCAAAACAAGGTTTTGGCCGCGCGAAGAATTATGTGTGGTTACAGATTCGGTCCGTATGTTTTATAGCTATTGTTGTGGTGCGTTTTTATTTTTTTCTTTTAATAATTTCTTAGCTATTATCAGACAATGTTCACGACTTCCTGTAACTCCAATCGATTCGTTTTCAATTTTATAGAGTCTGTCTGCGATTTCTTTATCTGTATTATTACGAATAAGCAGAGAAAAAATTTCAGGAATGTAACTTTGATATTCATCTCGTGGTGCAATGTCATTTACTCCAATTGGATCCCAATGCTCCCATAAAATATCATCAACTGATTTGTAAAATACTTTTTGCTCACTTGTCATACTGTAGGATATTCAGAGAAGTAAATATCCATTCCAATTTTTCCCATTATTGACATTGAATTAGAGTTTAAAACTCCACCACCACCCGAACCATCTTTTCTTATATCAAATCCAATGTCTGCAACATATTTCCCAGGTTCTAAGTCTTTTTCTTTATTCATCAGCCAATTTTCAAGTGCATTGATTTGCGTTGGTAAATCCCAAACTTCATCACAAAGCCAATCTACTTTTTCAAACGTTTCTTGTATGTAAATATTTATTGGCATTTGATTGTTTTTTTAAATGTCACGTCCTAAAATACGGCTACATGTTTTGGTTACAATTATGCTGCATTTAG
>CAXBOO010000007.1:0-95885 GCA_963977425.1 uncultured Flavobacteriales bacterium | reverse complement strand
TAAGGTCTTGTAGCACGTCCCGTGTCATATCCATTGTGATGGGGCGTCCCACAAGGGTTGCATAGGCCATCACGCGGTTAAGAGCGCCTTCAAGTTCTCTTACATTAACAGTAATGCTGTATGCTAGGTACTCGATAACCTCTTTGGGCATTTCGATACCATCGCTGTGCATCTTCTTGTTCAAAATGTTGATACGCGTATCCAAACCTGGTGCTTGAAGATCGGCGCTCAAACCCCATTTAAAACGTGATAATAATCGTTGTTCCATTCCTTCAAGCTCAACAGGTGCTTTATCACTAGTCAATATAATTTGCTTGTTGGTTTGGTGTAGGTGATTGAAAATGTGGAAAAAAACGTCTTGTGTTCTGGTTTTTCCAGAGAAGAAATGAACGTCGTCAATAATCAAAACATCAATCATTTGAAAGAAATGACTGAAATCGTTTACTGTGTTGCTTCTAACAGATTCAATAAACTTTGTAGTAAATTTTTCTGAAGGAAGATATAGTACAGTTTTCTCAGGATGGTTCTTTTTAATTTCCAATCCAATAGCGTGAGCTAAATGAGATTTGCCAACACCAGTTTTACCATAAAGTAATAATGGGTTGAAAGCTGTTCCTCCAGGGTTTTTAGCTACAGCATATCCAGCTGAGCGTGCTAATCTATTGCAATCGCCTTCAATGAAGTTGTCAAATGAATAGTTGGCAATTAAATTAGATTCAACATTAATTTTTCTTAAACCAGGTATAACGAACGGATTTTTGATAGGAGCTATGTCTACAGGCATAGACATGGCAGGGTTACTAGTAGCTCTTTTATTGCTGCTAGTAGGTACGTTCATTGTAACTTTTTTCTGGGTGTTGCTTTTGTTTTCCATTTGAATGGAATATTCCAAAAGACCGTCGTTACCCAATTCTCTTTTAATGGCTTTTTTAATCAAGTCAATGTAATGCTCTTCTAGCCATTCGAAAAAGAAATTAGACGGCACCTGAATAGTCAGAACAGATCCCTTTAACATCAGTGGTTTAATCGGTGTAAACCAGGTGTTGTAGCTCTGCGCTGAAACGTTATCCTTAATTATGGTGAGACAATTATCCCAAACGTTCAAGTGGTTTTTCATTAATTCTTCAATTTTGTTTATCGTGTATATCCATTACTTAATCTGTTGATAATCAAGTATCGTGGATTGAAAATGTAAATAGTGTCGCTCTTAAGCGGGTGCAAATATCAACTTAACTTTCTTTAAAAAAAAATGAAAATGCTATTGATTTTGTGGAAATTTTAGCAGGGTTTCTTTTTTGATTTTAATTTGAATTATGACCTTGTAGATTCAAAAATTCGTTTAAATACAGACTGTTTTTTTAGTACTTGTTTTAAAAGAATGGTTGATGTCATAATACGAAGTGTTAAGTGTTATTAATTTGGTGAAAGCAAAATTAGAAACACTTGGGTGTTGAAAACCTTTTTCGAGAACTATTATTGGGGAAGAAATTATAATTATTGAGAGCCTAGGTCCTTTACTTGACATTCCGGAAATCTCATTAACTCGCTTAAAATCAACTGATATATGGGTTTGTTTGTAGACAATGTCATTTCGACGTAATTGCTAAAGTTTTTGTCTTCAATCTTAAGTCCTTCTCGGTGAATGATTTGCTCAACTACTGATGTTGTCTCGTATGGGAAAGTAATCTTGCAGAAATAGTGCAATTCTAGGATTGCTAAAACATTGTTTTCAATACTTTCTTGTGCTGCTTGACGGTAACTTTTTATCAATCCAGATGTTCCCAACTTTACACCGCCAAAGTACCTAACGACTACTACGGCACAGTTTGAAAGCGAAGCAGATTTCATGGCGTTTAAAATAGGTAGTCCTGCTGATCCAGATGGTTCGCCATCATCGTTGGCTCTTTCGGATATCGTTTCTTTTCCAAATCTGTATGCGTAACAATGATGATTTGCTCCGGGGTGTTCGGATTTTATTTCTGTAAGAAAAGTTTGGAAATCATCTTCGCAATCACTTGGAAAACAATAAGTTAAAAACTTGCTGTTTTTAACGGTTATGAAGGATTCACTCTTTTTTGTACAAGTAAAAAGCATATTAATAAGCTAAGTATAATGCTAGGCATGATAGACTTAGCGAGATTATTTTATTTCGGTTTATAGGCTCTTTAAATAGTGCAATAGATCCTATGCTGCTTATGAGTAAAGTTCCTATGCTGAAAAGAAGAAAATACAATGGGTTGTTAGTAGTTTGTTTAAATGCAAGTAGATAAAAATGTATGCTAGCGTAATTTATGGAACCTAAAACAACTCCAATTAAAATGTCTATTCTTTTTATCCTAAATTGAGTGAAAAGGACTTGAATAGCTCCTAAAGTGGCGGCTATCAAGAAGATAATGCTTGCATTTAATCCAGTTGTCCAGTCGCTGTTTTTGGATATCCAGGCAAGGAAAAAGTCAACTATGCCACTCCCTAATAAAACGACGAGTGGTAGCCAAAGATCTTTTTTTCTTTTTTTTTCTCCTTTTGTGAATTGATATAGTATAATACTGGCTATTGCTATAGGTAAGGCTAAAATGGTTTTGATTCCAATAGAGTCTTTGAAAATTAGAAAAGAAAGAAATATTGTTACAAATATGGAGAGTTTACTGGCCATAACTGTTAAGCCAATTCCACTTTTTTTTGTGCTATAGCCTATTAGAACAAAGGTTGTTATGAAAAGTAATCCAAGAGCTAGTAGTGGCCAAATGTTGTTTGTGAAATTGTCATTTAGCTCATAAAGATGCTGTCTGTTTACAAGAAAACCAATGATAGCAGCAACAAAATAATTTGTAACCACGGTAATGTTCAAATTATCACCATTGTTTCCATGCCATTTGAATACCCAGAATATACTTGTGGTAAATACAATGGCTATGAATAATGCAATCATGAAGCGTAAATATACAAGTTGTCTGTTGCAGTTTCAATTTGCTCAACTAGATGTGGAAAGTTAATTGATGGGGCTTTTGTACCTGAATTTAGTTGATTAGATTTTGATTTAATGATTCGGATTTGTTGGAACGCATTTTGATCTATAAAAAATTGCAATGTCTTTTGTCCGCCTTCAACCAGTAAATGACCAATATGGTATTTTGAATACAATGTTTTTAAGTCAGCTTTGAATGTCTTTGGGGTAATTGGTATATAGTTTTCATGTTGTGATGTTCCAAATGAGACTTTCATTTTGGTTTCGTCCGAAACCAATCGTGTATCTAACCTTGGATTATCTTTTATTATAGTGTTGGTTCCAACGCAAATGGCATCCACTTCTGTTCTGAATTTGTGGCTTATTAGATCGGTTGCTATTCCACTTATTTTTTCAGAACCTTTTTCGCCGGCTATGAATCCATCTTTTGATTCAGCCCATTTTAGGGTAATGAAAGGAGTGTTGGTTTTTATACCGTGTAAGAAAACGGGGTTTATTGATGTGGCTTCTTTTTCGAGTAAGCCCACTTTTACTTCTATTCCGCTGTCGATTAATTTTTTTACGCCATTTCCAGCTACCAATGGGTTGGGGTCAAGCATGGCAACGGTTACTTTTTTTATGCCAGATTGTATCAGTAAGTCAGCGCATGGCGGTGTTTTCCCAAAGTGGCTGCAGGGTTCTAAGCTTACAAATGCTTCGGCATCAGAAATTTGTTCTGGATTTAAATCTTTAAGAGCATTGACTTCGGCATGGGCCTCTCCGTATTTTTCATGAAATCCTTCAGAAATGATGGTATTATTTTTTACAATCACACAACCTACCATCGGATTTGTTTTTACCTTTCCGAGTCCCAATTTTGCTAGGTTAAGGGCGCGCGACATAAAGTGCTCTTGTTCCATATAGAGCAAAGAAAATGATTTGATGGCGATTACAGTTCACGGAAACAATTCTGCTGGTTATTTTTTGAAAATATTCAAGCAAAAATTGTTGGATAAATACCCTGAAGGCGAGATAGAAAGTATCTTTCGGCTTGTTTTGGCTGATATTATAAATTGGCCTTATTCAGAAACTTTGCATTTAGATGGTAAGCGTTTCTCGGAATCAGAAATTTTAAAAGTGCATAAAGCATTGGAAAAATTACAAGAAGGTGTGCCGATACAATTGGTAGCAGGGGTAACAGAATTTTATGACCTGAAAATAATAGTGAATGAGCATGTGTTGTTTCCTAGACCTGAAACAGAATATCTAATTCACATTATCAAGAAGGAGATAAGTTCAGTGCCAAGTAAAATCTTGGATGTTTGTTCAGGTTCTGGTTGTATTGCAATAGCCTTGAAATCGATATTTCCGAACTCTCAAGTAGTTGCTTTTGAGAAAAGTAAAGAGGCTTTGAAGGTGTCGATTAAAAATTCTGAAGAATTGAATTTACCTGTTGAATTCAATGAACTCGACATTATAGAAGGGCATTGGCCTATTGATAAAGTAGATGTTTTGGTTTCAAATCCACCATATATACCTTATGCTGAATTGGGTGATATTGATGAACATGTATGGAACCATGAGCCAGAAATGGCTTTGATGGTGCCAGATAACAATCCACTAATTTTTTACGAGCGAATTCTTCAAAAAGGGAAAGAAATCATGGCGAACAATGGGCATTTGTTCTTTGAAATCAACCCTCATTTTGCAAACGAATTGCTTAGTTTAGGACAAGATTTAGGCTATGCGTCAAAATTGATATTAGACCTAGAAAACAAGAACCGTTTTTTGCATTGTCAATGGCAAGGGAAATAGAATTAAAAATTCAGGCTTTAAGAACTGAATTGCATCAATTAAATCACTCGTATTACGTTCAACATACTTCTGTAGTAAGCGATTTGGAGTTTGATGAAAAATTAGCTGAATTAGAACAACTTGAAAAAGATTATCCTGAATTCAACGACCCTAATTCACCTACAAAAAGGGTAGGTGGTGAGCTTACGAAAGATTTCAAGTCGGAAAAACATTCCGAACCAATGTTGTCTTTGAGCAATACCTACAATATTGATGAACTCAATGAATTTTTTGATCGCGTTGAAAAAGGACTGGGAAAAGAAGCGCTCTATTTTTGCGAATTAAAATACGATGGTGTTGCCATTGCGTTGCATTACACTGATGGTATTTTAACCAAAGCTTTAACCCGTGGTAACGGAGTTGAAGGGGAGGATGTTACCATCAACGTCCGAACGATTCGTTCTGTGCCATTGGTCTTGAAAAGCAAAATTTCTTTAGAGGCAAGAGGTGAAATTTTATTGCCTTTTGACGCTTTTGAGAAACTCAATATTCAAAGAGAAAAAGATGGTGAAGATTTGTATGCGAACCCTAGAAATACAGCTAGTGGAACATTAAAATCAAAAGACTCAGCAATAGTTGCTCAAAGAAATTTAGACTGCATAGTGTACAGTTTGTATGGCTATGGTATTGAAAGTCAGCAAGAAGCTATAGAGTTGTTGCATCAGCAAGGTTTTAAAACACCAAGTGCAAAAGAACAATGGCAAGGATTGTTTAAGCGAGAACAAACAGCACAATTTATTGAGTATTGGGATAAGAAACGACATCAATTGCCTTTTGCAACCGATGGTGTTGTCATCAAAGTAAACGACATAAACAATCAGCAAGAATTAGGTTTCACAGCCAAATCGCCTAAATGGGCAATAGCCTATAAATTTCCAGCTGAAGCACAAAGCACTAAGCTGAACGATGTTGTCTATCAGGTTGGAAGAACAGGATCCATTACTCCAGTGGCAGAACTTACGCCTGTAGAAATAGCAGGTACAATGGTGAAAAGGGCCAGTCTTCATAACGAAGATCAAATTGAAAAACTCGATTTGTATTTTGGTGATTCTGTATTTGTAGAAAAGGGAGGTGAAATTATCCCGAAGATAACAGCGGTGGATGTGTCGAAGCCTAGAGGTCAAGATAAAGTGAAGTTTATTGAAAATTGCCCTGAATGTAATACACCACTCAGTAAAATTGAAGGGGAAGCCAATCATTATTGTTTGAACGAATCTTCATGCCCACCTCAAGTGAAAGGGCGAATTTTGCATTTTGTTTCGAAAAAAGCAATGGAATTTGAGCATTGGGGAAGTGAGACAATAAGTGAGTTGGTTAACAAGGGAATCATTTCAGATTTTACCGATTTGTATACTCTTACAAGAGATCAACTTTTTCAATTGGATAGAATAGCCGAGAAAAGTGTTGACAATTTATTGAGTGGAATAGAAAAATCTAAAGAACGCTCACTATCTCGGGTGATATTTGCATTGGGAATACGCCATGTAGGAGAAAAAACGGCGAAAATATTGGCGAAAAAAATAGGTAGTCTTAAGGCAATAGCGTCTATGAGTCAAGAAGAATTGGCTAATTTGGACGAAATTGGAGGGAAGATAGCCGATAGTATATTTTTATATTTTTGCTTGCCTGAAAATCAGAAGAAAATTGAGTTGATAACACAGTTTGGTTTAAAAGTCGAAGAAGAGTTTATGCCAGACGAAAGTCAATATCATCCTTTTGTAGAAGGTAAAAAAATTGTTGTTTCAGGTGTTTTCGAAATCATCAACCGAAAGGTTTTGGAAGAGAAAATAGAATTTTTAGGAGGTATAAAAGTTTCAGGTATTACAAGCAAAACTGATTTGGTAGTTGTTGGTAAAAACATGGGGCCAGCCAAAAAGGAAAAAGCTGAAAAGTTGAATATAACTATGATGACAGAGCGTGAGTTCTTGAACAAAATTAATATAGATTGTTAAGACGATTAAAAGATTATTTCGCTAATAAACGCATCCTAAAAGCTATCGATAATAATCAACGCAATGGATTTGTTAACCTTTCACAGGTCAAGTCATTGTGCTTGATAATCAATGCTGAAGAGTATGATTTAGGAAAGGGTTTGGACAACCTTTTGGCCTTGATAAAATCAGATATACCATCGGTAAATAATTTGGATATCATTGCTTATACAGCATTAAAAGAAAAGAATTTTACGCCAAGAATTTTGGAATTTCAAAAAAGAAAGAACGCATATTTACTTCAAAATAAGCACTTCGGATTTTCATATTCTTTGCGTCATCCAAAATTAAAAGAGGTTTTAGTTCAAAAAAAATTCGATGCTATGATTGTCTTCAATAAAAGCAATCATTTGGGTATTAAAAGATTGGTGAGTGAAATCGTTTCGGAATTTAATGTTGGCTATCACAGCAACGAAAACATTGAAGTTTTTGATTTTATGATGAAATCAGATCTTAAAATTCACTCGTTTGGTAAAGAAATATTACGCTATTTAAAATTGATCGATGATAAATCTTAAAGGTACTGGTGTTGCGATGGTTACACCGTTTGATGATAAAGGAGCTGTAGATTATAATGGGCTCAAAAAATTGACTCGTCATCTTATAAATGGTGGAATAGAGTATTTGGTAGTACACGGTACAACGGGTGAAAATGTAACGCTTACTAAAGAAGAGAAAATCAAAACTTTGGCCTGTGTGGTTGAAGAGAATAATGGTGCTTTGCCTGTAATTCTTGGGCTAGGAGGTAACAATACAGCCGAAACAGCTAAATTTTTTTCAAATTCAATTTTCGATCAGGGTGTAAACGGAATTTTGTCAGTAAGTCCATATTACAACAAACCGACACAAGAAGGTATTTATCAGCATTATAAGTTCATTAGCGAACAAAGCGATTTGCCAATCATCATGTACAATGTTCCTGGTAGAACCAGTAGCAATATGTTGCCTGAAACGACATTAAGGCTTGCCGAATTAAAAAATATAGTAGCTATAAAAGAAGCGAGTGGAGATATGGAGCAAATCATGCATTTGATTGCCCATAAACCAAAAGACTTTTACGTTATATCTGGTGATGATCCTATCGCGTTTCCATTAGCAGCTGCTGGAGGTGATGGAGTAATATCTGTTATTGGAAATGCTTTTCCAAAAGAATTTTCGGATATGTTTAGAGCCACGTTTGCAAACAATATGGATTTGGCTAGAGAATTACATTATAAGTGCTTGCCAATCATACCAAAGTTGTTTCAAGAAGGAAACCCTGCAGGAGTTAAAGAAGTATTGAGATTTTTGGGTGTTTGTGGTAACCAAGTCCGTTTGCCATTGGTTCCAGTTAGTTCACAACTTAGTGCTGATTTGAAAAAGTGTACCGATACTATTCTGTCTTAATCGCGCTGGCCAAATATACTAGTGCCTAATCGTACATAAGTACTGCCATTATTCATAGCTATAGTGTAGTCTTTGCTCATGCCTGTGCTAATTTCAGACATAGATGGGTAGACTTTTTTTGCTTGGTCAAACAAGGCTTTAATTTTTGAAAATTCAGTATTTACTTGTTCTTTATCTTCAGTATTACTAGCCATAGCCATCAAACCTTTTAATTCAATGTTTTTGAATTCATCGAAAGCTCTGTCTTCAACTTGGGTAGAGAATTCCTCTGGAGAAAAACCAAATTTAGTTTCTTCTTGTGCAATGTGAATTTGTATAAGAACGGCAATATTCCTATCATTTTTTATCGCTTGCTTGTTTATTTCTTGTAATAGTTTTATGCTGTCAACAGCATGAATAAGGTGCACAAAAGGAGCGATGTATTTCACTTTGTTGCGTTGCAAGTGACCAATAAAATGCCAAAATATATCGTTTGGTAAAGCCTCTTTTTTGTCTACCAACTCTTGGATGTAATTTTCTCCAAAATCGCGTTGCCCTGCAGAATATGCTTCTAGAATGTTGCTAGAAGGTTTGCGTTTAGAAACGGCTATTAACTTACAATCAGAATGTAACGTTTGCTTTATTTCAGAAAGATTGCTTTGTATGCTCATTACAATTCCAAAATGGTCATGCCACTTCGCATTTTTGGTTCTATATAAGTGCTTTTTGGAGGCATAAATTCACCATTGTCAGCAATTTTAAACAGTTCTTCTGTCTTAACGGCTTCTAAGTAGAATCCTATGGTATTACCCGCTTTAACAACTTTGTCAGAAAAATCTTCTAAAGTAATTTCTCCACCAATGTGAGTAATGCGTTTGTCATTTCTCTCATCTTTTACTTGGCAAATAGAACAAAGTATCTTATTTGAAACTCTACTAGATGCTAGTCCCGAAACAACTGTTGAACCTTCGCCTTCAATTTTAAGAGTGTACACTTTACCTTCAAAACACATTTTTACATCACCTTCTGGGTGAGCGTATTGTTGAATGATGGTGTCGGCAATGTTTTTTGCTTCATCAGCATCCTTTGCTTTGAATAGTCGGTGGAATGGTAGAATACTCAACTGAGTATGGGGTATGAAGTAGCTAAGTAAACCTCTAAAGTTGGCATTTTCATTAGAGTTGGTTAGCGCTCTTTCTTGAGCTAATAGTGTTGATGAAGCTGAACGATGATGTCCATCAGCAATATAAAGGTTCTCTATTTTTTCAAAAGCTTGTTCAATACTATTGATATGATCGGTATCAGTTATAATCCATAAGGAATGACGAATTCTGTCAGTAGTAGTAAAATCATATTCCGGACTTGTATGCGTATAACGACTAATGATGTCTTCAATGGCCTCATTCTCTTCATACATCATCAAAACTGGCTCTGCATTGAAATTGCATATATCCAAGTATTTTTTGAATGTTTCCTCTCGCTTAGCTAATGTGAGTTCATGTTTCTTGATTACATCATTACGGTAATCGTCTGTAGAAGCACACCCTATAATACCAGTGTAACTGTGTTTGCCATTAATTTGACGGTAGATGTATAGGCTGTTTTTTTTATCAGGAATGAGTATTTCGTCTTTTACGAAATCAGTGTAGCGTTCTCTAATAGCTTCAAAACGTTCTTCGCTATTGGCTTTGCCAGGTACGTTTGGGTAATTTGGTTGGAGTATATGAATGAAACTAAAAGGATTTTCTTCCAATTTTGAACGAAGAGCTTTTTTTGTATACGAAAGATAAGGTCTGGATGCTACCAATTGTACTTTATCTCTACTGGGTCTAACCGCTTTAAAGGCTTTTACTTTAGCCATAGTTCCTTCTATGTTTTTAGGGGTGTCGAATGTAATAAATCTTATAAGAATTATGAATCCTAATATTGAAGAATAAAAAAAGCCTCAAAAGGGTTACTTCTGAGGCTTTTAATGAACTGTTATAGAGTTGAAATTAGATCTCTTGAACTTCAGCTTTTATGTACAACATAGTTTGTGCAGGCTCTGTATTAGCCGTAACTGTAACTGTCTTTTGCTGACTTCCTTTTTGTTTTCCTGGTTTGTAAACCACTTCAATCTCTCCTGTAGCTCCAGGTGCGATTGGTTCTTTAGGGAACTTAGGAACAGTACAACCACAAGATCCTGTTGCTTTTTGAATGATCAAAGGTTCGGAACCTGTGTTTGTAAATGAAAATATTTTAGTGTTTTCACTGTCTTGGTTGATTTTTCCAAAAGTGTGTTCTGTTTCACTAAAGTTAATAGTAGTGCTTGGACCTGCTGGGGCACTTGGTGCTTCTGGAGCAATGTTGTTGTTTGCAGGCAATGCTGGAGAAGCGATTGGAGCAGCCGGAGCTTGATTTACTCTGCCAACTAATCGACCTTGGTCAATACTGTCTTTGTTTGAAACTATAACAGTATTTGCAATGAGGGTAATTGCTATAACACCTAATAAACCAACTTTAATTTTTTCCATTTCCATTTTTTAAATTATTTGAACAAAAATAACAATCAAGGCTTATTAGCAGCCAATTGTTTGTCGTAATTCCCTGAATCTAAAATCTCAAGAGCATCTTGCAGGGCTTCGTTGATGTCTGATATTACATAGTAGAAGGCGTCGGAATCGAATATGTTGCGTGCTATTAAAGCTCTAATTCGTGCTGTTATTACTGCTTCCGATTTTTTGAAATCGCTTTCGTTCCATTCAATTCCTTCTTTTTCAGCCATTGCTTTAAGTTCGGCTAAATTGTCTTCCGACAATTTGAAATTTTGTTTGAAGGCTATTACATCTGGATACAACTTACCTAGTTTTCTTCTGTCCTTTTCTACAAAGTCTAAAGAGAATGAATTGGTAATGCCTTTGCGAATCATCGCCGTTAACATTGTACTATTATTCGATGTATCTAGTGGTGTAAAAAGGTCAGGAGTAATGCCTCCGCCGCCATAAACTATGCGTTTGTGATCTGTGAAAAACTTCAAACTGTCTGGAAAAGAGATGCTATCCAATGAAAACAATTCTCCGCTTGTATAACGGTCGTAGCGCTCTTTATAATAAGCTTCTATACCATCACCGTAGTTTCTTTGAATGCATCTGCCAGATGGCGTGTAATAGCGGCTAATGGTTAGTCGCATTGCTGAACCGTCAGGCAACATAAACGGTTTTTGTACCAAACCTTTACCAAACGATCGTCTTCCAACGATAAGTCCTCTATCCCAGTCTTGAATGGCACCTGAAACAATTTCACTTGCTGAAGCAGAACCCTCGTCAATAAGTACAATCAATTTTCCTTCTTCAAAATTACCAGCAATAGTAGCGCGTGATTCTTCTTTTGGGAAGCTTCGGCCTTTGGTATAGACTATGAGTTTATTCGGTCCTAAAAATTCATCGGCTAAATCGATGGCTGTTTTAAGATATCCACCTCCGTTACCCTGTAAGTCCAACACTAGGTTTTTCATTCCTTTTTCTTGCATTGGAGCTAGTTTAGCTTTGAATTCTTCTACAGTATTAGCGGCAAAACGATTGACTTTAATATAGCCTGTTTCGTCGTTCAACATAAATCCAGCATCAACCGAATAGATAGGTATTTTGTCTCTTGTAATGGCGAATTTCATTACGTTTTTCTCACCTTTTCTAGAAATACCAACATTTACAACAGTTCCTTTTTTTCCACGCAATTTGCTTACTACGTCATTGTTCGTAATTCCAATACCAGCAACTAATGTGTCTTCAATTTCTACAATTTTGTCTCCAGCTCTAATGCCTAATTTCTCAGACGGACCGCCCGCAATAGGGCTAATAACCAATATTGTGTCCTTTAAAATGTTGAATTGAATACCAATACCATCGAAGTTTCCTACCAGTGGTTCGTTCATTTTTTTCAATTCCTCAGCTGGAATGTAAACGGAATGTGGGTCGAGATCTTCAAGTGTTTTTCGAATAACAGAAGTTATTAAGTCGTTGTTATCAATGCTGTCGACGTAAAAACGATCGAGTTGATAAAAGAAAGCATTAACTTTTTCCAATTCATTTCTCAATTCAACGCTTTGGGCGCTAAGGGTAAATGAAGCAAGGATTAATGCAGCAAAAGAGAATATTTTATTCACGGAATGTAATTGTTTGCTTAAAAGTAATTTTTTTGTGTGTTAATTTGCTGTTAAACTAGGTTAACGGATTAAAGCTGTAGCTAAGCGGTTAACTTTAAGAATGATATTTGTGCTATGATTTTGTTTGTCGAAGACGATCTTATTACTCAGTTTATTTACCAAGATTGGTTTGGGCAAAACCCTGCTTTTAGATTAGCGGAATCACTTTCTGAGGCTAGAGAAATTATAGCGACTGAAAATATAAGATGCATTGTAGCCGATATCCACCTTACTGATGGTCTGATATTTGATTTGAAACAGGAAATAGCCAACTTAGAGGTGCCTGTGGCTTTAGCTTTTGGAAGCAATATGCGACCTGAAGAGCAAATACTGTTGGAGCAATTCCCTTATACGGAAAAGTTTAAAAAACCTTTGGATAAAGCTATGCTTGAAGAATGGTTTACTTCTTTAAACGTATGGTAAATACAGCACCTTCACCAGGGGTTGATTCTATAGTTATTGTACCATCGTGAGATTCGATAATCTGTTTTACTAAAGTTAACCCAACACCTGTACTAGCACCAGATGAATCGCCTGTGCTAAAACGATCGAATACGTTTACTTTATAGGTGTCTACACCAATTCCATTGTCTTTTATCTGTATAATATGATCGTCTTCATTTGTGATGTAAGAAATGATGATGTGTGGAGGAATTTCGGGTTTACTATATTTTATGGCATTTGAAACTAAGTTGAAAAATACGCTCTGCCACTGTGCTTTCTTAACCTTTATTTCTGTTTTTTCGTCAATATTGATTTCAATTTTAGCTTGCGTTTTTTCTATTTGAAAATTAAGTGGCTGTATAGCACTCTCTATAATGTCGTAAAGTTTTGATGCTTGTGCCATTGCTCCATCGCTGCTATCCGATCTTAATACTTCAAGTGTATCGAGTGTTTTCAATAAAATCTGTCTTCCTGCTTCATCAAACAGTTTAGAAAATTTTTCGCTGCCTTCTACTCGCATCCCTAGTATTTTAGCCAATTCGATGATGTTATGTGCAGGAGTTTTTAAATCATGGCTAAGTGTAAAAGATACTTGTTCTAAAAGCTTTGATTTTTTTTGAATTTCACGTGTTCTTGCGGCAATCTTTTTTTCTAATTGAATATTCTGCAAACGAATAATGCGCAATCGCCAATGCACGATACCATAAATAAGTATAACCAGAACCAACAATATGCTGATCCAAAACAAAGGTTGAAGATAAAATGCTTGTCCAATTTCAAAATTATACGTGCACAGTACTTCGTCGTTGTTGTTTTTTATCGTCAAAGTGTAATCACCGTATGAAAGATCTTTGATGACTAATTTTTTACTTTGAAGCCTTTGCGAAAAATCTTTTTTGCCTTCTAAAGTGTAAACTAAACTGAGTTCTCTTTTTAAAGGTGACGGTATGATGGCATCTAAATTGAATTCAACAGTGTTGCTGCTTCCTAATGGGGTTTTCTGACTGATTGGATAGCCGTTTATAAAAACACTTTTGATTTTAATGTTGGCATTGATGTCTTTATCCGTATAGATGTTTTGTTTTAAGAGTAAGCCGTTGTTCGTCTCAAAAATTAAATCGGTATTGTTAGGTGAGGAGTAAGCACCATTGAGCAACAAGTCGTCAAAATATACAGATGGCTGTATGTTGCTTATTTCATTGTTTTTGATGTAAAATAGATCGCTAGGAAGTATACCGTAAATACCATTTTGATGTTCAAAAACGGATAAAACAAAACCAGAGTTTAAGGCATTGCTTTGATCTATACTAGCTTCAAACTGTAAAGCATTGTTGAAGACTTTAATGCCGTAACCTTCTGTGCAAATCCACCATTCATCCCCAATTCTAGAAACACTTTTGATGTTGCCTTGTATACCGTTGTTCTGATAATCTATGTAGTTGTTTGTGTTTTCGACATCGGTAACGCCACCTTTTTTACTGTAGGCTAAGATTCTATTGTTACTTGTTACAAATCCTATAACCTCATTGTGAAGTAGTCCATTGGTAGTATTCACAATTTTTTGCCCGTCTGAGCCAATAATCAAAACTCCCGATCCAAAGCTACCTATGTAAATTTTGTTGTTGTAACGTGCGATAGTACCATTCGCTTCAAAGTCATTGAATGATATTCTCTTTTCAGTTCCAATGGAATCGATTATCAAAAGAAAATCTTTATGAACTACATATATGTCAGAGCCTATTAATTTGCTAGCAAGTATGCCTTTCCCTGTGTGAATTATTTCTTTCGAATTAGAAAAAGATTTTGTTTCAATTTTTAGCTTGAGAACTGCAGATTGCGTGTTAACAATCAAAGTATTGTAGTTACTACCAGCTAAACGGAAGTCTTCACTATTCTCAATAGCAACATAAATTTCTTCTAGATTGAGGTAAAACAAGCCATACCCATTGGTGCCAATCCAAAGATGTTGACCTATGACTTCAACACAATTGATGCCTACTTCTTGAAAGTTATTGCCAATTTTAAGCGGAATTAAGGTTTTAGTACCTAAATAATGAAGGAATAAATTTCTTGATTCTGCGATCCATAGACTCCCGTTTTTTGCGAGTGCTACATCATTAAAATTTTGAAAATCGGTTGGCTTTAATGCATATGTTTTGCCATTTTTTGAGACAATTATACTATCCGTTAAATTGTAAGTATACCCATCAAATTGTTTTTCATCAATAGAAGGTGTTGTTTTTTGAAGCGATGACTGAACATATAAGCTGTCGCCATTATTTAAAACGATACCAAGGTTATTGGCATCGAAAATAGCTTGAGGAAAGAATTCGTCTGATTGATAGATGTAAAATGATTTAGAACCATCGGATTGTAGAAGTCCGTTGTCGTTGGCTATGTAGATGTAGCCATCATCGGCGATTTTTATATCGTAAATGAAATTGGACTTTGAAAGACTATCGCTGCATTGAAAAAATTGAAGTTGCCCGTAGGAAAGCATCGAACATAATAGAAACGATATGGCGAACATACAACGCATTAATAGCTCTGTTTTTTGTTTCTATAATCGTAACGAATATTAACCTTAAATCGATATTGTGGAACACCACCAATTGGGATGGCAAAAAATGGAACAGCTTCGTTGTATTGATTCAATACATAGATGCTCATATCGTTGATACGACTTTGGTTTTTTACAATTTGTAAATCCATAGTCTTACCTTGTTCTTCTGAATCTATTATGTGAGTAGAATGTACACTTTCGTTGTCGCCAGAAGTGGCTACTTTGTGTCCTGATTTGGTTCGGCTATAAATTTTAATTTCTCCTTCGTCATCAAAATCAAAATTTACTTGTTTAATCGACTTTGTTTTGGTGTCAATAAACGGATAAATGTGGGCAACAGTAAAGGGTCTGTCTTTAAGTCTAAAAGTATAGTTGTAGGTGAAAATATTGGCTCCTAATATGGAGGTGTTTTTATCGTTGTTTAAACTAAGACTAACTCTATAAGTATTGCCGTCATCACCACTAATTCCGGTAGCTATAAATTTAAAAATGTAGGCGTCAAATTCTTTAATGTACTCACCTTCTCTAGGGTTGAAGGGGCCTAAATTAAACCACTTTTCATCGTATTTATTGAGCTCAGAAAATTCAACAGTGTTGAGTAGTTTTCCGCTATCGTAACCTTCTTGTTTCACAAAACTTCTAGCGGCAGGTTTGCTATAACATTGAAAACCACCAAAAATTTCGAATCGAGTTGTGGTATTGTATCTATCGCCAACCAGAAGGTCGTTTTTAGCACCTATTTCAGGATCGAAGATGCGTACATAGAACGGTTTAGAGAATGTTTTAGGAATAAGGAAAAAGAATATTTGCAGTTGGTCATCGTCACCAAACTTGCTGTCCGCGTCGCTTCCGAACGTAGTTACAAAATCTATACCCTCTTCAGGAGACGGTACTGTTTGCCCAAACACGAATGTAGTATACAATAATGCCAATAAGGCGTATGTTAAGTTCCAACTTCGCATTTTTTGTAGATACAGCATATTGGGATGAAGAGCCCAGGCCTTACCTGCTCAAATATAGTAAGCTTTATATTGTAGTTACCTTTCTTATGGTACTTATGGTTTAGGACTTCGTCGAAATAGACATTGCCGTCTCCAGTTTCCCAAGCGAAAGTGTAAGGAATTTCACTGTCATTTTCCACATTGTAGGTTTTAACTTCAATGTAGTTTGACTTTTCAGGGATTTGTTCCATTATCAAGCTATTGTTGTCGAGAAATACCACGGTAAGTGTTGTATCACTACGTCTTTTATAGCCTAAACTATTGTCTTCGGTAATCAGTTTTATTTTATGTTTTCCACTGTTGTTGAAACAGTGATTAAGTTTTGGACCATTGTAACTTTTGCCATCGTCTGTACGCCATTTTAGTTTTTGATTTGGATTTCCAGGGTCGATGCTTTCAGACGCATCAATTTTTATGCAATAGCGCAAACTCTCTCTAATACCATAGTCGGGAGTACAGGGTGAATTGATATTTTGAGTAGCCCAATTGTAGAACATGGTTGAATCTATTCCAGGATAATATTCTACCATTAAATCCAAAATGTTTTGAGCTTTTTCTACTTCTTTAAGTTCAATGTAGGTTAAGTACAATTGTCGATAATCAGAAGTGTCTTGATCAACGAATTCTAGACTATGATTGTAGTATACCGCAGCATTTTGAAACTCTTGAAGACTGAAGTAGGCTTCACCAAGTAAATGATTGGTGTAATATGAATTGCTATCGCTACGTGCTTGACGCAATGCATTGATGGCTTTACTGTATTCTTCTCGGGCAATGTATTTTTCTCCTCGCAATAGATTACGAGAATACTGTGCCGAACTAAGTAAAGGCAAACAAATGAATATGCTCCAAACGATTAAGCGCATTAGAAATTAGGCGAAAGGTTGTAAGATTTGTAAAAGTTATCGATAATGTCTACAGTTTCTTCTTCATTGTCGGCCAATTGTATAAAGTCCATGTCTTGGGGGCTGATGTTTTGATATTTTTCAAACACTACTTTCTTGAGCCAATCGATTAATCCCGACCAAAAATTTCTGTTGACAAGTATAATAGGAAAGGTTCCAATTTTATTTGTCTGTATCAAGGTCAGTGCTTCAAAAAGCTCATCTAATGTGCCGAATCCTCCTGGCAATACAACAAAGCCTTGGGCGTACTTTACAAACATCACTTTTCTTACGAAGAAAAAATTGAAATTTATCAGTTTATCTTTATCGATGTAGGGATTTGCTTCTTGTTCGAAAGGCAACTCAATATTCAAACCAACACTTGTACCGTTGCCTTCTTTTGCACCTTTATTTCCTGCTTCCATGATGCCTGGACCACCACCAGTTATAACTCCGTAACCATGTTTAGTTAATCGAGTTGCAATACGTTCGGCAAGCAAATAATTTGGGTCGCTAGCAGGGGTACGGGCCGATCCAAAGATGCTGACACATGGGTTTATTTTGGACATTTTTTCAAATCCCTCAACAAACTCAGACATGATTTTAAAAATAGCCCAACTATCGTTAGTCTTTATATCATTCCAAGATTTACTCTCTAAGCTATCTTTAATCTTTTTCTTGTTTTCCATACTAGTGCATTTCTTTTGCTAAGTATTCAGCGGTATGACCTTCGGTTAGTATCATTTCCTCTGGAGTGCCTGAAAATACAATATTTCCACCTTCTTCGCCACCCTCAGGACCCAAATCGACGATATAATCTGCCGTTTTAATGATATCTAAGTTGTGTTCGATAACAATAACCGTATTACCAGACTTCACCAAACGATTTAAAACAGTTAATAACATTTTTATATCATCAAAATGCAATCCAGTACTAGGTTCATCTAATATGTACAAAGTTTTTCCAGTATCGCGTTTAGAAAGCTCAGCGGCTAATTTTACTCGTTGAGCTTCACCACCGGATAAAGTAGTGCTCTGTTGGCCTAATTTTAAATACCCTAAACCAACATCTTGCAAGGTTTTAACCTTCTTGTAGATTTTAGCTAAATTTTCGAAAAATACAACCGATTCATTGATGGTCATTTCTAAAACATCTGAAATGGATTTGCCTTTGAATCGAACTTCAAGTGTTTCTCTGTTGTAACGTTTACCGTAACATGTATCGCATTCTACGTACACATCAGGCAAAAAATTCATTTCTATTTTCTTTAATCCAGCACCTTCACAAGTTTCGCAACGTCCGCCTTTGGTGTTGAATGAAAACCTTCCAGATTTGTAACCTCTAATTTTGGCTTCATTGGTGCTAGCAAAAAGTGTTCTTATTTCATCGAATACTTTGGTATATGTAGCCGGATTACTTCTAGGCGTTCTTCCAATTGGCGATTGATCGATATCAATTACTTTATCCAGATATGAAAGGCCTTTAATTTCTTTGTAAGATTCTATTTTTTGCTGAGCTCTGTTCAGTTGGTTGGCAGCAATAGGGTATAGAGTTTTGTTTATTAAAGTTGATTTGCCACTTCCAGAAACTCCTGTGACAACGGTTAATGTACCCAATGGGATTTTTAAATCAACATTTTGAAGGTTGTTGCCATTCGCACCTAACAACTGTATGAATTTTCCATTTCCAGGACGGCGTTCAAAGGCATTTTCTATGATGTTTTCTCCCTTAAGATACAATGCTGTAGAGCAGTTACTGGCTAGAAATTCTTCCACATTGCCTTCTGCATTTATTTTTCCGCCAAGCTTACCTGCACCGGGGCCAATATCAACGATGTAATCAGCATGCAACATCATATCTTTATCATGTTCTACCACGATGATGCTGTTGCCTAAATCTCGCAATTGAAGCAAGCTGTGTATCAATTTACTATTGTCGCGCTGATGTAGTCCAATACTGGGTTCATCTAAAATGTAAAGAACACCAACAAGTTGAGTGCCAATTTGTGTTGCTAAACGTATGCGCTGAGCTTCACCACCACTTAATGACGATGATCTTCTGTTAAGACTTAGGTAAGTAAGCCCCACATCATTTAGAAATAAGCAACGCTTCTTGATTTCAAGAATAATTTCTTTAGCAATTTCTTTTTCTTTCCCTTCTATAATAGTTTCAAGGTTTTTTATCCATGCCTCGAATGTAGAAAGGTTAAGAGCCGTTACTTCCGCTATATTTTTGCCGTCAATTTTAAAAAATAAACTGCTCGGTTTTAGTCGAGTTCCATTGCAATTGCTGCATTCTACAGTGCTTATAAATTCAGTTACTTTTTTTAATGTGGCTTTATTTCCTGGGCTTTTAGCATTGCCTTCAATAAGTTTTACCAAACCGTGATAGGTGGTGTTGTAATCCTTTAAGCCAATGTCACTTTTAATGACAATGTTTTTATCGGAGCCAAATAATATGGCGTCTTGTAATTCCTTTGGGTATTTTCCAAAGGGTGTTGTTATTTTTTCTTTAAATTCTTTAACTAGGGCTTCCAATTGTTTGAAATCCCATGTGTTTTTGATTTTTCCGAGTAATACAATAGCTCCATCAGCAATACTGATGTTTTTGTTTGGAACCAATAAACTAATGTCTACTTCTTCTACGTTTCCAAGGCCATTGCATTTTGGGCAAGCGCCATATGGAGAGTTGAATGAAAACGAGTTTGGTTCTGGTTCATCATATGCTATGCCAGTATCGGCACACATCAATTTTTGAGAGAAAAATCTTGTATCACCAGTGTCTAAATCCAATATTTGAAGTACACCTTTACCATATTTTAGAGCTGTTTTTACTGACTCTCGAAGTCGTTTGTCGCTGCCGTCTTCAAGTTTGGTACGGTCTATAACAAGCTCTATATCGTGGTTTTTATAGCGATTTAAATCGTGATTGTCCGATAGATTAGATATGAGGCCATCTATTCTAACTTTTACAAAGCCTCTTTTGTGATAATTTTCTAAAAGCTCTTTGTAGTGACCTTTTCTTCCACGTACAAGAGGGGATAAGATGCCTATTTTTTTGTTTTTAAATGTTTCCTGTATCAGGGTAATGATCTGCTCTTCGGTATAACGCACCATTTTTTTACCTGTTGCAGAAGAGTAGGCTATTGAAGCACGTGCGTACAGTAGGCGTAAGAAATCATAAATCTCTGTAACTGTTCCAACTGTTGATCGTGGAGATTTATTTACTGTTTTTTGCTCAATGCTGATTACCGGACTTAATCCCTCTATACTATCAACAGGAGGTTTTTCTACGCCGCCAAGAAACTGGCGTGCATAAGTAGAAAATGTATCCAAGTACCTACGTTGGCCTTCAGCATAAATTGTATCGAAGGCTAGAGATGATTTCCCTGAACCGCTAAGGCCTGTGAATACAACGAGTTTATCTCGAGGTATACTCAGCGAAACGTTTTTTAGATTATGCGCTCGTGCTCCGTAAATGCTTAAATTATCAGCCTCGTACTTATCACTTAATACGGCTTTCTTAGTTGGCATCGTTTAGTAAAGGATCGGTGTTGAAATCAGGAATTTTATTGGCTTTAAAGCCAACTTTATGACCATCAACTGGTAACTTGATCTTGTACTTTTTTTGCTTTGTATTGGGAAGTTTAGTTTCTCTCAACCAAGGATTTAAAGTTTTAAGAAGTTTGTAATTTATTTTATTGTCGTAAGCAAAGTCGGCTAAGCTTTCTATGCTAGAATCTACTTCAAAATACGAAGTCTTTACTGCAGGATATAAATCTTGTGGTCGTACATGGAAACCATAATAATCATAGTGACTTAAGATTTGTTTTACAGCCAATATTCTAAATACATAACGAGATGTTTCTGTAACAAAAAGTAAATCGTAATAGTTGTTGGTTTTTTGTCTTTGTAATTGACTTTTTAATCCATTCATACCCATGTTGTATGATGCTGCGGCTAAAGTCCATGATCCAAATTTGGTGTATGCTTCGTTTAAGTAATCGCAAGCAAATTGTGTAGCCAATTCTAAATTGTATCGTTCGTCTACATAGCCGTTTACTTCTAATCCAAAATCGGTAGCAGTTCCTTTCATTATTTGCCAAAAACCGGTTGCACCAGCAGGGCTTACAACATTTTCTAAACCACTTTCTATGATGGCTAAATATTTAAAATCATCAGGCACACCATTTTTCTTAAGAATTGGCTCTATGATAGGGAAGTAACGGTTGGCTCTTTTTAAAAACAAAACAGTTTGCGATTGCCAATACGTATTAACAAGCAATTCTCTGTCTAAGCGCTCTTTAACATCCAGTATGTCAGTTGGAACTATCTCACCAGCAAAAGTCAGTTTTTGAGGTGTTGGTAGTGAATAGATGTTGTAATTGGTCTTGAAGTCGCCTTCATGATTGGTGCTTACAGGAGCAGTTTGCTGAGCTGTGAAAACATTCAATGCGAAGTATGAAAGGGCAAAAAAACCGATTGCACTGCTAACAGAAAGAAGTATTTTTTTCAAAATGAAATTGTGTTTTAAAAAGGACTTATAAAGTTACTAAATGTATTGGCTTTCGCATCTTTTTCACTAATTAAAGCAGCTTCACTTGGCCAATTTATGTTTAAAGTTTTGTCGTTCCAAAGTAAACTATCTTCTGCTTGAGGGGCATATTCTCCTTCGCACTTGTAACAAAAACGAGTGTTATCCTCCAAGGTTAGAAAACCATGAGCAAATCCTTTAGGAACAAATAGTTGCTTTTTATTATCTGCGGTCAATTCTATCGCAAAATGTTTACCATAAGTAGGTTCATCTTTTCTAAGATCGACAACAACATCAAGTACAGACCCCGTAACGACTCTTACTAATTTGCTTTGAGCATAAGGAGGTTTTTGAAAGTGTAAGCCTCTCAATACATCTTTTCCAGATAAACTTTCATTGTCCTGAATGAACTCAGGTTTACGTCCGAGTGCTTTTTCAAGTTCACTTTCCTTGTAACTTTCAAAAAAATATCCTCTATGATCTCCAAATACTTTTGGTTGAATAACGAATAAACCCTTAAAAGATGTAGCTTCTATAGTCAATGTTGGTAGTTTTGCACAAATGTAAAATTATATAAGGCTTTAACTTGGGGACTTAGTATGGAAATGACAAAAATTGACGTCAGTAAAGAAGAATTGAAAGATTATCCGCGCGAAGCTTTTCGTGGACCTTTACTTTATGTAAAAACGGATGAAGAGTTTTCTGAAGTATGGGCGGAATTTTCTAAAAACCAAAAGGTCTTTGGAATCGATACAGAAACCAAACCAAGTTTCAAAAAAGGCCAACAAAATCTTACCGCATTGGTTCAAATATGCAACGGGAGTAGTGTTATAGTGGTAAGAACTTATAAAGGCGTTTTGCCAGAAGAATTGATTGCATTTTTTAATGATGAAAACATTGAGAAAGTTGGTATTGCTACCGCTGACGATATGAAAGATTTAAAAAAGTGCAATGCAGGTTTCGATGCTCATAATGTTATTGATTTGGGCAAATTGGCACTTAAAAAAGGGTTAAAATGTACAGGAGCAAAACGCTTATCGGCATTACTGTTAGGATTTACAATAAGCAAGAGCCAGCAAACAAGTAATTGGGAAAACCCAACTTTAACACCAGCACAACTAACATATGCAGCCACCGATGCGTGGATATGCAATTTGATTTACGATAAACTTAAAGCAATATAAATTTTGGAAGCATTTAAAAGTTTGGGCATTACGGCTCAGTTTGTTCGACCATTGGTTGAAAATGGCATAGAAACACCTACCGAAATACAGGCTTTGGCCATTCCAAAGGCGCTTAGCCAAAAAGATATTATTGCAGTAGCTCCAACTGGAACTGGGAAAACATTGGCGTTTGTTTTGCCGATGTTGATGAAGTTAAAATACCACAAAGACGTAGGAGTTAGAGGGCTTATTTTATTGCCATCCAAAGAACTGGCTGTTCAAGTTGCAGGTATCCTTGATATGGTTATTCAACAATGCGATTTGGAACATGTTTTGTTGTATGGCGGTGTAGGACGTACCAATCAAATAAAAGCTTTAGAGCAAAAACCCGATATCATTGTCGCTACTCCAGCTCGATTTAAGGATATGTATTATGCAGGGCATATTGATATCAAAAAGTTAGAAGTATTGGTACTGGATGAAGCAGATAGAATGCTTGATGGTGGCTTTATAACACAGTTGAGAGATATTTTTGAGGTGATACCTAGCAAGCGTCAAAACTTTTTGTTTTCAGCTACATTCGGAGAGCGAGTACAAAAACTAGTTGACGAATTTTTGTTGAACCCAACTTATATTGAAGTATCGGCTCCGCGAGTTAAAGAAAATATAAAACAACAAATAGCTTATTTAGAAAACAGGATGACCAAAGTAAAAGCTTTGGAAGCAATGTTGATGAAGCCCGAATCTAAAAGAGTTTTGGTTTTTTGTAAGTCTAAAGAAAGCGCAAAACAAACTTTTGCATACTTAGATAGAAAGTTTCAACACGAATGTGGCATCATTACGAGTAATAAATCTCAAAGTTCAAGATTAGAATCGTTTGAGAAATTTAACGATGGAGTGAACCGAATTTTGATCACTACTGATGTTTGCGCTAGAGGAATTGATATTAATGACGTTAGTCATGTAATACAAATGGATGTTGCACGCGATAGCGATGAGTTTTTGCACCGAAGTGGGCGTACGGGTAGGATGGATAAGGATGGTATAAACATTACCTTCTGTTCAGATAATGAGAAGTACTACTTCAAAAAGATTACTGACGATTTGAAATTGAATACTGAAGTGATAACCATTGAAGTTGGTAAGCATGAATACTTACCCGGTGAAAAACACGAAGAAGATCGTGAACTGGATATGCAAAAACAAAAAGACGACCCAGATTACAGAGGCGCTTTTCATCAAAAGAAGAAAATTTACGGAAGAAAGAAATTCTTTAAAAAATAGGCTTAACCATGAACTCAGCTTTGTGGTTAAGTGTATCTACACTTAGTTCTCCACGAAGCTGACCAAAGCCATCGTACCAATTCCAGAAATAAAAATTTCCGTTGGTTATTTTGCGAGGGTTCTCGTACGAACCACACAATTCAAATACGAGTTTTTGAAAAGTTAGTACGTCTTTTTTACCTTCAGATTTGATTGTAAACTCTTTAATTTTCTCAGAACCTAGCTCAATTTCAGCTGTACAATCTACTTTTCGCCAATCTACTTTGGGAAAATAAAGGCGGGAGTAAAATAAATACTCCCCACCAAAATTTATGCGTTGCTTGATGTGTTTACCAGGCAAATAATCCCTAATAGAATTTATAGTTAATTTTTTAGTGTACTCAGCTTCAGCAGGGTTTTTCTCCTTCAACTGTGCATGACCTACAAAAGTTAAGGTCAAAAAAACTATCGATAATATAGATCTGTACAAGAATTTAGTCATTGCTTTCTGTTTCTGTGCTAGCTTCTTGAGCAACAACTTCAACAGCGCTAGTAGCTTCTTTCCTTAGTTTATTAATTAGCTTAATCTGAGCTTTAATTTTGTCAATAATGTTTTTAATTCCATCCACTTTAGCCGTTGCTTCCTTAACTAGCGGGCTGTTTAAGTTTCCAGAGAAAAAAGATAAATTGGTTTCGTACTTAGCTAAAGTTTTTTCTTGTTCAGAAATTTTATCGCGTAAGAATCGAACTTCATTTTTGATCAAATCATCAGCGTTTTGATCTTTTAATAAACCTTGAATTTTGGCTACAAATTTACTTTGCTCAACTTCAGCTTTGCTTAAACCTGCTTTTTCAAAGTAAGTTTCAATGGCTGTATCGTAGGCTTTAGTAACCGATTCTCTTTTGTTTTTAGGTAAATAACCAGCAGCGTTGTATTTAGTGATCAGGCTTTTGATTGCTTTTATTGACGCTTCTTTGTTATCTAAAGCTTCGGCGCTCTTAATTTCTTCAATTATAGCGAGTTTAACATCTAGGTTCTGCTCTAAATCGGCATCTTTTTTCTTAAAGAATTCATCTTTAGTATTGAAAAAATGATCGCAAATTGCTCTGAATTTAACCCATAGTTTTTGTTCATCGCGCTGACGTGCTCTACCAATTTTTTTCCATTGATTCTGAATGTATTTAAGTTCTTTAGTACCTTCAGCCCAATCGGTAGTATCTTTAATAGCATCCGCTTTTTCGATCAATTCAAGCTTGCGTAATTTGTTTTTATCTTGTTCTTGATGAATGTCTTGATAAAAAACTTTTTTGTCATCAAAAAATGAGTTACACAATGCGCGTAATTCATTCCAAAGCTCTTCGCTTTTAGCACGTGTACCAAACGGAAGTGTTTTCCATTTTGCTTGAATGTCTAAAATTTCTTTGGTGTTTTTTTGCCAATCTTTTTCGTTGTTTCTTGCCTCGGCTAGAATGCTTTTAACGCTATCTATTAAACCTTGCTTTTCTTCAACTACTTTTTCGTTTTCTTTCTTCTTGATTTCGAAGTATGCCTTAATATGAGTGTATACTTCATCACAAGCTTTTTGAAATTCGGCTTTTAATTCTTCGTAAACCTCTTTAGGAACTGGACCTGTTTCATACCACTTAGCGATAAGTGCTTTCATTTCTTTGTCAGCATCTTTAGCATCAACTGTCGAAACAACTTTACCTATAGTATCTATGATGCCTTTTTTAATCTCAAGGTTTTTCTTAAGATCAAGTTCTTTAAGGTCTTGATAAATACGAATGTTGTAGAAAAATCTATCGCGAATGGTGTGGTAACGGTTGGTTATATCCTGATGATTGTTCCCCGGTACTCTACCTATAGTCTTGAATTCTTCGTCAATAGCTTTGAAAGTGTCAAAGGCTACTTTGATGTTCTCTTCTTCTTTAACTAGTGTTTCTAGTTTTTGAATTAGATTTTCTTTTTTCGTCAAGTTATTGCGTTCTTCTGTAGCAACAGCTTCGGCATATTCTTTTTTCTTAGCTCCATATAGAGACGCCAAGGCAGAGAAAAGTTCTTTGTTTTCGTTTTCTTCAGGAGAATAATCGTTAGGGTCGTTGTCTTTATTGGCAACAAAAAGGCGTAAATGCTCTTCTTCTTGCTTATAAATTTCACTTTTTACAGTTTCCAAAAGACGTTTGGTTTCCACCATAACTTCTTTATTCCAGTCAGATTCGATAAGTGTTTTTAACTTATCCAGTTGTTCGTTCAGCATGCGTAGTATAATTATCGCTTTGCAAAGGTACAATAATCAGGATTTTAACAAGCCTTTCTTAACCTTGCATTTTAGAAAGGTGCTCTGGCAGAATTTTGGATGGTTTTTTTGTGTTTTTGTCAAATAAAACAAACTTAATCAGAGCTTTACCGGCCAAGCGGTCTTCAAGATAGATTTCTTGTAAAAATGTTATGCTTGTATTTCCGTGTTCATGACATTTACAATCAATTTTTATGGTCATACCTGGCTCTAAACTCAATTTATAATCGACGTTGATGTTGACTATGAAAAATTGCAGTCCCAAATTTTCAAAATATCCAATTTTGTTTCCCTTATTCAAAAAATCCCATCGGCATTCTTCGTAAAACTCTAGTATTCTAGCGTTGTTTACATGTCCATAAGCATCACAATGGTATCCGCGAATCTGTATTTCTGTCATGAATGTGAATTTAGTTAACGCAAACATATGTTCATTAATCGAAATTATATTCAAGCTTCAGTACTTTACCTATGCCCGTGCTCTATTATTGCTAAAATTGCCGTGGGAAAAATTGTTTGGCGGATATAAACGAGAGTTTAGTCGCATTTTATTGTATTGATACACAATTAGTTATGGGAAGAAAGCCTATTCAGAAAGAAAGAAGTAGGAACGAAATAAAGCGCGAAAAATGGGTTTTACAATGCATGGAGCATTTTGAAGAAACGGGTTTGAAAAACGTTACAATGGATACCGTTTCCGAAAAACTTGGTATTTCAAAAGCAACAATCTACAATCATTTTAAGTCTAAAGAAGAAATTATTCAAACGGCAATAGCCATGATTTTGAATGATATTAGGCATTATGAAGATTTGATTTCGGACAGAGACAAGCCTTACCTAATGCGTTATTATAGAGCCATTAGATATTATGCAAAACAACTTTGCGTGATTTCACCCAAATTGGTTTCTGATGTAAAAGAATTGTACCCAAAAATGTGGTCGTATGTTGAGATATTCAGAAATCAATTTTCGTTTGTATTAACCAAATATTACGAAGAAGGCATCAGCAAGGGGATGTTCAAAGAAATGGATATTAACATCCTTGTGGGTACAGATAGATGGTTCTTGGACGCTTTGTTGACGAGTGATTTTGTCAAAGAAAAAAATATGACTATTGAAACAGCAGTGGATCAATTTTTTAAATTGAAATTTGATGGATTGATTGCTTCTTCTGCAGCTGAAATAATTTTTAACGCTGAAAAATTAGAATTAGCAGGCGAGTGATTATCTAGAAATATTCTTTCCGTTTAGACAATAAAAGCACCTTTTACATAAAAGGTGCTTTTTTTATGGATTCAAAACTTACTTTTAAGCCCACAATAAAAACCGAGTATGAAAATGAAAAAAACCATTGCTTGCGCAGCTTTAGGGCTAAGCACACTTGCCTTTGGGCAAAGCAATAAGGTGGAATTTACAGAGTATGACTTGCCAAATGGCTTGCACGTAATCTTACACCAAGACAACAGCACACCTATCGTTGCAGTTACCATGATGTATCATGTAGGATCTAAAAACGAGGTTGAAGGTCGTACTGGTATGGCTCACTTTTTTGAACACCTTTTGTTTGAAGGATCAGAAAATATTGCCCGCGGTGAATTTGATAAATACATTGAGAACGCTGGTGGTGTTTTAAACGCTAATACAAGTCAAGACCGTACTTTCTACTACGAAATTTTGCCTTCAAACCAATTGGAGTTAGGATTGTGGTTAGAATCAGAAAGACTAATGCACGCAAAAATCGAAACCAAAGGGATCGAAACACAACGTGAAGTAGTTAAAGAAGAAAAAAGACAACGTAATGATAACACACCTTACGGTTCTATCATGCAAGAGTCTTTTTCTAGAGCATATACCGATCACCCTTACCGTTGGACGCCAATCGGAAGCATGGAAGATTTGAATGCAGCTACGGAGCAAGATTTTATTGATTTTTACAAAACGTACTATGTGCCTAACAACGCAGTACTTTCATTGGCAGGTGATTTTAATATCGCAGATGCTAAAAAAATGATTGCAAAATACTTTTCTGCTATTCCTAAAGGAACAAAGAAAATGTATGTTCCTGAAATCACGGGTACAATGATGACTGCAGAAGTTCGTGATACTGTTTACGATAATATCCAACTACCAGCTGTTATCCAAACGTATAGAATTCCTGCACAAGGAACTCCAGATTACTATGCCGTAGATTTATTAGGTAAACTATTGAGTCAAGGTAGTAGCTCTAGATTACAAAAAGCTTTGGTTGACGAAAAAGAATTAGCATTAGGTGTTGGTGCATTCCCATTTGGAATGGAACATCCTGGTGTAACATTAGCTTATGTTATTACTCAGTCTGGTGTTGACCCAAAAGATGCTGAAGATGCAATCCAAATAGAGATCAATAAAGTACAACAAGAATTGATTAGCGAAAAAGAACTTCAAAAATTGAAAAACCAAGTTGAAGCTGATTTTGTTGGTGGAAATTCACGTATGGCTGGTATTGCCGAAAGTTTAGCAAACTACCATATGTATTATGGAGAGGCTAACCTTTTGAACACAGAAATTAAGCGTTACCTAGAGGTTACTCCAGAAGACATTAAGCGTGTTGCTAACAAATATTTCACTCCAGAGAATAGAGTAGTACTTTATTACTTGGCTAAAAAATAAAATTCAAATTAGGAAGATTATTATGAAAAAATCAATATTCGCTTTTGCTGCCTTAGCACTTGCTTTTAGTACAGCAACTGCACAAGTAGACCGCTCTAAAGCCCCTAAGGCATCAGCAGCACCAGAAATAAAAATAAAAGACGCTGAAACATTTAAGTTAGACAATGGTCTTACAGTTGTTTTGGTTGAAAACCATAAACGTCCAACAGTTTCTCTTCAATTGAATGTTGACTATGTACCTTTTAACGAAGGCGCTATTGCTGGAAATGCATCTATAGCTGGTCAATTATTGAGTACAGGAACAACAAGCCGTTCAAAGGAACAAATCGACGAAGCTTTGGATTTTGTTGGAGCTTCATTCAATACCAATTCAAACGGATTATTTGTTTCAACTTTAACAAAACACCAAGATGCAGTTTTAGAAATTGTTTCAGATGTATTGTTAAACCCTACATTTCCTCAAACTGAATTAGAGAAAATCAAAAAGCAAACACTTTCTGGTTTAAAATCTAATAAAGCAGATGCAGGAGCAATTTCTGCCAATGTATCAAGAATGTTGCGTTACGGTAAAGAACACCCATATGGTGAAGTTGAATCAGAAGAATCTGTTTCTGCGATCACTAGAGAAAGTGTTCAAGAGTTCTATAACACATACTTCCGTCCAAATGTATCTTACCTTGTTATTGTTGGTGATGTAAACCGCAAACAAGCAGAAGCATTGTCTAAAAAGTATTTTGGTGCTTGGGCAAAAGCTGAAGTGCCTGTAGCTACTTTACCAGAAGTAGAAACTCCAGAAGGTACTCAAGTTGTATTTGTTCCTAAAGAAGGTGCAGTACAGTCAGTAATAAGCATTACTTACCCAGTTAACTTGAAAACAGGTTCTGAGGACGCTATCAAGGCATCTGTTATGAACAATGTATTAGGTGGTGGTGTATTCCAAGGTCGTTTAATGCAAAACTTAAGAGAAGACAAAGGTTTCACTTATGGTGCGCGTTCTTCTTTATCATCTGATAAATATGTAGGTTATTTTGCTGCAGGTGCGAATGTTCGTAATGAAGTAACAGACTCATCAGTTACTGAGTTTATGTATGAATTGAATCGTTTAAGAGACGAGCCAGTTGCGGCTGAAGATTTAAGCTTGACATTGAACTCAATGAACGGTGCATTTGCAAGAGGATTAGAATCTTCTCAAAGCATAGCTCGTTTTGCTTTGAATACAATCAAGTACAACTTGCCAAAAGATTACTACAAAAATTACTTATCTAAATTAAGTACGGTTTCTCCTGCAGATATTCAAGAAATGGCTGCGAAATACATCTTACCAGATAACGCATACATTTTTGTAGTTGGTAATTTAGAAGTTGCTGAATCATTGAAGCAGTTTGATGCTGATGGTGAAATCACTTTCCTTAATTACAAGGGTGAAGTAGAAGAGCCAAACACAATGAAACCAGCTCCTGCTGATGTTACTGTTGAGAAAATTTTCAATGATTATTTGTTTGCTTTCACTCAATCATCTGATATGAAAACAGCACTTAAGAAAATGAAAAAATTGAAAGATGTTACCATCAAAGGATCTGCAGATTTAGGTCAAGCAGTATTGGATATCAACACGTACAAGAAAGCTCCAGGCAAATATGCAATGGCTGTATTGTATGGTGGTGCTGAAGTTCAAAAACAAAAATTCAATGGTGTTAGCGGTAAATCAATCAATATGCAAACTGGTGCTAAAGACATGGATGAGGATGAAATCGCAGAAATGAAAGTTCAAGCTCAGTTCGTACCTGAAACGAGTTATGCTACTATGGGTTATACAACTGCTCTTTTAGGTGTAGATAACGTGAATGGTTCAGAAGCATACGTAGTGGAAGTTACTTCTCCTAAAGGTGAAGCGTCTAAAACTTATTATGACGTAAAATCTCACCTTAAAGTGAAAAACGTTGCTACTGGAGAAGCTCCAACAGGCGAAAAATTCACATCAATTACTGAATTGAAAAACTACAAAGATCAAGATGGTTACATGTTCCCATGGACTACTCAGATTTCTGGAGCTCAAGATTTAACAATTGAAGTAAAAGAAGTATTGGTAAACAGCAAAGTTTCTGACTCTGTATTTAACTAATTACTTATCAATCATAATATTAAAAAGCTCAACTTAGGTTGGGCTTTTTTTTTGACCAATAAATGTACTTTTGAAACAAATCTGAATCAGATGTTAGGACTTAAAATGGCTACAGACCCACGATGGGTAAATATTGTAGAGAAAAACATTGCTGAAATTCTTACTGATCATGCGTATTGTGAGCAAAAAGCATCCAGCAACGCTATTTCCATCATCGTTAAGTTTCCACAGCACAGCGATTTGGTTACAGAAATGACGGCCATAGCATTAGAAGAAATGGAGCATTTTGGGATGGTTCACGAAGAAATATTAAAGCGTGGATTGACCTTAGGTAAGGAAAGAAAAGATCCTTATGTAAACGATCTTTTAGCTTTTGCAAAACAAGGCGGTAACGAAGAAGAACGCTTAGTCGATAGGCTTTTAGTTGCCGCTATGATAGAAGCTAGAAGTTGTGAACGTTTTCGGTTGTTGAGCGAAGAAATTTCCGATAAAGATTTACGTGTTTTTTATCGCGATTTGATGGAATCGGAAGCACGACATTATACAACGTTTTTGAAGCTAGCTAAGAAATATGGCGGTAAAATAGATGTCGATAAAAGATGGGCTGAATTTTTGGCTTACGAAACCTCTATCATTACCAAATACGGTACGAAAGAAACCATGCACGGTTAGGCTTAAATACAATCAGACAATTATTACATTCGCAATCACTAAAAACAACATACATTGAAAAATACAGCATTATCTCACGTACACGAGGCTCTTGGAGCTAAAATGGTTCCTTTTGCAGGTTACAATATGCCAGTACAATATTCTGGTGTAATTGCAGAGCACAAATGTGTGCGTGAAAAAGTAGGCGTTTTTGACGTTTCTCACATGGGTGAATTCTTTCTTAAAGGAGAAGGTACCATAGATTTGATTCAAAGTATTTGCAGCAACGATGCATCGAAAATGGTTGATGGTCAAGCACAATATACTTGTATGCCAAACGATGATGGTGGTATTGTAGACGATTTAATTATCTACCGTTTTGCGGCAGACCATTTCATGTTGGTTGTAAATGCAAGCAACATAGAGAAAGATTGGAATTGGATTAAACTGCACAATACATTTGGTGTAGAAATGACCAATAGATCGGATGAGTATAGTTTATTAGCTATTCAAGGCCCGTTGGCTGCAGAAGCGATGCAAAGCGTTACGGATATTGCATTAGCCGATATGAAATTTTATACTTTTCAACAAGGTAAATTTGCAGGTGCAGAAAATGTTATAGTTTCTGCTACAGGTTATACAGGAAGTGGTGGATTTGAAATTTATTTCAAAAACGAAGATGCAGAGCAAATTTGGAAAACTGTTTTTGAGGCAGGAGAGAAATTTGGAATAGAACCAATTGGTTTAGCGGCAAGAGATACACTTCGTTTAGAAAAAGGATATTGTTTGTATGGAAACGATATTACTGACGAAACGTCACCTTTAGAAGCAGGTTTAGGTTGGATTACTAAGTTCACAAAAGACTTTACTAATTCTAATAATCTTAAAAAGCAAAAAGAAGAAGGCATCAAACGCAAATTGATTGGTTTCGAATTGTTAGAAAAAGGTATTCCACGTAATGGATACGATTTAGAAGACACTAATGCTAATAAGATAGGCTTTGTAACTTCTGGAACAATGTCGCCAAGCTTAGGTAAAGCAATTGGAATGGGGTATGTTAGTGTAGATTTTAGTCACGAAGGAGCTGAAATATTTGTGCGTGTTCGTAATAAGAATTTACGTGCTAAAGTGGTGAAGTTCCCGTTTAAGTAATGCATACAGTCGAAGTCTGTTTTACACCAGAAGATTACCACCTTTATAAAAAAGATAATCAAGCAGTAGTAGTAATAGATGTGTTAAGAGCCACATCTGTTATTTGCTCTGCATTGTATCATGGTGTAAGCAAAGTTATACCAGTAGAAACCTTAGAAGATGCTGAAAAATATCTTGATAAAGGTTATTTGGTAGCTGGAGAGCGTAATGGAGAGAAAGTAAAAAGCTTTGCTCTTGGAAATTCTCCTTTAGCATTTGTTTCCGGCGAGTATCATGGCCATGAATTGGTTATTAGTACTACAAATGGAACAAGAGCGATAAACACAGCTATGGATGCTGAACAACTGCTAATTGGTAGCTTGTTGAATGCTCAAAGTATTATAAATCATTTACTCATCCAAGAAATGGATGTGTTGCTGCTCTGCTCTGGATGGAAAGGAAAAACAAATTTAGAGGATAGTATTTGCGCAGGATATATTGCACAACAACTTAAAGAGAGTAAAAGATTTGAATCTGAAGAAGATTCAACTTTGATCTCTATTAATCTGTTTGAAAGTGCTCAAACCAATCCTTATTCCTTTTTAAAAGGAAGTTCTCACCGTAGACGATTGTTGAAATTAGGTTTAGCCAAGGATATTAAGTTTTGTTTAAAGGCAAATGCACTTGATATAGTACCATATTATTCTTCAGGCATAATTTGTAAATTGTAGCAAACAGCTACCATTTGCTTCTTTTTAGGTATATATTTATTGGGATTTCACCCATCATTGTTTGGGGCTTTTTCGCTCATAAAAAAATCAATGAAAACGCTTGTTATGCTGTTCCCGATCCGTTGTTCAGCTTTTATAAAGAACATGTAGATTATATACGCAACCATTCTGTTGATCCTGATAAACGCCGGCATAGTACTGTTGGTGAAGCCGAGAAGCATTATATAGATTTAGATCACTATTCTAATAACAAAGACTCGTTGCGTATTCATTTTCCTAGGTTGTGGAAAGATGCCGTTGAATTGTATTCTGAAGATACTTTGAAAGCATATGGTATTGGCCCCTACAATGCAATGAGGGTGTATTATTCATTGCGAAAAGCATTTGAAGAAAATGATAAATCCAAAGTATTGCGCTTTTCTGCAGAATTGGGGCATTATATTGGAGATTTGCATGTTCCACTCCATACCACCGAGAATTACAATGGACAGTTAACCAATCAAACAGGAATTCATGCCTTTTGGGAGTCAAGATTGCCAGAGCTTTTCTATGATGATTACGATATGCTATTTGAGCCAGTCGATTATGTTGAAAATGTGAATGAGTTGATTTGGAATACGGTATTTGAGAGTCACGAATTATTGACACAAGTATTGATAGAAGAAAAGAGATTATCAATTCAAGGAAACCTACTTAAATACACCAATGAAGAACGAGGAGCTGTAATCTCACATACTTATAGCCGAGAATTCTCAACTCAGTATCATATGCGATTGAATGGTATGGTTGAAAGCCGAATGCGCACTGCGACTATTGTTGTTGCTAGTCTTTGGTATACAGCTTGGGTAGAGAGTGGTCAACCTTCAATTGAAAACCTAAAATAGGTATCGCAACATGAGATTGACTCTATTGTTCACTTGAAAATAAATTTAACATTCCTTGTCTAAGACCTCATTTTTTATAGATTTGTGTTTGTTCGCACTAAATAGAAACTACCTATGAAAAGAAAGCTACTTTTCAACATTGTATTGTGTACGATTCTCTGTGGTATCAGTACCCGAGGCCTATCGCAATACTTTCATTTTACTCAATTTGATAAATCACCTCTAACGCTGAATCCTGCACTGACTGGTTCGTTTTACGGAGATTTAAGAGCCTATACGCTATACCGTAGTCAATGGGCTGGTGTTTTGGATAAGCCTTTTTCTACCTATAGTATTGGAATCCAAAAACCAATCTATCTTGAAACAGATAAGTTGGCATTTGGTTTTTTCGCTTTGCACGATGATGCTGGTGAGAATGCTTATAAGACAACGCATTTTTCACTTTCTGCATCGTATGCTAAAGTTGTTGGTTTAACCGAGTTTTCTTTAGGGTTACAGGGAGCGTATACTTTTAGAACCATCGATGGTGCCAAGTATGCTTTTCCAGAAGATTTTAATAGAAGTATAGGTTCATTCGATCCTACTTATAGTGATTTAGAAAATGCAGATATCGATGGGGCTAATGCTTCTAATATAGATATCAACGTTGGAATGGCTTGGAAAGGTAATTTCGATTCGTTCCGACCTAGTGTTGGATTATCTGGTTTTCACTTAGTTTCTACTGGTTTCTCATTCCTAGCGAACAATCAAGAAGGAGATTACAAAATACCAACAAGAATTGTTGCACACTTATCTTTAAAGAAATACATCAACAGTATATATGTTGACCCAATTTTTATGTTGAGTGCACAATCGGGTGTGAATACAAACATTTTTGGGGTTAACCTAGGTTATGAACCAAAACCAAACAACGCCAATATTGAAGAAATATATGGTGGTCTGTTGTTAAGAAATGGAATAGAAGGTAATCAAGATGCCTTTATTGTAAGGGCAGGAGTAGTCTTTGGTGATTTTGCATTTGGTGCTGCATACGATTTCAATGTTTCACCTTTACAAGAAGGAGTAGCAAGCAATGGTTCATTTGAAGTTTCATTGTCTTATACTTCACCAAGTACCCGTTTAATTAAATCTAAAATTGAAAGTGAGAGACTTTAATATGAGAAATATTTTACTTGCTTTATCTGCTTGTTTGGTACTAACCACTTTTGCACAGGATAAAAATTCTGCTGCCAATAACAAGCGTAATGTTCAAAAAGTCTTGGAGCAGGATTACGATGCTGCTGATTTTGATCCTAATGTAGTAGGTCCTGGTAGATTGAAAAAATTAGCGAAAAGAGCCAAGAAAATTGGAGATTCATATTCTGTAGTCGATTACTTATCGGTGTATATGGAAAAGAAGCCTGACGATATGAATCGTGCTTGGCTTTTAGCTGAAGCATTGCGTGAAACACGCGATTACAAATCTGCTGAAGATTGGTACAATAAAATCAATGCTAATCCTAGCGCTCTTAAAAAACATCCTAAAGCTAAGTTTTACCTAGCTACAATGCAAAAGCAGAATGGATACTATGAAGGTGCTGCTGAATTACTAGCTGATTTTAGAAAAGGCTATAAAAAAGGTAAAGATGTTCGTGAAATGAAAAAACTAGCGAAAACTGAAGCCGAAGGTGCCAATACAGCTACTCGTTTAATCGAAGCAGGTACTGATTCTAATAATGTTTTGATTATTAGATTGAGCAATGACATCAACCAAGAAACAATAGAGAATTCGCCGACAATAATTGATAGAAACCAAATAGTATACGGTACTATTTTTGCTGATGTAGAAGAATACTATGCTGTACAAGGTACTGATAGACCCGATAGAAAATTATTTATTGCTGAAAGAGTAGGTCCGAATAAATGGCAAAGAATCGATGAGTTGCCTGGTCCTTTCAATCAAGAAGGTTACAACGTACCAGAAGGAACATATTCACCTGATGGTTTAAGCTTTTACTTTACGCGTTGTCCGAAAATTGAATCGAAGAAAGAAAAGTGTGCAATTTTTGTGGCTAAATTCAGAGATGGTAGGTGGTTAGATCCTGAGCGTCTTCCTGAGCCAGTTAATTATGATAAGTACAATTCTCGTCATCCAGCTGTTGGTTTAGCTCCTGATCCTAGAACAAAACGAAATGTTGAAGTTCTTTTCTGGTCTTCAGATTATGAGGAAAAATCAAAGGGTGGATACGATATTTTCTATTCGAAATTCGATACAAAGAAAAATATCTTTAGAAAAGCAAAAAATGCTGGAACGAAAGTAAATGGAGTTGGTGATGAAGTAACTCCATTCTTCAATGTTGATGAAGGTTTGTATTTCTCTTCTAATAGTCATGCTAATATGGGTGGATTTGATATTTATTTATCAGAAGGAACACCACAAGCAAAATTCAATAGGGCTGTTCAGATGCCTTATCCAATCAACTCTCCTGCAGATGATTTAGGCTATGTCGTTGATGCTGCTGGTGATATCGGTTTTTTCGCATCTAATAGAGAGGGTAGTAATTCAACAATTAGCTCTACATGTTGTGATGACATCTACCAATTTGTATACACTAACTTTATTAAAGTTGGATTAAAAGGATTTGTATTTGAAGACGATAAAGAAACAAAAAACAAAATCTTCCCTAACTCTAGTAATTACTTAGAAAACACTACAGTTTCTCTATTAGCTATTGATAATGAAGCGGGTGGTTCAGGTGATACAATCATTCTTCAAGAAGCATATCCAGAAGGGGGGCAAGAATTTTATTTCAATTTGAAACAAGGTAGAGATTACATTCTTAAAGCTTCTCGTGAGTTTTATGATGATAAATTTTATCCAGTATCAACAAAGGATATGACATATTCTGATACAATCTCTGTTGATATGGGAATGTATAAAACTCCTCCTACCGTAATTAAATTGCCGAAAATTTTCTTCGAAACCAATCGATTTGCTGTTGATAAAGTTCAACAAGAAGATTTGTTAGCTAACATCATTCCTATTTTGGAAGAAAACCCAACTTTAAGATTGCAAATATTAGGTTTTGCTGACGATGTAGGAAACACTAGATACAATGAAAAACTTTCATTGAAAAGAGCGCAAAGCGTATTCAAATTTTTGGTTTCAAACGGTATCGATGAAGAACGATTTGTAGTGTCAAGTTTTGGTGAAGAACGTCCAGCACTTGACCCTAGTAAAGCTTCAGACCAAGAAGCAGCTAGAAGAATGAATCGTCGTGTAGAATTTGAGATCTACGAAAACCCGGCCTATATAATGGCCAATTAATTTTATTCCCTAGATAAGATGAAAAAAACTTTACAAATTTTTAGCTTATGTATCGTAGCCATTGTGGCTTCGTTCAGTGCTTTTGCCCAAAGTACCGTAAGCAATTTTAGAATAGACAACAACAATCCATGTTTTGGAGATAAAGTAGTTATTACAGCTTCTTTTTCATTAGACGGTAGTTTGTCATCAGCAGATGTTGATTTTAATATCAACGGATTTGATACAACTGTTACAGGTGTAACAGCGGGTGATAGAAATTTTACTGTTCCTGTTAGTCGAATTTTAGTAGGTGCAAATACATTTACTGTTGATACAGTTGGTACAACTCCACAAACTGTTGGAAACAGTATTTCATTTGTAGGACGTCAATCAATTGATGTTGATTTTCAAGTTATTCCAGATAATGATGTTTGTACTGGGGAAGACATCATATTGTCATTCAGTAATATAAGTGGGGGAGATACATTAAGTATTTTCTTGACTCTTAATGGAGACTCTGTAGCATCTGAATTCACTGTTATTCCACTAGGGCCGGGAGCAAAATTAACAGATACGATATATGCTGGTTTAGTTTCATCTACTCCATTAAATCAAGAAATAGTAATTAGCGAAATTAGAGATGATGCAGGCTGTTCTGTAATGCCTGTTAATAAGAAAACATCAGTGAATGTTTTCCCAAATCCTCAAGCAGTATTCAATCCTTTTACAGACAAAAACAGATTAGGCTTTACTTGTGATAATGATAATTCAATTGAATTTCCTGTTTTATTTTCTGATGCACAGAATAATGCTATCGCATATATAACAGTAAATCAAGGTGGATTATTAACAAATGTTCAAACAACAGGAACACTAACAGCTGTAGGAGCTGGTCAATATTTAGGTAAAGTTGTTCTTACTGGTTTAACCAGTGTAACATTGGTTGATAATATTACTTTAACTATTGATTCAGTAAAATCAGGAAGTGGAACACAAGAATGTACTTTCGATTATATGGGAGCAGGTGATGTTGCTAATTTCGATTTACATCAAAAGCCTAATGCTGACATCAATTTTTCTACAAACCCAGTTTGTGATGGAGTAAACGATACATTAACTTTAACACTTACAAATGGTTCTGCAACTGGTTTAGTTGCTTATATAGACGGCACAACAAATAATTTTTCAATTGATTTAGCTACGAATGAATATGTAGCTTCTTACTCTACTAACCAATCAATTTTATTGGATTCAGTTGTAAATGATTTCTGTGTTGTAGATTATAGCAAAGAAAACAAAGGTTTAATTATTGTTAACCCAAGACCAGAAGTTAACGCTATCACATTTGATAATGTTTGTATTGGAGAAAGCGCAAATTTTGATTTTGTTGTAAATGCAAATGCTTCTCAAACATATGGTTTACGATATAGTATTAATGGACCTGCAGGAGGACCTTCAGATAGCACATATTCTGGCTTGTCAAATGGATCAAATACTTTTGCATTTAATGCACCAAGTACAGGTTCAATCGGTACTTATACTGTAAGTATTGATACTCTGTACAATGAAATAACAGGTTGTACTGCTATAGCTTCTGATTTTCAAGTCAATGGAGTTAGTGGAAATGCTTTTACTTTTGATATTACGGATACTTTAAATGCAACAGTTTTAGTAAATGGATTAGCAAACGAATACATTTGTTACCCAGCAGCTAATGGAGCTACTACTAATATAGACTCTGTTGAAGTTCGTATTTATGTTTCTGCTTTACCAACAGGTGTAGCAAACTTAAATTTCACATTTGATTACTTAAATGATGCAGTTGTTTCAAACGGTCAATCATATGTAGCGCCAACGGCTAATTTTATTGCTGATGCTTCTGTAGCAGGCTTTACTCATTATGTTTCTTATTTAGTAGCAAGTCCAACGGACACTTTAAGTGTTGAGTTGTTGGATGTATCATTTACTGATGCTGGAGGTAATAGTTGTCAATCTACCTTTGATGGTTCAAGCACTTACATTGCTTCAGTTCAAACTAGAAAACAACCTGTATTCAATGTTTCATCAACATCAAAAACATTTGACTGCTATAGTCTAGATGATATCAACTATCAATTGTCTTTTTCAAATATTGATGAAATTGATTTTGTAATTGAAGATATAACTAATCCAGGTGCGCCGATAGTAGTTGGTACTCTATCAACAATCATTAATTTAGGCACATTTACATCTGTTACTACATCATTTGAAGATTTAGCAGCAACTGCTGGTGCAGCTATTAATGAAGGAACGCCTTATCAAATTACGTTCACAAACATTCGTCAAAAAGCTAACGCTAATTATTTGACCGACTGTAATTATGAAATTACTGCTTCAAATGTTTTCGAAGCGTATTTAGTTCCAACACCAAAATTAGTTTCTACTACTGCTGACCCTACAATGATGTGCGATGATAGTACATCAGTATTGACATTGGTAGCTGAAGGAGACTTTACTTTTTCTTTTGATTTAATAAAAACGAGTATAGGTGGGGTTGTATCTACCAATAGGTATAATTTCAATGCTAACGCAACATACAATTCAGGAGCTGATGAAACTACTTTTCCTCTTAACATAATTCCGGATAGTACAGCGTCATATTTAGTTGACTCGTTATTTATTACTTACAATGGAGAAGTTTGTCGAGCTGAAATATTAGCTAATAATACAGCTTCTGTAACAGTAGAGCAAAGTGTAACAAATGTTTCTATTTCAAGTAATAAATCTGTAATCTGTGATGGTGGTAATGTAAACCTAACAGTTGTAACAACAGGAGGCAGTTCTAATTATGCTTTTGATATAGAAACTACTACTGCCTCTGGTACGACTACAACTCCTTACGACAACACCGACGGAGTAATTAACTTAACACTTTCAGAAGCGAGCACATTTAAAGTTGTAAATGTTAGAAATAACGATGGCGCAATGTGTCCTAGTTTGGCAACAGCATCAATATCTATTGATGTAAGAACCAATGCAACGGCAAGTATAGTATCTACCGATTCTATTTTCTGTGCTGGATCTACAACAGGAGCAATGCTTGAAATAGTAGGTGTTGGAAATGCAGTTCTTGAATTTGAAGTCGTTGATAATTTCACATCAACATCGTTTCCAAATTATACTACTACGTATACGATGGTTAACGATACAGATGTTACTTTCATTGAGTTACCGTTAAATCCAGCTCAAAATTTGGAATATACATTGATCAGTATCAATGACGATAGTAATCCAATTTGTATCAATAGTCCATTATCTTCTGTTACCAATATTGCTTTAAATATTGAACCGACCGCAGATATTAGTATAGACCCAACATTAGCTTGTTTTGGTGGTGATGGTAATATTCAATTGAATTTTGCTGGTGGTAATGCTGTTGATAATGCAGATATTTCTTATTCTTTGCGTTATAAAAATGGAGCCGATATTACTTCTACTCCTAACCCAAGAATTGCACAAGACACTTCATTACTAGGTTCTGGTACATTTGTTGGCGCGACATTTAGTAACATTCAGCAAGACACAACTTTTGAAGTGTACAATGTGTCTGATTCTTATGGGTGTACTTCAGCGGCTATTTTCTCTGCTGATGTTATGGTAAGAGCAAATGCTTCAATAACTGATTTGCGTTCAGCATACGATACTGTATGTTTTGATTCTGATGCTCAATTCATTTTAGAATTCAACCAAAGCAATGTAGATTTTGATGTTTATTATAATGGAGGTACAGTAGTAACAACACAAAGCGGAGATACAATTAGTATAGCTGCATTCCCTGGAAGCACTGTTGAATTTGATGTAGATTCTATTGCTTACGACGGATCAGTATGTTATGTATCTCAATCGTATATCGATAGTGTGTTTATTGCAAATCAAGGTTCAGTTACGGTTGTAAATAATGCACCAATCGTAGCTTGTTTTGGAGATGATGTAAACATAGCTTTCAATTCTACAGCTGGAACGGGTGTTTTATCATTGGTATTGTCAGATGGTCAAGGTGGTACTTACAACTTTGATATGATGGCTGGCACAAAGGACACTATGGTTGTTAGTGGTTTAGCATCAGGTACTTATACTTTTGCTATAACTTCTGCATCGACATATAGTTCAGAAGGATCTTGTACTGCAGTTTTCAATGCTGGATCTACACAAGCTGTTACAGTTGGAAATGAAATTATTGTTGGTATTTCAACTTTAACAACAAGTGTTTGTGAAGGAGATAATGTACCATTTACAGTTAGTTTGGCTCCCAACAACACCAATTTCGATTACAATCTTAAATATGTTATCGGTACAGACACTTCTGTAGCTACTTTATCAAGTGGTTCACAGGTAGTGAATATTGTATTGAGTGAAAGTGCAACGATTAAGTTTATTGAAATCGAAGAAGCAACTGGACAACAATGCGGAAAAGCACTTAATGAGTCATTTGCAATTACTGTAGGCAATAGACCATCAGTTGTGATGAATTCAATTGCTTCAATTTGTGAGGATGAATCAACTGATCTTGAATTAACTTTTGAAGGAACCGCTCCTTTCAATATTAGAATAAGTAACATAGGAACCTTTGTATTTGCTGACGCAGCTGGTACCGGTGATACTGTTATTACTGTTTCTCCTATAGTTACTACAACCTATACAATTGAAGATTTAACGGATGCAAGTACAGGTGGTTGTGCCAATGCTATTCTAGCACCAGCACCTGAAGTTACTATAGCTGTTACTGCCAAACCTGTAGTTACTATTGTAGCTTCAAATGATAGTATTTGTAAAGGTGAAGTTGTAAATATTGACTTTAGAGTACAAAACGTTGTTCCTAATGTTAACAACGAAGTAGTTCTTTCTTATAAAGGAATTGGTGGTACTACTCAATCGATCAATCTTACAGAAGATGGTTTAAATCCTGGCGAATACATTAAAACAATAGTAAGTGGACCAACTTCAGACATAGTGTACCAAGTTGTATCACTAATGGATGGAAGTTCACCAAGTTGTGGATTCAATTATTCTGGTGTTGAAGCTGAAGTAGTTGTATACGACAACATTACAGCAAACATATCGGCTTCAGCTGTAGATGTATGTAACAACGAAAGCATCAATTTAACAGTTACAGTTAATGGAAGAGCAGGAGATCAAATTACATTTACACTTCGTGATGAATTAGGAGTTGATACTACATTATCTGTTCCTGCGAATAGTCAAACTACTTTTGCCATCGCCAATATTCAAACAGATAAGTCTTATACACTTGTAAATACCTATTACAATAAACTAAGTACTTGTGTATTGACCACAGTACCAACTTTAGACATCAATCACAACGATGTGCCTAATGCAGAAATTTCATTTGTTGAAAATGCTTGTGAAGGTGAAGAGTTTGAATTTGAATTGAACATTCTTTCTGGTGAAGGCGATGTAACGGTTCGTTTTTTAACAGATAAATTTGGAGACTTTAATTTTACAGGAACAGTAGCAGGTTCTCCTTATAGAGTACCATATACTTATAACACTGCTGATTCACTACAAATAAGAATTGCATCTATAAGCAGTGAAGTAAATATTACTTGTCCAAATACCACTTTTACTCCTGATACGGTTAAATTGAGAGTGTTCCCAATACCAACAGCTGAAATTAGTGCCGATAGACCTACAATTGTTGCAGGTGCTAGCTCTAATTTATTGTTTGTTGTAAGAGGAGACACTGTTGGTTATCCAGATAACATTCGAGTGGAATATGCAGCAGATGGTATTGGTGGAAATTTTGTAGAAGATAATGTTGGTGTTCCAGGTTTTGTACCAGCCAATAATTTCTCTACACCTAATCATACTGCTAACGTAACACCTACTTCAACTACTATTTATTCAATAGTGAAGGTTACTCAAGGAGCTTGTATTAGTACTGATATTGATGATGTTACTGTAAACGTTGTTAATGGAAAAGCAGTTGCAATTGCAGGTTCTGCTAATTTATGTACAAGCGATTCATTGCCTGTTACATTCTCAATTGCTAATGGCGAACAATACTATATCAAAGTTCGTATTACAGAAGTGAATTCAGGTAACAATTACGAATATGTATTCCCTAATATTGTAAGCGATGGTGATCAAGTAAAAGCGCCAAACTTTTACCCAACAACATCACTTCCTTTTGTAGGTCCAGTTCAAATTTCTATTGTTAATGCTGCTGAATTAGGTGGTACTACTTTGAATGAATCTGATGTACCGAACCCATTTGCAGGAATGGCAAACTTCAACATACAAGAAGTTAAAACGGTAGCAATGGTTTCCGATACTACTGGATGCTTTGGTCAACAACTACCTGTTGTATTTACAATTGAAGGTACTGGTGAATTCAATATATCATTTAGAAGTTTAGATAACGGAAATGTTAACCGTTCATTTACAGCTAGTGAAAACGATTCACCTGTTAGTATTCAAATTCTACCAAGTGAATTGGATTTAGGTGAACACAATTTCATATTTGGAGTTACACCAACCAACTCATTAAGCAATTCTTGCCCAATTGATACTGTTGGATCAGCTCGTATTTATGTAAAACCAAGTTTGACTAGCAGCATTGATTTCAATCCTGTTGCTGCTTGTGAAGGAGAACCATTTGAAGTGAACTTCAGTATTGCTCCTGATTCATTGGTTAACGTAAGTTATAGAGTTGATAGTTCTGGTACTTCAACCTTCAATACGATTACGGGTATTCAGGGTTCAAATGTTTTAATAGACAATTTAATTGCAGTTGACGATGTAACTTATACCATCCTAAACGTTGAGTATAACGATGCACCAGCATGTCCTAATCCAACCATTTTAAGTAAAACACTTAAAGTTACACCGCAACCAACAGCTAGTTTTGTTGATGTTGTTTCTGATACCAATATTTGTTTTGGAGAAACTGCTGATCTAAGAATTCAGTTTAGTGCTAGTAACTACCCAGTATCATATACGTTTACTGATAGTGCTACTGTTACTCGTAACCTTAAGTTCATGAACTTAAATGGAACGAATGATACGATCATTAAAGTCAATCCTTTAAGCACTTCTAAATTCTACATTACGAAATTGACACAAGTCAATGCTCCTAGTTGTAGCAGTCTGAAGTTTGATGCTATAAACGTTACTGTAGGTAAAGAACTTAGAGTTAACGATTACAGATTAAGTGCAGATTCTATTTGTCAAGGTGATGAGTTGGCAATCTTAATTGATGTTGACGGTACACCTGATATCATCGCTCGATTTAGTGATGGTGTGAATACATTCTTAGCAACTTTACCAAACTCTACTGGATTTGATACAATACGAATCAATCCAAGTCCTGTAACGAATACTACATATACGTTAATTGATTTAACAGATGGTAGCAGCTTAGCTTGTACTAAAACATTCAACCTTACGGACGATATCGTAGTACGTCAAACGCCATCTATAAGTATTTCTGCAGATCCTACTGTAGTATGCTATGGAGATAGTGTTCGTTTGAGAATTACTGTAAATGGTGAAGATTCTGTTGATTTTACGATCTCAGATCAAATTGATACGTTCACTAAAACATTTACTGATATAGATCCAGGTATTCAATTTAAATACATCACGCCTTTATTGTTGAATGCAAACACATTTAAAGTTGACAGTTTGTATTATTCTGATGGTAAAGCATGTAAAGTTTACAATACATCTAGCTTCAGTGTTCAAACAAATGAGGTTCCTTCTGCAAGTATCTTTGTTGGAAATACCGATAAAGACACTGTAGTTTGTGAAGGTTTCCCAGTTGATTTGACATTCAATATTACTGGCTCAGGTGTGAGAACAGTTTACTTCGCTAACGATAGAGGATTCTCTTCTGCTTTCACAGCAAGTCCTTCTGAAGTAACAAAAGTATTGAGCATCAACCCTTATCCTGAATCGGGTGCTATTAAGTACTACATAACTAGAGTTGTAAGTAACAACGGTGCAGTTTGTGATAGCATACCTACAGATACTGTTTTGGTAAATGTAAATCCAACACCAACTGTAGATATTACTGCAGATGCTAATCCAAGATGTTTGAATGATGCTAATCCAACAACGATTACATTCAATTTCAATGGAGTAGGACCTTTCGAGTTTGATTATACTGATGGTGAAAATGTTTTCACTCTTACTGCTGACAGTGATAGCGATAGCGATTCTAGAATGGATAAAACCATTACTGTAGCTCCAGGAAAAACAACAACTTATAACGTTATCAGAATAACGGATAAAACTCTTCCAAACGCTTGTGTTAATAATGGCGGTAACGCTTACACTTTGGTTGTTAATCAACCAGCAGAAGCAGAGGTATTCAATAACGATGATGTTATATGTTCAGGAGAAGTTAAGAACATAGTTTATAGTGTTCGTGGTAAAGCACCTATCTCAGTTCGATTCCAAATTTCGGATGGAGCAGGTTATTTGCGTGATACACTTATTACGGGATTATCAACGGGTGTTTACAACTATGCCTTCGCTGATACAGCTCAAACGACTACCAACACAAATTATACAGTAAACATTGTAGAAGCATTAGATGGTAACACTCCACAATGTGCTTCATCAGGAATTGGTGTAGCGAGAATTACTGTAAATGCTGTACCTCGTATATCTAATTTCAATACAGCATTGGATACAATTTGTGCTGGGGATGTTGTAGATCTTAATTTCTTAGTAACTAACGGTTTTGGTAACTATGCTGTAGAGTATGGAGCAAATGGAATCTCTAAAAAAGATACATTGAATGGATTACCATCAGGTGGTGGACCAGCTACAATTGAGCTTACTCCTAATGTTACTACACGTTACAGAAAAATAAAAATTACAGATCTTTTAACTGGCTGTTTCACAACGTATTCAGGAACAATTCCTCAGGATACAGTAGTCGTATTGCGTAATCCAATAGTAAATGTAAGTGCTGATGCAAATACTTACTGTTCTGATTCTCAAGCACAGATTACCGTAATTGTTACTGGTGATGATCAACCTAACGGAATTTTCTTAGACGATATATTCTTGAATGGAGTTGCAATACCAGGTGCACCATTTGCAATTGATCAAACACAAGTTGGTAGTGCATCATTCTTTAAAATCATTAGTGTTAATCTACCAGCAGGAACACCTGAAAATAGTAGTATCACTTTCGGTTCTATTACTGATGGTAACAACTTGATGAATCCTAATAGAATTGGTGGATGTAATACGGATGTTAAAGACACGATTAACTTTATTGTAAATCCTGTAGCTGTTGCAACCATAGCTAATCCAAATTCTGAAACTATCTGTGAATCAGATACTACCAAAATCTTAATTAACCTGACTGGTAACGGCGATATATCTGTTCGTTTAGCAATTATTGATGGTACGGATACTTTAGCTTCACCAGTATTTACTGGAACAGAAGCTACTTCTCCAATTACATATAAAACTGCAGATTACAACTTAATAGGCAAATCAATTCGATATGCTATTGATTCCGTTAGTTCTATTGCTAATGGTGTAGCTTGTAGTGGCAGTGTAGGAGTTCCTTCTTCTAAAACATATGTTATAAAAGGAAATCCTCATATGGCGATCGCGCCAACAGATACAACTATTTGTAATGGTGATGAACTTCAGGTTAACTTTAGTATTACACCAGTAGGTGTAGGTAATGGTCCTTACGATTTCTATACTGTATACCACAATGGTAATGTTGCAGATAACGATACAACAGAGTTCTTGAATGTAGGTAATGTTGCAGTTGACTTCATTCGACCTTCTGAAAGTGGTATTCTATATGTTAACTATTTAGCAAATCGTTCAACTCCAAAATGTAAAACTCAAGATTCTGTTGCTATTGAAGTAACAGTTAATCCTAAAGCAAACGCATTGTTGATCGATACTGTTCCACAAGTATTCTGTGAAGACGATCAAGCTGGATTCAATATCCGTCTTGAAGGAGAGGGTATTATTACGGCTATTTACCGTAACCTTAACACCAATAACATCGATAGCTTTAAAAACCTAGCAGGAGAATACTTTGTGCCTGTAATACAAGCAGCGAATACAACAGCTGTTTATGAAGTTATCGCTGTAAACGATCAATCAACACCTAGATGTATTGAAACCAATTTCTCTACACTAGCTACAGTTACTGTTTATCCACGTCCACAGGCAATATTGTCTGGTGAATTCACAACATGTGAAGGTGGTTCTTCAACAGTAGGTATTCAATTGCTTGGATCTAATGCAGATTCTATCATTGTTTACTTCTCGGATAAATTGAACAATACAATTGATACTAGCTTCTCAGCTAGAGTTGGTTTCTATAGCAGTGTATTAGCTCCTATAGATACAGCATTCTTCACTATTGATAGTGTAGCTTATGTAAACTTTGGTTGTACGGTTTCAGACCCAGCTTTGATCAACCAAGACACAGCTAAAATATATGTGAGACCATTGCCAATAGCTAATATTGAAGTTCCTTCAATAGAGTCATGTAATGGACAAGACATCGTGTTCAATGTGAATTTTGCTTACAACGGACCTTACGATTTATCATTTAAAATCGATAATAATGCAGAACAAAATGCATCTAACGTAAATGGTAACTTCTTAATAACAGTTCCTGCAGCTAGCGATACCACTAAACTAAAAGTGACATCATTAGTATACAGAGATATACCGCAGTGTTCTAGTGAGAATGTTGACTCTCTAATCGTGAATGTTAACGATAGCTTGAAAGTAACTGTAATGGATACGATCTGTAATTCAGTTGCTACAGGGTTCCAGTTTGATTTAGAAATTGAAGGTGGTCAAGAGTCTTCTTACAGCTTTAATGGAACTGACCCATTATTAGCTAGAGGTCTTACACCAGAAATTCCAAATGGAACATATACTTATGCTGTACAAGATGGAAGTGGTTGCCCAGCAGTAGTATTTGTTGGTGACCATACTTGCGAATGTATAAGTGACGCAGGGACGTTCAATGTACCAGCATCTCCAATTGAAGTGTGTGAAGACGATACAGCCAATGTAATTGCTAATTATATCGGTGGAGCTATGAAAGATGCGAATGACACCATGCTGTTTGTATTGCACGATAAGCCAAACACACAGTTGGGTAATATCTTTGCAACCGATAGCATAGCTAAGTTCCCTTTCAAAAACAACCTATTATACAACACGGTTTATTATATATCTGCAGTAGTAGGTGACTCTGTTACAGGTGCGGCAGTAAATACAGCTGATAGATGTCTTTCAGTTTCTGAAGGTGTTCCAGTTGTGTTTAGAAAACGCAGTACGGTTACTATAGAGTTGGCTTACAATGACTCTGGTGAGGTGTGTGATAATAATTTGATTTGCTACAAATTCATCTTCGAAGGAGATGGCCCATTCGATGTTACATGGAATGACGGTGTTTCTACTAGAAGTCAAACATTTGTATCGAATGTAAGTCCTCCAATATGCTCTCAAACGAGTATATCAGGTGACGGACAAATTGACATCACAATTTTCAAGGACAACGGAAACGCTTACCCATGTAATACAGTGATAAATGCACCATTACAATATACAGCTCGACCATTACCAGATGCCGTATTTGATGTAAGCAACGACAAACCGTGTGGTTTTGAAGTAGTTGACTTTAGCATTAGAAATCTAGATCCAACAGCAATTTATTCTTGGAACCTAGATGGTGAACCATATAATGGTAATCCAATTTCTTACTCATTTGATGAAAATGGTCCTGCAATTGCTAAAGCATATGCAACGAACATTTATGGTTGTGTTGATTCAACAGAACGTATCATAGATGTTAACTTACCAGTTGTACCTACTATTACTTTTACAGGTAACTCCGTAACAAATAGAGTATGTAGAGGCGATGCTTTAACATTCACTGCCGATGTAATAATGGGAGCAGGTGGAAACAGTAGCGCTGTTAAATGGTATGTGAATGGTGATTTGAAACAAACTTCATCTGTTCTGAATACGTACTCACCATCAGCGTTTAATGTTAGAGGTATCTACGAAGTAGTTGCTGAAAACCTATACAATGGATGTACCAATGTTGATACATTTAGATTCGAGGTACAAGGACCAGGAGCCGATGTAATATTTGATCCTGAATTCTGTGTAGATGAGGGCGTAAGCTTTAGTCTTGGAAATGTTCAAGATGTTGATGCCGTACAATGGTCATTCAGTGGAGCTACAACAATCAATAGCAACAATAGTACTGTAAACATTACCTTCAACGAAGGCTTCCCTAGCAATGATGTTGTTAATGTAACTTTAACTCTAACGTCTGCTGCAGGTTGTACTTACGATACTTTGTTCGATGTAACTGTTCACGATTTGGATGTTAAAATGAGAATCGAAAACGATTTCAACAACCTTCAAAGACATTGTTTAGGATTCGTTGATACTGTGATAACAACTGAAACCTCTGTTTCAGGATTGTATAGTGCTTGGAACTATGACTTTGGTGATGGTACAACTCGTACAGAAGTTAACGGTAACAACATTACGCACGAATATGCTGCACCCGGAGTATACAATGCAAAAGTTGAACTTGTTGATCAATTTGGTTGTAGAGACATGGATTCATTAAGAATGGAAATATTAGCTCTTCCTATAGTTGAGGCTTTAGATACATTCGCTTGTTTGAGTCAGGATCTTAACTTATTTGCAACAGGAGCTGTTACTTACCAATGGACATCATCACCATTCGGTATCTTCTCTGCAGATACAGTACAAGGACAATCGCCATCTGTTCAAACTAATTTCGGACAAAGTTATGCTGTGAATGTAGTAGGTACAGATATCGAAGGATGTACAAATGAGGCCAATATATCAGTTGATATTTATGACCTTGAGTCTCCATTGATTCGTCCAAACTATAGAGCTGTATTCGATACTTCTTATAAGATTGGATATGTACTTCCAGTTAATTATGACTTGGCTGATGTTCGTTTCATCTATGAATGGACACCAGGAGTTGACATAACTTGTGTTGACTGTCCTGATCCAACAATATCTACTTTCGAAAGTCAAAACTATGTTCTAAGTATCACTGATATTTATGGATGTTTTGATGAAGAAGCCTTAGTAAACATCATCATTGAACGTGAGTCTAGTTTAGATGTTCCAGATGCATTTACTCCAGGTACTGGTATTGTAAACCGATTCATTGGTCCAGATGGTTGGGCTCTAGAAACTATTGTTAGTTTCCAAATCTTTGCTAAAGATGGATCTATGGTTCACAACGCAGCTGGATTGAAAGAAGAAGTAGTTTGGGATGGTACTTATAAAGGAAAAGACTTGTCTTCACAAACATTTACTTACAAAGTAGTAGCGAAAACTCTAATAGGAGAAACCCTGACAAAAACAGGAACGTTTGACTTGTTGAGATAAGCTCTTAAGACATACTTAATAGAAAGGTCGGCACATTGCCGGCCTTTTTTTATGCCATATTGTCAATTTATTTCCTTGGCATATTCCTTGATTATAGAGACAACAAACAGTTATACATATGCAAACAGGAAATATCAATGTTCAAACGGAAAATATTTTTCCAATCATTAAAAAGTTTTTGTATTCAGATCACGAAATTTTCCTTCGTGAATTAGTAGCCAATGCAGTTGATGCTAACCTTAAGCTGAAAACTTTATCGCAATTAGGCGAGTACAGTGGTAACATAGATAATCTTAAAGTAGAAGTATCATTTGACAAAGAGGCTAAAACCATTACAATAGAAGATACTGGTTTAGGTATGACAGGCGAGGAGGTTGAAAAATACATCAATCAAATTGCATTTTCTGGTGCCGAAGAATTTGTAAAACAATATCAAGACAAAGCCGATACAGGAGTTATTGGTCATTTTGGTTTAGGTTTTTATTCTGCGTTTATGGTTTCAGAGAAAGTTGAAATCTTTACGAAGTCTAAAAATGAAGGAAGCCAAGCTGTACATTGGTCTTGTGATGGATCTGTAAACTATACCATTCAAGATACCGACAAAGAGGATAGAGGAACTAGAATTGTTTTGCACATAGCAGAAGATTCAACTGAATTTTTAGAAGAAGCAAGACTTAAAGGAATTTTAGATAAGTATTGTAAATTCTTGCCAATTGAAATTGTTTTTGGTACAGAAACTGAGAAAGTAAAAGGTGAAGACGACAAGGAAGTAGATGTTGTAAAACCACGCATCATAAATAACCCAGCACCAGCATGGACAAAATCTCCAAGCAGTCTTACAGAAGAAGATTACCAAGGATTTTATAAAGAATTGTATCCATTTGCTGAAGATCCATTGTTTCATATTCACATGAATGTGGATTTTCCATTCAACCTTACTGGAATTTTATATTTCCCTAAAGTGTCGAATCAGGTGGAAATTCAGAAAAACAAAATACAGTTGTATTGCAACCAAGTATTTGTTACCGATAATGTAGAAGGTATAATGCCAGACTTTTTGTCATTGATGCACGGTGTAATCGATTCTACAGATATTCCACTTAACGTATCTAGAAGTTATTTGCAAGCTGATGGTAACGTTAAAAAGCTTTCTGCACACATTACCAAAAAAGTAGCCGATAAGTTGGTAGAACTATTTAAAAAGGACCGTAAAGCTTTTGAAGAGAAATGGGATGATTTGAAATTGTTCATCGAATTCGGCACACTTACAGACGAGAAGTTTTACGATAGAGTAAAAAACATCATCTTATTCAAGAGCACAGCAGGAGATTTTTACACATGGGAAGAATTTGAAGCTAAAACAAAAGAAAATCAAAGCAATAAAGACGGCCAACACATTGTGTTGTACAGTAATGAAAACAACAAACACTTTGATCGTATAGCAAATGCAACAGATAGAGGTTATGTAGTGTTGGATATGGAAAGCCAATTAAGTGCCCATTTCATTGCTAACCTTGAGCAAAAACTTGAAAAAGTATCGTTCTCTAGAATTGATGCCGATAGTTTAGATAAGTTGATTGATAAAGGAGAAGAAATTCCATCAAAACTTAACGACGAAGAGAAAGAAGCGATTAAAGGTTTCTTTATAGAGCAATTTGATAAAGAAAAATTTGATTTTGCTACAGAGTCTTTATCAGAAAGCGAAGCCCCATTGTTGATCAATCAAATGGAGTTCATTCGTAGAATGAAAGAACAACAAAAAACAGGTGGAGGTAACATGAATATGTTTGGTGCTTTTCCAGAAAAGTACAGTGTTGTTATCAATACCAATCATCCTGTAGTCGGTAAAATAGCATCAGCATCAGCAGAAGAAAAAGAAAGTTTATCAAAACACTTGTTTGATATAGCTTTATTAGGAGCAGGACTACTTACTGGCGAAGAATTGGCTAAATTTATTTCAACATCAATCAAAAACTTAGGTTAAAATGAGAATACTAAAACAAATATTTGCGTTTGCATTCGTTGCAACTTTTTTAAGTAGCTGCGGTTACAATAGCATGGTCGAAGAGGAAGAAAATATCTCTTTGAAATGGGCTGATGTTGAAACTCAGTACCAACGTCGATCAGATCTTATTCCCAATTTGGTGAGTACGGTTAAGGGGTATGCTGAATTTGAAAAAGAAACGCTTACAGGAGTAATTGAAGCACGATCAAAAGCGACTTCTGTTACTTTCGAAGCAAAAGATCTTACACCAGAAAACTTAGCGAAATTCGAAGCTGCTCAAAAACAAGTAAGCGGTGCATTATCTCGTTTATTGGTTAGTGTAGAGCGTTACCCTGAATTTAAAGCAAATCAAGGCTTTTTGGATTTACAAGCTCAACTAGAAGGTACAGAGAACAGAATTTCTGTGGCGAGAAAAAATTACAACGAAGCTGTAAAAACTTTCAATGCCAACATCAGAAAATTCCCGAGAAATATCATGGCTGGATGGTTCGATTTCGAAAAGAAAGCGTATTTCGAATCAGCTGAAGGAAGTGAAAACGCTCCAAGCGTACAGTTTTAATGAGTATGGCTAACAATACATTATCATCTGATGATAAAACCAGGATTGAACGCGCTATAAAAATGGCCGAAAACAATACATCTGGCGAAATCAGATTTTTTATTGAAGACAAATGCAAAGGAGAGGTTCTAGATAGAGCCTCTTTTGTTTTTGCTCGTTTGGAAATGCATAAAACCGAGTTGAGAAATGGCGTGTTGTTTTATCTCTCAACAAAAGATAGACAGTTTGCTATTTTAGGCGATGCAGGCATCAATTCTAAAGTTCCTAAAGACTTTTGGGAAACGGTTAAAACACAAACATTAACCTACTTAAAAACGGGTGATATTGCAATGGGTATTTCTACTGGAATTGAAGCTGCAGGAGAGAAATTAAAAGCATTTTTTCCATATCAATCAAATGATGTAAACGAACTCAGCGATGAGATTGTTGAAGGATTACCGGAGGATAAAAAATGAAAAAATTAGCAGCAAGTTTATTATTTCTTTTCGCTTTCTTGAGCGTTCAGGCAATCGATACCGACAAATTACCAACACTTACAGGTTTTGTTACCGATGAAAGCAACTTCTTAAATTCTAGCGAACGCAAAAGTTTGGAAACAGAGTTAAGGCTTTTCCAACAAGAAACATCCAATGAAATAGTACTGTACATAAGTGAAAACTTGTATGGTATGGCCATAGAAGAATTTGCATTTGCCTTAGGCGAGAAAAACGGTATTGGTAAAAAAGGAATCGATAATGGTGTTTTGATAGTTGTAAAACCTAAAACCAGTGTTGAACGAGGTAGAATATTCATAGCTACTGGTTATGGATTAGAAGGAGCAATTCCAGATGCTTTGGCAAACAGGGTTGTAGACTTAGAGATACTTCCCGAGTTTAAAAATGGAAACAATTATGCAGGATTAAAAAAAGGCATTGATGTTTTGAAACAACTCGCAAAAGGTGAGATTGACGAAAAACAATACATGGAATCTAAAAACAAAGGCAATTTAGCAGGTGTTTTTTTCGTCTTGTTCATCATCTTCATCATCTTTATTTCTAATGCAAGAAAGGCAAAACGTTATGGTCGACAAAACAACTTACCGTTTTGGGCAGCAATGGCATTGTTAAATTCTTCTTCAAGAAGTTCGGGTAGTGGATTTTCTAACTTTAGCTCAGGATCAGGTTCTTTTGGAGGATTTGGCGGAGGTTCATTCGGAGGCGGAGGCGCTGGCGGATCTTGGTAAACAAATTATATGGCAAAAAATAAATGGGCACGCTGGATAGGCGGAGGAATAGGCTGGGGTGTAGGCGGCCCAATAGGTGCAATTATTGGTTATGCATTAGGCAGATTGGTAGATAATGCCACTACTGTAACAGGGCAAACATACACTACAGGTGGTGCAAATTCTAGTTCAGGTAGTTTCACTTCCAACGAAGATTTCAATAAAGCATTTGTAGTATTATCGGCAGCTGTAATGAAAGCCGATGGGAAAGTTTTGAAATCAGAACTTGATTATGTAAAAAGTTTTTTCATTCGAAATTTTGGAGAAACCGATGCTAAAGAATATCTCTTAGTCTTAAGAGAAGTATTGAAACAAGATATTGATGTGCAAGGTGTTTGCGAACAAATTCGTCAATACATGGATACGTCATTGCGATTGCAAATACTGCATTATCTGTTTGGTATTGCCAAAGCCGATGGAGAAGTTGAACAATCGGAGCTAAATGTTATTCGAGCTATAGCAGGGTATTTAGGCCTTTCTGAAAGAGAATTTTTAGGGGTGCAAGCCATGTTCTTTGGCCGTTCGTACTCTAGTTCTGGTTCATCCAATTCTGGACAATCTAGAGGAAGCTACAGAAGCAGTCAATATTCTATAAAATCATCGTACACAATATTAGAAATTGATGAATCGGCTACAGACGATCAAGTTAAAAAAGCTTATCGAAAGATGGCCATTAAATACCATCCAGATAAATTGCAACATTTAGAAGAGGCTCACCAAAAAGCTGGGCAAGAAAAGTTTTTGAAAGTGCAAGAAGCTTACGAAGCCATCAAAAAATCTAGAGGCATTTAATCATTACTTTGAAAGAAACTGACGTTCAAAAAAATCCTTGGATTAGAGACCTTATTTGGGCTTCAGTTTTCCCATTGTTAACCATTGCTATTTATGGCTATGGTCAATGGCAAGATATTTCTTTCTCATATCTTGGACTTAGACCAAGGCACCTTGATGGCATTATGGGGATTGTAACTTCTCCATTAGCGCACGGAAGCTGGGATCATGTATGGAGTAATGCCATACCATTATGGGTGTTGAGTTTCTATATTTTACAGAACTACCGATCAGTATTTTTTCAAGTACTGTTCTATGGCATCATTATTAGTGGCCTCTGCACATGGATGTCAGCTAGAGACGCTCGTCATATTGGCGCATCTGGTGAGGTATATGCCATGTTTGGATTTTTGTTTCTTTCAGGCATTCTTAATCGAAGCAAGCGAACAATGGGAACAACTCTTTTGGTCGTTTTTATGTATGGAGGTCTTATCTGGGGAATTTTTCCAGAGAAGCAAGAAATCAGTTACGAAGGCCATTTTTGGGGACTTACAGCAGGATTGGTATTGGCTTGGTACTATCGAGATAGATTTAAAGTAAAACGTTACAAGATCATCGAATCGCTAAAAAATAGAGCGTTTCTAGACAAGGCTGAACAGCGCTTTGGTAAATATTACTGGGATAAAGAAAAGCACGATGCTTGGATGAAAGAACAAGAGGAAATGCAACGTGATCAGGCAAATAACATGAATTCAAGTCAGGGGTTTTCATATTATTACACCATAAAAAAAGACCCCGATGATTCATCGAGGCCTTCTTAAAATAAGATTATTCAGTAAGTATTAGTCTTGCAACATTACTGGCATTACTAACATTAAGATGTTTTCTTCATCGAATAATTTCTCAGCAGGGAATAAAATACCTGCACGGCTTGGAGCACTCATTTCTACGATTACTTCATCCGATTCTATGCTTTGAAGCAAGTCCATGATAAAGCGACAGTTGAAGCCTATTGACATATCAGTGCCTTCGTAAGAGCAAGATAATGTTTCTTTGGCAGCGTTGTAAGAATCTTTGTCTTCAGCGCTAACAGAAAGCTCGTTACCAGCAATATCTAATCTAACTTGGTGTGTAGTCTTACTTGCGTAGATAGAAACACGTTTGATAGAATTATACAATTCTGAACGGTTGATGGTCAGTTTGTTTGGATTTTCTTTTGGAATAATGGCTTGATAGTTCGGGAAGTTTCCATCAATAAGGCGTGACACCAATTGAACATCATCAAATCTAAATTGTGCATTCACCTCATTGTAAACTATGTTCACATCGCTTTGGCTTGAACCTAAAATGTTTTTAAGCAGCTGTAGAGGTTTTTTAGGTGTAATGAATGACGATTGTCCTTCGGCAACAATGTCAGTACGCTGGTAACGCACTAATTTGTGAGCATCGGTAGCAACAAATGTCAATCCATCTTCTTTGAAATCGAAAAATACACCACTCATAGTAGGGCGTAAATCATCAGCACTGGCAGCAAACAAAGTTTTGTTGATTGCTCTAGCTAGAGTTTCAGCAGAAATAGAAACAGTAGAAGTATTATCCAATTCAGGTGTTTTTGGGTATTCGCTACCGTCAAAACCATGCAATTTGAACTTTCCGTTTTCTGAAGAAATTTCCACATTATGGTCGTCTCCTACAATAAAAGTAAGCGGTTGTTCAGAGAAAGCTTTCAGTGTATCGACAAGTAATTTAGCTGGAATAGCTACAGTACCAGTACCGTCTGTTTGAGCTTCTATGCTCGTTTTCATCGTGGTTTCTAAATCAGAAGCCGTTATATTCAAGGTGTTTTCACTGATCTCGAATAAGAAGTTATCAAGAATAGGAAGAGTAACCGAGCTGCTTAGGACACCGCTAAGCATTTGCAATTGTTTTAAAAGCTTTGAGCTAGATATGTTAAAGTTCATGATGAAACAAGCTGTTTAGAGCAAATATATAATGTTCACTCGAAGTTGATTTTTTATTTCTAATTGCGTTTTACAGAGATTATTAACAATCTACTGTTTTAAGAAGTTTTTATACTGGAGCATTAGTTTATCGAATGTGTAATATTGACACAATACAATTTTCTTATCGTAGATACCATAACATCTGTCTGTATCGTATTCAGGGTTTTCACTATCAAAGGAAACTGCTCGTAAGAAGCCCTTTTTTCTGATAAGTTGAATACTATCACGTTTGCCTTCGCTGGCAACCGTAATGATTGCAAAAGGTTCAATTTTCAATAAACTATCAACTTGTTCTTTCCCGAAAGTGTATTCTTCTGTTTCGTAAAAAACTTTTTCGTAATTGTTCAAGTATACTTCAGTAAAGAATGGATCAATAGAATCTCCTGGTTGTTGACTAGGGCTAGAAACCGTAAATCCAGAATCTGTTTTATTTATTGCAAAGCTGCTTTCATTAGCACTTGGGTATTTTATAGATACACTGGTTATTTCACTAGGTGTGTATTCAAAAACCGAGGTATGTACCCATTCTAGCGGAGCCGTAAAAAATGCTGGCCCTATTGTTCCTCTTTTTCCATCAGATTGTATGTAGTAAGGCACTTTACCTTTTCCATTTTTTTTGGTTTCTAACAAAGCTAAATTGCCGTAATGGTCTTGTGAAGCATCGCCTATATACAATGTTTTACTAGGCATTTTTTCACCATCGAAATAAATCTCTACCTTTTTATGAAATATAGCCAAGCGCTTGATCATGGCATCTACTGAGTTTGATGCTATAGGGGCTTTTATAGAAAGGGTAGGCAGTATTTTTAAAATGTAACCAATGGCATCTTTTCTAGCCTTTGTTTTTCCTTCCTCGTCTAGATACCATTCGTTTCCAATGCGCTTGATTAATACACTTCTACCGTCAGTGTCGGCTATGAATATCTTACTAATATTGGCTGTGTCTTTTACTGCAAATTCAGTTAAGTCCGACTGAAAAGTGTTGCCTCTATTCTGTGTAATGAAAAAGAGTGCAATAGCTAAAAATAGGAGTGAAGCTAATAAGTAAATGAGTTTTTTAGGCATAAGTATTATGAAAAACGTTTTTTACGGTTGATGGCAAACAAAGCAATTAGGAGTAAAATGATAGCCAAAGGAGCTGCCACTGCCTTGGTTTGTAAACTGCTTTTATCGCTTACAACTTTGTTTTTATTCAATAAACGAAGGTCGAAGTTTCTAGATCGAATTTCAATTAATTTTTCATCGTTTAGCAAATAGTTTACACTATTTAATAAGAAATCACGATTTCCATAAACACCCCGTTTCAAAAACTTATCGTATCCCAAAGGGAAAGTTTTTGTTTTGTTAGCAGCTGTCTCGTTTTTAAACAAGGCACCATCGCCAATTACTAATAATTTAGCTTCCCGCAATGCGTCGGGTAAAAAGGCTACGTCTTTACTATCGGCTATTTGTGCACCCAATCTATTCTTATACAATGAGTTGAATTTTCCTTCAAGTAAAACAGCCATTGTTTTGGGTGCGCCTACTTCAATGTAATTTGGTGGAAGATTAACTGAGTTGATGCTTATTCTTGCCGGAGATTGAACACTTCTACTGGTAGCGCTGGATTTCAACAATATCGTTTTCTTCACTTTTGAAGAACTAATTGTATCTAAGCTACTGGCAAATTGTGCCAAAACAGGATCTAGATTGGATGTAATTGGATGGTTTTGATTACCAGTTAGTAAAGGATGATACATCCAAGGGAAGAGTTGTAAGTTGGGTTGATCGCCAGTTTGACCAGTATTCACAGCTATAGGGCCACAGTTTTGACTAATTACTAGGTCTTTGTTGATGCGCACACCATAAGTAAACAACATATCGTCTAGGTTGTGAACACTACTTAATCCAACACTTTGGCCGCCACCAGAAGCTTGTAAGCTATCCATATTGGTTTGTATACCATCTAAGAGGAAAATAACTTTTCCACCTTTCATAACATGTTGATCAAGTAAATATTTGTTTTTCTCTGTCCAAGCTGTTGTACTTCTTGGTATAATCACTAAATCGGTTAATAGTAAATCGTTTAAGTTTTCAGATAAGGCAATCTCTTGTATTACATAACTTTCTGCCAAAGCAGAGTACATATCATTGGTGTAAACCGGATCGAGTTCGCCATTTCCTTTAATAATGGTAACTATAGGCTTCTTTTCAGATGTTAATCGTGAAATACCTGATAAAAGATTGTATTCTAAATTGTTGATTGAGCTTTGAACCATTTCTGCATTAGGGTTCTTTGCACTTTGTCTCAATAACTGCACTGGAATTTCTTTCCCTCTATACGTGACAATAGCACCAGGAAAAATAATTTTCTCTTGTACACCATCTTTACCTTGGATGGTAACATTGCTGTATTGTAAGCCCGATTCGTTTAGTTTTCTCCAAAATGTTTCTCTGTCACTTTTATTGGCAGCAGAACTAGGATTAATAAATTCATATTGAAGATTGTCGCCTCCATAGGCTCGAAGTTCATCCAATAATTCTTGAGTGGAATTACGCAATCGTCTAAATTCTACTGGTAAATCACCTTCTAAATAAACTCGAACAAAAATCTGATCTTCCAAATTTTCTATAATCTCAACGGAAGCATCTTTTAGAGTGTATTTTTTATCGGAACTAAGATCTAATCTTAAAAAGAATAAAGTATTGAAAATGCTTAAACCAAAACATATAGCTAGGATAGTTAAGGCATTTACAAGTTTGTTTTGTTTCGATTTTTTGTTGGAGACACCATTGTTGTTTTCTACAAAAAATTTGGTAGCACTTAAAAATATCAATGCCAAAATGACAAAGTAAAATACATCTCTGGTATCGATTACACCTCTTCGAATGGATTTGTAATGTTCTAAAATACCCAGGTTTTTTACAAGAAGGCTTTGAGAACCAAACAGTTCTAAGGATCCTAAGGCATCAAAACCAGTATACAGTACAAAGCAAAGTACCAATGAGATTAGAAAAGCTACAATTTGATTTTTACTGATGGTAGAAGCAAACAATCCTACTGCGGCAAATGCTACGGCCAATAACACCAAACCCAAATACGAACCAGCTATAGAACCATAATCTAAATTGCCTTCGGGCAAAGCAACATTAGCCAAAAGAGGAATGTTGATGAGTGTTGGTAACAAAGCCACTGTGGCAATGCAAACAGCTGCAAAGTACTTGGCGAAAACCAATTGAGCAGTGCTTACAGGCTTTGTAAGTAAAAGTTCTAAAGTTCCTTGTTTCTTTTCCTCTGCGAACATACGCATGGTAATACCAGGAATTAGAATTAAGAACACCCAAGGGGCAATTGTAAAGAACGGAACCAAATCGGCATAACCGCTTTCTAAGATATTAAGTTCACCAGGGAATATCCAAATGAACAAAGAAGCTACAATTAAGAAAGCTGAAATAACAATGGCTCCAAGTCCAGAGCTAAGAAAAGCGTTGAATTCTTTCCAAAAAATGGCTCTCATATTATACTAGTTTTTCGATACTGTTTACTGACCAAGCTTCGGGTTTTCCGGCAAATAAAAGTTTGCTTTTAGACCAAGTTTCCTTGAAAAAATCTGATGCGCGGTAAAGATTCAAAAACTTTTCGTCAATCCATTTACTGTGCGTCATAAAAATTACTTCATCATCATTTGAACTGATTTCTTTCCATAATTCTAGATACTCACAACCTTCAAAGCCGCGAATTGTTTTTTTACCTGAATGAAATATGGCTTCAAAATCATTGGCCTTTTCTTTAGCAATGCGCAGTTTTACTATTCTAGTCAACATAAAATTCTACTCGTATTGTACTTCCTACTTGCAATCCAAACAACTGATTAGCTCCGCCAGATGTAGCGTTAGAGCCTAAGTTAATGGCTATTTCAAGGTGTCCCATATCATTAAATAGAGCTACTTTTTCTCCTATAGGTACATTGAAGTAGTTGTCGTGTATTTGATTGATTTGATTGATTTCAATAGAATATTTTATTCGGTATTTTCTTCCCTTCAAATTATCGTTGAAAAGATTTCGAGTAATGTTGGTTATAACATTGCCTATACGGTCGACATATATTACCTGCCCAGAAATACCCTCATTAGAAACGGTTGGTTTTAGGCTCATTTTTTGCTCATATTCTTCATCAATACGAGTGCCTAATAATTCCATTGCGCCACCTCTGGCCATATGACAAGCTGCTTTAGGATACAATTCCTTGAAAGCAAAATTGCTCAGTATATTATCCGTTTTTATGCGGTTTATTTCCACCACAGCATCTGGCTTGGTTTGAAATACCAAACTGAGCAAACCATTGTCTTCAGCAATAAAATAATGCCCTTTATAAAGTGCTGCTATATGCCGTTTATTGCCAACGTGCAATCCCAAGCAATGCACTGTTCCTTCAGGGAAATTTAAAAAGGCACTAGCAATGATATACGCTGCTTGAGCTAAGTGAAATGGCTCAATGGAATGACTAATGTCAACCACATTAAAATACTCATCTTTTTCAAATTGATTGATAAATGCACCCTTGGCGGCAGCCAAATAATAGTCTTTAAGACCATAATCGGAAGTAAGCGTAATACAAGGGAAACTTTTATAACTCATATATTTTGCTTGGTGCGACGTCTATTTTGGTTAATTTTGACCGTAAAAATAGGATTATTTAAATCGATAATTTTTGGAAAAAGAGATAAAACTCAACGAGGTACATCCCGTTGTTATTTTTGGAAGCAACAATTCGTATTTACCAACGATAGAAGGAGCGTTTCCAAAACTAAAAATAGTTGCCAGAGGCAATAGTGTAAAGGCCATAGGAACAGAAGCTGACATCCGTTTACTAGAAGAGAAGCTCGACCAAATTATTCGGTTTTATAAAAGCTTCAATAGGCTGAGTGAACAAGATTTAGGGCACATATTAAAAGATGTTGTTCCTAAAGAAATTGCAGAAGCCAATAAAGCAGATACACTTGTATATGGAATGGGAGGAGCAAAAATTAGCGCTAGAACCAAAAACCAAAAACGAATTGTGGATGCTTGCGATACCCACGATATGGTTTTTGCAATAGGTCCTGCTGGTACCGGAAAAACTTACACAGCTGTTGCTTTAGCAGTGCGAGCTTTAAAACTAAAAGCCGTTAAACGCATTATAGTTACACGTCCAGCTGTTGAGGCAGGTGAGCATCTTGGTTTTTTACCAGGAGATTTAAAAGATAAATTAGATCCTTTTCTTCAGCCTATTTACGATGCCTTTCAAGATATGGTGCCAAAAGATAGACTTGAAGATTTTATGGAAACAGGAGTTGTGCAAATAGCTCCTTTGGCTTACATGCGTGGAAGAACTTTGGACAGTGCATTTGTTATCTTGGATGAAGCACAAAATGCAAGTTTTGCACAGTTGAAAATGTTTTTAACCAGAATGGGTAAATCTGCACAGTTCATTATTACTGGTGATGAAACACAAATAGATTTACCTAAAGTTCATCAATCAGGGTTGCGTAGAATGCTGCAAGTTGTTGATAAAATTTCAGGTGTAGCGGTAATACGTTTGGATAGAAAAGACGTAGTTCGCCACCCGTTGGTAGAAAAAATAATTGAAGGCATAGAAGCCGACGAGGAAAGAGTAAAAGAATACAAACAAGAGGAGAAAAAAAATGCTTGAGTTCAATAAAGTAAAAAGTACTTATAAAGGTAAAGTAAGAGAGATATATGCATTCGAAAACAATAAAATGTTGGCGATTGCTTCTGATAGAATTTCAGCTTTTGATGTTATTCTTCCTCGAGAAATTCCTTTTAAGGGGCAAGTACTGAATAAAATAGCGGCTTATTTTCTAGATGCTACAAAAGACATTGTACCTAATTGGTTGGAAAGCATGCCTTTTCCTAATGCATCGTATGGTAATTACTGTGAACCAATCAAAATTGAAATGGTTATTCGTGGTTATTTAACTGGGCACGCTTGGAGATTGTATAAATCAGGCGTAAGAGAAATTTGTGGTAACATTTTGCCTGATGGTATGAAGGAACACCAAAAATTGGATAATCCAATCATTACACCTGCCACTAAGGCTGAAGAAGGGCACGACGAAGATATTTCACCTGCCGAAATTGTGAATCAAGAAATATTAGATGCCGCTACGTTTAAAAAACTAGAACAAATTACAAGAGCTTTATATAGTAGAGGTGTTGCTATGGCTCACGATAGAGGTCTTATTTTAGTAGATACTAAGTATGAGTTCGGGATTTTGAATGGAGAAGTTGTGTTGATCGACGAAATCCATACGCCAGATAGTAGCCGATACTTCTACGAAAATAGTTATGCCGATAATTTTAATCAAGGTTTACCTCAACGTCAATTATCAAAAGAATTTGTTCGAGAATGGTTGATTGAAAATAACTTTCAAGGATTAGATGGTCAAACTGTTCCTGAAATGACCGACGAATTTGTAGCTAGTGTAACACAGCGTTACATCGAACTATATGAAACCATTACAGGCAATTCATTCAAAAAAGAAGAAGTACCTACTAATGAGGTTATAGTGAAACAAATAAATGCAATGCACTAAACTATTCTTCAATAGTTAAGGCTTTTAAGTGTTTCTCGCATTCCTGACTCATGGCTAAGAGCTCACTTTCTGGGTTCTCGCTCATGTGTTTTTTAACGGCAAGTAGGCATTCTAATTGAGTTTCTTCTGAATATGTTTCTATGGTATTCTCAAGAATGGTGTTGAGTTCAAACATGGCCTCGAATGAATGGCCTAGAGCTTTGTTTACTACAAGACCTAAAAATTCAGATACACTGTATTTTCCTTGCCATATAGCCGAAAGCAATGGTCCGTCAAATTTGTCGTCATCCAAAGCGCAAATTTGAAGGATGTAGGCATCCATAGCTTTGGTGTTATGTAAGTCAGCAAAAATATTGAGCACAGCAGTTTTAATTTCCAGCTCATCGTTGCGTAAATAACAACCTATTAGTGGTGAAACAAAAGCTTCATTTCCTACTTCAGAAATGGCTTTAATGGTATCGAGAATTACTTCTTGGTCAACATGTGCTAGTTGATCCATCAATTGTTGTTGTTCTGCTGTGATTTTGCTACTCATACGCGGCAAAAGTAATTTTATTATTCCAACAATTTTCTGAGTCTATGAATCTCCTCTTTTTTATCGCTAACACCTTGTAAGTGATATGAATGATGAAGATTATTAAGGCAACGTTTAATGATATCTAAGTTGCTGCAAGGCATTAAGAAATTTGGTTCGAAATTTAAATTGATGCCTACCAAAAATTTATTCAAGTCGTATTCACTTAAAATAGTTCCTCTTCCAAACACATCCAAATAATAATCAGGAAAATCTTCTGTATCGGTAGTAGGGTTGTATACACCTAAAATAAAATAGCGCGGAAAATTAATAGCTACAACAGGAATGTCAATCCAGTCGCACAACATATAGTATATGCTGCACAACAAAAGTGGGTTTCCTTTTCTATTGTTTAAAACATCGGTTAAAAACGAATTTTGCGGGCTGCTTAAGTTTTGCTTGTTGCCTCGAAAGCCCCATTTATTGAAAAAAAATTCATTGACCATCGCCAACTTATCTTTTATTCGAGCATTAGGGTAGATGTTTTCTCTTAGAGTATTGGCCATTTCCTCTAGTTGCCCATAAAGTTCTTGGTATTCAACATCTGGGTATTGGTATCGGTTGATGGCATACAGTCCATCAAATAGAGAAGTTTCAGGCAGTTTGCAAGCAACTAATCTTTTTTCTAAATCAATTTTATGAATTTCACTTATGATGTCTTCAAGTCGTTCTTGCAATACAGAATCAAACCCTTTTTGTTCCCACATTTCTTCTAATATAGGAAGGGCGATATCGCCTTGAGTGATAATTTCGTTGCGTACGGTTTCGTATATCTCCCAATCGTTATCGTCGAGTAGACTTACCATCGATCTAATTTTATCTTGAGCAATCATGTGAGGTGATTTTAAGGTTGGGTTAATGCTTTAATGCCAGTTTCAATAATTTGGTTTATTATTTCTTTACTATCTAAAACGCTTGTATGGGTACTTCGGTTGGCTAGAACGACACAAATTCCGGCACATTTAAATCCAAAAAGTGCACTTAAGCCAAATATGCCGGCCATCTCCATTTCAAAATTATTGATTCGAAACCCGTCGTATTCAAGGTCTAGGATGTTGTCAAAAAACTCGGGGTCAAGTGTAGTTTTTAAGTGTAGGTGCCTAATTTGTGGAGCATAAAATCCGTTGGTTGTCATGGTAATACCATTTATAGCACCTGGTATATTCGGAATTTCCAAAGTAGCTTTTGTTAAATATGGCCGAGCTAGGTTGTTTGGCCATTTTGTAGCGTGAATAAAATCATCAATGAAAGCATCTTCTGTTTTAGAATGACGATGGTCTTTGTAATGATTGATCATACCGTCTAAACCTAAGGCATATTTACTAATGATTTTTGTGCCTGGGACTAATTCGGGTCTTACAGCACCAGTAGTGCCTATTCGTAGTATTTGAATTTCATTCCACCTACCTTTGCATAAAAGGGCTATTTCATTCAATAAAATATCAATATTATCGGTACCCATACCGCTTGACATTACACTGACTCTATTGTTAAAGACAATGCCAGTGAAAAATTTCATTTCCCTTTTTCCGCCACTTACTTCTATTGAGTCAAATAAAGGTTTCATCAAATCGAGTCGGTCAGGGTCGCCAACAATAATGATTTTATTGGCTATTTCAGCACCAGTTGCATCCAAATGATAAGCTTTATCTTTATCACTCATGCCTTGTAAGCGAACATCGTCGGGTTTGGTAGTCACTTTTTGTAATTTGCTAAGCAATTTAAACAATAAATGACGGCTGAAATAATAACCATTGGTGACGAAATACTTCTAGGGCAAACCATAGATACCAACTCAGCTTATTTGGGAAAGCAGTTGCACACTGTAGGAGTTGACCTAATACAAATTACAAGCATTTCAGATAAACGAAACGCTATAATTTCTGCCATAGACAATGCAATTAACGAAGTTGATTTGGTTTTGGTTACAGGAGGTTTAGGACCTACTAAAGATGATATTACTAAGCATGTATTGTGCGAAATATTCAATACCAAATTGGTACGTAATAAGGAAGTACACGATAGAATAGCTGAGTATTTCAGTAACTTAGGTAGAGAGATGCTCGATGCGAATGCACAACAGGCAGATTTACCCGAAAAAGCACAGATTTTTAAAAATGAATTGGGTACAGCTCAAGGTATGTTGTTTGAAAGAGATGGTAAGTACTTATTGTCTATGCCGGGTGTGCCTTATGAGATGAAGCATATCGTCGATACTGGACTCATTCCTTTTTTGAAGAGTAAGTTGGCTAAGAACAAGTTGTATTACCGTACAGTCGTTACTAAAGATATATTCGAATCCTTTTTGGCTCAAAAACTTGAAGCATGGGAAAACAATTTGAGAGCAGAAGGACTGACTTTAGCTTATTTGCCTAGTCCAGGTCTTGTGAAGTTAAGAGTAGGTACTGGAAATGCTAACTCGGAAACTAAAGCGAAAGTTGACGCTTATGTGGATGAATTATCGAATCTCATTCCCGAGAACATCTTTTCATATGAAGACATATCGGTTGACAAAGCAATAATTGATCTTTTAACGGAAGGTAAAAACACATTTTCAACAGCCGAATCATGTACTGGGGGAAATATGGCTAAGACTATTGTCAAACATTCAGGTGTTTCGGAAGTGTTTTTAGGTGGAATGGTTACATATAGCAACGACCTAAAAATCAAATGTCTTAATGTACTTCCTTCAGATATTGAAGAATTTGGAGCCGTTAGCAAACCGGTTGTTTGTCAAATGGCGAAAGAAATGCAACGTATTTCTGGTAGTGATTATTCATTGGCAACTTCCGGTATAGCAGGACCTACAGGTGGTTCTGATGCCAAACCAGTGGGGTTGGTTCATATGGCAATTGCAGCTCCAAATGGGGAAGTATATCATTTTGAAAAAGTGTTTGGAGGCGATAGAGAAAGAATTATCAACAGAGCAAGTCAGTATCTTTTTTCTAAATTCTATGATGTTTTAGTGAAAAGGGCTTGATTAATGTTGAAAATAGTAGCATATTTGCAGTCAGTTTTTGGAATAGATAAGAATTATGGCTCGCGTTTGTCAAATAACAGGGAAGAAAGTAGTAGTTGGAAATAATGTTTCGCACTCTAAGAGAAGAACTAAAAGAAAGTTTTATCCGAACTTATTTACGAAAAAATTCTACTTGGTGGAAGCCGATGAGTGGGTTATCTTAAAGGTATCTGCTGCAGGGATTCGTATTATAAATAAGCTAGGATTAGGCGAGGCTTTGCGTCAAGCAAGCGAAAAAGGTTTTTACACAGCGTAACGTTTAAAAGAGATTAGTAATGGCAAAGAAGAGTAAAGGAAATAGAATCCAGGTTATACTTGAGTGCACTGAGCACAAAGAAACTGGCGTAGCGGGTATGTCTCGTTACATTACTATGAAAAACAGAAAAAACACTCCTGAGAGAATGGAATTGAAGAAATTCAACCCTTTCTTAAAGAAAATGACTGTTCACAAAGAAATAAAGTAATACGACATGGCAAAGAAAGTAGTTGCAACCTTGCAAAAAGGTGGAAATAAAAACTTCGTAAAAGCTATCAAAATGGAGAAATCTCCTAAGACTGGTTCTTACGTTTTTAAAGAAGAAATTTTACCAGCTGAAGAAGTGAAGAATTTCTTTTCTAAGTAATTCATAAAGTTCTTAAAATAATTCATTAATATTAAAGGGTTTACATCTTAGTAAGCCCTTTTTTTATTTCTTTTGAGTTGATGAAAATCTTTGACTTTTTCAAAAAATCAGATCAGTCTGATTTGGATAAAGGCCTTGAGAAAACCAGAGATAATATCTTTGGAAAACTCAAACGAGCCATAGCATCAAAATCTAAAGTAGATGATGAGCTTCTCGATTCTATTGAAGAAATTCTGATCGAAGCCGATGTTAGTGTTAGCACAACAATGAAAATTGTTGAATCGCTTCAAGAAAGCGTTGCGAGCAATAAATACTTCGGTATTGACGAGCTCAAAACTCAAATCAAAACAGTTATAGGAACCTATCTTCTTGATACGTCCGATATACCTCAAGTTCAAGCAAAACCATTTGTATTATTAGTTGTAGGTGTTAATGGAGTAGGTAAAACTACTACCATAGGCAAGCTAGCTAGTCGTATTTCTAACAGTGGGAAAAAAGTAATACTTGGTGCGGCAGATACATTTAGAGCAGCAGCTGTAGATCAACTCAAAATATGGGGCGAACGATCAAATGTTGAAGTAGTAGACCATGGTATGGGGTCCGACCCAGCTTCGGTTGCTTTTGATACATTAGAAAAAGCAGTTAAAGAAAATGCCGATTATGTAATCATTGATACGGCAGGACGATTGCACAATAAAACCAATTTAATGAACGAATTGGGAAAGATTAAACGTGTAATGTCTAAGGTGTTACCAGATGCACCTCACGAAACTATGTTGGTTTTGGATGGTAGCACAGGTCAAAATGCTTTAGAACAAACAAAACAATTTACGCAAGTAACCGATGTTAATTCATTAGCTATCACCAAAATGGATGGTACAGCTAAAGGTGGAGTAATCATTGGAATATGCGATCAGTATAAAGTACCCGTTAGATACATAGGACTTGGTGAACAAATTGACCAATTGAAAGTATTTGACAAACAACAATATTTAGACTCATTGTTCTCTGACTTATAATGAAAGTAAAAGGCACAGTAAAAAATAAGGTAAACGTTATCACATTAGGATGTTCTAAAAATGTTTGGGACTCTGAAGTTTTGATGGGCCAATTAAAAGCGAACAAAATTGATGTTGTTCATGAAGAGGATAATACCGACGCATCAACCATCATTATCAATACTTGTGGCTTTATAGATAATGCCAAACAAGAGTCAATCGATACTATTTTGCAATTTGCTGATGCGAAAGAAAATGGACTTATCGATAAACTGTATGTTACAGGTTGCCTTTCAGAACGCTATAAGCAAGATTTAGAAAAGGAAATTCCTCAAGTAGATGAGTATTTCGGTACTAGAAATTTGAAAGAATTACTAGGCACTCTAAACGCTGATTATAAAAAAGAATTGGTAGGTGAGCGTTTGCTAACAACACCAAAGCACTTTGCTTATTTCAAAATAGCAGAAGGGTGCGATAGACCATGTGCATTTTGTGCGATACCATTGATGAGAGGTAAGCACGTTAGTACACCTATTGAAGACTTGGTAAAACAAGCTGAAAAATTAGCGGCAAAAGGCACTAAAGAATTGATACTTATTGCTCAAGACTTGACTTATTATGGTCTTGATATTTATAAAAAACGTGCGCTTTCAGAATTGCTTTTAGCTCTAGAGAAAGTAGAAGGCATCGAATGGATTAGAATACATTATGCCTATCCTAGTGGTTTCCCTATGGATGTAATTGATGTAATGGCTGAATCTAAAAAGATAGTACCGTATATCGACATGCCATTGCAACATGCTACAGATAACATGTTGAAAAGCATGAAGCGTGGAATTACTCGAGCAAAGTCTGATAAGTTAATCAACGATATTCGTTCGAAAATTCCTGGTATAGCTTTAAGAACGACTCTTATTGTTGGTTTTCCTGGTGAAACAGAAGAAGATTTTGAAGAGTTAAAGAATTGGGTTCGTGAAATGAAATTCGAACGTTTGGGTGTGTTTACATACTCACACGAAGAAAACACTGCGGCACATGCGCTTGAAGATAATGTGAGTGCCGAAGAAAAAGAATTTCGTTGCAATGCTATTATGGATATTCAACGCGATATAGCGTTAGAGCACAATCAAAGCCTTATTGGAACTACACAAAGAGTATTGGTTGATAGAGTAGAGGGCGATCATTTTATTGCTCGAACGGTTTTCGATTCTCCTGAAGTAGATAATGAAGTACTGATTAACAAAGACCATTACGTACGTGTTGGAGATTTTGTAGAAGTTACAATAACCGATTGTGAAGACTTTGATCTTTACGGAACCCCTGTAGAATAAAACAACTTGGAAAACCTAACGTGGGATAAGGTTCATGTATACAGTTCTTTTGTAGAGCACATTGCGAATCAAAATGCTGATTACGAACATTTTGTTGGTGGATACATCAACAAAGAAAACCTGCTGAGTAAAATTCAGAATCGCCCCAAGGTAAATAGACCTGTTTTAGTACAGCATTTGAAAGATCAATATCAATCGATGTCGGCCTTGAATGCTGTAAACGAGTTGTTGATAGATAGCCTTGCTAACGAAAACACATATACGCTTACCACAGGACACCAGATATGTTTTTTATCTGGTCCTATGTATTTGCCAATTAAAATCTTTCAAACAATCAATCTGGCTAAGAAGTTCAAAGAATTGGCTCCCGATTTCAATTTTGTGCCTATTTACTGGATGGCTACAGAAGATCATGATTATGAGGAAATCCAATCTACATTTCTGTTCGATAAAAAAGTAAGCATTGATAATATCAACGAACAGGTTAAAGTTGGTACTGTTGATGCATCAGTAATACAACAAGTTTTGCAAAGCGATATCAATGAAATTTTGTGTCGTAATGAAGTTGGGGCAGAGCTGTATCAATTGATTCAGAAAATTTTCAAAAAATCTAAAACGCTTAAAGAATTCATGTTTCATCTCTGCCGAAAATTATTTGGTGAAGATGAATTTTTGATTTTAGACGCAGACAGTTCACTTTTAAAGCAGTCAGCAAACGAGATATTCAAAAGAGAATTAAATGAGCAGATCATTCAGCAATCTGTTTTAGATTATGAACCAACTTTAAATAAGTACATACCAACCTCTATATCACCTAGAAACATTAATTTATTTGCTTTTGAAGGCAATCATCGCTTTCGATTGGAGTTGGATAATGGTAATGTTGTAAATGCCGATACAGGTAATAATATAGATGTAGATGACTTGTTGTCGCATCCTGAAAACATTAGTCCAAATGTTTTGTGTAGACCAATGTATCAAGAAACTATTTTGCCCAACTTAGCATACATAGGTGGTGCAGCAGAATTAGGGTATTGGGCAGAATTAACAAGTGCTTTCCAAAATTTTGAATTGCAACAGCCGTTTGTAGTTTTAAGAAACAGTGTAATGGTCGCTGAAAGCAAAGATTTAGAACAGTTGAAGGAAGTTAATATGTCTTTCGAAAATTTGTTTTTACCTCAACATGAATTGACAGATAAATTGCTGAATAAGAGTGGAACAAATCTTGATTTTAATGAAATTGAAAATGCATTAGAAGCGTACATCAATGTATTGAAACCCTTATCAGCAGAGATTGATTTTACGATGATAGCTCATGTTGAAAAGCATCATGCTCAGGAAACACAATATTTAAAAAAGCTAAAGAAAGATTTAAAAAAGAGAGCTTTAGCAAAAGATAAAACCAAAGTAGATCAACTTATAAAATTGAAAGATAAGTTGTTGCCAAACGGTAAATTAAACGAAAGGAAAACCAACGTATTGCAATACATTGTACAATATGGGGAGGACTTTTTGCCTAAATTAAAAGAAGCATCTGGAGCTGAAAGCGAAGGATTAACGGTTATACATATGGCATAGTTAATAAATGCCTTAATTTTTTTATTAAACGTACTGATAGAGTACTATTTTTGTTTTTATGCAGCAAACCATTGCCATTTTAGACTTCGGGTCTCAGTATACTCAGCTTATAGCACGAAGAGTAAGAGAGTTAAACGTGTATTGTGAAATTATGCCTTTCTCTAAAGAGTTAGAGTTGGGTGATCACATAATGGGAGTAATTTATTCTGGATCTCCTTTTTCGGTTCATGACGAAACATCTCCGATACCAGATATCGATAAATTAATTGGTAAGAAACCTTTGCTTGCAGTTTGTTATGGAGCACAATTTGCGGCCAAACACTTTGGTGGTTCAGTTGTAAAAAGTACCATACGTGAATATGGTAGAGCAATGCTTAGCCGTATTTCAGACAATAAATTATTTGAAGGCGTAAGTACTCCAAGTCAAGTTTGGATGTCGCATGGTGATACAATTGCAGAAGTTCCAGCAGGGTTTGATATTATATGCGAAACAGTTGATGTTAAAGTTGCAGGATTTCATTCTGCAGCTCATAATCTATATGCACTGCAATTTCATCCAGAAGTCTACCATACAACCGATGGATTACAAATTCTAAAAAACTTTGTAGTTGGTATTTGTGGGTGCGATCAAAGCTTTACTCCAAATGCATTTGTTGGAGAAACCATCGATGGCTTAAAAGAAAAATTAGGTGACGATAAAGTCTTGTTAGGATTATCTGGAGGTGTTGATTCTTCAGTTGCTGCCGTATTGCTTGATAAAGCTATTGGTAAAAACCTTACGTGCATATTTGTTGATAACGGTTTATTACGAAAAGACGAATACGCTCAAGTACTTGATTCGTACAAAAACATGGGCTTGAATGTTATTGGTGTTGATGCCTCTGAGCAATTCTATAGTGAGTTGGCTGGCATAAGCGATCCAGAGCACAAGAGAAAAACTATCGGTCGAGTATTTATAGAAGTTTTTGAAGCTGAATCGAAAAAAATTGAAGGTGTAAAATGGTTGGCACAAGGAACTATTTACCCAGATGTAATTGAATCAGTATCTGTAAATGGACCTTCAGTAACTATCAAATCGCATCACAATGTAGGTGGATTGCCTGATAGAATGAATTTGAAAGTAGTAGAGCCATTAAGGTTATTATTCAAAGATGAAGTGCGCCGAGTAGGTAAATCATTGGATATGGATCAAAAAATATTGGGTCGTCATCCTTTCCCAGGACCAGGATTGGCAATTCGTATTTTGGGCGACATTACTCGTGAGAAAGTAAAAATGCTTCAAGAGGTTGATTTTATATTTATTGACAGCTTAAAGAAGTTTGATTTATACGACAGTGTTTGGCAAGCAGGTGCTATTTTATTGCCTGTACAAAGTGTTGGCGTTATGGGCGATGAACGTACATACGAAAATGCAGTTGCACTTAGAGCTGTAAGTTCTACTGATGGCATGACAGCCGATTGGTGCCATTTACCTTACGAAGCATTGGGGAAAATCTCAAACGATATTATCAATAAAGTAAATGGCATAAACCGTGTTGTTTACGATATTTCATCTAAACCACCAGCAACCATAGAATGGGAGTAATTATGAGAATATTATTAGGACTTTTTTTACTGGTTTCTACTTTCCAGAATTGTAGTGCACAAATAGAACGTTATACCTTATTCAATGGTAAACGTTATCTAATTCACGTAGTTGAAAAGGGGAATACGATGTACTCTATTTCTAGAAAATACGATGTGGATGTGAAATCTATCTTAGATGCAAATCCATATGCGAAAGAAGGCATTAAATTTGGCCAAGAATTACGTATTCCTTTGTTTAAAGCCAATTCTCAAGGGAATGTAGATACTGAGGAAGATGGCTTTATTATGCACACGGTTAGACGCAAGGAAACTTTGTTTTCATTGTCTCAAGCATACAATATTCCTATTTCTGATATCGAACGATTCAACCCAGAAATTAAAAAAGGAATACATGTAAACGATGTGATAAAAATCCCAAAGGCTGTTGATTTAACAGAAGTGGATCATTCTACAGATACTAGAAATTACTTCTTGCACACGGTTGCTAATGGTCAAACACTGTATTCTTTAGGAAAACTGTACAATGTTAATGTAGACGATATCAAAGCCATTAACGGAGGGTTGCCTGAGGGCTTGAAGGGAGGAAGCGAAATAAAAATCCCTAGAAAAGGAGAAGTTTTAAACCAGGAATCTGGCGAAAAAAAAAAGACCAATAATTACGAATTAGGAGAAACTGAACGTACTTATTTCGAACCTCGTGAAGGCCGAAACGGAGTATATACAATAGCCCTTTTTCTGCCTTTTGATGTAACCAAACTTGAAGAAGTAAAAAGCTTTGGCGAAAATCAAATCGCTTTAGAGTATTATTTAGGTTTTAAAATGGCCATCGATTCTTTGAGAAAATTTGGTGCGAATATCAACCTGAAAATTTACGATACAGAGAAAGACGCTGATAAGGTAAGACGATTGCTTTATCGCCCCGAAATGTCGGAGGTTGATTTTTTGGTCGGACCAATGTATAAAAGTTGTCTGGAAGTGGCTTTGCCATTTGCTTTGTCACGCAATTTGAATGTATTGTGTCCTGTCCCACAATCGGATGATATAGCCAATCAATTTCCTAATCTTATCCTAACTCAAGCAACAAAACAGAGTCAGTTCAGTAAACTTTGTAGTTTGATTAAACTAAAGAATCCTGGAGCTAGAATGATTTCTATCGGGCATCAGGATAAATTGGACATGCAGTACGTGAATATGTTTCACGGTAATGATTATGGTACGGATAGCTTACTGACCGATACAGTTTGGCATTATGTTGTAAAGGAGCAAGTTGAAGAAAAAGAACTTGAATATTTTTTAGCCGAAAAGAAACCTAACGTTGTGTTTGTTGCTTCAGAAGAAGTTGGATTTGTAAGCGAAGTTTTAACGGCATTGAATGGAATGCGCGATTATGATATCAAAGTAGTAGGCTTTGAATCATGGGAAAAATTCAATAGAATAGAAACGGAGTACAAAAACAATACGTCGCTAACTATTCCAAGTAATTTTTACATAGATTATACGGCTCCAAATACTAAGGAATTTTTGAAAAACTTCTATTCTAAATTTGGTAAAGAACCTAATAAATTCGCTGTAATGGGGTACGATCAAGGTTTCTTTTTTGGGAAAGGTTTGTACACATATGGTTTTGGATTCTTCGATAATTTTCAGAAAGTATTTTTCGATCCTATAGGCTCTAAATACTTATTTGAACAAAGCAATTTGGATAACGGATTCAAGAATAAAAGCAGTTTTATTCTTACATACAAAGATTTTGAATTGAAACCATTTACTTGGTAATATGAAATTATCAGCCAATACTATTGCAGAAGAATTCAAACGCATTCAGGCAAGTATTTGTTCTGGGTTAGAAGCATTGGACGGAAAAGCAAAATTCGCTTCAGATCTTTGGAATCGCCCTGGTGGAGGTGGAGGTGATACACGAGTAATTCAAAATGGAGAAGTTTTTGAAAAAGGTGGAGTAAACTTTTCTGCTGTACACGGTGAAACAACTCCAGAATTAAAGCAGATGTTGAACACCGAAGCAAAAGAGTTTTTTGCAACAGGTGTAAGTATTGTACTGCATCCAAATAATCCATTTGTTCCGATTATTCACATGAATATTCGCTATTTCGAATTGCCCGGCACCGATACTTATTGGTTTGGTGGAGGAATAGATTTAACGCCATCTTATGTTTTTGAAGACGATGCCATTCATTTTCATGGTGAGATGAAGGCGTTGTGCGAACGACATGCGGCTGCCGATTACCAGAAATTCAAAAAAACTGCCGACGAATATTTCTACATCCCTCATAGAGGTGAAACACGAGGTTTGGGCGGAATCTTTTTTGATCATTTGAATGAGTCAAGCTCAGGCTTTAGTAAAGAAGACATAGCACAATTTGTGTTCGATACTGGCAATACATTCTTGCAATCGTATGTGACAATCGCAGAAAAACGTAAAAACACTTCGTTTACGCCTGAAAATAAAGAATGGCAGTTGTTGCGCAGGGGCCGTTATGTTGAATTCAATTTGATTTATGATCGCGGAACTACGTTTGGATTAAAAACAAACGGTCGAGTTGAAAGTATACTAATGAGTTTACCTAAACACGCATCATGGGAATATAATTTCGAGCCAAAACCAAGCTCAAGAGAAGAAATCTCATTACAATATTTCAAAAAAGCCAAAGATTGGGTGTAGAATTTATTTCACTTATATTAAGGCAATGAACTATCGGAGTATAAAATATGGTTTTGCCACTTTATTGATAGTAGTAGGAGCAATGTTTAGAATCATGCACTGGCCATTTGGACAAGAATTGATGAGTGCAGGCATGGTTCTCGGTATTGTTTTCCTGATGACACATATAAAGCGCGAAAAACAGAAATTTAAGTAAACTCACATGGACGACAAAACACCACAACATCAACCTAAAAATCCATTGCACGGGGTGAAACTTGCCGATATTGTAGAATATCTGTATGAAACCTATGGTTGGGAAGAATTGGGAAACTTGGTCAACGTCAATTGCTTTAAAAGCAATCCGTCCATTAAATCGAGCCTGCAATTTTTACGTCGTACACCTTGGGCTAGAAACAAAGTAGAGCACTTGTATTTATACGCCAAAAGAAAAGAGCGTCAAGCAAAAAATGGAAGCAAGGAATAACATCTTGAAACCATTCATTTAGGCTAGCTTTGCGGAATGATACATTCCATCAAAAGCCAAGAAGAGATTTTATCCAAGTTGGGTATAGATCAACTCAATCCCATGCAGGTGGCTATGCATGAAAGTGTTTCACAAAATGCCGATACCGTATTGCTTTCACCAACAGGTTCGGGTAAAACATTGGCTTTTTTACTTCCAGTTTTAAAATTACTAGATGCGCAAAGCACCGAAATTCAAGTATTGATATTAACTCCGTCTCGAGAATTGGCTATTCAAATAGAGCAAGTTCTAAGAGAGATGGGATCAGGATTTAAAACCAATGCTATTTATGGAGGTAGAGCAGGTTCGAAAGATAAAATTGATTTAAAACATTCTCCAGCCATACTTATTGGTACACCTGGACGTATTGCTGATCATTTTCGACGCGAAAACATCAGTGGAAACGCAATTAAAACCCTTATTTTAGATGAGTTTGATAAGTCACTGGAAGTTGGTTTTGAGGCCGATATGAAAGAAATCATGTCGTATTTGCCAGCCTTGGAGAAAAAGATTTTGACTTCAGCTACTCAAAAAAGAGAAGTTCCTCAATTTGTAGGCTTAAATAATCCTTCGCAATTGAATTTCTTAAGTGACGAAGAAAGCTTACTAAAAGTGAAATTGATTAAATGCCGAGAAGAAGATAAATTGTCGACTTTGGTGGATTTACTTGGACATGTTGGTGATGCCAATGGAATAATATTCTGCAATTTTAAAGAGACTTTAGAAAAAGTTAGCTTTTATCTGGAAGATAAAGAAGTTGCTCATGGTAATTTTTTTGGCGGACTTGAGCAAAAAGACCGCGAACGAGCCTTAATTATGTTCCGCAATGGAACGTACAAATTGTTATTGGCTACCGATTTAGCAGCTAGAGGCATCGATGTACCAGAACTAGACTTCATCATCCATTTCGAAATGCCGAGTCGTGAAGAAGAATTTACGCATAGAAATGGTCGTACAGCTAGAATGCACAGTACAGGATCGGCTTATATTTTGCTATCTAATAAGCAACGTTTACCGGAATATGCCAAGGTGGATGAAGACGTTACATTAACGGAAAATCAGTCGCCAGTACCGAGTGATATAGAGACATTGTATGTTTCTGGAGGTAGAAAAGATAAAATTTCGAAAGGCGATATTGCAGGATTGTTTTTCAAACAAGGCGGATTGGATAAAACGGAATTAGGTAGAATAGAACTGATGCAAGACTGTACCTTTGTTGCTGTTCCCCTTCAAAAAGCCGATGATTTGGTTGAGAAACTCAATAATTCTCGTTTAAAGAAAAAGAAAGTTCGAATCAGTATCTTGGAGTAATTTCATTGTGTGTAGCATGAATAGATTTAGATTAATTCTTGGGTTTTGCTGCATTGTATTTATTGGTTTTCATCTCTTTAATATGAACATTGTAGACTTTACCTGGGAAAATAATGGAGGGTCCATTTTGGGCATCATCAGTATGGTACTAATCATGTTCAGTCTATATTTTTCACATAGATACGATAAGCGTCAAAAGCAATAATTAATAACCGTTTATTTTGAATCAAAACATCGTTTTAATAGAACCAGAAATACCAAACAATACCGGTAACATTGGTCGTTTGTGTTTGGCAACAAACAGCACTTTGCATTTAGTAAAACCTTTTGGTTTTGAAATCACAGACAAAAAACTAAAGCGAGCGGGGCTGGATTATTGGCCTCATATAGATTTAAAGATTTACGAGAATGTAGAAGCTTTTTTTGAGTTACATCAAAATAAAAAATTTGCTTTTTTTTCTAGTAAAGCCACAAAATCGTTTTGGGAATTGCCTTATGAAGAAAACCCATTTTTAGTCTTCGGAAAAGAATCAGTTGGTTTGTCAGAATCTATACTGTCTAAATACCCAAATGACCAATATCAAATTCCATTGTACAACGAAAAAATTAGGAGTTTGAATATTTCTAATGCCGTAGCCATTGCCGTTTATGAAGGCTTAAGGAAAGGGTGAATACTCTAGTAAACAGTCAGTTATTACAGACTTTTCATCAGCTTTAGTAGGTTAAGACTTTGCGCTTATATTTGCCACTTAAGTATCTTACTTACTATGGAAACAATACCGGTATATAAGCCAACGAATAAGATTAGAATAGTTACTGCAGCGTCGCTTTTTGATGGGCACGATGCAGCCATAAATATCATGCGTCGCATCATCCAGTCTACTGGATGTGAGGTGATTCACCTTGGACACGATAGAAGTGTGGAAGAAGTAGTGAATTGTGCCATCGAAGAAGATGCCAATGCTATTGCTATGACCTCTTATCAAGGTGGGCACGTGGAGTATTTAAAGTACATGTACGACCTGCTTAAAGAAAGAGGTTGCGAACACATTAGAATTTTTGCAGGTGGAGGTGGAACCATCCTTCCAGAAGAGATAGCTGAATTACACGCTTACGGAATTACAAGAATTTATCATCCAGACGATGGCCGAACTATGGGCTTGCAGGGAATGATAAATGACATGGTTGAAAAATGTGATTTTGCTACTGGAACAGGCATTACCAATGAGGTAGAAAATCTGAAAAGCAAAGACGTGAAATCAATTGCAAAATTGATTTCAGCTGCTGAAAATTTCCCTGAAGAAACTAAGAAAATCATGGATGTTGTTCATGATATGGCCAAAACTGTGGATACTCCAATATTGGGTATTACGGGTACTGGTGGTGCTGGTAAATCGTCTTTAGTTGATGAATTGGTTCGCCGTTTCTTAATCGACTTTGAAGACAAAGACATCGCTATAGTTTCTGTTGATCCATCAAAACGTAAAACAGGTGGAGCTTTATTAGGCGATAGAATTAGAATGAATGCGATTAAAAACAATCGTGTATACATGCGTTCGTTGGCTACTCGTCAGAGTAACTTAGCCTTGAGCAAACATGTTGCCGAAGCGCTTCAAATTCTAAAAGCAGCAGAGTACGATTTAATCATACTAGAAACGTCTGGTATTGGTCAAAGCGATACTGAAATAATGGATCACTCTGATGTTTCTTTATACGTAATGACACCAGAATTTGGTGCCGCTACACAGTTAGAGAAAATTGACATGTTGGATTTTGCCGACATCATTGCACTGAACAAATTCGATAAACGCGGTGCATTGGATGCCGTTCGCGATGTAAAAAAACAGTACAGAAGAAACCACAATCAATTCGAAATTCCAGACGAAGAAGTACCGGTTTATGGTACCATAGCTTCTCAGTTCAACGACCCAGGAATGAATACCTTATATAAGGTTATAATGGATAAGTTGGTTGAGAAAACCAAATCTGAATTGGTCTCTACTTTTACAGTAACCGACGAAATGTCTGAAAAGATATTCGTGATTCCACCAGCACGTACGCGTTACCTAAGTGAGATTTCTGAGAACAACCGTGCTTACGATAAGTGGGTAAACGAACAAGTTGTTATTGCTGATAAGCTAGATGCCGTAAGACGTACTATTGAAACTATTGGAGATGAAGAAGCCGATGTTAAAAAAGTATTGGAAGCCACTTACGATAGATTGAAGCTTGATTTCGACCCTAAGAATATGCTTGTTATAGAGCAGTGGGAAGAAAAAGTAAAAAAATACAAAGACCCAGTTTACAAATTCAAGGTGCGCGATAAAGAATTGTCGATTCAAACGCATACTGAGAGTTTGTCACATTCGCAAATACCTAAAGTTTCTTTGCCTAAATACAAAGGTTGGGGAGATGTATTGCGATGGAGTTTACAAGAAAACGTTCCTGGAGAATTTCCTTATACGGCAGGACTATTTCCTTTCAAACGTGAGGGAGAAGATCCTACACGTATGTTTGCCGGAGAAGGTGGGCCAGAGCGTACCAACCGTCGTTTTCACTACGTTAGTTTAGGAATGCCAGCTAAGCGTTTGTCTACAGCGTTTGACTCGGTAACACTATATGGTAACGACCCCGATTTACGTCCTGATATTTACGGGAAAATCGGTAACTCAGGAGTAAGTATTTGCTGCTTGGACGATGCCAAAAAACTGTATTCAGGTTTCGATTTGTCGCATGCAATGACATCGGTTTCGATGACCATAAACGGACCAGCACCAATGTTGCTTGGTTTCTTTATGAACGCAGCCATCGATCAGAACTGTGAGAAATACATCAAAGAAAACGGCTTAGAAAAAGAAGTAGAAGCAAAAATAGCAGCTATTTATAAAGCCAAAGGAACAGAACGTCCTGCTTACCAAGGTCCATTGCCAGAAGGTAACGATGGATTAGGTTTAATGCTTTTGGGTGTTACCGGAGATCAAGTACTTCCCGCAGAGGTTTACAATAAAATAAAAATTGAAACTTTAACGAAGGTTAGAGGTACGGTTCAAGCCGATATATTAAAAGAAGATCAAGCTCAAAACACCTGTATTTTCTCTACAGAATTTGCCTTGCGTTTGATGGGAGATGTACAAGAGTATTTCATTGATAATGCGGTACGTAACTTCTACTCGGTATCCATTTCAGGTTATCACATTGCTGAAGCAGGAGCAAATCCTATCACACAATTAGCATTGACTTTAGCCAACGGTTTCACTTATGTAGAATACTACTTAAGCCGTGGAATGGACATCAATGCATTTGGACCAAACTTATCGTTCTTCTTTTCGAATGGTATCGATCCTGAATACGCAGTAATAGGCCGTGTGGCACGTAGAATTTGGGCAAAAGCATTGGCTAAAAAATACGGAGCCAATCCTCGTGCGCAAATGTTGAAATACCACATTCAAACTTCTGGTCGTTCATTGCACGCCCAAGAGATTGATTTCAACGATATTCGTACAACGCTACAAGCTTTGTATGCTATTTACGATAACTGTAATTCACTGCATACCAACGCTTACGATGAGGCGATTACAACGCCAACAGAAGAGTCGGTACGTAGAGCAATGGCGATTCAGTTGATCATCAACCGTGAGTTAGGATTAGCGAAAAACGAAAACCCGATTCAAGGTTCTTTCATTATTGAAGAATTAACCGATTTGGTGGAAGAAGCGGTCTTAACCGAGTTCGATAGAATTACCGAGCGTGGAGGAGTTCTTGGTGCTATGGAGACTATGTATCAACGTTCTAAAATTCAAGAAGAATCGTTGTATTACGAGACTTTAAAGCACAATGGAGAATTCCCAATTATTGGGGTAAATACCTTCTTGAGTTCAAAAGGTTCGCCAACAGTAGCACCAAAAGAAGTGATACGTGCAACGGAGGAAGAAAAGCAGTACCAAATCAATATGTTGAAAGCCTTGCATACGGGCAACGAAGAAAAAGTACAAGCTGAAATTGAAAAACTGCAACACGCAGCAGTGCAAAACGAAAACGTTTTTGCTTTATTGATGGAAGCTTCAAAATATTGTTCATTGGGTCAAATCACCGATGCTTTATTTGAAGTAGGTGGACAGTACAGAAGGAATATGTAAGCAGAGAACCCAATCCCGGTTTGCGGGATTGGCGTGAATCGCTTATCCCGATGTAAATCGGGATCTGATAGAACTATAATTCAGCAGGAATTCTGCGTGAATCGCTTATTCCGACCTTTTGGGATGTAGAATATTAGAAATCCCTTGTCAATAAGACAAGGGATTTTTTTTTGTTTAAAGATTCCCTTTTTCAAGGGAATGACGATACGCTAAACCAGTTTCTCGATTCATTCCCAACACGTCCCGATTGCTATCGGGAGGGAATCTCAATAGGATGACTGTTTATGTTTTGATATGGCATTTTTAGGCTTTTAGAGATTCTCTTTTTCAAGGGAATGATACAAAGTTTGATTAGGGAGCTAGCTAATTCCCAACTTGTCCTGATTGCTATCGAGAGGGAAATTCATTTGAAAATGATAATAGTTTACGTTATGATATGGCATTTTATGCTTTTAAAGATTCCCTTTTTCAAGGGAATGATGTAAGGTTTGATTGGGGAGCTAGCTTATTCCCAACTCGTCCCGATTGCTATCGGGAGGGAATCTGTAATTGAAGAGCAAATACGTATAAATTATTAATTCTAGTTTAAGGGGATTCCCGTTTTCACGGGAATGAAAATAGATTGTGTTTGGGTTGTACTTAGTTTCTTACCAACTTTAGAATCTGTTTTTAAGGGCAAGGAGATAAATGTGTTGGTAGAGTAACATCATTCCCGTGTACACGGGAATCTCATTTTCACTAAATTGTACATAGTGACTTCTACGCATCAATACTATGTTTACATTCTAACCAACAAGAATAAAACCACCTTGTATATTGGGTCTACTAAAGATTTAAGTAAGCGTATTCTTCAACACAAACAAGGTTTTGGTTCAGATTTCACTTCGAAATACAACTTAATTCATTTGGCGTATTTTGAAACTTATGCATCCTATAATGAAGCTTTTAAAAGGGAAAGACAGTTAAAGAAGTGGAATAGAGAATGGAAAGAAGAGCTTATAAATTCAGATAATCCTGAGTGGAATGATTTAGCGTCTGATTGGTAAGGTATTAGATTCCCGTTTTTACGGGAATGGATGAAAATTTTGTTTTTAAGTGTTACATCATTCCCAACTCGTCCTGAATGCTATCGAGTGGGAATCTCAATGAATAGGATGACTGCTTATATTTTGATTTAGCATTTTAGATTTTTTGAGATTCCCTTTTTCAAGGGAATGATGCAAAGTTTGATTAGGGAGCTAGCTTATTCCCAACTTGTCCTGATTGCTATCGGGAGGGAATCTCAATAGGATGACTGTTTACGTTATGATATGGCATTTTAGGCTTTTAAAGATTCCCTTTTTCAAGGGAATGATGTAAGGTTTGATTGGGATAGTTTCTTAAGTCAATAGAATTACGAATACTTCTTATGTTTACAAAATGCGAAACATCATTTGTATTCTAACGATTTCAGTTCTGTTTATGGCTTGTAACAATGCAAGTCCTGTGAAAGCAGAAAAAAATAATATTCTTAAAACGGAGCATTTTACCATTCATTTTACGGAGTTGGATTCTGCAAATATTGGTGAAGTAGCAGACAGCTTGGAAAATCATTACGATGCAATTGTCACAAGTCTACAGTCATCTGATATGCCGATGGTTTACGTTAATTTTTACAGCAAGATTGAAGATTTAAGAGAAGCGGTAAAAGAGGTAGAACCCAATTTAACTGATTTTGCCATTGGTTTAGCCATCAGTGTTTCAGAGATTCATATGTTGTCTCCCAATCATGAAGGTTTAGAATTCCAGAATATGGTGAAAAACACCATTCACGAATTTGTCCATTGTGTGTCCTTGAACATCAATCCTGAGTTTGCTAACAATCCTCGTTGGTTGTGGGAATCAGTAGCTCAATACAAATCAAATCAATTAATTAATCCTAAATTCTTAGGATATCTATTAGAACAAACCCCGCCTTCTATAAACGATTTGAACCAATTTACAAATATGTATATGTACGAAGTAGGCTACGTAGTTTCAGAATATTTGGTGGCAACGTACGGAGAATCTATATTGAATAAATTAATAGCCAACAATGGAGACATTGAGAGCACTTTGGAAATGAACGAAGAAGAATTTACTCAAGCTTGGTTTGCTTTTGTAAAAGAGAAGTACGAATTGTAATAGAAGTTGTCTTGTATATTCCTCGAAATCCGAATAAAATATAAATGCAATAAATGATTCAATACATCAAATTAATATTGGTATTAACGGCATCTTTATTGTTCAATATTCACATCATGTCACAAACTACTGAAGCTCCTTATCGAACAATCGAATCCTATCCAGAAACATACTCCATGGGGGGTGTTGTGAGTAGAATGTTGGATGGATTGGGATACAGATATCATTGGGCAAGTAAAGATTTACGTCAAGTTGACCTTAATTATGCTCCTGGCAACGATGGTAAAAGCGTTATTGAAACCTTGAAACATATCTATGAATTGGCCGTGGACGCTTTGCTGCTCGCAGAAGGTCAAGAGTTTAATCGACCTAGAGTGGCTGTTGGTAATATGGAATATACAGAGTTAAGGCAACTGACTTTAAAAAGTATTCATCAAGCTTCACGAAAATTTAAGGCGATGACCGATTCTGATATTGCCAACATCAAGGTTGTATTTGCTTTTGTAGATAGGAAAAAGGAATATCCGTTTTGGAATTTCTTGAATGGACAACTATCCGATGCTATTTACCATACAGGTCAAATTGTAAGCTTTAGACGCAGTTCGGGTAATCCTGTAAGTAAAGAAATGAATGTCTTCACAGCTGGTTTGGATTATTCTAAATCTTTAAAATCTGAATAAAAACCTAAGTCTTTGTTAACCGCAAGCTTAGTGAGTAATGCCACTTGTCCAGTATGATAAGAAAAGTGTTCTATAACGTGTACAATGGCAGAAACCGTTGTGTTTTCTATCCCTTGAATGTTAATGTTTTTATAGGGGTCAAGCTTCAGTAGAAGTGGGAGAGAAGCGTTTATGTCTTTTTCTAAACGATTCAAAACGGCCAAAAGTTCTTCTTTTGTATTGGCTGAATGTGAAAATTCTTTAGAACGTTGCCTAGTGTTTGCTTGTCCTAGTAAATGTTCGAATAGCCATTGCCTAACATTTCCATTAAGGTGTATAATGCTTTGTGCTACGCTAAGGGTATTGCCGTTCCATTGATGATTTATAGCCGATAACGACAAATCTTTTGTGCATTGGCGTAAACGAAAAATACCCTCATCTAGTAGCCGAACTTTAATTTCGTTTACCAGTAGAGGGTATAAGGTATTGTTGTTCAACAAAGTTAGTTTGTTGTGATGTAAATGCCGTAAGCTTTACTAGCAATAGTACCATTTGCATCTACAGCAGTAATGATAAATTCTAGTTGCTGCCCTAAGTTTACATTTGCTGGAATAAGCGGTTTGTATTGAGTTGAAAATCCTTCATCAATAATATCCTCAAAATCAATAGTGAAGTTATCCGAAGCAGGGAAGTCGAAAGTTTTTTCTATCATGGTGTAGTTATCTCCAGCTAAAAAGAACTTAACAGATGCAATATCAATTACAGAGTTTATTTCTCCATATATGGTGATAGACTTTGCCCCACTTGTGAATATAATGTTTGTGTTTGCTGAAGAAGGTCCAGGGTTAGATGATTCTATATCTATACTGATTGAATTGTCTGGATTAACAACATTAAGTGTTTGCGATTTTACTACACTTGATTTACCGTCGCCATCTTTTACTTCTAAACTGATGTTATATGCTCCGGGCGAAGCTGTAAATGGAATAGCAACAGGGATGCTAAATGTTTTACTTGTACCAGATATGTTATCACCATTTCCATAAGTATAATCTTTAGAATGGGTAACTGGCGAAGCTTCGTTTACAGCACCTTTTGCCAAATTAACTTGGTAACGAGCTAAATCGTTATCATCTTCAGCCACTACACTTACCGTTACAGTCTGACCTACATTTACTTCAGCACCAAGCTCTGTGTCGTTGAGCTTCATGTCTTTAATAATAGGCGATCTATTTGGTTTTTCACAGCCAATAAAAGCGGCAGAAAGAGCTAAAGCTAAAAAGGTGTTTTTCATGTTGGGGTATTAGTTAGGTGTAAAAATATAAAAGGAAGCGTAACAACAAGCTTTATTACTAGAAGTTTGCTTGTACGGTACTTAGAATGGATGGATGGATGTCTTTATGACTGGCCACAATTTCTTCATTGAAGAGCATGTTGTCTTTTCCTGAAAAATCGGTACATACTCCACCAGATTCTTGAACCAATAAAATACCGGCTGCAACATCCCATGGGTTGAGCCCATATTCAAAGAAAGCGCCAAATCGTCCAACAGATACATAAGCCAAATCCAAGGCGGCTGAGCCCAAACGGCGCAATCCTCTTGTAGAATGTGTTAATTCTTTTAAGGCTTTGAAATAACCATCTTCTCTTTCAAAATCATCATAGGGAAAACCTGTAGCTAATAAAGAATCTGTTAGAGTTAGCGTAGGTACTTGCTCTATTTTATGGCCATTTAAGTAACAACCACCATTTTTAAAAGCTGAGAAAGTCTCTTTTCTAAGAGGGTCGTAAACAACTCCTATAACTAGTCCTAAATTGTGATGATGCAAAGCAACAGAAACACAATAAGCAGGAATGTTGTGAATGAAATTGGTCGTACCATCTAATGGATCGATTATCCAATTGAAAAAATCATCGTTTTTCTCTCCTGTTCCTTCTTCTGCAATGAAACCAGAACCAGGAAGAATTTCACCCAATTCGTGTACTAAAAAGAGTTCAACATTTTTATCGACTTCTGTAACCAAATTGTTCAGTGTTTTGGTAGATACTGAAAATCCATTGGCTCTATCGATGGTCATTTTTTCTCCTGCTTTTTTGCAGATACTCTCAACTTGCGCCAATAATACTTGTAAATCTAGTTTCATGGTGCAATGGTCATGTATCCGTCAGGATGAATGGTAGAATATTGAACGTCTTCTTCGGTATTGCAAAGAGCAGCGTCAAAAGGTTTGGCTACTTTGATGTAATTCTTTGTGAAACCCATCATTAGTCCATCGTTATTTTCTTTTTCCCACAAAACAGTTCCCGTATTATTCAGTTGCTGTTCGTAGAAAATTCGTTTTTTTCTCAACGAAAGTTTTTGTAATTCCTTGCTTCGTGCATGACGAGTAGGCATCGGTACGATTTCTTCTTTTTTAAGGGCTGTTGTGTTGGCTCTTTCGGAATAGGTGAAAACATGCAAATAAGAAACATCTAAGTTGGCCAAGAACAATTTTGTCTTTTCAAACTCTTCATCGGTTTCTCCAGGAAAACCAACTATAACATCCACACCAATGCAAGAATCGGGCATGGTTTCTTTTATTTTTTCAATCCGTTGCGTATACAATGCCGTATTGTATCGCCTTCTCATGGACTGCAACATATTGTCGGAACCCGATTGAAGTGGAATATGGAAATGTGGTACGAATTTTTGGGATTGAGCTACCCAGTCAATAATTTCATTGGATAGCAAATTGGGCTCTATGCTACTGATACGGAAGCGAATATTATGTTCTAACTGGTCTAATGCTTTTACCAGATCGAAAAAATTTTCATCGCTACCATTACCAAAGTCGCCAATGTTTACGCCGGTAAGTACTATTTCCTTTGCACCTTCATTTATAGCATTCAAAGCACTTGCGACAGTCTTTTCTACATCGGCACTACGACTTCTACCTCTTGCTAAAGGTATAGTACAGAAAGAACAGAAATAGTTACAACCATCTTGTACCTTTAAGAACGTTCTGGTTCTATCGCCACTAGAATAGCCAGGAACAAAATCCTTAACGTATTTTATTTCATCGCGGATGATTTTACCAGAGTTTTCGTTGTTCTCTGCAGTAATATGATCGAGTATGTTGAATTTTTCTCCAGCACCTAGAACTAGGTTTACGCCGGGTATTTCCGAAATTTCTTTCGGCTTAAGCTGAGCATAACATCCTATTACAGCTACAAACGCATTGGGGTTGCTCCGTTTAACTTTCCGCACAATGTTGCGGCACTTTTTATCGGCATTGTCGGTAACTGAGCACGTGTTTACTATGCAAACATCGGGCTGTTCAGATACGTCCACCCTTGCAAAACCGCTGTCTAAAAACTGCTGTGCAAGGGTAGAACTTTCTGAAAAATTGAGTTTACACCCTAGAGTGTGAAAGGCAACTTTGCTAAAAGGATTCATTAAAGCAAAATTACCTTTTATTATGCGATTAGCGTATGAAACAGTCTGTACAACTTAGACCTTCTTTTGTCATCAACCAATGGTGTCTTGGCATGTTGCCGTCGTAAATGTTCTGCAAGTTGCCTATATCGTCAATAATGTTCTCTGTTTTAGGCATTAAGTACACTGTTTTCCCTACAGGTAGAAGTAAGGTAATATCTACTTCCTGTGCTCTGTATTTATCTTTGTTTTGGAACACCAAATAGTCGTTCAACTCTAAAGTATTGTTTTCTATTCGGAAGCCATATTCTAAATTTTCAACTCTTTGGTGAGCTTCTTTTTTGTTCCATCCTCTAGCGTCTTTTCTAATTACCAGGTGTGTTAAAGAATCGGGGCTTTGTTTGATGTCAAAATCTACATTGGTAATTTTACTTTCTACTTCTCCAAAGTCAAAAGATTCGTTTTCAAATGTTGCCCATTGACTAGAAGTTATGCTCGCAACATTTAGAGTATCTCTTGTATAGTTTACTTCTATACGTTCTTCGGTATATACACCATCATCGTAGCTAACACCTATTTGAACACCATTTCCTATTAGAGTGAAAATGGCCAGTAACCAAACACCCATGAGTGCCCAATGTATTTTGTTGTTCAGCTTTTCTACGTTGAATACTATGCGTAAGCCAGCGTATGTAAATTGAAACATTGGTATGATGATGAACAACATTCCCGAAATCAATATCCAAGTAGTTTGGTTGCTATTCACTAGAAATATTTCGCTCAGTTCAGAGAAACCAATAGAGTTGGTATCATTCCCTAGCCAATCGAAGAAGAGATTGCCCATTCCAAAGAAACTTCCTAGCAATACGATAAGCATAAATACACCTACTATCAGCATTATTACGCCTAATATTTTTGAAAACACTTTGAAGAAAATGGTCAATACGGTCAAAAATAAAGCGCCCATTTTTTCAAGGGTTTCGCCTACATTGTTTTTGGCAGCTCCGTCTTTTACTGTACTTTTTATGTTTTCAAATTGTTCTTGAACCGACTTACTAATATTGTCTACCGTAATAGGTTCACCTTTCATTTCAAGTTTTTGAGAGGTGGTTCTTGCTTCAGGAACTACAATCCATAAGATGATGTAGATAGGAATACCTGTACCAGTTCCAAACAAAACTAGCACAACAAATATGGTTCGAATAATCCAAGATTCTGTACCCAAGTAAGCGGCTAAACCTGAACATACACCTGCTATGGTAGTGTCATCTGGGTTTCTATAAAGTTTGCGCTTATTCTTTTTAGTGCCAGGATTTACCTTTTCTTCTTTTGAGTGGTGACTATCTGTTTCATCTTCATCATCGGTAACAAACATTTCAGGTTCGCCTACTTTAGCAATGGCATTTTTTACCATGTCTATAGTAACAACCGCTAGATGATCTACTAAGTCGGCCTGGAACAATTCAGCAAATCGCGCCTCAATATCAGTTATTATTTCTTCGTGGCCATCGGTGTTTTTGAAAACCAGTTTTAACTTGTTTAGGTACGTGTCGAGCAGTTTATAGGCATCTTCATCTAAATGGAAAATAATGCCAGCTAAATTTATATTGATGGTCTTATTCATGGCTGTCGGCTTGTTTGGTTAGTTCTACTGCGTTTTTAAGTACGTCCCAAGTCTGGTCTAGGTCTTTTAAAAATGTTTTTCCGGTTTCACTTATTTGATAGTATTTACGGGGTGGTCCACTGCTTGATTCCTCCCAATGATAATTTAGAAGTTCGGCATTTTTAAGTCGTGTGAGTAGGGGGTAAATGGTCCCTTCTACAACAATGAGCTGGGCTTCTTTTAAAGCTTCCATGATATCAGAAGCATAAGCAGATTTTTGTTCCAAGTAACTCATTATGCAGTACTCCAAGATGCCTTTTCGCATCTGTGCTTTAGTATTTTCGATTCTCATAAGCGATTAATTTCAGTACTATGTTTGGCAAGGTAGTAAATTATTCAGTACTATGTAAAGCAAAGTACTGTTTATTTTTATTTGCGAACTTGGTATCATGATACGATGCATACTCTCAATCCTTATTTTATCTAGCTTCAATACACTTTCTGCTCAATGGAAAAAAATTGAGTTGCCAATTACTTCTGGCCATAGGGCTTTGGCTATTTTACCGAATCAATCAGTTTTATTGGCCGGTAGTAAAGGTTCGGTTGCATTGTATAATCCCATTTCGGGTATTGTAACAAATTCAATAGTAGATACTGTTGAATGGGAGTATAGAGCTTCATCAGCACTTTCCGATTCTGTTTTATTAATAGCCAATGCGGGCTCTCCAGCACATATCTACCGTAGTACTAATGCGGGTGAATCTTGGGAGAAAGTGTATTCTAATAACCATGCATCTGCTTTTATTGATGGAATGGTAATGTTGAATGATGACCACTTGTTTGCTTATGGTGATCAAATCAACAATCGTTTCTTGTTTTTAGAGAGTACAGATGGAGGTGAAACATGGGCAGAGGCAAATCTTCCAATAGCCAAGGATACTACTGATGCAGGATTTGCAGCAAGCAATGCAGGAATTTTGGTTGTTGGCGACTCACTTTTTATTGCTATTTCTGGGCGAAAAGACAACTATATCTTATGTTCTCCCAATAAAGGAATAACCTGGCACTCTATACAAACCGATATGCAAACTGGTGAGGGGGCAGGAACTTTTGCAATGGCGTATGATAATGGCAAACTGATTTTAGCTGGAGGATCATATCTAACCTATAAAGACTCGAATAAGAATATACAAATACTGGATCCTAAAACGGGGGTAACTACAAAAATTGTCTCTGCTCCAAGAGGCTATCGCTCTGGTATCGATTGTCATAATGGAACTTGCATAAGTACAGGAACTCTAGGTACCGATATTAGTTATGATGGAGGGATTAATTGGACATCGCTTATGGATGAAAGATATTTTGCTGTAAAACATGATAAAGGTCAGTTTTATTTATCAGGTCCTAAAGGGAGTTTTGCTACTTTTAGAAGAAAGTAAATCATGAAAAAAACTACTGCATTATTAGCTTGGGACGATAAATACACAACCAACATCAATACTAGGTTGCATAAATTGGCTTCCGACGAACCTAGCGAAGTTGGTGGGAACGATGAAGCACCAACGCCAATGGAATTACTCATGTCTGCTTTAGCAGCCTGTACAGCCATCACCATTAAAATGTATGCACAACGCAAAGAATGGAAATTTGATTCTATTGAAGTTATCGTAAAGTATTCTGAAGATGATGCTGAGGAAGGGTTTAAAAAATCCATTCAATTTTCGGGACATCAATTTACTGATGATCAATTCAAGCGTTTGTTGATGATTTCTGAAAAATGCCCTGTAAATAAACTCATCAATGGAGGCGCAAAAACCAGTACTGAATTGATTAAATAAGGTTTCCTTTGCACTGCAATGGCAAATACATTATTGTCTTCTCCCTTACAGGGATTTACCGATTTTAGATTTAGGAATGCTTTCCATCATTACTTTGGTGGGATAAATACTTTTTATGCTCCTTATATAAGACTGAATGGAAAGCTGGAAATAAAAGCCAGTTACGAGCGCGATTTATTGCCGAAGAACAACCATGTTCCTGTATTAATTCCACAAGTAATGACAAACGATGCCGATGAATTTCTATTTGTCGCAAAATATGTTCAAAGCTTAGGGTATAATGAACTGAATTGGAATTTAGGCTGCCCGTACCCTATGGTAACCAAACGCTGTATGGGCTCAGGTCTTATAAACGATGCTGCTAGGATAGATGCTGTTTTGGATAAAGTACATTCCGAATCAGACATTATTGTGTCAATGAAAATGAGAATGGGGTACGATGAGCCCACAGAGATACTTGACGTGTTCCCGGTATTGGATAAATATCCAATTAAGAACATTGCTATTCATGCCCGTATTGGTAAGCAGTTGTACAAAGGAGGGGTAGATTTAGATTCTTTCGAAACTTGTTTCAACCATGCCAATCATAAAATTTATTACAACGGGGATGTAACATCTGTTGCATCGTATAAAACTTTGCAAGAGCGATTCCCTACTATTGATCATTGGATGATAGGACGAGGGTTGATTGCCGATCCGTTTTTACCTCAAATGATCAAAGACGATACATTCGAATATCCTGAAGATAGATTCGAACGTTTTAGAGATTTTCATGATACCTTATTGGCTGAGTATACTCAATCACTATCGGGCGATAGCCACATAATTTTGAAGATGTATCACTTTTGGGAATATTTTGTGCAAGCTTTTTCTGATACTCACAAGACGCTTAAAAAAGTGAAAAAGGCTAAAACAATCGAGACGTATCAAGATGCCGTTTCGGCTTTGATAGATAACGAACAAGAATTCGCTTTATCTTAAGAGAGTTCCTCATACAATCACTTACCATATCTTTGTGAGACTTAAGCCTGTTGTTAGGCTACAATCGCATTGTCATTGAAAGATATATTACTTCTAACGCCTCCATTTACACAACTGAATACGCCTTATCCGGCAACGGCATATTTAAAAGGATTTCTCAACACGAAAGACATCAGTAGTTTTCAGTCCGATTTGGGAATTGAGGTTATTCTAAAGTTGTTTTCAAAATCAGGCTTGTCTTCAATTTTTGAATTTGCAGAGCAAAATGACAGCATAGCAGATGAAAACACTGAGCGAATTTGGACTTTGCGTCATCATTATCAGAAAACTATTGATAGTGTAATCTTGTTTCTACAGGGCAACAATCCCAATTTGGCACGCCAGATATGCAGCGATGGATTTTTGCCACAAGCCGAAAGGTTCAATCAGCTAGATGATTTGGAAATGCCTTTTGGTTCAATGGGTTTTCAGGACAAAGCCAAGCATTTAGCCACACTGTATTTAGAAGATATCTCAGATTTTATTGTAAAGTGTATAGATTCTAACTTTGGGTTTAGCCGGTATGCTGAACGATTGGGGAAAAGCGCCAACAGTTTTGATGAACTTCATTCGCATCTGCAACAATCACCAACCTATATAGACAACATTACACTGTCTTTATTGGATAGGATGCTGAAAAAGCACAATCCGAAGCTGGTGTGCATGTCAATTCCATTTCCAGGTAATCTTTACAGTGGATTTAGATGCGCTCAATGGATCAAAAAAAACTATCCAGATATTAAGGTTGCAATGGGAGGTGGATTTCCCAATACCGAATTGAGATCGATTACTGATGTTCGTGTTTTCAATTATTTCGATTTTATAACACTGGATGATGGTGAATTGCCTGTTGAGCTTCTATTCAATTACTTGAATAAGAAAGAAGCTACTGAGTTGAAGCGAACGTTTCTTTTAGAAGAAGGAAAAGTAACGTATAAGAACAACAGTGCATTATCAGATTACAAACAAAGCCAAATAGGAACACCCAATTACACAGACTTAATTCTCGACAATTATATTTCTGTAATAGAAGTGGCCAATCCAATGCACAGCTTGTGGAGCGATGGAAGGTGGAACAAACTCACCATGGCACATGGTTGTTATTGGGGTAAGTGCACTTTTTGCGATATCTCTCTCGACTACATCAAAATTTACGAACCCATTGCAGCCAATATTTTGGTTGATAGGGTAGAGGAACTTATTGAACAGACAGGAGAATCAGGTTTCCATTTTGTAGATGAAGCGGCACCACCTTCATTAATGAAAGCATTTGCTTTAGAAGTACTCAAACGAAAACTCACCATTACTTGGTGGACCAACATACGTTTCGAAAAGAATTTCACGAAAGATCTTTGTTTCTTGCTCAAAGCTTCTGGGTGTATTGCCGTATCGGGTGGCTTAGAGGTAGCTTCCGATCGTTTATTAAAACTAATAGACAAAGGAGTAACGGTTCAGCAAGTCGCTAGAGTAACCAATCATTTTACTCAAGCCAATATCATGGTGCACTCATATTTGATGTATGGTTACCCAACTCAAACCGAACAAGAAACTATAGATAGCCTCGAAATGGTGCGTCAGATGTTTCAAGCCGGTATCTTACAATCTGGTTTCTGGCATCAATTTGCTCTCACTGCACATAGCCCTGTAGGAATAAATCCCGATGCATTTGGGATAGAACCACACACAAACACAATATCATTTGCTAATAATGATGTCGACTTTACTGACAGTACAGGTATAGACCATCAAAAGTTTTCTTTTGGCTTAAAAAAGTCATTATTCAATTTCATGCACCAAATTGGTTTTGATATGCCTGTTACTGACTGGTTTGATTTTCCAACACCTAGTACAACTATAGATAACAGTTTTATTGAATCGTGTTTGCATGAGGACGCTTATGTGGAGATAAAGCCGACTTCAAAAATATATTGGATTGGTACAGAACCCCTTATAGATGTGTTTGAGGTAAAACGAAAAGGAAAGAAACAGGCGATGATGCAATTTTTGTTTCATACTAATACCGATTCTGTCGAGCTTGTAATAGATGAAGGCAAAGGCAAATGGTTGTATCAGCTTTTAGAGGATATCGATGGTACAACGGGTAAAGCCATGTCATTGAAAGAGGTTAAGGCTAGTTACCATCAACAATTTTCAGATTTTGAGGCCTTTTGGATATCCGATGCAATTATCAATTTAAGAGAAATCGGATTGCTTGTACTTTAAATTCGAGCTACAATATAAGTAGGGGAAAAAAAAGGTTTGAATGTATGGTGTTTGA
>CAXBOO010000006.1:0-182938 GCA_963977425.1 uncultured Flavobacteriales bacterium | reverse complement strand
CCTCTATCATTTATTTGATAGAGGCTTTTTTTTTACCCGCCTTTTTCTCAAATCTTCCTTTCAAATGTCTGTCATCTCTAGTTGAAATAGCCTCTATCTGTCATCGGATAAAACCTTTATTTATGACGTTAAGTTTAGGTTTTAGTAAACAGGTATAATTGCTAGTCAACTCTCGTTGTTAGAATATTGTAGCTCAAATGAAATTGTGGCAATTATATTCAGGAGATAATAACAGAAGACTTTAAGATAATAATTACCTTTTTTTATTCTCTTGTCATCTAATGGCTACATTATACTTTGATGTCTGTTCTAAACTTTACATTTTTCAATACAAATTGGCTGTTTACATTAGCTATCATATCAAGTTTAGATAATTTATTCATGATAAAATCCTGGTAAGTATTCATATTAGCTGTTATTACCTTTAACAAGAAGTCATAATTTCCAGAAACTGAATAGCACTCTAATATCTCATCCATACTTCGAACTTGTTGTTCAAAATTGATCAAAGCTTCTGTTTTGTGTTTTTCTACTCTTACTGTGCAATAACTAATAAGCGATTTATCTACTAGATCGGGATTAATAAGCGCAACATACTTTCTTATAACGCCAGCCTTCTCTAACTTTTTTATTCTTTCATGTATAGGGGCAATGGTTAAATTTAATTTTTCTGCTAGCTCTTTGATAGGACGTTTGCTATTTTCTTGTAGCATGTTTACTAGTTTCTTATCTGTTTCGTCTAGTTTCATTTCAATAAAAATTTCGGTTTTCTTCTTTTTCGTACTGTTAATTCAATACTTTAATATGGGTATATGAAATATATCAATTAATATTATTGAATTATTGATTATTGATGATTAATATTTTAGTTGATTGTAATTTTGACGAAAATATTTTAGGAATGGATTCGGTAGATGTTAGATTGCGTAAAGAGTTAGAAAGATTGACAGAAAAGCATAAGGCTTATTTAGGATATCCTTTAGCCAAGGATTTTACATATCAAGCTTTAGCTCCGTTTTTGGATTTGCAAATCAACAATGTAGGAGACCCTTATACACCTTCCAGTTTAGGTATTGATACAAAAGAAATAGAACAAGAAGTGTTGGATTTTTTTAAAGGTTTATTGCGTGCTAAAAGCGATAAAACTTGGGGATATGTAACCAATGGTGGTAGTGAAGGAAATTTATACGGATTGTATTTGGCTAAGGAAGCATTTCCAAAAGGCATGTTCTATTATTCAGAATCAACGCACTATAGTGTAAAGAAAAATTTGCATCTCTTAGGCGTTCAAAATATTGTTATACGTGCTCAAGATAATGGTGAAATAGATTATACTGATTTAGAAGAGACGTTATTTACTCGTAGAAACAGACCAGCTATTTTCTTATTAAATGTTGGAACGACTATGAAAGAAGCGATTGATGATTTATCTAAAATTAAAGCCATCATCAAAAAATTTGCCATTAAAGATTATTATATACACTGTGATGCTGCTTTGGTAGGAGCAATGGCTCCATTTCATTCTCCACGTCCAGCATTCGATTTTCAGGATGGTATCGATAGTATTTCTATATCAGGTCATAAATTTATTGGTTCACCAGTGCCTTGTGGAGTGGTTTTATGTAAAAAAGAACACAGTGATAGAGTGGCAAAATCGATTTCGTATGTAGGTACTAAGGATACTACCATAACAGGTTCTAGAAATGGTTTGACCCCTTTAATTTTATGGTATGCACTAAAAACACTACGCATATCAGGACTTAGAAATCGCTACAATGATTGCTTAGATTTAGCTATATACGCTGAAAAAAGCATGAATGAAATTGGCGTTAAAGCTTGGCGTAATCCAAATGCTGTTACTGTCGTATTTGATCAACCTTCCGATGCTTTATGTCAGAAATATCAATTAGCAGTAGAAGATGGAATAGTACATATTTTATGTATGCCAGGCATTGATAAGCTTCAAATAGATGGTTTAATTGACGATTTGAAAAACGATGTAAGAGATGTTATTTCTATTTCAGATAAGGCACTATATCAAGAAAATGAAGATTTACTAGCCGCTTTTGCTTAAAACTAAAAAACCGTTATTAATTGACAACAAGAATCAGGTGTATAGTCAATTAATAACGGTTAATAATATATTTAGCAACAACTTGCAGGATTGCTACCGTCTAAAGAACTTGTAAAAGGAATATTGCCACCACAACCTTCGAAAATTCCGTAGTGAGTACTCCAATCGCCGTAGAAATCAAAAAACTTATGGTAACGGGTGTCGTGGAGCATTTTATAAGAATTTCCACATACGCTCATTACTTTCCCTTTAGGGAAAATATGGTGTTCATCCATTTTAAATGACATTGGCATTTCTGGTACGCCTCCTTTATAACGAATGGCTTGTCCATAATCTTCACAATCGCTTTCTAGGCCATCAATTTTGAACAATCGGTAAGTAACGGAGTAAAATTTAATGTCACCTAGTTTCGCTTCTAACTCCTCGTTTTCAACTGTAATTGGTTTGTCTTCAAATGAGCGAGGGTCAGTAAACCCAGCGTTTTTAGCAACACGTAAGAAATCGTTCCAATACAATGCACCACTCAAGCATTCGCCCCAAAGTACTTTATCGTTTTGTAATTCTTGAGATATTCTTCTATCAGAATACACATCCGAGAAATACATTTCGCCACCCGGCTTAAGTAAACGGTAAGCATCTTTCAATACCTTTAATTTATCTGTAGCTAAGTTGATAACACAATTGCTGATGATCAAGTCGTAGGACTCATCTTCGAGATTCAATTCGTCAAGCTTCTCGATGTTGCCTTTTAAAAATTCAACATTGGCTTTATTATAGCCAAATTTCTCTGTATGGTAATCGATGTGCTTTTTTGCAACATTAATTTGTTTGTCGGTCATATCCACACCGGTTACAAAACCGTTTTCACCAACCAATTTGCTGGCAATGAAACAATCGCGGCCACTTCCTGAACCTAAATCTAAAATGCGGAGACCTTTAACTTCCGAAGGGATGGTTAATCCACAGCCGTAATACTTGTCTTTCACTTCATCGGCAACTTGGTTAAGAGCCTCTAGTATATGCTTGGGAGGTTTTGTAAGAGTACAGCACGCGTTGGTTTTTAGATCATCAGAATGATCCAATGCTTCGCCATAATATTCTTGTACTTCTTGGTGAATATCTTTGCTCATATATAGTTTTGTATAGAATTTTAAGCTCTATGCTTAATCTCTTAGTTATCGATTACTTTTATACGAATTTAGAAGAAAACAAGTTTCACAAGCCACTATGAATATAGATACTGAAAAAGAATCGCATTACAACAATCTTGAAAATCAATCGACTATGGAATTGATTAAAAACATCAACAATGAAGATAGAAAAGTTGCTGACGTTATAGCGGATGAATTGAGTGCAATAGAATCTCTTATTGATGTATGTGTGGATAGATTATCTACCGGTGGTAGATTGTTTTATATAGGTGCGGGAACAAGTGGCCGATTGGGCATATTGGATGCTAGTGAATGTCCACCTACCTTTGGAGTTTCACACGATATGGTTATAGGCATTATAGCTGGAGGCGATTCCGCAATTCGCAAAGCGGTTGAAGGGGCTGAGGATTCATTTTCTCAAGCATGGGAAGATCTTAAAGCATATAATGTAACAGAAAAAGATGTGGTAGTTGGTATTGCTGCAAGCGGTAGAACACCTTATGTTATTGGAGGTTTAGTCGCGTGCAATGAAAATGGAATAGCAACAGGCTGTATTGTATGCAGTAATGGAAGTAAGATAGCTGAAGTGGCTAAATATCCAATAGAACTGATAGTTGGCCCAGAGTTTTTAACCGGATCTACTCGTATGAAATCAGGAACGGCTCAAAAAATGGCACTTAACATGATTACAACCGCATCTATGATTAAACTCGGGAAAGTTAAAGGTAATAGAATGGTGGACATGCAATTGAGTAATGAGAAGTTGGTGATTAGAGGAACCAATATGATAGTAGATGCTTGTGGTGTAACTGCCGAAGAGGCTAAAAAATACTTGCTTGATAAAGGCTCTGTAAGAGCGGCAATAGAAAGCATAAAAAAAGGGAGTTAAACAACTCCCTTTTTTATTAAATAATGTTCTTAGGTATTAGTTTGAAGCTTCACCTTTAGCTCTTTGGTCTTTTTGCATTGGGTTTTCACCTCCATATACATTACCACCTTTTCTTTCGCGTTTTTTGTACACATCAAATCTAGATGGTTCAACACGTGTAGGCCAAGAGTTATTGCTGATATCTGTATCTGCAGTTTGTAGTCTAGGGTCAAGAACAATTCTCAATGCTGGAGCATCAGTTACAAAAACTTTGGTAACTGTTTCTGTATCTTTTTTCCAGATTTCAGCAGGAATGTGTTGTGTTACAACATGTCCATTTTCTAAGGTAAATTCAACGATAAGTGGCATTGGTATTCCTCCAATGTTTTTGAAAGTTACTTCGTAGTAGTTTTTATCTGAGTTATAAGCTTCTTTTTCTAATTCAGTAAAGTCTTTCGCTTTTTCATTGTATTCATCGATATCCATTTGGTATGGTGTATGACGCTCCCAAGTGGTGTAGAAATCGTTCAATTTTGGATCCTTTTCAATGTATGTCTTTGGTACATCGGTTTGGTTGCGTTCCTTGTTGATGCGCATTGGTTGTTCATCTTCTAAACGTTTCTTTTCAGCCATTTCAATCTCAGGATTTTGAGTATTTACTTTGAACCATTTGATGTCTTGCATTGCAATATCTACATGGTCGGTAGTAAAGAACCAAGATCTCCAGAACCAGTCTAAATCAACTCCTGAAGCATCTTCCATTGTTCTGAAGAAATCTGCTGGCATTGGTTGTTTGAACATCCATCTTTGTGCATAGGTTTTGAAAGCATGATCAAAAAGCTCACGTCCCATAACGGTTTCGCGAAGAATGTTCAATGCTGTAGCTGGTTTACCGTACGCATTGTTTCCAAATTGCCAAATACTTTCAGAGTTGGTCATGATTGGCGATATTTTAGATTTATCTCCTTTCATGTAGTTAACAATGTTGCGTGCAGGTCCACGTCTTGAAGGGTATTCTCTATCCAATTCTTGTTCGGTAAGGAATTGTAAGAAAGTGTTCAAACCTTCGTCCATCCAAGTCCATTGTCTTTCGTCAGAGTTTACAATCATAGGAAAAAAGTTGTGTCCTACTTCGTGTATGATAACTCCAATCATTCCGTATTTCAATCTTTCAGGATAGGTACCATCTTTTTCTGGTCGTCCGTAATTGAAACAAATCATTGGGTACTCCATACCAATACGATCTGCATGTACAGAGATGGCGACTGGATAAGGATAATCGAATGTGTGTTTTGAATACGTTTTTAATGTGTGAGCAACAACTTTAGTAGAATATTGTTCCCATAATGGATTGCCTTCTTTTGGGTAGTACGACATAGCCATAACGGTACGGTTACCGAATTTAACAGCCATTGCGTCCCAAATGAATTTACGTGAAGTAGCAAAGGCAAAATCACGAACGTTGTCGGCATGGAATTTCCATGTTTTTGTTCCTTTAGCTTTCGACTTTTCTGTTTTTTCAGCTTCTTCTTGCGTTACAATAATAACCGGTTCTTCGGTTGAGTTTTGAGCTTTAGCCCATCTACTGCGTTGTGCAGAAGTAAGAATTTGTGATGCGTTTTGTAATGTACCTGTAGAAGCAACAACGTGATCTGAAGGAACTGTAATTTCTACATCGTAATCGCCAAAAGTAAGAGTGAACTCACCATTGCCTAAAAACTGCTTGTTTTGCCAACCATCTACATCGTTGTAAGCACACATACGTGGGTAGAATTGGGCTATAGTGTACAAAGCATTCTCGTTTTCTTCGAAGAATTCGTAACCAGAGCGACCACCAATTTTCATACGGTCGTTGATGTTGTACCACCATTTAACTTTAAAGCTGAACGATTGACCTGGAGCTAAATTTTTAGCCAAATCTACACGCATCATGGTTTTGTTTATGGTGTGAGAAAGCTTGCTACCATTGGTGTTGGTTACAGCATCTATGTTAAATCCACCATCAAAAGGATTTTCGAAGTTGTGAAGATCTTCAGGAGTTTTGAAACTAGAAACAGATTTCTCTGTTATTTTATAAGTATCCGAAGTTTTAGCTCTTACATTTTGGTCTAATTGCAACCAAAGATATTCTAGAGCGTCAGGAGAATTGTTGATATAAGTAATTGTTTCTTCTCCGTACAAGCGATGCTTGTCTTCTTCTAAACGAACCGATATTTTATAGTCAGCCCTGTTTTGGTAATATTTATGACCTGGTGCACCGGCAGCGTTTCTGTAAACATTAGGAGTAGGTAAATCTTGTCCTAATTGTCTGAATTTGTTTGTGTTAACGTTGTCTTGCGCTATAGCTGATAAAGCCATACCTATTGAAAACGCAACAGAAAATATTTTTCTTAACATTACTTAATTTTAGAATGATGCAAGTTATTAATGAATTGGCGTAATAACCAAACCGCACATGTATTAAATGACAGAATGCAATCATCATTAGGATTACATTTGTATCATGTTTTTGGGTCTTATATTAAGTTTTTCAATGTTCTTCCACGATTTTCACTTCACTTTTACTGTGTTGGATTATGCTGCAGAAGAAAAAATAGTAAAGTGTTCGCAAAAAGTATTTTACGATGACTTGGAGAAAGCAGTAATTGCCCATTTGGGGTATGATATTCGATTAGATTCTGTTATCAATACTCCAGGCGATACCGTATTGTATCACTATTTCGAGAGCGTATTCGAATTGAATTCGAAAAAAGCCATGGAACCTATTTGGATTGGAAGCGAATTGCAAGGTGCCGATTTGGTGTGGCTGTACGTTCAGTACGAGGCTAAGAAATTGCCTAAAGAATTGAACATTAGTTCAAGTTTATTTACAGAATTGTACGATGACCAAGCCAATATTATTTTGTTGAAAAACATGGATTACAACGACGATAGGTTGCATTTAGATAATACAGAGCAAAGCGCAAAACTGACAAGAAATTGACAAAAAAAGAAAAAGCCAATTGGGTTGTAGAGCAGTTGGAAGGTTACTATCCAGAAACGCCTGTACCATTAGACCATACCAGTTCGTATACCTTACTTATAGCTGTTTTGCTAAGTGCACAATGCACCGATGAGCGCGTAAATAGAATTACCCCAGCATTATTTGCTAAGGCCGATACACCAGAAAAGATGATTCAACTAAGCGTTGAAGAAATTCGAGAAATCATCAAACCTTGTGGATTGTCGCCTAGAAAATCGAAAGCCATTTTTGATTTATCACACATTTTACTGAATGAACACAATGGCGAAGTGCCTCAATCTTTTGAAGCTTTGGAAATGCTTCCAGGGGTAGGGCATAAAACGGCCTCTGTGGTCATGGCTCAAGCATTTGGGGTGCCAGCATTTCCAGTTGATACACACATTCATAGATTGATGTATCGATGGGGATTGACAACAGGGAAAAATGTTGTGAAAACTGAAGAAGATGCAAAAAAAATATTCCCAAAAGAATTGTGGAACAAGCTGCACCTTCAAATTATATTTTACGGTCGAGAATATTGTAAAGCAAGAGGGCACCAAAAAAATCAGTGCCCTATTTGTAATGAAATTGGTCGTAAGACCTTAGATTAATTTAGCGAGTAAACAATAGGCTGTTTCAATAAAGCCGATTGGTGCGTTCCAACACTTTTGGAGTAATTCACAAGAAATTGAAGCGATTTTTCTGACACGCTAACGGGTGTTTTGGTTGCGCAAGTACTATTTTGCGACTTTGAGAAAGTAGAATTTATCATAGGCTTTATTGCGATTTGAAATTAATAACGCCTAAAATTTCTCTTTATTATTAATCCAAAACAATCGATTTTTCTGTCATGATTTTTCGCAGGTTTATCAATGCATAACGCATACGACCTAAAGCAGTATTGATACTGACGTCGGTGTTTTCTGATATTTCTTTGAAACTCAAATCTTGAAAGTGACGCATGTATACAACCTGGCGTTGTTCTTCAGGTAAATATTCAAGCAAATTGATGAGTTCTTTTTCGATTTCGTCTTTTATCATCAAATCTTCTACGTTTTCGTCATCGTTTTGAATGATTTGAAACAAATCAAAATCGTCTTCAGCTCCACCTATGTTGGGCGAAATGGTTTGATTTTTCTTTTCTCTACGGAAATGATCGATCACTAAATTGTGTGCAATTCGCAATACCCAGGGTAAAAATTTTCCTTCTTCATTGTATCGTCCACCTTTTAAAGTGTTGATGACTTTTAGGAAAGTTTCTTGAAATAGATCTTCGGCCAATTCTTGCTTGTTGACCATAAAAAATATTTTGCTGAATATTTTTTGTTGATGACGTCTAAGCAGGGCTTCAAAAGCGTTTTCGTTACCGTTTAAATATTGTGATACTAATTCCTGATCGGATATATTGGATAGGCGCATACTCTTTCTGTTTTAAGGTGATGAATAATTTCAGAGTAGAGTTTTATCGTATTGCGTCCTGGTTTTGGTTGTATGTGCTGTAAATGTAAATAATAATTTTAGGTAGCTACTAGAAATAGTATACAACACTTGTTAAAACAATTTAAAATAACGATTATTCACCAAGCGTTTTTTAACTGAAACAATAGCATTAAATTTGGAGCTTAGTCTTATTTCTATTATGGCAAAACCCACGCATATTCTAGTACGTAACGCAAATGAACACAATCTAAAAAACGTTACGGTAGAAATTCCTCGAAACAAGTTGGTTGTTGTTACAGGTGTAAGTGGGTCGGGAAAATCTTCTTTGGCATTTGATACAATTTATGCTGAAGGGCAAAGGCGTTATGTGGAGAGTCTGTCATCATATGCCCGACAATTCATGGGGAAATTGGATAAACCTAAAGTAGAAGAAATAATAGGTTTATCGCCTTCAATTGCAATAGAGCAAAAAGTAAGCAGTAGAAATTCACGCTCTACTGTTGGTACTGCCACAGAAATATACGATTACTTAAAATTATTATACGCCCGAATTGGGGTTACTTATTCGCCAATTTCTGGCGAGGTTGTAAAAAAACACACCGTAAGCTTAGTCGTAGATTATATACTTTCTCAAGTAGGTAAAAGAACCTTGGTTTTAGTTGATATTGAAGAAAAGTGGGAAGTATCTCGCCAGATTGAAATATTGGAACAACAAGGATTCACACGATTGTATGACGGTAAAAAATTCATTCGTTTAGAAGATGCTAAAAGCCTAAAATCTTTAAAAGGACTGTCGCTTTTAATCGATCGCTTTGCTGTAGAAAAAGCAGAAGACGAAGATATTTCAAGAATAGCAGATTCTGTATCCACTGCCTTTTTTGAAGGTGCAGGAACACTACAAATAGAAGTTGTAGATGGAGACGCTCATCATCGTGAAAGTTTTTCCAATCGTTTCGAGTTGGACGGAATGTCGTTTATAGAGCCTACTGAGCACCTTTTTTCATTCAATAACCCTTTGGGTGCTTGTAAAACCTGCGATGGATTTGGGTCGGTAATAGGTGTTGATCCTGATTTGGTAATCCCCGATTTGAGTAAGTCTATTTACGATGGCGCAATAGCTTGTTGGCGGGGTGAAAAAATGAGCTGGTACTTGGATGAATTTATTAAGAATGCTCATAAAGTAGATTTTGACATACACAAACCTGTTTCAGATTTAAGCAAATCAGAAATGGATATCCTCTGGAAAGGAGGGAAAGGCTTTTCTGGATTGAATGATTTCTTTGCGGAGTTAGAAAGAAGCACGCATAAAATTCAATACAGAGTACTATTGTCTCGCTACCGAGGCAAAACACATTGTAATTCTTGTTTTGGAACACGTTTGGCAAAAGAAAGTCAGTATGTGAAAATTGGCGGTAAAAACCTGAGCGAATTGGTTTTGTTGTCTATTGATAAACTGCATGCCTTTTTTGTCGATTTAAAGCTAAACGATCACGACACAAAAGTTGCTGAACGTATTTTGGATGAGGTTACTAGCCGATTGGGCTTTTTACAAGATGTAGGCTTGGGGTATTTAACTCTAAATCGTGCGGCCAATACACTGTCAGGTGGAGAAAGCCAACGAATCAATTTAGCTACTTCTTTGGGCAGTAGTTTAGTGGGCTCGTTGTACGTGTTGGATGAGCCAAGTATTGGTTTGCATTCGCGCGATACCCAGCGATTGATTAAAGTACTGAAATACTTACGCGATTTGGGCAACACCGTGTTGGTGGTTGAACACGATGAAGAAATCATGGAAATTGCCGATGAAATTATCGATATGGGGCCATTGGCAGGCTCGCATGGTGGTAATGTTGTTTTTCAAGGTGATTTTAAAGCCATATTGGGTGATACTAAAAGTCTTACTGGGGCCTATTTAAGTGGGCGCGAGACTATTGCTTCAGAGTTTGACATGTTGGATGACAGTCAAGGGTATTTGGAAATTATCGGTGCGCAAGAAAATAATTTGCAAAAAGTAGATTGTAAATTTCCTATCAATGCTTTGAGTGTTATAACAGGGGTTAGTGGTTCGGGGAAATCTACCTTGGTTAAGAAAATTATATTCCCTGCAGTTCGCCGATTATTGGGCGAAGGTTCCGATTTCCCTGGCAAACATAAAAACGTGAAATTTCCTGAAGGAGCATTTACGCAAATAGAGTTTGTAGATCAAAATCCGATTGGTAAATCATCAAGGAGCAATCCTGTTACATACATCAAAGCCTTCGATGATATTAGAAACCTATACAGTTCTCAAAAACTGAGTAAAGTAAGAGGCTTTAAGCCCATGCATTTTTCATTCAATGTACCAGGTGGACGTTGCGATGAATGCGATGGAGAAGGGCAGGTTACAGTAGAAATGCAATTTATAGCCGACATCAAGTTGAAATGCGAATCGTGTAAGGGACGTCGCTATAAAGAAGAAGTTTTGGATGTAAAGTTTGACGGAAAATCTATTGCCGATTTATTGGAGTTAACAGTAGATGAAGCCATCGAATTTTTCAAAGGACAAAGAGGTACGTTAGAAAATAAAATCGTTGGCAAATTAGAACCTTTAGCCAAAGTAGGATTGGGCTATGTAACGCTAGGGCAAAGTGCATCTACATTAAGTGGTGGAGAAGCACAACGGATAAAACTAGCATCGTTTATTGCTAAAGGCAGTAGTCAAGAAAAATCATTATTCATTTTTGACGAACCTACTACTGGATTGCATTTTGACGACATTAAAAAACTTTTGACATCCATAGAATTATTGATTCAGGATGGACATACTGTATTGGTGATAGAACACAATTTTGAGATTATAAAAAATGCTCAATGGTTGGTAGATCTTGGCCCAGATGGAGGTGAATATGGAGGGAGATTATTGTATCAAGGATTGCCAGAAGGCCTTCGAAAAGTAAAGGAATCGTATACAGCTCAGTTCCTGAAAGGGAAATCGGTAGTTGTTAACTAGCGAAATACCCTGCATAGCCTAGTAGTGTAACTAAGGCTATAGCTCTTATTAATAGAGATTGACGAATCAGATCTTCGTTTTTATGACGGAGATATAGCATTATGACAATACAGATCATTAAAGCGCTACCACCTGCTATAAGTTGATTTATTGCTCCTGGCCATTGCAGAGAATAGAACAATATCCCCATACAGCTAATGGCGCTTGATATAGCGACTAATTTTTTGCTGAAAGGAACTAAAAAATGCCATTTTGGATCTATACCTGGTTTTTTAATTGATGGCATGTTGTGTACATCACCAAAAGCAGAAAAGAAATAGGCAACAGCTAGGATACTGCAAGTTATGATGAGTAAAGTGCCTCTGAATTCAAACTCTGTTAGTTGGTTAATGAGTATTGACGATATAAGTAACCCCAAAAATGGGTATTCGTATTTACTGACTAAACCATTTATTTTTAAAAGCAATTCAGGATTCATGTTGAAAATATAAGGCAAAAAAAAACTCCGCGTGATGCAGAGTTTTTTGAAATATAATTTGATTCGTTATTAGAACGATCTTTTTTCTTTGATACGGGCAGCTTTACCACGTAATTCACGTAGGTAAAAGATTTTACTCTTTCTTACTTTACCAACTTTATTCACATCGATTTTGTCGATGAAAGGAGAGTAAATAGGAATGATACGTTCTACACCGATTCCGTTAGATATTTTTCTAACAGTAAAAGTTTCGCTAACTCCAGATCCTTTTCTTTGTAGCACTACACCTTGGAAAAGCTGAATACGCTCTTTACTTCCTTCTTTAATTTTGTAGTGTACTGTAATGGTATCACCAGCTTTAAAGCTTTTAAGTTCAGGTGCTGGTGTTAATTCGTTCTCAATTTGCTTTATAATGTCCATCTCTACTATAGTTGTTGTAACTAATACTGTCCCCTAAAATTGGTTTGCAATATTACAAATTATTTATTGCCTTGTCTAGTAAAATCATAACTATTTTAAAAGATCAGGTCGAAGTTGTTCTGTACGGCTAAATGCCTGCTCTTCACGCCACTCATTTATTCGTTTATCATCGCCACTCAAAAGTATTTTAGGTACAGCTAGCCCTTCGTAATTTTCTGGTCGGGTATAAACGGGTGGAGCTAAAAGGTTGTCTTGAAAAGAATCGCTTAAAGCAGAAGATTCATCGGACATAGCGCCTGGTATAAGTCGCACAATAGCATCTGTAAGGACTGCTGCGGCAAGTTCTCCTCCGGTGAGAACGTAATCACCAATGGATATTTCTCTTGTAATTAGCGCTTCTCGTACTCTATGATCAATGCCTTTGTAATGACCGCAAAGCATGATGATGTTTTTATGCGAGCTTAATGTGTTGCAGGTTGTTTGTTTTAACGTTTCACCGTCAGGAGTAAGGTAAATTATATCATCGTAATCGCGTTCGCTTTTAAGTTGATTGATGATGGTGAAAATGGGTTCTACTCTTAGCACCATTCCAGCACCACCACCGTATTGATAATCGTCTATCTGATTGTTTTTTCCCAATCCATAGTCTTTTAGATTATGAAATAATATATTTACAACATTACTTTTTACAGCGCGACCAATAATACTTTGGTTAAGAGCCGGAATGATAAGATCTGGTAGTGCTGTAATTATGTCAATTCTCATAGAATTAAAATTTGTTGAATTTGAAAAAACATAGCCTTTTAACCACCCTAGTATTCTTTTTAGGAATTAGTTTCGGAACGTTTGCACAAAGTAAGGACGAATTAAAATTAAAGAGCTTCTTTAATGAAGGAAAATTTGATAAATGCGATCAGCTTTGTGAGAAATTAGAAAAAAAGTCAAAAGGCGATGCTTTAGCTACCGTTCACTTATACAGTGCGCTATCTAATTTAGGAATGGCGAACGATGAGTTTTATACCAATAGTGGACTAAAAAAACCAATTAGAATCGTTTCTGTTCGAATTGGGAAATATCAAAAAATTGCTTCGGATAGTGCCAGAGTAAATAATGCCGAACTAGAAGGAACAGTACTACGTGCCTTGCATAACGTTATTGTAAACAAGTTGGAAGTGAAACAATACAGCGATGCTAAATATTTGGCTGATAAGTTGAGTGCCTATGATTCTACGAACGTTGGAGCAGCTTTGGTTTTGGATTTTATTAATCTGATAGATGGAGGAAAAGCAGAAAATCGCTTTGATGCATTTTACTTAAAAGGACAAGAAGTTCTGCCTCGTCAAAAAATGTTTTTTGTGGATGTAGCTGTTATTTATGCAGCTTGGTTAACCAAAGAAGGTAAAAGTGATTCGGCAGCAGATTTAGCTAATAAAGTAGTAGGTCTTGTTGGCGATAATGAACTTTTAGAGATTTTTAGATAGATTTTATTCAAAATTTGAAAAAAAACATCCTCAAACTTACTTCGTGGTATCACCTCCCATGTCTGTGAAAACAGAATCGACAGGTTCCCATAACTCAATCTTATTTCCATCGTTGTCCATTATATGCACAAACTTTCCGTAGTCGTAAGTTTCAATACTATCTAAAATGGTAGCCCCGTTTTGTTTCAGTTTTCGCACGAGTCCCTCAATATTTTGAACTCTATAATTGATCATAAATTCCTTTTTCGAAGGAGAAAAGTATTCGCTTCCTTTTTTGAACGGACTCCATTGTAAGTAATTTATTTCTTCAGGTCTATGTGCATTTCTAAATTCGAAACTCGATCCCCATTGATTCGTTTCCAGACCTAAATTTTCTGAATACCAATTTTTTGTTTTCTCTGTATCCTCCGAGAAAAAGAATATCCCACCAATTCCAGTAACTTTTGGAATGGTGTCGTTGTTTTCAACGTTTTGCTTATTCGACTTATTTTCTTCAGTCATGGTCTTGGTTTCGGTATTTGAATTGCAGCTAACTGAAACTAATATAAGGATTGATATTGTAATGTATTTCATCATTTTTTTTTCTTGTTAAGCCAGAAGTCACACATAAGGGGTAATAAAGTTAAATCAATAATTACAGCCAATACCAATACGATACTCACTAACAATCCTAAGTAAAATGTGCTGGCAAAGGATGAAAATACCAAAGCAAAGAAACCAGAACACAAAATGATGCTGGTTATAACAATGGCTTTACCGCTGCTTTTGTAACTGTATTTAATGGCTTCATTCAAGCTAGTTCCCGAATCCAATTCTATTTTAAGTCGACTTAAATAATGTATGGTATCGTCTACAGCTATACCAAATGCAATTGTGAAAATTATGGCAGTTGATACCTTAATATCTATCCCTGTTAGGTACATAAATAAGGCTACTCCAAGTAGGGGCAATACGTTCGGTATTATAGAAATCAATAGCATTTTTACGTTCTTGTACAGAATCATCATGATTAGTGAAACTGCTGCTAGAGCTATAAGTAGGCCAAGTATCATTTGTGACGACAAATCTTTGTTGTTTTTATCGATGATAAAAGGCATGCCTGTTTGACTTACTCTTAATAATTTTGAGTCGATGTTTGTACGTAGAAATTCATGCAGTTTTTCAGTTTTTATATTGAATATGTAGCCGCCATAATCGTTTACTCTTCCAAATAATTTTCCTCTTTTACCGTCTTCGGAAATAAGGTTTTGCATTTGTTTGTTTTTCGAAAAACGAGATAGTTTTTTGTATTGCTTATGCAGTACCTTGTTGTCGGTACTTAATGTGTATTCAGAACTTACTCCAAAGTTAGTCGCTCTATTGTATAGCTTATAAACCGTTACAGGACTTATGGTGTTGTCCATTTGGTATTCGCTTTGTATGAATTTTTCTAGTTGAGCTATTTCTCTAACTACTTTAGGATGAAGTAAACCACTATCCGACTCCAGTATGAGGTCGAAAGGCCTAACGCCTCCAAAAACATGATCGATGTATTTGTAATTCAATTTTTGAGGATCGTTTTCCGACCAATCTTCAAGAAGGTAATTGTTTATTTTAAGTTGGCTAAACCCGTATATACCTGCTACAGCAATTAGAGCACTTAAAGCATAGATGGTTTTTTTGTATCGGAAAACATTGTAAAATACTTTGTCTAAAATCGTGTTCCATCGCTGTTTGTTTGTGTTGTTTTTGGCAATAGTGGGTGTTTTGAAAATGAGTAATAACGAAGGGAATAAACTGAACGATAGGATGTATGCTATTCCAACACCGATGGCAGAGTATAAGCCGAACTGTCTTATGGGTTCAATGCCCGATACCAATAGGGTTAAGAAACCTATGGCCGTTGTAATGGATGTCAGAAATGTTGCCTTGCCAATAATTTTTACACTATGTTGTACTGCTTCAACTTTGTTTTTACCTGCTCTTAGTTCGTCTAAATAATGGTTGAGCAGGTGAACAATATCAGATATGCCAACAACAAAAATAATGGTAGGTAAAATAATCGTGAGTACAGAGAGTGTATCGCCAACCATATGAATACCTGCTGTAAGCAAAAGGATGCTGTATACAATAACAAAAAGTGGAATGGCAACAGCCCAAAGCGCTCGGAAAAACAGGAACAAAATTAGCGTGAGCAAAATCAATGAAATAGAAGAAAAAATCATCAATTCATGACTCATTTGACCGATGTAATGTTCTTGTCCATGTACTTTACCCGCCAATCGGATGGTGAATTCTGTACGATATGGCAACAAAACAGTTTCTATTTCATTTAATAAATTGTCTGATTTCTTTTTGCTCAATCCATTAGCGTGATTGACAAGTATGAGTGCGTTTTGGCCGTCTTTGGATATTAAATTTGGTACCAAGAGGGGGTCGGAAACGATGCTGGTTAAAGGCATGTTTGGTTTCAATAACTTTTTAGTGAATTGACCGCCCGAACTTATGATCGGAATTTCGGAACTCGTAGGGCCAACAATTGAATTAACTTGAGGCAAATTGCCTAATCGTTTTTCGATTTCAGATAGGCTGTGGAAAAAAATGGAATCGCTAACAATTGCATCATCACTTTGAATAGCAACAATTAAAAAATCATTATCGCTACCAAATTCTTCTCGATATGCTAAGTACTGGTCAAGGACAGGGTCGTTTTTCGGGAAAAACTTTTCGAAATCGTAATCAATTGTTGTAAGACTTACGTTATATAACGTCGGAACAAGCAACAAAATGTAAAATGCAATGATAATTTTGGCATTCTTAATCGTGAACAATGTATGTGTTCGCATATTCCTCTTAGATGGGTTTATATAAATCGGTATCAATAACGCATTTTAAAACAAAGTTGTTTGCACTGTGTACTTTATTTTTTATGGCACATGGTAATGCGCAAGATAGCAATGCCGTATCTATAAATCCATTGCCGGTAGTTTATTCTACCCCTGAAACAGGTTTCGCTTTTGGAGCATCTGTAATAGCTAGTGCTTATTTGAATTTAGATTCCATCAACAATAGGCAAAGTTCTACGCAGATGGCTTTTGTTTTTACAACCAAAAAACAAATTTTACTATACATCCCTTTCAAAGTATATCTCAATAAATTAAACCAATTTCATGAAGGTGAATTTGGTTTTTTTAAATACAATTATGCGTTTTACGGATTAGGGAATGACAGTAAAGAAGAAGATAGAGAAATATACCAAGTAACCTATCCAAGAGTAGAATATGTCTTCTATAAGCAAAAGCAAGATTTTTTGTTTTTTGGAGGAGGAATGCGAACTGACAATTTTTCTCAGTTGATATATGAAGACAACGGTCAATTAAAAGATAAAACCATTAATGGAACTCAAGGGGGATTGTTTTATGCCTTATCGCTCAATTTTAGAGCTGATAAGCGGAACGATGTCTTTTTTCCTACAGAAGGATATTCATTAGAAAGCATGATTGAGCAGGCGGGATTGTTTTCAGGTTCGGATTATAAAGGAATGGGCATGTTGGTAGATTTTGCTTATTACAAGAGCATTTTCAAAAAGTCAGTTGTGGCATTCAATGCGGGGGTAGAAAGCTATGACAATCGTTATCCTTTTTATAAAAAGGCCAAATTAGGAGGGACACGGCGTTTGCGTGGACTTATTAGCGGCAGATATAGAGACAACGCGGCTTTGTATTTTCAAAATGAGTGGCGAATAGCTTTGGCTAAAAGATTTTATGCGGCAGGTTTTATTGGCTTGGGGGCTGTTTACAATACGGAAGAAGAATTTCCTAGTAACCGATGGCACAATGCTGTTGGTATGGGATTGAGATACCAAATGTTCAAACAAAACAAACTCAATGTTCGCTTTGATGTGGCATATTCAGAGAAAAACACTCAATTTTACGTCACTTTTGGTGAAGCTTTTTAAAATGACCATTTTAGTGCTTGAAACTATATGACCAACATATCTGTAATAATTCCAACATTAAACGAGGTAGAGAATTTAAAAGCCTTATTGCCGCTTTTAACTAAGTCATTAGTTGATGGCGATGAAATTATTGTGTGCGATGCCAATAGCCAAGATGGCAGTGGTGATATAGCGACTGAGTTGGGAGCTAAGGTTTTGTATCCAGAAAAAGGGCGTGCAGTACAAATGAATGCAGGCGCGCAGGCGGCTAAAAATGATGTGCTTTATTTTGTTCATGCCGATACTCGCCCTCCGTCTACTTTTCGAGAAGATATTTTAAAGCATTTTCAAGAAGGGAAAAAAATAGGGTGTTACCGTTTCAAATTTGATTCGAAATCTAAATGGTTGAAAATCAATAGTTATTTCACCAAGTTTGATAGAATTATGTGTCGTGGTGGTGATCAGACATTGTTTGTGTGCAAAGATTTTTTTTCAAGTTTGAATGGTTTTGACGAAAACCATGTCATTATGGAAGATTATGATTTTATATTGCGCGCTAGAAATAAAAGCGACTTTGTAATCATGGATGGCGATGCGGTTGTGTCGCCGAGAAAGTATGAGGAAAATAGCTACATGCGTGTCAATTTGAGCAACTTAATAGTGTTTAAATTGTATCAACTTGGAGTAAAGCCTCAACGACTTGATTCATTATATAAAAAACTAATTAAGCATCCTAAAGCATGACATTCAAAATAGGAGGGATTCAGCAAGTTGGTATTGGCGTAAGCAATGCCGAGACTGCTTTTGATTATTATAAAGAAAACTATGGGTTCAACGTCAAAATATTTGATGACGCTGCTACGGCAACCCTAATGAAACAATATACGGGCAACGAAGCACAAACCCGAAGAGCCATTCTAAGCTTGAACGAAAATGGTGGAGGTGGATTCGAAATTTGGCAATTTACCAGCCGAATACCTAAAGCAGCTAAAGAATTTGGTCCTGGAGATTTAGGAATAGTAGCTCTTGGCGTTCATTGTCCTAAATCGGATAAAGCCCATTGGCAACGCGACGGTTTTGGTAACCTGTTTCGTCATATTCCATCCGCAAAATCATCGGGTGTACGCGAAGTATTTATTGGTGTTTCAAGCTTAGATAAATCTGTGCCTTTTTACAAAGATCTTTTGCACAATTCAGAAGTTTCACATGGAGAATTGGAATTTGAAGGTGAAACTTTCAAAACCGTATCATTGTTCATAAGCGAACCAGGAAAAACGGCATTCAGTAAAATTTTGGGTCCATTTACCATTACTTTAATGGAGAGTCCAAATGGCGTTCATTACTACGAAAACCGATATTGGGGAGATAAAGGATACATCCACATGTGCTTGGATATAGAAAATATGGACGGTTTGAAGGCACATTGTAAAGCCAATGGAGTATCGTTTTCGGTAGATAGCGAAAGCAATTTTGACATGGGGGATACTGGTGGTCGATTTGCCTATGTAGAAGACCCTGATGGAACATTGATAGAGTTGGTAGAAGTCTTAAAATTTCCGATTTCTAAAAAGCCACGCATTCAAATTCCTTTGCATTGGAAAATATTAAAACCATTGCCGATGGCCCTGTTGAAAGTCTTGAAGTAACTAATAGTTTTTATACAAAACTTAAAGTGATGAGTATTTCTTACAAACGAGTTTGAATTTATATTCAACGACTGCTTAAATATTTGTCAATAAAAAAACCCGCATTAGCGGGGTTTTTGAGTTATATATGATTTTACTAATTAATAGTAAATAAGACGTCTTACTTTGGCAATGTACTTAGCCAAACGGATAACTTGTTTGGTGTAACCAAATTCGTTGTCATACCAAACGTACATTACAGCGTTGCGTTTGTCGTTCGATACCAAAGTTGCATTGCTATCAAAAACAGAACAACAACTGTTTCCAATGATATCAGAAGAAACTAATTCCGGATCGATTTGGAAGTTGATTTGGTTAACTAAGTCACCGTTTAATGCTGCGTGACGAACCAAACTGTTTACAGTTTCTACAGACACTTCTTTGTTCAATGAAAGGCTAAGAATAGCTAAAGAACCGTTTGGAGTAGGAACACGTACAGCGTTGGCTGTAAGTTTGTCGCTCAATTCAGGAATTACTTTTGTAACAGCCTTACCTGCGCCAGTTTCAGTAATTACCATGTTGATGGCAGCAGAACGTCCACGACGAGATTTCTTGTGGAAATTGTCCAACAAGTTTTGGTCGTTTGTGTATGCGTGTACTGTTTCAATGTGTCCTTTTTCAATGCCGAAACCATCGTTGATAACCTTTAGGATAGGAACAATAGCGTTGGTTGTACATGATGCAGCAGAGAAAATATTTTCATTATCAATGTCTAAGTCTGCATGGTTTACACCGTATACAATGTTTGGGATTTCTTTACCGGGAGCTGTAAGGATAACTTTATCAATACCCTTTGCTTTTAGGTGACGAGACAAAGCCTCTCTATTGGTGAAAGCACCTGTGTTGTCAATCAAAACAGCGTTGTTGATACCATAAGCTGTATAATCTACATCTTCAGGATTGCTGGTGCTGATGAATTTTACAATCTGACCATTTACAGTCATTTGACGTTTTGCCGCATCTACTTCTACACGTCCTTTGAATGTACCGTGAACAGAATCGTTTTGCATCAAAGCAGCACGTTTGATCATTTCCTCGTCCGTTTTATCGCGGGTTACGATAGCACGCAAACGCAATTGTTGACCTTTACCAGCTTGTTTGATAAGCTCGCGAGCAGCCAATCGACCAATTCTACCGAAACCGTAAAGAACAACGTCTTTTGGTTCAATTTGAATGGCTTTGTCTGGAGTTAAACCACTTAATTTATCTTTTAAGAATTCAGAACAAGAAGCGTATTTGCTTTTTTCGTCTTTGTATTCTTTAGCCAAACGACCTAAATCGATTTTACTTGGCGCAAGATCAGTTGCCATCAATTCTTTTGCAATTTCAGCAGTATCAAATACTGTGATGTCTGCATTAACTACAGATTTGGCGTACTTGTGTAGGTTAAGTAATTCAGAGATACCAACTTCTACTAAAGGGTTTCTGAACAAAACCAACTCTATGTTTTTTTCATAAAGTAGCGAGCCAATGTTTTGGATAAGATTGGTCGCTGCGCGCTCCTGTCTTACGTACTCTTCTAAGTTTTTGTCGAAATCTAAGTGCATTTCGTTTACCGACATAGTCATTGAATTGTTATGGACTGCAAAAGTAGCCAATTATATTATTTGACGTAAACTTAACCAACGCTTAGTTTGAAAAATTCATCGATACTTTAGAAAAAAAAAAAGACCCTGATTATTCAAGGCCTTTTGTAGTTTGTCAATATACTGTGATTACATACCTAAACCATAATAGGCCTTTGTCCCATTGGGGTAAACACCTTCAATAAGTACGCCACTTTCCATACGTACAGTTAGAAGTTTTTCGAGTTCTGTTTTGTCTTTAATATCAATTTTATCCACTTTGGTGATTACAAAGCCTGGTCGCATTCCACTCATTTGAAGTGGGCCTTTGTTTATTTTAGTGATTTGTACTCCGTTGGCAATTTTTAAATCTGATAGCAAAGACTTTGGTGCGTCTTTAAATTCGGCTCCTAAAATTTCTAAATCGGTATTTATCGACTTTTCTTTAAGCTCAGTTGTACCTTCTACGTTTCTAAGTGTTACGGGAATGATGGAAGTTTTGTCGTTTCTCCATATTTCTAATTCTATTTTGTCTCCAGGGCGGAATCGACCTATGTTTTCTTGTAATTCGGTTACATTGTTCACGGGATTACCTTGTACTTTAGTAATGATGTCGTTGTTTTTAATGCCTGCACTTTCTGCAGCACCATTGGGTGTGAGACCAGCAACATAAACACCTTTATATGACTTGAACTCTGTTTTGTCCATCAGCTCTTCATTCAAATCGCGTATTTGAATACCGATGTAGGCTCGTTGTACTTTGCCAAACTCAAACAAATCTTTAAAAACTTTCTGAACCAAAGCGCTTGGAACGGCAAACGAGTAGCCAGCATACGAACCTGTTTGTGATGCAATGGCCGTGTTAATGCCTAATAATTCTCCATTAATACCCACTAAGGCGCCTCCACTGTTGCCTGGGTTTACGGCAGCATCGGTTTGTATAAATGACTCTATTGGGAACTGATTGCTATTGGGGTCGTATTCTAATAAATTGATGTTTCTAGCTTTAGCGCTTACAATACCAGCAGTAACCGTACTGGTAAGATTGAAGGGATTGCCGACAGCCAAAACCCATTGGCCAATTTTAATGTCGTCAGAATTTCCAAAAGCAAGGAAAGGCAAATCTTCTCCATCAATTTTAAGTAGTGCTAAGTCGGTGGATTTATCCACACCTATAACCTCAGCGTCGTAAATTTTACCACTGTTTAGCTTTATTTTTACACTGGTTGCATTGTCTACAACATGGTTGTTGGTCATAATAAAACCGTCGTTTGATACAATAACACCAGAACCTGATGAAAGTGAACGACGTTGAACAGGTCCATTTCCGAAAAATAACTGGTATGGAGAAGTATAACCTTCTTGCACTCTTTCTGTCCATACATGCACTACAGCGTGTACGCTATTCTCAGCAGCATAAGTGAAATCTACATTGGTTTTATTTGCTGGTAGACCAACATTTACCATTCTAGCCGTAGGGCCATTTTGCTCAATAGTAACTGTCGTTGGTTTCAAAAAAGACTGCACAACAACAGCTGCAACTGCACCTCCTATTAGGGCAGCAATAAAAACTGGAATAAACTTTTTCATGTGTTCTATTTTGATGATGCCAATTTAACGCCTGATATTTTTTTTGCGCTTGAAGGTGCAGTTAAACAATGTTAAGCCTTATTTTCGCTCAATATGTTGCTAAAATTCAGTAAATATCAGGGAGCAGGAAACGATTTCATTATAGTGAACAATGAGGTTAAATTGACCGATGACCAGATCAAATTCTTATGCGATAGGCACTTCGGTGTTGGTTCTGATGGCTTGATGTTTGTTGGATATAATAATGAAAAGTTAGAAGTTAGATTCAATAATCCAGACGCGAGCATGTCATTTTGTGGAAATGGAAGCAGATGTGCAATGGCTTATGCAGTGCATGAATTAGGAGCCAATCCAATGGATATGGTTTTTGAAGGATTTGATGGCGACCACAAAGCCCGATTTTCGAACAATTATGCGCAAATTGAAATGCATGTTGAAGGCAGCGTTATCGCAGTAGACGATTTTTATTTTGTGAACACAGGGGCTCCACATGCTGTTTATAAAGTCGATGATGTAAACATTCTTGATATCAACGAAGCAGCAAAAGAAGCGCGTTTTCATGAAAAATTTCAGCCCATTGGCAGTAACGTCAATTTTTATTCTGAAAATGCAGATGGGTCATTATCAATCCGAACTTTTGAGAAGGGAGTTGAAAACGAAACTCTTGCTTGTGGTACAGGCATTACGGCTTGTGCATTGGTACACGAAAAAGACAATAACAAAAAACCTTTTCATCAAACAATTCATGCCAAAGGCGGAACGGCAGAAGTTATTTATAAAGAAGGCATTTTGTGGTTGGGAGGCCCAGCTAAAAAAGTATTTGATGGCCAATTGAAACTCGAAGAAAAATGATACAATTAAGAAGTCCAGAGCCAGACGACTTAGATTTTCTCTATCAGATAGAAAATGATGTTGAAAATTGGGCCGTAAGCAATACTCGCAGTACGTACTCTAAACAACAACTATTGGATTTGATTTTATCATCTCATAATCCTTACGATGCTGGGCAATGCCGCTTTATGGTAACTAAAGCTGATGAAACAATTGGAACAGTTGATTTATTTGATTTTGATCCATTTCACGGAAATGGTGCAGTGGGCATTTTTATAAAAGAAGAATACAGACAGAAAGGGAATGCATTGAAAGCTTTAAAACGATTTCTGTATTTATGCAAAAAATCTTTTGGGATGAACAGCGTTTTGGCTCAAATAGATATGCAAAACGTAGGGAGTTTAAAGCTTTTTGAAAGTGCCGGTTTTGAAAAAATTGGCGAGCTTAAAAATTGGCGTAGAGTAGTAGGGGAAGAAAGGAAAAGCAACGGCTTGTTCCAGATAATTTTATGAGTAAAAGAAGAAATAAAAAAGAGCAAGCAAAGGCAAAAAAAATCCTAATACTATTATCGCTATCCATAGCATTGGTAGTTGCTATTAGTGGCTTTTCTTTATGGAGAACATTTTATGCTCCAGCCATAAAAACAGAATTACCAGACGATGGTTATTTCTACATTCAAACCGGAGAAACATATTCTGATGTATTAGAACGGTTCAAAGAAAAAGGTATCGTGAAGGATGTCAATTTATTGGATTGGACATTGAGGAAGAAAAACTATCCCAATATGGTAAAAGCCGGTAGATTCAAGCTTTCACCAAAAATGTCTCTGGTTGATATCGCTAATTTGTTGCGATCTGGCAATCAAAGTCCAGTTAGATTGACACTTCGTTCTCAGAAGAATTTCTCAGAATTAGCCAAAGTGTTGGCCGAACATCTTGAGCCCGATTTGCATTTGTGGCAAACAGCTTTTGATGAAGTAAAACTTCGAGGTATAGATGGTGTAACGGGCGATGCTGCTTATACGTATATACTGCCCAATACCTACGAGATTTTTTGGAATACCAAGCCATATCAGTTTATTGAACGCATGCAGCGTGAGCATAAAAAGTTTTGGTCGAGAAATGGGCGAGAGGAAAAAGCTAAAGCTTTGGGAATGAGCAAAGCTGATGTGCAAATTATGGCCAGCATTGTTCAGAAAGAAAGCAATAAGACAGACGAATTGAATCGCATAGCAGGAGTGTATTACAATAGAATCAAAAAAAGGATGTTGTTGCAAGCCGACCCTACTTTGGTTTACATCGTAAATCTCGACGGAGGTGAAGTGAAACGAGTTTTGAATAAGGACAAAAAATTAGATCATCCTTACAATACGTATAAGTATTTAGGACTTCCTCCTGGAGCGATTTGTATGGCGAGTGCCAAAAGCATCGATGCTGTTTTGAATCTCGAAAAACACAATTATTTGTATTTCTGTGCTCGAGAAGATTTTTCTGGTTACCACAATTTTGCGTCATCGTACACCGCGCATTTACGCAATGCCAGAGTGTATCAACAGGCCTTAAACAAAAGGAAAATATACCGTTAAATAATAACAAGCTGTTAAGGAATATTGAGTTGCTGTGTTAATATCAGTTGCTTGCATTACTTTTGGCACGATTTATAAGAAATGAATATAAAGTTTGGAACCGATGGCTGGAGAGCCATTATTGCGAAAGAATTTACAGTAGATAATGTATTGCGTGTTGCAGAAGCAACAGCTTTGTGGTTGAAAAACAATGGTGAAAATCATACCGTTGTTGTAGGTCACGATTGCCGTTTTGGCGGAGAAATGTTTGCTCAAGCAACATCTATGGCTTTAGCCAGTGCTGGGTATAAAGTAGTTTTAGCGAAAGATTTTGTGAGTACACCAATGGTATCTTTGGGTACTGTAGAGTATGGAGCCACTTTGGGCATTGTACTTACGGCATCACACAACCCACCGGCTTATAACGGATATAAAATTAAAGCTCATTTTGGAGGCCCAATGCTTCCCGATCAAATTGCTGAAGTTGAAGCTTTAATTCCAGAAAAATCAAAATTCACTTACAGCGACGAAGCATTCGAAGCTTTAGTGAAAGAAGGAAAAATAGTTTACAAAGATTTAGAACAATTGTATATCGATGCTGTTGAGAAAACCTTTGATATTCAGGCTATAAAAGATTCAGGATTGCGATTGGCTTACGATGCTATGTATGGAGCTGGTCAAAATGTAGTTAAGCGTCTTTTCCCAGATGCTACTTTCTTGCATTGCGATAACAACCCAAGTTTTATGGGACAGGCTCCAGAGCCAATTCATAAAAACTTATTGGAGTTATCGAATTTGATTAAAACACGAGGTGATATCGATTGCGCATTGGCTACCGATGGCGATGCCGATAGAATTGGTTTGTACAATAGCAAAGGCGAATTTGTAGATTCTCACCACATTATTTTATTGCTTATCAAGTATTTGGTAGAGCATAAAAAATATGGCGGTAAAGTTGTTGCGGCATTCAGTACGTCAGTTAAAATCGAGAAGATGTGCAAGCATTTCGGATTGGAGCATGAAGTAGTGAAAATCGGATTTAAGTACATCTGCGGACACATGGTTAAAGAAGATGTCTTGCTTGGTGGCGAGGAATCTGGAGGTATAGCTATTAAAGGTCACATTCCAGAACGCGATGGTATTTGGATGGGTCTAGTTATTTGGGAGTATATGGCCAAAACAGGCAAATCTTTAGAAGCACTTATTGATGAGGTATATGCTTTGGTAGGAACTTTTGCTTTCCATAGAAACGATTTGCATTTGAGCGAAGCACAAAAACAAGCGGCCTTGGATAAATGTGCTGCTGGACTAGAAAGCTTTGGAGAATACAAGGTTGTTAAAGAGGATCAAACGGATGGTTTCAAATATTTCATCAATGACGATGAATGGATTATGATTCGCCCTAGTGGAACAGAACCAGTGCTTAGAACCTACGCAGAAGCGGCAACATTGGATAAAGCAAAGGCTATGTTAGATGCTTGTAAAGCAACTATTGTTTAGAATACATTTTATAAAAGACTAAAGAAAGCTTCCTTTTTGGAGGCTTTTTTTATGGTTAAAGGTCAGAATATGCTGCTGAATAATCGAAGATGATACAAGTTCGGAAGGTGGAATGTTTATATTCGAACCAATGAAAACGTTGTCGAGAATATTTACAGTATTGGTGTTTAGTTTAAGCCTTTTATCGTGCCATGAATTGGAAAAGGTTGCTAAAGTGGTTAACGAAAATTTAGAAGAAGCCTACGGAAGTACACTTAGTACGGCTGATATTGTAGGTGGACTAAAAGCCGCTTTGGAAAAAGGAACAGGAGCATCTATAACAAGCCTTTCTGCTAGCGGTGGTTTTTCTAAAAGTATTTATAAGCTGGCTGTGCCAGAAAAAGCCCAAGTAGTTGGCGATAAATTGCGTCAGTATGGAATGGGCAAGTTGGTGGATGATTTTGAGGCAAAACTCAATTCTGCTGCCGAAAGTGCTGTGCCTGCAGCAAAGTCTATTTTTGTGAACGCAGTGAAAGGAATGAATTTTCAAGATGCTATGGGTATTTTGAAAGGAGGGAATGGTGCAGCAACGGCATACTTTCAGAAAGTTACTCGTCAAAATCTATACAAAGCATTTTATCCGAAAATTAGTGGCGTTTTGAACAATAGCGGTACTACAAAGTACTGGACTGATGTTACTAGCAATTACAATAAATTACCTGGGGTAACGAAAGTAAATGCTGATCTAAACGACTATGCTTGCCAGAAAGTTTTAGATGCCTTGTTCGATTCTATTAGAAAAGAAGAAGATAAAATTAGAGCCAATCCAGCAGCAAGAACCACCGACTTACTAAAGAAAGTATTCGCTGCTCAGGATTAATGAATAATTAATTTGCACAAAAAAAAGCCCATCAGAAATGAGGGCTTTTTTTTATTTATACTCGGCTTGTTTTATTTCTCAAATAATGATCGGCTAAAACCAATGCTGTCATAGCTTCTACAATAGGAACGGCTCTTGGTAGTACACATGGGTCATGTCGGCCTTTACCCATAACATCAACAGCATTGCCTTCTTTGTCAACACTTTTTTGATTCTGAATAAGCGTAGCTACAGGTTTAAATCCGGCTTCCATTACGATGGTTTCACCATTACTGATACCGCCTTGTATCCCCCCAGAGTTGTTTGTGGTAGTCTTTATTATTCCGTCTTTGCTTTCAAATAAATCATTGTGCTCACTGCCTTTTTGGAAAGTGCCTTCAAAGCCTGAACCTATTGAGAAATATTTGCAAGCGTTGATGGAAGTTATGGCCTTCGCTAAGTCTGCGTTCAATCTATCAAATACGGGCTCTCCCAAACCAACAGGGACATTCTGAACGAAGCATTTTATACTGCCTCCAACAGTGTCACCACTTTTCTTAATCGCCAAAATACGCTCTTCCATTTTTGCTGCAGTATCAGCATCAGGACAACGAACAATGTTTTTCTCTATTTGAGTGAAATCTATATGGCTGTTTGCAGGAATTGCAATATCGTGTACTCTGTCTACATATGCTGTAATTATTATGTTTTGCTGTGCAAGTAATAATTTTGCTATTGCTCCTGCAGCTACTCTAGCAGCCGTTTCTCTTGCGCTCGATCTACCGCCACCACGGTAATCTCGGTTTCCGTATTTTACATCGTAAGTGTAATCGGCATGAGATGGTCTGTAGCTATCTTTAATATGACTATAGTCTTTTGATTTTTGGTCTTTGTTCCATATCAATAGTTGAATGGGTGTACCTGTCGATTTCCCTTCAAATACGCCTGAAAGTATTTCTACTTTATCTTCTTCTGCACGCGCTGTTACAATTTTAGACTGACCTGGTTTGCGTTTGTCTAGTTCCGCTTGAATAAAATTGATGTCAATATCTAGGCCCGCTGGACATCCATCTATAGTTGCTCCAATTGCTTTGCCGTGCGACTCTCCGAAGGTGGTTATTTTAAATGCCGTGCCTATTGAATTGCCTGCCATAATTATGAATTTTGATGTTTTTGAAACGCATTGAAGTCGCTCCAAAAGTTGGTGTAAGATTTGCGAACAACATCCTTGTCGTCGAAAGTTATGTTGCTGAATAAAAACTGAAGAGGAGCTATGCTCATGGCTATTCTATGGTCTAAGTCGGTGTGAATTTCAACAGAATTAGTGTAATCAATACCGCTTATTTCACCTTCAAATTCGAATGTTGAAGCTCCAATTTTTGTGCTGTATCCTAGCTTATGTAAATTTTCATGCATCACTACTATTCTATCGCACTCTTTGTGTTTTAAAGAATGTAAGCCGGTAAGTTTGCAAGGCATATTGATAGCGGCACACAAAGCCATAAAAGTAGGGGCAATGTCTGGGCATGCATCGAAATCAGCATCAAAAAAGCTTGTTTTTTCAGCTGAATTAGGCATTAATGTAAGGCCGTCTTCACAAAACTTGTAATCAACTCCAAACGATTTAGCAAACTCTAAAATTTTCGCGTCAGCCTGCAAACTTTCTTGCCTGTAATGATTTAGAAATAAGTTCGATTGGGTAATTACAGCTAGACTAAACCAATAGGAAAGACTGCTCCAGTCGGGTTCAATATTGATTGTATTGATGTTTGTTTTCTCCGACGGCACTATTTTTATTTCCCGATTGGAGAAAGTATAATTGTAGCCTTGTTGTTTTAAGAAATCCAATGTCATTTCTATGTAAGGCACCGACGATAAAGTTCCGGTAATGTTGATGGAAATGCCTTTTTCAAAACGTGGCGTACATAAGCACAAAGCACTTACAAATTGACTCGAATTGGTTGCGTCAATCGTAAATGTTGCCTCGTTTGGGTGTTCGCTTTTGCTTTCTATGCGAATGCCTTCGTCGGTATGTTCTATGTTCTTTGCATAGGGTTTAAGCGCATCCAGTAGAGCTTGAATTGGTCGGCTGAGCAATCTAGAACTTCCCGTAATTAGTCCATTGAAGTTTGGTTCGAAAACTGCTCTAGCTACAATAAATCGTATAACCGTACCTGCATGTCCACACTGTAGAATGGTTTTTCCTTTTTTTAGATCAGTCAATGCAGCTTGCATCCATTGCGTGTCTTCCGAGTTGGAAGAATTGCCAATGGAAATATTGGGTAAGTATGATTGTAAAATTAATGCTCTGTTGCTTTCGCTTTTTGAACCGCTAATTTCTATTTCAAACATTTTCGGAAGCACTTTCATTATTTAGTATCGACGTTTGTCGGCTAATTGATGCCTTGTGTATTTGTTCTAAAAACACTTTCATAAAATTCTTATCCAAGCCCATCTTGTTACCAATAGCCATTCTGTCCGAAACAATTTCGTCCCAGCGATTAACTTGTAAAATGGCAATGTTGTGCTCTTTTTTGTATTCTCCTATTTTATCAACAATGCCCATTCTTTGCTGTATTTTTTTGAGAATATCGACATCAATAGCATCTATTTCAGTTCGCAATTCAGCAAGTGGAACAGAGAAAGAACCATCGCTTTGGTTTTTTCTAACCTGTAGATTGTTTATTAGCGTTTGTAAGTCAGTAGGTGTAACCTGTTGTTTTGCGTCTGTCCAAGCATCGTCTGGGTTTGTGTGGCTTTCTAGCATGAGTCCAGACATTGATAAATCCAAAGCTTTTTGAGAAACATAAGAGAGTGTATCTCTAACGCCACAAATGTGCGAAGGGTCGCAAAATATATCAAGATTCGGAAATTGTCTTTTTAACTCTATAGGCAGCTCCCACATGGGTGGATTTCTGAAACTACTTTTTTCCCAAGTGCTGAACCCTCGGTGAATAGCAGCAATTTTAGATATGCCAGCACCTGCAATTCGTTGCATGGCTCCAATCCATAAATTTAAATCTGGATTGATGGGGTTTTTTACCATTACAGCTTGCTCAGGATTGCTAGCCAAAACATCTGCAATTTCTTGAACTGAAAACGGATTTACACTGGTTCTTGCACCTATCCAAAGAATGTCTATTCCATGGTCCATAGCCATCAAAACATGTTCGTCAGTAGCTACTTCAATGCCAATTCTGAATCCAAATTCTGATTTTACTTTTTCAAGCCATTTAAGAGCTTTCAGACCAGAGCCTTCAAAACTGCCTGGTTTTGTTCTTGGTTTCCAAACACCAGCTCTGAAAACAAGAGGTAAATCGGTTTTGGCTAATTCTGCCGCAGTTTGCATGAGTTGCAATTCACTTTCGGCACTGCAGGGACCACTGATGAGTGGGATTTCGGTTTCAAATTCAGGAAACCACTGTTGAATAGGTATTAAATTTTTCAAATCAAGGTGAAATTACTTGGTTTATTTGAGAAAATCCATTGCAATGAACCGATAATAGGATTAATCCAACCAATTGTATTGAGTGAATTTCAATTGCTCAGTTAAAATTTTGCCAAATAGCTCTACTTTAGTGCAGATTATCAGGAAATACAAAGATGAAATTACGTTTGATACTTGGTCTTTTGACCATTGCCTCTGTTTACGTTAGTTGCGAGAAAGACAGAGTTATTCCAGCCGGTAGAATGAACTATATCGAATATGGGGGGGAAGAAGGAACGGCTATTTTAGAATCTGGTAAATATTACGAAGTGGGAAACATCGATGTTAATCCACTTGATGATGTTGATACAACTTACTATGTCAAAAATTTTGAGGTGAATAATTCGCTTGGTTTTGTAAGTTTTTCTTTGGCATCTTTTTTCGATACAGCGAATGTAAAGATAGGGCGATACGAACCATTTTCAATTTTAGATACCGTAGCTCCGCGCTCTCTACGAGATGCTTTGGCGGGTGCTTTCTTTGTTGAAAAGTCGAGTGAAGACACTTTAGCAATGATTAGTGGCTTTGTTGATTTAGAGGTTTTGTCTGAAATATCTATGGATGTTACTTACGAGTTTATTTTGGAAAATGAACAAGTAGTAAAAGGCAATTATAACGGCTTGTTGTTCATGCGAGACGTACCTAGCGGCGAATAAGTTATTTATAAGTTAGTGTAATCATTATCGGTAAGTGGTCGGAATAACCTCCGTAGTAATTTGATCCGCCATACGATTTGTTTGGATGTTTTTCTCCTTTTTTATTGGTGTAAATCAAAAATGAGTTGTCGATTATTTCAGCATAATATTGACTAAAAACATCGAGTTTGTTCGCTATATTTTTGGTGATGATTATTTGATCTAACACACCCCAATGACCTTTGTAATTGTAATTGTAAGTGCCTTTGCCTTGTTTTTGCCACGCATACGAGGTGTTGAAAAGCGTTTTATTATTATGATTTAATGATGTATCTGCTCCTAGTACAGTTAATACACTTTCGTTGTTTGGGTAGTCATTGAAGTCACCAAGTATGACAATAGGGTAATTGTTTCCTGCAGTTTTATCTACAATAAATTGTTTCAATTCAGCGGCTGCTTTAGCTCTTTTTGGGCTCGATTCAAACAGGTTTCCATGTCTAGATGGCCAATGGTTGATAAAAACATGAATTTTTTGCTTCTTCTTTTTGTGGAGGGCTAAAACATACAATTGATTTCGAGTTTGGGATCTTTTAGAAAAAGGCAATTGAAATTGATTGCTATCGCTTTCTAAAATTTTAATAGTCGAGCTTTTATATAATAACCCACAATCAATACCTCTACTATCGTGGCTATCGAAGTGTACAATCTTGTATTTGTTACTGGCTAACAGTTCTTGTTTCACAAGGTCTGTCATCACTATTAAGTTTTCAACTTCGCATATACCTAAAATGTCTGCTTCAAATAATCGGGTGTTGTTTATCGCGCGTGAAAGCTTTGTGAGCTTGTCATTATACCGTTCACTGTTGTAGGCTTTTTTACCTGCAGGTGTAAAATCATCGTCAGCTTTGAGTGGGTTGTCAATAGTATCGAATAGATTTTCCACATTATAAAAACCAATTTTTATATTGTTTTGAGCTTCAACTGAATAGGAAAAAGACAATATTACAATGAGAAATAATTTAGAAAGAGAGTTCATTCTTTAAAAGTTGAAGTTCAATTTTTTGAAGTGCAATAACACTCAATGAATCTGTAATCTCACCAGTATGAACCATATTTATGGCTTCTGAAATATGCAGACGTTTGACCTCTAATTGTTCAGTGTCATCAGGTTCACTTTCACCTAACGATAAATCGGTAGCTAGAAAAAGTTCAGCAATTTCGTCGCTAACCGAGTTGCTGATATCGAATTTGGCAATGGAGGTGATGGTCTTGCAGCGAATACCAGTTTCTTCTAATAATTCTCTTCGAGCAGCATCAATAGGTTTTTCGCTGTGTGGGCATCCGCCTTCTGGTATCTCCCAAGAATAACGATCTAAAGGGTAGCGGTATTGTCCAACCAATATTGTGGTGCCATCGGAAAATATTGGAACAACACCAACAGCGATGTTCTTGAAATGTACTTTACCGTAAATACCTTCGCCACCATTGGGATTCAAAACATTTTCGTGGGTTACCTTAATCCAAGGGTTTTCGTAAGCTGTTTCAGCTTTTATTTGAGTCCAAGGACCAATTTTTTTTGCCATGTCTTATGGTTGTGTAATTAGCTGTTTTTTTTGCTGAACAAACAGCATATTTGTAAAATAATAAAAGTTTCATGCATTCCATCTTCAAACCCGGCGATAAAGTAGAAAGCATCGACAGTAAGGCGACATTTATTGTGATTGCAGTTGTGTCTTCGAGTAAGCTTTTGGTACGTGATGAGTTCGAAATGGAATACGAAATAGCAACTGTTGGGCTCTTAAAAAGAGAAGGAGGGGGAATTGCTTATGTGCCTAAATCGGTGAAAGAGGTTAAGAAAATGGCTGATCCCGTACATCATCAAAAAGGCCCTTCTAAAGTTTCCTATATCAATACATTTAAGATCTCAGGTAAAAATAAAGCTAAGGTCGATTTGCACTTGCATGAAATATTGCCCGACAATGTTAGGTACGATCCAAGCAAAGCATTGGAATTTCAGATGCGAGTTTTTGAGCAAAGTTTTGAACGTGCATTAGCGGCACGGGTTAAGGAATTCATGATTGTTCACGGTTATGGGAAAGGGGTGTTGCGGTCAGAGATTAGATCTTTTTTGCAAGGAAAAGGTTTGGAATTTATGGATGCTGATTATGGAGAGTACGGACAAGGAGCTACGCGGTGTTTTATGCGTTAAATAAAACGTGTTATTTATTTGAACCTACAATAATTATAATGAACTTTGCAGCAAAGAGCGATAACTTGTCGCGGTATGTTTTTTGACATAACGAGGAAAGTCCGGGCAGCATAAAGCAGTGTGCTTCCTAACGGGAAGGGTGTTTGTGCAAACAAGCATACAGAAAGTGCTGCAGAGACTTAGACCGCCACAATGTAAATTGGGGTAAGGGTGAAAAGGTAGGGTAAGAGCCTACCAGTTGTATTGGTGACAATATAAGCTAGGTAAACCTCACACGCTGAAAGACCATGTAAACTATGTTTTGCTTTGCAAAGAGAGTTGCTAGTTCAATGGCAGTAATGCCGACATAGAGGGTAGGTTGATTGAGCTCGCTCGCGAGGGCCAGCCTAGATAAATGACAAGTGCACCTTTGGTGTTACAGAACCCGGCTTATTTCGCTCTTTTTTTTATTTTCCACTGAATCAGATTCTTAGCTTTCAAAGACTGCATTATAATTTGTACCTTTGCAGCTTAATTAAAGAACATATATGACATTTACCGAACTGGGCCTGAAGGAAGAAATCCTTACAGCGCTCTCCGACCTCGGTTTTGAAGTTCCTACACCTATTCAGCAACAAGCTATTCCTGCGATCATTTCAGGAGATACAGACTTGGTGGGATTGGCACAGACAGGGACTGGTAAAACTGCAGCATTTGGCTTACCTCTTCTCTCTCTTTGCGATCCACAAGATAAAAATGTACAGAGTTTAGTGCTTTGTCCAACACGCGAATTGTGCGTGCAAATTGCAAAAGATTTAGATAGTTTCAGTACTCACCTTAAAGGTGTGAGAGTAGTGCCTATTTATGGTGGTTCAAGCATCGAAAGACAAGTAAAACAAATTAAAGGTGGAGCACAGATTGTTGTTGCTACGCCTGGACGTTTGGTGGATATGATCAAGCGTAGAATGATCGATCTTTCCAAAGTTCGTTTCGCCATTTTGGATGAAGCTGATGAGATGCTTAATATGGGATTCAAAGAAGATTTGGATTTCATCTTGAGCAAAACTCCTGATACCAAAAACACTTGGTTGTTTTCTGCTACAATGCCGAAACAGGTAGCTTACATTGCTAAAACGTTCATGAATAACCCTGTAGAGGTTACCGTGGGAAGCAAGAACTCTAGTGCATCAACTATTGAGCACAGTTACCACTTTATTCACGAGCGCAACAGATACGATGCTCTTAAGCGTGTGTTGGATGTAAATCCAGACATCTATGGTATCATCTTCTGTCAAACAAGAAATCACACACGTGATGTAGCTGATAAATTGATAACCGATGGTTACAATGCAGATGCTTTACACGGTGATTTGTCACAAGATCAGCGTGATTACGTGATGAACAAATTCCGTAACAAAACCTTACAGGTGTTAGTTGCTACGGATGTTGCAGCACGTGGTATTGATGTAGATAGCATTACCCATGTTATCCATTACCAATTACCAGACGATGTAGAGAATTACACTCACCGTAGTGGCCGTACAGGTCGTGCCGGTAAAGAAGGTAAATCTATTGCATTGGTAAACCGTACTTTCAAACATAAGCTTAGAGAGATTGAAAAAATCATCAATAAGCCTATCGAATACAAAAAGATACCAGAAGGTGCAGATATTTGTGACGTTCAGCTAAAAGCAATGGTGAATCAGGTTGTTGAAACGCCTGTTAACGAAGATGCAATTAGTCGTTACGATGATATTTTGGCTCAAGCTTTCGCATCGCTTACAAAAGAGGATGTAATTAAAAAGTTTGTAAGTCAAAACTTCGAACGTTTCATGAGTTATTATGCAAACGCTCGCGACATCAACCAACCATTAGATGGTAAAGATGGCGGTGGAAGAGAGCGCGGTCGCGATTCAGGTCGTAACCGTGATGAAGGATTCAAACGTTTCTTTGTGAACATTGGCCGCGATGGTGGAATGGACCCAGGAAGTTTGATTCGTTTGATTTGCGATAATACATCTGCAAGCGGAAACGATATAGGACGTATTGATCTTAAAAGTGAATTCAGTTTCTTCCAAATTAAGGACGAATATGTTTCGGATGTAATGCAAGGTATCCAAGGAATGGAATATCGTGGAGAACGTTTGAACGTAGAAGAAAGCAAAGATCAATCACCTGAGAAACGTGAAAGAAGCAGCGGTGGAGATCGTGGCGGACGCAGTGGCGGTCGTAGCGGTGGACGCAGCAGTGGCGGAGATCGTGGTGGTCGTAGCAGCGGAGGCAGAGAAAGAAGCTTCGGTGGTGGAGATCGTTCTCGATCTTCTTCAAGTCGTGAAGGTGGCGAAAGACGTCCTCGTACTAGAACAGGTTCTGAAGGCGGTGGACGCAGTGAAGATTCTGGAAAAAGAAGCTTCAATAGAAGAGGTTTTCGTAATAAATAGACGATAAATAATATATAAATCCGTCATGTTGACAGTTTAAATTTCATTTAACTGACAGTGTGGCGGATTTTTTTTGTGGTTTTTGATTTGGTAAGCCAATTGTATTTATGTGTAGAAACTAAAACACATACATCATGATAGCATTAAGAACAAAACAACCAGTAGAAAGCAAAAGCATTTTTGAACCATTTTTTGGATTCGATGATTTTGGAGTAAAACAAACCAATAGAAATGCCTATAAAGTTCTAGAAGATGAAAACGGAGTAGAAATTCTGTTTTCATTACCAGGATTTTCAAAAAACGAAGTCAATATTATTCTAGAAACTGGGCAGTTGAAGGTAGAAGCTGTATTGTCAGAAGGAGGGGTGAATCATTTCCTAAACGATAAGCAAAGATTTGTCTTCAATATTGATCAACAAAAATTTGATTTCGATTCGGCAGAAGCCAATCTAGAAAACGGAGTTTTGTCTGTAAAGATTCCACAAGCAAAAGCGTATAGCAATAAGCGAGTGTTGAAAATCAAGTAATATTAATTACATTAAATGAAAAAGGGAGCAACAGCTCCCTTTTTTTATGCAATATGATTAAGGATTAAAATCCACCAGAATCGCCTCGGCTAATGCCTTGATCTCCTCCACTACGTCTTTGTTCTCGGCCTTTGAATTGTTTCCCGAAATTGTAGGTGAAACTTACATATACTACACGGGTTTCCCATTTGCGTAAAATATCAAATTCATAATCTAGATCCTGACTGCGGAAAGCAAAATTTCTTGTGTTCAATACGTCTGTGGCTCTTACTGCAATGGTTCCTTTTTTGTTCAAAACAGGCATTCTTGCTGATAAATCTAGACCATAACGCGGGTCGATTACCCCTTGCTGAACTCTATAGCGTGCATTGTAACGGATGTTGGCTTGTACACTCAGTCCGATATCAAACTTGTAGCTTGCCATTGAATTGATGTTGTAACTTTTTAAAGTATTGTTCCCTCCTTGGTCGGTGCTATCGAGTACAAATTTATTGATCCAGCTATTGAAATTGATGTTGGCTCTGAATTTCTTATTGGGCGTATATCCTAAAATAAATTCAGCTCCGTAAGCTGAAGATTCGCTTTGGTTTTTATAACTCACATTATTAACACCATCATCGCTTAAGGTTATATATCGTCTAATTAAATCATTGGTCTGGCGGTGGTAAACAGTTGATGTTAAACTGAATTTTTTCCAGTAATTGGTTGCCCCTAATTCGTATATGTTGATGAATTCTGGATTTAGATCAGGATTTCCGTTTCGCGTATTGTACGGATCACTGCTGCTTACAAATGGATTCATTTGCCATAGTCTAGGTCTTTGCAAACGTCTGCTGTAACTAGCTTGTATCGTTGTTATTTTACTGGCTTGATAACTTACATATCCGCTAGGGAAAAACGAAAGGTATTTTTTGTTGAAATTTTCACCGCTAGCCAATTTTGTATCTCTTGTAGTGTTTTCTGCTCTTAAGCCCAACTTGTATCCCCACTTGTTTTGTTTGTAAGATAAAGTTGAATAAAAAGCTAAAATGTTGCGTGTAAAACCAAAGGTGTTGGATAAATTTTGATCCAATTCGAATGCATTTAGTGAATCGTTGTAATTGAAGCGTTCAAGACCAAATTCAGGGACATTGTTTGTATAATTTAAACCTGCTTCGAATTTCAATGAGTCGTTTATCGGTAAAGCATAGTCGAGTTTAGCAAAAAAGAGTGAGCCGTTGCTATTTTCCTTTTGTTGCGTTTTAGATATTCTTTGGATGGAGGCGTCGCTACCGTTTTTGAATGTTTCTTCATTGTCCTCAAAACTATTGCTGTTGTCTTCGCTGTAGTTTAAGTCTAGGTCCAAAGTATGGCCTTCTTTTTGGAATTTTTTCTGCCAACCTGCATTTAGATTGTAACTAGAATTTTCTGAATCAGAATTGCTTTCTCGATTGGAGTACGAGTTTAAATTTTCTCCGCTATTGTCATAAAAGAATGAATTCATTTTACTCAATCCTTCATTGTCACCACTGTTAGTACTTGCAGAAACATACAGTACATTTTTGTCATTAAGGAAATAATCCAATCCAGATTTTATATTGAAACCTTGATTTATTCTATAGTTATCCTCGTCAATAAATTGGTTGTTACTGCTATCGTTTGCAAGAGTAAATGAGCGTTCCGTAGTTCCACCGCTGCCTCTTTTCGAATTGTTGTTTCCAACATTTACATATGTGTTTATTTTATTTACACGGTAATTAAGGTTGATGCTGTTGTTGTTTTTAGCGTAAAATCCATAACCTAAACTTGTACTTACACTACCATTAAGGCCTCGTTGTGAATTCTTTTTTAGAATAATGTTTATCAATCCTGTAGTCCCTTCTGGGTTGTATTTGGCAGATGGATTGGTGATGACTTCTATCTTTTCAATGTTTGCAGCTGGAGTTTGCTCTAGAAATTGTTTGGCAGAAATGTTCAAGGGTCTTCCGTTTACCAGAATATTCACTCCTTCATCTCCACGTAAAGAAATGTTGCCATCTACATCGACGTCTACAGAAGGGGCATTTTGAAGTACTTCCAATCCAGTAGCACCAGTAGCAGATGGATCTTTATCTACATTGTACACCTTCTTATCAATTTGCACTTCCATGATGCGTTGTTGCCCTGTAATGGTTACGGCATCTAGTTTTTTCGCGTTTTGGCGTAAGCTTATTGAACCAACATTGGTATTGCTTTTTATTTCTCCGATGTTTTTATACAAAGAAGAGTAGCCGAGGAAATCAATTTTTAAAACATAATTACCTTTTTTAATTCCAGTAATTTCAAAAACACCTTCGTCGTCGCTAATTGCTCCAGTAACCAATGCTGAGTCGGGTAAACTCAATACAGATACCGTAGCGTAGCTTACAGGTTGATTGTTATCTACAATTTTCCCTGTAATTTTTAACAAGGCATCGGTATTTGCAAAAGATACTGAGCAGAGAAGTAGCCCGATGAAGGCAGCCAATTTTTTCATGGCGCAAAACTACTGTGCTGTTTGATGTATGGAATATTTATATGACCAATGGCTGTTAATAAAACAAAAAAAGACCGTTTCTAAAACGGCCTTTTTATGATTGTATGTTAATGAAATTCTACAAGTGTGCTATGTTGTCTGCGTTTCCATCAGGATCGTTCAGTACTTTACCATCTACTTTAGGGTTTCCGCCTGTCATTAAAAGTATGCCAGCCATGTGTGGAGATGCCATAGAAGTACCACTCATAGTTGAGTAACCACCATTTTTATACGTTGATTGTACACTAGAACCTGGTGTGCAGTAGTCAATTGGTGGGTTCGCGTAATTGCTGTACGAAGCATATTTGTCCTGTGAGTCCATAGCAGATATGGTGTAAACATTTACTCCATTTGCTCTAGCAGGACTAACGTTGTTTGCGTTTTGCGATTCGTTACCAGCGGCAAGTGCTACATATATTCCTCCAGCACCTAAATTAATTACTGCGTTGTCTAAACTAGTTGATGCTCCTCCGCCTAAACTAAGGTTAGCAACATCGCCAGGACTACCAACAGAGGCTACGTAATCGACACCTTGAACAATGCCTGATGTTGCTCCACTACCTTGATCGCTTAATACTTTTACGCCTACTATTTCAGCGCCAGCAGCAACTCCAATTACTCCTGTGCCGTTGTCTAATGCTGCGATTGTTCCAGAAACATGTGTTCCATGTCCGTGTCCATCTTCAACACTAGGTTCAGTGTCATCTGCACAGCCAAATAGAATGCCTAATAATCCACAGTTTCCAGTTGCGCTACTTACAAATGATTTGCTTAAACCAGTGTTTACATTCAAATCTGGATGGTCTGTATCAACACCTGTGTCAAGAACGAAAGCTCTTTTGCCTTGTCCATTTCCTTGTCCAACACGTACAATACCATATGGTGTACTTTGTGCTTTTGTGAAGTTGGTTGACTTGCTGTTTACTTTTACTAATTCGCCTTTAACTTTGAATAATCTATCTGCTTCTACGAGCTTTACAATAGGTAGTGATTTTAAAATAGCTAATTGTTCTGCATTCAATTTAGCGGCAAATCCAACCAAGGCTTTAGAGTATACGTTTTGTAATTGGATATCGCCCAATCCAACGCTTTTTAATAAGGCTTCAATTTGAGTAATGGCTAATCCGGTTCTTGCTTCATAATCTAATAGACCGAGGGAAGGAATATTGATGGCTGAATTTTCAAGAGTAACAATGTACTGATCCGGAATAATACCGTCTGGTAGTGCTGTTCCTCCAGTTCTGTCCATGTCATCTACTACAACATTGTCGGGAGTAGAATTGCCAGTTACGCTAGCGTCAGCATCTTTTTCACACGATGTAAGGGAAAGTGCTATGATGGCACTTAATAGGCTTGCTTTGATAAGGGTCTTTTTCATAATGTGTTTGTTTTGTTCAAATAAACGGAATTAAATATTGCTAGTTGCTTGAATGGGTAATGTTGATTTTGTGGTGGTTGAAATTGTTTAGTTTTTCACTGCATAATGTATGTGTGCATACTAAAAATTAAACAAAATATACTATTTGAGTCCAATTCGAACGCAAACTAAGGAGAAGTTGAGTGTTTGGGAAGTGAAAAGGTGGTAAGTGTCTAATGACTAGATGTTTGTGTGGTAGTGTTTCGCATTTATATATTCAGGTTGGAAAATAAAATTGCTGTTTGTCTTGAAACAATGTCTTTTCGAAAGGAAATAAGGTGATTGCGTATAATACTTGTAAAAAAGTTTGAGTTGGATGATTAAACCAAAGAATATTCGAAAACTCCCTGATTGTTTTTCCATCCAATGAGCTTCCAACTTAAGAGTTTTGCTAATATGTTCTCAGCGGCATGTCGTTTTAGATCAGTAATTTTTACAAATCGGCTGAGCGTTATGAAATCATTCTGTCTGAGATAAAGCAATAGTAATTCTTCGTTGTTAGAAAACGAGAATTCTGATTTTTTGCCAAACGAGCGTTTGTTGATCCAGCTTTTGTACACCACATTGCTTACGAGTACGGTATTGTCATCTTGCCTTGCGTAAGCTTTCAGCTCATTTTCTTTGCTCTTAGCACGGTGTACAGTTGTACTTTGTGGGATGTAAATTTCTAATAGCTGCTTTTTGTTGTCCAATTCGTAGATCTGGTATTCAAAATCTATTTTTGGTTCAGAATAGATGTCGGCTGCGGCCTCAATCATATAAAGTTCTTCTTGAGCTTTAGTTCCTTTAATGTGTCCGTTGTCTTTTACACCTATCCACAGTTTGCCTCCTATGGTATTGGAAAAAGCAACTAACGTGCATGCTATTTTACGCGTATCGGTAATGCTTTGTTTAAAATCTTGAACAATGTTTTCGCCTTTCAAGATTTCCTTTTTGGCTAGTTCAAAATTGGTGCTTATCACGATTGCAAATCATCGAATATCGCTCCGAAATCAACCCAGAACTTGTCCATGCTTTTAATGCCTTTTTCAAGATATTCGTATGTCGTAGGCCAATCGTCTGGTCTAAAAATACTGCTCTTGAGAGGAACTGTACACACTCTTGTTATTTCTTTTCCGTTTTCACGGATGTACTCTAAGTACCATTCTAATGGGCAGTGCTCAAAACAATCGGTCATTACTTTTTTGCATTCTAGCAATTGTTCGTAATGCAATTCTCTTATGCCTGCGTTTTTGTGTTCAAAGTCTAAACATACAGAAGCGTGCTTGTTGTCGGCAAATAAGTTGATTCTGATGTTCTTTAATTTGGTTGGGTAATTCAACCAATTTATGCGGTAACCCCCTGACGATTTCTTACCATACATATGTTCTTTGAATCCCTGCCAAAAATCTTCGCGAAACTTTTTTATTTCATCCTTACTGTGCATAGCGTATATTCGAAACCGTGTTGAAAAAGGTTGAAAACAGAGTTGATTTGTGCATTATAGGAGGAGGAGCATCCGGTTTTTTTGCTGCTGCTACCCTAATTGAAAAAATGCCCGATGCCAACATCGTAATTTTAGAGCAAGGTAAGTCGGTTTTGCAAAAAGTCAAAATTTCTGGCGGAGGAAGATGCAATGTAACCAATGCCGTAGACGATAAAAATGAATTTGCACAACATTACCCTCGAGGTAGTAAAGCAATGCGTCAGCGGTTATACGATTTAAGTAACAAAGACATTGTAAAATGGTTTGAGGACAGAAATGTTCCAATGAAAGCAGAAGCCGATGGACGAATGTTTCCAGTGTCGGATAGTTCTCAAAGTATTATAGACTGTTTGCACCATGCTACAATTAGAAAAGGAGTGCAATTGAAAACCAGTTGTAAAGTCTTGAAAATAGAAAAAGTTGGGAGCGATTTTGTTTGTCAAACCACAACTGGTGAAATAGTTGCTGAACATGTGTTGGTGGCTAGTGGAGGGGTGCAAAGTGGAAATTTACCTGCTTTTATTCCCATTCTTGCTTCTGAGTGGATTACGACTGTTCCTTCATTGTTCACTTTTAAGGTCAATCCTTTCGACTTGGTAGAGTATGCAGGTGTTAGTTTTGAAAATGCTACCATTGATGTGCAATTTGGAAAACAGAAGTATACTAGTTCAGGGCCATTGCTTATTACTCATTGGGGATTTAGCGGGCCTTGTGTCTTGAAATTATCTTCGAAATTGGCATTTGATGCGCACGATACAGGGTATAATTTCCCGTTTACTATAAACTTTATCAATCAAAAAATAGACGATGCTGATGCTGCATTACTGAAATTAGTTGCAGAGCATGGTAAAGGTTTGGTTAAAAACAAACACGATTTTGATGTTTCGAAACGTTTTTGGCAATACATCATCGAAAAATCGGGAGTGAAACCTGATGAACGTTGGTCGGATATAAATAAAACCGTTCGAAAAAACATTGCCATTAATTTGGTTCAGATGCCTTTTCAAGCAAATGGTAAAAGCATGTTCAAGGAAGAATTTGTTGCCGCAGGAGGTGTCGACTTGAAGGCTTTAAAAGCCAAAAACTACGAACATAAAACTCTCGAAAACTTGTATTTTTCAGGTGAAATTTTGAATGTAGATGGCTTTACCGGTGGTTTTAACTTTCAGAATGCTTGGTGTTCGGGTTTTGCCGTAGCCAATGATATCGCAAAGAAAATATGCTGATTTGTAAAGGAGTAGAATATGCGTACGGTGGAACTTCTACAATTCGTTTCCCGGATTTTGAGTTGTTGGAAGGTGAAGCTTTGTGTTTGTTAGGTCCTTCAGGAAAAGGAAAAAGTACTTTGTTGCATTTGCTATCTGGTTTATTGCCTCTTCAAATGGGTGAAATAACATTGAATTCGGCTCATTATTCTAAGCTCAATTCAAAGGAGATGAATGCTTTAAGAGGACAGTCGATCTCCGTTATTTTACAAGAAACACAATTTGTAGAAGTCCTTACTTTTCAAGAGAACATCGCATTAGCTTTAGGTAAAGGATCGAAAGAAGAACTCAATTTTGCTTATAAATTGGCTGCAGATTTGGGGGTAGATCATTTGCTTAGTAAATACCCGAAATCGTTTAGTGGCGGCGAAAAACAAAGGGCCGCAATGGTTGTAGCAATGGCTAAAAAACCAGCGCTGTTATTAGCCGATGAACCGACGGCAAATTTGGATGACGACAACGCTGAAAAAGTTGCTTCAGTTTTGGTGCAATGTTGTAAAGAATATCAAACAGCTTTGCTAGTAGTTACACACGATGCGCGATTGAAAAAACATTTTAACTCAACCTTACTGCTATGAATTTGTTCAAACTTAGTGTTCGGTATGTTTTTCAGGAAAAGCTCAATTTGGCTTTAACACTTGGCTTGCTTGTAGTTTCGTTTGCTGCTTGGTTGTTGAGTGTGACGATTGAAAAATCGTTGCAAGAAAATTTGACGAAAAATGTAAGCGGCATCGATATGGTAGTTGGAGCTAAAGGCAGTCCGATGCAATTGTTGCTTGCTTCTGTTTTATTTAGTGATAGTCCTACGGGCAATATTGCTATTGACGAATACGAAAAATTGAAGAAAAACCCTTTGGTTAGATCAATTGTGCCGATTGCTCAAGGCGATAATGTTAAAGGGTTTCCTCTGATTGGATCGAATCAAGATTTATTGAATCATTATCAAGCAGAGTTAGTAAGTGGAACAACCGATTTAGCAAATGGAATAGTAATAGGTCATTCTGTTGCGCAAACTTTAGGATTAACAATTGGCAATGAAGTGAATGCTACCCATGGAGCAGGCGAAGGAAAAAGTCATAACCATGGATTGAAAGTAGTGGGAGTCTTAAAATCGAACAATTCTGTTCTTGATAAACTGATGATAACTTCTATTGCTAATATTCACGCCAATCACGCAAACGTAAAAGGCGCTGATCAGGAAATAACTGCTGCTTGGATTAAATTCAAAAGTCCATTGGCTATGATGCAATTGCCAAGAATGGTAAATAAAAATACCAATATGCAGGCGGCACTTCCTGCTATAGAAATGAATCGGTTGTTAAAATTAAGTGGAAGTGGAATTGCGATAATAAAACTGTTTTCTGTTATTTTTCTTCTCTTGGCTTTGTACAGCATTTTAGTGCATATGTACAATAGTGTTAGCCTTCATTTAAAAGATTTGGCATTGATGAGAATGTATGGATATGCTTATTCATCTTTGTTTGGATTGTTGATTTTAGAAGCATTCATTATCACTTCATTAGGTGCTGTTTTGAGCATACTTTTCAGCAAAGGAGCATTTATGGTGTTGAATCAGTTCGCAAAAGCCCAGTTTCAAATGCCACTATTGACTGTTGAATACTTCAATACGTTTGATGCAATGGTGCTTACTTTTGGGATCGGAACAGGCGTTTTGGCGTCCATTTTACCCATTGTAAAATTGAAACGAAGTCATTTAATATCGTTTCTACGCTAATCTTTTTTTACTCGAACTTTTCTTAATGCTCTATAACTAAAATACGTGCCTATAATTACGAGAAATGCACCAAGAAACATGGGTGCTCCGGGCAATTGAATTGGATTGTCGACCGATGTGTAATAAGCAAAAATACCAGTCATCATAGGAGGGCCAATGATGGAAGTTAAACTCATCATACTGGTGTTGGCGCCTTGTAGCTCTCCTTGTTGATCGTCGGCAACATAATTGCTCATTATGCCTTGAAGTGCAGGGCCTGCAATTCCGCCTAAGCAGTAGATAATCATATAAGGATACATTTGCCATCCTTCGAATGCAAAGCCAAAAAGTACGAGTCCGATGGTGTAGAAGAGCATGCCGATATAAACCGACTTTTCTTGTCCCAATTTCGGAATCAAAACCCGTATGAGTAACCCTTGAACTAAGGCGCTTAATATACCGACAAAACCAAGAGAGTAGCCTACCATTTTTTCGTCCCATTCGAAGCGGTACATAGTGTAGAAAGTCCAAGTGCTTTGAACGGCATGAGAGGCAATGTAGATGAACGATAAACCAAACAATAAGCCCAAAATCATAGGCCTGTTTTTGAATACTTTGATGCTTCCAATCGGATTTGCTCTACTGAATTTAAATGGTCTGCGTTTTTCTTTTGGAAGCGATTCTGGTAAAATGAAGAAGCCGTAAAGGGCATTGAGTAAGGTGAGAATTGCGGCTGCATAAAATGGAACACGAGATCCGTACGAGCCCAACAAGCCTCCGATTACGGGACCGATGATGAATCCTAAGCCAAAGGCGGCTCCGATCAATCCAAAGTTTTGCGCTCTTTTTTCTGGTGCAGAAACATCTGCTATATAGGCACTTCCGGTGGTAAAGCTGGCGCCGAAGATTCCTGAAATAATTCGACCAATAAATAGCCAAGCCAAGGTAGGAGCTAAGGCTAATAAAATGTAATCTAAGCCAAATCCTAAAAGCGATAAAAGTAGTACCGGTCTTCGTCCATAACGGTCGCTCAATCCACCAATAAGAGGGGCGAACAAAAATTGAAAAAAGGCATAAGAAAACATCAGCCATCCACCTATTGTACTGGATTGACTAAGGTCCTCGCCCGAAAGTTCCATTATCAATTTCGGTATTACAGGAATGATGATTCCAATACCAATAACATCCAATAAAAGGGTGATGAAAATGAACCCTACAGCGGCGTTTTTATTTGTTCTCACTAACTAGATATTTGCTGCAAATAGACTACTTTTTTTCATAAAAAAAGCCCGCAGGAAGCAGGCTTTTTTTTAATCTTAATTGAAGAACGAAATTAACTCCAGCTAACAATCTTTTCAGATTTGTATTCGCCAGCTGCTAATTTTTCTTGCATTTTTTTGAATGTCTCAATAGTGTAGTTTACATCGTCAAGATTGTGCATTGCAGTTGGGATTAAACGCAACATAATAACATCTTTAGGGACAACAGGATATACAACAATTGAACAGAAGATATTGTAATTCTCTCTTAAGTCAAAAGTAATGTTGGTTGCTTCACCTAATGTACCTTTTAAGAATACTGGAGTTACAGCAGAATCGGTTACACCCAAGTCAAAACCAGCTTCTCTCAAACCACTTTGTAAAGCATTTGCTACTTCCCAAAGTTTGTTTTTGAATTCTGGATTGGTTCTAATCATTTCCAAACGCTTACGAGCTCCAAGTACCAATGGCATTGGTAATGATTTTGCAAAAGTTTGAGAACGCATGTTGTAGCGTAAAAATTCAATGATGTTTTCGTCACCAGCAACAAAAGCTCCAATTGAAGCCATAGATTTCGCGAAAGTTCCAAAGTATACATCTATTTCGTCTTGCACACCTTGAGCAACACCAGCACCTTTACCGTCTTTACCAACAGTACCGAATCCGTGAGCATCATCTACAAATAGGCGGAAGAAATGCTTTTTCTTTAAAGCAACTATTTCTTTCAATTTACCTTGATCACCGGCCATACCGAAAACACCTTCAGTAATAACCAATATACCACCACCAGTTTTCTCAGCAAGTACTGCTGCTCTGTCAAGTTGCTTTTCTAGGCTTTCCATGTCGTTGTGCTGAAAAACAAAACGTTTTCCTTGATGCAAACGAACACCATCTACCATACAAGCGTGAGATTCACTATCGTATACAATTACGTCGTTACGGGTAACAAGTGCTTCAATTGCCGACATGCAACCTTGGTAACCATAGTTAAGCAAAAACGCATCTTCTTTCTCCAAGAAATCAGCAAGTTCAGCTTCTAATTTTTCGTGTTCAGAAGTTTGTCCGCTCATCATACGCGCACCCATTGGGTATGCAAGCCCCCATTCAGCAGTAGCATCTGCATCCGCTTTCCTGACATCTGGGTGATTGGCTAAACCTAAATAGTTGTTGATACTCCAAACCAAAACTTCTTTGCCTCGAAATATCATTTTATTGTTGATAGGTCCTTCCAATTTTGGGAACGTAAAATACCCATGAGATTCTTTAGCGTGTTGGCCTAGAGGTCCTCTATTATTTTTTATTCTTTCAAAGATGTCTGCAGACATAAGTTGGTTGGTTTTTAAAATGGTGGCAAAGTTACTTTTTTAAGATTATCATGCAAAAAGTTTAATCAGTAGTATATTTGCCACTTATGTATAGATTAATTTTTGCCCTTGTAATGGTGCTTAGCCTTGTGTCTTGCAACAATTTCAATAAGGTTATGAAGAGCCCTGATAAGGCTTTTAGGCTTGAAAAAGCAAAAGAATACTTTGCAAATGAGGATTATGAAAAAGCCAAGATTCTGATTGAAGATCTTATCCCTTTGTATCGAGGAACCGCTGTTAATGAGGAGCTTTACTACATGTATGGCTATACATATTTCTACCAAAAAGACTATTTCTCAGCCTCGTCATATTTTCAGCTATTTGGAGAAACTTTCCCAAAAAGTGATAAAGCCGAAGAAGTGGCCTATTTATCAGCCAAATGTGCCTATTTCGAATCGCCAAGGTATTCTCTAGATCAGGAAATAAGCAAGCAAGCACTAGAGAAATTTCAATTGTTTTTAGAAAACTACCCTAACAGCCCGAAAGTAGATTCGTGTAATTTTTATATCGACGACTTGAGATTGAAGTTTGAGCAAAAAGCATTTCACAATGCAAAAATCTATTACAATATTGAAGAATATCAAGCGTCGGTTGTAGCGTTTAAAAATGCATTGAAAGAATTTCCTGCCTCTGCCAACGAAGAAGAGATGCGCTTTTTGATGCTTGATGCAAGCTATAGATTGGCAAGTAATTCTGTAGAATCGAAAAAAGAACGCCGCTTGAGAGAAACAATAGTAGCATATCAAAATTATATTGATAAATTTGCAAACTCTAAAAAGGCGAAAGATGCTGAAAACATCTATTCAAAAACTTTAGATCAACTTGAAAATTTCAACTTGTAATGGACTTTAAAAACGTAAACGCAGAACAATCTACCATCACTCGCGACCTTGATAAAATCACCGCAGAAACTGGTAATATCTACGAATCATTGGCGATTCTTTCTGAAAGATCGAACCAATTAAGCCGTGAAATGAAGCGCGAGGTTGACCAAAAAATTGAAGAATTTTCAATTAAAAACGAAGGTCACGAAGACGGAATGATTAGCCGTGAGCAAATTGAAGTTTCTAAGTACTACGAACGTTTGCCTAAGCCTCATAGCATTGCTGTTGAAGAGCTTTTAACTTCAGACCTATACTACGCTCGCAAAAAAGAAGCTCCAAAGAGCGATATTGAAGAGTGATATAATTGATTAATAGATTTGTAATTAACCCCGATTTACTCGGGGTTTTTTTATTTTCGGAAAGTGTTAAAGGGCAAAAAAATAATCTTAGCAGTAAGTGGTGGTATAGCAGCGTATAAAAGCGTGTATTTACTCCGAATGCTCATTACTCAAGGGGCAGAAGTTAAAGTTATACTTACAGAAAATGCACAAGCCTTTGTTGGAACACTAACCTTTTCGGCGTTAAGTCGACAACCTGTATATACCGATGTTATTAGCAACAAAGCGACGGGTGAATGGACCAATCATGTAGCTTTGGGTAAGTGGGCTGACGCCTTTATAGTTGCGCCAGCTACTTCCGTTACGATTTCAAAAATATTAACGGGAATGGCCGATAATCTTTTGGTTTTAAGTTTGATGAGTGCTGATTGTCCTGTTTTTGTTGCTCCAGCAATGGATTTGGATATGTACACACATTCATCCAATACCGAGAATTTATCTTTGCTCAATCAAAGAGGGTATCATGTTATCGATGCAGAGGAAGGTTTTCTGGCGAGTGGATTGGTTGGCAAAGGCCGATTGGCGTCGGAAGCTAGAATTGTTGAAGCAATTGAAAATTACTTTTTAGCTCCTAAAAAAATATTAGCAGGAAAAAAAGTGCTGGTTAATGCAGGGCCAACACACGAGGCTCTTGATCCTGTTAGGTATCTAGCCAATAAATCTACTGGTAAGATGGGATATGCATTGGCAAGAGCGGCTCAAGCAATGGGTGCAGAAGTGACTTTGGTAACTGGCCCTACAGCTTTAGAAAAACCGTTTGGTGTAAAGTGTATTGATGTTGTTTCTGCAGATGACATGTACAATGCATGTGTAAGTGAGTACATGAATGCTGATCTAGCTATTATGAGCGCAGCTGTTGCAGATTATTCACCTAAGCATATATCCGATCAAAAAATCAAGAAGAAAGATTCTGACCTTTCATTGGAATTGAAGAAAACCAAAGATGTTTTAGCGTCGTTGGGTGAAATAAAAAAAGATCATCAATGTTTGGTTGGTTTTGCATTGGAAACGCAAAATGCTATAGAATACGGTAGAGGTAAAATGAAGCGTAAAAACTGCAATTTCATTGTAGTAAATACGTTGGAAGACTCTGGAGCTGGTTTTGCGCACGATAGCAATAAAGTATACTTATTGAATGATGCGGGTGGTGAGGTTGATTTTCCACTGCAAAGCAAGGTTACATTAGCATTTAAAATATTAGAAAGCATTGAAAAATCATTATAAAATATTAGCGTCGCTACTGATTTGTTTGTTTACATCACAGTTTACTTTAGCGCAAGAGTTGAATTGTACTGTAAGTGTTAGAGCCGACAAAATATCAGCGACTAACAAGCGAATTTTTGAAACATTAGAAACGGCAATGAGCGAGTTTCTTAATAACACCAAATGGACCGATGTAGAATTTGCTCCTGAAGAAAAAATTAAGTGCAGTTTTTTGGTGCAAATTGACGAGTTTGCATTGCCGGGAAGAATGAGCGCTACCTTACAAATTACAGCTAGCCGACCGATATACAATTCATCTATTTCATCAACAATATTCAATCATCAAGACCGTAAATTTTCATTTAGTTATCTAGAAAATTCACCTATATTTTTTACTCCCAATCAATATCAAAATAACTTATCGTCGGTATTGGCTTTTTATGCTTACATGATACTAGGGTATGATGCCGATTCATTTCAGCAAAATGGCGGAACAGAGTTTTTTAGTCAAGCACAACGAGTTGTAAACAATGCTCAAAATTCATCCGAACCAGGGTGGAAGAGTTTCGATGATCAACGCAATAGATTTTGGATGGTAGATAATGCTTTGCAAAAATTGTTTCAACCTTTACGCGATGCGTATTATCAGTATCATAGAAAAGGAATGGATACTATGTACGATAATCCCGTAGCAGGAAGAGCTCAAGTTTTGCTCGCGCTTCAGGCTTTAGACAAAGTGCACAAGGCAAAGCCATTATCGTTCAATATGCAGATGTTTTTTAATACAAAACAGATGGAGTTGATCAGTATTTTTAAGGAAGCGCCAGACGCTGAAAAAGATCAGTTTATAAGCATAGCCAGTACTTTAGATCCTACACGAGGAAGTAATTACGCTGAAATAAAAAAATAGTAACATTTTATGTTGGTGCAACTCAAAGTCAAGAACTTTAAGTTAATACGCGATTTGGATTTGCGTTTTTCTGATGGTTTTAATGTGATTACAGGCGAAACGGGTGCGGGTAAATCCATGTTGCTTGGTGCTTTATCTCTTATAATGGGAGAGCGAGCCAATAAGGCATTGCTTAAAACCGATGCTAAAATTGTGGTTGAAGCTACGTGGGCTATTTCTAAGAACTTGACATCGTGGTTCGAAGCCAATGATTTGGATTTCGAAGCTTCAACAATTGTGAGGAGAGAGATTTCACCTTCGGGAAAAAGCCGAATGTTCATCAACGATACACCTGTATTGGCCAATACGGTTAAGTTGTTTACGGATATGGTGGTCGATTTGCATGGTCAATTTGCCAGTAGCTCATATTTGGAACCTAAAAAACAACTTGAAGTAGTCGACGCATTTGCAGGTATAGAGGACGAAGTAAAGTCGTACAGGCAATCGTTTTTGGCGTTTAAAAACTTACAAAAAGAACTATCCGAAACTGAAGAGAAAGTACGTCAACTGACTTTGGAAAAAGAATTTGACGATTTTGTTCTGAATGAATTAGTAGAAGCTAACTTGTCTGATAATGAAAATCTAGAGGCTTTAGAACAAGAATGTTTAGAGGCGGAACAATGGGGTGAGTACCAAAGTTTTTATTCTGAGTTAGAACAAAGTTTTAGCGCTGATGGAGGTGTTGAAGAGCAAATCCATTATTGGCAGAAAAGAGCTGAAAAACAACTGAAACCTAACGATGAGATATTTGCCACATTACTGAATGTTAGAGAGGAATTAGCAGAAGTTAAATCCGCAGTTAATAAGCGTCTTAACGGATCTGAACTAGATGAAGAAAGGCTGTTTACGATAAAAGGAAGAATCGATGTTTTGAATCATTTGTTGTACAAACACAAATGCATTAGCGTTGAAGAATTATTAGAAAAGAAAGCTTCACTAGAGAATAAGGGGCATGATTTTGAGAATAGCTTAAGTAAAATAGATGAGCTTAAGTTGGATATTGATTTGACTTTGAATAAGTTAACTCAGATGGCTCAAACTATTTCGGAAAAAAGAAAACAAGCCAAAGATGCGTTTGCAACTGAAGTTTGTGCTTTAATTCAAAAGCTGAGTATGCCCAATGCGGCAATTGATGTGGTTTTGGACGAAATAGCACTAAGCGAATCGGGTATAGATGGTATTCGCTGGATGGTGAAAACCGTTAAAGGTGCAGACTTCGAATCGTTGAAAACTGTTGCCAGTGGTGGTGAAATATCCCGTTTGTTATTGGCTATTAAATGCGTTTTGGCTACTCGATCATCGTTGCCAACTTTGATTTTAGATGAAGCCGATACAGGATTGTCGGGTCAGGTGGCATTGGAGATAGGTGAACTATTGAAAACCATGGGTAAAAGCTTGCAAATCATTGGGATTTCCCATTTGCCACAAGTTGCAGCCAAAGCAGGACATCACATTAAAGTATTTAAAACAGAAGAAAACGAAACTGAGGTAAGTGATGCGCGTATTTTAGACTTTGAGGACAGGGTAGAAGAACTATCTGAGATGTTGTCCGGGAAAAATGCAGGAGATGATGCTCGAAATAACGCGCGACTATTACTAAGTTGATATATTTACCAACACAAAACCAGAGACATGACAAAACTATTAGAAGGCAAAAGAGGAATTATTTTCGGTGCCCTAAACGATAAAAGTATTGCTTGGAAAGTGGCTGAAAAAGCTCACGAAGCAGGAGCAAAATTCACGTTGACTAATGCTCCAATTGCATTGCGAATGGGTGAAATTAACGTATTGGCAGAGAAAACAGGTTCAACTGTTATTGGGGCTGATGCTACATCAATGGAAGATTTGGCTGCCTTGGTAGATCAATCTCAAGAAATATTGGGTGGGAAAATCGATTTTGTATTGCATTCAATTGGTATGTCACCTAACGTAAGAAAAGGTAAGCATTACACTAATTTGTCTCATGATTTTTACCACAAAACAATGGATATTAGCGCTATGAGCTTTCATAGAGTTATGCAAACATTGTTCGAAAAAGATGCAATGTCTAATTGGGGTTCAATCTTGGCACTTTCTTATATAGCAGCTCAAAGAACTTTCCCTGATTACAACGACATGGCAGACGCTAAAGCTTTGTTGGAGTCTATAGCTCGTAGCTTTGGTTATCACTATGGAGAAAGAAATAAAGTAAGAGTTAACACTATCTCTCAATCGCCTACTATGACTACCGCTGGAAGTGGTGTGAAAGGATTCAATGAGTTCGTAAACTACGCTGAAGACATGAGTCCATTAGGAAATGCTACAGCTGACGATTGTGCTAATTATTGTATTTCAATGTTCTCTGACTTAACGAAATATGTTACCATGCAAAACTTATTCCATGATGGAGGATATTCTTTCACAGGAGTTTCGCAAAAAGTAATTGATAGATTTTCATAAGTACTGAACTAGTATAGAATCAGATATTTACGACGAATGAGAGAGCTTAGGCTCTCTTTTTTGTTGTATCTTACGCGCCTTTGATAGCGCTACAAATGAGGATATATATTACCCTACTTTGTTTTGTTGTACTCGGCTTATTTTCAGGTCAATATGCTTCGGCTCAGGCAGTACAAGGAAACGATTTTTGGTTCATGTTACCAAGTAATTTTGATCAAGGTAACAGTACTTGTAATTCAAATTATCGATTAATACTTGTTTCACAGTTTTGTGTTGAGAATGAGATTGTCTTGACATGCGATGCATTAAACTTCTCAAAAACCTACAGTATTGAATCGGGTGAATATTTTGAAGTAGACCTTTCTCAACTTGAAGGGGTGCCTGCAAACAATATTATTACACCAACACCAAACTTTGCTGATGGAGATTACTCCGATGTAAGTTTTCATTTGACATCACCACAGCCTGTACAAGCTTTTTTGTTTGTAGATAGAGGGTTAAGTGCAGAAGGTGAAACTTTGCTTCCGACCAGATTGTTAGGCAACGATTATGTGCCTGCTATGCGTGGCTTTAGCATCAATAGTATCGAAACCCACATTTTAGCTACCGAAGACAATACCAGTATCGATATCAACGGTTTTGGAGCTGTGGGTCAGCAAAACATTGTTTTGAATAAAGGGGAGATTTTTTCTTTCCTTACCGATGAAGATTGCAACAACGAAGTAAACTTCTTCAATCAATGCGTTACCATGGATGGTACCGTTATCAATTCAGATAAAAAGATTGCAATTTTTGCATCCAATAGCTTAGCTCAAATGGGGAACGCCGGTAATGGCGATATGATACTCCAAACATTTTTACCAATAAATAATTGGAGCACTGAATATTTTACGGCTCAAAACATCGAAAGAAAAGCATTAGTAGGAGGCAATATCGGAGCCATGAATGGAGCTGGAGATTACCTTCAAATTACGGGTGCAATTGGTACTACAGTTACTATTGAATACAATAACAATCCTGCTAGAGTAGAAACTATTGTAGCTCCTGCTTGGGGTGATTATGGTTATGGTTACATTTTTCTAGATTTAGAAGAAATGACTGGCGCAGGCTATTATGGCGATGCTAATACATACATTACTTCCAATAGTCCAATTCAAATATCGCAATACACCAAAGGTTCTTTTTCAGATTCTTTTCAAGGTACATTCGATGCTACAAAAGCCGATCCTGAAGCGCATTTAGTTTTGCCAAATTCACTGTGGGAAGAGTCGTACATTTTTTATCAAATTGCATCTCGTGAAGAAGTACCACAGTGTTTTAGTGGTGTAAGCGATTATGCTGAACTACAAACGTTGGTAATTATTATTGACGATGTTCCAGTAGGTGGGGTGTTGCCTTCTGAAAGTATCGAATTGAATGGGGTGAATATTGGTAGCACAGGATGGATTCCATTCAGTCCTGGAAGCACCAAAAAAATGCGCCGCTTGGTTTATGGTAACACTGAGTCTACAACTGTTGTGAGTACAATTGGAGCGCCATTAGGAATCAACTTTTACGGAAGTAGAGAGCGCCATTCGGCAATCTTCTCTGGTGGTTATGGACCAATAGAAGAAGTGAACTTATGCGATCAATGTGCTGATTTTGATATTCAACAAAATGCTTCGGCTTGTATCAACGAACCGGTTCCATTTGCACCTGTTATTTACAGCTTTAGTCAACCTAACACGCTAAAATTTCTTTGGGATTTTGGTGACGGAACAACATCTACAGATAAAGAACCTATAAAAGCCTATTCAACAACGGGCATATTTACAGTAAAACTGATTATTTCTGACGATAATTCTGATTGTACTTTGGAGTACACGAAAACAGTGTATGTAAACGAAGTTTCGGTAGATATTGAATTGGGGTTAGGGCAAGATAGTTTGATTTGTTACTTCGATAAGGTTTTGGCGTTAACAAAGGATACTTTAAGTCCTGAAGGAAAACAACGCGTTCAATTAACAAATCAAGATTCTGTTTCTATACCTGATGGAGGAATTTTTAATGGCTCAGGCAATTTTGGTTTAAGTCAAATTAATGTTGATGGAACCTATCCTGTAGGTGCTTATGTAGATAGTATTTGCATCAATATCCAGCACCCAAGAGTAGACGAGCTTTATGGATATATAGAAACGCCTTGGGGGGCTAAGTACGATTTGTTTACCGACCTTACTACCACGGGTAGAGGTAACATGCGCAAAACTTGTTTTAGTAAATCTGCAGTGGATTTAATGAAAGATGTACAGCCTCCTTACACGGGTACTTTTGTTGAATCGAACACCATTTCTACTGGAGCCGACATGTGGGATGATATTCATGCAAAACCACCTTCAGGAATATGGTCATTTTATGTAGGCGATAATTTGGAGTTCAACTCAGGATTTATTGCCGATTGGTCGGTTTATGTCAATACGGATAACGGTATTAAAAATTACGACTGGAACCCTAAGTCACTTTTAGTTACTGATGTAAATAACGATTCTGCATGGTTTAATCCGCCAACAGATACTGGTGCTTTTCATATTTTGGTGGATGTTGAAACGTACAATGGTTGCATCAATTCTGATTCTTTAGAATTATTCAGAGACCGTGATCCGATTGTATTTACTCAAATAGATACGGTTGTTTGTAGCACTTCAGACAGCCTTGTTTTAGATTCACTGTTCTCTAAATATTATAGCGATTTTAGAACCGGAGGAGATTATACTTTCATAGGGAATCAACTCAATCCTATTTATTCTGATGGGACTCTTTATCCTTCTAAAGGCGAGAATGGTACTTATACCGTACGATATGCTTATGCTTATCAATGTGGTGTCGATAGTGCTAGCATTCGATTAACATTGAATGTATTGCCTGAATTAGGACCAGATAGTATGACCGCTGTTTGTGGTACATTCAATCAAATCAATTTAAACGATTACTTAAATCACACGGAATCTCACCCTGGTAAATGGACTTCTACGCCTATTCTTACCAACAACGAGTTGGATTCACTTTCGGGTGTGTTTAGATCAAATATTATTACTCCGGGTTCTTACAATACCAAATACACCGTTACTCTTGAAGCTTGTGCGGCACAGTCGGTAAATGTTTTGGCTACTGTTGTGCGTCAGTTGTCTCCGGGATTAAAAAACGATACACTGTTGTGTGAAAAAGCTAGCGGTTTGGATTTGTTGGCCTTGTTGAATGGAAATCCTGATGACAATGGGACATGGACAGAAACCAACTTTGGAGCCAATGTTTCGGCTAATATTTTCGATTTAAGAGATAGAAGCAATACAGGAATTACAACCTATAACTTTGTTTACGAACATGCCAATCAAACTCCATGTGCTGATACCTCATCGCAATTGGTTGTAAATATTTCCAATGCCCCAACGGCTGAGTTGATTCCTGATTTTCCAGTGGTATGTAGAGACAGTACGGTGAATATTACGGTAAATATTATAGGCGACAGTCCGGCAATTGGCTACGATCTAACTATATCAGATGGCAGTAATATATATCCTAGTACACATACCAATGTGCTTTCTGGAGTTACTTTTTCAGCTACTCTTGATGCACTTACAACATTTGGTGTTGTTGATTTACGAGATAACACGGCGTTGCATTGCCCTTCATACGAAGCCATCAATTTGACGGTAAAAGTGTTCGATCAACTAATAGTTGACTTGGTTGAAGAAAGATGTGAGGGTGATTTTTCATCATTTACTCCCATTATTGATATTAGAGGTGGAGACGATTCAGGATATTTATACGACTTGTATGTAAACGGAGTTTTGTTCAAGCAAAACGAATTGGTTACTTCATTGCCTTTAATGCAAGACACCATTCCTAACGGAAGCATTTACGAATATAGATTCACAGATTTAAGTAACTGTGAAGACAGCCGTACAAGCTTCTTAAGAGAGCCTGCTAAGTATTGCGAATGTGTTACGTATCCAGGAAATATGGATAGAACGCCATTGGACTTGTGTGAAGATGTAATGGCCATTACTGATCCTACTAAAAATGCATTTATTGAAACAATAGCAGGTTCGGAAGACACATTGTTTTACATTTTGCATAACACGGGTGGTATTATTGAAGGCATAGTATACGATACCAATTCTGTACCTGAATTCAATTTCATTCCGGGTGTATTGGATTACGATGTTGAATACTATATTTCAGCTATTGCAGGAGATAAAATACCAGGCTTCGGTTATATAGATCCTTTGGATACTTGTGTGGCTGTAAACCAAGGTACACCAGTAGTATGGAGAAGAAAGCCAACATTAGATAGTTACACTCCAGTTACAACAGTATGTTATGGAGAGCCCGCAAGTATAAGTTATACGGCTACAGGAAAAGCTCCTTTTACTTTGATTGGTAAATATCAATTAGATGGTTCTCCAACGATGGTAGATACTACACTTATTCTAACAGCCAATTCAGGAATGCTAACATTCAATTTGCCATCGTCTCGTACTTTCTCTATTACAGAAATTGTTGATGCCAATAATCAAACAGTGAATCTAGGAGGTTCTACAGCATGTTCTAATATTATCAATGAAGTTTTTAGAATAAATGTAAATCCACTTCCTGAAATTGAGTTTGCAGTTGCAGGTCCATTAGTAGGATGTGAAGGCGATGTTTTGACACCAGAGTTTATTTTAACAGGTCAACAACCATTTGAATTTTCTTACAAACGTTTTGGAACCATCATTCAAGAAGTAAATGTTGCAACCAATACCTATTCATTTAATGTAACTCAAACAGGTTTCATAGAGCTGCTTAATGTTAGCGATGCTACTGGTTGTATTGGAACAATTGAGGGAAATAAAGTTTTGAGAACAGAATTCAAGAAAAAGCCAGTAGCAAAAGTACTTACCGAAAATGTTGCTATTTGTGGAAATCAAGTGGATCTTGAAGCTAGTCCAAGTTTTGGTGTAGGTGTATGGACGTCAGAACTGGGTGGAACAGTTGGAAATCCTAATTCACCAATTTCATCAGGTATTGCGAATTATTCTGATACTGCGTTGACGTTTATTTGGACGGAGAGCAATCCTCCATGTCCAGCAAGTAGTGACTCTGTGGAAGTGTACTTCCGTTTAGATCCTGCTCCATTCGCTGGCGACGATGACACAATATGTGGTAGTCAGTATACCCTTCAAGCAGAGGAATCCATAACAGCGGCTAGAGGCAGTAGGTCATGGATTCAAATTAGTGGTGATGATGCTGTGTTCAATAATCCGAGCGACCCGAATGCAATCATTACAGTGCCAAATAATGGCGTTTATACCTTTGTTTACATTGAATCTGTTGATGGAATATGTGTGAACAGCGATACGGTCAGTATTACTTTCGTTTCAGAGCCGCAAATAGTAATTCTCGATACTATATGCGATAATATCTCTCAGTACTACACCATTCGTTATCAAATCATAAGCAGTTTTCAAGACAAAATTGAAACCAATGGAGATGTGTACGGTAACGTATATCAAATAGTTGGTATGAGTGGTACGGCAATTAACATTGAAGCTAAATTGGCTGTAGCCTGCGAACCTGTTGCAACCCAATCGGTTTTCTACGAATGTCCGTGTTTGACAACGATTACAGGTTTTAGATCGGATACAGTGAAAGTGTGTTATAAAGATGTTTTCAGTTTCACAGATGTTCCGAGAGCCAACTTAGACGGCAACGATACCTTGGTATATGTATTAAAGGAAACCGAAGACCCATCAAACCTTTCGGATGTTATTTATTCAAGTGCTGAAAACAAATACGATTTTAATATTCCGAATTTGGAATATGGTAAAGTGTATTATGCCATGGCTTTAGCGGGCGATGCAAATTCCAATAACACCGTTGGGATAGATTTCAATGACCCATGTAGAGTAGCAACATTTGCTGTGCCAGTTATTATACAAGAAAACTATACAATCTCCTTCCCGAGCGATGTGTATTTCTGCGAAGGAGATGCTCAATTGATAGAAGTGTTTGGAATTCCTGATGATATCAGTATTACAATTTCAACGTCTGTAGACGGCTTTTTAGGTTCGTCAGTAGTGAGTAAAGCATCGCCATTTATGACGGTGAATTCTCCACTCGGTACTAGTTATGTTGAAATAGGGCAGTTAACGCCAGACAATGGATTCAAATGTGCTCAAAAGAATTTGGGACTGATTAAAGTTGAAGTGAATAAAAACCCAACCATTGATTTGGAATTGGATCAAACATTATGCGTTGGTGATAAAACGCCTATAAAGTTGAATTCAAGTTTTAATAATTATGAAATCATTGTAGATGCAAAAGATACTCTAACGAGTAAAACGAGTATTTACACGTTCAATACAGCCGGTACTTCAGTGGTGTCTGTATCATTGCTAGGAGCGTTTGGATGCGATGCTCAACAAGATTTCAATGTGTCGGTTCAAGAAGCTCCTACACCTGAATTTTCTGTTGCACCAACAGTTTGTTACCCTGGTCCAATAGACGCAACCGTTTTTGGTAGCAATCCCGATGTATCATCTAGAAAATGGGTAGTAAATGGGGAAGCTGTTCCAGGCAATTTGATTTTGTCTCACATGCCATCTAATCCGGGTAACTATGTTATTTCATTAGAAGAAATCACAAGCAATGGTTGTCTAGGTAAAACAACAAAAGAGGTTTTAGTAAGCTCTCCTGAGGCTGACTTAGCAGCTTTAGGCGACAGTATTTGTAGTAGCGAATTGCTGAAGCTGGAATACTTCAATCCTAAAAATGTAGAAAATCATACATGGAGATACTCAGGCTATTTATCGGGTGTTTCAAACAGCAAAAATGTTGTGTTGGATCTAGAAAATGGAGATATTACCAACAATGATATCTATGTGAGTTTGCAGTTGTTCGATAATTTCGGATGTTCTCAGACTTTGAAAGATACTATTCGAGTTGACTATTTAAAAGCCAATTTTAGTTTCCCTAAAAACATCTATTGCGAAAACGACTTATTGGCAACAACCAACTTATCTATCAACGGTCAAGATTATGTTTGGTCTATTGAAAATGCCGGTGTTTTCTATTCGTATGAAGTTATTGATCTTCCAATTAAGTTGAAAGATTCATTGACGGTTTCGTTGAAGGCAATCAACAATCTTACTGGTTGTACAGATGTGTTTGAAAAGACATTGCTTATTGCAAAACAACCACAATTAGTAGCTGACATAGATACCGTTTGTAAAAATATTCCGACTCGAATTAGAGTTGCTGGTGCCGATTATTATGAGTGGAGTCCTAAAATAGGTTTGGATAGTTACCAAGGACCGGGGCCAATAGCATTGACCAATGTTGAGCGTTATTATACCGTCACAGGAACGTATGTGAATGGGTGTGCAAATACATTAAATGTAACAGTACCTGTACATGAGTCGGTAGATCCACCAGCATTTCAATCGTACATTGGCGATTACTTTATTGGTGATACAGTAGGAGTGAACATAATTGCTGATCCTGGATACAACATATATTGGATGGACAGCTTTGGTGATACTGTTTGTGTGAATTGTACAGATACATTATTTACTCTGTTTGAAGATGTATTTATGACAGTTGTTACTTCAGATATCAAAGGTTGTTTTTCTCAAGAAACACCAATAGAATTGAGAGTGACAGAAAATTATACGCTTGATTTCCCTGATGCATTTACACCAAATGGAGATGGTATAAACGATTTCATTCGCCCTGAAGGTGTTGGTATTAAAGAGTATGTTTCAATTCAATACTACGATAGAGAAGGAGCAATGGTATTCAATGGCGGCGGCGAAAATGTATCTTGGGATGGTCGAGTTAAAGGAAAAATACAAGAACTAGGAACATACACTTACAAGGTAGTTGCGCGTTATTATTTTCAAGATAAAGTTGATATAATAACAGGTACCTTCCAGTTGATTCGATAGATAATTAAGTATAATATCTAAATTAAAAAAGAGGCTTAGGTCTCTTTTTTTGTGACTTAGAGTTATCTATTTACTATAGAGAGGGCTTGGTTATTAATTCTTGAAAATGTAATGTAGTTCAGCGAGCATAGCAGCACTAGCGCCCCAAATAAATTCGTTGTCCAAGTAAATACCTTTGGTTTTTATTTTACCGAAGGAAAGATTCAATTCGGATTGTTCGAATGGAGCGTTTTGAATTAATATTCGCGCATCTAAAAAATGAATGCTTTGTACTTCGTCCTTTTGTAATTCCAATGCACGATGATTGAAACTAGGTGCGAAAAACACATAAGGTTGAACCAAAAAATTACTCGGAGGAATATAAATAGGGCTTAATGGTAGAATTGGTTCTAAAGAGGATAAGTCCAATCCTATTTCTTCTAAAGTTTCTCGAGTTGCGCAATGCAGCATTGAAGCATCTTCCGTTTCAAGTTTTCCTCCCGGAAAAGCCATTTGCGAAGAGTGTACACCTTTGTAATTTGAGCGTTTGATGAATAGGATAGATGGTACATTATTCACCTCAGAAAAAATGATAGAAACGGCTGCTTTTCGAGCTGCATTAAGTTCGGTATCAGTAGGCTCTTTTCTTTGAAGTCCGAGCAGTTTGAATGCCTCGTTTCCAGGTAAGCGTTTTTTAGAATTGAGTTTTGATTGAAATTCGAGTAGGGTCAATGATATTAATTTGCTTCAAAATCTAAGCTAGCAGAATTGATGCAATAACGCAAACCCGTAGGAGCAGGTCCATCTTCAAAAACATGCCCCAAATGACCTCCACAATAATTACAAACTACTTCAACACGATTCATGCCGAATGTGTTGTCGCTTATTTTGCCTACTGCTTTGGCGTAGCCAACATCGTAAAAACTAGGCCAACCTGTTCCACTATTGAATTTATGATTGGATTTAAAAAGAGGTTTTTTGCAGCCATTGCAAACAAAAATTCCTTTTCTTTTTTCATCATTGTGTTGGCCAGAAAATGCGCGTTCGGTGCCTTTTTCTCGGAGTACATTGTATTCTAATTCGCTCAGTTTGGCTTTCCATTCCGTTTCAGTGAGTTCTATTCGTTCAGAATTTGGAATAGGGTTGTTGTACGTATTGGTAGCTTTATCTTGAGCGCAAGCTGTGAAAAGGAAAAACAATAGGGTAGCCGTGAATAAGTTGGTTCTCATGTCTTTAAAAACGATCAAACACAGCTATTAGATTTGTGAAAAGAACTTAAAACGATTTTCTAATTCTATCTAAATCGCGTTTAACGTCTTTGTTTTTCAAATCCTCTCGTTTGTCGTAAAGTTTTTTACCTGTGGCCAAAGCAATTTGAATTTTGGCTTGGCCTTTTTTAGAAAGAAAAATTTTAACCGGAACAATGGTTACCCCTTGGTTTTTAACGCCTTTTTCAAGTTTGTTGATTTCCGTTCGGTTGAGCAGTAGCTTGCGTTCCCGTTTAGGGTCGGGGATGTTGAAAGAAGCTTTTTCGTATTCTTTAATATACATGTTACGAATGAAAACCTCACCGTTTTTCACTACGCAATAAGCTTCTTTAATAGAACCATTATTGCTTCTAAGTGATTTAATTTCAGATCCAAGCAATACTATCCCAGCCTCAAAAATATCATTGAGGTGGTATTCGAAGGTTGCTTTTTTATTTCGGATATTGATGGTGTTCATAACATGGTTTTCTGCCTCAAACTCAGCAAAAAGCTAATAAAAAATATGCACGCTGCTACGCTAGCAACACAAGCAGCAATGTTTAAGTTGAACTGTAAAGCTACAGCATATCCTACAATACATGAAACAATACTGAATATTATAGCCAACAGAATGTTTGTTTTTAACTTTTTACTCAAAAGATAACCTGCACTTGCCGGTAATATGAGCAATGCTATAATCAAAATAGCGCCCACTAATTCGAAACTCATAACAGTTGTAATTGACACTGCTCCTAATAAATACAAATTCCAAAAGGCAATGGAAATGCCAATGCTTTGTGCAAATTCTGGATTGAAACAAAACAAGCTTAGGTTTCTATAGCCCATGCGAAGAATGATAGAAACAAAAAGCAATAATGCACTGCAAATGTATAAAGCTCGTGGCCCTAAATCTGTATCCAACACATACCACCTGTCGAGAGGTACATAGGCTATATCTCCGAATAACACACATTCTTGATCAAGGTCTACCGATTGCGTAAAGCGAGTTATTAAAAAAACACCCAAGGCAAATAGACTAGTGTACATCAAACCAATTGCACTGTCGTTGCTCATTTTGGCTTTTGTTTTTAGCCAGTTTACCAATAGTGTAATCAGTATACCACAAGCAGCTGCTCCTAATAAAGCAAAAACGCTTCCGCGACTATTGGATATAAGGTAGGCTATTACAATACCTGGTAGTACAGCGTGTGAAATAGCGTCGGCCATCATAGCTTGTTTGCTATGAATTAAAAAACTGCCCAACAATGCACAGGTACAGGCCAATAATATGGCGGTAATCAAAATCGATATTTCCATATTAAGGTATTTGCTGGTTGTGAGGATCGGTATCCGGATTATCTAAATAGCGCAGTAGTTGTGCTTCAATCTTTTCGGTTATAAGGTGTTCTGCCATTTCCGCATCTTGATGAACGTGAAAGGCATCTAAATTTAGTTTGTGAGTTAAGTACAATTCCCAAAGTCGATGTCTTCGTACAAGCGATAAGGTGTATTCCCATCCTTCTGGACTGGGTTTGTATTTACCATTTGCAAAAGAAATAATGCCTTTTCGTGTCAATATTTTTAAACCTTTCTTCAAATCATTCTCGTTGATTCTGTCACTATCAAGTAAAGCAGATTCTGTGAAGTAAGATTCACCATCAACATGTTCTTTTTGGCTGTAATAAAAAAGTTTGAGTACGTTTTCGGCAATGATTTTTCTTCGTCTGCTTCTTTGTTGATAGAATGCTTTTATAAGTCCCCCTGAGTTTCCAAATGCAACTGAAAAAACAACAAAAATAAATAGCGATAACACTATAGCCGAACCTGTAGGAGTGTTGTTGTAAGCGTACGATAGATAGGCACCAAAACTTGCTGTAACAGCTCCAACAACTCCAGCTAATATGAACAACCAAACAAATCGCGTACGCCAATACCGCATAGCCAATGCCGGAGATATAAGCAAAGCTGAAGCCAAAACAATTCCCATGGCTTTTACACTAAGCGCAATTGCCAATACACTGAATAAACTGATAAGAAAAAGATACAAGGTGCTGTTAAGACCAATGCTTTTAGCATAATCGATATTGAATAGCACCAATTGGAAACGTTTGTGAAATATGGCGAAAATGGCAAGCAGCGCAATCAAAATTATACTGGCGTACATCATCTCGTCAATGTTCAGCGAAGAAGCATTTCCGAATAAATAGTTTTCTAAACCCGTTTGCTTTCCTGAATTCTGGTTTTGAACGTACGAAACCAAACAGAGACCAATAGAAAAGAACGTGCTCAAACCTATGGCCATAATGCTATCGTTTTTCAACTTGCTTTTGCGTTTTAGCCAATCAGAATAAAAAATGGAAAGCATTGATGTTGTGCATGCTCCTATAAACAAGATGAGAATGTTTTTTTCATTAAAAAGAAGAAAGCCAAGTGCGATACCCGGCAACGTTGCGTGAGCTATACTATCGGCAATTAATGGTCTCTTTAGGAGTAAATTGAATACGCCCATTATAGCACATAATGCGCCAATTATAGCAGAACCAACCAATATGCTTAACACAAAACTGTTCATGTTTAGCTTTTGTTTTTGTATGATTTTATGGAGAACGATTCTTGCTTAACTCTGTCGCTTATGGCTTCTAGAATATCGTAAGGTCTATTATAGGTAGCGTCTAAATTATCGTCGTTGTAAACTTCTTTAATTGGACCATTGGCTACAACATGCTTGTTCATGAAGAGAATCCAATCAAAGTATTCTTTGGCTGTTTTTAAATCGTGATGTACGCAGATAACGGTTTTACCTTCAATCACTTTTTTACGCAACAAATCGAGGATAATGGCTTCTGTTTGTGCGTCTATACCAACAAAAGGCTCATCTAGAATAAATAAATCGGCATTGCGAACCAAAGCTCTAGCTATAAAAACTCTTTGCTGTTGTCCGCCACTCAATTCTCCGATTTGCCGTTTTGCTAAATCTTCAATTTTTAATTGCTTTAGAGCTTCCTTTATAGCAAGCTTTTCGGCACTGCCAATTTTTTGGATTAACTTTTTTGGTTTGTATAAACCCATTGCAACTACTTCTTCAACACTGGCAGGGAAATCCCAATCAACACTTTGTCTTTGTGGTACGTATGCTATGTTGTTAATAGCCTCTTTGAATGCCGAATCCAATAATTTTATAAAGCCACCATCCGATTTTAGTAAATGCATGGCGCATTTCAGTAAGGTTGTTTTACCCGATCCGTTTGGACCAAGTATACCTACCATTTTACCTGTTGGGATATGAAAATCAACATTCCATAACACAGGCTTTCCGCTGTAACTTACTGTTAAATTATGGGCTTCTAGTGCTGTTTTCATGGTTGCATTCCGTTAATTATTTTTCGACTGTTGCATTTCAACATATCGAAATAAGTTCCTGCTTCGCTATTCTTAGCGCCAAGTGCATCGCTGTACAAAGGACCGTCAATTGTAATGTTGTGCCCGTTGGCAGAGCAAGCGCTTTTTAGTGCTTCCACCGATTTTTTAGGGATAGAAGATTCAAAGTAAACGGTAGTGACTTTGTTGAGTACAACATATTCTGCTAAATCGGTTACTTCCTTTAATCCAAATTCACTTTGAGTTGAAATACCTTGTAGGGCTTTTAGTTTTATGCCGAAAGCTTTTGCGTAATAACTAAAGGCATCGTGAGCGGTTACAAAATATTTTTTTGAGCTATCTACTGCACTAAATTTAAGGGCGATGTCTTTTTCAATCTCATCTAATTCTAATAACCAATTAAGCTTTGCTGCAACAATCGTATCAGACCACGTTGAATGCCAGCTAACGATACTATCAGTTGCTGCAGAAATGCCTTGCGACCAAATGCTTGGCGAAAACCATATGTGTGGATCGTATGTGTTTTCATCCACTTTAATTAGTTCCGTTTTATTTATTCCATCCGAAATGAATAGAACTTTTTGCGTGCGCTGTAGTTGGTGCAATATGTCATTCATTTTGCCTTCTAAATGCAGTCCATTGGCAATAATGATTTGAGCATTTTTTAAAGCTTGTACATCTTTTGGCGTTGGTTTGTACAAGTGGGGGTCGGTTCCAGGCCCCATAAGGGCAACAATGTTGAAAACATCTGTAGGAAGTATACTGTCGAAAGCATTGGCTATTATGCCGGTAGTACACACAACGGTTATTTTTTCACTGTCAACCCTAGATTTAGGGGTGTTGCAAGCGAATAACGATATGCTGATTAAGAAAATTAAAAGTTTATTCATGACAGGATACGAGCAGGTTTTTGGCTACTTGTTGAGATATACTAAGTGATTTTTTATTATCTAAAATTACATTGAGCGAACCATCGTATTCGAATCGAGCTTCAACTATAAACTCACTGCCTAGTTTGATGTTTTGCCCATCCAAATAAGTTAAGAAAGCTTTGCTGCTATCTTTTACACCAACCAAATGACAACCTCTATTGAGCTCTATTTCACTCATCAAAACGGTGTTGTGTATTTTAGGCATTTCACCCAAACTATTGGGTATTGGGTCGCCATGTGGATCGTATTTTGGAAATCCTAAAAATTCATCCAATTTTTCAATCAGTTTTTTGGATTGAATGTGTTCTAATTGTTCGGCTACTTCGTGCACTTCTTCCCAACCAAAAAACAAATGCTCAACTAAAAACACTTCCCACAAACGGTGTTTTCGTACGGTATCTAGTGCCACATTTTTTCCAAGTGTACTGACTTTTACGCCTTTGTATTTGACATACGAAACCAGCTTTTTTTCACTCAATCGTTTTAGCATATCTGTAACCGATGAAGGTTTGGTTTTCAACCTATCAGCTATAGCATTGGTGCTAACATATTCTGTACCCGAACGTCCTAAAAGAAATATGACACGCAGGTAGTTTTCTTCCGCAATTTGTATCTGCATATATTTTTCAAAAATACAAAGAATAAATTTTGGCTCGTCTAAATTTTTTGTTTCATTTTTAATTGAAGCATATTTGCACCATGTACAGTATTATTCGTTCGTTTTTGTTTTTCTTCAGTCCAGAAAAGGCTCACTATTTAGCCATGGATTTGTTGACTGTTTATTTGAAGATTCCTTTTATTTGTCGTTTTGTAAAAAGCCCTATAAACAATAACAGTCCTTTGATATACAATGGATTGGAGTTTCCTAATAAAGTAGGAATAGCAGCTGGGTTCGATAAAAACGCAAAGTATTTGCATGCTTTAAGAGCATTGGGTTTTGGGCATGTAGAAATAGGGACTGTAACACCATTAGGTCAAGAAGGAAATCCTCAGCCTCGATTATTTAGATTGAAAAAAGATTCAGCGATTATAAATCGAATGGGATTCAATAACGATGGATTAGATGTAGTCGTAGAGCGATTAAAGTCTCGTCCTGCTAACCTAATTGTAGGGGGTAATATTGGTAAAAACAAAGTGACGCCCAACGAAAATGCGGCCGACGATTATTTGAAATGCTTTGTGGCATTGTACAATCATGTGGATTATTTCACTGTCAATGTTTCGTCGCCAAATACACCAGGCTTGAGAGCATTGCAGGGGAAAGACGAATTACTGAAAATACTTAACACACTTTTAGAAGATAGAAAGCATCGAGAAGTTAAAAAATCGATATTCTTGAAAATCACGGCTGATTTGGAAGACGAACAACTTATTGAGGCCGTAGAAGTTGTAAATGAAACCGAAATAGATGGAATTGTGGTAAGCAATACAACCATCGATAGAAACGAATTAACAACACCTGTGTCCGAAGTTGAAGCAATTGGTGCAGGAGGTGTTAGTGGTGCTCCGTTGAAGGAAAAAGCCCAAAGAGCTTGCCAAGTTGTTAAGCAAAACTTAAATGATGGGAAAATATTGATCGGCGTTGGCGGTTTGATGACCGGAGAGGACGCTCGTGAGCGATTGAATGCCGGGGCCGATTTGGTGCAGATTTATACTGGTTTTATTTACAATGGACCTAATTTGATACAATCAATAAAGAAATTACATGTCTGAACTACAGTTGGTTGAGTGTCCTAGAGACGCCATGCAGGGAATAAAAGAATTTATCCCAACAGAAAAGAAAATTGCGTACATAAATCAACTGTTGAAGGTTGGGTTTCATACGCTTGATTTTGGCAGTTTTGTGTCGCCGAAAGCAATTCCTCAATTAGCTGATACTGCAGATGTTTTAGCTGGTCTTGACTTAAAGAATAAACAATCTGAATTGTTGGCGATTGTCGCCAATGAAAGAGGAGCAGAGTCTGCTTTGACGCATTCTGTAATAGATGTTTTGGGGTATCCTTTCTCTATATCTGAAACGTTTTTACAGCGCAACATCAATTCGAATATTGAAAAAGCTTACCAACGATTGAAGAACATAAAATCGTTGACAGATGGAGCCAATAAAAAGCTGGTAGTTTATATTTCTATGGCTTTTGGTAATCCGTATGAAGACGCATGGAGTGAAAAACTTTTGTCTGACTGGGTATTGAAATTATATGAAACCTTGGGAGTAGAAATTATAGCTTTAAGCGACACCATCGGGAGCAGTAATCCTGATTTGATAAAGTCTGTTTTTTCTCAAACATTGGCCGATGTACCAAGTTCAGTCAACATAGGTGCCCATTTACACAGTACACCTCAAACAGTAAAGGAAAAAGTGGAAGCTGCATATAGTGTTGGTTGTCGACGTTTCGATAGTGCATTAGGCGGATATGGCGGGTGCCCTATGGCAGCTGATGACCTAACCGGCAATATGCAAACAGAAACTGTTATAGATTACTTAAATTCACAACAAGAATTGCAGATAAACACAGAGGAACTTAAAAAAGCAATGGAAATGCTCTCTATTACATTTCCACTTTAAGATGATATTAAAAGAAGAACAATTGGTTCAGGGGCTTAAGGACAAAGATCCGAAAGTGTTTGAATACTTATACGACAACTACACATCGGCCATCTTTGGTGTTATTGTGGGTATCGTTCGCGACAATGAAGTTGCCGAAGATTTGCTGCAAGAAGTGTTTTTGAAAATTTGGAACAAGATTGAGTATTACGACTCAACTAAGGGAAGGATTTATACTTGGATGGTTAATATGGCGAGGAATTCGTCCATTGATAAACTGAGAAGCAAAGGTTTTAACAATAAGTCGAAAACCAACTCTATAGACGACACCGTAAGTGGTACAAGTTTGCAAAACCAACATAGTAACGAAATGTTTGTAGACCATATAGGAATGGATGGAGCTCTAAAAGCCCTAAAGCCACCCTATAGAACCCTTATTGAAATGGTTTATTTTGATGGTTATACGCAAGCCGATGTAGCCGAAGAATTAGATATTCCATTAGGTACGGTAAAAACGAGGTTGCGAAAAGCAATATTAGAATTAAGAGAAAAGTTGTCAGCAAGAAATGAATAAGGAAGAATTAATACAGTCTGGTTTATTGGAATTGTATGCCTTAAACCATTGCACCGAAAGTGAACGCACACTCGTAGAGTCGCATTTGCAAGACGAAGATGTAATATCAGCACTAAACGCTATTGAAGAAACACTTTTTTCTTTAGCCATGAACAATAGTATAAAACCAAGAAATCAAGTGAAAGCCAAATTAATGGCTACAATAGAAGGGAAAAAAGAATCCCCAAAAATCATAACCATTTCTAAACCAAAAACGTCTAATGAAGAAGCCAAAGTGGTTGGGATAGGAAAGAATACCAATAATTTTGGTTGGCGAATAGCTGCAGGTTTTATGTTGCTTGTCAGTATCGGTTTGTTTACTGTTTACAATGGTCGATTAAATCAAATGGATGAACGCATATCGGCTTTAACCATTGAAAAAGAATCCATTTCTAAAAATTACACACAAGTTAAAGCTGTATCAGAAGAATTGAGTGAAGTGGAGCATTTTTTTTCTGAACGCTTGGTAAAAAGTTATGAACTCAAACATCCAACAGACCCTAGCCAAACCTTTGGGGTTTTGTATTGGTGTCCAGCATCTGGAGAAATTATGCTCAATGGCATGCATATGCCTAAGCTTTCGGACGATGAACAATATCAATTATGGGCATTGGTTGATGGTAAACCACTAGATCTGGGTGTTATACCAAAAAAATGGGATGGTGAAACCAATAGACTAGCACACCTTAAGGGTTTAAAAGAGTTGTCGGCCTATGCTATTACAATTGAACCACTTGGAGGGAAACCTACTCCAACCTTAGAGAAATTAACAGCTCTAGCTAAGGTTTAATAGTTTTTTCTCCGCATATTTAAACATTATGGTGGGGACACTCTTTTCAAAATACATAGAAAAATTAGGTTCAGATATATGGGATTTCGATCGCATCAAGGATCTTTTTTTGGAGCTTCTCCTACATACCAGTGGCGATATTGAAGAATCTTTCGACTGGCTTAATGAAATAGGTCAGAACAACAAAATTTTTGATGAAGATTATTCATTTGAAGATTTCAAGAACGATCTCATAACGTCTGGTTTTTTTCAACCCGAAGGCAAGGGGAGTCAAGACATGAAGCTGAGTGCCGGTACCGAAAAATTGTTTAGGCAAAAGGCTTTCGAGCAAATTTTCGGTAAAGTAAAGCGCAGCAGTATTGGCAATCATAGTTCGAATAAACTTGGTACTGGTAGCGATCAAGGCGACGGCTTAAGACCGTTTGCATTTGGTGACAACCCAGCACATATCGATTTTTCAACCTCACTTCAACAAGGCGAAATGCTGCAAAATATAGCCAATGACGATTTTGGTAAAAGTCAGTGGTTGGTTAAAGAGAATTTTGAGGCCAATAATTTCTCAACAGTTGTGATGATTGATATTTCGCATTCCATGATTCTTTATGGAGAAGATCGCATTACTCCAGCAAAAAAAGTCGCCTTGGCGTTGGCTCAATACATTGGAACAAAATACCCAAAAGACAGCATAGATTTTGTTGTTTTTGGAAACGATGCTTGGGAGGTAGATTTGAAAGATTTACCTTATCTCACGGTGGGGCCTTATCATACTAATACCGTAGCGGGTTTAGAACTGTCGATGAATATTTTAAGACGCCGTAAAAACATCAACCGGCAGATATTTATGATTACAGATGGTAAGCCTACATGCTTAAAAGAAGGCAAAGGGTATTACAAAAACAGCAACTATGGGCACGACCCTAAAATCATTCGCCGTTGTTTGAATTTGGCAAAACAATGCCGCAAACTAAAAATTCCAGTTACTACCTTTATGATAGCTTCAGATCCGCATCTACAAAGCTTTGTAGAACAATTTACTGAAGCCAATGATGGGAAAGCCTTTTATTCAGGATTGAATGGCTTGGGCGAGCTTATTTTTGAAGATTACGAACGCAATAAGAAAAAGAACTTTTGAAAACACCAACTATAGTCACTCTAGGCGAATTAAAAGCCACTAAGTATACAGCTAAAACTATTCGCGACGAAATGCGCGATAATTTATTGAAACACCTCAAAGCCAAAAAGATTTGGTATCAAGGTGTAATTGGATATGAAGAAACAGTAATTCCTCAATTAGAAGCTGCTATTTTGGCAGGGCATAACATCAATTTTTTAGGTTTAAGAGGCCAAGCCAAAACAAAAATGGCTAGAATGATGGTGAATCTCTTAGATGAGTATGTGCCGGTATTGAAAGGGAGTTTGCTAAACGAAGATCCGTTGAACCCAATCAGTAAATATGGATTCGATCTTATTGAAGAAAATGGTGATGCAACACCAATTGAATGGCTTCATCGAAACGATAGATATTCCGAAAAATTAGCCACACCAGACGTGAGCGTAGCCGATTTGATTGGGGATATCGACCCGATTAAGGCGATGAATTTGAAACTGAGCTTTGCCGATGCCGATGTGATACATTATGGACTTATTCCTCGAAGCAATCGTGGCATTTTTGTAATCAATGAATTGCCAGATTTACAGGCTCGTATTCAGGTTGCATTGTTCAATGTATTGCAAGAAAAAGATGTTCAAATTAGAGGTTTCAACATCCGATTGCCTTTGGATGTAGCGTTTGTTTTTACAGCCAATCCAGAAGATTATACCAACAGAGGAAGTATTGTAACTCCACTTAAGGACAGAATTCAAAGTCAAATACTCACGCATTACCCAAGTACATTGGAATTGGGTTTGAAAATTTCCGATCAGGAAAGTAAAGTGCCAAAAGGAGCTGAAAAAATCAATCTCGATTTTGTAGTCAAAAGCATTGTTGAGCAAGTTGCTGTTGAAGCTAGAAACAGCGAATATGTAGATGAAAAAAGTGGTGTTTCTGCTCGTTTAACAATCAGTTTGCGTGAAGCCGTATTGGCGTCTGCCTTAAGACGCATGAGCATCAATTCTGATAAAAAAGATGTTGTAAGAATATCTGACATTTTCGCGTCAATTCAAGCCATTAACGGTAAAGTAGAATTGGTTTATGAAGGCGATCAAGAGGGCCCTGAAAGAGTTTCGAATAGATTGATTTCTGATGCTATAGCTACCATTGGAGAAATAACTTTTGCAAAGCATTTTGATGAAAAAGGAGATTTAGACGAAGCGCTATTGCTTATAATGAAATGGTTTGAAGCTCATCATATTTTTGTTCCAGCAAATTGCCCTTTCAATGAATATCAACTATTGCTTGATTTAGATGTTTTTGATGCAATTGAAGAGCTTAGTATTTTTGATACAAGAGCTTTAGGTGTTGAAGTTTTGCTGCATACCTTGGCATCGCAAAATAAACTGAATGCTCAGTACGATGCACATGGAGCTAACTTTTCAGACTTATTCAAAGACGATATGTTTGATAATCTAGACGATGACGATAACGAAGATTATTGAATCAAGTTCAACAGTTCTAGTTTTACCATAGAGTGTAAATGGCCAAACTGAACTTTAGCCTTTTTCTTCTCAATGGCCATTACTTTTCCTGTGGTATTGCTATCGAGTAAGCGAACCAAACTACCAACAACAATTGGACGTTGAATGGTTTCTGCTTGCTTTTTAATGCGTTCGGGTATTGCTCCAGATTTTACGCTCGTTTTCACTTCCTTTTTTTGAGTAGTGGCATTGTTTTCATCGCTCAGATATTCTTTACGAATGTCTTTCAATGCCTCAATCATTTTGCTTCCGTGGAGTTGCTGTTTTTTATTGTCGATAGGAAGTTTCAATAGCCATGCCTCGGTGTTTTTACCTAAACGAAGCCATTTTTCGTTGTCAATTTCTCCTACACTTCTTTTTTCTGCATGTTGCAGTAATTGCTTGTCTTTTCTTTCGAGTGCCGATTTTTCTTTTTCTAATTCCGATTGAAGTTGATTCAGCTTTTGCTGCATGTTTTTCAATTGTTTGCGCTCTTGCTCAATTTGTTGAATGGAATTTTCAAAAGACATTTTGTCTTTGCCTGCGTATTTTCCCGCACGTTGTATCAATTTATTCGGAAATCCTGCATTTCTTGCCACTTCAAAAGTGAACGATTGACCTGCGACACCACTGATGAGTTTGTATTTAGGTTGCAAGGTTTCTAAATCGAATTGCATAGAAGCATTCATAGCTTCAGGCAATGTGTCGGCTTTTATTTTGATGTTGTTGTAATGCGTTGTAAGCAATACAAAACTTTTACGTTTGTAAACTTCTTCAAGGAATACTTCCGCAATAGCGCCCCCTAAACTAGGGTCGGTTCCAGATCCAAATTCATCGATGAGAACAATAGACGATTTGCTTGAATGTTGTAGAATATGCGTCATGCTTTTTAGCTTGTGACTGTAGGTACTTAGTTCATCTTCAATACTTTGGTTGTCGCCAATATCCGTGAAAATCTTATCGAAAGTTCCAAACTGGCTTTCAGCATCACAAGGGACAAATAGCCCACTGTACAACATCAATAACTGTAAGCCAATGGTTTTTAGAGCAATGGATTTACCACCAGCATTTGGCCCCGAAATAACCATTACGCGTTTGTCTTCGGTTAAACAAATATTGTTGGGCATGGTAAATCTGCCATCCTCAAGGTTTTTGAGATATAAAGTAGGGTGGTAAGCCGTTTTTAAGTCGGCAATTAGTTTTTTAGAAATCTGCGGTAAGTTGGCGTCCATTCGTTTGGCTAGCGCATGTTTGGCTTGCATCAAATCGAATATTTCTACAAAGATGGATAAAGCCAAAAGGGCAGAAGAAAATGGAGCTAAACTTTTGCATAACTCGGAAAATATTTTGTGAATTTCGGCTCTTTCTTCGTTGTGTAAGTTGTCCAATTCATCGTTTAGAGCTATGGTGCTTTCTGGCTCCATATAAGCAATGTTGGCGTTTCTACTGTAACCAAGTATAGAACCTTTTAATTGTCTCTTCTTTTCAACTAAAACACTCAATACTCGTCGGCCGTATATGTGCGATTCTTGTGTTTCGGCTAGAAAATTGCTGTTGGCAGCTTTTCTAAGACTTTGCTGAAAAGTTTTGTCTAGTATTTTTACGAGTTCTGATTTCCTTTCTCGTATCTTTTTTAAACGTGGCGAAGCATTAGAAAACACCTCATTGTTTTGATCCAATACTTTTTCTATGGCCGTTTTGGCGGGTGCTAGATCGCTAACTTTCAATCGTAATTCTTTGAGATTGAATTTGTCGCTTTTAATCTCAGAGAAATACTTATCCCAGTCGTACAAATAAATAAGAGCTGAGCGAATGCTTACAATTTCTTGTAGCTCTAAAACTGCTCCTGCTATTTTAAGTCTTTCGGCAGCACCAGAAAATGAGTAATGGGGCACACCTGGAAAGTATCCAACATTAGCAATGGCATCAGAATATTCCTTAAGTTGTTGCAACCAAATAGTGTATTCATGAAATTGATTGCTAGGACTTAGTGCAAGGGCTGTACGTTTGGCGCCTTCGCTGTGGCATTTATTGTGCAGCCACTGTCTAATATCCTGGAACTCTAATTGGTGAAGAACACTTTCGGGAAAAACCGACATTTACTTAATTAATTTAATACGATGAATTTTTGTAGCAATTGCGGATCTAAAAACTTAAAAAAGACCATCCCTAAATTCGAAACTTTGCCCCGATGGGTTTGTTCAAATTGTGATGAAATTCATTATGTCAATCCTAAAATAATAAGTGGGTGTTTGGTTGTAAATCATGACAAAGTAATGCTTTGCAAACGAAACATAGAGCCAAGATACAACTTATGGAATTTGCCTTGTGGTTTTATGGAAATGGATGAGTCGCTTTTAGATTCCGCCGTCAGAGAAACACTAGAAGAAACTGAGGCTTCGGTAAAAATTGAACACTTGCACTGTACTTTTTCATTGCCCAATCACGGACAAGTATATTTCATTTTCTTAGCGAAAATGCTGGATGGACATTATGCTACTACCCATGAAAGCAATGCCGTTGAGTTTTTCACTGAAGATGAAATACCATGGAATGATTTGGCATTTCATAGCACAGAGTTTGCTTTGAAAACGTATTTTAAAAGTCTTAAAGAAGGAACTTTAGGAACCTGTTTCCACGGACAGTATTAGATTCTACCCATTTGCGACTTCATCATTTTTATTTGATCCGTCAACATGCCTTTAGTGTCTAACTTCTTGGCTTGGTTTAAATAATTCACAGCTTCACGTTTCTTACGTTTAGCAGCACAAACTCCAGCTAAATTTAGCTTTGCCAATGCCTGATCTTGTTTGTTGCGTAAACCAATGCTTAAAGCTTTTACAAAGTATTTTTCAGTTTTGTGAATGCCTTGTGTTTGAGCCAACATCATCCCTAATAATAAGTGGTAATAAGCGCGTTGTCCCTTAACCAAAGCATCAGGGTTAGATATTTTTTCGATACTAGCTTGCGCTTTTTCCATATCGCCTTTTCTCATGTAATAAAAGGCAGTAAGTATGCGTTCGTTTCTATAAATTAAAAGCACTGAAAAACCAGCTCCAAGTAGACTCAAAATTCCCCAGCCTATATTTACTTCTGCAAATTGCCAGATAGAAACTGTTCCAAGTAGAATGGCGATGATTATTTTGATGTATTTGTTGAGCATAAATTCGTTATCCGTAAATTCGGTGCGAAGTTATAAATACACTCTAAAGCATGAAGGTTTTATCTAAAATAAGTATCGGATTAATAACATTAGTTTTTGTTTTTACTCAATACAGTTGCGAGAAAGATAAAAACAGCAATGGTATTGGTGTAATAGGAGGGTTTGATTATAGCAATGGTCCTGGTGATAATGCGCAAGATTATGTTTCAGATAATGTTTTTAAAACATTAAAGGTTCAAATATTGCATATGCCAAATGCTAAGCCTACCAACAGTTCTGTCAATAGCTTGAAAGAATTTTTGGAGGATTATTTGGATAAAAATAGCATTGAGGTATTTTTAACGGAAATACCTTCTAGCCAAAAAGCAACGTATTCAATCGATGACATTCGAGAGATAGAGAAAAACAATAGAAGCATATTCAATTCAGGATCTACTTTTAGTGCAAGCATGTTGTTTGTAGATGGTGATTATAGTGAAAACACAGGCAATGGTAAAGTGCTTGGTGTGGCATACAACAATACCAGTATGGCCGTTTTTGAAAAAACGTTGCAAGACAATGCTGGAGGTTTATTTCAACCAAGTTTATCGAGTGTAGAAACTACTGTTATGCATCATGAATTTGGTCATTTGATGGGATTGGTTAATAACGGAGCTCCTCTTACGTCAGCACATCATGATAGCGATCACGGTGCCCATTGTACCAATACAGATTGTTTGATGTATTACGCAGTAGAAGGGTCTGATTTTATTGCCAATCTTGTCGGAAGCAATATTCCTTCATTGGATGCTCAGTGTCAGGCCGACCTCAATGGTTTGCGTTGATTATTTAACGCCCAAAAGTTTTGTATTCAGAAGCGTCTACACGAACATTTGCAGATGTATTGATGTTGGTTGCTTTCATTGTAGAAATAACATTTTTACCATCATGAAAACTAGATTCAAGCATTAGTCCTTGAATTTCGGAAGTGTTTTGATAGAACTGTACATCCTTAAAATCAACATCGTTGGTAATCCAAACAGTACTTGTACCATCATCATTTTTGGCAATGTATTCATAACAGGTGTAACCTAAAATATCTTTGGTGTTTCCTGTTTTGGTAATGTCCATGTCATCATCAATTTGCTGTTGATTGTTCTTGGCCATTATCTTGTCAAACGAAATAGAAGTTCCTGTTTGCATCTTCATTTCGCCCGTTTCTATCAATGAAATAGATTCGGTGCTATCTGAAATTTGAATGACTTTGGTTTCTTCATTGCTGTTGATTTCTATACCGAAATACGACTCATTTGCATTGGTAAGGAAAGTTATTTGTGTTGATTTTTTTCCCTTTGCATCACTTATATCATAGGTTATACTATGATTGAAGGAGTATGTTTTATTAGAGCTCGCATTTGAAAAACTCGATATATTGTCGCTACCGCTCTCGCCCGTTGCAGATTCTTCGATTGAGTCAAATGACTTTTCAATTTCTTCATCGATTTTCTCATCGATCTTTTCTTCTAATTTTTCGCTAACCTTCGATTCAACCTTATCCTGTATTTTTTTAAGGAACTTTTGAGAATAAGCTGTGTTGTAACCAATAAAAAAGGTAAAAGTTAATAGCAGTAGCGTTTTCATAGAATGGTTTGTTGGGTTAATAAATATATAAAATCGATGTAACCTCAATTTTAATGCAGAAGCACAACTTTACCCGTAATTTCAAAAATATCGACTAAGCTGTACCACAATTTCATTTTATAGACATACACACCAGGGGTAGCTTTCTCTCCTGTGCCTAGCACTTTCCCATTCCATGGAGGATTATTGCCGGCAAAATTTTGGTAAACGATTTCTCCCCAGCGATTGTAGATTGTCATTTCATAGTCGAATAAATTGTATCCTTTAGGAAGAAATTTGGTTGCTGAAATAAAATCACCTTCTGGCCAAAACTCATTATCGCCATCGCCATTAGGGCTAAAAGCATTTGGTAAAAAATATTGCCAAACAGGGTCTACGCATACAGTTTTACTCATGGTATCGGCACAGCCAATCTCATTTTGTATGGTTAAAATCACATCGTATACAGCTGTATCTTTAAAGGTATAGTCGATATTGCCTGTACTGGTGTAGTTGAAAATAGTGTCGCCAACCACCCAAGTACCTCTATCAGCTCCAACACTGCTATTGATAATGTAAATGTCGGGGTCTACAACGCTCAAACATCCAGATGAAGGTTGTAGGATGAAATCGGCAATAACTTCAGGGTATTCATTTATTCTCACACTTTCCCAAACGGTACAACCTGTTGAGTCGTTGGTAATGGTAAATGGATATCTATCGGGTACATTGTAAATGCTATCGCCAGTAAAAGATTGATCTTCATACCATACAATGCGTTGGTATTCGGGGTACATACCAGTTACAAATACTTTGGCGAAATTACTATCGCCATAACATAATGGATCTCCAACCCATGTTGTATGGGTTATTTCTGGATGAACAAATATTGTATCGAATAAAACTACATCGTACGAACAGCCGTCAGAAATGGTTACTTCTACACGCAAGGTATCGTTAGGTCTTGGTACAAAGAAATTGGTATTGCCTACATCAGGTAAATTCCACGAATAACGTTTTTCTTTTAAAGTATCACCACCTGTAGCAATCACTCTTACGGGCATGCTATCTCCATAGCACAATGGATTCTGGTATTCAAAATACATGTCGGCATGAATGACATCGTGTACGAAAGTTCGAACAGTGTCGTAAAATGTACATGCTCCTGTACCATAAACATAAATGATGTCGTGCAAACCAAACCCTGCCACATCAGGACTAAAGGTTCCGTTTGGATTTGTTATCCCGTCGCCTTTAAAGTAACCTCCTACAGGATTTCCTGTGAAGGTGTATGTTGAGCCATTGATGCAATATTCTTCAGCTACACCACCAATTTGTGGAACAGGATCTTTTATTTCTACAATCATGGTGTCTGTGCAACCATTGAGATTGTATTCTATTAAAAATGTTCCATTGAAACCTAAACTGGTTGCACTGAATGTGCCTGCATTTGGGTCTGTAATACCAGTGCCACTCCACGTTCCTCCAGTAGGTGTTCCCGTTAAATTAAAATCAGGTTGATTGACACAAACAGAAGTGTCTTTTCCTGTAATACCTGCAACTGGTTTCGGATTGATGAGTACCTGAAGGGTTGCAAAACAAGTGTTGTTGTTGAAATTGTATGTTGCATCGTAAACCGTGCCAATTGTCAGGCTATTAACATCCAATGTATCGTTTGCATGCCCCGTAAGAGTCCACGTACCACCGGCTGGTGAAGGGTTGTAATTGTTTAATACCAACGGAACTCGTCCTTCGTATTCACAAAATTCTAGTTGAATTTGATCGACAGATGTATTTATGATGTAGATGTTTCTGACGTCAGAGCAATTCGCAAAAGTGTAGGTTACGGAAACCGTAGAGTTTGTAAGACCATTTACTCCAGGATCGAAACTGTATGTGCCATCTCCATTGTCTATTACACCTGTTCCCGAATACGTGCCACCCGATGGAGCTGCTGCAGGCAATAAGAATACCGCGTCACTAGGACAAACGATGGTATCTACTCCAGCGTAAATATCGGCAATAGTAATATTGGTAGAATCTATGCAACCACTTGGTAGAGCATAATACAGTGTAAAGGTACCTTCTCCAGCTGCGGCAGCGTGAAATAAACCTTGGTTTCTATTGGTAATTCCGGGCCCTGTCCATCGACCGCCTGTTGGTTGAAATGGAAGAGCGAATTCTGGTTCGTTTATGCAGACAACCATACTATCGAAAGGAGGTATGATGATGCTATCTACGACAGTAATTACGGTATTGTCTATGCAACCATTAATTGGTTCTGTATAAGTGATGTTGAATGTGCCTCCAGCAATTGGGTCAAAAGTTCCTGTTGTATTATCTCCTCCCCAAGTACCACCTGTCGGAGTTCCGGTTAAATTAAATGCAGGGTCACCTTTACACGCTGTAATGTTTGGTCCCGCACTGACGTTGTGTACAGTTGCAAACAATGAATCTCGGCATCCATTTGGACCATAATAATACACTGTATGAACCCCATCTCTTGCATTTCTAGGTCGGAAAGTTCCGTTGGGTCCGTTTATAATGCCTGGTCCTGCCCAAGCACCTCCTGTAGGAGTGCCCGTAATGTTGGTGTCTACGGCAAATTCACAAATAGTAAAATCATCGCCTGCTTCAGGTAATGACAGTATAGTAACATCTATAGTGTCGCTAACGGGAGTAGACTGACCATCGGTAACCGTAACTATAACCGAAACAGGCGTAGTTGGACAAATGGTCATAGTGTTGGATGAACTTTGGTTTGGCTGCCATGTAAATTGGTAATTGGCTGCATCTCCACCTCTAGCATCAGCAAAAAGGGTGATGCATTGGCCTTCACAAACAACATTAGGTCCCAATAAATCCAATTCTAAAGGACAATCAGTAATGTCGAAAGTGGTGTCTAAATGAATTTGAAATGGTCTTACACAATTAGAGAATATGTAATCCAAATCCAATCGATAGGTGCCACTCTCGTCTAATGGTGCACTAAAAGTAATGATGGCTTCGGTAGCTTCTCCATTTACGCAATTAACAGGAGTAACCGTTGCAACTCCACCACCGGCAGGCCCTGCAAATGTGAAATTACTTGCCCTTAATTCAGAACAAGGAATGGGCTCATCAAACTGTACTGTAACAGATTGATCGCCACATGACATTGGCGAAACATAAGTGAAAATGGGTATAGTAGGTTCGGGTGGATTAACTGTCCATTCGGCCCTCCAACCTTCAAATTGTTTGCTACCATCTGATGTGAAATGGATGGTTAGGCATTCCCCTGTACTTTCAATAGTAAAACCTCCTGTTTGACCAGAAAGTGTTGATATCAATGGCGCATTTCTATCCGCACCATCGTAGAATGAAATGAAATCGTGATCTTCTTCAGTATCTAAAAAATCGAATGTAATGGTGATTTTATCGGTTCCAGGAACGCAAATAGTGAAGGTGTAATTTTCATTGCCGTCATATCCTGTTGGGAAATCTCCAAGAGAATTATTTTCACTATCAAACAGTATCCCTTCGCATTCATCAGTTGAGGCCGTTGACATATAAAATGTTGGCTGCGCAAATACGGAGCTAACAAAGAATAAGGGTAAAACAAGGGATAGTATTTTGAAGAGTCGGATCAAAAGATTTACTGCTTTAGTATGGTGATTTTAGGGGTTGTAATTGAGTTACTCCATTTTCCACTTTGGTCTTTAACCCGAATGGTGATGTCTGTTTTTTCTTCGTTACCACTGCCAATTACAAATAGGGTAGGAATGAAAACTCTGAATTTGCCTATGGTTTGCAATTTTTCATCATCAGGAGTTATTGGTGGAATATGATAGTATTCAGCCTTGTTGAGTCGGAAATCTTTAATGTAAAGTGAATTTGAATCAGGATCTTGTCGTCCTAAATCGCCATCGCCGTCTTCAAAATTGATGTAGATAATAATAGAATCTTCAAACTCTGTAATAATTTCTTTGTTGATGCTTTCTAATTCTAGATACGGGGTAAAAGAAAGCACATTCTCACCTTCTTTTTGGCAAGAAGCCGACAAGAATAAAACAGAGATTAAGCCTAATAGGTAATGGTGCAATTTCATACTCTAGTTTTGTTTACGGAATGAGAAATAGTCATAAATGTATTCTGCAGATTTGCTATTTGGAATTTTAGAAGTGTCTGCTCTACTATCTTGAACTAAAGTTTGTACGTAGTAGGGTGTTAATGTAGGGTAGGCGTCAAGATTGAGTAATACCTTGTGTGTAAACAAAACAGTGTCTCCAGTAAAGCCTACTTCTCTTAAGCTTTGGTTTTTGGTCAACCCGAATGTCTGAGCCGACGCATTTTCAAAATCGGTGCTGTTTTCTAAAACTTTAATTTTATTGACTTTGAAATTGTTAGGGTCCGTATCGTCGTCTGCAAAAGCAAAGTACAATTGAATGTCTTGCACACCAAAAGGCACCAAAATAATACCTGTAGAAGCTACACGAGGTAATTTTTCTCCTGTTGTATTGTCAAATCCAACCAAACCTCTAAATCCAGGAGGAGCATTGTCCGTTCCAGGAGGGTTTCCGAAAATATCAAGCGCTCCTTTGTTGATCCAACTTTTTACATTGTCGATATACTGTTCTCTTTTTTCATTGTAATCCGACACGCCTTCGTCAACTTCTAAAGGCATGATGCCAGATTGCCCGTCGATATCAATGATCATGCGTTGGTATAAAACCGACATATCGGCGTTGCCCGGCAGTACTCTTACTGCAAAATCGCCATTGGGATTGTTTTTAACAATAGGCTGATTGATAAGGGTATTGTATGAACTTTCAATGGTTCTAAAATCGGGCGGAAAATTCCCGTCATGGCATCCGCTATTGGCGCATGTTTTAGAAAAAATGTTGTGGTGCAGACCTATGAAGCTATCGTCTTCAAAATTTTCAACCACAGGCGGGTCGTTGGAAACAATTTCTTCATCACCGCTTCCAGAATAAGGGTCGTCTTTTTTACAGCTATCTACTACAACGGCAAATAGAATGAAGGCGCTTATATAGAAAAATGGTTTTTTCATTAAATCTGATCTAAAAATGAACGTGATTGAGAATGGAGCAATCCTGAGCCCATAACTTCATTTTTTATTCCAAGTATTTCGGCAATTGTAGGTACGCAATCGTTCGTAGTACCTCGAGTATCGCCTTCACCACCAATGGTCATTCCTTGTGGAATTCCAGGTCCGGCCATCAAACTCCATACACGTTTAGCGTTGTCGTCGGAGTGATCGTATCCATACCAATCGTTTTGATCGCGAATTGGATTTGGCTTTAAGTTTCTTCCGTGTTCTGGACTTACGATAAGTACCGTATTGTCTTTCATTTCAGGAATGCTTTGGATTTCTTGCCAAATTCTAGCAAGGGTTCTATCCGCATTGTGAAGTGCTCTTAAGTAACCTGTGAAATCTCCATGGCAAGTATCTACACCGAATATTGAGAAGGCCAATAAAGTAGGTTTGAACTCTCTCAAAACTCTAATAGAAGCATCTAATACACTAGAACCTTGACGGTTTTTGTATAAATCCTTCATGAAGGTTTTGATTTGGTGTTTTTCCTCTTCTGTATTGCCCAACTCTCCGAGTTTACGACCAACATTTTGGTAGTAATTATCTAGGAAATGCTTCATCTTATAAATGTGAGGCATCTCTTCTTCAGGGTGATAAATTTTAGAAGATTCGTAAGTGTTTATTCCAGCATCACCAAAAGTGGTTGGAGGAGCAAAAAAGTTCGCACCGTACTCGATACCATAGTCGGCATGCAAACTATGATTCATTAATGGTGTTGAGTTGTTGATACTATGTCCAATAAACCAAACCTTACTAGCAGGTTCGCCAGCATGACGTCGTAAGTATTCGAAAATAGTTGGGTGCAGAGGTTTCTGACGAAGACCTTGTGTAGCTAAAGTATTTCCTTGTAGTAAGGATACAAAACCGGCGTAGTGACTGGATGTAAAACTTCTTGTTTCAGGGAATAATAAACCTTGTTTTGCTAATGGTGTTGACAAAAGTGGGGGCTGTATAATTTCACCCTTTTGTCCTTCACCGTAAACGATTTTAGCGTCGGGTGCAGCTCCCTCAAACATATTGGGCATGATGTTACCCTCTATATCAAGATTGTCGCTATGGAACTCGTTTTGAGAGTCGGCTAAGTAGCGTTGCTGAACAGATTCTTGGTTGCGTAAACCACCACCAAACATTACATACACTACGTGTTTGGCTTGTCGGCTACCTGTTTTTGCAAACAATCTTCCACTTGGTAAGATGTAAGGAACTACAATACTTCCAGCGGCCGCTAGACCAACATTTTTTACAAATTTTCTTCTTTCCATGGCCTAGTAAAATTGGTATTCGTTAGATAAAGCAAAGGCTGCATAGATTAGCTCAACCGTTACATCTTTGTTGTTGGTAAGGTAGTTTTTGAACCACTGTTTTTCAGCTTCAGAAATTGGTCGAACATAAAAACGTTTATAGGTTTCGTTTAAAAATTCTTCCAATTCAGCTTCCGAACCAAAAGTTAATACAGAGTCTGATGGTATGTTTATATCTGTATCGTTCATGAAGTTGGATACCACCATTTCGTAAGCCAATTGTTTGTCACCTACACTGTATATAGCATCGGTTGTTTGCTTCAATCTATCAATAGATATGGCTTTCTGAAAAAAGTTGGCGTACAATACGGCTACATATTGTTCTTCAGATTTTAATTTGATTTTTCCAGCACTAGCAGGAAGCGCGCTGATGTCTTCTAGTTCGTATACAGTATTGCTGGTTTCTTTTTTACAAGCTACCAGAATACTAAAGGTAAATACGAATAAGAGCGCTTTATTTATAAGTCGGGGTAAATTGGGCATACTCATCGGTTGTGATTAATTGTCGTTCTAATTTTTGAAAATCTTTTGTTAGATATAATTCTTGTAAAGCATAAGAAGCTTCTAGGCTTGAGGGGTTTCTTGCCATTAGACTTTTGTAGGCCCAAAGCACCATGCCGTTATAAAACTCTCTGGATTCTGTTACTATTCTTACATAGTCTTCTTTTGTCGAACCTGATTGACCAAGGAATACGATTGACGCATTGTTTTCTATCATAACAAAAGCATCGTTTCTTTCACTTTGAATAGGGTATCTGTAAAATAGGTTGTCGAATGAGGCATCAATCATATTGATGGTATTCATATTGATGAAATCAAAAACTGAATTGAAAATCATAAAGCGCATCATGTCGCCAAATTCTATTTCACCATTGCGGTACCAATTTTTAGAACGAAGTACATTTCGAAGCTTATTCAATTCTCCGTTTTTTTGAGCGAATGCAACGGTATCTCCATTCAAACTATCACTTTTCGCGCTGTTTTCAACGATACCAATTTCTTCAAGAAATATTTCGTCTGCAGAAAGTTCTTTGTAAAAACGTCCTTTTGATTTCTCGTAAAACCATTGGAAATAGGCTTCGTTGTACGACCCTTCACCCTCAGAAAAAGTGGTGTCGAATTGCAAACGATACGCCATAGTATCGCGAGCGGCAACCTGTAAGTCATTTTCTTTTAGGAAATTAACGAAATAGGTCATTTCTGAATCGGTTGGTTCTCTCGAGATTAAATCAATGAAAACACGGTTGACATAATTTTCAACTTTAAGGGTAGGTGTTTCGGTGTAAGTAGGGATCTTTTTAATTCCTTCAATATTGTCTTTAGGATCTTTTTTACAAGCGAAAGCAATAAGTAAAAAGGCTAAAAAGTATAGATGCGATAATCTCATTGTATAATAGGACGGGAGTGGTATCTGTAAGTTACCTAAAAATGCGAATTTTAGTTGAGTTTTCGATTTAATAGGGCATTGTATCGATGAAAATAGGTAAAAAAATAGAGGGACCAAAGCCCCTCTATAAATTATAATATGTAGTTGATATTATGAGAAGTTTTTAGAAACAACCAAATCTTTGCTTCCTGGAGTGTGGATATAAAATCCTTCTCCTGATTTAGCGCCTAATTTCTTAGCTGTAACCATATTTACCAATAATGGACATGGAGCGTATTTAGGGTTTCCAAATCCTTCGTACAAAACATTCATAATAGATAAACAAACATCCAAACCAATGAAGTCGGCTAATTGCAATGGTCCCATTGGGTGCGCCATACCTAATTTCATTACCGTATCTATTTCGTTTACGCCTGCAACGCCTTCGTATAAACTGTAAATAGCCTCGTTGATCATTGGCATAAGAATACGGTTGGCAACAAAACCTGGGTAGTCGTTTACTTCAACTGGAATTTTTCCCAAATCTTTTGACATGCTCATTACAGCTTCTGTTACTTCGTCTGAAGTAGCGTAACCTCTAATGACTTCGACCAATTTCATAATCGGAACTGGATTCATGAAGTGCATACCAATTACTTTTTCTGGTCGCGTTGTAACAGAAGCAATTTTTGTAATCGAGATAGATGAAGTATTGGTAGAAAGTATGCAGTTATCAGGAGAGAAAATATCCATGTCTTTGAATATTTTCAATTTCAAGTCTACATTTTCTGTCGCAGCTTCTACCACTAGTTCGGCTTCTTTTACACCCGATTCGATGCTTGTGAAAGTTGTGATGTTGCCTAGGGTTTGAGCTTTTACTTCTTCAGTAATTTTTCCTTTAGCAATCAGCCTATCAAGGTTTTTACCAATAGTAGCTAATGCTTTGTCTAATGATTGTTGTGAAACATCAACAAGCGATACGTTGTAGTTATTTTGAGCAAAAACGTGAGCGATACCATTACCCATAGTACCAGCTCCAATAATTGATATGTTTTTCATTTGTATGATTTTGGAATTCAAATTTATTATTTACCTGCGCCTTTCAAAATAATTAGGACAGTATAAAACATGATTTTAATATCGAGAGCCAACGACATGTTCTCTATGTAGAGCAAATCGAATTTCAAACGCTGTACCATTTGGTCAACATTTTCGGCATATCCATACTTTACTTGGCCCCAAGATGTAATGCCAGGTTTTACTTTTAGCAAATACACATAGTGAGGTGCTTGTGCGGTAATAAGATTGATGTAATGCTGACGCTCTGGTCTTGGTCCTACTATGGACATATCGCCTTTCAGAACATTGAAAAATTGTGGCGTTTCATCCAATCTAGTTTTTCTTAAAAATCGCCCAATAGGGGTAATCCTAGAATCGTTAGAACTTGATAATTGTGGACCATCTTTTTCGGAGCCCACATACATGGTTCTGAATTTGATGATTTTAAAAGGTGTTTTGAATTTTCCGATGCGTTCTTGGGTGAAAAATATTGGTCCTTTAGAACTGAGTTTTATCAAAACCATTAAGGTTAGGTACACCGGAATTAATAATAGTATAGCAAAACAACTTGCGGTAATGTCAAAAGCTCTTTTTGCTATGATTTGCCATGAAGGCATTAACTGAGGATTGACTTCAATTAAAGGAGATCCAAAAATACTGGTCATTTTTACCGATCCAGCCATTATGTCGTACATGTCTGGAACTACCTTAATTCTAACATGGGTCTCTTGTAAAGAGTTTAAGAGTTTCGAAATTTTTTGATGCTCAGAGCTTTCTACTGCTATAATAACTTCTTCTATGTTGTGCTGTTCTATAACGGAGACCAAGTCATCCATTTTCCCCAATTTTTTAAAGCCAATTTCGCTGAGTAAATCATCGGTACCATTGGCTGATACATATCCAACAAATTTGTAGCCTGGATAGTTTTTGATGCTATCTATTTCTTTGAAATTTTCAACGGCAACAGCTGAACCGCCTATATAAATGGTGTTGAAACCTATTTTGCGATTATGAATGCGCTTTACGGTGTTGTTGGTAATAAGAAAACGAAAAACTAGTGTTGGAATAAAGTGAAGGTAAAGCAGAGTGAAATAAGAACGATAATAACTTTTGTAGTTAGGAATAGAATCGTCTAGAATAAAAACAAAGAAAAGAAGGGTTACACCAATGATGGTAATGGTGGTTACTTGACTTATTTCCTTGAGTCTATACCTACGATAAATACCGTAGTACATTCCGGAAATGGTGTACAAACTGACCCAAAAAACGGGTATGAATATAAGGGCTAGATAAAAATTATTATCAAATTGTAGATCTATAGGAATGCCGAATTTTTCAGGTTCTAGTATTCTTTTTCGAAACACAAAAAACAGGGCCCAAGCGAACATAGCCGAAACAATATCGGCAACAACATAGATGCTTCTTTGTTTGGCTTTATTTCTTGCCATATTAATTCCTGTAAACCAATTTTATATTGTCGAAATAAAACTCTTGTCCGGCAGCTGTAGATTGACCGCTGATATAAATTTCGAAAGAAGAACTTGGATTTTGATTCACTTCAGTTGATAGGTCGATGTAAATCTTTTTCCAAACCTTTTCGCCCGTCTCTGTTAAGGTGTGTTTTACGAAACTAGATCTTACAGGAAAAGTGTTGCCACTTTGTGTAGCAATTATTCCAACTTGAAAATCTTCGTCTGTTTTGTAATTCAACTCTAAGAAAATTGGTTCGCCAGATGGTAAACTGAATTCTTGATTTGTTTTCACTAAGAAAAAGACCTCGTTGCTATCGGCTTTGATAACACCCGAACCTGTTTTTTCAAATACAAGCGCAGGGTCTTTTGTAATCGACATGCTGGTGTCGCTTTGTGTGTCAGCAATGAATTTTAAACCTGGATCTTCAAAATCTTCAATGAACACATTGAGGCCGGTATTGTAGGTTACTACAGGATTTAGTACAACAGTATCTAAGGCGTTAAAATTGACATCTTTAACATAGCGCGTGTAAAAAGGATAATCTACTCTTAAACCAGCAATGCCGTTTCGTTTAATGCCTGCCGCTATTGAAATTGTATGTTCTCCAAAGCTTAGAATAGGAGTTGTTAAAGGCAAATCGTGTACACCTTGTAATTGCCCATCTATAAATACCCAAGCTTCGGTAATGTTAGATGATGATGAACCTTGTGTATCGTAATTAAGTGCAACATCTATGCTGTCTATTTTTAAATAGGCAGGTGTAGGTTCACTTGGGTTAATGGTGTCGCAACCGATAAACATCAAAGCGAAGATTGCACACAAAAATAAAGTTCTAAACAAGGTGTAAGAAATTAGGGTTTAACAAAAATTTGCAATGGTAAAACGAAGCTTTTATGCGCTTATTGTTTTGTGACCAATTCTATCTAAAATGGCATGTGCCGTTTTTAGAGCAGCATAGGCATCGTGAATAGTAACAACACACTCAGTGTTATTGGCTATGCTTTCGTAAAAGGAAAGTAACTCATCTTTTATTGCATTGCTTTCGGTTACATTTGGACTATTGAAAAGTATTTCTTTCTTTTCCTTGTTGTTGCCTGGGTCGAATATGATGGCAAATTCGGATGTGTTTTCATCCACAGGTTTCATCTGAATAATCTCAGACTTCTTTTCGAAGAAATCGACGCTTACGTAGGCGTCTTTTTGAAAAAAGCGTGATTTACGCATGTTTTTCATTGATATTCTACTAGCTGTAAGGTTGGCTACACATCCATCTTCAAATTCAATGCGTGCATTTGCTATATCTGGAGTGTCAGAAATAACCGAAACGCCAGAAGCAGAAATGTTTGAAATTGGAGATTTAACCGTACTTAGAATGATGTCTAAATCATGAATCATAAGATCTAGAACAACTGAAACATCATTCCCACGTGGGTTGAATTGTGCCAATCGGTGCGTTTCTATAAATTGTGGGCTCGATATGCTATTTACAGCGGCTTTGAATGCTGGGTTGAATCTTTCTATGTGTCCAACTTGAACTTTCACATTGAATTCTTTACTGAGTTCAATAAGCTTTTCAGCCTCTTCAACCGTATTGGTAACCGGTTTTTCAATAAAAACGTGTTTGCCTTTTTGAATGGCTTTTGCAGCAATTTCAAAATGTGATAAAGTAGGCGTTACAATGTCTACAACATCTACTTTGTCAAGCAAAGCGTCTATGGTCTCAAAAGCAGTGATAGAGTGTTTGGCAGCCATCTCTGAGGCTCTGTTATTGTCACTGTCAAACAGCCCAATGAGGTTCCATTCAGGAGTTTCGCTCAATTGATTCAAATGAAATTGTCCTAAATGACCTGCTCCAATAACGCCAATTTTCATAGTTGCAACTTTTTTTCAAAGGTAAAAGCAATATGCAAACAGCGGTCATCAATTTATAAACGAGTATAACTTTGCACTGTTGATAAACTTATATTTACTCTGTGGAAGACTCATACAAGCATCAAGGCCTAAGGAATGGTCTAATAAACGAACTCCGATTAGAGAAAGCATTCAGTGAAGATGTTTTGAAGGCGATGTCTCAAGTACCTCGTCATTATTTTCTCGATTCTGCCCTTGCGGAATTGGCTTATCAAAACAGAGCTTTGCCTATTGGGTTGAATCAAACGATTTCGCATCCCTCAACTGTTGCTGCTCAATCGACTTTGTTGAAAGTGAAAAAAGGCAATAAAGTTTTGGAAATAGGAACAGGATGTGGTTATCAAACTGCTGTTTTAGCCGAAATGGGGTTAGAAGTTTATAGTATTGAGCGCTTAAAAGAGCTGCATTTAAAAGCAAAGAAGGTTTTAAATAAATTAAAACATCGTGTTCATTTAAGTTTTGGAGATGGTTTTAAAGGCTTTCCAACCTTAGCACCATTTCATGGAATAGTAGTGACTTGTGGAGCCCCATTTATTCCTCAAGAGTTACTTAAGCAGCTGATTGTAGGGGGAGTAATGATTATACCTGTTGGCGATAATTATGGATCTCAAACAATGAAAAGAATTACCAGATTGGGTGAAAATGATTTTCAAGAAGAAAATTTCGGAGAGTTTAAATTTGTGCCCATGCTTGAAAAAAGACTTTAGGTATGGATTTTATTATTAAAATTGCGACCAACAATCAAAAAAACAAACATGAAAAAATTAGTACTTTCTGTATTTGCGGTAGCTGCAGCAACTGTTGCTCTAAACGCTCAAGGCCTTGTTTCTAAGAAAGGTGAAATGATGTTGCCAGAAGCTGGGGATATGGCTATCTCTATTGATGCAGTACCTGTATTGAACTTATTGAAGTTCAACAACTCTGGTGCTAGCGTTTCAGCTCAACCTTTGAACTACACATTTACATTCAAAAAATTCGAATCAGCTACTGAAGCTTGCAGAATGGGTCTTACTTTAGGTTTGAACCAATCTACTGACTTAACTGAAACTGCTGAATTGAACGCTGGTGTTGCTGATGCAAATAACACAGTAACTGACAAAAGCAAAAGCAAAAACACAAACATTCAAGTATTTGTAGGTCACGAACACAGACGTGGTAACACTAGAATTCAAGGATTCTGTGGTGCTGATGCATATACTGGAATTGGTTCTTCTAGCTCTGAGTTGGAATTCGGTAACGATGATTCTGATTTAGCTGCTGGTACTTACAACATCAACAACAAAAGCGGATTGGCATTCAACATTGGTGCTCGTGCTTTTGTAGGTGCTGAATACTTTATCGCTCCAAAATTGGCTTTAGGTTTTGAAGCTGGTTTAGCTTTAGGTTACGATAGCCAAGCTGCAGGTGAAACTGAGCAATTGACTGTAACAAGAGTAGGTAGTACAACAACTACTGAAACTAATACTATCGAAGGTACAAGCCGTACAAGAAACTTTGGTTTGAACAACAACCTTACAGGTGGTCGTGTTAGCTTAACTTTCCACTTCTAAGATTTATCTTAATAGTGATATTAAAAGAGGACTACGGTCCTCTTTTTTTTTGCTCAATATTGAGGTAATGTTAAGTAAATATTGACCCTGTATTTTCTTCGTTTTCATAGCGTTTCTTTAATCATTTCATCATTCTAATTTTCGCGGTATCGGCTTGTATACCCTTTGTTTTGTGGCATAATAAGTCACGATGAAAAACACACTACTCTTTATTTTTTTGATGCTATCACAATTTGTGATTAACGCTCAAAATATTGATGGAAGACTAAAAATAAACCCTCAACTAAAACCTTTTTATCACGGTGTTGCATCAGGCGACCCAACCAATGAAGCGGTTGTTATTTGGACACGCATTACTCCAGAAGGAAATGTAGATGATTTGGATGTTCAATGGCGTATGGCAACCGATACGGCAATGGAAAATGTTGTTGCAGAAGGAGTTTTTACAACCAGTTTTGAACGAGATTTTACGGTTAAAGTAGATGTTCATGGTTTGCAATCCAATACAACTTATTATTACGATTTTTTAGGTGAAAATCAATATTCTATTCGAGGTAGAACCAAAACAGCTCCGAAAGCCGATGAGGTAGATAATTTGAGATTTGCCATAGTATCTTGTAGTAGTTACGAACATGGCTATTTCAATGCTTACCAACAAATAGCTAACAGAAACGATATTGATGCCGTAGTGCATTTAGGAGATTATATATACGAATATCAAGTAGGTGGTTATGGATCTAATATTGAAGGGAGAAGTTATTTGCCTGAAAATGAAATTGTAAGTTTAGATGATTACAGATTACGCTACTCCTTATATCGATTGGATAGTCAGTTGAAAAATATTCATCAACAATATCCATTTATCAATGTATGGGATGATCATGAGTTTACTGATAATGCATACAAAACAGGAGCCAATAATCATCAAGAAACTACAGAAGGAGAGTGGGAAACCAGAAAATTGAACGCTCTAAAAGCTTACAAAGAGTGGTTGCCGGTAAGAGATTTCGATTACACAAACATATACCGTACCATGCATTATGGCGATTTGGCCGATTTGTACATGTTGGATACAAGGGTGTCGGACAGAGATTTACAAGCTAGTATTGGTTCCCCTGAAATATATAGTGCTGATAGAAAACTAATAGGAAATACTCAATTCGAATGGCTAAAAACGGAATTGGAAAACAGCACAGCACAATACCAAATATTAGGGCAACAAGTTATGTTTTCACCGTTGCGAATAGCAGGTGTTCCAATCAACACCGATCAGTGGGATGGTTATAACTCAGAGCGAAGCCGCGTAATTGATGTAGTTAAATCGGCAAGTAATATTGAAAATTTCGTGGTCCTTACGGGTGATATTCATACATCTTGGGCAATGGATATTCCGGATGTGCTGTATGAACCAGTCTTAAAAACAGGATCGGTAGGGGTAGAATTTGTAGTTACTTCGGTTACTTCTCCAGGACTAGATATACCATTGGCAGCTGAAGCTATAAAACTCAATAACCTGCATATGCGCTATGTTGATTTGGTGAAAAAAGGATATATGATCTTGAACATCGATTCGAGTGCCATTCAGGCAGAATGGTATTATACTGATATTAGTGAAATAACCGAAGAAGGTGAGTTTGGAGCGGCTTATAAAAGTAGAACAGGCACTAAATATGTAGAAGTAGGAAGTGGCCCATCAGATCCAGGTAGAAAGTTTGACGCTTTGGCTCCATTGTACCCCATTAATCATGGAGTTGTTGGTGTAGATGAGTTAATGGAATTGGTTGTTTTTGGTGTGTATCCCAACCCATTTTCTAACGAATTTGTAATACAGTATCATTTAGAAAATGCTTCCGATATTGCCATTTGCTTGTATGATTTAACAGGAAAAAAAGTGGCCGATTTTACTACCGTAAACAGCGAAAGTGGTATCAACTATATGAAAGTGAATGCATCAGATATACAAGCAGGAACTTACAGCGTAGTACTAAGTGTTAACGGAGTGCCAACAAGCAAAACAGTTATAAAGAAATAAAAATTAAGCTGTTACAGCATCTAAAGCACGCAGTATCTTTTCACAGGCTTGCTCAACTTGTTTTTGTGTAATGCAAAGCGGTGGGGCAAGTCTAAACGAATAAGGTGCAGAAAGAAAGCGAAATGCCAAAGCCTTTTCTTTATCTTTTAGATGTTCTAAAAATGACGATAGAATTTTTTCGTTCTTTAGGTCGATGGCAAAAAACAAACCTTTGTACCTGATTTCCTTAATGGCTTTGTGTTTCGAAAGAGTGTTGAAAATATAATCGGCTTTTTGCTCGCTTCTATCTATCCAATTTTCATCCGAAAGTATATCAAGGTTGGCTATACCAGCAGCACATGAAATAGGGTGCCCTCCAAATGTTGTGATATGACCAAGTATTGGGTTGTGCGTAAACTGATTCATTAGTTTCTGAGACGAAACCAATCCTCCCATATGCATGCCGCCAGCCATAGCTTTGCCTACACAAACTATATCCGGAAGGAAATTGAAATGCTGAAATGCAAACATTTTGCCTGTACGCCCAAACCCAGTTTGTATTTCATCGGCTATAATAAGTGTACCGGTTTCTTTGCACCTTATTTGAAGTGCTTTTAACCATTTGTGGTCACTGATTCTAACTCCAGCATCGCCTTGGATTATCTCAAGAACTACAGCCGCAGTTTTGGTTGTAATTTTTTGTAATCCATTGAAATTGTTTTGATCAATAAATTTAACTCCAGGTAAAAACGGACGAAAAGCAAACTTCTTTTCTTCGTTACCTGTAACAGAAAGCGCACCATGAGTACTACCGTGATAACTTTTGTTTAAAGCAATAAAATCGGTTCTTCCAGTACAGCGTTTGGCTAATTTTAGAGCTGCTTCAATGGCTTCTGCACCTGAATTGGTGAAGTAACAAGTGTTGAGGCTATCTGGAAAACAAACGCTAAGTTTTTTTGCGAAGATTTGTTGTACCGGTTGTACGTATTCGCCATACACCATAACATGTAGGTGCTTTTTACTTTGGCGATGTATGGCCTTAATAACTCTATTATCAGAATGGCCTATGTTGTTGACTCCAACACCAGAAATTAAATCCATATACTTTTCACCTTGATTGGTGTAGAGGTATATGCCTTTGGCTTTTTCTATCTGTAAGTTGATAGGAAAAGGAGATGTTTGTGCCAGATGATTCATGATAAAAAAAGGGAATCAACGTGAATCGATTCCCTTATATTCACAGAGCAAGCCGTGAGTTTGTCTTGTTATTGTTATGAGTCAAAAATAGTAAAAAAATCAACTGAATTTGTTGTATTTGTTGCGCCAATTCAATACTTCGACAATTTGGTCAGAGGTATTCGATTGGAGGCTTAATTTTTCGGCTAAATAATGGATGAATTTTTTTTCTTCTTCATCTTCGTGACCATCAACTAGCATCAAATCTATTGCTATAGTGAGGACTGTAGCCCTATTTTCTGAACTTATTTTTTCAGAGCATTTATCAATTAACGTTTTTCCTCCGTGTTTTTGATAGGCTTGATTAGCAACATGATATAAATCTGTTACATCAACATTCTTGAAGAAAGTTTTATGCTGAAGTCGATCGCATAATTCATCTATTTCAATGTCTTTTATTTCTCCATCAGCAGCAATGATTGTATACAGTATTCCTAGCCATGCTTCTTGTTCAGAATCAACAGTGTATTTGTGATCGGCCGAGTTGGTCATGGCCATTATTTTTGAGAAAATCCCCATGTTTTTTAGGTTTGATGTTCGTTAAAATAAGAAAAACTATCGATACTATTTAACAAGGGTGATGTGACCAAAAAGGTCTTTGATATACAAATCACCTTGATAGATGCTATTGTAAACCAATCGCCAATTGTAAACTCCAATTTGTACGGGTTCACCTTTGTATGTTCCGTCCCAAATTATGGGCGATGTGGACGTTGTAAAAATAACTTTGCCCCATCGATCGTAAATTCTGAATATGAATTCATCCGTAAAATCGGCATAACCTACAAAGGCATCATTAGTACCGTCTCCATTGGGCGTAAATGCATTGGGTATGAATACTTTTGGCGGGCACATTTCTGGTACGATGGCATTTAAATTCAAGGCGCATCCCTTAGTACTTGTTACCCTAAAAGGATAGGTGCCAGGCCTATATACACGTTGGAATGTGGTATCTTCAAATGTGGGGTTTTGCCAAGTGATTTGATCAAACAATCCGTTGACATGTATAGTGGCTTCTGTAGGGAAATCCAAACAAATGTCTCCTTTGTGAAACGAATTTGCTCTTACACTATCAAAATCAAGACTGACAAAATAGGTCTGTTCACAAAAAATATTTTCACCATGTACCTTTACTGTTTGAGCTAGTGGGCCTTTTACATGTAAGGTGTCTTGTACTAAGACATCATTCCATGTAATAGTAGTTATGAATTGATTGGTGTCGAGCCCAAAAGGGTTTTCTCTATGCACGCGAAGTATGATATCGTCTTTGTTGCAAACTAATCCACCATTTGGGGGAGCGAAAACACCACATGATTTGTTGATGCATTTGAAATCAAAAGCTGGAAGAGTGGTGTCTCTCGCAGCGTTTAAAGAATCGATGGATTGTACGTTGTAATTGTATGTAGAGAATGGTATGTTTTTGGTGAGAGAAGGAACATTGCCTATTCTGGGTATAAAAGAGTAATTAACACTATTGGTGTCGATAATAGTATCAACAGGAAAACTAATTCTTAGACAAGATGCTGAAGGAATGGAATCGACTCCTTTTAGAAAGTTGATGCTTGAATCTTGAGAGTCTATATGTTCTACCAAATAATGGCCTAAAGCTTGTTTGTGCGGTTTGGCGTTGATGTAATTGGTGTCGTTTAAACTAACTGTTTGTTTCAAAGTGTAGCCCGAATCTTCTGCCAGAGTGTACATGTCTAAACGAAGACTATCGTTCACATTAAGGTAAGGAGTATAGAATTCTTTGTTGTCATTTGAGTTATTGATGTTGATTAAAAAGCCAGAGGCGGAAAGCAATATTTTTTGCTGAATATGACCGTTGTTGAATCGTACAATTCGGTTGTAATTATTTGAAGAAACATTGTTGATAATTTTTAAATTGATGCCTCCTGAATTAGCCTGAAAACCAACCACACTGGGCCTTGTGTCATCAGTGTCAACCAAGCTGTCGTTGTTTAAAGAATTGAAATTGGCATCGAGAGTATATCGTCCTTCGTAGGTGTACCAAAAGTAGTTTCCGTTTGAATAACCCGGTATTGAGTATTTAAATTGTTGAAATAGTTCGGTGCTTTGAAGCACATTCAAATCAAAATCAATTTGAGCAAGAAATTGATCGCCAGGACCACCGTTTAGAGGGGATTTTACTCTTCCTGAAAATATAAGTGTACTGTCGGGAGCTTCTGTCAAAGTACTCGGGCTGTTTGTTTCTAATTCAAAGGATGAGAAAACAACAGATTTTTCAAGGATAAGGTTGTTGCTGAACTTTAGTAAAACGATGTTTTTGCCTGAGCTTGCTGTTCCCGATTGAAGATTGGTAGTTAGCACAACAAATATTTTATTGTGATACCATTTGCTAGAAAATAAGGTGTAAGATTCAGGGAATTTTAAATATTGTTTGCTGACTAATTGTCCTAAACTATCGTGTTTTAATGCAATCAAATCAGTTGAAAAGAATGCATTGTTACCCAATACCGGAATGAAACTAAAAATAGATAAGCTAGTATCGTGACAAGTGGTTAAACTGCCTGATTGACTTATGCGATTGAATTGTTCATTTAAAATGGTTTTGGAATAGCTTTTTTGCCCAAATACCGAAATACTTGAAAACAAAAAAACGATATACAAAAGCCTAATTAATCGCATAAGGCTTTAAATATATCGTTTAATAATGAAGTGTTATTGGTCAACTATACGTTGAACAAAAAATGCATGATGTCGCCATCGTTTACAATGTATTCTTTTCCTTCAACTTGCATTTTTCCTGCTTCTTTACACGCTTTTTCAGAACCGAATTCAACGAAAGTTTTATATGGAATTACTTCTGCACGAATGAAACCTTTTTCGAAATCGGTATGGATTACACCAGCAGCTTGAGGTCCTGTAGAACCTTTTTTGATGGTCCAAGCTCTTACTTCTTTTACCCCAGCAGTAAAGTATGTTTCTAAATCCAATAAAGTATAGGCCGCTCTAATAAGTTTATTTACACCAGCTTCTTCAAGTCCGATGTCGTTCAGAAATTCAGAACGTTCTTCAAAACTTTCTAATTCAGCAATGTCAGCTTCAATGCCAGCACCAATGATGATGATTTCAGCGTTTTCATCGGCAACGGCTTCTCTTACTTCTTCAACATATTTGTTGCCCGTTTTAACCGATTCTTCGTCAACATTGCACACGTACATTACAGGTTTTAATGTAATGAGTTGCAACGATTTTATCAATTCTAATTCGTCTTCAGATAAATCCATTGTTCTAACAGATTTACCACCTTCAAGAGTTTCTTGGATTTTAGTGAAAATATCCAATTCGTCTTTGGCTTTTTTATCGCCTGTTTTAGCCGCTCTAGCTACACCACTAATTTTCTTTTCAATGGTTTCTAAATCCTTAAGTTGAAGTTCCGTATCGATAACTTCTTTGTCTCTTTTCGGATTTACGCTACCGTCAACGTGAACTACGTTGCCATCATCGAAGCAACGCAATACGTGAAGTATAGCATCTGTTTCTCTAATGTTTCCTAAAAATTGATTTCCAAGTCCTTCACCTTTAGAAGCACCTTTAACCAATCCAGCGATATCGACTATTTCTACAGTAGTAGGAACTACACGTTCCGGGTTTACTAGCTCTTCTAATTTTTCAAGACGGCTGTCGGGAACATTGATGGTACCTATGTTTGGCTCAATGGTACAAAACGGAAAGTTGGCACTTTGTGCTTTTGCGTTTGATAAGCAGTTGAACAAAGTTGATTTACCTACGTTGGGAAGCCCCACGATACCACATTTTAATGCCATTGTCTTGAAATTTCGGGCAAATATACTCGGTTATTTTGGCTACGGCATAGGTTGTTAAGAAAGGACTTAAATTATTGGTGTTTCCTTACTAGATCAAGCGAACAACTAGACTTATTGAATGCTGATTTTCTGAATGAATTGTTGGCCGTGCGATGATATTCTTACGAAATAGGTGCCTGCTGTATAGTTGGAAGCAAAGGTAAGTTTGGCTTGTTTTTCATTTTCTACTCTTTCAGATTGCAATACAACAGAACGAACATCGAGCAATTCTATGGTCCATGAAGCAAGGTTGTGGGGTAGAATTATGGTGATGCCTTCGCTGGCAGGGTTAGGATATATGCTAGCTACGAAAGCATTAGGGTTTTGTTGTGTAATGCCAACAATATTCGCTGTTGGAGGCAACAATGGGGCAGGGGTGGCTTGAAAAGTTTTGCCTTCGGATGGAGTTAGATTTGGTAATACACTCCAAACGCCACTGTTGGCTTCGCAGGTGTGGGAACGCATCATTGTTTCTGTCGATTGGACTTCAATTTTTTCGGAAACCCAAAATTCACCGATAATTCTTTCCGGTGTTATATCAATTAAAGCATATCCGTGATCTGAAAAATTACTGTATTTGTGATGTATATTGGCTACACGCGATGCATTGGCTAATGTTTCTGCTGCAGAATAGTATGCCGAATTTGGCTTTCCTCCACCTTCATCGGCCAATATTTCATCAAAATTTTCACGTGTTAAGCTGCTCGGTAATAATTCGACACCAACAGATTGCCCTCCTGTAAGGGGGTTGTATTCAATAAGGTTGAAAGGATCTTCGGTTAAGTCTGCATAAAAAGCCAAATGTGCGTCTCCACTTAATGTAAGATTGTTACGGCTTCCTTTTTCTCTTAGTTTGTTAAATAGGTTTTTTCGTTCAGCAGGATATCCATCCCAAGCTCTTACATTGAAAACATTTCCGTTGTCGTTGAATACAGGGAAATCAAGATCTCCGGTAATGTCTGGAAAGCAACCTAAGCACCAAGGAGCCATGAGTTTCTGGCTTCCAAATATGCGCCATACGGCAGAAGAACTGTCTATTTGTTGATACAACCATTCTCTTTGTTTGTCGCCCAAATAGCTTCTGTTTTCATCGTCAATTTCATCGTTATTGAAATTGTTGGCGTTGGTTCCAACTTCATCGTCTTTATAAGAATAGCAGTCAAGCATAACAATATCTACCAAGTCTCCGTATTCTAACTTTTGATAAATTTTTAACGTGTCTACCAGTTCATCTTGTTTCAGTCGTATAGGTAACCATTCGTAAAATGCTCGGTTGGCAGCTTTATAACTCACGGCATTTTTGTGGTAATCATCTACATCGTGATTGTCCCATATAATTACAAATGGGTGCTGCTGACGTGCACGTATCAAATCAACATCTAATTCGTAATAATCATGACGATCTCTCCATGATTGTAAATCTTTGGGTGTTTCTGGGTATGGATCAGGAACGCGGTTGTTGCCATTTCCGTCCACAAAATCGTACAAATAGTCTCCAACGTGTATTACTAAATCCAAGTCGTTGCGTTCTGCAATGCGAGTGTAACCATTAAAAAAGCCGGAATAAATGCTGGTGCAGGATAGAGATGCGGCTCTGAAATGCGAATAATGACCAATTGGGGCTGTTTTGGTTCGTCCGATTAAAGAGTTTTTTCCGGAGGGCGCAGTAAATACATAGTAATAGTAGGTGTTTGGTTTTAAGTGTTTTACATCCACTTTGGCAGTGAAATCATTCAAAGGATCAGCGAAAACTTCACCTTGCTGCACAATGTTTTGAAATGCCGTATCCGTAGCTACGGTGTACTGTATTTTGACGGCTTGTAATTGCTCGCTATCTGGAGTGAATCGGGTCCAAATTATTACGGCACTTGGTAGAGGATCGCCAGACGCTACACCATGATAAAAAGGTGCAAGTTTATCTTGTTGTTGAGGAACTTCAGGTCGAGAATTTTGTGAATAACCAACAATTGTCGTCAGGAAAGAAAAAATAATAGCCAATAACTTCATTATGCTAAAGTGTGATGAGTACTTGGCTATAATATCATCGCACGATTAATAAATGCTCAACAAAAAGGAAGGAAGCTTAATCTAAATTTATTTTTAGCGAAGATTTTGTTGAGTATAAAAAAACGGTTAGAAAGAGATGTCTATCCAACCGTATTATTTGAAGTATTCAATGCACTAGTATAACTAAATGCAATGGAAATTTAGTTAGACAATTTCTTTATTTCGCCTCCAGTATTGGCTGAAATATTGCTGTTGTTTGGTTTTGTGACGTAGTATATCATCCCACCAGTGTTGGCTTTAGCCGTTAAGTTATCACAGCTTCTAACTGTAATTTCGCTGCCCGTATTGCTCTTTAATGTACACGAATCAAAGGCGGCTTTTTGTGCATTTATTTCTGCGCCAGTACTCGCGTTAGCGGTCAAATTATCGGCTGTTCCTGATATGGTTATTACAGATCCTTGACCTGCTTTCATGGTTAATAAGTCGCATTGAACATCTGCGTCCAATTCTGAGCCCGCACTAAGGTTAAGATTTAAGTTATCGCTGTTTATTCTAGATGATGCATAAGCCAATGCTCCAGCATCTAAATTGACAGACATTAAATTTTTATAATGCACCTCAACAACTATATAGTCGCCTTTCCAAAATTGCAAGGCTTGAACTTTTACATTGTTATTCGAAAACGAGATCTTTACGTTGCCAGCTTCTTCATTCGTTCCAACTATTTTCGCGAAACTTTGACTGTCAGCAATAAGTTTAAGTTTTACTTTTCCTACACCTGTTACGCCTGTAAACGAACCTTGATATGAATTATCGCTTTGAGAATAAGCGGTTTGAACGAATAAGACAAGGGCTAGAGCAAAATATTGAAAATTCTTGATCATAATTTCGGATTTCATTGTCGTAAACTTAATAGATTTGCCAATATTAAAGTCACCCGAATGAAAAGTATCGAAGCCTTAGAAAAGTTAAGCTCGCAAGTAAGACGCGACATTTTGCGTATGGTGCATGCCGTAAACAGTGGACATCCAGGTGGATCATTGGGCTGTGTAGAATATTTTGTTGCGCTTTATGGTCGTATAATGGATCACAATACTGATTTTTCTATGGACGGAAATGGAGAAGATTTATTTTTCTTATCCAACGGACATATATCTCCAGTTTGGTACTCTACTTTGGCTAGAAGCGGATACTTTGATGTTAAAGAATTAGACACTTTTAGAAAGTTAGGGACTCGACTTCAAGGTCACCCTGCAACTCACGAAGGGCTACCTGGTATTAGAATGGCATCAGGTTCTTTAGGACAAGGTATGTCTGTTGCCATTGGAGCAGCTCAAGCTAAAAAGTTGAACGGAGACAATCATTTGGTGTATACCTTACACGGTGATGGAGAATTACAGGAAGGACAAATTTGGGAAGCTGCTATTTATGCTGCAGGCCGAAAAGTTGATAATCTTATTTCTTGCATCGATTTCAATGGCCGTCAAATTGATGGTGATGTTGACGATGTAATGCCTATGGGCGATTTGGTTCAAAAATTTACTGCCTTTGGTTGGGATGCCGTTTTGGTTCCCAATGGAAACGATATGGCTACGGTTGTGAAAGCATTAGAAGATGCTAAAACAAGAACAGGTAAAGGAAAGCCTGTAATGCTCGTATTGCAAACCGAAATGGGCGCTGGAGTAGACTTTATGATGGGTACTCACAAATGGCATGGTGTTGCTCCAAACAACGATCAACTTGCTAACGCATTATCACAATTAGAAGAAACCGAAGGAGATTACTAAGATGAAAGCATTGAATATTGATATACTTAAGCTTAATGCAAGCGAATTAGACAACAAAGACACTCGTTCGGGATTTGGTGACGGATTAACACAACTTGGTGAAACAAACGATAAAGTGGTTGCACTTTGTGCCGATTTAACTGGATCGTTAAAAATGAATGCATTTCAAGATGCTAACCCAGAGCGTTTTTTTCAAGTAGGTATTGCTGAAGCTAACATGATGGGTATGGCTGCAGGACTAACAATAGGAGGTAAGATTCCATTTACTGGAACCTTTGCTAACTTTTCCACAGGCCGTGTATTTGATCAAATCCGTCAGAGTATTGCTTATTCTGATAAAAACGTAAAAATATGTGCTTCTCACTCGGGTTTAACCCTTGGTGAAGACGGTGCTACTCACCAAATTTTAGAAGATTTGGCCATGATGAAGGCTTTGCCAAACATGGTAGTTATCAACCCTGCTGACTATACTCAAACAAAACAAGCTACATTGGCTATAGCCGATTACGTAGGACCTGTTTACTTGCGTTTTGGTCGTCCAAAAAGACCTGTATTCATTCCTGCAGATGCACCTTTTGAAATTGGGAAAGCACAATTGCTAAAAGAAGGTACAGATGTTACTATTTGTGCTACAGGTCATTTAGTATGGGAAGCTGTATTAGCGGCTCAAACTTTGGCTAAAGAAGGAATTTCAGCAGAAGTTTTGAATATCCATACAATCAAACCACTTGATGAAGAAGCGATCATTGCTTCTGCTAAAAAAACAGGTGCCGTTGTTAGTGCTGAAGAACACCAAATTTATGGTGGATTGGGTGAGTCTATTTCAGGTGCTTTGGCTAGAAACTTTCCTTGTAAAATGGCAATGGTTGGCGTAAACGATACTTTTGGTGAAAGTGGTACACCAGAGCAATTGCTTGAGAAATACGAATGCAACGCTGCTACGATTGTAGCTAAAACAAAAGCATTATTAGGGAAATAAAAATTCTCGTTTTTGAATATATAAAAACCGCTCTAGTAGCGGTTTTTTTGTTTCCAAGGATTTGCAAATTCAGGATTGCTGATGAAACTACTGTCGTTCATCGTTCGTAAAAAAGCAATGATGTCTTTTTTCTCTTGGTGGTTGAGTTTGAATCCTGTACTGGTTTTTGGAGCTAATTTCGAATCGCGGCTATAGCTGTGTTGTAAATTGTCAGAGTAAAAGTCCAGCACTTCTTCCAAGGTCTTAAAACGACCATCGTGCATGTAGGGTGCTGTAAAGCCTACATTTCTAAAACTGGGTATTTTGAATTTCCCTCCATCGGATGCATTGCTTGTATGGCTGGCTAATCCTTTGTCTGTAAAATCACTCATTGTTTGAGCTGCATTGAGTCCATTGTTGCTAAACACTCTGGTAGTTCCAAGAGCATCAGCATCTGATGTGTGGCATTGCAAACAGTTGCCTTTAGATTGGTCGTTGGCCAATACAAATCCTCTATACTCTTGCTCGTTCAAATAGGTTTCGCCTCTTAATACTTTGTCGTACTTAGAGTTGGCAGAGATTAATGTTCTCTCAAATTGAGCAATCGCTTTCGCTATCAGTATGCTATCAACATAGTCTGTTTGGAAAATGGTTTTGAATTTGGTTGAATAAAACGAGCTCCTATTGATGCGCTTTTCTGCTTCTGTCCAACTAAAATCCATTTCTAAAACATTGGAAACCGGATGAAATACTTGATTCTCAATACTTGGAGAGCGGCCATCCCAAAACATAGCAGAATACCACGCTAAATTGAAAAGGGGCATGGTATTACGAGTTAGCGAATCGCCGTAAACACCAACACTTAAAGATGCATTATCGCTAAAAGCATATTCTTGATGGTGACAGCTAGCGCACGAGAAAGTACTGTCAACACTCAAAATGGGGTCGTAAAATAGATAGCGCCCAAGCTCTGCGCCTTCAACAGTAACCAAATTGCTACTATCCATTGGCATTGCCGGAAAGTATTGTGTTTTGGGCCATTGGTATGGTGTTGTTTCGTTCAAAAAGCAAAAGGCTGGAAACAAAACAATACTCACATAAAACAGGAATCGAAATTGATTTTTAAGTGGCATTTAAGATCAATCTATCAATATTATTTTGTGAATTTCTGTTTTGATATTGGTTTGAACTTTTAAGTAATATGTCCCTCTTGGGTGGTGGCTTATGTCAATTTGGAATTTTGTAGGACTCATACCGAATGTTTCTACAACGGTTCCGTCTATATTAATGAGTTCCATGTTTTGTATGATGTGGAAATCGTTGCGTTTTTCAGCTTGTATTTTTACAATCCCATTGGTGGGGTTGGGGAGAATATTGAGGTAATCGTTCGACTCTTTTTCTGAAATGGTGTGTACCAATGTGAGGTGCATTTGGAAATTGTCTATCATCCAGCCTTCATGCCAAGATGAGTTGTCGTCGGAAACGTGAGTAAATCTAAAAAACACAGTTTTTAATTGTTGCAAAAACGATTGATCGAAACACAACCAAATATCTCGCCATACGGGATCGGTACCAACTAAACCTTCTTGACCATTGCTAAGTGTTGCTACGTTGTTGGTGTTGTAGCCATAGAAGTTGTATACGTATGGGCTTGTTAATGCATTCTGCCAAGTTGCACCCGAGTCCAATGAAAACTCAATATAGCCACCGTCACCAGCGTCTGAATCTGTAGGAGGTTGGTATTGCAATTTTTGTGTCCATTGCATAGCCAATATTCCAGGACCAAAAGTAAATGGGTCGTACTGTATAATGAAGGAAGATTGATTGTTTGGCGAATAGCCTCCATTTTTTGAAGTGAATAAGGCGTTTGGTTGCGAAAAGGCCGAATTGAAAATTGTTTTTTCAGGTTTGCCTACATACCAAACATCTTCAGGAATAGCCGAGAATTGGAATTCAATCGTTTCTGAAGGAATGGTATCGTTACCATCGAAATATTGGTATTGAGATTGACCGAATAAGGATGAAATAAGGAAGTATAAAACGAAGCAGCTAACAAATTTTCGCATTATGGTGTATAGTAGTGGTTAGGAGTAAATATAGGGAATAGTATTTAGTGTAGATGAGTGTTGGTTTTGTTGAGATAAATAACAAATATAAGTGGTGGTGCTTTTTTTGAATAATGCGATAGGTATGAATGAAATAATATATAATTTTGTACTGTGAAAAACACGAACACATATTGTATCAATTGTAAACAGGTTATGTCAAAAAGACATAGACTTGGGATTGGTAATGAATGAATTCGTGCACATAGCTTTAAAGAATTAATTTACTAATCCCGTTGTTTGAAAAAACATCGGGATTTTTTTTTGATAAAAAACTAACCATAAAACAAAATACAATGATCAAGCAAAACATGAATATGAATGCCGTGAAGAATTTTAGTTATAACCATAAGTGTCAAACATTGCATATCCAAAAATCATTAGTTCCTCCGCCTTCACCTAGTATAATAAGTACAGAATGACATTATTACAAGAAAACAATATTCAAAAAGAACACTTATTTACGTTTACCGTTTTTCCGGATTATCTTAATTGGTCGGGAACTCTTTTCGGCGGTAAATTATTAGCAGAATTAGATTCTGCAGCAGCCAATTGCGCACGTAAAATACTTTACGGAACATCGTGCAATGGTCTTGTAACAGCTACATTAAATAAAGTCGATTTCATGGCCCCTGCTCATTTGGGTGATATCATTGAAATGCACACCACTATTACTGATTTAGGTCGGAGTTCGATAACAGTAATGGTAGTAGCGAACAAAGAAGAGAAAAACGGATCTCGTTCAGAAATTTGTAAAGCATCCTTTGTATTTGTAGCCTTAAAGGACGGCAAACCTTATCCTCACAATGCTAAAATGAACACGTTAAAATCAGATAGCTATGTGGGTAATTGATTTCTTAAGTCTTATATGTTTTGCAATTAGCGGAGGAACAGTAGCCGCAAGAAAAGGCTTCGATTGGTTTGGAATTTCAGCTATGGCTTTTCTTACTGCCGTTGGGGGAGGAACCATAAGAGATTTGCTTATTGGAGCAACACCATCATGGATAGTAGATCCTACATTGTGTTATGGAACCGTTATAGGCGTTATTATAACTATTGCGGCATTTAAACTTGTTCTTAAGATGCAAAAGACTTTGACTTTGTTTGATGCTATGGCTATTTCTCTTGCTGCCGTTGCTGGTACAGCTAAATCTCTAGAGTATGGAGCATCTATTCCTGCAGCTGTTATTTTAGGAGTTGTTACAGCAACTTTAGGAGGTGTCATACGCGATACAATTTGCAACGAAGTTCCTTTGATATTACAAAAGGAAATCTATGCTACAGCTTGTTTATTTGGAGGGTTATTGTTTGCAATGCTGATGAAGTACGGCGTTACAGAAATTGTTGCTTCTTGGGTGTCAATTGGCATCATTTTTACAATTAGAATAGTAGCTTTTAAATTCAAAATTGCGCTTCCTGGAGTAAGAAATACTTCAGTGTGATGGTATAGTTAGTCCACTACGAAACTTTTTGTTTCAGCCTTGTTGTTGCCAGAAAGTCGAATCCAATAGTTGCCTTTACTGATGTTTTTTAGCTCAATGGTATTGCTTGTAAGCATGCCATTGGCTACTATTTTTCCAATGCTGTTTATTACAGTAAAGTTCGTTGCATCCGAATTTTCTACTTCTAATTTCTGATTTGAAAAGTGAACATTTGTTCTTCTAGCAGATTCTTGTTCAATAGAATTGATTACCCTGTTGACTTTGAAAAACTCTTGGGTTGAACAACCATTTTTAAAGGCTGTTAATACAACTCTATAATTCCCAGGATAAGTGTAAGTGTGTTCTCCTACGCTAATGGTATCTGTTATGCCGTCGCCAAAGAACCAAACAACACTATCGTATACCATGCGGTTGTTGATTATAAATGTGAAAGGATCTTGAAGTTGACCATTTTCGTTTTTTACTTCAATATCAATAAAATCAATTTTGGAATAAGAAAGGAAGATTGTGTCGGAAGTTGTGCAGCCATTTACAGTAGCCGTGTAAGCAACGGAATCTTCCTGATACATAGTATAAGTTGGAGCCGTATTGCTGTTGTTCCAAGTGATGTTATTGGTGTTTGTTGCGGTTATTATAACCGTGTCACCAAGGCATGGATTGTTATTAGAAAAGGTAAACTCAGGGCGTTCGAATTGCACATAGATACTATCGGTATTGAAACAATCTTGAAAACGTTGAACTTCCAATGAGTAATATCCACTTTCTGAAACTTGAATAATAGAATCTGTTGAACCAGTACTCCATTGGTAAGTCCAAAAGTCATCACCTACATTTAATTCGGCTTTATCTCCGCAAGTTATAAGGCTGTCGTTAAGATTTAGTAACTGTGTACAAGGTTCTATTTCGTTGGTTTTTACAATGGTGAATTTATCACCCATACCACTAGGAATAAGAGGTGAAATAAATTCTGCCGACAACGTATTGGCTTCAATTTTTAAAAGCATAGAACCTATCATACTAGAAGTACTAGCGTGAGCAGGATGGTCTAAGGACGAATCGAAATCTGAAACCCCAGACGAACCAACCAATGCATAAACAGTGCCTTTATGGCCAACTTTGGTGATGGTTTTTTCATAGGGCTCCGTATTTCCATCGCCTGGTTGTGGTAGGTGTATGGCAGCATCGAAGGTTTCGCTTTTACCATAATGCGCATCTAATAAATATGTGCGTTCGTAGCTATGGCTATGCCCATTCAAAACCAAATCGACACCGTATTTTTCTAACAATGGATTGGCATTTTCTCTCATTTCTATTAACTGTCCTTCGTTGTCGGAATCATGAGATCCTTTAGAATATGGAGGATGGTGCCAAAAAGCAATGGTCCATTTAGCAGTGTTATTTTTTAAATCCTGCTCCAACCATTGCATCATTTTCCCGCCCCGTAAACGGTTATTGTCGGTAGATTCTAAACAAATGAAATGAATGTTGGCGTAATTGTATGAATAGTATGCTTCAGTACCGGATGGTAGGGTATTGGTTTCTCCATTTTTTGGTAGGGTAAATAAATCGAAATACGGTCCTATATCTTGTGTGGTTACGCAAGATTTCGCATCATGATTGCCAAGAGTAGGAAGTAATACATGATTTCTTAAGGTAAGATTGTAGATGTCAAATACATTTCTTTGGTATTCACCAAAAGTACCTTGGTCGTAGGCATTATCGCCCAACCACATCCATAAATCGGTGCTATTTAAACCGTTTTTCAAAAGGTAATCGGCATATACTAAGTGCTGAGTAGGAAGCCCATTTCCAAAATCGCCTGTAACCCAGATGTTGGTGGTGGTATCTTTACCAATAATGGGGGCAGTTTTTACAAATTGCTGATCCACCCGATTCATAAAGCTGGGAATACCACCAATTTCATAATGGTAGGTAGTTCCTGGGGTTAAACGGCTTATTCTGGCTTCGTGGCGAGTGGTTAAACTGTCGTTACGAAATTCAGCGGTAAGATTGTTGGCGATTGTGCCGTAATGAATAACCGTGTTGCTTGGTTGGCTTGTGTAGTAGGTTATGATGGCCTCGTTTTGAGTGGAAGGACTTAAATATGGACCCGCTGTAATGTAATTAATAGGGAGAGGAAGACGTGCTCCAACCGTATAGGATATTTGTGCATCAAAAAATGCAGAATCAGTTTTTTGATCAGCAAGATGTAATTCTGCAGCAAGAAAGTTGTCTAAATAATTTATGGGTGATAAGAGATGTTTGTAAGCTGAAATGTCCAATCTTACTTCTGTGTACGGTATATCGTCTGTAGCTTTTGTACCGCTATAGCTTAGAGGAAATAAGTTTTCTCGTGCAACCTCAATGCCATTAAAAAAGAAAGCAAATGCATCGTTGTATCGAACCGTTAAATACAGTTGGTTGATTTGCTCTGGGAAATGAAGAAATTTCGGGTCTTTAGCCAAAAAATAGGTCGTAATTGCCGCGTCCGTAGAATCGGTGTTCTGTTTTAAAGTTGTTGCAACTTGATGCCCATAACCAAAAGGAGCTTGTTTGGTGTTCCAGTCGTTGTCGTTGTATAATGGAGTTTCTTCGAAATAGGGTAGACTGTACTGTAAGGTTAGTTCTGCTCCATGGTCGTTGTACTGCCACTGGTTACCAAAAGGCAAGGCAATAATTTCTGTTTCTTGCGAAAAACCTAAAGTAGAAATACAAACTAAAAGTAGAAAAGCGAAATGGCGCATGGGTAAATTATTTGAGGGTGCAAACTTCTGCTTTTACTGTGTTGAAGATGTTATTCCAATATTATGAGAATGTGTTTTAATGGGAGATTAGAAAATTTGAGTTCATAAAAAAAGCCTCCGAAATGGAAGCTTTTTTTAATTAGTATGTGGTAGGCATATGTTTATGCGTTAACCGTCAATTTTTCATTCAATAGGTCTGCTAATTCCAATCCGATACGTTCTTGTGCTTCTAAAGTTGCTGCTCCAATGTGAGGAGTTGTAGCAATTTTAGCGTGCTTCAATAACTCTGGATTTGGAGTAGGTTCGTTTTCAAACACATCCATAATAGCTCCTTTAAGTGTATTGTTGTCTAAGGCACTTACTAAAGCGTCTGCATCGATTGAGTTACCTCTTGCAGTATTGATTAGGATAGCAGAGTCTTTCATTTTTGCGAATTCTGCTGCACCTAAAATGGCTTTGCCGTCTGGCTGTGCTGGTACGTGCAGAGATAAATAATCGGACTTACTAAGTACTGTATCCAAGTCACTTTTTGTAAGGTTCACCTCAATCGTCCCATGGTGCACTATTTCTAACTCAATGGCTGTATTTTCTCTAGAACGATCGTAAAAAATCACGTCCATTCCACAACCTAAAGCATAAGATGCAAGAGCTTGTCCAATACGACCCATACCGATGATACCCATGGTTTTACCTCTTAACTCAGTCCCTTTAGCATAGGCTTTTTTCAAGGCTTTGAATTCAGTAGCACCTTTATTAGGCATGTCGGCGTACGATTTATGTAAAAATCTTGAAAATGCAAATGCTTGTGCCATAACCATTTCGGCAACCGATAGAGAAGATGAAGCAGGAGTGTTTACCACATGAATTCCTTTGCTTCTAGCATATTCAACATCGATGTTGTCCATACCAACACCGCCACGACCAATTAGTTTTAAACCTGGGCAGTTGTCGATTATGTCTTTTCTAACTTTTGTTGCAGAGCGAACCAATAATGCAGAGTATCCTTCTTTATTGATGGTATCTACCAATTCGTCTTGAGCAATAAAATCAGTACTGATTTCAAAACCGTATTTTTTTACTGCTGCTTCACCTGCAGGTGATATTCCGTCGTTTGCTAATATTTTCATGATTAAGTGTTTACGCTACTTTTGTTTTCAATTCTTGCATTACATTAACCAAAGCTTGTACGCTTTCTAATGGTAGTGCATTGTACATAGATGCACGGTATCCACCAACACTTCTGTGTCCTTTTAGTCCATTGATACCAGCTGCTTTCCACATAGCATCGAAAGTTTCAGCATGGCTTTCGTCGTTCAAAGCAAAACAAGCATTCATTTTACTTCTATCTTCTTTAGCAGCTGTACCAGAAAATAATGGATTGGCATCTATTTCGTTGTAAAGCAATTCAGCTTTAGCATTGTTTATTTTTTCAATAGCCGATACTCCACCTAGTTTTTTCAACCATTCTAACATCAACATGGATGTGTAAATAGCAAATACTGGAGGGGTATTGTACATAGATTCCTTAGCAATGTGCTTAGAGAAATCCAACATTGAAGGAATGGTTCTTTCAACCTTTCCTAATAAATCGTTGTTGATGATATAAAGTGTTGTTCCTGCAGGTCCCATGTTTTTCTGAGCGCCAGCGTAAATCATAGCATAGTCAGATACGTTGATAGGGCGAGAGAAAATGTCTGAAGACATATCGCATATTACTGGAATGTCTGCAGTAACCATTTTTTGAAATTGAGTTCCGAAAATGGTGTTGTTGCTCGTAAAGTGAATGTAAGAACCTGTATTAGGAACAGTGTAGTCTTTAGGAATGTAATTGAAGTTTTTGTCTTCTGAAGATGCTAGAACATTTACATCGCCTACCAATTTTGCTTCCTTGATTGCGTTTTTTGCCCAAGTACCGGTATTAAGGTAATGTGCTGTTTCGCCTTCTTTCAAGAAGTTTAAAGCTGTTTTATAAAAACCTAAACTAGCTCCACCTTGTAAGAAAAGCACGCTGTAATTATCAGGAACTCCTAACAATTCTTTTACCAAGTTTTGCGCATTTTCCATGATAGCAACAAACTCTTTAGAGCGGTGCGAAATTTCTATTAACGACAAGCCAATGTTGTCTAATTCTTTTACAGAGTCAGAAGCTTTTTGTAAAACTTCTTGTGGTAAAATACATGGTCCGGCACTGAAATTGTGAATTTTCATAGGTGATGTTTTTTGCAATTGTATGGATTAATATAATGTTGGTTGATACTTTGTAATTAAGATTTTGTGAATTTATTCAAGGGCTTTTATATCGATGTCTTCATGCTGTATCCACATGTTTTGTTTTTTATCGAATTTGTAACCATTGAAAGAAAAACTAGGCGATACACTTGCTCCAACTTTCAACATATCATCGTAATAGATGGATTCAGTTTCGGCATCGTATTTTAGGCTCAAGCGTACATTTTTGGGATACTCTATCAATTCTCTACCTCTAGGTATAAGTTTCAATAAAGATTTAGGTTCTCCAAAAACAACACTGTCGGCTTTTAAACTTACACTTTCAATGATTTTTGCTTGTCGATAATCTTCCAATTCTCTCCAACCTAAAAACATGAAATGCCAATCGCCTTTTATTTTATACGGAACTGCGTCGTAATATATAGCTCCATACCAATTAGATATGTCGAAAGACTTCATTGCTAAAGGCGTTTCTTTCCCGTTGCTTTTAACGTTATAAAGTCTATGGTAGCGTTTTTCTCTTAAAAGTATGTGGGTGTGGTATTTAACGCTGTCTTCACCTTCTGTGTTTGGATACAGTACACTCCACGAAATGAAACCAAAATAGGGTTTAGAAATTCGTTTAACCGATAAGCTAGGGTCTATTTTGCTGAGATCTATTTTGTGAAAATCTTTTCGACGTAGAAGCGATTTTACGTTTTCTATAAGCACAAGGTTTAGCGAATCTTTTACCTTACTATCAACAGCGTTTAAACTTTCTTGTCGATGGTAATTGATGCTATCGATAACGGTAGCTTTTTGTGCGAAACCTTTTTCTGCGACAAATAAAAAAACGACAAATATCCAGCTGGTGAATATTTGTCGTTTGGATATGAATTGCTTAGAACTTGTCAACCCTGATTATAGGTGTAAGAAATCTTTTTTTGCTAATAATTCTTCTTCTGTTTCAACGTTATCTTCATCGTCTACACAGCAGTCAACAGGACAAACGGCAGCACATTGTGGCTCATCATGAAATCCTTTGCACTCAGTACATTTATCGGTAGATATGTAATATACATCCATACTACCTGGTTCATTTTCAGCCGAAGCATCGAATGTTTCACCTTTTGGAGTGGTAATGTTTCCTTTTAATGAAGTACCATCAGAAAATTTCCATTCTAATCCGCCTTCGTATATCGCGTTGTTGGGACATTCTGGCTCGCAGGCCCCACAGTTAATGCACTCGTCAGTTATTTTAATTGCCATACAGCAGTCAATTAGTTTAAATGTGGTTCAAATATAATAGGTTTGCTGCTTTAAATAACGTCTTTGGATGAACCTTGTTGCAAAAGCTTTAGTAGAATTAGGAATTGAGTTGGATGCTTACGTAAATAATACGATGGATGATGCTCTGTATCAGGAGTATGAGTCTAAGATAGCGTATGCTGAAATCAAAAACCCTTGGTTCATAAAAAAATTTGTAATTCAATCATTAGAAATTTGGTCGCAATCGCTTTCAGAGCAAAATATTGCAGAATGGATTGCTTCTGTTCCTAAAAACCCAATTCCTAAAACAATTGCTGTAATCGGAGCTGGAAATTTGCCTTTGGTAGCTTTTCACGATTGTATTTCTGTTTTGGTTTCTGGACATTCTTTGTGGCTAAAATGTTCTAGCGATGATGAAGTTTTGTTGCCATTTATTTTGAAGAGGCTTATTGCTCATTGCCCTGATTTGGTAAATAAGTTTGAGCTTAAAACACAAGAATTACAAAAAGCCGATGCTTTGATTGCGACAGGTAGCGATAATTCGGCTAGATATTTTGAGTATTACTTCCGTCATATACCAACCTTACTCCGCAAAAACAGAAGTTCGGTAGCTATTTTAGATGAAACTACAAGCGATGAAGAGCTGAAAATGTTGGCAAACGATATGTTCGTGTATTTTGGTAGAGGTTGTCGTTCTGTGAGCAAGCTTTTTGTGCATGAAAACTTCAATATTCAACGCATATTCGAAAATTCTGTAGACTTTAATTATTTTAAAGATCACAATAAATATGCCAACAATTTCGATTATCACCGCGCTATTTACCTGATGAACGTAGACAAATTCTTAGAAAACGACTTTTTTGTTTTAAAAGAATCGGACGGTATGCATGCGCCGGTATCGGTCTATTTTTATGAGCGTTATTCTAATATCGATTATGTGATAGAGAAGTTAGCAGATCATAAAGACCAGCTTCAAGTTGTGTGTGGAAAAGGGTTCGAAAATCCACTTGGGTCGAATCAATGCCCTACACTAAACGATTATGCTGATGGGGTTGATACTCTTGCTTTTTTGGCGAAGGTTTAATCTTGATCCGAAAGATCGTATTCGTAAGCTCCCAAGTCGGGCTGAGCATCTCGCGGTCGATTCAGTAAATCTTTATTCACAATACTTCCCGTTCCTTTATTAATGAAAGGTGAATCTGTCCCCAATCGATAATTGCTGTTGAAACGCGATACAAAATTGGGGGTGAGATTAAAACTCAATTGCGAGCCGCCAGAGTATTTATTAGCATCATCGGTATAGATAGAGCTATAATTAAGACTCAAATTATTAACGCCAGGTTCTATCGTTTCAAAATCAAGCTCTACATCGTTGTTGCCAACAAAAACAGAATTGGTGATGTTGAGTGTATTCAAGTTGCGAACTTGAATGTTGCCATTTCCATCTTTATAAGCATTGCTAGCAAAAAACGAAGGTGTTTTTCTAACCGCTGCAGTCCAGTAGTTAGCAGACGTTACGTGATTTAAAGTGTATTCACCACCTCCTGTAATAGCTACTGTATGTTGCCCGCAATTGCTAATCTCAACATTGTTTAATGCTATTTTGCTGTTGCGTAAAAACAATCCTGAAGAAGAACAGTTTTTTATGATGGTATTGTTTACTGTAACTTTTCTTGCACTAACAGGTGCTGTAATGTTATAAGAAAAGGGAAGGGTTTCTATTTGTAATCCAATTACCGAATTTTTAATAATGGTATGTTCAATAACAACATCGTTAGCACCTTCATTGATCCAAATTCTGTCCCATTGCCCAGGTGAGTTAGCGTAAAAGCTTTCTAATCGATCGCTTTGAAAAAGTATTGGGTTGTCTACTGTGCCTTTAGCTGTTAAGTCGCCATCGCGGTAAATCCATAAGCCACCTCCCGAGTGGAAATATATTTTGGCACCGGCTTCTATTGTAAGGCTGTACATTGAATCAACTACGGCATAACCAAACACTACGTATGGTTTTTCGTTGGTCCATACGGTTACACTATCTAGTAAGCTATAAGCAGGAATGTTGCTTGGAAAAACATTAGGCGTAATGTAAACGGCATCTTGACCATAGGCTACAATGGGCAATTCTTTTGTTCCGGTTTCAAAATCAAAAACCAAAGCATCTTCAATTACCAATGGACTGCTCGATCCATTTGGGTCGATGTTGGCATCCATAAATACAAAAGCACTATCGTTGGGTAAAATTTCGATGTTTTCTACTTGAACTCCAGAGTAACCATCTATATTAAATCGGAAAAAAGTGTTCGCATTTCGAAGGGCAATGCGTTTTATTGCCATACTTTCTTTGCTGTTGTTGAAAATTTTAAAAATTTTTGTTGCAGTTCCCCTTGCTGTGAACACGGTATCGAAAAGCACCGTATCTTGGCTGAATCCTAAAAAGCTGGCATTTGAACTTCCACTTTTTTTCTCGCAAGATGTTAAAATTAGGACGAAGAAAATAGAAAGCGAAAAAAGAGTTCTCATAGATGGTGCAAGTTTAGTAAAAAGTATTATTTTTGCCGTCCTAATAACAAACGCATAGAGATGAAAAAAGGTATCCACCCGGAAGAATATAGAACTGTAGTTTTTAAAGATGTTACTTGTGATTATGCTTTCTTAACGAAATCATCAGCAGCTTCAAAAGAAACAATACAGTGGGAAGACGGTAATGAATACCCACTTGTTAAAGTTGAAATCTCTGATCAATCACACCCATTCTTTACTGGTAAAATGCAATTTATCGATACAGCTGGACGTATTGACAAGTACAAGCAAAGATTCGCAAAATTCAAAAAGAACTAAATTCTTTCGAGTTTTCATTAATTTTAAGCCTCCTTATTGGGGGCTTTTTTTTTGACTTTTATGCAGGTAACCTTAGTCGATTTCAATGCGACAGCATTTTATCCTTTTACAGAAACAAGACCAATAGCGCAGCTTCAAATGGTTGGCGGTAGCATATCCGAGTTGTGGACAGGTTTGTTGCCTCATGCAAACTTTGGTTATCTATGCTCCGATGCATTGTCTGGTGTTTACTCTAATCAACATAGTAACGATACCGTTTATGTGGATGGTCGAGTGGTTCCGAATAAAAAAATGGCCGAAAATCTGCAAACATTACCACTAAATGCAAGTTTGGTTGATGAAGCAGGTCGAATTTTGGCATATAGAACATCGGAAAACATTAGCTCTGCATTAAAAACTAATGGAAATTGGAGCGGAATACAAGCAGCTTCAACGATAGAAATTAAGTGCGACACTTTTGTGCTTATCGAATCGGCTAATGATTTGTTTTTAAAAATAGGCGAGCATTTTGATTTGTTTGATTTTGACGGATTTCCTCATTGCGATTGTGCCGCCCCAGGAGTAATTATTATAGGCGATGATTTGTACGCTCATCCTGAAGCTAAAATTGCACCCGGATATTACGATACTACATCGGGGCCTATTATATTAGACAAACACGCTGAAGTTTCTGCAGGAGCCATGTTAAAAGGACCGATGTTTATTGGCGAACATGCTATTATTAAAATGGGAGCCAAAATTTATGGCCCAACGGTTATTGGTAAAGAATGCAGAGTTGGGGGAGAGGTTAGTAACTGCAATATTGGTGCATTTTCTAATAAAGGACATGACGGATTTATAGGCAATGCAGTCATTGGCGAATGGTGCAATTTAGGAGCCGATACCAATTGCAGCAATCTTAAAAACAATTATTCAAAAGTGAATCAGTACAATCACAAAACTCAGTCTATAGAATCTACTGATATGTTGTTTTGCGGAGTATTGATGGGCGATCACAGTAAAACAGCTATCAATACACAAATCAATACAGCAACAGTATTTGGTGCTTTTTCAAATGTTGTTTGTTCTAGTTTTCCACCAAAACATTTGCCAAATTTTTCGTGGTTTACCGATAAAGGCTTATTCAAATTCGAACTGCATAAAGCGTTTGAAATGTCAGAAGCGATGATGGCACGTCGAAATGTCAGTTTGACAGAAGAAACCAAATCGCTTTGGCGCTTTTTGGCTCAATAATTAACCCTTTCTAGCATTAATGACCCAATGCCCTTGGTGGCACGGCTTTTTCTTATGCTGTAATTACTTATGTCTGATTTTTTTCAAAACACTATACATTTAAGCAACGAGGACCTTTCTGAACACGAAACTGAATTCATTCCGTTGATTACTTCGGAAGAAGAAGAAGCCATGAATTCAGAACTCTTGCCAGAAACATTGCCTGTACTTCCTTTGCGTAACAACGTTTTGTTTCCAGGGGTTGTTATTCCAATTACGGTTGGACGCGACAAAAGCATAAAACTTATTCAAGACGCCAATAAAGGCGACAAACTTATAGGAGTGGTTGGCCAAAAAGACATGGCTGAAGAAAATCCTACAGTAGACGATTTGCACAAAATTGGTACGGTTGCCAAGATTGTCAAACTACTGAAAATGCCTGATGGTTCTACTACGGTTATCATTCAAGGTAAAAAGCGTTTTGTACTTGAATCGCTAGCTCAAGAGGATCCTTACTTTGTAGCCAACATTAGCTCGTTCAATACCGAGAAGGTGAAAATGGGTAAGGTGGAAAGAAAAGCGATGGAATCTTCATTGAAAGACCTGGCTTTGTCTATTGTGAAAAATTCACCGAACATCCCAAGCGAAGCTGGTTTTGCAATCAAAAACATAGAATCATTTAGTTTCTTGGTCAACTTCATTGCTAGCAATATGAACGCAGCAACTGAGGTTAAACAAGAAATTTTAGAACAAATAAGTGCTGAAGCTGCTGCTGAATTGGTAATGAAAAGCTTGACCAAAGAGTTGCACTTTTTGGAAATTAAGCAAGATATTCAGAGCAAGGTAAAGAGCGATATTGATCAACAGCAGCGAGAATATTTCTTGCATCAGCAAATAAAAACGATACAAGAAGAATTGGGCGATAACCCAACTGATATCGAAATTGCTGAGTTGAAAGAAAAAGCTAAAGGCAAAAAATGGGGCGATAAAGTCAAGAAAACCTTTGAAAAGGAAATTGAAAAAATCTACCGATTAAATCCTTCATCTCCAGAGTATTCTATTCAGTTGAACTACTTAGAACTATTGGCTGAGTTGCCATGGAACGAGTACAATGAGGATAATCTGAATCTGAAAAAAGCTCAAGCTATTTTGGATAAAGACCATTTTGGTTTGGACGATGTGAAGGAACGCATCATTGAACAATTAGCAGTCTTCAAGCTAAAAAAGGATGTAAAAGCACCCATATTGTGTTTCAATGGACCTCCCGGAGTTGGTAAAACCTCATTAGGTAAGTCTATTGCCAAAGCATTGGGTAGAGAATATGTAAGAGTATCTCTAGGTGGATTGCGCGACGAAGCCGAATTGCGTGGTCATCGTAAAACTTACATAGGAGCAATGCCTGGGCGAATTATTCAAAACCTTAAAAAATGTGGATCGGCAAATCCTGTTTTTGTTTTGGATGAGTTGGATAAAATAAGTTCGGATGCTCATGGTGACCCAGAAAGTGCATTGTTAGAAGTACTTGATCCTGAGCAAAACTCAACTTTCCACGATAACTATGTAGATCAAGATTTTGATCTTTCTAGAGTCATGTTTATTGCTACCACCAACAACATTGAGCGTGTTCACCCTGCTTTGATAGATCGTATGGAGGTTATCAATGTTAACGGATATACCCTGGAAGAAAAAGTTGAAATAGCTAGGAAGTATTTATTGCCAAGAAAGTTAGAGGAAACAGGCTTGGATAAATCGAAACTAAAACTGAATAAAAAAGTTTTAAGCACCTTAATAGGTGAATATACTTTTGAAAGTGGTGTACGTCGATTAGAAAAACGCATTGCAAAATTGTGTAGAAATAGAGCCAAGCAAATAGCTTTTGACGAAGAGTACGAAGTAGAAATTTTGGACAAAGATTTGTTGAGTATTCTGGGTCCTTCGCATGTGCCGGATGTTTACGAAGGCAATGAAACGGCAGGTGTAGCAATTGGGTTAGGATACAATCCTGCAGGCGGAAGCATATTGTATGTTGAAAGCAGTATTTCTGAAGGAAAAGGTATTTTAAGTACCAGTGGTAACCTTGGTGATGTGATCAAAGAATCTTGCCAATTGGCTTGGACTTATTTGAAAAGCAACGCTAAAGATTTGGGCATCGATTATAGATTGTTCGACAACTACAACGTGCACATTCACTTACCAGAAGGAGGAACTCCAAAAGACGGACCATCTGCCGGTATTACCATGTTAACAGCTCTAGCCTCGGTGTTTACACAACGAAAAGTAAAGCGCAATATGGCTATGACTGGCGAAATAACGCTTAGAGGAAAAGTATTGCCAGTTGGAGGTATTAAGGAAAAGATCTTAGCTGCAAAGCGTGTGAAAATTAAAGATATCATCCTTAGTAAGGCCAATGAAAAAGATGTTTTAGAGATAAAAGAACATTACATCAAAGGATTGACGTTTCATTATGTTGAAACGATGGACGATGTGTTGAATATTGCTTTGTTAAAAGAGAAAGTATCTAACCCTCGTGAGTTGGTTATTTCAAAATAAATGTAATTTGTTGCGTTCTATAGTTTCATGAAGCATTTTGTTTTAGTCCTATCACTAATTTTTGCGTTTACAGTGCATGCTCAACCCAGCTCCAATAATGGATTTATTTCCATTAAAAACATAAGTGGTGCTAGGGAAGGGGCTTTGTCAGGTACGGCTAGAGCAGTTTTCGATGGAGACTTGAGCATGGCCTTGAAAAACCCCACTATTCTGAGTGATGAAACCAATGGGGCAGCTACATTTACTATCAATCCTTGGTTTGAAGGCATTACATCAGGCAATGCAGCTTACTCATTTCAGTATAAGAAGTTTCATATAGTTCCGGCTATCGCCTTCTTCAGCTATGGCTCATTTGAGGGTAGAGATAATCTTGGAAACATTTCCAATGAATATTCAGCTCGCGATTTGCAATTGTCTGTAGGCGCAGGGTATAAAGTCAATGAGCGTATTTCTGTAGGAGCAACGTACAAATTCATCAACAGCAAATACGAAAGTCAAGGCGCTTCATTTATGGGAGTAGATCTTCTAGGGTCTATCATAAACGAAGACAAGTTGTTTATGCTAACAGCGGGAGTGGAAAACGTGGGTGTAGTTTTATCGCAATTTGATGGCGATGATCAGAAAGCACCAACCAACTTATACATTTCTTTATCCAAAAAATTAGACAATGCTCCATTTCGCTTTTATCTAACATTGGATCAACTGAATCGTTGGGACATCATTCCTGAGGACTTATACAAAGAACCAGCAAATGCTTTTGGTGAAGAAGAAACGAGCAGTGACCCTGGATTTGGAAAGCAACTTTTCTTTCATACCAAGTTAGCTACCGAGTTGGTTATAACAAAGAATTTTCACATTCGTGTTGGTTACAATTACCAACGTAGAGAAGAATTGAAACTAATAGAGAAGCCAGGGATGGCTGGATTTACTTACGGATTTGAATTTAAGGTAAACCGTTTTAGATTTGCCTACGCAAGAGCTCGATATCATCAAGCATTTGCTAATAATTTTTTCACCATTAGTACCAACATAAACAAATTTAAATGAGTGCCAAAAATTACGTCATCGCTATAGATGGCTACTCTAGTTGCGGTAAAAGTACCTTAGCCAAAGCCATGGCGAAAAAATTGGGGTATAGATATGTAGATACAGGCGCTATGTACCGTGCGGTGACCCTTTTTGCTATCGAAAACAATTTTATTTTAGGTCGATTGGTGAATGAAAATGCCCTTGTAAAATCGTTGGATGAAATTCACATCAATTTCAAAGTCAACAATGAAGGAATCAACGAAACGTTCTTAAATGAGATAAATGTTGAGGATGAAATTCGTTCGCCTCGCGTTTCAGGTCTAGTATCTGTAATTGCACAAATTAAAACAGTGCGTAAATTTTTGGTTCATCAACAAAAGCGCATGGGTACCGAAGGAGCTGTTGTAATGGACGGAAGAGACATTGGTACAGTCGTATTTCCAGACGCCGACCTTAAACTTTTTGTAACAGCCGATATTGAAATAAGAGCACAACGTCGCCATGCAGAAATGCTGAGTAAAGAAGTGAATATTTCTTTGAAAGCTGTAGAAGACAATTTAGCAGAGCGCGATAGAATGGACACAAGTAGAACGCTAGATCCGTTAGTGCAAGCAGCCGATGCCATTGTATTAGACAATACCAAAATGACACCTAAAGAGCAGTTGAAAATAGCTTTGGGATACCTTGAAGATGTGAAAAACATCATTTAATTTATTTTTATTCATTCTAAATAAAAGAAAAGAGTAAATTCGTTGCCGAATGGTACGAGTAGCACTTGCAGATAGTAATGAATTGAGTCTTTTAGGACTGAGAGCAGCTATAGGTCCACTGGAAGAGGTTGAAATTGTAGCGGAAATTACCACAACAGAAAATCTTGTAGAACAGCTTGTAGAATCTAAAGCAGATGTGTTGGTGATAGATTATACAGCCAAAAACTTTGGTATAGAATCTATACACCAAGCGAAAGAAGCATGCGATGTGAAAATCGTTGCCATTACGTTCGATCAGATGGGGCGTACCATCATCAATGCCATTAAAATGGGTGTAACCAGTTACATCAAAAAAGATTGTGATATTCAAGAAATTCGAGATGCTGTAACTCAAACAGCCAAGAATGAGAAGTTCTTTTGTGGCAAAATATTGGATACAATAGCTCGAGAATCTATTGAAGTAAACGACATCAAATACGAACCATTGAGTTGCCAACCCATTAGTTTGTCTGAGCGAGAGTTGGAAATAATCAAGCTTGTAGCCGAAGGTTTTAGCAATACCGAAATTGCCGATAGATTGTTTTTAAGTGCTCATACTGTGAATACCCACCGTAAGAACATAATGTCTAAAATAGGAGTGAACAAAACAGCAGCAATTGTAATGTATGCAGTGAAAAACAATTTGATTAGTCCGAATAAATTTTTGTTCAATTCTTAAAGCCGAATTTTTTTTTATAAAAAGGAATACAGATTTAGCTTTTCGTTTTTACATAAACGTCTACACTAATAGCTTTTCCGTTTTTTATCTCGCCGTCTTTGCGAGTTTCTTCCAGAACAAAATCAAGTTTTTCCATCGCGCTCTTGCACTTTGCATTATCTGTTTCAACAAAACCTTCAATCCGTTGAAGATTTAATTTTTCTAAACCGTAATGTGTTATCAAAGGCAAGGCTTCTTTCATGATGCCTTTTCCCCAATAAATAGGCAATAACCAAAGCCCGATTTCTGCTTTTAGTTTGATATGATCTATATCATTCAACCCAGCAGCACCGTAAAATGTTTTGTTATCGAGTGAGCAAATCGTCCACCACGTTTGTTGCTTATCAGCAAACCAAGTCATTTGCTCTTTGGTGGCTTCTAAACTATTAAAACTAATTCCGTAGTGCTGAATTACCATAGGATCAGAAAGTCCTTTGTAGATGTTATTAAGATCGGAATCGATGATTTTACGAAGTAATAGTCTATCGGTTTTTAGATTCGAAAATTCGTTGACCATTTTCTTACTTACAAGAAATTGTTAGAATACAATGGTATAAATTATTTCAATATGTAGACTAAATCAGCAATTAAAAGTGCCTGTAATACAAAAACCAATGTGTCGAGATTCTTGTTATAAAAGTAAGACAGTAACATTGTAATCAGAACTAAGATTGGAATAACAAAACCAGTTGCGATTCTTAATGAAGTTGTAGCTCTGTCTTTTGACGAAGGCAAACGATACCAGTTTATTACATTAAAAATTCTAGATACAGAGTATTCAATTTTTGTTTGATTATGTTTCAATCCAACAAAGTCTTCTTTTACCGAAAATTGATGTTTGTTCGTGATGACTTTATACGATTGATGAGAATTGTTGGCGGCATTGTAATATTGCTGCTGCTCTTTTTTTACTTGTACAATATCGTCATGAATGATGTTTCCAGGTATAAAGAAATCACTAACTATAAGAACTGCAGTTAATACAAATAGGGCATATAAGGACAGTCTTAATGGATGGTGACGTTTGTTCAATATTCTATGTCTTATTACCATTTGACCATTGATCAAATGCAGATTAATAGTACTGCTTTATATAAAAAGCAAGTCTTTTTTCTCGCACCAGCCTTGACGTCCATCGCTAAGCTCTATTTCTACCCAATCGTTGTTAGATGCTGTTTCTGTCCAACTAACTTTTGTTCCTTCATGCAAGATGAACAATGCACTGGCATCAGAATTAGGTTCTGCTTGTATGGATAATCTTCCATGGGTTACAATGGCTTCGTTTTGATTGTTAGCCATTTCGTCTTTTATTAAACTAAGTAACAAGGTGCTTATGTACAAAATACCCATTGTATAGCCAAACGTTCGGAGTTTGACAAGGTTTCTTTTTTTTCTGAAAAGCAATAGAAAAACTACAGCAAGAATTAAGAAAATTAAGTTACCCCAAGTAAGCAATGCATTTGGTATTAAACCCATCCATCGGTTTACTTTACTAGTAAAAGCGTAGCTTGGACTGATGGTGATTTTGTCAACAACATTGTTTCTAGCCAATTCTAGGTTGAACAGAATGTCATCGTTGCTAGGATCTAGTTTTAAAGCTTTTTCGTAGCACCAAACCGAAGCGGAAACCATGCCGATTTTATATGCAGAATTCCCTCTGTTGTACCAATAAGTAGCCGAGTTAAGCCAAGTATTTTCGAGAGCGGTATAAGCTTCGTAAGCCTCATTGTATTGTTTATTGGCATACAAGGAGTTGGCTTCTTCAAACGTTTGTGCGAAAACAGATAAGCCTAAACTTAATAAGAGTAATAGAAATGCATTTTTTTTCATCACGCTAACAGTTTTATACTTTTCTCAGTTTGTTGAAGTAAATCGGTGTATTTAGCCGACGCATTGGGTGCGTACGATGCCATTTCACAACGCTGAATGATATCTAAAGCAACAGCTATAGTTTCACTTTTAAGACCGTTAGAACTCATTTTCTGTTCTATTATGTCTTTTTTCATATCAGAAAGCGGAATGCTGAATTTGTCGCTTAAGAAAACGGTGTAAGCTTTGTAAATACCCGAATAGTTTTCTTTGCCTTCTTTTCTAATGAGTTTCAATTCTTTTAAAGCCATTTTACTTGCTTTCGAAGCTTTGTAGTTGATACTATCGCTTTCAAAGTCTTCCTGTTTCTTGATGAAGAACAAACCAAGTACGAATAGAATTTTTAATCCTAAGCGAAGTCCCCACAATAAACTGGTGTTTTCAGCGAGTAGGTTTTTATCTTGATTTTTGATGCTGCCTTCTTTGATGTAACGAATATCAGAATTCAGGTTATCAACAGAACTTTTAGAAGCACCGGGCATTAAATTATTGCCAGCTTGAGCATTTTTTATATCGCCTCTTACATGAATGTTTTTTCTGTCGAATTGACATTCTACATAACGCTTGGCATCGGTGTCGAAATAACTAATGCTAGCTCCTGGGATGGTGTAATCTCCCGAATATCGTGGAATAAGTAAGTATTCAACATCGATATAACCTTTGTATCCGTTGTAGGTTAAACCGTATGCTTTTTTAATTTTTGGTTCAAAAACTTCAAAATCTTCTGGAAAATCGATACTAGGCGGATTCAATAATTTGAAATTTCCTTCGCCTTTCAATCGGATAGTGTAAGTAATGGCTTCGTTAGCATTAACTGAATCGAGGTTGGTTTTTACTGAGCAATTTAATTTACCGTTGAATCCCGAAAAATCTACAGGTGCATTTTTAGGCAATGCTTTTACATTGATTACAAAATCGTTGCTTTTGGCTGAAATTTGTTTGCCTGCACTGAAGAAGCCTCCATTTACAACAGCTTGAACTTCTGCAACACCTGTATTAAGTTTTCCGCTTTTTTGCGGATACATAACACGTTGTGCCATGATTATTTTGCGGTATTGCTTACCATTGATAACGGCCAAATCTCTATCCCAAGAGCGTTCTTTCAATTCAATATTTTCTTGCCAAAAATTGGAAGGAGATGGCATATCGACTTCACTAGGTTGTAGCCTATTATACCTACTGTACATGGTGTAGGTTAGGGTAAATGGTTCGTTTACATATACCGAATTCTTGTTGCTAGTAACTAGGAGGATGAAATTGCCATCTTGTTGAGTTTTGATGTTTTGTGGAGCAGCTGTTGCCGGAGATGTTTGTGCCCCTTTTGATACGGTAAGCTTAACAGGCTTTGTTTTCAATACTTCGGTACCAACTCTAACACTCGCTTGGCCTATGGTGTATTCTCCTTCGGCTAATGGTGTCACAACATATTTTAAAGTTACGGATGAACTAGAAACACCGTTGTAATAAGAGAAGTTTTGCGATTGTGATGGTCCGTAAATAACCTGTAATTCGGCGGGTAGTTGTGGCGGTTGTATATTGCCCTTGGCATTTTCTAATTGAAAAGTAAGGGTTACACGCTGTCCAACACTTGCGTTTTGCGTCGTGAGTTCGGTATAAAACTTAGGACCATTTTGAGCCAATAATCCTAGCGAACATATCAGCGATAATATTATGAGTCGAAGTTTCATCATCACCAATCTTTTTCGATTTTAATTTTTGTGCCTTTGCCTTTTTGCTTTTTCACTTTTTTCTGAATGCCTTTTTCTTCTTGGTTTAGGGCATTGAGCATTTGTTCAGCTTGTTTTTTACTTGCTGCAGCTTGTTTTTGCTGCTGTTGCTGTTGTTCTTGTTGCTGCTCTTGCTCTTCTTGGCTTTGCTGGTCTTCCTTTTTCTGATCGTCTTCTTGCTTTTTGTCTTCTTGTTTCTGATCTTGTTTATCCTGCTCTTCCTTTTTGTCTTTGTTTTTATCGTCTTTTTTATCCTCAGGCTTGTCTTTTTGCTCTTGCTGTTGTTGCTCTAGCATTTTTTTAGCCTTTGTATAATTGTAACGTGTTTCTTCGTCGCTTGGGTTGTTTTTTAAAGCTTCTTTGTAGGCTTTAACAGCGTCTTCTAATTTCCCTGCTTTTAATTGAGCGTTACCCAAATTGTGAAAACTTCGGGCTTTATCTTCTTTGTTTTCAAATAATTGAGCTTGGTTTTGCAATAATTCAATGGCTTTGTTCAAACTATCTGCTTTGTATAGTGCATTAGCGGCATTATAATTTGCTTGTCCTTTGTATTCAGAACTAGGGTCCACCGATGAGTAGAGTTCACTTGCTTTTAAAAATGCACTGTCGGCATAAAGTTCGTTAGCATCTACAACCTTCTTTTTGTTTTCTTGTGCAAGCGATACCGAAATGGTACAGAGCACCAATGCTATTATAGCCAGAGTTTTCTTTTCCATGTTCGTTTTTTTCGTTCGTTAATACAAAGCTCTAGTATGATGAAAAGCAGACAAGGCAAAAGCAACATTTGGTATCGGTCTTGGTATTCGGCATAAACCGATGTCCCCATTTCTGACTTTTCTATGTTCTTCAATTCATTCATTAAATCTTTCACAACAGCTTTGGTATCGTTGGCAACAAATGCAGTTCCATTTCCTTTGTCAGCAATGCCTTGAATGAGCATTGGGTTGAATTTTGAAACTACTATGTTGCCGTCTTTATCGGTTTTGAAACTGTTGTTGTTTTTACTCAATGGTATAGGCCCACCTTTTTCTGAACCAATTCCTATAGCAAATACTTGTATGCCTTCATCGGCCAATAGTTCGGCAGTAGCCATGGCATCATCTTCGTGATTTTCTCCATCGGTAATTAGAACAACGGCTTTTTTTACAGCTTCTTCTTGATTGAAGCTTTCTTTAGCCAAGTTTAACGCTTGACCTATTGCTGTTCCTTGTGTGCTTATAAAGTCCGTTTCTATGGTGTTTAAAAACAAACCAGCAGCTCTGTAGTCGTTGGTAATGGGTAATTGTACAAACGCTTCTCCGGCAAATATGATGATGCCTACACGGTCGCCACGCAGTTTTGAAATGCTTTCACCTATTAGGCGTTTTGCCCGTTCTAATCGATTGGGTTTTACATCCTGTGTCAGCATCGATTGACTTACGTCCAAGCAGAAAACAATATCAATACCTTCGACTTTTGCTTCTACCATTTTGCTGCCCAACTGAGGGCGAAGCAAGGCTACTGAACCTAATAAAATGGCCAAACGGATAAAACCGAACTTGAAAAATATTTTTCGAGTAGATAGAGGCGGAATGTATGCTGAAAGCAGTCGTGCATCTGCAAATTTGCTGAGAGTATTGTGTTTCCATAAATACAATAGCACATACAGAATAGAAAATGCCGTTCCTACTAATAACACGTAAACGTATTCTATGTTCAACAGTTTGGCTCCATCTATTCCTGGGAAAATGACGTAAACAAAAAGTGCCGATAAGGTTAGAAGAACAATTTCGGTGAATAAAACCCAGAACAGTAGTTTTTTGAATTTGAAAACTTTCATCTTACGGAATGGATTTGAATAGGGTGGATACTAACAACCATTCAGTTACCAAAGCAATGATGCCCAAAAGTAAAAACGGGAAGTACTCTTCGTTTCGTTTGGTATACTCTGTAACTTTTATCTCGGTTTTTTCAAGCTTGTCTATTTCGGTATAAATTTCTGTAAGACTTGTATTGTCCGTTGCTCTAAAATATTTGCCATCGGTTTCGTAAGCGATTTTTTCCAAAGTCAATTCATCAATTTCTACTTTGGTATAATCGTATTGGTATTGGTCGCCGTATTTTCTTACTGGTGAAAGTGCCATGCCTTTGCTACCAACCCCAATAGTATAAACTTTAATGCCAAATTCTTTCGCAATCTGGGCAGCCGTAATAGGAGCTATGCTTCCTTGGTTGTTTACACCATCGGTTAGTAGAATAATAACCTTGCTTTTGGCTTCGCTATCGCGCAAACGGTTTACGGCTGTAGCCAATCCCATACCAATGGCTGTGCCACCTTCAACGTAACCTGTTTTTACATCTTTAAATAAGTTAATAAGTACATTGTGATCGGTTGTTAGTGGACATTGCGTAAAGCTTTCTCCTTCGTAAACTACCAAGCCAATTCTATCGTTTTCGCGTTTGTTGATAAAATCGATAGCAACATTTTTACTGGCTTCTAAACGGTTAGGTTCAAAATCTTTGGCCAACATACTTGCCGAAATATCGAGCGCCACCATGATGTCGACACCCTCTACATTGGCGTTTTGAAAGCTGTCTTTACTCTGTGGTCTAGCTACGGCCAAACACAATGCACAAATGGCAACAAAGCGGAAAAGTAAAACAGAAGGTCGGAAAAAAGCCAACCAATCTATGCCACGTGTGTACAATTGCGAAAAAGAAGAAAGAGCGATACTTTGTCCAACATCTTGTTTTCTAAATACCAACCAGATAGACAACAATGGAATGGACAACAAAAGCCACAAATATTCAGGGTTTTTGAATTCGAATTTATAAGCCGCTATTTGCCATAATATGAAGCACAACAAATTGAGTAACAAGAAATAAATGGCTTTTGCAATACGGAGTTTATGCATGGTTATCCTCCTTATTTGGTGCCTGTGCGATTAAGTTTTTCTTAATAAAACCTTCTAGCCAATCCAACTTGCCTTTGTTGTCGTCATGTGTTGGGTTTTCTTTTGCAAACTTCACCATGTCGCTTAAGTTAAGCGATTGGATAACTCGGTTGATTTCGTCTTGACTCAATTGAGTAAATCGAAGTTGAGCAATAATCTCTGACGAGGTTTTTTCTAATGTTTTGATGCTGTATTGGTGCTCCAAAAATTTTCTTAAAACATAATTCAATGAAGAATAGAACGGTTTTAGGTCAGAGCGTTTCCATAACTGATCGGCATGCATTTTAATGAGTTTTTTCTCAAGCCAATCTTCGAATTTCTCGGCAGGAATAACCTCTTCAACAGCAGGTTGTTCTTTGCGTTTGAATACCAACTTTTTCCTGAAGATGTACAACAATATCAATAAGGTAAGAACAGCTAAGGCTAAGTATATTTTGCGTTGATGCAATGCCAAAGTGTCGGCAAGTGTCCATTCTACTAGGTAATTGTCTTTGATATCGTAAAAAGCATTGGTAGTATCTATTTGGGCAGGAACTACAAGGTATTGAAAAACTCTTGTGTAGCCAGTATCGCCATCTACAATTACAGGTAGGGCAGGGAAGGTGAATAATCCAGAGTCAAAAGCTGTAAATTCAATGGTATTGCCAATAAAATCGGCATTACTGCTTACGTTGCCGCTTGGATTGATGATACTCAAACTATCTTCATCCAATTCGGATACAGGAAACAATACAGTATCTACTGGTTTGGGACTTAGTCCGTATTTGAATTGTATGCGTTCACCAAATCGGATGATGAGCGTATCGGTACTTTGTATTAGGTTTTGTGCTTGTGCTGCAAACAAGAGGCAGAATCCAAGCGAAACAAAAATCAGTTTTTTCATCGGCTGCGTTGTTTAAACAATTGCAATAAAACTTTTACGTAATCGTCTGAAGTTGATACTTTTGCATAGTCAACTTTAGCGCTTTTTAGTAATTTTGAAACAGCAAATTCTCTATCCAAGAATTGTTGTTTATAATGTTTTTGTTGGCGTTTGCTGGAAGTGTTTATCCATCGTTGTTCGCCTGTTTCAGGATCACGAACATTCATCAAACCCGCTCTTGGAAGATCAATTTCTTTCTCATCGAATATTTGAAGAGCAATCAAATCGTGACGTTTGCCAGTAACTTTTACCGATTGTGTGTAATTGATGGGAGCAATGAAATCGCTTAATAAAAAACAGATGGATCTTTTTTTCTGAACCTTATTGAGATACTCAAAAGCAACGTTGATATCAGTTCCGGTATTTTCTGGTTGAAATTCTAGCAATTCTCGAACGATGCGCAGAACATGCGATTTTCCTTTTTTAGGAGGAATGAATTTCTCAACTTTGTCTGAAAACAGAATGACACCAATCTTGTCGTTGTTTTGAAGAGCAGAAAAACTGATGACTGCAGCAATTTCAGCAATCAATTCACGCTTCAATATTTTGGTAGTCCCAAAATTATCAGAGGCAGAAACATCCACCATAAGGATAGCCGAAATCTCACGTTCTTCCTCAAAAACTTTTACGTAAGGTTCGTTGAAACGTGCGGTAACGTTCCAGTCTATGGTTCTTATTTCATCGCCAGCAGAGTATTCACGGACTTCGCTAAAAGCCATACCTCTCCCTTTGAACGACGATTGGTATTCACCCGAGAATATTTGCTTGCTAAGCCCTCTGGTTTTTAGTTCTATGCGTCGAACCTTTTTTATTAATTCACTGGTATTGCCTTCGATTCTTTTTTCTGCCATTGTTTAGGGCACTTGAACCTTATTCAGTATTTCTTTAACAATGTCTTCGCTGGTAATTTCCTCTGCTTCCGCTTCGTAAGAAAGTCCAATACGGTGACGAAGTATACGTGGAGCTATGGCTCTAATATCGTCTGGAATAACATATCCGCGATGATTCATGAAAGCGTAAGCTTTAGCTGCATGTGCCATGGCAATACTCGCACGCGGAGAAGCTCCAAATGAAATTAGATCTTTCATTTTTTCCAATCCAGCATCTTCTGGGTATCGAGTAGCAAAAACTAAATCGACAATGTATTGCTCAATTTTCTCGTCCATATACACTTGTTTTACCAACTGACGAGCACGAAGAATTTCTTCTGGTTTTACCACCGGATTTGGTTTCGCAAAACCAGCTTCAGAAACATTGCTTCTTAAAATGGATTTTTCTTCAGCCTTAGATGGGTAATCCAAAACAACTTTCAACATAAATCTATCGACTTGTGCTTCAGGTAGTGGATAAGTTCCTTCTTGCTCTACAGGGTTTTGAGTTGCCAAAACCAAAAAAGGTTCAGGTAAAGTGTGAGTTTCCGAACCAATGGTAACTTGGCGCTCTTGCATTGCTTCTAGTAAAGCTGATTGAACTTTTGCAGGAGCACGGTTTATTTCATCGGCCAATACAAAATTGGAGAAAATAGGTCCTTTTTTAACCGAAAACGATTCTTGCTTTTGATTGTATATCATGGTACCTACCAAATCGGCAGGAAGCAAATCGGGTGTAAACTGAATTCGACTGAACGAAACGTCTACGGCTTTCGATAGCGTATTGATGGCTAGTGTTTTAGCTAAGCCCGGAACACCTTCTAAAAGCACGTGTCCATTGGCCAAAAGACCAATTAACAAGCTTTCGAGCATGTCTGGTTGACCTACAATTACCTTTGAAACTTCTGACTTGATTAAATCCAAGAAACCACTTTCTTGCTTTATCAATTCGTTTAATGCGTTTATATCTGTGTTTTCTAAGCTGTTGCTCATATGCGATAAATGGTTTGGGGCGGCAAAATAAAAAGACTATTTTTTCCGCACACGAATTTGGGTTACAAATATTATTATACCTAATTTTTACGCACCTAATTTGCAGTTAAACAATGTTAAGCAAGAGCACCACACAATCCGAATCACTTTTAAGTCTAGTAAAGGCAGTAGAAACTTTCCACGATAGTTTTGGAATTCAAAACAAATACGAACCAACTACAGAACTATCGAAAGAGGTTATTGAGTTAAGACACAGGTTGTTAGAAGAAGAAAATAACGAGTATTTAGAAGCAGCTCTCAACGGCGATTTGGTTGAAGTGGCCGATGCCTTGGGCGATATTCTTTATATTTTATGCGGAACCATGTTAAGTCACGGCTTGCAAGACAAAATGTTGGATGTATTTTACGAAATCCAATCAAGCAACATGAGTAAACTTGGAGAAGACGGAAAAGCAATTCGAAGAGAAGATGGAAAAGTGATGAAAGGGCCCAATTATTTTAGACCAAACATTAAAAAAATACTAGAAGAAAAATGAAATTAAAAGATTTACTAATAGGAGGTTCAAAAGGCGGTTGGGGATTAACAAAGTTGAACCTAGCATTAGGGTTTGGAATTCCATTCAACAAACCTCATGGCATTAAAGTCAAAAGCCTGAGTTTGCATAAAACAGAAACCTTCATTCCTTACAAACGGCGCAACTGGAATCACATTAAAGGAACACATGCTTGTGCTATTGCAACGGTGTCCGAATTTTCAGCAGGATTGTTGTTGATGATGAATTTGGATGCCGATAATTACCGCATCATCATGCGCAGTATATCTGTAGAATATTTTTATCAATGTAAGATGGATGCTGTAGCAACTTCTGTAGCTGAAGGGGAAGAACTTCAGTCGGATATGAAAAACAGCTTAGCGGGCAATACTGAAGGTGTTTACAAAGAAATAGAAACCAAGTTGCACACAAAAGATGGCAAACACGTAGCGACCGCCAAAACACTTTGGCAAATCAAAGAGTGGAGTCAAGTGAAAACAAAGGTCTAGAATTTGAATTTTGAAACATAAAAAAAGCCCCGATTCATCGAGGCTTTTTTTATGCTATTAAGTTTCTAATTAAAGATTGGCCTTGATGGCAAGCATTTTCAAACACGCTACTGCGCATTCAATGCCTTTGTTGCCCAGTTTTCCACCCGATCTATCCAAACCTTGTTGGCGTGTGTTATCGGTCAATACACCAAAAATAACGGGCTTGTTGTATTTCAATCCAACATTCATGATACCATCGGCAGCAGCTTGGCATACAAAATCGAAATGTTTGGTTTCGCCTTGTATAACAGAACCTAAACAAACTATACCGTCTGCTTTATTGGCTTCCAATATATTTTGCGCTACCAAAGGCAATTCGTAAGAACCAGGTACCCATACCGTACGAATGTTGTCTTCTAAAACACCGTGTTTAAGTAAGGTTTCTTTCGCTCCTTTTAAAAGATTACCCGTAATGTCGTCGTTCCATTCTGATACAACGAGGGCAATAGAAAAAGGCGCCCCATTAGGAACGCCTTCTTCATTGTAATGTGATAAATTGCTTGTTGCCATAATTTATTTTACCAAACCTTCAGCGCGAGCAATGTACTTTTCCATGTCCTGACCTTCAGCACTGGTTGGGTATTTGCTTTTGATTGATTTGTAAATGTTCAATGCTTTACCGTATTCACCTAAGTTTTCCAACAAGATAGCTTGTTTTTTCATGTAAATAGGCGCTGTAAATTCGTTGTCGCTGTTAGCAACTGCTTTTGCGAAGTAGTCAACACCATTTTGGAATTGCTCTAATTCAACATAAGCATCACCAATAGTACCTAGAGCTACACTAGAAATCATGTCATCGTCTAAGTTGGCGTCTTTAAGGTATGCAATAGCACTTGTGTAATCACCCAAACGGTAGCTAGAAATACCCATGTAATAGTTAGCAAGGTTAGCCGACTTTGTTCCAGAATAATCTGTAGCTATTTGTGCAAAACCAGGATAGTTACCATCACCGTTGATTGCTAAATTCAATGAATCAATTTCAAAGTAGTATTCAGCTTTCCACATCGATTCTGATGCTTCTAACTCACGTGGTTGTTGGTAGAAATTTACGAATGCTAGGTATAAAAGAACAACAGCTAGAATACTTGTTCCAAATATGTTGATGCTTTTTTTGTTGTCTTCGTAGAATTTTTCAGATTTACTGTATACTTTTTCTACGTCTACTATAGTTTCGTTGTCTTGCTTAGCCATTAGCTTAAAATTACGTTCACTTATTAAAGGGCAAAAATAGATTTTTTAAAGAGATAGCTTTGCATTGTATTGTTGTATTTTTAAATCTATGCAAAATTTACGCCTTATTAGGCTTAATGTCTTTAATTACAAGAACTTAGTTCAGGCAAGTTTGTCGCTTCATTCTAAAGTAAATGCCTTTTTTGGTGAAAATGCCCAAGGAAAGACCAATTTTTTGGATGCAATTTTCACTTTAGGCAACACAAAAAGCTATTTAACATCGGTTGATGCCGATTCGGTTATGGCTGGAGAAGCATTTTATACCATCAGCACCGAAGTAGAAAAAGACAATGTGCTAGATGAGATTAGCATTGCCTACCAAATTGAAGGTAAGAAGCGGGTAAAAAAAGGCGTGAAAGACTTCAAGCGCTTGGCCGATTATATTGGCTACATGCCCGTTGTAATAATTTCTCCTTACGATAGCAATATCATCAGTGGCTTGGCAGAAATACGTCGCAAGTTTTTGGATTCGGCCATATCGTTTTACAACCGAGAGTATTTAACAGCATTGATGCAGTACAACAAGATACTGAAACAAAAAAACAGCCACTTAAAAAGCGAAATGCCCAATGCGGGAGTATTAGAAGTGCTCAATCTTCAATTAGCAAAACCTGGAGCATATATCTTAAAAGAACGCCAACGATTTGTTGATATTTTTAATCCTGTTTTTTCTACAAATTACAGCGATTTAGCTGGAGTAGATGAGTCGCCTGAGTTAACGTATTTGCCAAGCATTTTGCCTACGGAAGATTACGAAACGGCGTTGAAAAATAATATGAAACGCGATATGATGGCACGACGTTCTACGCTCGGGATTCATAAAGACGATTTGGATTTGAAACTCAAACATTTATCGGCCAAAAAATTTGCAAGTCAGGGTCAACAAAAAAGTTTGTTGATAGCCTTAAAACTTAGTAAATATCTTGTGTTGAAAGATGAAATAGGCGTAAAACCTATTTTGTTATTGGATGATATTTTTGATAAATTGGACAAAAAACGAGTTCAGAACCTGATGGATATTTTGCACCAAGAACATTACGGGCAATTGTTTATAAGCCACACATCCAAAGAAGATATTCTCGATATTTTTGGAGATGATTTAGGATTGTTTCAAGTAAAAAACGGAAAAGTAAGCTGCGATGTCGAAGTATAAAAAAGAAGAGAAATTGGGTTCGGCCATCATGCGATTGATGAAGGCTTACGGTCACGAAGAAAAACTAAAAGAAGTGAGTATTCTAAGAGCTTGGGAAGAAATTACGGGGCCTTATGTTACCAAACATACCGAGCGGTTGACTTTTGAAAACGGCAATGTGAAAATCAAGCTTTCATCAGCGGCCTTGCGCAACGAGTTCAATATGAGCAAAAGCAAGGTAGCCAAAGCACTGAACGATCATCTAGAAAAAGGCTGGGTGAATACGGTTGAGATTTTGTAATGTTTGAAGTTCTAATTCGACTAGTTTATTGCTGTCAATTGAACTAAAACTATTTCAGATACTCCAGATAATCTTTAGCATCCATACACTTTGCGCCAAACGAAGCTAGGTAGGGGGTTTCTTGTTGGCAATCGATCAATTCGAAATGCTGTTGTGCATAGTTTTGTACATACCACGCAAAGGCCAGTTTAGAACCATTGCTTTGTAGGCTGAACATGCTTTCACCGCAAAAAACTTTTCTGTTTTTACCGGCTATAATTCCGTACAAACCACCAATCAATTCATCACCTATGTAAGCCGTTACACATAGGGCTTTGTCTTTTTTGTGCAATTCCAAAATACAAGCTTGCAAAGATTCGTACAACCATGTACCATCTTGTCCTGGTCTATGGATGTTGGCGCAATGCTGTAAAACCAATTCAAAATCTTGATTCATCTTGAAATTCAAGTCAGGGTTGCGAAATAGTTTTCGTGTAGATTTTGAAATTTTCAAATCATCAGGAAACAACACAAATCTAGGTTCGGGAGAGTGCCACAACATCTCGTCAGGATATGTGTTCCACGGGAAATATCCAGCATCGTACGCTTTCTCCAGTATGTGGGGGTCGAGCTCATTACCGATAATTTTCAGCCCTGTATCAGGAACAATATCGAGTAAGCTAAGTGGATTTGGAAAGCGCATGCAATGACTAATTTGTTAAGGTTTTAAAGCCTGTTCTATGGTGTTTGAAAGATATTCGAAATGAGCTTCTTCAGTGTTGTTGCTACCGCTTTTGTTTATTTTGTTTTGCAGCTCAAGTAACAATTCAAATGCAATGGCGGGAGCATCCGTATCGGTATATCCTTTTGCGTTTTGACTGATGGCGATCATTTTATCGACATAATGTTTTTGCAACAAACGAAGATTAACATTGCTTTTTCCATTGAAATAAACATCTGAAAAAAGTGATTTTTGAACCGATTCCAACACATCAAAAAGGGTAGGTAAGGAGTCGTTGTATTCGTGTTGGTTTTGTAAACGCATTACTCTTTCGCTATCGAGTAATTTGTTGAGAATGGCTTTCTGACGACGAGAAAAAGTGTTTTGCAAAGCATATGGAGAAATTTTGTGAGCCACATCTTCAGGAATCAACCATTCGGGCGTTTCAAAGAATCTGTGTTTAAGAAAATGCAGAGCATCCCATTGTTGTTGTGCATCTACAGCTGTGTAAACGTCGCCTTTTTGATTGCTGGTTTTTAGGTGGATGTTGACCCCACCAATATTGCTTACAACATGGTTTACATAGCGATAATACACAACGATCATCTCTTTGTAGAGCTCTTCTAAATCGTCGTAATTTTTTCCATCTGTATTGGTCCATTCCACAATGTTTTCTGCCACTATTTCTAAATTGTCTAGTCCATATTCACTGGCGGTGATGTTGTTGTCTCCAATGCATTCTGTTTGAGAATCGGGGTCTACACCGTCGTATCCTTTTCCAAATTGATACAAAGGATTGTTTTCAACCGATTCAATCCACGATTGTAAAATCGGAATTTCAGATTCATAGTTTTCGCCACTCAAATATTTGTAACCATAGCCAATAGAGTAGGTATCGTAAGGTCCCATCTGACGAACAAAACGCACATTGCTATCACCTGGTTGAGCAACATAATTGTAGCGGGCATAGTCCATAATGGTACTAGCAATGCCGTATTTATGAGTGAAATCTGCCGAACGCAACGAATCGGTTGGATATGCTGCACTGGCTTTCATGTTGTGAGGTAAGCCAAGAGCATGACCAACTTCGTGTGCAATTACTCTGCGCATCATTTCACCTATTTCTTCCTCTGGTGTGTTCAGCGAACGTGCTTTGGGATTTGCAGCCCCTGTTTCTAATAAATAGCGGTTGCGGTAGCTGCGTAAGTGATTGTGATACCAAATGATGTCAGACTCTAGAATTTCACCTGTTCTTGGGTCGGCTACGGATGGACCCATGGCATTTCTTGTCGTACTGGCTACATAACGAACCACACTGTATCGTGCATCTTCGGGACTGAATTCTGGGTCTTCTTCTGGTGTTGGAGCCATTTTGGCTTGCACTGCATTTTTAAAACCAGCCATTTCAAAACAAGCGTTCCAGTCTTCAATTCCTTGTTTGAAGTACTTGCGCCATTTTTCGGGTGTTGCTGAGTCGATGTACCAAACTATTGGTTTAATAGGTTCTACCAATTGCCCTTGAGCATAAGCTTGCGGGTTTTTAGGTTCTAATCTCCATCGTTTGATGAAACTTCTGGTATCGGTTTTTAAAGCATCGCTGCTGTAATTGTTTTGTGTGTAATGAAACCAACCAACACGCTCGTCATAATAGCGTTTTTGCATCAAGTCGGAGGGAAGCAATAAAAAACTCTGAGCCATCAATAAACTGGCTGTTTCTTGTTTGTTTTTGGCTTTGCTTAAGCTGAATGTGCTTACATGCCTTACTTCAATGTTGGTAGGGTATGATGCAATGCGTTCGATAAAACTTCTGCCTTTATCTAAACTCCCAAGGTTGTAGTTTTTTCTACTGTCGCTATTAAACGCCGATAATGCTTTGGTGTCGCTATTGAAAAGTCCATCGACTTCGATGAGGTAAAAGTTTTCGTTATCCGATGTTTGTTTTATTTCAAAACGCTCAATTATGGGCTCGAAATTGTTGATGTCGACGCTCGTTTTAATAGGGTCGTTGTCTTCGGCTACGTTTTGGTACGACTTGGCTCTAAGTAAAATGTGATTCCCGTTTTTTTGCCAATACACTACTTGTTCACCAACTTTAGAACCCGCATTTAAATAGGGATTTAAATTGGCCGGTATTTCAGCAATGCGTGTTACCAAAAGCATTTCTTTCCCCAGTTCTGTTTTTGGGATACTGAAATGGTATTTGTCGTCAATTTTGTATATCTGAAACAAACCAGTATCTGCGTAAGTAGCTTTAAGTACTTCCGATAAATAGTTAGCTTTTTTTTCTTCTTTATCGTCACTCTTTTTTTTCTGAGCAAAAACAGATGAAGACAAAATGAGTGATAGAAATAATGATAATATGAGTTTCATAACGACAAGTTTAACGTGAACGCAAAGTGAAGTGTTGTTTGATGGATTGAACAAAAGCCAAAGTAAAATATTTCGCTCGGAGCGATTTCATGACTTTAACATCGGTGGCTAAGTTAGATGTGCCATCTAAGAACTTGAAAATATGTTTTGCTGAAGTTTTAGAAAACAAATCTTCAAATATTTCGTGCGGAGGATAGTTGCCATCTTCAAATACTTTCAAAATGGTGCTGTCCAATAAATGGTGTTTGGTGTTGAATTTGATTGTAGGCAGGATATCAAGTTTCGACCTTTTGTAATGTTCTATGACGGTTGAAATGGTATCCTGTGTGTTTTTGAATGTGTAACCTGTACTGGCTCTGGTGTCGCCGCCGGCGCTTCCAATGTTGATGATGTTGCCTTCAAATCGATTAAAAACAGCATCCGTCATAGGAATAACGCCTTTTTCAGTATGGTTTATTCGGTACTCTTTTATTCCCAATTGCTGGGTTATGAAGTCTTCTAAAGCAGAGTTGTATTCGCCATCGCGCAACACATTCTTTGTGAATAAGGTATATTCTACCAAAGCCTTTTTTTCAGACAAGGGCAATACGTACATGAAAGTGCATCCATGTTTCTGAGAGGGTCTAAAGTCCATTAAATGGATGCTTTTTTTATCAAAAACGGGTGCAGCAGATTCTATAAACCAGCCTTTAAAATGCTGTAAATAGTAATTCTGTTTTGCTATGATGTCAGGCTTTTCGAAAATACTGTTGAACCCAATCAGCGATTGATATTCGGTAGTGCTGCTTCTGAAAACAGCTTTGTTGTTGCTGCCGTCGTGTTCTATTATAGTATCTTCAATAAAATGGACATTGGTTTGTTGTTTCAAAAAATCGATGCAATGATTTTTGAAGTCGATGCTGCGGAGCATCTTGTATTGATAATCACCATTATCCAGCGTTAAGTTTTTACCCGAATGGGTGAAGAATTGAAGCTCTTTCCATTTTTTATATATGATGTTTTCGAATGGGCCTTCGTTATTTTCCCAGAAACACCAGGTTTTATCGTCTTTGGCATTGAAATTAGGATCAATTATGGCTATTTTTTTACCTCGCCAAATACCTGAGTTCAAAGCACGGTAACACAAACTTATACCGGCCATGCCCGCTCCAGCGATAATGATGTCGAATGCTTTGCTGTTCATTTATACAAATACTAAAGCCAGTTTTATTTCATCGTAACTCAAGGTTTTGTCCATCATTTCGTGAAGCAATTTCAACGATTTCTCGTTTTTGTTTTCCCGTTTCAAAATAGCTTGAGCTTCTTTAAGTAGTATTAAATGCATCTCGTTTGGAGCATAAAAACTGAGGTCTACATCTGGGTAGATACTTTTAATGGATTGCAAATGTGTAATGATGGTGTTTTCTTGTAAATCGCGCTCCTTGGCTATTTCTGAAATCGGCTTTTTTTCTTTCACCATTTCTAGCGTGAAATCGTAAGTGCTCTTTTTGGATGCGGCCTGCTTGCTTTTCTTTGATTTAGCATTGGCGTACTTTTTCAAGAAATTAGCGCTCAAAGTTTCCAATTCTTTATCGGTGTATTTGTTGGCAGCAACTTCTGTTAGTTGTCTAAATCTAAGATCGGCTTTAGAAACCAATCCATCTACTTGCAATGCTTTTAGGTTGTAACCATTTAGTTTTAGTGTTTTTAGGTTACGCAACCTGGATAAAGCAACGTAACCTTGACCATTTTCGAAGGTTTTACTTAAATCTATTTGTGCAGCATCCAAAGTCATACCTTGACTCTTGTGTACCGTAATGGCATAAGCTAATCTTAGCGGAACTTGCTCGTATTGTGCCAAAGTTTTACCGTTTTCGTCTTCTACCTTCCAAGTTTCTGGTTCGGCCTCAACTATATTGCCGTTGGTGCATTTTACCATAGGCCAGCCGCTTTCGCTAATATCGGTTACAGTACCAAGTGTCCCGTTTACAACCTCTTTATCGAAGTTGTTTTTGATGAACATGACCTTCGCCCCAATTTTTAATTCCAAATCGGTAGGACAGAGTACTGTTTGTTTTAAAGTTTCTAATAAGGTTTTGTTTCCTTTACCTGACGATTTGAATTTCTCTTTTTTCCCTTTAAGAGCATTCAATTTTTTTTGATTTTCATCGTCTACATTGGCATTGTGAGTATAGAGTATGGTAGCCGAATCAACTTCATTATTAGAGCAATCATTAAGCCAATTGATGTGCACATCGCTGAAGCTTCTATCTCTAATGGCGTTGAGGATGTTGCTCAACTCGTCGGCCTTTTGTCGGTATTGTGTGGTAAGATAGCATACACTCAAATCTAGTTCTACCCATGCTTCAGCCATAAATGCCATTTTGTCACGGCTTAGTTCTCCGTATTGACCAACAGGCGGTAACTGAAAAAAATCACCACACAAGATTACTTGCATTCCGCCAAAGGGCTTTTCGTTTTCTCTTAAATGCTTGAGTATGGTGTTGATGTTGTTGAGTTGTCGTTTGTGCAACATCGATATTTCATCGATGATGAGAACGGCTGCATTTTGCACACGTTTTTTGATGTGCCCTCGGTTGGTAATGCTCAATAATTCTCGCGATCCAATAGTATCTTTTATGCCCATACCGCACCAGGCGTGAATGGTAAGCCCGTTAAGATGCGAAGCCGCAATGCCTGTAGATGCCGTTACCGCTATGGCAAGTCCTTGTTCTTTACAATGGGTAATGTATTGGTTTAGGATGTAGGTTTTTCCGGCACCTGCAGAACCAGTTAAAAACACGTTTTGACCCGATTTTAATATTGAAAGTGCTTTTTCTTGATTCATTGCTAATGCTTACTCAGAATAGGCTAAAATGAAAATTTTTTTTGCAAGAAAGGGGCAAGAACTCGAACTAATTACGCACAAAACTTAATTTGTGCCTCAATACTAGATGCTTTTATGGGGAATGTTTTAAAACTGCTTTTGGCTTGTCTGTGTTTTGTTTCATTGAAAGCACAAAAATATTCAGGTCAACTTTCGATAGAAGATGGAGGAATAGAAGTAGCTGTTCAAGTTTTTCCGGAAAATGAAATTGTGCGTGTAACCATGGTTGGACCAGTAGAAACTTGGTTTGCCATTGGATTTGGCAAAGAAAAAATGAAAGGAAGCTATGCTTTACTGGTTTCAATAAATGGAGTAGAAGAACGTTTTTTAGACGGACGAGATCAAGGCAAACTGTTGCCTTCGAGCATAAAAATAACCTCGGCTGCAATAATTGATGGGAAACGTAAAGTCATATTAGAAAGACCACTGCAAGGAAAAAATCAAACGTATTATAGTTTCCCGAACGCATCGTTAACCATTCCTGTTATTTATGCAATTGGGAAGAACGAAAAAACCAATAGAAAACATGCCCAAAGAGGTCAGGCTATATTGGATATGAAGTAGCGTTATAGTAACGATTCACCATCTGGCGAAGTGGTTAAAAACTCTGTCATGATATTGAAAAATGGCAACATGGCTTCAAAAGTTTCAGTTACTTTTTTTGCATAGTCGGGACTCAATACTTCTTTGTCGCTGAATTTTTTTGAGATTAAAAATTGTTTGTGTTGCAACCACTTAAGTGCAGGGTCGGTTTTATCGAATCCTTTTGGACAAGTTTTTAGTTTGTCCCCTTGTAGTTCACCAAATACAGCTTTGAATTCTTTGCTAAGAACGATTTTTTCAAATTCGTTTTGACGCAAGGAAATGCCCAAACGTATGCGTTTCAAATCATCCGACTCAGGGTTCCAGAAGCCACCACCAACAAAACTATTGCCGGGTTCTATGTGGAAATAAAAACTCCCTCTTCGGTTTTCTCCAGCGCGTTTAAAGCCACCACCCCAATTGTTTTTGTAAGGTGTTTTGTCTTTCGAAAAACGCACATCTCTGTAAATGCGCATCAAGCTTTTTTTACCCGATGCCGTCTCAATTTCATCTACACTTTGCAATCCTTGTAGTACGGCTTCAGCAAATTCAATTGAGTTTTGGTGTGCAGCTTCGTACTTATCCTTATTGGCCATAAACCAATCGCGATTGTTGTTTCTAGCTATTGCTTTAAGGAAGTCGATATTGTGCTGTTGTAAAACCATTGCACGAATATAGTATGTATGCGCTAACTTATATTTGTGGTATGATGAAACCCATTTTCGGTGTAATTTTATTGTTGTCTATACTTGTTATAGCATGTGGAGAAAACACCAAAGAAGTTAAAACGAAGTCAAATTCTAAAGAAAAAAGGATGATAGAGAGTGTGTACGAAATATCCGTAAAACAATTGGATGGCAGCAATTTTGATTGGGCTCCTTATAAAGGTAAGCGACTGATGATAGTGAATGTTGCAAGCGAATGCGGATTGACACCACAATACGAACAATTACAAGCTATGTACAACGATTTGGATACAAGCAAGTATGCCATAATAGGGGTGCCTGCTAATAATTTCTTAAAACAAGAACCTGGTGCAGCAGAAGATATCGCTAGTTTTTGCCAAAAAAATTACGGTGTCGAATTCCCGATTTTAGAGAAAATGTACGTGTGCGATAAGGTGTATTTGAGTCATCCTCCTAAAGCGGAAAATGCCGAAATTGTTGAGACTTCGCCATTGTATGCCTATCTCACTCAAAAATCAAACAACGGCAATTTGGATATTGAAATGACGTGGAATTTTCAAAAAATATTTGTGGACGAAAATGGCAAAGTGTACGATTATGCCATACCACGAGAAATAGATCCTTTTGTATTGCTCGATAAGCTATCGTTTACAAATTAGCGCAGTGCCCACATTGGCCTTCTACTAAGTATTCTTGCCGTTTTAGTACGTAGCCTTCTGGTAAGTTAGGAGTGTTGATAAGCATGTTGTTTAGACATTCTAATTTGCCGCAATTTAAACAAATGAAATGGGCGTGGTTACCCGCTATGTCTCGTTTTGTTTGAATGTATTTGTTTACACCGTTGCTGTCTTTTACCTGATGTAAAATGCCGTTTTTATGTAAGGATAAAAGATTGCGATAAATGGTCGCTCTATCCATATTTACCTTCAGTTTTTCTTCCAATTCAGGCAAAGAATAACTGCGGTTAGAGGCATTAAAAAATTTTAAAATAGCAATTCGAGGTTGGGTTACTCGTAAACCGCTGTTTTTCAGTGTGTTTTCAAAATTCATAACATTCTTTTTGCAATCGTATTGCAAAAGCAAAATTCTGCACGTATATTTGTAGCAGAAATATGGTAAAACGATTGTTCGAAAATAGTGATAAAATTGGGGCTTTGAGTTCTATGCTATGTTTAGTGCATTGTGCTACATTTCCTATTCTGATAGGTTTTTACCCGTTTTTGCACTTGGCAGAGCCTATTGAGTTGGTGTTCTTGTGCATAAGCGTAATAGCTGTAGCCATTAGTGTTTACAACAGTGCTGACAAACGTAGCAATGAAGTTGTTGGCATGGTGGTATCATTGTTGGCCTTGTTATTAGCTGTTTTTTTAGAGGAAAAACACGAAGCTTTTCAATTTATATCTTTTGCAGCTGCCATTTCTTTGGCAATAGCGCATTATCTTAGCATTCGAAAACAAAAGGCTTGTAAATTATAGGCCTAAAGCCAACCAAATCAATGATTTTAAGTATTTGCATTCCGGTGTTCAACCAAAACATCGAAAGGCTGATTAAAAGTTTGGAACTACAGATTTCTAAACTTCCAGATGTTGAAATTGCAGTCATTGATGATGGTTCTGATCCGGAATTCAAGGAAACAAACAAGGCATTACTTGAAAAACACATCTACTTTGAAAATTATAAAAACAAAGGTCGTTCGGTAATTAGAAATCAATTCTTAGAAAAAACTACTGGCGAATACTTATTGTTTTTGGATGGCGATTCTGAGATGGTGCGTAGCAATTTTATCATGCGCTACTTGCATTTTATCACAAGCCGAACCCGTGTGGCCTGTGGTGGAATGGAGATTCCTGCTAAAGTTGATAAAGGCCGAGAATTGCGGTTTAAGTACGCCAATGAAGTTGAGCAAAAAGATTTTGTTGATCGACTAGAGTATCCGTACGAGCATTTTAAGACCAACAATTTCATCATACGCCGCGATATTTTTGAGAAATTCAAATTTGCTACTCATGTCAAAGGGTACGGTCACGAAGATACTTTGATGGCTTTTAAGTTTAAGCGCAAAAGAGTGCCAGTAGATCATATCGATAACCCAGTTATGCATGCTTACATTGATACCAATGTTGAGTTTATTGACAAAACCAAAAGCGCTTTGAAAAACTTAGCCGAGCTCCATGCATTGCGCGGTGAGGGGTTTTCTGAATTTGTGAGATTGCTATCGGTTTACGATAAACTAAAGAAAAAGCAATTGCACATTCTGCTGTTGATTTTGTCACCTTTTGCTATTCCTATTTTAACCCTATTGTGTAAAAGCGGAGTGGCGAGTGTCGCTCAGTTTAATTGGCTAAAATTGCTTTTATTTGTGGTGTACCGTCAAAAGGTTAAGCCAAAAAAATCTTGAAAAAATTCATCTTATTCAGTGCTGTATGTGCTCTAATGTTAGCATGTACTAAAGAGAAAATAGTAAACAACGACGTTTTTATTAGCACAACTTGGAGTCCGGTATATCTGGGAGCAGGTAACAATGCTATCAATGCGACTCAAATTGGATCGGAGTATTACATCGGCTTTTCTGAAAGCATATTGACCAATGTGGGTGGTGTAGAAAATAGAGTGGCAACTCCTAGAAGCTATTCTTATTTACCCAATGGTGCTGCACCAGGATTTGCTTATAATACTATGGCTTACGTTGGACGCGATAGTATTTATATAGCCAAACTAAATGCAGTGGAAAGAACCAAAGCCGTTGCTAAATTGTCTGATATTGGTATCAATGGTTTTAGTTTTGTTTATCAAATTGCCGACAAACATTCGGATGGTATCATGGTAAATGAGTTTAATGAGATGATTGTTCCATTGTATCAACCATTTCAACAAAAACTGGCTTATGCTTATTTGAATGTAGTAGGTGATGTAGCCGATTCTTTGCCTGTATTTTTAGGTGAGACAGGTACAGTAGGAGATATGACAGGTTTGGATGCTGATGAAACGGCATTTAAAAAAGTTGTGCAATCTAAAAATGCGTTCTTTTTCATTACCAACAACTCAGGCTTGTATAAAGTTGAAAGAAGTTCTTCGAAGAAAACTTTGCTAGGCAATAACATCATGGATGTCTTTCTGCATGGAGGAAACTTAGCTGCAGTAGTAAAAGACTCAACCGTAAATAGATTGTACTTATCATCAAACAATGGCGATAGTTGGACAACCGTGAATAATTTCCCTTTGTTGGATACATTGGACAATTGCTCAAGAAGTTTCTTTTCAGATGGTACAGAGTTCTTTTCATACTCAGACTGTGGTATAGAAGGTTTGTTTAGTCACAAATTGGTGGGGAATACTGTACAAAGCCAAAAGCTTAAAGTAGATGGTGTTGAAGGATTCGAAGGCACGGGCATGATCATAGAAAGCAACCGTATTTTGTTTGCGACTCGCCAAGGTGTATTCGAAGCAAAACGCGAAGGTATTTATGAAGAGTCTAATTAATGTTGTTTTAATATTTCTCAGTTTTACTGCGTATTCACAGTCCGATACTGTACGTTCGAAGGTCTATGCGCAATGCGATAAACTGCTTAATGCCATTTCGGTAGATCAAGGTGTAGAAGTGGATTGGAGTGTTGTAGATAAAGTCTTTATTCCCGATGCTAAGCTTACTATGGTTGGGGTAAGCAACGGAAAGTCTGTGAGTTATAGTTTTGGTTTAGAGCAATTCAAAGCTGTAGACACTTATACCAAAAATGGTTTTGAGGAAAAAGCGTTGAAAAGAGATATCTGGACAACGCCGAATATGGCAATCGTTAAAGAGGAGTTTAAAGCCACAGTGAAATCTACCGGAGCAATAGAAACTGGCGTTAATTTTTACACCTTTATTTATGTAGCTGGCCAATGGCGAATTAAAACTTTGGCTTGGGAGTCGTTCAAATTATAGTTTGGCTTTTATTTCTTTAAGCACAAAGCTCGATTCTATATTTTCAATCACTTTTATTTCAGCCAATTGGGTTGAGATAAAATTTCTGTAATCGGCTAAATCGGCCACCACTATTTCCAATAAATAATCTTTTGTGCCACTCACGTGAGAGCAGGATAAAATCTGAGGAAGAAGAATTACTTTTTTTTCAAATTCTTGAATGGTAGGGTCGGTGTGTCGAGAAATCGATATCCAAGCATAAGCCTTGATTTGAGGTTGCACTATGCTGTAGTCTACTTTAGCATGGTAACCCGTAATAACTTTCATGTCTTCCAGTTTTTTGATTCTCTGGTAAATGGGAGTTCTCGAAAGATTCAATCGTTCGGATAATTGATTCAGATTCATTTTAGCGTCTTTTTCAAGTAATCGCAGAATTTTGAAATCTATTTCGTCAAGGTTAATGGTTTTCATCTCAAAACATTTGTTCTGTCAATCTTAGTAAATAAAATTCTAAAAAGAATATTTTTCTTTTATGCGTTTAATTTTTCAATGATATGTTCTATAATTTATGGTTTAGTGGTTATTAATGAATATTATCATGACATTTGAAGTAAATCATTCCTATGAAGCCAGAAAGTTTAATGATGTCCCACGGGTACAATGCATCTTGGTCAGAAAATTCGATCAAACCACCCGTTTTTTTAACCAGTACGTTTGCTTTTAACTCAGCCGAGGAAGGGAAACGTTTCTTTGAATTAGGGTATGGTTTGAAAGAACCAAACGAAGGTGAAAAGGAAGGATTGATTTACAGCCGTATAAACAATCCAAATGCTCAAATTGCAGAAGAAAGATTGTGTGTTTGGGATAAAACAGACGAAGCGGCTTTGTTTTCTAGTGGAATGTCGGCCATTTCAGCGATGTTTATGGCATTTCTTAAGCCGGGTGATACGTTATTGTATAGCGTGCCATTGTATGGAGGAAGCACCGCATTCATTCAGTACATTCTAGTAGGCTTTGGTATTAAAGTGGTGCCATTCCATTATACTTTAAGTCCCGATGAAATACATGCTCTTATTGAAAAAGAAGGCATAGCCGATTCATTGAAGATGATTTTTACTGAATCGCCTGCGAACCCAACAAATACCGTTATCGATATTGAAGCGTGTACCAATTTGGCAAAACAATACAGTACTGCAGATAAAAAAGTGCGTGTTGCGATGGACAATACCTACATGGGTCCTGTATGGCAAAATCCAAAAGAATTTGGTGTTGATCTGATTTTGTATTCAGCGACTAAATTCATTGGTGGTCATTCTGATTTGGTTGCCGGAGCTTGTTTGGGTTCTTCAGAAGATATGCTATTGGTAAAAAAGATGCGTTCGCTTTTCGGAGGAATGATAGATCCGCATACTGCTTGGATGATTTCTAGAAGTTTAGAAACACTTTCTATCCGTTGCAAAAAACAAGAAGAGAACGCTATTGAAGTGGCTAATTTCTTGGCAAAACACCCTAAAGTAGAAAAGGTGATGTTTCCAGGGTTACCAGAAAATGAGCAACAAAAAGCTTTGATTGAAAAACAATGCAACGGTGTTGGAGCCATGATTTCTTTCAATGTAGTTGGAGGGGAAGCCGAGGCGTTTAAATTCTTGAATGCTACCAAATTGATAAAGTTAGCAGTAAGTTTGGGTAGTACAGAAAGTTTAGCTCAACACCCGTATTCTATGACGCATTCAGTAGTACCTGCTGATGAGAAAATAGCTAGTGGAATTGGCGAAAACTTAGTGCGTATCTCTATTGGGGTTGAAGATGCGCAAGACCTTATACACGATATTTCTCAGGCATTGGATGTTATGGGGTAATTGAACTATAATTGATACATTATTACAAAATTAAAGGCGGTGAATTTCATCGCCTTTTTTTGTTGTAGCGAAGTATTATTTTGGTGAAGCGTCTTTTTGTTCGTTTTTATTTTGCAATTATTGTGATTTAATGGGAGCTTTCTGTTATATTTCATCATGCCCAGAATTATAATACTTTTTATTTCCCTCTTTGTTTTCTGTGGTTATGCTAAATCACAGTCTAGTTATTGCGATTCAGATGTTCCAACTTTTTTGGTTGACTTAAGAGGCAATCCAGATTCTACATACACTACCCCAGATGTAGAACGCGATGGAAAATGTTGCGATGCCGCTAAAAACGCACCTTGTGTTCAGTTTGAGATTTATTTGGATAAAGACGCACAAGCTATTCAGTTCGATGTTTGCGTAGGAGCAAAGCCATCTGGGGCTTTGTATTATCAAATTGATTGTGGTGTAAAAACTCCCGTTGGAGATCCTTTATGCCTTGAAGGTGAAGGACCGTTTTATCTTACGTTTTGTAAACCTGGTAAAAACGACAATGTTTATTGTATTAAAAGTTTGCCAAGACCTGTTGCTGGACCAGACATTACTTTGCAGGAAGGATGTGGAGATTCATTGACATCCGTTGGTTTTTCAAACGAAAATGTGTCTTGGACAAGTATTTTCCCTGGAAACCAAGGCGATTACGATTACTTATTGAATTGCACATTTCAATGCCCAAATGTTGAATTTGTAGCTGATGGAATTTTACCTGATTATATAGACTATACCGTTTGTGGTTACAACATTGGAGGTTGCGACCCTTTGTATGTGTGCGATACTGTTAGGGTTAACATTACCGATGCCGCTGTAATTAGTTTCGAATTGGACACTACTGTACTTTGTACGGATGCCGATAGAAAAAGATTGAAGGCGAACATTGTGGGTGGAACACCACCGTATAACATCGTTTGGAACACGGGTGAAACAACCGATGAAATTATGGCTGGCGGAGGCACTTATACTGTCACCGTTACCGATGGAGCCAATTGTGCTCCGATATCGAAGTCCATTACCGTAGCACCTCCAAATGAGATGACATTGACAACGGTAGTAGACCCTGTTTTGTGTAATGGCGAAAATTCTGGAAGAGCTACAGTTAGTGTTGTTGGAGGTTTTCCTGATTACAATATTCAATGGTCAGATAGTTTAGGGCAAACGGGTACCGTAGCCAATGATTTGCCTGCAGGTGTATATGATGTAGTAGTTACCGATTCCGTTGGTTGTAGCACAACAACGTCTGTTGAAATAAGTGAACCCGCCGATCCTGTTTCTATTGATATAGTTGTTCAGAGAAACGTAAGTTGTAAAGGCGGTGAAGACGGATATGTCGCATATTCTGGTTCTGGAGGAGTAAGACCTTACACATATCAACTGAATTCAGATGGAAGCACTTCCGATACTACGCTTTCTGGCCTTAAGGCTGGTTTTTACACCATATTGGTGAAAGATGCAAATGGGTGTACAAGTTCGGTTGTGTTCGAAATCACTGAGCCAGAATTTGCATTGGATCTTAATGAAGATATTACTCCTGTGGCTTGTTTTGGAGAAAATTCAGGATCAGTAACGCTTTCTGCACATGGTGGTACTCCTGCGTATAGCTACAGTCAAGACGCGGTTACCTTTGGATTGGATAGTGTTTTTACCGATTTGGTTGCGGGTACATATTGGTTTTATGTAAAGGATGCCAATGGTTGTACCGATTCTGTTCATGTTGTTGTTGAGCAGCCACTCAGTCCTTTGGCTGGTGTTTTTGTAATCGAAAATCCAAAATGTTTCTCGAGCAGTGATGGTTCTATACAATCATCTATTACGGGAGGCACATCGCCTTATGTACTTACATGGTCAAATGGAAGCAATCAAGCCGTAAATAGTGATCTTCCAGCTGGCAATTATACTTTACATGTAGTAGATCAAAATGGATGTGCATACGATACAACTATTGCTCTAATTTCTCCGCCTGAGTTGGTTTTAATAGGAGGTACCATTAGTGCTATTTGCGAAAAATCAGCAACAGGTAAAGCGTATGTAACCGTAAGCGGTGGTACACAACCTTATACGTATCAATGGGACGATGTTTTTCGTCAGAAAACCGATACAGCCTACAACTTGCTTTCGGGCAGTTATTCTGTAACAGTAACCGATGCCAATGGATGTCAGCAGTCAATTGATGTTGTAGTTTCAGATTCGCCTTCACCTTTAGAAGCGAGCATTTTTAATTTGGTTGATGTTGCCTGTTTTGGAGAAAGCACAGGAATATTAAGGTTGGATGTGACAGGTGGAAAATTACCATACACGTACGTTCTTTCGCCTTTAACCGCTGTAACATTTACAGAATCGAACATCAACGGTGGTAAACGATTGTTGATTGAAAACTTGCCTGCCGGTACTTACAGCTTATTGGTTACAGACAATAATGGCTGTAATGTAGAAATTGACTTTACCATAGAGCAACCTGAATTTGCACTTGAAGCAGAGTTATTTGATTTTTCAGATGTAAAGTGTTTTGGAGAGCCTTCAGGAACAGCGAATGTTTTAGTCAATGGTGGAACTTTAGATTATACTTATTTGTGGTCGTCGGGCTTAGCTCCTAATGGTCCAAATAATTCATCCATTCCTGCAGGAAATCATAACGTAATTATTGAAGATGCTAACGGGTGTAGAGATACTTTAGAATTTGTTATTGACACTCCAACCAAGGTGGATGTAACTGCTGCTCAATCTAAACCTGTGAGTTGTTTCGGAAACAACGATGGAGTCGCTTTTGCAACGGGGTCTGGCGGAGTATTGCCCTACAATTTTCAATGGAACGATTTTTTCAATCAGACTTCAGATACAGCGTATTTCTTGAGCGCAGGTACTTATAGAGTATTGCTTTCAGATGCCAATGGTTGTTTGGATAGTGCTGATGTAGTAGTTACTGAACCTCTAAATCCATTGACAATAAGTTTAACTCAAAAAACAGCGGTTACTTGTTTTGGTTTGCAAAATGCTTCGGCTTCAGTTATAGCATCAGGCGGAACCGGCCCTTACAGTTATATATGGAATGACCCGAACAATCAAACAGGTGTAACAGCATCAAACTTGGGTGTTGGAGTTTATCGAGTTACCGTAACCGATGCCAATGGTTGTACAGAAACTTTGGCGATAGAAATTGTAGGTCCTTCAAAGTCTATTTCCTTGTCGGTTTCTATCTTATCTCACGTAAGTTGTTTTGGTATGGCCGACGGATCTGCGAAGGTTTTTGCCACTGGCGGAACACAGCCTTACACTTACCAGTTTAGCCCTAATGGATCGATTAACGATCAAACCGATGATCTTACGGCCGGAATTCATAGAGTAACTGTAACCGATGCCAATGGTTGTTCACAATTTATTGATTTTGAAATTACAGAGCCAAGTGCTCCACTTACTGTAACAGTAGAAGAAATAGAAAGTGTAAGCTGTAAAGGATATTTGGATGGTATAGCACAAGCATTTGGTGCAGGTGGAACATTACCGTACAGTTTCCAATGGAACGACCCAAACAATCAAAGCAGTGATATTGCTACAAGTTTGGGAGCCGGTGTATACCAAGTTGTAATAACAGATAAGAATGGCTGTCAAGATTCAGCTGAAGTAACCATAAGCGAACCAAACTTGCCTTTAACGCTAGGTTTAAACATCAGTGCTGTTAAATGTAAAAACGGAAACGATGGTGAGGCATCTGTACTAGTTAATGGAGGTACAGCTCCGTTTACATATTCATGGAACGATCCATTGAATCAAAAGACACCAACAGCTAGAAATTTAAGTGCCGGTACATATGATGTTACTGTAACCGATGCCAATGGATGTAATTCCATTGCGACAGCTGTTGTTACAGAGCCTAGTCAAGCGTTGAGTTTAGTGCCTAGTTTTACCAATCCATCGTGTAGTGGTGCTACAAATGGAGAAGTATCCGTTGTAGTTTCAGGAGGTACACCACCTTATGCGTATCAATGGAATGACCCGTCCAATTCTACATCAAGCATAGTTTCCAATTTACCGGAAGGCGAGTATGAAGTTGTTATTACTGACGCCAATCAATGTGTTATTGGTACAAGTATTCAAATTTCAGAACCCAATCCACTTCTATTAACCATTGGTTTTAAAGAAGAAACGTGTGCAGGCTCAAACAATGGTATCGTTTCGGTATCGGTGAATGGCGGTACAGCACCCTATACTTTTGTATGGGATGACCAATCGGGAACAACAAGTCCAACGGCAACCGGATTAGCTCCAGGAACTTATAATGTAACAGTTACCGATGGCAATGGATGTTCAGCATTTGAAACTGTAATTATTACTGCAACGGTAAAAATTGGATTGATTTTAATAGGCGAAGACGTTACTTGCTTTGGAGCCGACGATGGAAATATTTATGCCAATGCCGATGGAGCTGTTTTGCCTATTAGCTATAGCTGGTCGCCAAATGGTTCAACACAAAAAGATCAAATAGATATTCCTGCGGGAACATACACTCTCAATATTATTGATGGAGATGGCTGCCCGGCTAGTACAGAAATTACGATTTCAGAACCCAATCCATTTTCGTTAAGTTCAACGGCATCTGAAGTTTCGTGTTTTGGATTTACGGATGGAACAGCAGAGGTTTTTGCAGCTGGCGCAACAGCACCATACAATTACGCTTGGAACGATATCAATGGGCAAACAATTAAAAGAGCAACAGGTTTAGGAGAGGGAAATTATACGGTTACAGTTACCGATTCAAAAGGATGTTCTCAACCTGAAAATGTTGTGATCAATAGTCCTAATCCAATAGCAATAGGACTTACTCCGACAGAGATAAAATGCTACGGAGAATCGGATGCTACCATTAGCTCTACGGTAACGGGTGGTACGCCTGCGTATCAATATTCGTGGAACGATGTCAATAACCAAAGCACGCCTACAGCAACTAATTTACCTAAGGGCAATTACGAATTGAAAATTACCGATGCCAATTTGTGTATCCAAACGGCTACTGTAAGTGTTCAGGGGCCTCAAAGTAAATTGAACATGGTAATTGAAGTTGAGAATGTAACATGTAAGGGACTCAACAATGGACGCATAATTTCTTATGTTTCTGGAGGGACAACACCTTATACGTATTCTTGGTCACATGATGCTGCACTAATTGGAGGCGCAGCCGGTAATTTATCTCCCGCATTTTATACTCTTACTGTTACCGATGCTAAAGGGTGTGTAATACAATCTACGGTAGATGTATCGGAACCTAACAATGCTTTGTCTGTAGTTGTAAATGCAAGCGATATAAAGTGTAAAAGTGACACAAACGGAACGGCTACTTTAGTCATCAACGGTGGTATTGCTCCATATTTTATCGATTGGAAAAATCCGATCAATCAAAATACGGTATCGGTATCTGGTTTGGATATTGGACTTTATCAAGTGGAAGTTACCGACAAGGCCGGGTGTTCGATTCTTTCAAATTTTGAAATTTCAGAGCCATCGAATCCTTTGGATTTTGATCTATCAGCTTCCAATGTTTTGTGTTTTGGAAATAAAGATGCTATTGCTTGGGCAAATAATGTAACGGGTACAGCTCCTTTTCAATTCAATTGGAATGATGGTCTAAATCAGAAAAACGATACGGCATTCAATTTGTCAGTGGGCAATTATTTGTTAACCGTTATTGATAATAATGGATGTTCTAAAATTGATTCCATATCGATTACACAACCAGATTCAAGCTTGAGCTCGGTTGTAGAAACTACTGACCTAACATGTTATAAAAGCAACGATGGTAGTTTGAGTTTAAATGGTTCTGGAGGTACAGTACCGTATAGTTATTGGGTAAATTCTAATCCTTCTACACCGTTTTTAAATAGCCTTTCTGCTGGAATATACAGTGTAAGAATAGTTGATGCCAACAATTGCGAAGTGAACAAAAATGTTGTCATTTCCGAGCCCGATTCTATTGAATATGTAGCAGAAGTTTCGCCTATACGTTGCAAAGGAGAAAACACAGGTTCTATTGTACTTAATGTGAAAGGGGGCATAGCTCCATACGAATTTGTTTGGTCTGCCGATGCCAATGAGAAGGGCAATAGTTTAGATTCATTGGGTACAGGAACGGTAACAGTTATTATAACAGATGGACAAGGTTGCGAAAGCACATTTACAACGTCTATAATTGAACCAGCCTCAAATTTGGAGTTGAATATGTCTGCGTTAAATGCCAAATGTTTTGGTGGAGCTGATGGACAAGCTGTCGGAACAGTTACAGGCGGTGTAGCACCATATTATTATCAATGGAACGATATATTGCTTCAACAAAAGGACACTGCTGTAGGTTTGCCTAAAGGGGTATATGCCCTATCAGTTGTAGATAATAATGGATGCGAATTAGTTGATTCTATTCCGGTTTTAGAGCCTAGTGATATTGAAATAGTATTTGATAATAGCGACTTATTGTGTTATGGAGATAGCAATGCTTTTGCCAGAGCTATAGTTACAGGTGGGGTACAGCCGTATACTTATAAATGGAACGATCCGAATGAGCAAACTTCTGCACGTGCCGATGGGTTGAAAAGAGGAACTTTCATAGTGAATGTAACCGACAACAATGCCTGTAACAATAAAGCAACCATTGTTATTGACGGACCTGCTTTTCCTATAACACTTGGTATGACGTTAGGCAACGTGAAGTGTAAAGGCAACAACGATGGTTGGGCTAAAGTAAATGTTAGTGGTGGTACGGGTACATTAACCTATGTATGGAATGCACCAACAGCAACCAATGCAGATAGCATTAGTTCATTGCCTGCCGGTACTTATTCGGTTGAAGTTTTTGATGAAAACAATTGTTCGGCTAGCATCCAATTTAGAATAGACGAGCCCAACTCACTGATAGATATCAGTATTGCAAAACAAAATATTCTATGCTTTGGTTTGGAAAACGGTACGGCATTGGCCACAGTAAATGGGGGTAGAGCACCGTACAAATACGAATGGAACGATCAATTATCGCAAACAACAAGAAAAGCAACAGGATTAAAAGCTGGATTGTACCAAGTAATTGTAATTGATGATAATGGTTGTGTGGCTTCTAAAGAAGTAGAAATTTTAGCGCCAAATGAAAACATCACATTAAATTACGATTATGGTCAACCGCTATGTAATGGGGATGCAAACGGATGGGTAGAAGCTACTGCAAGTAAAGGAACAGCTCCTTATGAATACAAATGGAATGTTGGTGGTACGGGGAATACTCAGAAAATTGACAATCTACCAGAAGGGATGTATTACATTGATGTAATAGATTTTAATGGATGTCAGTATTCAGATTCTATAGCTTTAGTAGAACCAAATGTATTGTTGGCAACAAAAAGTGTTACCGACGTAGCTTGTGCAGGGCTCAGTACAGGAAAAGTAGGTTTTATAGCCCAAGGGGGCACACCAAATTATACCTACACGCTGAATGGTAGTACGCAAAATTCTACGGGTAAATTTTCAGGACTCTCTGCAGGTCTTCACTTTATTGAAGTGAAAGATAGAAACGGATGTCTTTATCCTCATGAGTTTGTTATCCAAGAACCAGTGCCTTTAGCTGTAGCAGTTGATAAAGATGACGTGGCTTGTTTTGGTGAAAGAAATGGCGGTGTACGTATCATCGTTGAGGGAGGAGGAACTCCTGCATACAGCATCAGTTTTAATAACGGAGCATTTATAGATACCACTATTTTAAAAGCAACTACCTTAAATGCTGGATCTTATCCTTATATCGTAAGAGATCAAAATGGATGTTTCCACCAGAATTCGATCGATTTATCCGAACCTAATTTATTGAATGCATCTGCTGTGGGTGGAGGTACTTTCTGTGTTGGCCAAACAGTTAATTTAACAGGAACGATATCGGGAGGTACACCTACGTATACGTTTCATTGGACGCACAGACCGGATAATTCTTCTACGGTTAGTGAAACACCTACCACAAGTACCAATTACTACTTCCAAGGGTTTGATGCCAACGGATGTAAAACAGAGCCATTAGAGTTGCAAGTTGTTGTTCAAAATATATTTGATGACAGCTTGGATGTTTTGGCTGCTGATAGCAGTTGTTTTGGCGACTCGTATACAGTTGAAGCTATTCACTTTAGAGATAGTGATCCAAGTGATTACAGCTATACGTGGACACCAAATATAGGTACTACAACAGGTCCTTATACTTTTACCACAAACAACAATAGAATCAATTATGTACTTACAGTTACCGATGTTTGCGGAAACGAAGTAAAAGATTCGGCATTGGTTACAGGAGTACAACGTCCGGAATATATATTGCCCGATACTGTAGCTACAGCTTGTGCTCCATATAATTTAATATTGGCAGATACCATAAACCAGAACACAGGTTCGTTAACCTATTCGTGGTTTGTAAATGGAGTATTAGAGGAAACGAGCAATGTATTTGTACGAAATTTTCCTGACGCAGGTGAGTACAATGTTTATGTAGAAATCGAAACATTGTATGGTTGTAAAACAACGGCATCAAGTGTAAGCAAAGTGCTAATCAATCATAGTCCAGATGCCTATGCAGAAGTCGATAAATCAGAAGATATTCTTCGCGATGCAACGTTTAAGTTTTACAATTTAGCCTCAGGATACACTTCATTTTACTGGACGTTTGGAGATGGCGATACGTCGTTTGTAATGCATCCAGAGAAAACGTATACCGATACAGGCACTTATCAAGCTATTTTGCATGTTCTGAATTCCAATGGATGTCCCGATCAATATCCATTGCAATTGAAAGTAAATCCATACTACATTTTGGTGGTTCCTTCTGGTTTTTCTCCAGGAGGAAATCAAGGGGGTGAATACGACCCTAATTCTACCGATAACGATGTGTTTTATCCGTTTACAGATTTTGTACGCGATTACGAATTCAAAATATTCAATCGATGGGGTGAATTGGTTTTTGTTTCCAATCAGCTGAACATTGGTTGGGATGGATATTATAAAGGCAAACTAGCTCAGCAAGATGTCTATATATGGAAATTAAACATTACATATACCGATGGATTCAAAGTATCGAAAACTGGTGATGTAACTTTATTCAGAAAATAATGAGAAAAAGAATAATGCATATCGTTTTTTGCTTGATGGGCTTTGTGGCTCTTGGGCAAGATGTGCAATTTTCTCAATTTTATAACGATCCTTTGTACATCAATCCAGCTTTAGCAGGTGCAGGAAAATACAACCGAGCTGGAATCCATTTTAGAGATCAATGGCCAGGCATTACTGAAGCTTACAAAACCTATTCTGGTTTTATTGACCGATTCAGTAAAACGCTCAATAGTGGTTTTGGTTTGACCTTCGCTCAAGATATTGCGGGTTCAGGAGCTTTAAAATTCACCAATGTTGGGGCTAATTACTCTTTCTTAGCTGTATTCGATAGGTTCAATTCTATTCGATTGGGTGCGAAATTTGATTTGTCAAACCGCAGTGTAAACTTTGATAAGATATTGTTTGCCGATCAGGTAATTCGTGATTTTGATCCCAATACGATAGAAGAGTTTGAAACCAATTCTGTTTACTATGCCAATTTTGGAGCTGGTTTTGAATACAACAATACCAAGAGTCATTTAAGAATTGGTGCTGCTGTCGACCATTTGAACGAACCCAATCAGAGTTTTACGAGTGTACCCTACAGTGTTAAAAGACTTTACAGTGCTTACTTTCTGTACAATCTCTACATAAGAACATATACTGGTAGTAGAAGCGATGCTTACTTTAAAATAGGGGCTTATTACAAGAATCAAGAAAAGTGGGATCAACTTGAGTTTGGAGCTAATTTCCACAATCAAGACTTGGAATTGGGGCTTTGGTATAGAGGGTTGCCAAACGTAAAATCATATAAGTCAGGTTATAGCAACAACGAAGCAGTAATCATCTATGTAGGATATCAATTTCAAGTTGTTCACATTGGTTATAATTACGATATAACGGTTTCACGATTAATACAAACTAGCTCTAATGGTGCACACGAAGTAACCATGGTTTACGCTTTTCGTGATCCAAAAAAGAGAGGGAAAAAGAAAAGAATCATACCTTGTTCCGATATTCTTGGAAATAGCGTTCGATAATGAAAATTCAGCCTTTTTATAGGTCTTTTTACTTTTTGTGTTCTCTTATTATTTGCTGTTTTATAACGGCTTGTTCACAAAACGAAACATCTAATAAATCCGTTTTTTATTACAATGAGGTAGGGAGTTTAACATCCTTAGATCCTGCTTTTGCCCGCAATTTTGAAAATATTTGGGCGGTCAATCAATTGTACGATGCCTTGCTTGAATTCGATTCTTTACTTGCTCTGAAGCCATGTTTAGCTGATTCGTTTGCTGTATCGGATGCCGGTAAAACATATACTTTTTATATAAAAGCGGGCGTTTATTTCCACTCCAATGCTGAGGGGGAAAAGTTGCCATTAGAAGCTGAAGATGTAGCGTACAGTTTACAGCGTTTAATCCATTCAGATTTAGCCTCACCAGGTCGTTGGGTTATGAACGATGTAGCTCGAGTAGGAGATACTTTAGACGTGGTTTACCATAACACCAAAAGGACAGTTCAAATACGATTGCAAAAGGCCAACGCTTCATTTTTGTACAAGCTGGCTATGCCGTATGCTAAAATCATTTCGAAACAAGCCTATTTAAATAATCCAACAGAGTTTTATACTCATCCAATAGGGTCGGGACCATTCCAGTTTTTTGTTTGGGAAAACCGTGTCAATTTGGTGATGCATAAAAACGAACACTATCACCAAAGGGATAAATCAGGGCAGCAATTGCCATATCTAGATGCAGTTTCGGTTAGTTTTTTGAAAGACCCTAATGCCGTTTTCTTGTCTGCACTCAATGGCCAATTTCATTTGGTGTCGGGGCTTACTGGCGAATTTAGAGACGAGTTGTTGAATAGAAAAGGAACCTTGAAAGATCAATACAAAAACAAGTTTGTGTTGCGAAAGGTGCCGTATTTGTATACCGAATATTTGGGATTCTATTTAGATTCTAACCTTGTCAACAATCCATTTTTAAAGTACAATAAAGTACGACAAGCTTTGAGTATGGCAATAGATAGAAACAAGTTGATAAGTCAATTGCGCGGTAATATTGGTGTGGCGGATGTAAATGGAGTCGTTCCCAATGTACTCTTGCCTACTCGAGGAAAACATCCTGCTTATACATACAATGTTAACGAAGCAAAGCGCATGTTGTTAGAAATAATTGGCGAAGGTCCGTATGGCAAAATAGAACTTTTTGCTGCCAGTGCACAAAGCGATTTGTGTGAATTTGTCCAAAATGCATGGTCCGATTTGGGTTTCAATGTCAAGGTCAATATTCAGCCTACATCCGCATTAGGAAACAATATAGCGACAGGAAAAGCATCGGTTTTTCGAAAAAGTTGGATAGCCGATTACCCCGATGCAGAGAATTTTTTGAGTCTATTTTATGCTCCTAATTTTTCTCCTAATGGACCTAATTACACCCATTTTGGGAATGCAGAAATAGATAGTTTGTATGTGCAATTGTGTGAAACTATTGGGTTCGAGGATCGTCAGAAATTATCCGTGGATATAGACAGCATTGCTACCAATAATATGCCCTTAATACCATTGTATTATGGTGAGGTAACCCACTTGTTGAAATCAGAAGTGCTGAATTTCAATAGCGATGCTATGAATGTGTTGAATTTGAAGCAAGTAAAATTGAAGCAACAGAATTAACTGTTACCTGCCTTAAAAAGCGTTTGCTTTTCTGTTGAACTCAAACTATCGTAACCGCTTTTAGAAATTTTATCCAAAATTCTGTCGATTTCCTCTTGATTGAAATCGCTGTTGGGTGAAGTCTTTTTGTTATTTGATGCTTGGTTTTTGTGCATCTTCATTTTTGGTTTTTTCTTCGCTCTAGGTTTTCTTTTTCCAGAAAATAATGCAAAAAATGCATCCAATAGTCTCGAAAAACCTGCGGTGTAATCTTTGCCTTTTTTTAGTTGAAGGGCATAGAAAAATCCAAATGCAGCACCACCCAAGTGGGCTAAATTGCCACCAATGTTTGAAGCTCCATTTTGGACACTAACCAAGTCGCCAGCAATGTAAAACAAGGCAATGTATTTCAAGCTTACACTGAATGTGAAAATGCGGACTTTGTAGTTTGGAAGGTAAGTAGCAATAGCAGTCATAACAGCCATAACAGATGCCGAAGCCCCTATAATTGGTATGTCGCCTTCGGGAAATAAAGGAGAGAAAGTAGAAACTAAAGCAACCAATAACCAACCCAAAATACCACCGATTAAGTAAAGAGGCAGAAGTTTGCGCTCACCTAATGTGCCACCAAAAATATTCCCTACAAAATGGAAAACCAATAGGTTGAATGCTAAATGCCACAAACCAACATGGGTAAATTGATAGGTTATGATTCCCCAAGGTCTAAAAAGCATGCTTCTAAAATCGGAACTGGCACTTAGGTAATGAGAAATAACACTGGATCCACCACTAGCACCCGATAAGCGTATGATGACACCTAGGATGGTGATGAGTAAGAATATAGCCGCATTGATAATGATGATGCGGTTTACCAAATTGGCGTTCTTGAAATATTGGTTGTAGTATGTTTGAAACATCAATAAAATGAGTTGTTGCTTTTTTGCCAGAATTTAATGAGGAAGTAACCAAACAGCATTCCTCCTAAGTGAGCTACGTGAGCTACATTGTCGCCTGGGTTATTGTTTATAGTTTGTATCAATTCTATAGCTCCATAGCCTATTACAAAGTACTTTGCTTTGATAGGGATAGGTACGAACATCAACATCAATTCGGTGTTAGGGAACAACATACCGAAACCTAACAATACGCCAAACACAGCTCCCGATGCCCCGATAACGGGTGTATGATAGATTTGATAAAGTTTTTGAAACAAAGATTGCGCTTCAGCAGAGATATTTACGCGGGTTTTCCCCATTTCCATGGCGTAATCAATATCTTCTTGTGTGAAGTTTAAAGCGGTTAGTTTGCTAGCCAACTGGCTGACTTCAAAATGCAAGAAACCTTGATAAACAACCGCTGCACCTATGGCACAAACGAGATAGAAAATTAAAAAGCGTTTGGCTTGCCATACACGTTCTAAAGCTGTGCCAAATATGACAAAGGCATACATGTTGAACAATAAGTGCATGAAGCCACCGTGCATGAAAAAGTGTGTGAATACTTGGAAAGGTCTGAAGTTTACCGATCCGAAATAAAACATTCCACCCACATCGGCCAAGTCACCACCAACCATTCCGCCCAAACCAAGCTGAGCCAGAAAGACAAGGATGTTGATAATAAGCAGGTTTCCGACTACGGTACGTGTATCAAAAATTTGTTTGAAGTCAATCATTTATTGCAATATTTTATCGAGATAAGCACCATCTATTTGCTTAAGAATATTTTTTCCAAAGGGCGAAGTACTCGGGTTAGAAGAGCTCATAAGTTGCTCTAAAAAAGCCTGTTTTTCTTCCGCGTTATCTTTTAAGGTGAAATGCAAACTGCTTGCCAACGCCAAACGTTTTGCCATTATGTCGCGAATACTATCGGGATTGATGTCTTCACTGTGTTTTAGTTCGCTTAAAAAAGTGTCGAACAAGTCTGAAATATTGGATATGTTGAAGCCAGTAGGCACTGTTCGAATTACCATACTGTCTTTACCAAACGATTCTAAATGGATGCCCATTTCTTTCAAAGTGGGGAGGTAAGGTTCTAGTAGCTGTTGCTCGTGATTGTTTACGGGCAACAATTCATCAAACAATGCACCTTGAGCTGAAATTTGGTTGCTACTGCTTGTAAATTGTTCAAACACTAGACGTTGTTTGGCTCGTTTTATATCAATCAACATCATGCCAGAAGGCGAAGCCGTAAGCAGGTATTTGTTAAGTACTATTAAACTGTTGTATTCGGCCGGAACCGCGAGTTGTGGTTCCAGATTAATCCATTCAGGTTTTTCTGTTGGTACGATGGTTTCCGAAAGTGCTTCTTCTTCCTCTGTTAATTGTACCAAGCTTTCTTGATGCAATGTTTTAAACGATTTGTTGGGAGTGTCAAAAGAAGGATCTTTTCTATCGCTTAAGCTTTTAGGGTTGGTGTAACTACTCGAGGAAGAAGTAGGTGTAGCTCTGACATTAACAGGTGTGAATTCCATTTCGGTCATGTTTACAAAGTCCATAGGGGGAGCTAAGTTGTACATGCCTAAAGAGCGCTTGGTAATGCTTCGGAGGAGTTGATAAATGGTTTTTTCGTCTTCGAATTTTATTTCTGTTTTGGTTGGGTGTATGTTGATGTCGATACTGCTCGGATCCATTTCAAAAAACAAGAAATATCCCGGGTGTTGATCCTTATCAATCAGTCCTTCAAAAGCACTATTGATAGCATGGTGTAAGTACTGCGATTTGATGAATCGGTTGTTGACAAATATGTATTGTTCACCCCTTGTTTTACGTGCAAACGAAGGTTTGATGATGTAACCAGTTAAATTAAAAACATTGGTTTCTTCGGAAATAGGAGCGAGTTTTTCGTCCATATTTTTACCGTAAAGCTGTACTATACGCTGCTTTTGATTTCCCTTAGGGTTGTTGTACAGCGCCTTGCCGTTTTGGGTATAGGTGAATTTTATATCCGGATGTGCCATGGCTACACGGAAATATTCTTCAATTATATGGCGGTTTTCAACGTTGTCTTTTTTCAAAAACTTGCGTCGCGCTGGTACGTTGAAAAACAGATTTTTTACAGCTATGGAGGTGCCAACGGGACAACTTTTTGCCTTAGTTTCCTTGAATGTGCTGCCTTCTATTTTCAAGCATTCACCTACATCAGAGTCGGCTTTTCTTGAACTTAACTCTACCATGGCTACGGCAGCAATACTAGCAAGCGCTTCGCCTCTAAAGCCTTTGGTAATGATGTTGAAAATGTCTTCTGTTTCGTGAATTTTGCTGGTAGCGTGACGTTCAAAACACATTTTAGCATCGGCAGGCCCCATGCCTTTTCCGTTATCAATAACTTGTATCAGTGTTTTACCAGCATCGGTAATGATGAGGCTAATTTCGTTGGCGCCAGCATCTACAGCATTTTCTAGTAATTCTTTTACTACTGATGCTGGTCGTTGTACTACTTCTCCAGCGGCTATTTGATTGGCCACCGCATCGGGTAGCATGCGAATTTCTCCGTCCATAAAACTACATTCCGAATTTTACGAAGAACCAAACAAAAAGCACAACCAACGCCATCAAAATGATGAAAAAACGAAGGCTCGACATCAACGATGCTCTTCTATAAATTGGTCGTCGCCATTGTATATCGCTCAACTCACGCAAACTTTCGCGTTGCTCATCCGATAATTTTGACTCAGTATCGACTACTTTCTGTAATATCTCTTTTCGTTTTTCGAGTCTTTCTTTTTTCTCGTTGTAGTATAAAGGTGTGTAATTAAAGGACTTAGGGCCTTTTGTCTTTACTAACCGAAACGATTTAATTAAATTACCTACTTGCATCACAATACTTTTCAACGGCAAGTTATTAGAAAAAGTTCGGAGCGCGCTCTAGGTGTTGATATCCTTTGATAAATTTGTGATTCATATGACCCAATATCGATTCAGCCTTGCCGAGGCACTTCTTATCATTTTACTATTTTCTAGTTATTCATTCCAGCCGTCTGATAACGTCAAAAATTGGGGCGATGAAACGGAAGAAAGCCAAGAAAAAAGAGGTTTTTGGAATGCTCCGTCTGCACAAGCCGACTCGATTTTCGATGCAATGTCATTGGACGAAAAGATTGGTCAATTATTTATGGTGGCGGCGTACACCAATAAAAATGCCGATCATATTGCTGAAATAGAGCGTCTTATTTCGAAAGAAAATATAGGCGGATTGATATTTTTTCAAAATAATGCTGAAAAGCAAATTCAACTAACCAATCAGTATCAAGCATTAAGCAAAACGCCATTAATGATAGGTATCGATGGTGAGTGGGGTTTGAGCATGCGTTTAAAAAATACGCCAGAATTTCCTCGTCAAATGGCTTTGGGAGCGATAAAAGATTCAACATTGATTTACAATATGGGTGCTGAAATAGCTGAACATTGCAAGCGTTTGGGTATTCACGTCAATTTTGCTCCGGTTATCGATGTCAATGTAAACCCAAAGAATCCAGTAATCAATTACAGGTCGTTTGGTGAAGACAAAAAAAATGTAGCGACTAAAGCTTGGCAATATGCTAAGGGAATGGAAGACAACGGCGTTATGTCCTGTGTAAAACATTTTCCTGGTCATGGCGATACCGATAGCGATTCGCATAAGAGTTTGCCTACCATCGCACACAATCTAAAACGATTGAACGATGTGGAGTTTTATCCGTTCCATCAATTGTTTGATAAAGGTGTAGGGTCGGTAATGGTGGCTCACCTCAACATACCAGCCTTAAAAACAGATGGCAAAGCAAGCACTTTGTCTCGATACATCGTAACGGATTTATTGCGTGATACCTTCAATTTTGAAGGCTTGGCATTTACCGATGCTTTGAACATGAAAGGGGTGTCAGCGTATTATGCACCTGGTGATGTTGATTTGATGGCTTTAAAAGCTGGGAACGATGTTTTGTTGTTTCCTGAGGATGTTCCTAAAGCAAAAGCGAAAATAAAAGCAGCAATTGAGAATGGTGAATTGAGTGAAGAAGAATTGAATCTGCACGTAAAACGCATATTACAAGCCAAAGCTTATTACGGTGTGCTTGATTTCAAACCATTGAATGAAACGTATTCTTCTAGTGAATTATACAATGCTAAGTATTACGAAATAGCGGATAAATTGTATCAAGCTAGTATAGCGGTAGTTAAAAATCAAGACAATACTTTACCACTGGAATTGAATCAAGAAAAACGAGCGGTATTGTATATCAATCGTGTCAACAATGTGTTTCAAGACGAAATTGCAAAATACGGTTCTGCCGAAAAATTCTTGTTGACATCTTCTACAACCGAGGAAGAGAAGTACCGATTGTATTATCAACTGAACCAATTCGAAGAGATCATTGTTCACTACGGAATGACATCCAATTCGCCTTCAAAACGATTTGGATTTACTGAAAAGAGTGCCGTTTTCATTGAAAAACTTGCTCAGAAGAACAAAACCATATTCATTTGGAATGGCAACCCATATGGTTTGAAGTACTTGAAATCGCCAGCAATATATTCGGCCATAGTATGTGGTAATACCGAATCTAAAATGCAGCAGGAAGTTTTGGCTCAAGCACTTGTTGGTACACGTACTTTGAATGGTAAATTGCCAATTTCCACTGGTACATTTAAAGTCGGAACGGGAGTAGAGATTAAGAAAGCTAGAAATTTATTGAACAGTGTTAAGCCAGAACAAGTAGGTGTAAACAGTTACAAGTTGGCAAAAGTAGACAGCTTGGTGCAAGTTGGGATAGATAAAATGGCAATGCCAGGTTGTCAGATTTTTGTAAGTAGAAAAGGAAAAGTAGTTCTCAACAAAAGCTACGGGAGTTTTACGTACGATAAAAAGCGCTTGGTTAAAAATGACGATTTGTATGATTTAGCGTCCTTGACAAAAATATTGGCATCTACCATTTCCATCATGCGTTTGTACGATGAAGGCAAGATTGATTTGGACGCAGGTCTAGGCGATTATTTAAAATGGATACCGAAAGATTCTCAATACCACAATGTTATCATTCGCGACGCATTAATGCATCAAGCTGGATTCAAATCGTGGATACCATTTTTTCAAGATTTTGTAAACGATAAAGACCTTCATGACAGGAGTTTTGGAGAATCAGCTTCGCAACAATTTAGTGTGCCCGTTGCCGATAGAATGTTTGCATCAGATACCATGAAATCATGGATATTCGATAGAATTTTGGCTGAATCAGTTTCTAATAGAAAAAAGTACACCTATTCTGATATTGCCTTTTATTTCATGAAAGAAATCATCGAAACCATTACCAATCAAACATTGGATGCTTACGTTGAGAAAAACTTTTATGTGCCAATGGGCTTGTCGCACATGATGTACAAACCATTAGAAAAAGTAATGCCTAATACCATTGCACCAACGGAATACGATGCCAACTTTAGAAAACAACTGTTGCAAGGGTATGTACACGATCAAGGTGCAGCACTTTTGGGAGGTGTATCGGGTCATGCAGGTTTGTTTGGTAACGCACAAGATGTAGCTACCATCATGCAGATGTTGTTGAATGGTGGTGAATATGGAGGTGAGCGATTGTTGCAACGCGGTACAATAGAATATTTTACACGAGCAAAAAGCTATACGGATAAAGATAATCGACGTGCATTAGGCTTCGATAAACCGGTTGAAGACGATGGTCCTGGACCTACTTTCCACGGGATATCGGGCAAGAGTTTTGGCCACTCTGGTTTTACAGGAACATTTGCATGGGCCGATCCTGAAGAAGAAATTGTTTACGTGTTTTTAAGCAATAGAATTTATCCTAGTGCGGATAACAAAAAACTTATCCGAATGAATTTGCGTAGTGACATTCAACAATTAATCTACGAGGCTATAGTTGATGCCGAGTATCAAGAAGCTAAATGAAAAAACTAAAAATAGGTATTGTCTGTTACCCAACATTTGGTGGTTCGGGTGTAGTTGCTACAGAATTAGGAAAGGCATTAGCCGAGAAAGGCCATTCGGTACATTTTATAACCTATGCGCAGCCTGTAAGATTGGGTTCTATGCGCAAGAATATCTATTATCACGAGGTACGTGTAAGCGATTATCCGCTGTTCGATTTTCCGCCTTATGAATTGACGTTAACAAGCAAATTAGTGGATGTTGTAACCCATGAAAAACTGGATTTGTTGCACGTGCATTATGCTATACCTCATGCTTCTGCAGCTGTATTTGCGAAAAACATTCTTAAAGGCAGTGGTATTCATATTCCTGTAGTAAGTACACTGCACGGAACAGACATTACTTTGGTAGGAAAAGATCCATCTTTCGAGCCTGTTATATCTTATGCTATCAATTCGGTAGATGCTGTAACCTGTGTTTCGGAGAGTTTAAAGAACGATACGTTCAAGCATTTTAAAGTAAACCGCGAAATTGATGTAATACCCAATTTTGTGGAAATGGATAAAATCCAAAGTGCCACTAAATCGGCAATAGAGTTAAGGGCATCATTTGCTCTTCCAGAGGAAAAAGTGTTGGTGCATATTTCCAATTTTCGTCCAGTTAAAAGGGTAGATGATGTGGCTAAAATATTTGCGCAAGTAAGAAAAAGTGTTCCTTCTAAGTTGCTTTTGGTTGGCGATGGACCCGATAGAAATAAGATTGAAATGATGTGCCGAGACTATGGTATTTGTGGCGATGTTCATTTCTTAGGGAAATTGAAAAATCCAACCGAAGCTTTGCATATCAGCGATTTGTTTTTATTGCCGTCAGAAAGCGAAAGCTTTGGACTTTCTGCATTAGAAGCTATGTCGGTTGGAGTGCCAGTTATAGCAACAAATACAGGCGGTTTGCCAGAAGTGGTTGAAGATGGCGTTTCGGGGTATTTATCAAACCTTGGAGATGTTGACGATATGGCTAAGAATGCGATCAAATTATTGCAAGACGACACATTGTATCAAACATTAAGTGCTGGAGCCTTAGATAAAGCCAAAACATTCGATTTGTCCTTGGTTTTACCTTTGTATGAAGAATTATATTACCGTTTAGTAAAATGAAGTTTATTGGAGATTTAATATCTGTAAAAGACAGTAAAGACCAACTATCTATTGTTATTTCTGGGATAGGACAAAGGTGGGAGAAAATAGTGTTGGCTGTTTGGTCTACTATTTGGCTGCTAGTAGGGGGGTATTTTATCCAACAACTTTTTTCAGAAGGTGAGCGCCAATACAAGTTGTTTGTATTAGTGTTTTTATGCTTTTGGGCCTTTTATTTCTTTAAAGCTATGCAGATGTTTTTCTGGCGTTTGGCTGGTTATCAGAGCATTCGAATTGTAGACGATAAACTGATACTAAGAAATTTTTCTGGCATCAAACCTAAAGAGAAAACCTACTTTGTTCACAACATTGAACGCATGGAAGTTTTGGCGATGAAAGACAAATCTTTAAACCGTGCTTATTACAGTGGGTTTTGGGTGAAAGGATTAAAAATGGTGTCGTTTTACCACAAAGGGAAAAAGATAGATTTTGCACCACAAATATCTACCAACGAAGCCCGTGCGTTGAGTCAACTATTGAGTAAACGTATTGTGAAAGCTAGAAAAGCTTTTGCTTAAATACTGATCTTTTTCAAGCGTCTTGACAACATGTTTATTCTGTAGATACGTTCTACAAGAATTGAAAAAAGTGCTAGAGCTATAACAGTTAAATAGTACATATTGATTTAGATTAAACGGCTAAATTTTCTAGGTTTTGCACAATCGTAACTCTCTTCAACTTTAGAAAAAGGATTTACAAATGTAATTCTGCTTCTGTGTAAAGCCAAACGTTTTATAGGCGATGCAATTGAACCATATTTTTTGTCTCCAACAATAGGGAAACCTAAATCAAGTGCATGCATTCTTATTTGGTGTTTGCTTTCCGATCCTTTGGTTACAAAACGAACAGATGAGTATTGTTGACTGGCATTACCTACTTCGTATTCGCAAACAGATTTGTCTGCTTTTGGATCGTTGGTGAAGTGCATCTTAAACACTTTACTTTCGTAAGTTCGGATGCTATTTTCGCCTTTAGTTCCCTTCGTTAAAGGACCTTCCAAAACAGCGTGATAGGTAAAACTAGCCGTAGCATTAATGGCTTCAATAAGCGGTGTTTGGTTCTTATCGCCTTTGGCAAAAATGACCAATCCAGAACTGTCTTTATCCAAACTCTTTACTAGGTATAATCTAAGTTTTGGGTTTTTACGCTTAGCGTAATGCAATAGTTTTGAATACACACTTGCACTTGAATCTTGCTTTACGGGGTAAGTCAATATACCAGCATCTTTGTGTGCTACAAAAAAGTTCTTGTCTTCGTGTATGATTCGGATGCCTGTACTTACTTCCGTTTCAGAAGATTTATTCCATTTTACAGTCACCGTATCTTCTGGCTTCAATTCGTAGTCGAACTGAGTTTGAGCTGCTCCATTCACCATTATTTGGCGATGACGTAGCAATGCTTTGATGTTGTTTCTGTTTTTGTGGGATATGGCAACAAGAAGGTACTCCATTAGAGTATCATCTTCCTTTACCGTAAAAAGGCTATCCTTTTTAAATGTTTGTTTAGCGCTCATTGTAAAAGATGTGCCCAGAGCGGGATTTGAACCCGCACGCCCTTACGGACACATGGCCCTCAACCATGCCTGTCTACCAGTTTCAGCACCTGGGCAAGTGCTGGCAAATGTACATTTTATATATAAAAAAAGCACCCTAATGGATGCTTTTTAATTCTTCAATTCAGGTACAACTATCGCTGAACAACATCGGCTCTTGTGGTTTCCAATAAAGCGCCAACTTCTTGTATTAATTCTAATGGAACGTTGTTTTGCTGTGCACCCACAACTACGGCCCCAACAAATGCATCAAAATCGGCATTGTTAACTTTCATTTTATCTCCTTCAGAAGCTCCCATTCGTGTGTTTTTTGAAGGGTCATGAGCAGTAGCCATATCCAAACCAGAGTAAGAAGCACCTTCTTTACCAGTTGCAAATACAAAGAATGCGGTTAGAGATTGGCTTAAGGCTCCTAAACCGGTTGTATTTCCTTCACCTAGTTCACCTAATAGTGTTTCGAAATATGGGTTTAGTTCAGAATCTCCAGCAATTACCAAAATAGTACTATCTACTACAGATCTTAAACCTAAAGTACCCGCTTCAATCATTTGGCCGGCATTTGCAGGATCAGAAACCATTTCTGTTCCACCTAATTTACTGTACAGCGTGGCTGTAGTTTCTTCCGTTGTGTCATCGTCTTTACATGATGTGGCTAAAAGGGCTACTACACATAAAGACATACCTATCCTAAACATTGATTTTTTCATGTTGTTTGTTTTTTATTTGTTGTTGTTTTTTAAAAAAGCTTTGCTGCTAGTTTTTCAAAGCCGCTACTAATTCTGTATGAAATGGAATTCTTGTCCATTACTGGACAACCATTGGCCATTAAATTGGCATCGGCTTCATATAACTGACCATCGATTAAAATTGTTTTAGATGTGTATTCGCGGAAAAAACTTGAATTGTTTGGGTTCAGGTTTTTGTCATACATAAATACCACGCTTTTTCCATCATCACTGTATCTATGATTCTTGTAGCCATTGGTATGGACAAGAGCATCGTGAATGTCAGTTTTATATTCATCGATAAGTACTTGTTCAAACGTAATTTTGGCTAATTGAATGGTTTTACTATGATTGAAAGCTGCGTTACGTTTGTTCATATCGTTGATATGCAACAACAATACGGTAGAGGCTATGGTAAGCATACCTACGAAACCAAGTCCTACTATAATTATTTTTTTCTTCATCTCCAATGCTATGTCTGAGAAACGTCACATTTCAGAGATTGGATTTCGTAGGATTTAAAAATTACTTATATAGAGCGATTCTAGATAATTCTGAGGATGTCTTGTGATGAACTTACCGTAGTAAAGCCTTCTTTTTTAAACCAAGTTAACTGGCGTTTTGCAAAGTTTCTTGTATTCTTTTTTAAGCGTTCATTAGCTTCTTCAATCGATAAGTCGCCCTTGAAAAATGAAATATTCTCGCTATAGCCAACGGTTTTTAAACTATTGTTGTTCCAATAAGGCTTTAGTACTTCAACTTCTTTGAGCAATCCCATGTCGTACATAAGATCTACCCGCTGATTGATACGGTCGTACAATATCGATCTTTCCATTTCAGGTTGGAATTTTAAAAAATCAAAGTCACGTTGTTTAGGTTCAATGTTTACAAACGATGTATAGGTTTTGCCAGTACTTCGAATAACTTCTAAAGCTCTAATAAGTCGTTGTGGATTGTTTTTATCCAAAGCTTCGTAACGCACTGGATCCTTTTCTTGAAGTTCTTTTTGTAAATGGCCAATTCCTAAGGTGTCTAATTCATCTATCAGTTTTTCTCGAGTACCTTCTTTAATATCAGGGAATGCATGAAATCCTTCGTAAAGAGCTTTTAGATACAGACCAGAACCACCTACGCATATTACATAGTCGTTTGTTTTAAACAGTTCGTTGCATTTTTCCAGTGCCAATTGTTCGTATTGACCTGCATTGATTTCATTGTTGGGTTCTGTGAAAGCAATAAAATGATGTGGAGCCTCGGCCAATTCTTCGGCAGAAGGTTGGGCTGTTCCAATAGCCATGCCTTTATAGAATTGTCGGCTATCACCTGAAATTATTTCACAATTCAGTTTTTTAGCTAAATCAATAGCAATGCGTGTTTTACCACTAGCCGTAGGCCCTCCAATAAATATGACGGTTTTATTATTCAAACCTATTAATAGTCGTCTGTTTCGTATTCGTCCATCCAACCATCAGCAAACTCGTCATCGTCGTCGTCATCGAAATCATTCGAAGCCATAGAGCGTTCGTTTTTTGCCATGTTATCGAAATTGAAATCGATTTCCTTACTTTCTTCTGCAGGAGCTTCTCCATGGATAAGGATAACTTCTGGTTGAGCTTGTTTTTCGTCTATTATTTCTGTCGCTACGATTAAAAAACGCCAGTTTTTAAGCAAATCGTAAGTAAATAGAATGTTGCTTCCAACTTTATTGAAAACTTGATTGAGTAGCGTATTGCCCATATGAGGGCTTTTCGGATCGTCTACAAACATTTCTTGCTGTATTTCCATGGTAGGCAAGTCCGAGTCGCTCATAGAGTCGTAATCTTCATTAGCCATTGGTTCCCAGCTTCGTGTTACACGCACAAAAGAAGAGGCTTCATGGCCAGTAAAACCAAATGCATTTAAAATGGCATCGCCTAAATTTTGAAAACTAGCTGTGTCGCTGATTTTTATATCGCGGTAGATGTCTTCTTTTTTCTCGCTATCGAGTAAAACACGTAAAACTATAGATTGTTGTGTAACCATATTGTAATTAAAGGCAACAAAATTACGCAGAATGCAACATCATTCGTAGGTTTGCAAAAAATATTGCAGAATGGTTAATGTAGAAAACTTATCGCTCCAGTTTAATAAGCGAGTATTATTTGATGAGGTCAACGTAAAATTCACTCCTGGTAACTGTTATGGTATCATTGGAGCAAATGGTGCGGGAAAGTCGACATTCTTAAAAATACTTTCAGGCGAACAAGATCCTACATCGGGTAGAGTAGATATTCCTTCGTCTCAACGTATGTCGGTTTTAAAGCAAGACCACTACGCATACGAAGACGCTACAGTGCTGAATACTGTACTTCAAGGAAACAAAGTACTTTGGAAAATCATGCAAGAAAAAGATGCCTTGTATGCCAAAGAAGACTTTAGCGATGCTGACGGTGTTCGTGCATCTGAACTAGAAGGCGAGTTTGCTGAAATGGACGGTTGGATGGCAGAAGCCGATGCCGCTGATTTGCTATCGGGCTTAGGTATTGGTGAGCATTTGCACCATACTTTAATGAGCGATCTTTCCGGTAAAGAAAAAGTTAGAATTCTTTTGGCTCAAGCATTATTTGGTAACCCAGACATTCTAATATTAGATGAACCTACCAACGACTTGGATGCTGAAACCATCATGTGGTTGGAAAATTTCTTAGCCGATTTTAAAAACTTGGTTATCGTTGTTTCTCACGATAGACACTTCTTGGATATGGTGTGTACGCACATTGTTGATATAGATTATAGTAAAATCAATTTATTCTCAGGGAACTATACTTTCTGGTACGAGAGTAGCCAATTGGCAACCCGTCAAAGATCTCAAGCCAACAAAAAGGCTGAAGACAAAAAGAAAGAATTACAAGATTTCATATCGCGTTTCTCTGCCAATGCTGCGAAAAGTAAGCAAGCAACATCTCGTAAAAAGATGTTAGAGAAATTGAACATTGACGAAATCAAACCTTCTAGCCGTCGTTATCCTGGTATCATTTGGAACCCAGAACGCGAAGCTGGAGATCAAATTTTGGATGTGAACAACATCAACCTTACGTCTAACGATGGTAAAGTTTTATTGAAAGATGTTAGTTTCAAATTGAATAAAGGCGATACAGTTGGTTTTATTTCTAAAGACCCTATGTTGGTAAGTGCTTTGTTCAACGTTTTGTCTGGCAATACGAAACAAGATTCTGGTACAATTGAGTGGGGGGTAACTACAACCATGGCTTATATGCCAAACGATAACTCTGAATACTTTAAAAGCGATATCAACCTTATCGATTGGTTGCGTCAATATTCTGAAGAAAAAGACGAGACTTTTATTCGTGGATTCTTGGGTAGAATGTTGTTTTCAGGCGAAGAAACATTGAAAAAATGTTCGGTACTTTCTGGAGGAGAAAAAGTGCGTTGTATGTTGTCGAAAACGATGTTAGAATCAGCCAACGTAATGATCTTAGATGATCCAACCAACCACTTAGATTTGGAATCAATTACAGCTTTGAACAACAGTTTGAAAGACTTTAAAGAAACCTTATTGTTCCGTAGTCATGACCACGAGTTTGTTCAAACTCTTGCGGATAGAATCATAGAGATTACACCTAATGGTATTATCGATAAAGATTTGACTTACGATGAGTATTTAGAAAACAAAAAAATAAAAGAACAACGTACTGAAATGTATGCTGGTACTGAGTTTGCTTAATAAGTAAAGCAATAATAGATATAAAAAAAAGCCTCTTAAACGAGGCTTTTTTGTTGAATAAGATCTTGTAATTCCGACTGTATGGACTTGCCTCCATCGGCATTGTACCATGTTTGAACGTCAACTGAAAATTCGCTGTAAGGTATTTTTGGTTCAGGCAAAGCTTTGTATTCATTTACCATGATTTGAACGGGTTCTGGTCTTGGTCCCCAATTGAAAATTTCTTCAGTTTCTGTAAATGCTATCAACTTGGGAATGCTTCTCCCTCCATTGGTAAGATACTCATCCATCAACTCCAAGTTTTCATCGCGAAAGACAATTCTCAATTCAATATTTTCGTTTGCGCTAGCCATTAAATTGAAAAAAGGCAAGTTTTGAGCCGCATCACCGCACCACGATTCGCTTATAAGCAACCACTTTTGTGGAGTTTGAATTTCAGATAATTTAGAAAGGATTTCTTCTGATAATTTGGCTGTTTTAACCAAACGTTTCATTCTAGAAAAGTTGAGCTTACTGTATTGCACTAAGCTTTCACTTTGATCCTCTCCGCTTGTTTTGCCTTCTTTAGCGTATTGTTGACTGAGTGCAAAATAGTCGTCGAAGCTGATGCCTTTTGCAAAAGATTGGGTAAGTAGTTTATTCACGTGTTATTCGAGCTAAATAGTGATTGGTTGCTTGGTCGAGTACCAGCATTTCCATTTTGTATTGTTTAGTTTCTAATTTTTTCTTGGCGCTTTCATAGTCGATATACAACCATTTGAAATCGTTACCAACTGCATCTTTGTAAGACAACCTAAAACTGAGTTCACCATAGTAAGTTGCTTCATTGTCGGTATAATTTAAAAAGTCCAAATCAGAGCTATCGGCTATAATGCTACCGCCAGGTTTCAACCAACGAAATAATAGGTCTATATGGTTTTCAAATTCATCAAAATTGCCGCCAATGCCCAATCCATTCATTAAGAGTAGCAGCGTATCGTATTGAGCAACGGCTTTATCTCCAAAAATATCGGCATGGATATAGGGAATGTTTTTTTTTGCTAAAATTTCGCAAGCTATTTTATCTATTTCAAGGGCTGTAACAGACTTACCTTGCTCAATCAAATATTCGCTGTGAATTCCAGCCAAAGCTCCTACGTCCAAAATGTTGCCTTGTGCCCATTCCATAGCTTGTAGCTCAATTTCAGGCCATTCATCATGTCCACGAAGGAGGTATTTTGGATCAAGATAATCAGTATCAAAATCAGGAGAATGCACCTCAATTTTCGTTGTTTCTTCCGGATTGTTGATGTGATCTTGTATCGCCAGACCGTAAATGTTTGCCATGTTGTTTGAGTTATAATTTTACTTTTGCCACAAAGTAAATCAAAGGAATGTTTAAAGTTAAAATTAATGCCGCTATTGCAACACTTGCAGTAGTATCTATGGCGTGTACAGAAGCAAAAAAAACAGATATGGAGTTGAACACTGAAGTAGACAAATTCAGTTACGCACTAGGAATGGACCTAGGATCTAACGTAGCCAACGAAAAAATTGATAGCCTAAACATTGAAGCTATGATTTTGGGAATGGAAAACGTTTTGAGAGAGAACGAAACTAAATTCACAATTACAGAAAGCCAAACTATTGTAAGAGAATATCTTATTGGTTTACAACAAGTAAAAGCTGAAAGAGAAAAGAAAGAAGCAGATTCATTTTTTGCTGATAACGGACAAAAAGAAGGTATGATTACTACAGCAAGCGGATTGCAATATGAAGTTTTAACACCAGGTACAGGAGCTACTCCTACAGCTGATGATGTTGTTAAAGTTCACTACACTGGTACTTTATTAGACGGAACTAAATTTGATAGCAGTGTTGATAGAGGTGAGCCAGCTCAGTTTAAAGTTGGTGGAGTAATACCAGGTTGGACAGAAGCTTTGCAATTAATGAAAGTTGGAGCTAAATACAAATTGTATATCCCATCAGAATTGGCTTATGGTCAAAGAGGTGCTGGCGCTTTAATTAAGCCAGGTGCAACTTTAATTTTCGAAGTTGAGTTGTTAGATGTTATCAAAGGATAATTTCTGAAATCAAATAAGAATATTTTTTTGAACCCGAAGTGAAAGCTTCGGGTTTTTTATTTTATTGATATTTGATGATGTCACCTGGTTGGCAGTCTAGAGCTTTACACAAAGCATCTAAGGTTGAGAAGCGAATGGCCTTTGCTTTATTTTGTTTTAAAATGGAGAGATTAACATTTGAAACGCCAACCAATTCGGAGAGTTCTTTAAGGCTCATTTTTTTCTGAGCCATTACTACATCTAGTTGAATGGTAATTTTCATCATATTACCAATTCGTTTTGTATTGTTTGTACTATCAACTCTAATACTTTTTCATTTTCACCCCAATTGTAAGTCTGAAATGATACAATATCTACGATTACATTGGTTTTACTATCATCGATAGGAGATAAACTCAAATAGATACTAGACCCCCAAGTCAGCCAATTTGCCTTGGATGAATACAGTATAACTTTATTTTTCTTGTCGGTATCCACTAAAGTTATTTTCGGATTTTCGTGAGCTAGGTTGGAAATGATATCGAACGCATTGTGTACATCAAGATCAAAAATAATTTCAGAATGGTTTTTTGAAAATAACCATTGAAATTTACTTGTGAATACTTTTTTGTATTTCGTGTTTCTAGATAATACTATTCGAATCAAATAAATGATTGGTACTCCTAAAATTAGGGCGTAAAAAACTGGTTTAGGTAATTGAAAGTCATTACCTGCAAACCATGCCGCAAAGCAAATTATGGCCGTCAGCATGATTAAATTCTTGGCGTCTCTCATGACAGTATTTCTTTTGGGTTGAATGTTGAATCCATTTTGTTTGCGGTAATAAGAGCATCCTTTATTACCATTTTTGGATAGTTGTTCATTTGCAATATTCTTATAGCGTTTCTATTCTTTAGTTTTCCGGTTTTTAATTTATAATCAAAGTCAATGTGTTTACCTCTAATAACTTCGCTGAAGTGAAACAATTCGTACTCATCTTTTAGTAATTCAGTTAATTCTATATCGTGTGTAGAAACCAATACTTTATTATGGTTTTTGGATAATATAGACAAAACCGCTTTTCCCGCCGAAATGCGTTCTATGGTATTGGTTCCTTTATATATTTCATCTAGTAGGAATAAATTTTTGTCAGGTCTCAGGCTCTCATCAATCATGGTTTTAATGGTTGAGACCTCTTCAAAATAGTAACTTTTGTTGTTTATTAAATCGTCGCTGATGCGTATGCCTGTATGTACTTTAATTAGCGGACTTGTGAAAGAAGAAGCAAAACAAGTGTTGATGGTGAATCCCATAATGATGTTGATGCCAATTGTGCGGATAAAAGAAGTCTTACCCGACATATTAGAGCCCGTAAGCAACACTGATTTATCGGAAATATGAATGCTATTGGTGGTGCAATTTGGAATAAGTGGATGGTACGCTTCGACGGCATGTATTTCTTTTCCTAATTGAGGAAGGCAATACATATCCAATCCTTTTCGCAAAGAGGCAATTGAAATGAGACTGTCAATTCGGCCAACAAATTCAAATACACTTTCAATAGCCGCTCGTTTAGTGTCTAGTCGTTTTATAGCACCAAACAAGAGTAACGGTTCTAATAGAAACAGTGTTTTTAGCAGCTCAAAAAGTGTCCAAGCTATTATCTGGAAATCACCTTGCAGCTTTAATTCTAATTGGAAAAATGACATTCTGTGTTTAACATGATGTATAGACCGGATGGATTGAGAAAGCTCTGTGTTCAGTGCTTTAAATTCTGTGAATGAGAAAAGGTATTCTGCTACTTTATTGAGTTGTATTAATTGGGGTAAGGAGTCTATATACTGACTTAAGTTTCTCTTATTCCAGAAGTGAACAACCAAATTGATGATGAACACTACCAACAAAGCAATGATGAATACTGGTTTCCAAATACAGAGTAAACTTATAGCGCAACTCGCAAGGGACAATATCGGAACAATAAAGAACCATTTGGGTTTTGCTATATGATCGTCCTGAAAGTTGGAGGCGATATGAAAGGCTTCATATTTATTTAGTGTGCCAAGACTTTTTTGAATGGAAACTCTAAACGAATTGTCGTTTGTCAATTTATCGATGATTCTTTCGTTCAGTTTGTTCTTTGTTGGATCCCAATTTGGCGTTCTAAGCGTGTTGTATAAATACTGTTGTCCAACTTTAGAATGTGTGCGGTCTACAAATGCAAATACTTCATTGAAATCTAAATCATGGTATGTTTTAGTAGATATTATCTGAAATACTTTGGATTTGTCTTTACGATTAAAATACTTTTCAATCATTGGGAAATTGAAATAATCGTCTTTTTGTTCTCCAAATGAAGTTAATAGCTGAGCATTTTCTTTTTTTCCTCGCAGAAACATTTAAACGAAGATTAGGAGAGTAAGTTTAGTGCTTTCGAATACCATTATTAATACTGTTAGGATACAATATTAATTAAAAACATTAAATAATTATCGTTTAACGATAATTTATAGTTTAAACGGTCTCGAAATCATGAAGCCAAATCGGAAGGCTCCATCGTTTATGTTTTCAAAACCGTAAAGCAAATTTTGATCGGGACTAACGGCGCTGTACTGACTTAAATAAAGTTGAAAAACATGCCCGCCAGTATCAAATTCAAAATCTAGAGTAATACCAGGTTTCGTTTCGTTGGTCGGTAATAGGGCGTCGACACCAAACCTAAAAACATTGGTAACAGCATATTTAGCTCCAATGATAGCTGCAAAGGCACCATTGTCATCAGTATTTGCTACATAATTTCTATGGTTGTACAATCCCGAAAGCATAAAGTCCCAACGTTCGTTATTGTATTGTAGCACAGCTACCGTGTTGTATGATAGTCTGCTTGTAAATTTCGGAAACGATAATTCACTAGTTGAATCTAACGCAGCTTCCATGGTAGTAGCTGTGGCGTCGAAATAAATGGCTCCGCCTAGAAATCCTTTATCATTTTTGCCAAGCTTGTTGATTTCAAGAAAGGTGTATTTGGAGTTCAAAACAAAATTTTGACGTCGGCTGTAGGCGCCCTTTGTTCTAGCTATTCCTATGCTTATGTTTGAAGTAAGCCCGTAATCGAAACTAAACTTGATGTCTCTTACATTGTCAAAACCATAAAAGGTTGAAATACCTCCATTGTTACCAGCTATATCGCCAAATAAATGATAAATCCGGAAGTCTAAAAGTCCTTTTTGAACGGGTACGGAAGATGGAGAACTAATGAAATAATTGTCGCCAACTTGTGCTGTTGCAGTACCAAAGTAGCAGCAAGCAATGAGTAAAAAGAGTTTAGTTTTCATTGATGTAAGCAATTAAATCAGCTACTTGCTGGTCAGAGAGTTTTTCATTAGTAAACAAAGGCATGTATGCTTTACTGCCCGGTAACGGTTGTGTTCCGTACCGAATAATAGACATCAATTCGTTATCCTTATTGTTGAGTTTTTTAAGCAAGTCTTTTTTTGATAATGCACTTTCATCTATGTTGTAAAAACTAACGCGTTCGTTTTTGTGGCAACTCATGCAACTGTGTTGAAAAATGTATTTTCCATTGTTACTATCGCCCGATAGTTTTTTTATTTCCGAAAGGTTGGTGCTACCGAAATTGTTTTGGCGCTTGCTTTTGAAATTTTGTTTTATGAATTCTTTTTTGTCACCCAAATTCAAATTCTGGTAATTAGTAAAATCGTTAGTGCGTTCAAATAAATCAGACAACATGAGTTCTTTGCTCTTTAGATAAGCTAGAGTGTAGGTAACTTCTTCTGAGGTTAATTTTCGACCTTGACTGCATTCCTGTGCACAGAGTTGAATTGCGCCTTCTAAACTATTTCTAGCATCAAGCACCAAATCACCATATTTTTTGATGTAATCGCCAGAATAATACTCAGTCTGATTGATCATGCCATAAAATGATGTCGCGGGCAAAACATCAAGATCATGTTGTTTAAGGTAGTTTAAGTTTTCTTTTGCAGTACTTCCGTTAAACGTTGCTTTTTCACGCTGATTTAAATGACAATCTGTGCACACAAAAAAAGCACTTACCCGTTTTTTTCCAGGAAGAGAACCTTGCTCAACTAGTTGTCTGCCCAATTCTATTTCATCAGAAGTATAGGTAGGTTTTAACCAATCTGGAATTGCCATACCCAATGAAGCCATTTCTGAAGACAATGTTTTGCTTTCATTGTCGATAAAGGTCATGCTTAGGTAAAGCGCACTAAGTCCAATAAAGAAACCTATTCGGGTGTATTTTGTTTTATCCAACATTCAATGGTTTCAATTTGGCTGTCCGTTAACTTTGTTCGCCCTTGTGGCATTGGAGAGAAGCCTGATTCATGCTTGATAGAGCCTAAGAATTGAGCTTCTTGTGTTTCTTCAACAACACTTGCATAGTTTTTTAAGTTTACACCACCAGATTGACTTCCATTTCCATGACAACCTGAAAACGAGCAATTTGCCTTTATAATTGGTTCCACATCATTTAGATAAGTAAAACTAACGGTATCGCACAGAGTAATTTGTGTCGTAGTGTCTTGTGGTTCTTCTTTGTCTGTAGGTGCAGCTTTGTCTTTTTTACAGCTAATTGTAGTAGATAAAAAAAGCGTTATGAATGAAGCTAATACGTAGGTGTATAAATTGGATCTTTTAATCATGACAAATAAGATTATTCAAATCTATAAATATTAACCGCTTCAATGAATTTCCTTTTTATAAAGTCTAGTAATCCATTTCATAATTGGATTAATTCGTCTAGAAATAATTAAGAATGGATGACGATAGTGGTGTATTCATGAAATTTTTCAGTTATATGATAACTATTCATCGTATAAAATCAAATATTAACCAATTTTTGGCGTCATTCTTCGTTTTAGACCAAATTTCTCGTTTGCAAATTCGATATTTGCACCTACCGTTATGCTAAAAAGAAACGCTATCAAAAATATTTTCCTCATTTGTATTACAATCATTGCTTTTGCCGTACCAAAAACAGTGTTTTCACAAGCCGATCTTATTGTTATAAATGGCTTAGTAAAAGATGAAAAAACCAATAAATTGCTTGCTGGTGTAGCTATTTCTAAAATTAGAAATGGTGAATTAGTAGAAACCGTTACTACAGGTGTCAACGGACGGTTTATTATGAATCTTGAGTTTGATAACAATTACGATATCAAGTTCGATAAAAGTGGATACATCGGTAAGTTCATTAATATCGATGCAACGGCTGTTCCTGATGAAAATAAAGTAGGTGGTATTGGGTTTGACCTCAATATGAACCTATTTGAGGAAGTTGAAGGTGTGAATTTTGACATTCTAAAACAACCTGTTGGTAAAGCCAAGTACGATGCTGAAAGTGGTGATATTGGTTTTGATTATGAGTATACACGGAGCATGCTCTCTAAAATTGCGGCTTTACGAAGAGCATTAGAGAAAAAGTACAAAGAAGAGGAAGAGAAGTTGTTGGCAGATCAAAAAGCTGCTGAAGCTGCGGCTAAAAAACAAGCCAAATTTGACGCCTTAGTTCAAGAAGGTGACGGTCTTATGACCAGTGCCAACTATATGAATGCCATATTTAAGTATTCTGAGGCATTGGATTTAATTCCAGATGTAGCGAGTGTAATTCAAAAATTAGAAAAAGCGAAAAAGGCTTTAGAAGACAAACAAGCCAACGAAGAGCTAACAGAAAAGTACCAAAGCTTAATTGTAGCGGCTGATAAATTGTTTTTGAATGCAGACTACGAAGCAGCTAAAGTTAAATATACGGAAGCTTCGAATGTAAAAACGGATGAGAGTTATCCTAAAAATCGATTGGCTGAGATAGATAAATTATTAAGTGAATTGGCCAATAAAGAAGCCATTGAAAAAGAATATAAAGCAGCCATTTCTGCTGGGGATTTAGCTTTCAAATCTCAAAAATTTGAAGAATCTATATCGAGCTATAAAAAGGCTTTGGATATTAAAAAAGATGAAAAATATCCTGCCGATCAAATCAAATTAGCAGAGAAAAATATTGCCGATTTAGCTGCTGAAAAAGAAAAAGAAGCTAACTACAACAAGGCGATTGCAGCAGCCGATATAGATTTTAAAGCTGGTAAATATCAAGATGCTATTGGCAATTACAATAAGGCTTTAACTATAAAACCGAGCGAAGCATATCCAAAGGACAAAATAGCTGAAGCGAATAAGGCAATAGCCGATGCCGAAGCAAAAAATGCAT
>CAXBOO010000005.1:0-271526 GCA_963977425.1 uncultured Flavobacteriales bacterium | reverse complement strand
TTATAAAGCCTCTATCATTTATTTGATAGAGGCTTTTTTTTTACCCGCCTTTTTCCGAAATCTTCCTTTCAAATGTCTGTCATCTCTAGTTGTATGATTGGTTAAAGCAAAACAATTGCTACTTATTGTGTTTACCTATAATTGAGCCTTCTAATGACTCTAGAAACTTTTGTTAAACCTCTCTAATTCCACTATTTGCTTTGTTATCTTTGCACTTCAATTTCTGCAATGAAACTCGACAAACAAGGTCAACGTATTTTAATCGTTGCCATATTATTCATTATTACACTGGTTGCCGTTTTTTCTATAGTAAATAGAACTAAAAAGCTACCTATATACGAACCCAGTGATGTGAATCCACAATTAGTAGATTCTACATTGCAAAATCAAAATACGGGCCATACAATTCTGCCTTTTACTTTGCTCAATCAGGATGGTGAAATAATAACAGAAAAACGCATTGAAGGTAAAATAGCTGTTGTAGATTTTTTCTTTACTACATGTGGTAGTATATGCCCAAGAATGACCGATGAGATGAAACGGGTAAATGAAACTTTTGAGGATAATGAAAATGTTCATTTTTTGTCGTACACAGTATATCCAGAGGTTGATAGTGTAGCTACTTTAAAAGCATATGTTAATAATAAAGGATTGAATACCCAACATTGGGATTTATTGACGGGTACTAAAGAAAAGATTTATCCATTGGCTAGAAAATCATACTTCGCAGTTATTGACGAACCTAGTCTTGAAGGCCCTGACTTTATACATACTGAAAACTTTGTTTTAGTTGATACTAAAGGACGTTTACGAGGTTTTTACGATGGTACAAATCCACAATCTGTGGATGTCTTGATAGAGGACATTAAACTATTACAAAACGAAAAAGAATGAATTTACTTTCAGTTGATAATATCAGCAAATACATTGGTGAGCGAAAGCTATTTGGAAATGTCAGTTTTGGTATAGATCAAAGCGAAAAGTTGGCTTTGGTTGCTAGAAATGGTGCTGGAAAATCAACCTTATTAAAAATTCTTTTCGGATTAGACGTGCCTGAGGATGGAATGGTAACATGGCGTAAGGACATCATTGTTGCCTTTCAAAAACAACGAGAAGCATTTGCTAAAGACATTACAGTAAAAGAAAGCTTTTATTCATCAGACATACCTGCATTTCAGGTGTTGGATAGATACAATAAGTCTCTAGAATCTGGTGAAAGCCCTAGCGATGAAATTTATAGCGAATTAGAACAAGTTCGAGCTTGGGATGCCGAAGTACTAATGATAACCTTATTGGATAAATTGGGCTTAGGCGAGTTAAATGATGCCAAAGTAGAACATCTAAGTGGTGGGCAAGTAAAACGATTATCCTTAGCCCATGCTTTGGTTGCTGAACCTGATTTCTTGATTTTGGATGAACCTACCAACCACCTTGATTTGGACATGATAGAATGGTTGGAGAAATACTTAAAACAAAGCAGTTCGTCTTTATTGCTGGTTTCTCACGATCGTTATTTTATAGACAATGTTTGTTCAGGAATTATAGAATTACAAAAGGAAGGAAGTATTACCTATAAAGGCGACTACGGATATTTTTTAGAAAAAAAGGCTTTGCGTGAAGAGCAAAAAATGGCCGAAGTAGGTAAATTCAAAAATATATTTCGCCGAGAGTTAGAATGGGTACGCCGTACACCATCAGCTAGAGGAACTAAAAGCAAGTCACGTTTAGATAGATTTGTGGACATCAAAGAGAATGCTCATCAAAAACTGGGTGAAGACCAAGTAGAATTTGGTCTGTTATCGGAGCGTTTGGGTACAAAAATCATAGAGACACATAAACTCAAGTTTTCTTATCCAAACAAAAATATCTTGAATGGATTGGATTACATTTTCAAACGTCGTGAACGAATTGGAATTGTTGGTGAAAACGGTACAGGGAAAACTACTTTGTTGAATTTATTGGCAAAGAAAATTGAAGGTACTGGTGGTAAAGTAACGCATGGAGATACCGTTCACTTAGGGTACTATACCCAAAAGGGGATGAACCTGGATAAAGACAAAAAGGTAATTGATGCTGTAAGAGATGTTGCCGAGTACATTCAATTAAAGAAAGGAAAAACCTTAACGGCAGGACAGTTGTGCGAACGCTTTTTATTCGATAGCAAGCAACAATATCAATGGATATCTACTTTGAGTGGTGGTGAGCAAAAACGCTTGTACCTACTTACAATTTTGATGCGCAACCCCAATGTGTTGTTTCTAGATGAACCAACCAATGATTTGGACATCGACACCATGAATTTATTAGAAGCTTTTATCAGTGAGATTGACGGTGCAGTAGTCGTAGTGTCTCACGATAGATATTTCTTGGATAAAATTGTAGATCATATATTTTATTTAGACGGAACTGGTGAGGTAAAAGATTTTCCTGGAGATTATACTCAGTTTAGAGAATGGAAGAAAGAATTTGCGAAATCCAAGCCAAAAGAAATACCAGTAGAAGTAGAAGAAAAAGCGGTTGAGGTTGTTGTAAAGAAAGAAAACAAACAAAAGATGTCGTTCAAAGAAAAGCGGGAATTCGAAGAATTGGGAACATTGATACCTCAATTGGGAGAAAAGCAGACCGAACTGACAGAGGCTTTACAAAGTGGGGGATTGGACACCGATGCTTTGATAAAAACATCGGCAGATCTTGAAGCTCTTATATCTGAAATAGAAGAAAAAGAAATGCGTTGGCTAGAACTAAGCGAACTTGAAGCATAAATTATGAGAATAGCTATTGTTTCGGCCATTTATCCATTTAAAGGGGGCATCGCTCAATTTGCAGGAGCTATGCACCAAGGTTTCGAGAATTTAGGGCATGAGGTTAAAGCGTTTACGTTCTCACGTCAATATCCTAATTTCTTATACCCAGGCGATAATCAATATGTAGGCGAAGACGATATAGTCGATAAAATAGATTCTTCAAAAGTCATCGACACCATAAATCCGATAAGCTATTTTACAACAGCAAAAGCCATCAAAGCTTTTGAACCCGATATTGTCGTATTTAAATTTTGGTTGCCATTTTTTGGTCCTGCATTCGGTACCATTGCAAAGCTTTTAAAAAAGAACACCAGAATAATTACTGCGGTAGACAATGTTATTCCTCACGAAAAACGCCCTTTTGACAAAACTCTGACACGGTATTTTTTCAAAAATAATCACGGAGTATTTTGCATGAGCGAGCAAGTGCAAAACGATTTGAATCAATGGATTCCAGGTACACCTTCTGCGGTAAGTCCTCATCCGATATATACTTTGTTTGGCGAAGCAATAAATAAACAGGAGGCCCAAAAAACATTAGGTCTTGATGCAACTAAAAAGTATTTGCTCTCCTTTGGCTATGTGCGCGATTACAAAGGCGTGGATTTAAGCATAAAAGCCCTCAAACATCTACCCGATCATTATCACCTAATCATAGCGGGAGAGAGCTATAGCAGTATGGATGTTTACCATGAACTAATCAAGGATTTAGAGCTGGAAAATAGAATCCATTTATTCATTCGATACATTCCGCAAGAGGAAGTTAAAGTGTTTTATAGCGCAAGCGATATTGCGTTAATGACATACAAATCGGCAACTCAAAGTGGGGTGTGCAGTGTGGCTATAAATTTCGAATTGCCCATGGTATCTACTCCGGTTGGAGGATTAAAAGAGATGGTTAAAAATGGTGAGAATGGTTTTTTATCGGACACACTAGACCCAAAATCCATAGCTGAAGCCGTTGAAAAATGTCAAGCTTTTGATCAAACTACCTTGGTGCAAGGACAAAAAAAGTTGAAAGAGGAATTATCGTGGGAGACCTACTGCCAAAGACTTTTAGACTTTTCCAACACGTTGTAGGATTGTTTAATAACTTAGCTGTTCGCACACTATTATGAAACAAATATTATTTCTTTTTACGCTATTGTTTTCTACGGTAGCAACGGTTTCTGCCCAATATTGGCAGCAAGGTATTGATTACAAAATGGCTATCGATTTCGATGTGAAATCCCACCAATACTCAGGAAAACAAAACATTGTTTACGTAAACAATTCTCCTGATGATTTGAATCAATTGTTTTTCCACCTTTATTTTAATGCTTTCCAACCAGGAAGCATGATGGACGTACGTTCTAGAAGCATTGCCGATCCTGATGGACGCGTAGGCGATAGAATTGAAAAACTAGCTGAAAATGAAATTGGGTACACCCATATTAAGTCGATTAAAGTAAATGGAATTGCTCAGAAGGTAACGGAAGAAGGTACCATTGCTCAAATCGATTTATCGATACCAATTAAGGCAGGTAAAAAAGCAAAGATTGAAGTAGAATTTAAAAGTCAAGTTCCAATTCAAATTAGAAGAAGTGGAAGAGATAATGCCGAAGGTGTAGCTTATTCTATGACACAATGGTATCCTAAATTAAGCGAATACGACGCTGATGGATGGCACCCAAATCCTTACATAGGCCGTGAGTTTTATGGTATTTGGGGTGATTTTGATGTAAGCATTACAATGGACGAAACCTACACCATTGGAGGAACAGGGATTTTGCAAAATGGAAGTGCAATCGGTCACGGTTACAATGGTATTGAAGAAAAGAAAAAAGGCGTAAACGGAAAACTTACATGGAATTTTAAAGCCGAAAATGTGCACGATTTTGCATGGGCTGCCGATCCAGAGTATATTCATACAAGTACGAAAGGCCCTAACGGAATGGACATCCATTTCTTTTACAAAAACAACGAAGAAATTATTGAAAACTGGAAAGCTTTAGAACCGATTGCAGTTCGAATTTTCGAAACAGCCAACAAATATTTTGGAGTATATCCTTACAAAGCTTATAGCATCATTCAAGGTGGCGATGGCGGAATGGAATACCCTATGGCGACATTGATTACTGGAGAAAGATCTCTTCCTAGTTTGGCAGGAGTAACCGCTCACGAAGCTATGCACTCTTGGTTTCAGATGATTTTAGGAACAGACGAGGCTCAATACCCTTGGATGGATGAAGGTTTTACAACATTCGCAACAGCCATTGTACAAGCTGAAATAAAAGGCATCAAAGAGGTGAATTTGCACAAAGGTAGCGAAGGTGGATATAGAGCATTGGTTACTTACAACGCACAAGAACCTTTAACAACCCATGCCGATCATTATAAAATGAACCGCAGCTACGGTATCAACAGTTACTCTAAAGGAGCTTTGTTTTTGTGGCAATTGCAAAACATAGTAGGCGAAGAAGTGTTTTTCAAAGGAATGAAGAATTATTTCGAAACTTGGAAATTCAAACATCCAGATCCACGCAAGTTTTTACGCATTATGGAAAACGAATCTGGAATGGTACTTGATTGGTATTTAGAGCATTGGGTTGGTACTACCAACACTATAGACTATGCAGTAAATGAAGTAAACCAAAATGGCAATGCTTCTGAAGTAGTAATAGAAAGAAAAGGCGACATGCCTATGCCAATTGAAGTTTTGGTATCGCTAAAGGATGGTTCTACGGAATTGCATTATATCCCTATGCAAATAATGCGTGGAGCAAAAACCGATTTCTTGAATAAGGCTGATAAAAACATTACGGCTAAAGATTGGCCTTGGACTTACCCATATTACACTCTTACGGTAAACCATAAAAAATCGGATATCGAAAAAGTAGAAATTGACCCAGCTGGTGGAATAGTGGATGTTGAAAATGACAACAATATTTATCCGCGAAACACTACTGTAACATTTAAGTAGAATAAAAATGGCTAAAAAGCAGCTCCATAATATTTACGATAAGTCCATATTAAAGGCCAAGCTAGAACTTGAGAACAAGTCGCGTACTACAATATCGTTTTACGTTTATGCTCATATTCAACACCCAACAGTTTTCAGAAATTACTTGTACAAAGTACTCGATGAGATTAGTGTGCTGGGAAGAATATATGTGGCCAAAGAAGGTGTAAATGCTCAAATATCTGTTCCAGATGAAAATGTGGATCAGTTGCGAGTGGTATTGAATAAGGTTGATTTCCTTAAGGACATACGACTTAATATTGCTGTAGAAAGCGAAAAGATTTCGTTCTTAAAACTAACTGTTAAAGTCCGAGCTAAAATTGTAGCCGATGGACTAGAAGATGCCACTTTTGATGTTACCAAAAAAGGCCAGCATGTTGGGGCGGAAAAATTCAACGAATTGTTGGAAGACCCTAAAACGGTTTGTGTGGATATGCGCAACCATTACGAAAGTGAAATAGGCCATTTTAAAAATGCAGTAACACCCGATGTTGATACTTTTAGAGAGTCTCTTGATTTAATAGAAGAACAACTTCGCGACGAAAAAGATAAGCAGCTTTTGATGTATTGTACCGGAGGAATTCGTTGCGAAAAAGCTTCGGCTTATTTCAAACACAAAGGCTTTAATAATGTTTATCAACTAGAAGGTGGAATTATTAAATATGCTCAAGATGTTGAAAAAGACAACATTGAAAACAAATTTTTAGGTAAAAACTTTGTGTTCGATGATAGAATGGCAGAAAGGATTTCAGATGAAATTATAGCCAAATGTCATCAGTGCGAAACACCACATGATGTGCATAGCAATTGTATAAACGACGCTTGTCATTTGTTGTTTTTGCAATGCCCTGAATGCGAAGAAAAGCATCATGGATGTTGCTCTCCAGAGTGTCATGAGTTCATCCAATTACCAGAAGAAGAACAAAAAGCGTTTAAAAGCGGAAAAGATTTAGGGTCACAAGTTTTCAAGAAAGGACGCAAAAGTCTTTTCATTGAGAAGTACCGTGAATGGAAAAAAGAAAAACAATGAACAAACTAGGAGCTTTGGTATTGGGGTTATTTACCCTATCTGTCGTTGCAGCACAAGATGCATCGGAATATGTGGTTACAGTTGCTAGTGGTATTGGAGCATTTGGTCCAGAGGAGCCAAGCATTAATATCAACAGAAAAAAGACCAAGCACCAAGTTATCGGTACCAATATCAACCGATTGTTTGTAAGTCACAATGGCGGAAAAACATGGGATAAAAAAGATATTTCTAGTCAATATGGTATTTGGGGCGACCCTGTAATAGCGTCGAATTCAAATGGCGATTTTTTCTTTTTCCATTTGTCTTGGCCAGGTGTTCACAAGCAAGAGAAAGATTCTTGGTTGGACAGAATGGTTATTCAAAAAAGCGAAGACTTTGGCGAAACATGGCCTAAAGACAATTATACGGGATTAAATGCTCCCAAAGATCAGGACAAGCAATGGGTAAATATCGATCCGGAAACAGGGAAAATGCACATGACATGGACCCAATTTGATGAATACGATAGTAAGGATGTAAACGATATTACCGTTGCTATGTACTCGTCTTCTATGGATGGTGAAACTTGGTCTAAAGCTCAACGCATTTCAACAAAATTTGGAAACTGTTTGGATTTGAGTCAAACACTTGAGGGCATTATACCTGCTGCTGGTAATGGCGATAAGGTGCATTCTGTTTGGATGTTGGGCGACTCTTTGTATTACAATGATTCCAACGATGATGGGAAAACTTGGAATGTAGAAAAAGGCATTTTCAAAACTCCAGGTTGGGAATTTGATGTGCCGGGTATAAACCGAACCAATGGTTTTCCTTCATTTTTATCGGTTAACGAAAATGGAACCGATGTTTTGTACTTGTCATGGTCTGACCAAACAAAATCGTATGACGATACAGAGGTTTGGAACGCAATGTCTAAAGACGGTGGTAAAACCTGGTCGGAGCAAAAACCATTATCATCAACCGAGCAATACAGCAAAGGGCACCAGTTTTTTAGCAACATGTATCGCGATAGCGAAAAAGGAACTTTTTACTGGTTGTTTTACGACCGTAGTGCTTACGACGACCATAAGACAGATATAGTTTTAGCATGGGCAGATACGTTTGAAGGAGAGAAGAAATTCATCAAACTCAATAAAGAGCCTTTTACACCGAAGAAAGAAATATTTTTTGGCGATTACATACAAGTTGACGCACATAAAGGCGTTGTAAGACCTGTATGGACTGAGTTTATTAATGGCAATTTGGTTGTGAAAACAGCATTGCTTTCTTATAAAAAACTAAACAAATTGGTACGATGAACTACATTTTAAAAACCAATGAGGATGACTTGCCTAAAAGTGTAGTTGATACACTAACCAAGGCGAAAGAGATCTTTACCGATTATATGGTAGCCAAAAGCTTAAGGAAAACACCTGAACGCTTTGCCATATTAGAGGTGATTTATACATCCGATGGGCATTTTGATGTAGACAATCTTTACTTAATTCTTAAAGACAAGAAGTACCGTGTGAGTCGGGCTACGGTTTACAATACACTTGATTTGTTGGTAGACTGCGGTTTGGTTGTACGTCATCAATTTGGTAGCGCTACGGCTTTATTTGAGAAATCGTATGGCTTCAAACAACACGACCACTTAATTTGCAGCAAGTGCGGTAAAGTCATGGAGTTTTGCGATCCGCGCATTCAAAATATTAAAAAGATGGTGGAAGAATTTTACAACTTTACCATTACATCGCACACTTTGCAGTTTTTCGGAACGTGTAACGACGCCAGTTGTACAGCAAAAAAAGACAGTAAAAAATGATCTTACTATCTTTTGTGTGGGATATTCAACCCCAAATTTTTCCTGATACAGTAATTCCGGTCCGTTGGTATGGGCTGATGTTTGCTTTTGCATTTTTGTTAGGCTACGAGGTATTTAAAAAACTCTTGAAGCAAGACGACGCTCCAAAAGATTGGTTAGATAAAGCGCTTTATTTTACCATGATAGGAACCATTATCGGAGCGCGATTAGGTCATGTTTTTTTCTACGATTGGGCCTATTACAAAAATCATTTGGGAGAAATATTACAGATATGGCATGGAGGTTTGGCAAGTCACGGAGCAGCCATTGGTATCATCGTAGCCTTGTATTTTTATTCTAAATACGTAACCAAGAAAAACATTTTATGGGCGCTCGATAGAGTGGTAGTAACTGTAGCCCTTGGAGCAGGTTTTATACGATTAGGTAATTTCTTTAATTCAGAAATTATTGGTAAAAAAACAGGAACCGATTATGGTGTTGTTTTCGCTCGTGTAGATGAATTTGCAAGACATCCAGCTCAGTTGTACGAATCAGTTACCTATTTTTTATTATTTGCTTTTATGTACTATGCAGCATTCAAATTGAAATGGACCAACTTTAAAGGACGCCTTTTTGGTTTGTTCCTTACGGTATTATTCACGGCTCGTTTCTTTTTAGAATTCCTGAAAGAAAATCAATCTGCTTTTGAAGATGATATGGCTTTAAACATGGGGCAAAATCTTAGTATTCCACTCATATTAGTTGGGTTGTTCTTCTTTATTAAATCATTCAAAAACAACGAAAATGTACAGCAAACAGCGTAAAATAATATTAACCATCCTTAGTGTATTTGCTCTTATTTCCGTTGTGGTTTCGTGCATGTCACCAAACGAAGGAGAAGTAGAAGAATACCGCAAACCAGCAAAAAATAGCAATGCCGTTTTCAAAAGTGAAGGCAGTTTGGTTATTACTAAAGCAAGCACGGGCGATACACTTAAAGTATTGGATATTGAAATAGCAGATAACGATTACGAAATCACTCAAGGATTGATGTTCAGAAAATCGATGGCAGAAAATAGAGGCATGCTATTCATTCAACAGCAAGAACGCATTCAGAGTTTTTGGATGAGAAACACGCACATCTCTTTGGATATTATTTTCATCAACAGTGCGATGGAAATAGTTAGTGCCCAAACCTATGCTAAGCCTTATTCAGAAGAGTCGTTGCCATCAGAAGAACCAGCCATTTATATTCTTGAAGTAAATGCGGGCATGATGGAAAAGTGGGGATTAGAGAAGGGCGACAAAGTAGCTTTTACTCGTAAGTAATGAAATGGCTCATTGCCTTGTTTGGTAAGTTGCCTGTGCGCTTATATCAATGGATTATTTCTCCGTTGTTGCCTACGTCTTGCCGATACACCCCAACGTGCTCTCAATATGCTATTGAAGCTTTCCAACAACACGGCCTCTTTAAAGGTTGGTTGTTAGCTATTAAACGCATTGGTCGTTGCCACCCATGGGGCGGAGAAGGTTACGATCCAGTGCCTGAAAAAAAACATCATTGTCATGATACGCACCAGAAGAAATAGAAAAAACTCAGCCGTTCGAGGACTTATAAGAGAACATTTATTGCATCCAAACAAATTGGTTTATCCCATGTTTTTGATGGAGGATGATGATGCCAAAGAAGCAATAAAAACATTGCCTAATCAGTTTCGATTGGGGCTAAATCACATCGTTACAGAAATAGAAAAAGCCACTAAGTTGGGGGTAAACACCTTCATGCTTTTCCCGGTAGTTGAAGAAAAATATAAAACTTCCACGGCTGAATATGCCTTGAAAGAGGACATGTTTTATTACCGTGCTATCAAGACGTTAAAATTGAAGTTTCCTGAGGTATGTTTTATCTCTGATATTGCCTTAGATCCGTACTCAAGCGATGGACACGATGGATTGGTAAAAGATGGCGAAATATTGAATGATGAAACGCTGGTAGTGTTGTCGCAAATGGCAGTATTACAAGCCAAAAATGGCTTTGATATCTTGGGCCCGTCGGATATGATGGATGGCCGTATTGGTCATATGCGTGAGGCGTTAAATAAAGAAGGTTTTGGTAATACGAGCATCATGTCGTATTGCGCCAAATATGCTTCGGCTATGTATGGTCCATTTCGTGATGCTCTAGAATCGGCACCAAAAAGTGGTGATAAGAAGACCTATCAAATGGATTTTTTGAACCGTACAGAAGCGCTTCGTGAATTGGATAGTGACATTTTGGAAGGAGCCGATTTTGTTATGGTAAAACCTGCCTTGCATTATTTAGACATCATTTCAGACTTTAAGCAAAACAGTCCTTTGCCTGTTGCGGCATATCATGTAAGTGGTGAATATGCCATGCTTAGAATGGGTGCCGACAATGGTTTGTTTGCTTACGATAAAGCTATGCCGGAAACACTGAATGCTATTCATAGAGCAGGATCGGATATTGTGATTACATACGCTGCTATCGACTATGCTGTTTGGTTCCGCGACAATTATTTAGCACCAAATTAGTAAATGAAATAGTGGAGATAAGACCGTTTATATCTGCTGATACCACAGCTGTTATTGAATTGCTGAAAAAAAATACACCCAAATATTTTGCGCCATCTGAAGAAAAGGACTTGTTACATTACCTCGATTCCGAAAGAGAAGATTACTATGTTGTTGAAGAGGCTGGAGTTATTTTAGGAGCAGGTGGCATTAATTATTTCCCCGAACAAAAACGTGCAAGAATATCATGGGATATTGTAAATCCCGATGTTCAAGGAAAGGGACTTGGACGTAAGTTGTTAGAATTCCGAATAGATTGCATCAATAAAAATCCATCCATTGATGTTATTGAAGTTAGAACATCGCAAATTGCCTATCGGTTTTATGAAAAACACGGTTTCGAATTGAAGTCAATTGAAAAAGATTATTGGGCAATAGGATTCGACCTTTTTAGAATGACATTAGAGAATAAATACGTTCTTTAGAAAAAGCCAATTAGTCCACCAGACGGGCTTTCTCTAAAATATAATTTAGACTATAAACGTCGTCGGTATTCAATCTCAAAATTCCTGTAAAGCTCTTATATTCATCGGTTTGGAAGGTGTGTTTTTCCAATAACTCTAATTCCATAACTGTTTCAGGGCCAGAGTTTCCACAGAAAAAGCAACTCGCAAAAGGATTGGCAGATAATACATATTTGTTTGTTCCAACATCCAAAGGGATTATGTGTCCTTTAATAGTTATTTCTTGTCCATCGAGAGCATTAATTTCGTCAGAGAAAGTGGGCATCATAATGTATTCTCCCAAATCATTGCTGTACACTTGATCAAATCTGACATCAGATAAATTTTCCCAACGTAAGCTTTTCTGAGCAAATGAGTTAATTGCAAGGCTAAATGATAGCATAATTAATAGAATACGCATATAGGGAATTTTGTTTTTATGATTTGCGCTGAATTAGTTGTTATAAGCTCATATCAGAATAAACAAAATATTTTTTTAGTGAAAATTAATTATTTAATCTAGCTTTCTCAAGAATATAATTCAGACTATAAATGTCGTCGCTATTCAATCTTAAAATCCCTCTGAAAGATTTGTAATCGTCCGTCTGAAACGTGTTTTTTGCCTTCAATTTCAACTGCATAACGGTTTCAGGACCAGAATTCCCACAGAAAAAACAACTCGCAAACGGATTGGCCGACAGCACATAATCGTTGGCACTTATGTCCATAGGTATTACATGGCCTTTTATAATGATATCTTGCCCTTCAAGCGCTTTGATGTCGTCTGAGAATGTAGGCACCATCACATACGCGCCCAAATCATTGTTGTAGACTTCTTTAAAACTTACTGAAGCTAAATCTTCCCAACGAACGCTTTTTTGAGCGTAACTAGCAAGGCATATTGACAAAGAAAGAAGTGCAAAAATGAAACGCATAAAGACCGGTTGATATTTAAAGGATAATAACCCTGCAAAGGTATTATTTGTTTCTAAGGCTTTTGTTATTTTGCGCTAACAACTATAAAACTAAATCCCAACACTATGCGTGTACTAATATCTCTAGTATTTCTTGCACTTGGCGTAATAAGCAGTGCCAAAGAATACAAAAACTTTGAGCGTTATAAAATAAGCACAGGCAACGAAAGCTTGGATAGAAAAGACTGGTTGGCGAGCGATCGTGAAAAAAATACTTTTCAGTGGGAAAATGCCTGCCGATTCAATTTTTCTTATGCTGGTGGACATAAAGAATACGAAACCGTAGAGCAGCGTCAGAAATTTTTAGAGTGGTTAGCTCCTTTTTTATCAGAGCAAGGACATCAGTTGAAATGGGTTAAAACCAATGTTGTTTTGTTCGGATTGTTGGAAGATGCTTTAGAAAAAAACACATCGAGTAAAATCAAAAACATGATTCGTACAGTAAACGGACCAGTTTTCGATAGAGCCTTTAAAAGCTTGCAAGACGTGCATTCTAATGGGTACATTTTACGAAGCAACGAAGCAAAAGAATACGATAAAGACCTATATGAGTATGAACACTCTAATTTTTATCAATTCCACCTTACTAAATTGAGTGCCGATGATTTGATAGCACTAAATAAAGTAATGCACCGTGAAGGTATTACCAGAAAAGGAGCTTTGCCAGAAGCTTTAGAATTGGATGGTAACATTCAAGACTACACCGATAGAATGTATTGGATAACCAATAAAGTACAACCTTATGCAATGGGTAAACGCCCTACCGATGCAGAATTGTCAGCAAGACGAGCTGCTAAGAAAGCCAAATCAGAGTCTTTAAAGCAAGTAGACAGAAAGAGCAAAGCGAAGAAGGTTAAGAAAGAGAAAGTTGAAAAAATAAATAAGACCAAAGCTGAAAAGAGTAAAGGCCTAAGAAGAAAAAAATAAAACTAGGATGGGAAGAGCATTTGAATTTCGTAAAGCGAGAAAAATGAAACGTTGGGATGCCATGGCAAAGGCATTTACACGTATTGGTAGAGAGATAGCCATTTCTGTAAAAGAGGGCGGCCCAGATCCAGCCAATAACGCTCGTTTGCGTAACGCAATGGCAAATGCCAAAGGCGCTAGCATGCCTAAAGATAGAGTTGAAGCAGCCATTAAACGTGCAAGCGAAAAGGATGCTAAAAACTTTGAGGAAGTTGTTTATGAAGGGTATGGCCCTAGTGGAGTAGCTGTATTGTGTGAAACCGCTACCGATAACCCAACAAGAACTGTAGCCAATATTCGTGTGTTTTTTAACAAAGGTGGCGGAGAAATGGGTAAAATGGGATCTTTGAATTTTATATTCAACCGCAAAGGGCAGTTTGTTTTCCCAGCGGGCGATCACGATATTGAAGAATTAGAGTTTGAACTTATTGATGCCGGATTAGAAGAAATATCTCTTCAAGAAGACAGCATAGAAATCATTACTGATTTTGTTGATTTTGGTTCGATGCAGAAAGCCTTAGAAGAAAAAGGAATAGAATGCGAATCGGCCGAATTGATTCGTTTGCCAACCACTACCGTAAGTGTTGATGAAGAAACACAACAAAAAGTATTGGACATGATAGACAAGATGGAAGAGGATGATGATGTTCAGAACGTTTTCCATAATATGGAGTTGTAAACCAATCAACCTCAAGTATTGATATTTTTAAAACCGTTTGCGAAAAGTAAACGGTTTTTTTATGGAGTGTATTTTGATTTTAATCGATGAATAGGGATTGTTGAATATATTCGAACAATCATAAATTTCATAATCCAATAGACGGTTGTTGTCTGTGAGAAAGGAATATATGATTAACCACAGAATAATTCGTGCGGTAGTGGGGACAAGTCTAAAAGTAGTTCTAAAGGATATTAGATTGATATGAGCGGGAAAAGTAGCGCAGAAGTATTAAGAGTAATGCGAAATAAGCCGGAAAGAAAGGTTTTTATCAATTCGTACAAGTATTTCAAAAAAGATAAGAATGACAATGTGTACTATAGCTTTATTGAAAGTGTATCCATTAATGATGATTCTGAAACAATAGAGGATGCCGTTTATCTATCTGATACGTTAGGATATTATTCTGTCGGGATATTAAAACTTGTAAAGCTTGTGCTAAAGTCGAAAAGAAATTTTTTTCTAAAATTAACATGCCTAGATTTTATCCATAGTAACTATCTTAAAATTGGTAAAACTGAGTATTCAGACATTAATGAGAGTTTGAGAACAAATAAGAACCTTTTTATAAAGCTCCAAGCTAACGTGAATTTATTGCTTAATAGCAGCAATGAAAAATATAGGAAATCGATTTTAACGATACTATCTTCAAGCGAGTACCCTAATATTTTTTACAGATTTTTAAATATGGTAGATAGTAACATACCTCAGTATAGTAAGACGGTTGATGTAGATTTTTTAAAGAGTGTGGAAAAGGAATTTAAGTGCCTAGATTTTTCAAAATCAAATATTGTTGAATATAGTACGATTAATCAAAAGTTGATAAATGACTTGCAAAGTTTTGAAAGAACCATTAAGCACTAATTTCCTATCGTACATTTTACTAACATGAAAGTTTTTAGTTGCATATTAATTTACTCCTTATTGGCTTTTGGAGAAACTGTTAAATCGTCAATGTATTCCACAACTCAAAAATGCATGAATGGTTCAATTAAACTGGGGGTGTACAGTTTGTACGATGTTTCTATGGGTAACTCTGGAATTGAAGCGTATAAGAGGTATGTGTATTTTTCACCGATCTTGGTTTTTGAAAACGGGAATTTGTTATCCCAGCTATCACGCGAATCCTTCGCGTAATTTCACTTCAAAATGTGCATGTCAGTTTGATTTTTCATTTTACTCTCACATTCAGGGCTTCAATTATGGACGGATGAAAAAAAAGAGAGAAATCATTAAAACAAAAGCCACAAAAAAAGCCCCTCATTTCTGAAAGGCTTTTTATAATTCAATATGATGTTGCGTTTGTTTAGAATGGCAAATCGTCGTCTTCGCTGCTGTTGCTTGGCTCAACGATCGCTTTATTCGCTTCGTTTTGAACTGGAGCACTCGCTACCGATCCACCTTGAGGTGCTGCTGAAGGTGCGCTTCCTGCTGCATCAATTTTCCAAGCTCTAATTTCTGTGTACCATCTGCCATTGTATTCGCGGCTTTCTACATTTAAGTGACACGTAACCGTGTTGCCAACTGCAGGAAGAGAACTTACTTTGTCTCCCCAAAGTGAAATGCAAACGTTTTTTGGGTATTCGCCTTCTGTTTGAACAATAAACTCTTGTTTTTTCCAATCGCCTCTAGCGCTTTTACCAGTAACAAGTTCTAGGTGCTGTACTACTTTTCCTACTAATTCCATTTTTATTAGGTTTTTTGTTTTCGTTTTCGTGCTGCCGGAAAGAGCACATTGTTTAATATTAATCTATATCCGGCTGAATTTGGGTGTAAATTTAAGTCGGTAGGAGGGTCTCCAACCAAATGTCTATAATCTGCGGGGTCGTGACCACCATAAAATGTCCATTGACCTTTGCCTAAGGTACCGTGAATATACCGAGCTGCATTGATGCTTTTTGTTTCGCCTAAGATGATAACAGAAGGCTTGATGTAGTTTTTGTTGAAAGAGGTGGTTTGCCCCATAAATCCTTTCACTACGCGCTCGTGCGATTGCGTTAGCATGGTAGGTACAACATCCCATTTCGCTGAAAATTCGAAAAGGGCAAAATAGTCGTTGCTTTCGCCTAGTTGTGTGTGCAATGGAGTGGCATCGATGTTAGAAAACTCGTATACATTGGGGTTGGCTTCTAAGGTGAAATCCTTGAAGGCAAATGTGTTGTCGAAGTCGAGTTTCTTTTGATAGCCGGGTTCGCTTCCATCTCCATCAAACATGGCTTCGCATATATCGGTGTTGATGGCGCTTAAGGCAATGTCGTAACTATCGGTGCCGCTGCACATGGTAAATACATAACCACCACCCAATACAAAGTTTTGGATGTTGACGGCAACGCCACGCTTTAGTTCGGATACTTTTTTGAAACCCAAGCTGGCAGCCATGGCTTCGTTATCGCGTACTTGCTGTTGGTACCATGCCGCATTTTTAAACGAGGCATAAAATCGCCCGTATTGGCCGGTAAAATCTTCGTGATGCAAGTGCAACCAGTCGTATAGTGGTAGCTTATTTTCTATTATTTCTTTATCGTAAATGCGTTCGTAAGGAATTTCGGCATAGGTAAGAACTAAGGTTACGGCATCGTCCCATGGTTGTTTTCCGTCGGGAGAATACACCGCTATTTTTGGAACCTTGTGCAGTTTTACAGCTTCTTGATTGATATCGGGTTGAGCCATTTTCTCGCGAATAGCTGCTGCTTGTGCATCGGCTATTACTTCGTAGGAAACACCTCTAATGTTGCATTCGGCACTTATGCCCTCTGTATTGGGAATTAAAAAACTTCCGCCTCGATAATTGAGCAACCACTCCAATTCTACCCCTTGTTCTAAACTCCAGAAAGCTATGCCGTAGGCTTTTAAGTGGTTTTTTTGGTCGCTATCCATGGGTACTAGCAAATAGGCTGCGCTCGCTGAAAAAGTACAGAGAAGCAAAAGGAAACTAGCGAGTATGTTCTGAATGCGATTAAAACCCACCGCTATCAAAATTGTCGGGGTTAGGGTCAAAAGGCATGCCTTCATCATCGTCGTCGAAACTGCTTAGATTCATTTTAGACGATTTGGTAACAAAACCATCGTCGCCTGATTCAAAACCGTCATTTGGCATAAGTGGGGCCGATTCTCCTCCAAAACTATCGAGGTTATCGAATTTTATTAAGCTTCCGATAAACTTCAGCTTAACGGTTCCGGTAGAACCATTACGGTGCTTTTCAATCAGTATTTGACCTCTGCCAGCAGTTGGTTCGTCATCGCTATCCAGCTCCATCCCGTAATACTCTGGACGGTATACAAAGGATACAATATCAGCATCTTGCTCAATAGAACCCGATTCACGAAGATCGGAGAGGATTGGTTTTTTGTCTCCACCACGGGTTTCAACCGAACGGCTTAACTGCGATAGACAAATAATAGGAACGTTCAATTCCTTGGCAATAATCTTCAATGAGCGCGATAGCATAGAAACTTCGTTTACACGGTTTCCTCCATGTTCGCCACTACCGGTCATCAATTGTAGGTAATCAATGATGATGATTTTCACACCATGCTGCGAAACCAATCTTCTAGCTTTTGCTCGAAGTTCTACAATGGTCAATGCAGCTGTATCGTCAATAAAAATAGGCGCTTCAGCAAGAGGGCCAATTTTGGCGTGCAATTGTTGGTATTCGTGATCGGCCAATTTACCTCTACGAATTTTTTCAGATTCTATTCCAGTTTCAGAAGCTATAAGACGGTTTACCAATTGTAAAGCCGACATCTCCAAACTGAAAATGGCAATACCTATGTTGAATTGAACAGCAATATTTCGTGCCATACTCAATACAAAAGCGGTTTTACCCATACCAGGTCTTCCGGCTAAGATGATAAGATCCGATGGCTGCCAACCCGATGTAATTCTATCTAAGTCGGTAAATCCTGAAGGAACACCACTTAGGCCGTCGGCTTTTTTGGAAGCTTCTTCAATTTGTTTGATGGCTTGGTCCAAAAGGTGGTCCATGCTATCGTAGTTCTTTTTTATGTTGCCTTCTGAAATGTCAAATAATGATTTTTCGGCACTATCGAGTACATCAAAAACATCGTTGGTTTCATCGTACGCTTTTTCGAGCATGCTGGATGAAATGCGGATGATTTCTCGGGCAATGAATTTTTGGGTAATGATACGAGCGTGAAACTCGGCGTTGGCTGCACTAGCTACTTGGTTGGTAAGTTGACTGATGTAAGCCGGTCCGCCTACCATTTCTAAGCTGCCTGATTGTTTTAAAGCTTGTGTTACCGTTAGAATGTCGATAGGCTGTGTATCGGCAAATAACTTCATGATGGCTTCGTAAATTTTTTGATGCGCATCGCTGTAAAAAGCCTCTGGTTTCAAAACGTCAGAAACGTCAGAAATACAGTCTTTGTCAATCATTAAGGCTCCAAGAACGGCCTGTTCGACCTCTCTGGCTTGCGGAGGCATCTTACCTCCAAGCTGTGTTTGTACACCCTGATTGTATGATTTTCTTTTAAGCCCTCCGAATTCGCCTCCATTCATTCTGCAAAGCTAAAATCTTACGAGCAGTTTGGTGCAAATTGTTAGTAACTTTAAACAAAATCGTTCGGATATTTTGAGAAGCAAGGGATGGATAGTTTGGATATGTTTGGTCTGGCTTGCTGCTGTGATTTCGTGCAAAAAAGAAAGCAATAAAAACGACGATGCCTTTCTAAGACCAGTAGTAGAAGATTTGGCTCTTTCTATTCAGTCTAATACACTCAACATACGCATGGTTTTTAAGCGAGCTGAAAGCGCACAACTTATAGTGTCGGATGCCTTTGGGAACACCGTTCAAAGTTCTTTTTCTGACTTGAATTATGATGGAGAAAGCCTAGAGGTTGATTATGCTTTAATAAGCGAGGGTCTGCTCGAAAGTGTAATAAGTGTTAGGCTGCAATTGAATAATTCTATTGGTGGAATTAGTCAAACACAAACCATTCAATATTTCCCTTTCAATCAAAGTAAATTCGGAGTGTTAACCGAAAGTAATACGGGCGTTTTAATATTGGTGTTAACAGATTCAAGTGGGGCAATACGAAGCCAATTTATTCCAAATTCGAAGGAAGAGCCGCTTTGGTACGTTAGCAGTTCTTACAATCCACTATTGTTGTATGCTTCCAATGGCATGTTGAGTAAAAAAAGATTGTACGATTCAGTATCTGTAGGTTTAAGTCAACCCGTTCTTGCTCAAGGCGATGCATTGCCAGCTATTGAAACCGATAATCAAGTTTTGATTCCTTTTACATCGGGCGAATATTTGGTGTTTCCTAAAGATGTATCCAATTTCACTTTAGTGCCATCCACTTTCGTAGGAGTATTGATCGATGTGTTTGTTCATCAAGCGTATTTGATTCAGATTTACGAATCTCAAGGATCGAAATACTTTGTGGTAAGTCATATAGCGTCTCAACAAATAGTACAAAGTGCGCAACCATACACATTCGATTATGCTTTTTCTAATGGCAATGATTTGATTTTTGTTCGAGAATCTGAAGGTGGATTTTATAACTATACGGCTTACGATATTGAGAAAAAGCAGTTTGATATTATCTCAAATTCAGAAAAATTTGAAGTCGAACGTAAAGTTGCAGCATCCAATGGATTTGCATTTGTAGGAACGTATAATGGTCGCACGGGCTTGTTCAATATCTCAGGGAGTGACATGACGCCTCAAGTACAATCGGAGTTTATTTTGGATAACTACTTCGTATATCCGCACGAAAGTTTGTTTGCTTCGGCACTGACTCTAATACCTGACCGAGGTTCGTTTCGGGTAGAAACAACAAAGTCGTCAGACTTTCCAGTAAACGTTGATGTTGTACTTTCTGCCGACGACTTTATTAATGTACGTTCTATGTATTTGGTGCCGTATTAGGCTTCTGGGTCTATAATTACCCCCATAGAAGAGAATTTATTTATACGCTCCATAACACGCTCTTCAGCGTCCATGGCTTTGAGTGTTTTAATGTGTTTTTTAAGTTCTTTCTTAACCAACTTGAAAGCTTCTTCCGGCTTGTGATGAGCGCCGCCTAGAGGTTCTTTGATGATGCCGTCAATCAACTTGTTTTTCAACATATCGTTGGCAGTCAACTTAAGAGCCGAAGCTGCTTGTTCTTTAAAATCCCAACTTCTCCAAAGAATAGAAGAGCAAGATTCGGGGCTAATAACAGAATACCAAGTATTTTCCATCATCAATACTTTGTCTCCAAGACCAATACCCAATGCTCCACCAGAAGCACCTTCGCCAATAATTACACAAATCAAAGGCACTTTAAGGTTGATCATTTCAAACAAGTTACGAGCAATAGCTTCACCTTGTCCGCGCTCTTCTGCTTCAATTCCTGGGTATGCACCTGGAGTATCAATAAAAGTAACAACAGGTTTGTTGAATCTTTCTGCTAGGCGCATCAAACGCAAAGCTTTTCGGTAACCTTCAGGGTTGGCCATACCAAAGTTTCGGTACTGACGCATTTTGGTGTTAACTCCTTTTTGTTGACCAATGAACATCACTGTTTCGCCATCCAATTCTCCAAAACCACCTACCATGGCTTTATCGTCACCAATGTTTCTGTCGCCGTGTAATTCTTGGAAATTTCCACCTGTTACGGCATCAATGTAAGCAAGAGTATAGGGTCTGTCTGGATGTCTACTAAGTTGAACTTTTTGCCAAGGGCTTAAATTCTTAAAAACTTCTTTTTGAGTTTCTTTTAACTTTTCTTCGAGTGCTTCTACGGTTTGAGTAACATCAACGTCACCTTCTTCACCGAGTGCTTTGGCTTTTTCTATCTGTGTTAGAATTTCACCAATGGGTTCTTCAAAATCTAAAAGAGTATGCATAGCATTAGTTTGGGGGCGAAATGTACAAAATAGGCAAATAGTTGCGCGCTTTTGTAGTTTTACTTTTGAAAAATGTTAGTTAAATCAGGGTGTAAAATAAATATTGGATTGTGGATAACTCGCAAACGATCAGATGGTTATCATGATATTGAGTCGTTATTTGTTCCCGTTCCTTTTTTTGATACAATTGAGATTGTGGAAGCAAAAGAGGCTGATTTGATTACCTACAATGCCGATTTTGACATTCCTAAGGAGAAAAACCTTGTTTGGAAATGCTTCCTTTTGATGCAAGAGCGATATGCCGTTCCAAATATTGAGATTCATTTGGTGAAAAGAATTCCTTCTGGAGGTGGTATTGGAGGTGGATCAGGTAATGTAGGTGCATTTATCAATGCCGTTGACGATTTGTTTTGTTTGGAATTAAGTGTTTCTGAACGCGAGCAGTTGGCTATGGAGATTGGAAGCGACTGTGGTTTTTTTATTGAAAACAATCCAGCATTGGTATTAGGTAGGGGTGAGGCAATGATACCTTATCACGGAGGGCATTCATTTTATGCTTATTTACTGTATTCCGATATTCAAATTGGGACAGCTCAAGCCTATACTGGGATGATACCTAATGCAAGAGGCGAATCTTATTTGGAAATACTTAAAACACCAGAACAGTGGCAGGAAAAATTGACCAACGATTTTGAATCTGTAGTATATGGAGTCTATCCTGAATTAGCTGAAAATAAAAAAGCACTTATAAATTCTGGAGCTGTATATGCTGGTCTGAGTGGTACAGGCGGTTGTCAGATAGGTTTGTTTGAAAATAGAATTGAATTACCTCAAGCGTTGCAAGAGAAAGTGCTTTGGGAAGGGGAGTTGTGTTTTTAATGGTGATTTAAGCCAAGAAGAGGTGATGCAGGAGTGATGTTACACCGCGCATACTACATTGTTGTCAACACATTCGAATCTACGAAGCACTTATTGGAAAGCAAATGATTTCTTGCATGGATAGAACGCGATACAATCGCGCACTAGCGGGGGGTGAAGGCTTCAAAGAAATAATACCCACCGTTACAAACGCATCTTTACGAAAGGGATTTTTACCGTTATTTTCGATAATCATTGCATCGTTATCGAAAGGCATACCACTGTAGTTTTTTGGCACCCCATAATATACCTTGGTACACTCGACACCCTTTTTTATAGCAAGCACAAAAAATAACTCAGAAGGCTTAATTAATTTGTTTGAAGTACATCAAGAGATTTAGTAGCTAAACCTGTTTTGTATGAGGTTGACACCAATTTAAACACACTGTGGCATTAGAGTTTGATTCCTTCGTAAGGAATCATATCTGAACTCATTTCGGCTTAAAAGAAAAAAACATTATTGTCAACACATTCGAATCTTCGAAGCACTTGTTTGGAAAGCCAATGATATCTTGCACAGCAAACTTTTCAGCACAATAAAAGCATTACAAATACTATACTCACCCATCCTCGTTACAAACGAAGACGAGCGGGACGTTTTTTTTTACTTACAGATCGTAGAATCTAAAAAATTTGCCGTTATAGTATCTAGTTGGTATGCAATTTTGTAATTAGTACAATATGAAAGAGTGTCATCTAAGGCTAAGTTGCATTTAGACAAAAAAATATAATATTTCAAAACACTAAATGAATCTTTTTCTAAAATATCAGACTGTTTAATAAAACTTCCATATTCCTTAAGAATGGATATTGATTTATTATAATCCCTATTATAAAAGTAGGCCTGTGATTTAAGTAAAATCAAATCAAATTTGAAAAGTTCTTCAGGAACAATACTATTAGAATATTCTATGGCTTCTGTGTAATCACCCTTCATTATTAAGCAAGAAAGCAAATTAATTATTACATATGTACTATCGTGTTTATTTTTAGAAAGCTTTAATGCTTGTAAAAAATACTCTTTGCTTTTTACAAATCGACCAGAATTTTTAGCATAAAGCCCTATGTCATTGAGAGTGTTTAATTTTTTTTCTCCCATCATGATAACGCTATCTTGATATAAATATGCTTTTTCATTATTTCCTTTAAGAAAGGAGTCATTTGCATTTTTTTTTAATCGATTAAGTCTATCATTCTCAACATTATCATTTGATTCACATCCACAGAGAAGCGTCAAAACAATAAAAATCGATTGCAAGTTTTTTAATTTCATGTTAATGTGATATAAGTGGAGTCACAATGTACTCCTTCTTCATTTCTGTTGTATCAGACGCTTTTATATTTATATATCCAACATCTGTAAGGCTAGTTCTGCTCGCGTATTTTATAAACAAAGAATCATTTTTAATATCTGCAGCAGTAGGAGTCGTCGTAATAGGTTTAGCACTACGGCTCTTTTTTTCGTTTACGTTAGAGTTTAATTCTTCTAAACCTTTATCTGACCAAAGTGTTTTATTATCAAATTTATTTGGGGTTGCCGCGCTCTTAGCACTCGGTTTCTTAATTCCCTTTTTCATACGCAACAACAAATCAACAAATTCTTTTGATATAGCTCTATAAACGCCACTAAACATCGATGATTTCTTAAGCCAGCCGCTTCCACTTCCCTCTATATCAAGTCCCGAATGTTGAACATCATCACCCATAATCGTTTCATCAAATTTTCTAATCCCACTTACCATCTTATCAATCAAACTTGGAGAGCTCCTCTTCCCAACAATGTCTACCGATGCGATAGAGGTATTATGCGTATTTCCATTTGAATCTTTGAAACTACTCCCTTTTTTTACTTTTGGATCGCCCGCTGCTAAACCTCTAGGATCTGTAAATTTGATTGGATTATTATCAAAAGCAGCATATGGACTTTGCCAAGAAAAACTTGATGATAATGGATCAAGGCTTAACCATCTGCCCAATCTCAAATCAGATTGCCAAAATTGTGCTGTATAAGAGTTTCCAAAACCTTTTATTTCATCGTCCTTCTCCATGCCATTGAAGCCATAACGGCATTAAAGTTACGTCTAGGCATAATAGACCCGCCCGGGCAGTAATCAACCAAAATAATCACTTAGGAGCTTTTCTGTATAAGTACACAGCGTACAAGCCAAATAGGATGTTGGGAATCCATACTGATATGAATGGATTCAATCCGGCATTGGTGGTTGCTACGGAAGTTATCTTCATCAAAAAGATATAAGTTACCGCCGACACAATGCCTAGCGCCAAATGCAGTCCGGTACCTCCTCTGGATTTTCGAGACGATAGACTTACGGCAATCAATATCAACACAAACGTAGCAACGGGGTACGATGTCCGTTGATGTTTTTCTATCAACAAATAGGGTACTTTATTAGAACCCTTTAGACGTTCTTTTTCTATGTATTCGTTGAGTTGGTAATAGTCTAAGGTCGCTGCTATAGTTAATCTTTGCCCGAAATCGTTGATGTGCAAATTCATTACCGTATCCTTTGCAAACCCACGTTCTATAATTTCAGAACCGTCGGGTAAAAAATCGCGAATGAAATAATTTTTGATGCTCCAAACACTATCTTCTTCAAGATAGATGGCTCTATCGGCAATTAGTTTTTTTGTCAGTTTTCCATCTTCCCAATTTTCTAAACTAAACTGGTAAACGACATTGTAGTCTAAATTGATGCTTTCGGCATAAACAATAGTGCCTGGAACCATTTCACGGTGCATGTTGCGCTCCAATATGCGGTAGGTATTCCACATATGTTCTTCCATGAATGAGTTGAGTCCTTTGTTGGCGTAAGGAATGAAAAAGTGGTTTAGAATCATGGCTATTCCGGTAAGGAACAAGCCACTAATAAAGTAAGGGCGTAGCAAGCGCCTAAACGAAACGCCGCTGGCCAAAATGGCTATTATTTCACTGCGTTGCGCCATTTTGCTTGTGAACAATATGGCAGAAATGAAAATGAGTAATGAGGAAAAAAGGTTGGAATAATAGAGTACAAAATTGATGTAATAACGAACGATGATTTCGTAAAATGTAGCATTACTATCCAGGAAATCATCAATTTTTTCGGACACGTCGAACACCACGGCAATGGCCATAATGAGCACCTGAATGAAAATAAAGGTGCCTAAGAATTTTTTGATGATGTATTTGTCGAGTATCGTTAACACAAAATTATAGTCGGGTACTTACTTTTTTTACCATTACATTTTTCCATTCAGCAAAAGTGCCGGCAAGAATCTGCTCTCTAGCATCGCGTACCAATTTAAGGTAGAACGCTAAGTTATGTATGCTGCATATAATTGGTCCTAACATTTCTTTTGCTTGAAACAAGTGTCTGACATATGCTTTTGAGTACAATCTATCTACTTCAGAACTTCCGTTCGGGTCTAAAGGACCGAAATCGTCGCACCATTTTTTGTTTTTCATATTGATGATGCCTTCCGAAGTGAAAATCATTCCGTTTCTACCATTACGGGTTGGCATTACACAATCGAACATGTCTACACCCAAAGCGATGTTTTCTAGTAAGTTGGCAGGTGTACCTACGCCCATTAAGTAACGGGGCTTGTCTTTAGGAAGGATGTTGCAAACTAAATCCGACATGGCGTACATTTCTTCATCGGGTTCACCAACAGATAATCCACCTATGGCATTTCCTTCAGCGCCTTGTGCAGCAATAAACTCGGCAGATTGTTTTCGTAGTTCTGGGTAGACACTACCTTGTATAATGGGGAACAAGCTTTGTGTGTAGCCATACATGCCTTCGGTTTTATCCATTTGTTCCATGCAGCGTTTTAACCATCTATGGGTCATGTGCATAGAGCGTGTGGCATATCCTTTTTCGCATGGGTAAGGAGTACATTCATCAAATGCCATAATAATATCGGCGCCAATTCTTCTTTGAACGTCTATAGCGTATTCTGGCGTGAAAAAATGTTTGCTTCCATCAATGTGCGATTTAAAAGCCACACCTTTTTCGTTGATTTTTACATTCTTACCTAAAGAATATACTTGATACCCACCACTATCAGTAAGGAGTGATCGGTCCCAACCTGAGAATTTGTGCAATCCACCAGCCTTTTCTATTATCTCCATGCCTGGACGTAAATACAAATGGTAGGTGTTGCCCAATATTATTGGGGCATCAATGTCGTTGCTCAAATATTCACGCGGAACGCCTTTAACTGTGGCGACAGTACCTACAGGCATAAAAATAGGCGTCTGTATAGTAGAGTGTTCAGTAACGATTGTTCCGGCACGAGCCGAAGATTTCGGATCGGTTTTTTCGAGCTTGAATTGCATATTGCTTGAGTAGGACGCAAACTTACGTCTTTGTGTAAAAAGTTTAGGGCATAAATGCTAAATTGCTTCCCGTGGATATAATACTTCAAAATACTGTACTTCTCGTATTGGCTGCGGTGGTTACGATTTCTATCATAAAGCAGGTCTTGCTTTTCTTCGGAATTCTTAAAGCGTACACTACGAGTGCCCCAGAAAAAAAATCGTCTGACATCACTTTAATCATGGCGGTTAAAAATGAAGAAGCTATTATTGAAGAAAATGTAAAAAAGTGGTTGAAGGTTCTTCCTGAATCAGGTGACATGGTGGTTGCTGACGATCAGTCTTGGGACGGAACACCCAAAATTTTAGAGAAAATAGAGGCGGAAAATAGCGCTTTACACGTCATATACTTACGTGAAGATAAGGTGCGTTTGTCAGGAAAGAAATTCGCTTTGACCTTGGCCATTAAAGGAGCCAAACAAGAAGCTATGTTGCTGACAGATGCCGATTGTTACCCAAAAGACGAAAATTGTTTGCCCTTGTTTGCCGAGCAATTTGCTAAAGGAAACAGCATGGTTTTAGGACATAGCCCTATTACAGGCGATGCTGGCTTTGCTGGATGGCTACAAAAAATGGAAGGCTTGAATGGCGCTATTTCATATACTGGTTTTAGCAGCTTGGGCGTGTATTATATGGGGGTAGGTAGAGCCATTGGCTACTCAAAAAATATATTTCTGAAGTTAGGCGGTTTTAAAGCCTTGTATAAGTTACCATACGGCGATGATGATTTGTTCGTTCAGAAATTCGCGAAACACTTCAAGAAAACGTTGTTGCTCAATCCAAAAGCATTTGTGGAGACAAAAGCCATAGAAGGCATTGTAGCTTATTGGAATCAAAAAAGAAGACATCTTTCAGCCGGTAGAAAATATAAGTTTGCTCATAAACTATTGCTCATGATAGCCCCTCTGACCGATTTGGGTAGTTTGGCTTTGAGTTTGTATTTTCTAATTTGTTTTGGTTTTGAAAACGAGTTAACAAAAATCGCTTTGTTGTTCTTTGGGGTTAAAACAGTATTAGAACTATTGTTCAACACGATATTATCTTCAAAACTAGCCTACGGAGCAAAAGGTATTCCATTGGTTGTATGGCAGTATATTTCTCCGATTTTTAATGCTTTTGTAGTGTTCTCATTGTGGTTGAAGCCAGTGAAAATTTGGACAAAATAAATGCCGTCGGAAAAGGCTGTAAATGCCCAAATTCTAGTAAAACTACATGCTCAAAATCAACGCGCCAAAAACGAAGGCTATATTTTGTTGCGCAAAACACATGGGGCATATCTCCTTGGAATTATAAAAAAAACCATTAAGCAATACAAAGACTTAGATGGCGATATTCTGTTTGATGAATCTTTAGAGAAAATCAGCAATAAAATCATTGTATTTGACCCGAACGATGCGGCGAAACTCAAGACATGGTTATCTACAGTGGTAAGAAATCATTGCATAGATGCTATTCGGAAAGAAGAATCTAAGCGTCGGCATGCCGAACGTGCTGCTCAGCAATCTTCAGTGCCAGAATCGGAAGATGAATATGCTTTTCTGATAGAATTAGGCGCCGATAGGCTGCTGCGAAAACTAAAAAGCGATGCACAGCGTGAGTGTTTGTTTCTGAAATACGTCAACAAGATGAAGTACCAAGAAATAGCCGATAAAATGGGAATGCCCGTCAATACAGTGCGGTCACATATACGTAGAGGAAAACAAAATTTAAAGAAGCTATTGGAGTAATAATTATCGTACCAATGTCACTTTCGCTTCAAATATTTGCTCTGTAGAACTGTAATCAAAGGTTACAGTTACTTTCACAACATATACATCGGGCTTAGCCGGAATCAGTCTGTAGTTACCATCCCAATAGGCTTCGGGGTCGTCGCTTACAAAAACTCTTTCTCCCCATCGGTTGTAAATTTCAAGTAAGAAATCTTTAACCGAACTGTAGTCAAACACGGTTCTAAAGCCTTCGTTAACGCCGTCGCCATTTGGTGTAAAGGCGTTAGGAATGTACACAGGCGTAGCTTCTTTTACCTCTATGGTTTTTTGAATAGAATCTTTACAGCCATTAACGGTTTCTACGTACAAGAATACATGGAAGTAATTTCCGGTTTTGAAACTGTAATCTACTACAGGATTTCTCGCGTTAGTAATGATGTCGACAAGATTTTGTTCGTCTTGTATTTCCCAGTAAGATGAATCAGCCTCGATGCTTCTATTGGTTATTTGCAAGCTTTGGTGAACGGTTGTTGGGCTATAAGGGTTCCAAATAAAATCGGCTACGGGGTTGCTGAAAGCAGTAAAGAAATTTTGAATATTTCCGTTTACAGTACAGCCATCAACTGACGTTAAACTGTAGTTTAAATTGTAGGTGCCTGGGTTGTTGAATACCCAATCAGAATTCAAACTATCGCAAGTGAAACTGGTGTTATTTCCAGCATTCATCTGACAACTTGCAAGTTCTACATTGTTGGTTAGGTTCAATAAGTTGGTGTTGAGTGGGGCACAGCTTGATGGTGGATCGGCTACAAATATCGGGTTAGGGTTTTCGAAAACGGTAACTGTAAATGGAGCACCTAAATCAATACCAACGCATCCGTTTCCGTCTGTCAATTGCGCAACTTGATAAACAGTTGTAGAATCAGGAGATACATTATGCGCAAAAGGAGATGCCGTCTGTGTGAAATTATTAATCCCTCCAAATGAATCGGTTAAAGTGAAATCGAAATAGTTTTGTTCCGTGAAACTGAAAGTTAGTTCAGCTGTTTCTCCTTTGCAGATTTCATTATCGCCTGTGATTATCGCTTTGGGTAAAGCATTTACAACAGGAGAAAAAACAGTATTTGGATTGGTTTGGCAATAATTTAAGTTGTCGCTCGGGTTGGTCCCGTCTCTAACTTCTACAATGGTGTAGTTCATTCCCATACGCGCAACATCTGTAACAATAGAATTGGCCGAATTCACTATAATGGTTCCAGTTATGGCTAAGTCATTGATGTAATCAATTTCAAATGGACCGTTTCCAGTAGCAGTAAAGACTACGTCCACATTTTCGTTTAGACATACTGGATCTGGGTTGTATGCAATGCTTGCGCTAGGATTTGGCTGAATTACAACAGTAAATGGACCAAAGCCGCTACCAACACATTGTTGGGGTGTTTTATCGGTAACTGAGGTGATATTAATAAGATGGGTGCCGACAGGTAGAAATGCACTGATTTCGCCACCTGTTAATCCAATTCTTTGATTTAAAGTTCGGTTGCCACCCAAGTCGAAAACAACATCTACACTGTCTTCACCGGTAACGGCTACAGGAATTTGGAAAGGAGTTCCTTCACACCATTCTCCTGACCCAGAAACAGTAGCGGTTGGCAATTGATTGACGTAGATATCAGCAAATGCATTGGTTGTATTGCTGCATTGTGGAAGAGATCCATCTACTAGATTGCTGGCTATATATCGATGCGAACCAATGGTTGTTGGAGTTACTGAAAAACGGAAAGTATTGCTGCCGCTTGGAGTGTAAGTTTGAACGTCTTTGCCATTTTCTTCATTTAAATCAAATGAGATAGGAGGATTGACACCAACGGTAGCCTCTATTTCGGCTGATTGACCCAAGCAAATGATGTCGTCTACTACATTCAGTGCAAGTGTTGGAAGTGGATGAATAGTGATGCTTATGGTATCGCCATAGCCTCCGCATCCAGCTGCAGAGTTATCGGTAACACGTGCGATGAATATTTGGTAAGTACCGGGTACTAAAGTGTCGAAAGTAAACTGACGATTGTTTTGATCAATTTGCATTTCAGGATAAGTAATATCCGGATTGCCAACAATTTTGTAGGTTAAATTGTAAGCCAAATTTGGGTCTGGTAAACCATCTACTTCTAAAGTTGCGGGTCCGTTGCCTAAACAAAATGCATGGCTTTTTGCTCTAGTTCCATTGATGTCGTAAACATAGAGATCTAGAATAGGAGAAGGGTTGACCGTTATATCAGCTGATCCTGTTCCAGAAGAATTTGTGCAGCCAGAACTTAAGTCTCGTACACTTGTAATTGTGAAAGTATAGTTGCCAGGTTGTAATTGATTGACGATGGTGCCGGTGTAATTGGGGTTTGTATCAGGCGTAGTAAAAGTGAATGAATTTGTACCGCCATCTGATATAATGACCTCCCAAGGACCAATGCCTGTAAAGCTAAAATCGAATGGAATAGGGTCAATTTGGCAATAAACACCATCTCTAGAAATGTCAGCAGTTGGAGTAGGGTTTATTATGGCTTCACCTCTGAATATTGGGGCGCAAACATTTCTTTCATTGGCATATACATCGTGAATTTCGTAAACAGTTGCAGCATTTGGTGTGAAATGAGTAACAGGAAAATCGGTAGCGACTTGGCGTAGAACTTGAAAAGTGTCTAGAGAAGTGTTTAGGTTGTTTTTTACTACCACCCAAAAATCAGTTTCATCACCATCAACAAGTAGAGTAATCATGCCTGGGCTTATTGGGCTAGCGCAAGAAGGATTGTTGGTTGCACTGATGTCAACTTCAATGGGTCTGTCAACCACTACCTGAATAGAAGGGGGCATAATGTCGCCAACACAACCTTTGTTGTCAATATAGTTTACAACCGTATACGTTGTGGTACTTGTCGGTGCATAAGGTATGGTGCTACTAAGGCTGTTGAGTGTGTTAACCGTTTGGGTGGTTGGTCCTACGAGTGGCGTTTCTTCAATGGTAATGTCAATGGGTATTGTGCCTACTTGTACATTGACTTGTAGGTTGTAGGTTGGTGAAGTAACGCACAAAGTATCAACAGCAGATATGGAGAGCACAGGAAGTGGATTCCAGCTAACGGGCGTGCCTTGACTTACTCTGAAACAAACATCTGAATGATCTAAGCTACCGTTAGGTAAGGCATTGGCCATGGCTGTAGATACATAATATGTTTGACCAAAAGCCATTGTGTTTTGGTTGAAGTTGAATATTCCTGTCTGGTTTGAGTCAATCGGATTTACCAATGTAAATGCATTGCCATCGTGTAAGAAAAACCAAAAAGCATCGTTGCCATCGTCAATGCTGTCTGTATTGAAATCATTATTTGCATTGTAAGGAAGCAATCCGCAAATGCTAACCGGGTTGGGACTCATCGTTCCTGGATCGGTAATACAACTACAATCTAGATCTACAATTGCGGAATCAAGCCCGCAGTTGAATCCATCATTAACATAGATAGTAAGTGCTGTGTTGCTCGGTATGGGGTTGCTTGTATAAATGTATGGAGGGAGTGGTGTTATGGTACCCGGGTAACTAACATTGTAAGTTGTAGAATCTCCTTCTTCTATGGTGAAAGTTACGGTGTAACTTGTTCTATCGATGCTGCAAACGGCATCAACGTCCAAAATAATTGGTTTTTCAGGTACGATAATAGTTGCTGTAGCGGTGTCGTTTTCGCAAGGAGCATCGGGCTCTACGATGTAATTGAAATGGTAAATACCAGGAAGTAAATTGTCGGTATTGGTCATTGCTCCTGACAGAGCGTCTAATGTTAATGCCGGGGATTCTTCAGGTTCCCATCGCCCATCAATATCGTATCCAGATAATATGTCGGTTAAGAAAAAATCGTCACCAGGACATATGGTCGCTGTATCACCAACGCCGGCCTCTAAAGGATTGGATACTTCAACAAGTACTGAGTCTAATACTTCACACCCAAATATTGTTGTTCCTGTAAGAACATACATTTTGGTTTCCGTTGGGCTGAAAGGAACACTATCTACTACACCATTATTCCACGAATAATTGTCAGCGCCGGCACCAAATAAAATAACAGATTCACCAAGGCAAATAATGTCTTTGTCAGCGTTGGCTTCAGTTGTAGGTAATGGATGAACGTTTATGATGGCTGTAGCGGTGTCGGTACAGGTAGCAGAATCTACATAGACGTATTGAATTTCGTTTTCACCAATATTAGCCGAAGCAGGATTGAAATTTGTGCCGCTAACTCCTGGTCCTGAGTAAATGCCGGTAGCGCCATCTACACCATTTGCTGGCGATCCTCCTGTAAGCGGAAACGCTGGTTCGTCTTCGCATAAGTCGCCATCTTCTATAAGGGTTACGGTTGGAACAAAGTCTTTAATTTCAACACAAGCGGCACCTGTTTTTCCGTCGGCATCGGTAACACTAACACAATAAACACCGGCACATAAGCCATTGGCAGTTTTCGTAGTTTGAGCTCTAGAATCGTCCCAAACATATAAGTAGGGGCCGCGGCCATTGGTAGGATTTACGCTTACAGTTCCATTGCAGGAAATGGTTTGAATAGGTATACAGCCTTGATTGCATTGACCAATAGTTGCAGGACCTTCAGAACCTCTCCAAGCCGCACCGTCAGGGTTTCTTTGGAATGTTCTAGCCGAAGCATTTACAGCATTGTTTTGAAGTGTCGCTTTTCTAGCGGGAATAATGCTATTATAGTCCAATAAATTTCCAGTAAATCCACAACCAGTTGATGTAGCCTTGCATGGTGCTGTTCTTAAGTCTAAAGCAGGCGGATTTCCCCACTGAATGGCATCTTGTGGTACGCCATTTTGGTCGTAAAAAGCAAACCAACCACCAGCGTTAGGGAACCACAATCGAGTACCACCTGTGCCTATGCAACTATTGGCTGTGTTGGTTGTAAATTCGTAAGTATTACCCCCATTCTCTATGAGTTGGTTGTTGGGAACATTTGGAGCGTTACGGCCACGTATAACAACAAAACCCAATGGAGGAACAATTGTCCCTTGAGGGATAATAAATCCACCGCTAGCAGTTATATTTCCATCGGTGGCAGCATTGCCTAAATAGTAACATGAAACATCAATGGATTTGCATTCGTCTGGATTGTAAAGTTCTATCCATTCCCCCTGTCGAGTTGTGGCTGTTTCATAAAATGAGCCGTCGTCAGTGGTAGGCGCCATCTGAACTTCATTGATTAAAATACTGGGGCCATCATACTCACAACTAACCCCATCGCATTGAAAATTATCGGTTGATGACGTCGTTAAAGTGAGTTGTGCACTAGAATGAATGCTTATTACGCAAGTGAATATTGCAAGCACATATCGAACTGAATATGAAATGTATTTTATAGGCACAGTTAGGTAGGGGTAAATTCTGAATCGGAAATTAGAAAAACCAAAGTTGATAATTTGGTCATTTATCGAAATGTAAACAGTTGAATGTAAATTCTATAGAGTAAATCGGATTTAGAATTTATAGTAGCGATAAATTGATAATGATTTTCTCATGTCGGTTATTCAAAATGCTGAGTTTTAACTCTCAAAAGCCATTACATTTGCGCTTTAAATAAATGTGCAAATGCTACCATTAGTTCAAAGTTACTTTCCGGAAATACCACAAACTACCATTAAGAAAATGGAGGAGTTCAAAAACTTACTTATTGAGTGGAACGAAAAAGTAAATGTGATATCGAGAAAGGATACCGAAAACTTTGAAGAGCGTCATTTATTGCATTCATTAGCCTTGGCTAGAGTTGTTACTTTCCGAAAAGGAACTCGAGTAGTGGATATAGGAACAGGTGGCGGTTTTCCGGGCTTGCCATTGGCTATTTTATATCCTGAAGTGAAATTTGTGTTGGTTGATAGCATTGCCAAAAAAACCAACTTGGTTCAAGATATAGCTACCAAACTCGATTTAAAAAACGTAACAGTAGTTAACGGTAGAGTAGAAGATCTAATTGATGTGTTTGATTATGCCGTAAGCCGTGCAGTTGCTCCAGCAAAAAAACTTTTGAACTGGATAGATGGCTTGATGCTGATCGATGAAAAGAAATTCGTTACAGGTGGAATTTATTTTTTGAAAGGGGGAGATTTGAAAGAAGAGCTTAGAGAAGCAAAACTTCCTGCTCGTATTTATCCTATTGCAGAAATGTACGATTCTGAGTTTTTTGAAACTAAGAAAATAGTAGCGTTTCGAAAAACTAAATAAATCATCAGTCGAATTTTTTTTGTTCTATTCAGTTCGACTGCAATCAGAGAAGTCCGGTATTTGCCTTTCGGTTTATTGGGTTGAATATGTTGCGCTTATTTACGTTAGTTGTACTTGACTGAGTTCTTTGTACTTCCCGTTTTCTAAAGCGATAAGTTCATCGTGAGTTCCAACTTCAACAATGTCACCATTATAGAGTACTATTATTTTGTCGGCATTTTTAACGGTCGATAATCTATGAGCTATAATTAAGTTGGTTCTATCGGCCATTACTTTTTCTAAGGCATCTTGTATAAGTGCTTCCGAGCTACTATCCAACGAGCTGGTAGCTTCGTCTAAGATTAATAGTTCAGGATCGCGTAGAACTGCTCTAGCTATGGCTATTCTTTGTCGTTGTCCACCCGAAAGTTGAACACCTCTTTCTCCTACTATGGTATCGTAACCAGTTGGGAATCGAACAATAAATTCTTCTGCGTTGGCAATTTTAGCTGCGTTTTCTATTTCCGATTGAGACGCTTTAGGATTTCCGTAGGCTATGTTTTCGCGTATGCTACCTCCGAATAAAAGTACTTCTTGAGGAACTATACCCATGTGTTGGCGTATGCTGGTAAGGGGCATTTTATTCAATTCTTCGCCGTTGAGCTGAATGCTGCCTTCGTAGTTTCTGTAAAATTGTAGCAAAAGATTTGTGATGGTGCTTTTTCCAGAACCAGAAGGACCTACAATCGCTACTTTTTCGCCTCGTTTGATGCTGAAGTTTATTTTGTTCAACACCTCTACGTCGCTCCGACTTGGGTAAGAAAAACTGGTGTTTTCGAAAACAATGGAATTTAGATTGGTTTTCTTTTCAGTTTCGTTGAAAATTCCCTCTTCAGTGTCTTCTTCAATTATTTCTAGTAAACGTTCCGTTGCACCTACAGCTTTCTGAATTTGAGTGAACAAATCGGCTATTCCACCAAAAGAAGCACCAACAAAAACAGAGTAAATGATGAACGACATTAAGTCGCCAGTAGTAATATCTCCCGACAATTTCAATTTCATTCCGTACCAAATAACCAGTACAATAGAGCCAAACATGGCCAGAATAATAAAACTGGCAAAGAAGCCTCTCCAAACAGCATTTTTAATCCCTAGTTGTTTGATGTTGTCGGTTACTTTTCCGTAACGTAAGTATTCGAATTGTTCATTCATGAAAGATTTAACAGCAGAAATGGCTGTTAGAGTTTCTTCTACGATGACGTTAGAACTGGCAACTTCGTCTTGGGTTTGCTTGGCTAGACCGCGTACTTTTTTACCAAAAATAACAGCAGAAATGGCGACTACTGGTAATACACCCAACATGAGTAAGGTAAGTTCTACAGAGTAAAACGAAAGGAAAATAATTCCTGCAATAATGGTGAATATTTGGCGTAAAAACTCAGCAACAGTTGTTGTGAAGGTTTCTTGTAAAAGAGAAATGTCAGATGAAATTCGAGAGTTTAATTCTCCAACACGGTGTTTGTTGTAGAAAGGCATTGGCAACAATATAAGTTGCTTGTAAGTGAATTTTCTTAGATCGGCCAACATGTTTTCCGTTACTTGGCTAAAAAGCAATATTCTGAAAAACGAGAAAAAGGCTTGAATAACAAATACTCCAAACAGTACCAATGCAATAGTGTTGATGTTGCTTAAATTGCTGATGTCGGAAACTGGTCCGCCAGAATCAGCGTCTATTAGCTTGCCCATCAAACCAGGAAATAACATAGATGATGCAGAACTCAATAATAAGAAGATGAGTCCAATGCTAAATTTAATCTTGTAAGGTTTTAGAAATCGGAAAATTTTTACCGCTTTTTTCCAAGCATCTTTACTTACTTTTACGCGTTCTCGTTGTTTTCTTGCCATTTGGTGCGAAGGTAATGCAATTGGAATACGAAAACTTATTTCAATTAGTTCTGATTATTAAAAAAGAATATGTATTTTTGCCGCCTTATTAAATAGATACAAACTCTTAAAATTTATAGACGATGCCAAAAAGAACGTTTCAACCATCTGTAAGAAGAAGAAAGAACAAGCACGGATTCAGAGAGCGTATGAGCACTGCAAGCGGAAGAAAAGTGATTGCATCTCGTCGTAAAAAAGGAAGAAAGAAGCTAAGTGTTTCTTCAGAAACTCGTTTCAAGAGATAGAATTATAGCGCTTCGGCGTGATTAAATATTGTGTTAGAACCCTGGCTTACGCTAGGGTTTTTTCGTTTAAAATTTTCTTCAAGTCTTCACTGTGTTTGTTTTTCAGTAAACTGTGGCCTGTCTTTAGTTCATGAAAGGTCAGTGATTTTAATTCTGTTTTAATCAAACACTTTTTTAATTTTTTCCATCGAATAACCGGATCGTATTTACCGTAGATGACAATAATTTTGTTGCCGGGTTGAATCTTTCTAAAAGTGTCCTGTACATAGCGTAAACTGCACCAAGTGTTGAATATCAATGTTCGCTTGTGTTCGTCTGATATTTGCTGTCTAAGGAATACAGAAAGGTCTCGTCTTATGATTTTGAAATTGCCCAACATCTTAATGACCCACAATAAAATGGTTGGTTTTTCTATAACGAGTCGAGCAAATTTCAATAACCATTCTTTATTAGAAAGGAAAAGATAGAATCCTCTTTTGTCGTAACCTTCAGAGCCTAAAAGTATTGCCGATTTTGGTTTGACGGTTTTTAGTGTGAGAAGATTGCCTACTATTTTGCCGCCCATTGAATAACCGAATAGGTGGAAAGTTTCTATTTTATTGAGGGTCTTAAAATGATTAAGTGCAGCCTCAAGGTGTTCTTTTGTGATAGGATGTATAATAGGATCTGCATTTTGAAAACCGCCGTGATATGGATTTTCGATAGCAAGAAGATTAAAATTTTGACCTAAATCTATTCTTTCAAAAAAATCTAGCAAATCTTGTGCACTTCTGCCAAAACCGTTGTATCCTATAATCCACGGGGTGTTTGTGCTGTGTTTTACGACTAAGCAGCGGTGAACATGCTCGTTGAGTACAAACTCTTGTTTTTCTATCGGTTTTTTTGCCAAAATATCTCCTAAATTCCTGTAAATTCGCCCACCAATATAGTGCCGAAAAATATAAATTATGCCCAAGGATAGTTCTATAAAATCAGTATTAATCATTGGCTCTGGTCCTATTGTAATAGGTCAGGCGTGCGAATTCGACTATTCAGGGTCACAAGCTTCGCGTTCATTAAGAGAGGAGGGAATTGAAGTAACTCTTATAAACTCTAATCCAGCGACTATCATGACCGATCCGGTTGTGGCAGACAATGTTTATTTAGAACCTCTAGAACCAGCGAGCATTGAAAAGATATTACAAAATCACAAGATAGACGCTGTTCTTCCTACAATGGGAGGGCAAACTGCCTTGAATTTGTGTATTGAGTGCGACGAACTCAATATCTGGAAAGACAATAATGTAAGAATTATTGGTGTTGATCTTGCTGCGATTGAAATTACAGAAAATCGTGAAGCGTTCCGCGAATTAATGGGACGCATCGATGTAGGAATGGCTCCTCAAAAAACAGCAAAATCGTTTTTAGAAGGAAAAGAAATTGCACAAGAGTTTGGGTTTCCATTGTGTATCCGACCATCTTATACCTTGGGAGGTTCTGGTGCAGCCATCGTTTACGACGAAAAAGAGTACGATAAACTATTGGATAGAGGTTTGCACAAATCGCCTATTCATGAAGTAATGATTGATAAAGCTGTACTTGGATGGAAAGAGTATGAGCTAGAGTTGTTAAGAGACAATAACGACAATGTTGTTATCATCTGTTCAATAGAAAATGTAGACCCAATGGGAATACATACTGGAGATAGTATAACCGTGGCTCCAGCCATGACATTATCTGACACTACTTACCAACGTTTGCGTGATATGGCCATCAAGATGATGCGTTCTATTGGTAATTTTGCTGGTGGGTGTAACGTTCAGTTTGCTGTAAGTAATGATGCTAAAGAAGATATCATTGCAATAGAAATCAATCCACGTGTTTCAAGATCATCAGCATTGGCATCTAAAGCAACGGGTTATCCGATTGCAAAAATTGCAGCTAAGTTGGCTATAGGGTATAACCTGGATGAATTAAGCAATCAAATAACAAAAACAACATCGGCTCTTTTTGAACCTACGTTGGATTATGTTATTGTGAAAATACCACGTTGGAATTTCGATAAATTCCAAGGAGCAGATAGAACCTTGGGGCTGCAAATGAAATCGGTAGGAGAGGTAATGGCTATTGGTCGTTCTTTTCAAGAAGCGTTACAAAAAGCGTGTCAATCGTTAGAGATTGGGCGTAATGGTTTAGGTGCCGATGGTCGTGAGTTGACCAACCAAGAAGAAATTTTACACAGTTTATCAAACGCTAGTGGCGACCGTCTGTTCCATGTTTACGATGGAATCAAAATGGGTATTCCTTTGAAAACCATTTACGAGAGAACCAAGATTGATATGTGGTTCCTTCGTCAGATAGAAGACTTATTAAAATTAGAAAAGAGAATTTCGGCCTTTACCGTTGATACTTTGCCAAGAGATTTGCTTTTGGAAGCAAAACAAAAAGGTTACGCTGATAGACAAATTGCCCATTTGGTAAATTGTTTAGAGAGCGAAGTTTATTCTAGCCGAAACGATCAAAGCATAAAGCGTGTTTACAAATTAGTAGATACTTGCGCTGCTGAATTTGAAGCTCAAACACCATATTACTATTCTACGTTTGAGTACGAAAACGAAAGCGTAAGAACAGAAAAGAAAAAGATTGTAGTACTAGGATCTGGACCAAACCGAATAGGGCAAGGTATAGAATTTGATTACAGTTGTGTACACGGAGTTTTGGCAGCCAAAGAGTGTGGTTACGAAACCATTATGATTAACTGTAACCCCGAGACGGTATCAACCGACTTTGATACAGCTGATAAATTGTATTTCGAACCTGTGTTTTGGGAGCACATATACGACATCATTCTTCATGAGAAACCAGAAGGTGTTATCGTTCAATTAGGTGGGCAAACTGCATTGAAGTTAGCTGAAAAGTTGAGCCGTTACGGAATCAAGATTTTAGGTACAACATACGAAGCACTTGACTTGGCTGAAGATAGAGGTAGTTTCTCTAAATTGTTGAAAGAAAATGATATTCCATACCCTAAGTTTGGCGTTGTAGAAAATGCTGACGAAGCATTGGAGCTATCAAAAGAATTAGGGTTCCCGCTATTGGTACGACCATCGTATGTTCTTGGTGGACAAAAGATGAAAATTGTTATCAATGAGCAAGAATTGGAAACGCATGTTATAGACATTCATCAATCGATGCCTGATAACAAGATTCTATTAGATCACTTCTTACAAGGAGCTATTGAAGCTGAGGCAGATGCAATTTGTGACGGTGAAAACGTGTATATCATTGGAATAATGGAGCATGTTGAACCTGCTGGAATTCACTCAGGTGATTCGTATGCCTTGCTGCCTCCATTTACTTTAGGCGATTTAATCATTCAACAAATTGAAGAACATACTAAAAAGATTGCGTTAGCACTTAACACAGTCGGCCTAATCAATATTCAGTTTGCTGTAAAAGACGAAAAGGTATACATCATTGAAGCCAACCCTAGAGCATCTCGTACGGTTCCATTTATAGCAAAAGCTTATAGAGAACCATATATCAACTATGCAACAAAGGTGATGCTAGGCGAGAAAAGAGTTACTGACTTTGATTTTAAGCCTCACAAAAAAGGATATGCTATTAAGATTCCAGTATTCTCATTCGATAAATTTCCGAATGTAAATAAGGAATTGGGCCCTGAGATGAAATCTACGGGTGAAGCCATTCGCTTTATCGACGATTTAAAAGATCCATTCTTTAGAAAAATATATTCTGAAAGAAATCTTTATCTAAGCCGATAAGATGGATATAGTAGGTCTGTTAAGAACCATATTAGTTATTCTGGGCATTTATTATGTCTCAAAAAAGGTGCGTCGATTTATGGCGGCCAAGAAAAAATCCTCTTCTGATAAAGCGGAGTATCGAAAGCCAAAACGTAAAGTTGTTTACGAGATAAAGGATGTAGAAGATGCCGATTTTGAAGAATTAAAAAAAGACGAATGAACTTGAAGCAAATCAATTTTAAGCAAGTAGGCGCACAACTATTACCAGTACTTATTCTTTTTGTACTAAGCTGTGCATTTTTTTACCCAACACTTAAAGGCTATGATTTGCGACAAGGCGATATGCGCAGTTTTGCTGGTATGTCGCAAGAAAGTCAATATTTCCACGAAAAAACTGGTGAAATAAGTTGGTGGAATACGGCCATGTTTTCAGGAATGCCGAATACCCAAATTTATGGTAAGTATAGCGGTATTTGGATAAACCACTTGCGTACAGCATTAGTTAACATGGGAAGTGTGCCTATAGGAACTTTGTTTCTCTACGGACTATCCTTTTACATCATGTTGTTGGTGTTGGGAGTGCGTAAATGGTTGAGTTTAATAGGTGCTATAGCTTTTGCTTACAGTTCTTATTTCATTATTATTATAGAGGCTGGTCACGTAACCAAAGCCATAGCTATTTCATTTGTTCCGCTTGTATTGGCAGGTGTGTTTTTGCTTTTTCAGAAGCGTTATTGGTTAGGTACCGCTATTACATCAGTAGCCTTTGCTTTGGAGTTGAATAGCAACCATGTTCAGATTACGTATTACCTCCTAATGTTCCTTCTTATCTTTGGTATTGCTAAAGTTATAGAAGCTTTTAAGAACAAAGATCTAGCCTCGGTAGTTAAACCAACATTGTTGGCTATAGGCTCAATTTTCATTGCTTTGATGTGTAATTTCCCTACCTTATTCAATACCTATGAATATGGTAAAATAACTACCCGTGGACCTTCAAATGTTACGATTAATGTTGATGGTTCTTCAAAGGAAGCAGATCAAACTAGTGGCTTGGATCGTAGTTATATCACAAATTGGAGTTATGGTCGTCAAGAAAACCTAACTTTTTTTATTCCCAATGCAGTAGGTGGAGCTTCTGGCCAAATTGGCGATAGCAAACACATTGAAGCTGCCGATCCAAGGTTCAAACAAAATGTAGCTCAATCGAATCATTATTGGGGTAATCAAAGTTTTACAAGCGGACCAGTTTATGTTGGGGCTGGTATTTTCTTACTTGCAATATTGGCTTTGGTGTTTGTTAACGGATACTTCAAGTGGGTATTATTAATAGGAAGTTTGCTTTCTATGTTCTTAGGTATGGGTAAAAACATGATGTGGTTTACCGACTTGTTTTTAGATTTTTTACCTGGGTACAATAAGTTCAGAACAGTAACCATGATTCTTATTTTATTAGAACTATGTGTTCCGATTTTAGCCATTTTATTCTTGAAAAAAGTAATAGAAAACGGATCCGAAATACTTAAGGAAAAAAAGAAGTTATTGATTACTTCTGGGGTTATGGCATTGGTAATGTTAGGGCTTTGGATTATGCCCGAATCGTTTTTGGATTTTATTAGCGATGGTGAAAAACAAAGATTTTCAGCTCAATCTGCTTCGAGCCCAGAAATGGGGACTACCGTACAACAGTTTGTTGATAGTTTGAAGGCAGTTCGTGTATCTATTTTTAAGGCAGATGTTTTGCGTTCGTTGATGATTATGTTGGTGGTTTTTGGAGCCGTATATATCTTCCTTATTAAGAAAATTAAAGAAGCGTATTTCTTATTGATTCTGGGCGTAGTTGTTCTTGGCGATTTATGGAGTGTAAACCGGAGATACTTAAATAACGATAAGCAAAACGGAAAATACTTGTATTACGAACAGTCCGAATCGAATAAATATCAATTTGCACCAAGCAACGATGATGTTCAGATTTTCCAAAATGAAATGGCGCAAAACCCAAGTTTCCAACAAGAAATTGAAACTGAAGTTAAAGCCAAGCTCGCTGAATTATCAGGTAAACAGACGGCTAGAACTAAAGAATTATTCGCTTGGAATGTTCGATTTGGTGAACTGAACCTAAAAACGAATTACCGAGTATTCAATTTAGCAGTTAGTCCTTTTAATGATGCTAGTACATCGTATTACCACAAATCTATTGGTGGTTACCATGGTGCGAAATTGAAACGATACCAAGAACTTATTGAATTCCATATTGGCGGCAACATCAATCCAGAAGTATTGAATATGTTGAATACCAAATACATCATTACTCAAAATGGATTGCAAGTAAACGATAAGGCTTGTGGCCCTGCTTGGTTTGTAGATACTTTGGTAAAAGTAGCTGATGATAATGAAGAAATTCAAGCTTTGAATCCGGCGAAATTCAATGCTGCTTCAATGGCAGTTGTTTCTGCTTCTCAAAACGTAAATGTTGATGTAGTACCAAATTCTGGAACTGTAACGATGACGTCTTTCGCTCCTAACAAAATAGTATACAGTAGCTCAAATGCAGTTGACGGATTGGCAGTTTTCTCAGAAATTCATTATCCAATGTTTTGGAAAGCATACATCGATGGAAACGAAGTGCCAATTCTAAGAGCTAACTTTTTGTTGAGAGCATTGGAAATTCCAAAAGGACAGCATAGCATAGAGTTTGTTTACGATGACTCACGTATTCATAATACCGAGTACGTAGCTTATGCAGGGTCATTGCTATTGATAATCTTACTTGCAGTTAGTGGCTTTAAAGCAGTAAAAAGCAAGGAAGAAGAGACGGTCTAATTTTAGATGCGTTTGTTGCGAATATAAAAAGTCGCTAAACGCAATGGGAAATAGAAATGGTGAAGGGTTGTATTGATTAAGCCATAGTGTTTTTTCATTATGGCAAATCGTTCCTTAAGAGCTCTTTTAATATGCTTACCTGATAACCCGCCTTTTTCAAATTTAGATAATATCGCATGGGTATTTACAATCGTTTTGGCTTGTTTCAAAGCGCTAATAACCCAATCTACATCGGCTGAAATTGCGTAATCCAAATTGTATTTAGGTGCAATATCTCGTTTTATGATAATCGATTGGTGACAAACCAACATGCCTTGTTTGAAAGATTTCCAAGTAAGGTTTTTGGGCACTTTTAAACGGCGCATTCCGAGTTCTTCACCATCAGCTGTATATTCTTTTGTATCGCCATACAATACGTCAGGAGTTGTGTTGGCATCGTAGAATTGCAATAGATTTTCAACAGTGTTTTTATCGTAAATTTCATCTCCCGCATTGATAAACCAAACATAGTCACCGGTTGCCATAGCTATGCCTTTGTTCATAGCGTCGTACAAACCTTTGTCTGGTTCGCTAATCCATTGGTTTATTTTAGACTCATGTTGTTTGATGAGAGAAACTGTATTGTCAGAAGAATTTCCGTCAACAATAATATGTTCTATAGAATCAAAAGCTGTTTGCGATTGTATGCTTTTCAGCGTTCGTTCTAAAACCTGATCAACATTATAGGTAACGGTTATGATAGAAAATCGTTTGTTGCTCATGCAGATTGATATTGTTTGACTACCTGATGGTATAATTCGCTGTATTTTTTGGCTACTACAGGGTATGAGAATTTAGTTTTGACTTTTTCAACCGCATTAATACCTTTTCTTAAGCGATCATTATCGTTAGACAGTAATTCAAAAAGCCCTTGAGCTAAGTCATCAGAGTCATTGTATTTTGCCAAATAACCAACATTTTCATCTACCATATCAGAAACACCTCCTGTATCAAATGCAGCGACCGGAGTGCCACAAGCAAGGGCCTCCATTACTGTGTTGGGTAAATTGTCTTGTAACGATGGAAGTACAAACACATCAGCAGCATTGTAGTACGATACCATCTCAGCTTCAGATGTAATGTAACCGCCAAAATGAGCTTTGAAAGTAAGATCTGCGAACAAATCTTCGGAGTCAATTTTGCCTAAAACTATAATCTCAATTTCTGATGCATCAACATATAAAGTTTCTAATGTTTTTAAGGCATCGATTAACTTATTTATTCCTTTAAAAGGACTGTTGATGTTAGCAGAAACAAAGCAAATGTGTTTTTTATCGGCAGGTAATTTAAGTTCAGATTTCGCTAAATTCTTGTCTGTTGGTTTGAATGTATTGCAGTCTAGCGGATTTGGAATAACCTCTATACGACGATGCTTAAATAAAGAGCTTTCTCTTGCTTTGTTAGCCAACCAATTCGAAGGACATACAACCGTAATGTCTAATGAATTGAAAAACGCCTTTTTTTTCTTCCAAATTTGATGCGATAAATCTTTCGAAGAAGGTTTGGATAAATACAAACAAGAGCCGCATTCAGATTGAAACCCATTGCAGTCCATACTATGATGACATCCTCCTGTAAATGCCCACATGTCGTGTAATGTCCATACTATTGGGCGTTTAAGGAACCTTAATTTATGAAGACTATCAAGCCCTAAAAATCCGTGATTTATCCAATGTAAATGGAGAATGTTGGAACGGTTGTTTTTAATCGTGTTTATACTGCTCGGATTCGAAAGAATAGCTGGTGAAAATAAACTGCCCCACTCGTCTTTTTTCAATGCCGATTTTACTAAAAATCGCTCAGTGAAGTAGCGAAATAAATTACTGTATTTCGCCCATTTTTTTAAAGGCAATATTTTATCCGGATTCGATTGAATCTGACCATCATTAATAAGAAGAGTTTCTATAGAACCTTCATCATTAAGCGCTTTGTATAACCGTGCGCATGCAATACCGGCTCCGCCACCAGCGGTATATGTATTTATTAAAGCGACGGATATAGGCATAATAGCTAATGCAATGAATTATTGTTTTGCTGTAATTATTAGGTAAGGACTTAGAGTCTTATTCCTAACAGGTATTATTTTGTTTACTATCTTAAAAAAAGCCCATGTTGATTTGAAAAAAAGTTTGAAAACAGCAGATTTAGTATTCATGTTTTCTAACCACATACTGAATTCACCGTAGTATTGAACATCAACGTCTTTTAAACCCAAAGCAACAGTACTCTTTTTTAGATGCTCAACGTCCATACAAGGAATGTAATGTTTGTCGTAATTTTCTTTGTCAAAATTACGTTGAAACCAACCGTTAACCCCTCTAAAATTTGGTAGGGTAATGAGTAATTCTCCTGTTGGCTTTAAAAACTTTAAGTGTTGTCCAATTATATGTTCACTATTTTCAAAATGCTCAATCAGTCCATGCGAATGAACCAAATCGTATTTTGAACCATTGTAATCTTGAAACAAATCGGCTTCTATTGCCTTAATAGCACCGTCCTTAATTTCATTTGCATCGCATAAATCTTGAATGATTTTAGGATGGATAAAATAGTCGAGTAAATCAGCTTGAGAAACTCCATAATGCTTGTTTAGTGCAATACTAACATAGCCAGGAAAACCACCTATTTCAAGAGCAGAATTGATTTTAGATTTTTGAAATGTATCATTGAACAATTTAGAAAACGGACTTCTTTTACTGACAATCTGAACGACCTCTTTTTTAGACTCCCAATAATTTACCCAAAAGGCTCTATCTGTTAATTCCATGTTCTGTATTTTCTTTTGTTACAAGCGTTTCTTTCGGAAAAGAGTCAATGTAAGAAGTTGTGTCTAAGTTGATGATATCTGAGTGGTGCTTTTTCGCAAATATGCGCAATACCTCGTAGCCTCTAAATGCTTTAGATAATGATTCAAAAAAGCCCGCAATACTTACGTCCATAATCTTTTCAGTTTCGGACTTATCTTCCTTGTAAAAATGAGGGTCAAAAAGCACAAGCTTATTATCTTCACTAATTCTCATTCCTTCGTGCCAATTGTGGTTTGCTCCCAGCAAATAGATTTTTGGAACTCTTAAATACACCAAAGCATACAATGCGAAAACCAAAACGTTTTGCGCTTGAGGCATACCCCAATTTCTTTTGTAGGCAGTTAGCTGAATTGTTGAAAAGCTTTGAAAAATATTGGTGTTAATGAACTGGCACGTGATGTTGTTATTTTTAATAGAAAAAAGCGCTTTGCATGCCTTTGGTAAAATCAAAACTAAAGGCCAATTTACCTCGGTTAGTGCGGATTTTAATTGTTCAATATTTTCATTGAGTTTTTGATCTCGATTTTTTTTGAAAAAAGCTTGATCTAACAAAAAGTAATACTTCGGTTTAAGTGTTCCGAATTCTGGACTGAGTGCAAAAAAGTTGACGACTCCTGTTTTTTTCGATTTTAAATAGTCACCGTATTCTTCTAAAGTTGATTTTAAAGAAGGTCCATTAGCAAGTAAATACACTTCAGAATCATCATTTAACTTTGGAATACGTTTGAAGATGTTAGGTCGGAATGCGATAATTCTAACCAAGCTCAGTAGGGTCTTTTTGAGTAGATAAAGAGATTGATTAACTGAACTTAATTTAGACATTTAATATACTGAGGCAATTTGAAGATGAAGGATTTAACCTTGAATTTTTAGTATGGCGAAAGTAGTTAAATGTCGAAAACTATTGCTTACACACAAACTCAATCCAATTTGATTTTTATTAAGACCTAAAGGAGCTTTAAATTTGAGTGTTTGCCTTTGTTTATGCCTATATTTTAAATATAAATCCGCACATTTGTGCTAGATCAACTCTAGTTATAATGACAAATGTACTCGTTACAGGCGCCGACGGATTTATCGGCAGCCATTTAGTAGAATTACTTGTTAAAGAAGGATACAATGTAAAAGCTTTCGTTTATTACAATTCCTTTAATTCTTGGGGTTGGTTGGATACTATTCCAAAAGAAACGTTAGAAAAAGTAGAGATTTTTGCAGGCGATATCCGCGATCCGAATGGTGTGCGTACTGCTATGAAAGGTATTGATACAGTGTTTCATCTAGCGGCACTTATTGCTATCCCATTTAGTTATCATTCTCCAGATAGTTATATAGATACCAATGTAAAAGGGACACTAAATATTATCCAAGCAGCTAAAGATTTGGAAATAGAACGAGTGTTGGTTACCTCTACATCTGAAGTTTATGGAACAGCTCAATTTGTACCAATAACAGAGCTGCATCCAAAACAACCTCAATCTCCTTATTCGGCATCCAAGATAGGAGCCGATTGTATTGCGGATAGTTTCTATAGAAGTTTTGATTTGCCATTGACCATCGTTCGTCCGTTCAATACATTTGGACCAAGACAATCGGCAAGAGCTGTAATACCAACAATTATATCGCAATTGCTCGCAGGGAAAACGGAAATTAAATTGGGTGATCTTTCTCCTACAAGAGATTTGCTTTTTGTGAAAGATACCGTTCAAGGCTTTTTGGATATCGCACGATGCAAAGAATTAATTGGGCATGAAGTGAATATTGCAACGATGTCCGAAATTTCTATTGGAGATTTAGCAAATGAATTGATCAAACAGATAAATCCAGAGGCTAAAATTATTTCCGACGAGCAACGTTTGCGACCAGAAAAAAGTGAAGTATTTAGATTATTCGGCTCTAATGAAAAGTTGAAAGAATTCACCAATTGGGAAGTTAAATATTCATTGGCTGAAGGGCTTAAAGAAACCATAGAATGGTTTTCTAAACCAGAGAATTTAAGTCAATATAAGGCTGATATTTACAACGTTTAATATGCAAGACATTGTAGATTTTATAAGAAACCAATTCAATACGAAAGATTTTATTCCCTTGCACGCTCCTGTGTTTTTTGGAAATGAAAAAATGTATTTGATGGATACCATCGATACCACTTTTGTGTCTTCAGTTGGAGAATATGTTAATCGGTTTGAAAAAGAAATAGCAACACTTACAGGCACTAAAAAAGGTGTGGCGGTTGTAAATGGAACAGCAGCGTTACAAGTAGGGCTTGATTTGGTAGGAGTTAAACACAATGATGAGGTTATAACCCAAGCGTTAACTTTTGTAGCTACAGCCAATGCCATTGCTTATTTAGGAGCATCTCCAATTTTTATTGATGTTGATAGAGATACTATGGGGCTTTCGCCTATAGCTTTGGCTTCTTTCCTAGAAAAAAACGCGGAAGTAATTGATGGTGTTTGTTTCAACAAAACGACTAAGAATAAAATATCGGCTTGTGTACCCATGCACACTTTTGGCTTTATGTGTCGAATCGACGAAATCGTTTCGATTTGTAATTCATGGTGCATTCCAGTTGTAGAAGATGCAGCAGAATCATTAGGGAGTACATATAAAGGTCAGCCAGCTGGTTCTTTTGGCGATGTTGCTGCTATTTCATTCAATGGAAATAAAATCATTACAGCAGGTGGTGGTGGAGCACTGGTTACAAATAACATTGAACTAGGAGAAAAAGCAAAATATTTAACCACAACAGCTAAAGTTCCACATAAGTGGGAATATGTGCACAATGAATTGGGATACAATTACCGTATGCCCAATATTAATGCCGCTTTACTTTGTGCCCAGATAGAGAACTTTGAAACAATTAAAGCGAGTAAAAAAGAGTTGTTTGCTAGTTACTCTAGTTTCTTTGAAACAAAGAATATTAATATTAAGACAGAAATGGCCGATAGTCATTGGAATTATTGGCTTACATGCCTCGAGTTTTCAGACAAAAATGAACGGGATGCTTTCCTTACTTTAAGCAACGAGCAGGGAGTTATGACAAGACCAATTTGGCAATTGATGTATCGCTTACCCATGTATTCGAATTGTCAACGCGACGAACAAACCAATGCAGAATTTTTGGAAGCGAGAATTGTAAATATACCAAGCAGTGCAAGAATCGGATAGAAAACATATCATTTTAGGATATTCAGGTCATGGAATTGTTGTAGCTGAAGCAGCCATATTACAGAAACTGAATCTAAAAAGTTATGCCGAGTCTGAAGAGAAGACACTTAATCCTTTTGATTTAACCTTTGCGGGGAATGATGCCGACGAGTCGTTTGCATTTTGGAATTCGAAATTCAAATTTATTTTGGGTGTTGGAAATAATCGAATTAGAGCACGATTGGCTGATGCTATTAATAGAAAGGGACTGGATTTAGCAACTGTAATACACCCTAATTGCTCAATATCATTGTTATCGAATATTGGACAAGGGACTTTTGTCGCAAGAGGAGTAATGGTAAATCCATTGTGTGAAATTGGTGCAAATGTGATTCTTAATACAGGCTCAAGCATCGATCATGAATGTATAATTCATGATAATGTTCATGTTGCACCAAATGCTGTATTAGCAGGTAATGTAACAGTTGAAAACGGTGTTTTTATTGGAGCTAATGCCGTTGTTAAACAAGGTGTTGTGATAGGCGAAAATGCGATAATTGGTGCAGGAGCTGTAATTGTAAAAGATGTTTTACCTAACACGACGATGGTAGGGAATCCAGCAAAAGAATTAAGAAAATGAGACAAAAAGTGACCATTATTGCCGAAGCAGGTGTTAATCATAATGGCGACATTCTAAAAGCGAAACAACTAATTGATGTTGCTGTTGAAGCGGGTGTTGATATGGTCAAATTTCAAACGTTTAAGGCCGAAGATTTAGTTAGCAAAGCAGCCAAAAAAGCAGAGTATCAGAATGTGAATATTGGCGATAACGATGATTCTCAATTCAATATGCTTAAAAAGTTGGAGTTGTCGGATGAGCAGCATAAAGAGCTAATAGCGTATTGTGAGAAGAAGGGCATTCGTTTTTTTTCAACAGCATTTGATGTCAAAGGTTTAGACTATCTCAATTCACTCAATTTCGATTCGTATAAAATTCCAAGTGGTGAAATAACAAATTATCCTTACCTCAAACGTATCGGTAGCTTTGGTAAACCTGTAATTCTTTCAACAGGAATGGCCGATATGGAAGAAATAAAGGCAGCAATCGAAGTCATTTGTTCTAGTGGATTAAATAAGGATAATGTTACTGTTTTGCATTGTAATACAGAGTATCCAACACCGATGGAAGATGTCAATTTAAAAGCTATGTTGTCGATTAAAGACGAATTGAATGTAGCTTTTGGTTATTCGGACCATACATTGGGAATAGAAGTTCCTATTGCTGCAGTAGCACTGGGAGCAACAGTAATTGAAAAGCATTTTACATTGGATAGAAACCTTCCTGGTCCAGATCACAAGGCATCGTTAGAGCCTAGTGAATTGAAGGCTATGGTTTCTGGAATTCGAAATATTGAAAAAGCTATATCAGGTGATGGTGTAAAAAAAGCGTCTCCAAGTGAAGCTAAAAATAAAGCCGTAGCACGTAAAAGCATTCACTTAGCCAAAGATGTTCAAAAAGGGCATGTATTAGTGAGTGAAGATCTTATAGCACTAAGACCTGGAAGTGGTATTTCACCAATGATGTGGAACGATATTATTGGGAAAACGGTTGCGAATAATTTTTCTGCTTTCCACTGCCTGTCTCAAAACGATATCAAATAAAAATGTCCAAAAGCGTTAAAAAAATAGGTGTTTTAACAAGCAGTAGAGCCGATTATGGAATTTACCAGCCTTTGTTAAAAGTATTAGCTAACGATGACACTTTTGAAATACATCTACTCGTTTTTGGAACACATCTATTGTCTAAATATGGTGAAACAATTCAGGAGATAAAATCAGATGGTTATGGAAACATACATACGATTCAAGGTATGCCTTCTTCTGATTCTGTTAAAGACATAGCTAAAGGTTACTCGGACGTACTAGCCAATTTCACGGAATTTTGGGCAGATAATAATTTTGATATTGTATTGGCTTTGGGAGATCGTTTTGAAATGTCAGCAGCCGTTCAAGCATCAATCCCTTTTGAAATTAAAATCGGTCATATTCATGGAGGAGAAACAACGCTTGGCGCCATCGATAATATTTATCGTCACCAGATTAGCCTAGTTAGCCAATTCCATTTTGTAGCTTCAGAAGTGTTTGTTGACCGTTTGAGAAACTTATTGGATACCGACGTTAACATATACAATGTTGGTAGTTTAAGCCTTTCTGAATTAACCGAAACCGAACTTCCGACATGGGAAAAAGTTGCCGATAAGTTCAATATTCCAGCGTCAGATTTTGCTTTGGTAACCTTACACCCCGAAACCGTTAATTCATTCAATAATGAACGTTTTTCAATTGAAGCGTTCAGTGCATTATTACAATTGTCAAAGGAAATTCATGTTGTAGTTACTCTTGCTAATGCGGACACAAATGGAAGCTATTTTAGAAGTGAAGCCGAAAGAATTAAGCTGGAAAATCCTAATAGAATATCCATAGTTGAAAATTTCGGAAAACTAAATTATTTCTCAGCTATGAAGCAATGTAGATTGATGTGTGGAAATACGTCTAGTGGTATTATTGAATCAGCTTCCTTTGGGAAATATGTAGTGAACATTGGGGATAGACAAAAAGGTAGGTTACGGAGTGAAAATGTAATTGATGTACCTTTTGTGAGATCAGAAATATATGCCGCGTGTTTAGAAACTCTTAGATTAGGCGATTACAAAGGGAATAACCTGTATTATAAAAAAGATTCGGCGAAAGCCATAAATAAAATATTAAATCATGCGTAACTACCGAGAACATCTTATACGAAGAGGGAGTCAAATTAAAGAAGCATTGGCAATGTTGGACAAATTGGCTAGCGATGCAATACTCTTTGTAATAGATGCATCCGATGTTTTAGTTGGAAGTCTTACCGATGGAGATGTGCGTAGAGGCTTGTTGAAAGGATTAGATACCAGTGATATAGTTGATGAATTTATTCAACCTAACCCCAAATTTATAATGCGGGGGAAATACAGTGTTGCTGATATCATACGTTTCCGAGAAAATGATTTTAAAGTCATCCCTATTGTAGACAAAGACCATGTTGTTCTCAATGTCTTGAATCTAAAACTTCAGAAATCGTATTTGCCAGTTGATGCTGTTGTTATGGCTGGAGGATTTGGAACTCGATTAAAACCATTGACAGACACTGTTCCTAAGCCTTTATTAGAAGTTGGAGGGAAAGCTATTTTGGAGCATAACCTAGATCGACTTCACAAATTTGGAATTGACGACTTGTGGATATCAATTCGTTATTTGGGTGAACAGATACAAGATAAGTTTAGTGATGGAGCGAGCAGAAACCAAAGAATTCAATACGTAACGGAAGATGCCCCTCTTGGAACTATTGGAGCAGTAAGTAAAATTGAAAATTGGCAGCATGACTATGTCTTAGTTACCAATTCGGATATCCTAACAACTTTAGATTACGAAGATTTCTTTTTGAATTTTACTGAAAATGAGGCCGATATGTCGGTAGTGACTATTCCGTATAAAGTAGATGTTCCTTATGCTGTAATGGAAACCGAAAACAACGTCGTAACCTCATTTAAAGAAAAACCAACGTATACTTATTATTCTAACGGAGGGATTTATCTCATTAAAAAGTCAATCCTAAACAAAATACCTCGTAATTCATTCTATAATTCCACCGATTTAATGGAGGCGGTAATAAATGAGGGCGGAAAGTTGATCTCATACCCTATTCGTCAATACTGGTTGGATATTGGAAAACATGCTGATTTCGAAAAAGCTCAAGCCGATATCAAACACCTTGATTTGTGAAATATCTAGTTGTAATACCTGCAAGAGGTGGTTCTAAAGGAGTGCCTCGTAAAAATATCAAATTGTTAAATGGGAAGTCGCTCATTTCTTACACAATTGAAGCAGCTAAAGCTGTTTTTGATGAAGGAGAAATTTTGGTAACTACCGATGATGTAGAAATTAAAAAGGAAGCTGAACGATGCGGTTTAATGGTCCCTTTTTTAAGGCCCGAACATTTATCTACCGACGGAGCTGGTAGCTACGAAGTAATTTGTCACGTGTTGGAGTATTGTGAAAGCAAAATGTTTCAACCAGATGCCATCGTGTTGTTACAACCTACATCTCCTTTTAGAAATGCTCAGCATATTACTGAAGCGTTGACATTATATTCAGGTAAAGAGGATATGGTTGTATCTGTAAATGTCAGCAAACAAAACCCTTACTTTAATTTGTTCGAAGAAGATGAAAATGGATTTCTGCAAAAATCTAAATCATCGAACTTTACAAGTCGTCAACAATGCCCGAAAGTATGGGAATACAACGGAGCAATTTACATTATCAACCCTAAAAGTTTGAAAAACCAGAGGTTGAATGAATTTTCATGCGTTAAGCCTTACCCAATGTCGGAACTTGATTCTGTGGATATCGATACCGAGCTTGATTGGCTTATTGCAGAACATTTATTGAAAGCAAAGTAGTTGCAAGGAAATAAAAAATCCAATTATTAGTTAAGCACAAGATGTCAACCATTAGAAAACAATCCATAATTGGCTCTATAATCGCTGTAATAGGTGTAGTTGTTGGGTTTTTGAACTCGGGTTGGTTGCAACCAAAAATATTAGAAGTAGAACAAATTGGTGTGCTTCGGTATATTCTGTCGTTATCGGCTTTAGTGAGTGTTTTTTCTGGTATGGGGGTAGGAGCTATCTTGTTAAGATACATTCCGCTGGCTCATAAGAATGGTTATCATAAACAACTCTCTGCAATTTTTGCCATTATCTTATTTGTGGGGCAGTTACTTGGTCTTTTGGGACTGGTTATTTACTTGAATTATTGGCAAGAGAAACTTAATTCTCAGTGGTTTATGCATGTTTATTTATTGTATTCTGTTGGATTTGTTTTTTCATCACTTTCTTCTTTTTTATCTGCCAAATCCTTGGTTAGTCACACACTTTTTGTAAGAGAAATATGCATTAAACTAGGGTTTGTAATATCGCTTGTAGCGGTGTATTTATTCAGTTTTTCGTTCGAAATGTTTCTAACTTTTGTTGAAATAAGCTATGTACTATCAATCGTTCTGATATTATTTTTTCTGATAAAGTTCAAAAAGACAGTTATGCCGTCTTTTAATTTTTCATCTTCCAATATTCCATTGAAAGCCATTGGCGGATTGGCATTGTTTTCAGTATTGTCAGGTTCGGTTGGTGTCTTTACAAAAGAAATAGATATCCTGATGGTTACTCGACTCATCGATTTTGAGGCCACAGGGATTTACAGTATCATGCTCTTTTTTGGCGTCTTGGTGAGCATACCCAGTAGAGGTTTGCAAGGAATTTCATCCGTTAAAATCGGTGAAGCTTGGGCCGATGATAATGTTTCTTTTCTCAATGATTTGTATAAAAAAACAGCGCAAAATCAATTGATAGTTGCTGGATTTGTATTTGTAATGTTGATAGGAAATTTATTTACTGTTTTTGACATTTTACCAAAAGGAGATGTTTTCTCAAAAGGTTTGTGGGTTGTGTTTTGGTTAGGTTTAGCACAGCTTGTAGATATGGCGTCTGGAGTGAGTGGCGAGCTTTTGTACTACAGCAAACACTATAAATATGGATTTTATTTTTCCACATTACTGCTCGTTTCATTGGTTGGGTTTAATTTTTTGTTTATACCTATTTATGGTATAAGTGGTGCGGCCTTCGCTACGTTTCTAAGCCAAGTATTGAACAATTTTGCACGCTGGTTCTTCTTGAGAAAATTTTATAATCTTCAACCATTCAATAACCAATACTTGCGATTGCTCTTGTTTACCGTATTCATGATTTCTTTTGCTTTACTGGTAAGAGAGTATTTAGTTGGGGTAAACTTTATTGTTGCCAGTATTATAATGAGTGTGCCTATTGTTGTTCTTTATTTCATTCTTGTTAGGCGAACTAATTTAGCGCCAGATCTCAAAGAAAGAATTAAAGTATACGAGCAAAAACTCGGCTTGTTTAAAGTGAAATGATGCAGATAGTTCGAAATAAAAAAATATTAACGGTTGTAGGTGCTCGCCCACAATTTGTAAAAGCTGCGGCTTTATCCAAAGCCATTTCATTGGATTCTGAGATAGACGAAGTTGTTGTTCATACAGGCCAACATTTCGATGCCAATATGTCGGATGTGTTTTTCAAAGAACTGAATATTCCAAAACCTAAATACATTCTCAATATCAATTCACTTTCGCACGGAGCCATGACAGGGCGTATGTTGGAGGAGATTGAGAAAATTATTTTGAAAGAAAAACCGGATGCACTTTTGGTTTTTGGAGATACCAATTCAACACTGGCAGGCGCATTAGCGGCCTCCAAGTTGCACGTACCCGTTGCGCATGTAGAGGCTGGATTGAGAAGCTACAATATGCTTATGCCTGAGGAACAAAATAGAAGGCTTACCGACGCGATTTCCAACTGGTTGTTTTGTCCAAGCGATGCTGCTGTAGATTGTTTGGTGAAAGAAGGTATAACTGAAGATAATGCACAGATTGCTGTAGTTGGTGACGTGATGTACGATGCACTATTGCAATTTAGTTCGCATGCAAAATTATTGCCCAATCTGCCTGCTAGTTATGCTTTGCTAACGCTTCATAGAGCTGAAAATACGGATGATTCAGATAGAATGGCTGAAATTGTATCGGCACTTAATGCATTGGTTGAAAACGGAATGGATATAGTTTTTCCAGTGCACCCGCGTACCAAAAAGATTTTGTCTGAATACAATTTATCCGAAAAAGTTCACTGCATAGAACCTGTTGGTTATTTAGAAATGTTAAGCCTTTTGCAGCAAAGCAGTTTGGTCCTTACCGATTCTGGAGGCCTTCAAAAAGAAGCATATTTCAGCGGTAAAAATTGCATTACACTTCGAACTGAAACCGAATGGATTGAATTAATCGACTTGGAGGTTAATGTATTAGCCAATTCGGCAGAAGATATTGTGTTTGAAGCTCAACGACGTTACGATATTCAAATAGAGAATACTACGTCCATATACGGTGACGGTACAGCGTGTGTGAAGATTGTTGAGGAAATTAAAAAAGGACTTTACGATTAAAAATTACGAGCTTCTTCTGCAATAATTTGTACCAAAGTAAGGTCGTCTTTTAGCGAATGTTTTCCACTCAGTATCTGACGGATATTGTAAGATCCTAAAGCCATTCGTATAAATGAAATACCTGAATATTTTACGGGTTGACCTAATGCTACTTTTTTGTAGGGACCTTCAAAACCGCTTAAATCTTTAGCAATGATGTAATCGTAAAAATCTTTTAGTTGCTCATCGCTGATGTAATTGCCATCTCTGCGTTTTAATCTAAATGGTATTATCGATGGGTTTGAAGTAGAAGCTTGTGGCATCAATTCAAATAAATCGGGGTATTTGGCCAATTCGTCAAGTACTGATTTGTTCCAAGTCTCAACAGTGTTTATAACGTCAGTTGGATCGATTTTGTTCAACTGATTCATTTCATACAAAGCCGCTTTCCATCGAAGCAATAAACCAAGGTTATTGTGTTTTTTGAAATGGTTTTTCAACCAAGGCAAAGTAGACGGTATGTCGCTATAAGAAAAGAATTTCTTGAAAGGTGTTAAAATATTTTCGTCAGCATTTTGTAGTTCCTTGGTTATTGTTTTTGGAACCAATAACGCACCACAAAATGGCGGCGCTTGATAAAACTTTGATCCAGTGATAAGTATCATACAGTTTTGATCAATAAGCTTGTTTATCAGTTTGGTAGGTGTTCTTAATTGGCAAATGTCTGCAACCCAAAATGACGCTTTCTTTACTTTAGAAATGATGTTGATGTTGTCAGCAATTCCCGATTTAGAGCCAATTACTAAGTTGCCGATTACAGTGCTTTTTCCATCTTCGGCATTCATTTGCTCTATCAGTTCACCTTTGTATTGTTCTAATTCTCCTTCACCATTACGGGCTGAGAAAAAGTGGTGGTTGACGTGTATGTCATCGGAAATAGGGCTTCCTTTTACAAGTTTTTCGTCAAACTGAGAACGTTCACTAAATATTTTTCCAGCTAGAGTTAGCACCGATCCTGTTCCCAGTTCTTCAGGGCAGGTTACATAATTGGTAACATCTTTGTTGGGGTGTAACAATTTGGCAAAAAGCAATGGCAGATAGCATAAGTCGCTACCACTTGGCGATAGAAAAACATCAAAATTATCGTCGCCTTCTTGAATAAGTTCTTTTAAATTATTGCGAACCTCTTCGCAATATTCGTCGTGTTTTTCCGCCTGATACTCTTTAGAAAAAGCTATTAAGTGCTGATGCGATTCTTGATTTAATGGAGAACCAGTGCAGCTTCCGCGCGTAAGTATACCCTCGTACTTTACAGGGTTGAGGTTGTATTTATTGAACCCATTTTTTTGCAAATCGATTCGTTCGTCCCCTCCGGAAGTTAATAGCTGCTCTAAATTCATGTTCAAAAAATGGTGCGCAAAGCTAGGGTTTAATTTATTTAAGGCAAATTCTTATTGAACTTTAAGCCATGTTTGAGTCCGAAAAAAGAAAGCAATGTAGCCACGCACATTGAGTTTATTAGGAACATCTGTGTCAACCCAAATTTTACAATCGTATACTTTACCGTCTTCTGGGTCTAATATTGTGCCGTCATCATAGACATCATCGTCTTTTTCAAGTCCGCGTATGATTTCCATTCCGATGATTTTTTTGTTAGCTCTATCGCCTTCACATTTTGTACAGGTTGGATCTTGGTCTTCATTTGGGCCACGAAAGAGTTGTGTTATTTTTCCATGAACTTTTCCGTCGACTTCATAAATTTCAACAATGCTCTTTGCTTTTCCTGTTTCATCATCTATTGTTTTCCATTTGCCCAAAACACTTTGTGCATTTAGAGGCATGATGAATAAGCTAAGAATGAATAAACTAAAGTAGTATTTGGCTTTTTCCATAATTTTTGGCTTTTGTGAGGGTCATATTTATATCGAAACCGATGATAAGTACAACGTTTATTGAATAAATCCAAAGCAGTAAAATGACAACGGTTCCTAAACTTCCGTAGAACTTATTGAACTGCCCAAATGTGTTTACATAATAAGCAAAACCTTTAATAGTAAGTAAAATAAGCAATGTAGCAAACCATGAACCTGCTGTAAATACACGCCATTTACTTCTTTTTTCATTGGCTAAGTTGTACAATGTACTGATGGCTAAAAGCAATAATATGATGACGATCAATAAGCGAGCTGTTCCAAATGCAAATGATTGTAATCCATCGCCAATCCATCCTTGTTTATGAAGAGCATCGAATACATAGCTCGATAAAGTTTCGGTAAGAAAGGCTGTACCTAAAAATAGAGGGAGGGTTAGTAACAGTATTATCGAATAAAGCCTTTGCTTAAAAGGGTTTTGCTTTTTATCTAAATGATACGACTCCTTTAATCCTTGTAGTAAGGCATTCATGCTATTGGAAGCGTAATAAATACCCAATAAAAATGAAATGGATAAAAAGGTGGTGAATTTGTTGTTTATCAAATCCAAAATGAGCTCTTCAATAGTAGAAAAAGCATCGGCAGGTAAGCTTGTTTTTATCAATCCAAATAAGTTCTCTTGGAAATTATCAATGGGAATGTATGGAATGAGTGTGAAGAGTAATATGACGGTTGGGGCAAGAGCTAATATTATTTTAAATGAAATGGCACTGGCTCTAGTTGTAATGGCACCTTTGGTTATGCCGTCGAAAAAAAAGCGAAGCAAATCCCATAGATTGATGCCCTCAAACCCAGGAGGGTTTATTTGTTGGCACCAATGTTTAAGGCGTTCTAATATGAGCTTGGCTTTTTCTTTCATGATTTAGCTCAAATCAACAAGCATGCTTAAATCTAAACTTTTAATGGAATGGGTAAGAGCTCCTACAGAGATATAATCTACTCCTGTTTCGGCAATGGCGACTATCGTTTTGTGTGTAACACCGCCCGATGCTTCTACTTCAAATTTACCGTTGATGAGTTTAACCGCAGCGGCCATATCTTCTATACTGAAGTTATCAAGCATGACTCTGTTCACAGAACCGCAAATAAGGGCTTGCGTAACTTCTTCCAAATTTTTTAGTTCTATTTCAACTTTCAAATCGGGGTTGTTCGCCAGTCGGTAGTGTTTTGCTTTCAGAATAGCGCTTTCTATACCGCCTGCCAATTCGATATGATTCTCCTTGATCAAGATCATGTCGTAAAGACCAATTCTATGGTTTTCACCACCACCAATTTTTACCGCTTGCTTTTCGTAAGGCCTAAAAAGAGGCGTTGTTTTACGCGTGTCGAGCAAAGTTGCATTGGTGTGCGCAATTAGGCCTACCATAGAGTGGGTATAGGTTGCAATGCCACTCATGCGCTGCATGATGTTTAGTATCAGTCTTTCGGCAGAAAGCAAAGCTTTTCCATCGCCTTCAAACTCAGCTACACAATCTCCTATTCTAACAGCATCACCATCTTTACAGTGAACAGCAATAGCAATGTTTGGGTCTAGTTTTGTTCCAATAGCGCTGATGTATTCTAAACCAGCAATGATGCCGTTTTCTTTGGCAATGATTTTGGCTTTGCCTTTTACTCCATTTGGAATGCAGGCTATAGAAGTTACATCGCCGTTTCCAAGATCTTCTTGCAGCGCTAGGTCAATAAATTGTTCGGTGGTCATTATCGTACGATTTTTACAAGTTTTACCTTTCTTATTTTAGGTTGTCCTTGTGGTCCGTCTTTGAGTAAATAAGTCAATCGGTAAGCGCCGTTTTCTGTGCGAAGAATGCCGATGTTAAAATTGTTACCTGTTTTATTAGGCCCACTGGCATGTTTCACGTCAAAAGCTTTTGGCTTGGTACGCTTAAAGAATAGGTCCAAAACATTTTCGGCTTGTTCTTGTGAGTATATTTTTTCGTTGCCGTTAATTTCAACAGAAACATTTTTGGCTAAAAAAGGAGCTAATTCAGAAGCGTTCCCTTTGGCTAAAGCCGAGTTTACGTTGCTTGTAAGGGCTTCTTGTCCAAATGTAAGAAGACCAACAAAAATCGCTAAAACGCTGAGTGCATATTTCATGTTTCTGTATTGTCCAATAATCATTCCGAAATTAAATATAGGTAAATACTACCTTCGGCCGAGTAAATACCAAAGAAATGAAAATTACCTTAGTTGGAGTTGGTAAAACCAAACAAAGCTTTGTTTTGGAGGGGATGGAGTATTTCAAAAAAAGATTGTCGCGTTATGCCGATTTTAATGAGGTAATTCTGCCTGAAGTGAAAAATGCCGCTAAACTTTCTCCTGACTTGTTGAAAGAGAAAGAAGCGGAAGAAATCCTAAAAAAGGTTGGCAGTGGGCGTTTTTTTATTCTTGATGAAAAAGGAAAACAGTATAGTTCTAAAAAGTTTGCTGAGTTTGTTGAAAGAGAAGGTGTTAGTGGTAATTCTGAACTTATTTTTTGCGTTGGTGGTGCCTATGGTTTTGCTGATTCTATAAAGCAAAAAGCTCATGGTAAAATATCACTGTCTGAAGGCACATTTACCCACCAGTTCATCCGATTGATGTTTACCGAACAAATTTATAGAGCCTTCAGTATTTTAAACAATAGCCCGTATCACAATGAGTAAGATATTATTAGCGAGCAACAATCAAGGAAAAATTGCCGAAATAAAGGCTCTTTTACCGCAATATGAAGTATTCGGACTGAAAGACATCGGTGTGGACATTGATGTGGTGGAAGACAAAGATTCTTTTGAAGGAAATGCCTTGAAGAAAGCTCAAGAAATTGGCGATGCTTACCCTGAATATTGGGTGCTGGCCGACGATAGTGGCTTGTGTTGCGATGCACTTGATGGTGCACCAGGAATCTATAGCGCTCGCTATGCTGGTGAAAATGCCAATAGCGAAGATAATATGGCTAAACTCCTGAATGAATTAGGGGGAAATGAAAATCGCTCGGCTTATTTTATTTGCGTTTTAGCATTTTATAGAAAAGGTCTTTCTTACTTATTCGATGGTAAAGTGCATGGTACTATTGCGTTGGCAAAATCTGGGAATAAAGGTTTTGGTTACGACCCTTTATTCATCCCAGAAGGATATACCGAAACCTTTGCCGATTTACCCTCTACAGTAAAAAAAGAAGTAAGCCATAGAGCCAAGGCCCTAGAGAAATTAATGGCTTTTTTGAAAGACGATTAATCCAAAAAATTCAAGATGTTTTCTTCGAAGCTGTATTCGCTCGCTGCAAACATTTGGGGAATAATAGACTCTGTCGTTAGGCCCGGTATGGTATTTACTTCTATTACAACCGGATTCCTTTTTAAATCGGAAATGAAATCTACGCGGCATATACCTTTGCAATTCATTGCGTCGTAAACACGTTCGGCCATGCGCTGAATAGCGTTGTAAGCAACAGCATCTATTTGTGCGGGAGTAACTTCTTCGCTTTGGTTTTCGTATTTGGCAGCATAGTCAAAAAACTCGTTGTGCGAAATGATTTCCGTAATGGGCAGTGCCGTAGTTTTTCCCTCTTTACGAAATACACCGCAAGTAAATTCTCGTCCTACAATCATTTCCTCAGCCATTACCAAAGATCCTTCTTGGAATGCGTATTCCAAAGCTTTATCAAGCTCAGCTTCCGATTTTATTTTGGATACGCCAAAACTGCTGCCTGCATCGTCAGGTTTTATAAACAATGGGTAGCTGAGATTCAATTCGGCCATACTTTTTTTCACTTCTTCGGATGTTCGTCCATAAGCCGATTTGGCAACAGGTATGTTGAGGCTATGCAGAAAAGCAGTCGAGTTTTTCTTAGAAAAAGTAAGAGCCATGTTTAGGTGGTCACCAGTTTGGTAAGCAATATTGTGCAAGTCTAAGTACCCTTGAAGCTGACCATTTTCTCCAGGTTTGCCATGAACTATGATAAAAGCAAAATCTATTTTATACGTTTTACCATCAATAATTAAACCTCCATTCAACATTTGGTAATCAAACGCTTTACCTTGAAACTGTACTTTCCAAGCGTCTGTATGGATATCGATTACAAAAAGATTAATATTTTCTTTTTCTAGAATATTAATGATGGTACTTGCGCTCTTTCGGGATACCTTAGCCTCACTAGAATATCCACCTGTAAATACTGCTACGTTTTTCATAATTTATGATGGCGAAAAAGTATAAATAAAAAGTAAATCAATTATTGAAAAGTCAATTTTTATCTTTACCACCAAATTAAGCCATGCGATATTTTTTAGCCTTTATTAAAAGCAAAACTTTTTTGCTGCAAGTGGTTCTGGCCATTGTTCTTTTTGTAGGAGTGTATTTTGGTGTAAATGCCTGGATGCGAGATTATACCGATAGAGGACAAAATGTGGAATTGCCGAATGTGAAAGGGAAAACTTTGGAGCAAGCAACTGCTGTTTTAGAGAATATGAATTTGCGTATTGAGGTGATTGATTCTGTTTTTAGTGAAGAAAAATTGCCAGGAGAAATTGTAAAGCAAATTCCCGATGCCTTTCAAATGGTAAAAAGCAATCGCATTGTTTACACCGTAATTAATAGTTTGCGTCCGCCAATGGTAACCATGCCTGATGTTATCAATCAAAGTAGACGTGAATCGATAAGTACTTTAGAGGCTTTAGGTTTTAAAATTACCGAATTTGAATACCAACCCGATATATGTACAGATTGCATATTGGATGTGCAAATTGGTGGTAATACTGTTCCAACAGGTACTCAGTTGCCAAAAGGTACAGCGCTTAAAATTGTGTTGGGTAAAGGAGTAAGCAATGACTTTACAGAGTTGCCGTATTTGGTAGGTAAAAGCTTAGGCGAAGCAATTACAAGGTCATTAGAACACACATTGAATATTGGAGCTGTTATTTACGAAGACTGTGCAACTGCAGAGGATACAAATAAAGCAGTAGTTATAAAACAAAATCCTCAATTTATGATTGAAGATGGAGTGAAGTTAAGATTGGGTTCTGAAGTAGATTTATGGCTGAGTATTGATCCTCAAAAATTGAATGTATTGAATATTGATAGCCTAAGAGCAGCAAAACAAAATGAAGAAGAGGATGTGATGAACGTTGACTTCTCGCAATAAGAAAGATGGAAATTACCAGACAAGATTTCGAAGAAAGCGAAGAGCTCTACGAACATTACCGCATTGTAGCCGATGGAGGGCAAAGCCTACTTCGTGTAGATAAATTTTTGGGTGATAGATTGCCTAACACCAGTCGAAATAGAATTCAAGTTGCTGCGAAAAACGGCAATGTTTTGGTGAATTCTTTGCCGGTTAAACCTAATTATAAGGTGAAACCTGAAGATGTGGTAACCATCGTGTTGCCTTATCCTGTTCGTGAAATAGAATTGATCCCTGAAGACATTCCTGTGGATGTTGTTTATGAAGACGATGATATTGCCATGATCAACAAAAGTTCGGGTATGGTAGTGCATCCTGGTTATGGGAACTATTCTGGAACCTTGGTAAATGCCATGTTGCACCATTTCAATAAGCTGCCTGTAGCCGAAGGTACGGATGGTGTGAGACCAGGTTTGGTTCACCGTTTGGATAAAGATACCACGGGGATAATGGTAATTGCTAAAACAGAAGATGCCTTGAGCAAACTGAGTAAGCAATTCTTTGATCGCACCATCGAACGCAGATATCAAGCCATTGTTTGGGGCGATGTGAAAGAAGATGAAGGCACCATTGAAGGTTTTATAGGTAGAAGCCGCAAAGACCGCAAAATAATGGGAATGTTCGACTCTGAAGAAGACGGTAAATATTCATTGACGCGCTACAAAGTATTGGAGCGTTTTGGGTATATAACGCTAATACAGTGTAAGTTAGAGACGGGTAGAACGCATCAAATTAGAGCGCACTTTAAACATATTGGTCATCCATTGTTTAACGATAGTACGTATGGTGGAGATAGCATTGTAAAAGGCACATCGTTTTCGAAGTACAAGAAATTCATTGAAAATGCTTTTGCTGCATGTCCACGACAGGCTTTGCATGCCAAATCGTTAGAAGTTACCCATCCTACTACAGGTAAATTGATTTCTATAGATTCTGAATTGCCATCGGATATGGTTGCAATATTGGAGAAGTTTAGGAACTACGTTACGTCGTAATTACCACTGAATTTTTTTGAAAACACCAACTTCATAGGCTGTACCATTTGCAACTATTTTGCCACTTAATATTGTATTTACGGCAAAGGTTAGGTGGTAGCCTTTGTAAACATCAGTAGCTAAAAGCAATTCAAAAGCGTTGAACTCAGCATTGTTGGCAAAAACTCCTGCAGCACTAATTTGTTCGCCTGAAGTTATGCCATTTTGCATGCTGGTTACATTGAAAAACTTACTGATTATGAAGTATTTCTGTTTGATAATGAACCCCATTTCGGCTTGCGATTGAATTTCATCTGAGAAATCTTTTGTGCGTTTATTATAGGCTGTGCCTAATTTTCCATAAATCGATAAGCTTTCTGAGTTGAACAAAGATGCTCCTAAATCGATTCTAGCTGCAACGTTGTTTTCACCGTCGCCCGTTTGAAGGTTTTGCTTCTCGTCTTTACCAATTGTTCCGGTTGCTAAACCAATAGAAACTCCTACAGTAAGGCTTATTTTGTTGTTCTTATAAAGCAATCTATCAGCTCCAAGTATAACATCTCCAAATGCATTTAGAATCTGTCCTTCTTCTATTTCAGTGCCTCTGGTGCTTGAAATGATGTTGTTCTGGAAGTTGCTTACTAAAAAGGGTATGTAGGCTCTTACAGTTAGGTTATTGTTCAAACCATATTCGCCATATACACTGCTAATGACTAATCCTGTTGTTACATTTGGGTCTAATAAACCTTTATCGGTAAAGTGTTCATTGCTGCGCATCCAGCGTTCTGACAATTGGAAAAAACCACTCTTTTTAGGTTGTGGCCATCCACCTGCAAAAGTCGAAAGAGTAAGAATTGAAAAGAGGCCTATAAATGAAATTTTATTGAATTGTACCATCGCCTACTTTTACGTTAAAGGGTTTGCAGAAATATAATAATGTGCTGTAATCGTTGATGTTTACGTTTTCTATTTCGTAAGAATGTTCACCACTAAAAGTCGTTACTCTTCCTATTTCCAACGCTCCGTTGGTGGTGTTAGGGTTGTTTGTGAGATATACAAATAAACCAGGTAAATTATCAGAGGCCTCATAATTAGCAGCGAAGCTTATCAGTAAATTTCCGTTTTCAAGCTGCTCAACCTCAAAATCGCCCTGTAAAGTATATTGTGATGTTGTTCGAACTGTACCACTTTTTTTCTCATTATCAATTATGGTTTCATCTGAAATGGTGACATAAGCCGTATCAGAAAACCATTCGTTTTCGAAGCTATCAAAGTGTTTTGCCATCACAACAGCATCTCCCTTTGTTTTTCCAAAAGCAATTCCAGAATCGGAAAATGAAATGATGGAGGTATCGGAACTTATCCACTCTGGATTTATTTCTTCTCGCAGGCCTATGTTGTTTAAAAACTGTGCTTCAAAATAAAATGTATCACCTTTAGCCAGTTCTTTAACACTTGACGTAATGTTAAGTCTTGGTTGCACGTAATCGTCAATGATGTCGTCTTTTATACAAGATGAAACACCTATTAACAACAGCAATGAAATGAAAATAGATTTCATGGATTAGTTTTGAATGGTGAATAAATAACGTGAAAAGTAGTGAGATGGTTCAAACGTTATTTTTTAGCCCATTCTGTCAAAGTCTTTTGGCGAAGAATTTTTTGTTCGGTTTCAAAAAAAGTACACGATTCAACAAAACGAATTTTTTCGTGAGAAGGTGCTCCGGCATTGTATTCGCTTAGCATTGACTTTTCTTGTGCATTCAATTCAGAAGACGTCAATAAACCTAGTATGTTCCCGAAAATTTTGTCTTCTTTTCCAGTTACCAAGCATTTTTTTGAAATAAATGATTGCAATTTAGTTTCAATAATTTCTGGCTGTATTTTTTTACCTGAGCTAATGATGGTGAAATCCGCACGCCCCAAAACATGGATTTTATTATTGATGATTTCTCCTAAATCAGTTGTGATTACATCAGTAGGCAAATAATCACAAGATAAAGTGATGCAACCTTCTTGATTGATGCTTGCTTTATTTCCAGGCAATAAGGTGTAGTAATCTTCTTTGTTTGTGAGATTTCTTAGGGCTACATGACTCAAGGTTTCTGTCATACCATAAGAGGCAAAAACTTCACACTCTAAGTTGGATAAATCGTTTAACTGGTTGGAAATTAAAGGCCCTCCGCCCAATAGAATTTGTTTGAAATTCGAAGTTTTTTTGTTGTCTATTAAAACTTGAAATTGACTACCAACCATTGGGGCGAAATCTACACTTTCACTCAGTTCAACATAGGCGTTGAGTTTGGGTGGTAAAAGGTACAATACCATTTTGGCTAGATAAGCTCGAACAAACATCAGTTGCCCACCAACGGTGTTGCCAGGAAGGGCAGAAGCTGCAATCAGACCTTTTTGAAAGTTAAAATAAGCGATGCTTTTGTTTGCGCTGGCTTTGTATTGATCGGCAGTGAAAATGAGTGTTTTGGGTGTGCCAGTAGATCCTGAAGATTTCACTTCAATGTTGTCTCCAGAGGTATATTGCTTTAAAAATTGGAGGTATGGTAATGTCCAATCATTTGAGTCGGATTTAAGTCTTAATATAGAAGAGGCTAAACTGTCTGATGCAAAATCAAATTTAATCACAACCACATTTTTTTTGTGTTGTCTAAAAGTAAGTCGCTTTTGTTGGATTTTAATTTGAGATGTTCTCCATCCAGTTTTAAATTACTCTTTATATTATTAGAGAACACTTTTCCTGTGCCCAACCCTTGTGGCAATTGGTTGGTGTAATCTGCTAATTGATAGGCTATTGCGTTAAGGCCAATGTTGAGCTCTAAAGCCGAGGTTGCCCACCATCCTATACCTTTGTTCTCACTTAAGTTTATCCACTCTGCAGCTTCTTTCCAACCTCCTATGAGAGAATTTTTTAGAATGATGTACTGCGGTTGTATAGCATCAAGAATGTCTTGTTTTTCTTGTTTGCTTTTTATGCCAATGAGTTCTTCGTCTAAAGCAATATCAATAGGGCTGACTTGACACAATTTCGCCATTTCATCCCATTGACCAGCTTTAATGGGTTGTTCTATGCTGTGTATCCCTAGTTTAGAAAGTTTCTCCAATTTCTCTGGCGCCTCTTTGGGTGTAAAAGCTCCATTAGCGTCCAAGCGTAAGGTAATTTCATCTCCCCATGTTGAACGAACTTTTTTAAGCAAGGCCAATTCATCTTCAAAATTAAGAGCGCCAATCTTAAACTTTAAGCATCTAAATCCTTCCGCATATTTTTCCTGAGCGCGTTTCCACATATCGTCTATGCTGCCCATCCATACCAAGCCGTTGGTTTTTAGGTTCAGATTTTTCTCTTCTCCAAACATTTCCAATGCTTGCGATTCGAGAGATTTAACAGCCATTTCAAATCCAAAACGAACTGCAGGTGTAGCGCTTTGAATTATTTCGGAGAGCTGATTTTCTGATAGTGTTGGATGCTTATATAAGAATTCTTCGATGAACTCTTCCGTTTCAATAGATAGCTTAGGGATGATAGAAATTTCGCCGTATCCGGGTTCTGAATAATCGGTATGACTAAGTTGAATTATCCACGAAGGTTTTTGATACAAGATACCTCTGCTTGTACCTCCTGGTTCTGTGAAAAGGGCAATATGTTTTCTGTAATTAAGAGAATACACCGCTACAAATTCCGAAGGCGACACTAAAGATCAATGCGCCTAAAGCGTGAAATTTCATCATGGCGTCCAACTTTTTTATTTCGAATGTTTTTAACACTAGAAAAGCTAAAATGACCTGTATACTGTTCACAAAAAACATCGCTAAAATGTATGGCGAATCGAATTTCGCTAAAAAGGCCAAGGCAATGGGTAAAGGTAAAAGCAACAAGGAAAAATGATAGAATCGAGAACCTTTTGTACCCAATTTAACCGCCAAAGTATTTTTGTTATTGGCTTTGTCTTCTTCTAAATCTCTAATGTTGTTGAGATTGAGCACCGCTACAGAAAGTAAACCAATGGCTATGGAAGGCAGTATGAAATTACTATCCCATTGACCAGTACACAAATACAAAGGAATGGCAACAGCACAAAAACCAAAAAAAAGCATGACCGATACATCTCCTAAACCTTGATAACCATAAGCTTTTTTACCTAAAGTATAAGTGAGTGCAGCAGCAATGGCCAATAAACCAATTGCAAATAAAATACCCCGTCCGAGCCAATCTAAATCGGATGCAAGGAGAGAAAGAATGCCTGTTCCGAATGCAAGAACACAAGTGCCGATAATGGCTGTTTTGAATTGTGCTACAGTCAATTTTCCGCTGCTAAGCATGCGTTCTTCGCCATCACGATTGTTGTCACTGCCTTTTAAACCATCGCCTAAATCGTTGGCGAAATTGGAAACAATTTGCAGTGCCAATAAGGTGAAAGTAAATAAGGCCCAACTAGTCCAATTAAAATCCGGGAATTGAGTGCCGTATAAAGCAACAAAACTAGGTCCACACATACCCAAAATGAGTGTGCGCGGCCTAGCTGCTTGTATCCAATATTTCATTAAGGGAATAATGGGAATTTACCAAAGTCAGGATCGCGTTTTTCTAAGAAGGCATTTTTCCCTTCTTGCGCTTCCTCCATTAGGTAATACATCAAGGTTGTATCTCCAGCCATTTCCATGATTCCAGTTTGTCCGTCCAATTCTGCGTTCAAACCACGTTTGATCATTCTCAAAGCCAAAGGTGAACGCATCATCATGGTTTGGCACCATTCTACGTATTCGTCCTCAAGTTTGTCTAGAGCAACAACTTTGTTCACCATGCCCATATCTTCAGCTTCTTTGGCTGAGTATTGCTTGCATAAGAACCAAATTTCACGGGCTTTTTTCTGACCAACGTGACGTGCTAGATAAGAAGAACCGAATCCAGCATCAAAACTTCCAACCTTAGGGCCGGTTTGTCCGAAAATGGCATTGTCGCTAGCAATTGTTATATCGCAAACAACGTGTAGTACATGTCCTCCTCCAATAGCATAGCCATTTACAGCGGCAATTACTGGTTTAGGAAGTGAGCGGATTTTTTTGTGCAAATCCAATACATTCAATCTTGGTACACCATCTTCTCCTATGTAACCTCCAACGCCTTTTACATTTTGGTCACCACCAGAACAAAATGCTTTGTCGCCAATACCTGTAAAAACTACTACGCGGATGTCTGTGTTTTCGCGACAGATATCCATAGCGTCCAACATTTGAATATTGGTTTCAGGTCTAAAAGCATTGTATACTTCTGGTCTGTTGATGGTTATACGTGCTATTCCTTCGTGGAAATCGAATAAAATATCATTATATTCTTTAATTGTCTTCCAAGTTCTCTTGTTTTCCATTGGTAAATTGTTGTAAATGGGTTTTAAGTATGTTTTTGTTTAATAGTCGGTCGGTAAACACTTCCAATACACCAGGTTTATTATCCTGTAAAAGCGTTTTCAATTTTGTTTTGAATTCGCTGAATGTTTTGGCGCTCAAATATACAATTCCGAAATGTTGTGTCGCCAATTGATGATTGGTATTGTGATGGCATTCTACAAAATCTTCGAAACCAGACACATCACTAGGACCATCAATCAATCTGAAAATATTGCCTCCGCTGTTGTTAACTAAAATAACGTTTAGGTTTTTAGGTAGATTTTGTAAGCCGTTTAAGTTGTATCCAAAAGCCAAATCGCCTAACATCAAGATGTTGGTTTTTAATGGATTAGATAGAGCTATGCCTTTTGCTGTTGAAATGCAACCTTCAATGCCGCTGACTCCTCTATTGGCAAAATAGTGTGTGGATTTTGAATAAGGGAACAACTGAGCATAACGGATGCTAGAACTATTACCGTAGTGCCAGTTTACAGTGTTGCTGTTTGATAAGGTTTCGCTAGAATGATGGTATACCCTTAGGTCAGTTAAAGCATCGTTGCTTGTAGCTAATTGAGTGAAAGGTGGTAGTTCATTGTAAACATCTTCCCAGCTTTGCATTTTTTTAGCGTTGTCAATTGTAAGGCAATTAAAAGCTTCGGTAGGTGTAACATCGATGACTTTATTCAAATGCTGAAAAGTGTCGGGGTAATAGTCTTCATGGGCTATGCGCCAAATTTCACTTTGTTTGCAAGCACGTATTAAATGCTTTATTTTTTTTGAAACAAAATGTCCGCCTAGACTAATGATGATATCTGGTTGGCCAAAATCTTTTTGTTTTTGAAGAGCCATAACCCAAGGGTCAATGGTTCTAATGCCTTCAAGTTCGATATTGGCTGTATTTTCAGCAATAATTGTAGTGTTTTGTGCTATGTTTTTTAAAGCTATCGATAAACTTTGGCCTTCGGATGGGCTAAGTTGACCACACAATATAACAATGCTTTTAGCTTTTTTAAGCTCTAAATTTAATTGCGTGATTGAGTCTTCGAAAAGCGTTTTTTTAGACTTTACAGATTCTGTAGCGGTATATTTTTGGTAATCACTTTCACTATAATCTGATTTTGTATACAAAGGATCCGATAAGGGAACATTGATCTGTATGGGAGCTTTAAAATCTGAATTTAAACATCGATTTATTTCTCGGGTGTTGTACCAAGCGTGCTGTTTAAGATTGTCGTTTTGTAATGCCGCTTGGCTTGCGCAAAAGGCTTTAAGAGGCGTAAGGTGATCTATAGTTTGACTGTCCTGTTGGCCAATCCATTCAGTGGGTCTATCGCAAGTTATTGCTATGATGCACTGGTTTTGATGTTTTGCTTCGCTTAAAGCAGGTAGTAGATTTAAAACGGCTGAACCCGAAGTGCAAACTATTGCAGCTGGTTTAGATTGCCCAATGGATAAGCCTAAAGCGACAAATCCCGCGTTGCGTTCATCGGTTTCGGTTATGAGGTTGAAGGCCTTGCTGTTGACAAGAGCATCTACCATTGGCGCATTTCTTGATCCAGGACAAAGCACAATGTTTTTTATGCCTTTTTGAATAAGTTGGCGTGTTAAATATTCTGCGCAAGGACTAAATACCTTCAAGTGTATGCTGATTTAAAATGGATGTAAAGGTAGCTACTTTGTTTTCTGTTTCCGTCCATTCATCTTCAGGAACGGAATCTTTTACAATCCCTCCCCCAACAAACAATTCAACGCCATGTGCATGCACCTTTCCGCAGCGTAAATTAACGTACACATAAGTTTCGGTAGCAGATGTGAAACCGATATAGCCGGTATACAATTCTCTTGCGTGAGGTTCAGTGTTTTGGATGAATTTTAATGCGGTTGAACTAGGGGTTCCGAGAACAGCAGGAGTAGGGTGCAACTTTTTTAGGCCATCAATTATTGTATAGTTTTCGAAATGAATGATGGACAAAAGATGTTTGATGTTGTTGTAAACCAATTCGGTTGTTTGCTCTATGCGTAAGTTTTCAGCGTCGGACAGTTTTTGAGCAATGTATTCGGTGACAATTTTTTGTTCGTCAATTTCTTTTTGAGAAAAGGCTTCGCTTAATGTTTTCGTTCCTGCTAAAGAATAGGTTTTGAATTTATTTCCTTTTCCTTCAATTAATATTTCGGGCGTAGCACCAATCCACATTTGATCGTTTAAACGAATGCAGTAAATAAATGTGTTAGGAAATGAAGTTTGTAGTTGAAGCAGTATTCTAGGAATGTCAAAAATCCCTTTGATGTTTTTTTTTCTTGATACGACTACTTTATTTAAAAGTCCTTTGTCAATTGAGTTTATGGCTTGACCAACCATTTTAAGATGCTCTTGTTTTGACGTGCTTTCAGTAGAAACTATGGATAAATCTTTTTGCGAAAAATCCAATTCGTCAAGTTGGCAAGCCTGGTAATCGAAACGCTTTTCATCACCAGAAAAAGGTGCAAGTATAAATTGTCCTTTGGAATTAGGAGTTAATACCGCAGATTGAAATTGCTGAGAATTCCTTGAAAAATAAATAAAGCTTTTATGCTTCAAGTGGCTTAATGAAATTGGTTAGTCTGAAAGTGGAAACAAGCTTTTTGTCTTCATTAAAAACCTCAATATCCCATAAATGTGTAGAACGTCCAGCGTGAATTATTTTCCCAACAGCTGTTACTGTTCCTGATTTTACACCTCTTAAGTGATTGCATGACATCTGAATGCCAACAACAGCATTTTTTTTGATGTCAACATACATAGCACTACCGCTACTGCCTACAGTTTCAGCTAAAGCCAATGAAGCTCCACCGTGCATCAGTCCGTATGGTTGGTGATGTCTAGAATCTACGGGCATGGTAGCTTCCATGTGGCCTTTTTCAACGAGAGTAAATTCAATACCCAATGTTTCCATTAGGGTGTTTTTGTTTTTTGCGTTGAACTTGTCAACTAAAGCAAAGTCAGGCATGAGGCTAAATTAATAAGCTAAGTGGGATAATTTAAGTAAAGTGATTTTTTAGTCTTCTAAAACCCCAAATTTTCCGCTGTTGAAATCTTCCATTGCCTGAATGATTTCTTCTCGGCTATTCATAACAAAGGGCCCATGAGCTGCAATTGGTTCCTGTATCGGTTCACCGCTTAGTATGAGTATTTTGCTGTTTTCAGATGCAGATATATTAAAGTTTTCACCATCATCATTGAAATAGGCGAGGTTATCTACTAGAACAGTATCATTATTATTGACAGCTATTTTTCCTTCGATAACCAAAAGTAAGGTCGTGTAATTTACAGGGAAACTGAATTCAGCGTTGCCGCCTTTTTCTAGGAGAACGTTGAACATGTGTATGGGACTAAAAGTCGATGCGGCACCTTTCTGATTGTTGTAATTTCCTGCAATAACTTGCACTTCACCTTTAGGGATGCTGACTTTTGGAATCTGATGTTTCTCAATACCTTGGTATTTAGGCGGTGTCATCTTGTGTTTTGCCGGTAAGTTTACCCACAACTGAACCATCTGGAAATCACCGCCTTTTTGGCTGAATTTATCTTCATGATATTCTTTGTGTAATACACCAGAACCAGCTGTCATCCATTGTACTTCACCTTCTCCTATGGTTCCTCCACCACCCGAACTGTCGTGATGTGATACTTTTCCTTTATAGGCTATGGTTACAGTTTCAAAACCTCTGTGTGGATGAACACCAACACCTTTTGGAGTTGCTGAAGGTGGAAAAGTATATTTAGAGTTGTAGTCTAACATAATGAAGGGCGTCATGCGCTGCATATGCAATTCCGGAATGCCAGGGATGAAATTATGAACCCTAAAACCGTCACCAACAAAATGAGGTTGGGGAGGAGTGAATACACTGCTTACTGTTTTGGTCTTCATTTGGCTTTTATTAGATTATTGAAGGTACTATTTGAGCACAAAAAAAAGCCCCGAATAATCAGGGCTTTTAGTTAAAAAGTATGAAGTTTTTGTTCTACTCTACAGTAAACCTTCTAATCGCTTTGTTTTCTGTTCCAATAATTTCTAGTAAATAAATGCCTTTGGCTTTATCGCCAACATACATTTGACCGTTTTCGAAATTGCTGTTCAATATTTTACCTGTAATATCTCTTAAAATTACATTGTAACCAGTAGGTACGCCTTCAATGTTCAAAACAGAAGATGTAGGGTTTGGATAAATTTTAAGTGCCTCAAGTTCATTGCCGTAAATCCCAACAGTACTCGTTGAACTGTCTCCAGGAGCAGTTACAATTACAACGGTAGAATCATAACTACCACAAGGTTCATTGGCTACTCGTAAGCTAACAATGAATGTCCCTGCTTCAAAATATTGGTGGTTAGGGTTTTTGGCTGTGCTAGTTCTGCCGTCTTTAAAATCCCAAAAATGACTTGTACCGTTAGAACCTGCTGAAGAGAAGTAAGCGTACCCTTCGTTAGCAGGGTCATCTACATAGGTCGTATCTCTAGAGTAGAAATCGGATAATGATTTTGTAGCTCGTGCTATTGCTATAGGTTGTGGTTGCATAAATACAGCTGTAGTAGCAAATGTTTCGCACTTGGTAATTCTGTCTGTAAAAGTTACGTTAAGACTTGTAGACTTTGTGATAGAATCTAATACGATGATAGACCCAAAATATTGATTTCCGTCATCGTCTGACCAAGTAATTGAATCAGGAGAATTAGCCATTAGTGTTACCTGATCGTTTTGGCAAACAAAAACAGGTTCGTCAACAGTTCCTTCAGCTGGTTCAGATGTACCAATTACAACCGATTTCACTCTTGGATTACATCCATTCATTCCAACAGAAACAGTATATGTTCCAGGTTTTAGTCCTGTTACACCTGATGAATTGCTGCTGAAATCAGCATGATCTGGTGATGACCAAGAGTAATTGAAAACACCTGTACCGCCTGTTGGTTTTGCAGTAGCGCTACCGTTATTTAATCCACATCTCGTGTCAGTTGTTTCAATATCATAATCTGGTTGCATGGTAACATTTCCAATAGTAAATGGTATTACTTCATTGAATACATTACAACCAGCGTCGGAGAATTCTAAGTCGTAAGTACCAGGTATTAATCCTGTTGCTTCGTTCCCAAATTGATCAGGACTAGTTTTCCAAACGTAAGTAATGTTTCCACTTCCACCAGTAGCCACGGCATTTGCTACTCCAGTACCTGTAGCACAAACATCATCTATGGTTTCTATATTAACAGTTGGTTTGCCAGTTACATCAACAAAGAAAATAGCTGTATCTGATTCTGAACAGCCACCTGTAACAATTAAGGTAACTTCTTTAACTCCTGGGGTAGAATATGACGTGCTGAAATTTGGACTTGAACCAGTTGCCGGAGAACCTCCATTAGTCCAACTATATGAATCAGCATTTTCAGAATTTGCACCATTGAAATTAACTGTGATATCAAGACAAGCACTATTGTCTACACTCGCAATAACTGCTTTTGGTTTGAATGATAGGTTTACCGTAACGTCCAAAGAGGTCGGCTCAGCATCTGTAAATTCATCAGTTAAAGTGGCCCAAGTATTTGTGTTTGATTTAATGAAAACGGTGTTTGAAAAATCTTCACTTCCATCAGTTGGAACTCTATATGGCGCCATACCGATTACGACTAAGTCGGCTATGTTAGGTGTTTTAAAGCCGATGTAATATTTCCCTTGAATTGTAATATTATCGTTAGAGAAATCAACTGTGTTTACACCAACTACAATGTTTGCCAATGAAATGGATTTCGTAATTAATGCACTACCAGGTAACCCTCCGTTGTCATCGTAAATAGTTACTTCCAAATTAGGGTTGCTTGAACCTGGAGTTGATTCTAAAACATTGAAAGAAACATTTCTAACGCCAGAAAGGGTAGTGGTGTAAAAACGCTCGGCAAACTCTTGAACATCTTGACCTGATGCTGGGAATTTGTTAGGCTGACCATTGATCGATGCTACAGAAGTAGCTGTTTCGCTTTCAGCAACAATTAGGTTGTTGAAGTTGTCGCAACCAGTAGCTTTTTCAACTACTCTGATGTAATGGGTTTTTACCATTGTGTCAGGGAATATGTTGTTGTCTGCAATTAAGTCAACAGTATAAACGCCTGGAGTATTGTAAGTATAGCTAGGGTTTTCTTGAGTTGAAGAACCTCCATCACCAAATGTCCATTTCCAAGTTGTTGGTTTTTCGTTGGCTTTGTTTTTACTTAAATCAGTGAATTTTACTTGGTCGCCTACTTCAATCAATAATTTGTCAGCCTTGAAGTCAGCAGTAATAAACCCTGGGTCAAATGGAAGACAAAACTCTTCAGAAGTATCTTCATGTGAACCTGAACAGATTAGTGGCAAGTCTATACCGCTAGCAACAGCAAACCCATTGTCGGTAGATAAAGTATACGTTGGTTTGGCTGGACCTCCACATTGTGGGTGAGTGAACGATTTGTCGACATAAACAACTGTGAAACATCCGTCAGGAAGACATAAATCTTCAACATAAGGATTGCTTGTTCCTTTAAAATCAAATTCAGTGACAATAGCTCCGTTGTTGTCCAAAACTCTGAATACATCAGATTCGGCAGCGTTGTTTACGGTTAGTTTAAGCGTATTACCCGCAATTACTTCAAAGTTACTTGACTGGTAATCGTTGGGCATATATTCATCGGCATTGGTGCCGTTGATGCTGTTTTGCTTTACTTGTGCAAAGAATGTATGTGGACCAACGGTAACCGTTACAGCCGGTAAATCAACTGTTTCACCTTCAAGTTGAGGTAAATCTCCTGTCCAAGTGTAAGTGTTCAGAACTGTACCGTCTACACCGTATTCTATATCAACGGAAGTGATATTATCTTGTCCATTGTTTTTTAAAACTATTTTACCTTCTACGCTTGGGTCACAGAAAAAACCTTTTGGAGCGATTAAGTTGTCTACTGCAGCATCAAATTGAAAAACAGGAACGCATACATCTGGTGTTTGTCCTGGTTTGTCCCAATATGAACGTTGATTTTCTAGGGCATTTCTAACTCTATCGCGTTGTCCTGGAGTGAAGATTAGGTTTGAACAATTGGTGTAGTTCATGTAATTTCTAACTTCATTAAAATCACCAAATGGCTGACCTCCATTACAAGGATTGGAATCTGTTGAAGATTTACAAGTCCCTAAATGACTTTCATGTGGATCTGTATCGCATACTAAATCACCTGTTGTTAAACAAGGTGTTTCAGCACCACCGTTTCCACATCCTCCATTTGATCCTCTACCATTTCCATTCCATGTATGGTTTAAGCTAAAAGCGTGGCCAATTTCATGTACCATAGTACCGTTATCTCCAGCTCCAAATAAATCAAATCCTTTAGATCCATCAGGGTCGTATCCAGTGGAGTTGAATAATACAACTGTACCATCAACATCAGAACCTGCTCCAGGGAAGTAGGCGTAACCTTTAGTTCCACCTTGGTATGGGTCTGCACCGTCAATTCTATTGACAACCCAAACATTGTAATAGGTTTGATAATCCCATCGGCTCAAAGCTTTTACATCTCTTTCGTTTCCAGGAGACGTTATACCTGTGCTTTCGTAATTTGGAATGTCTATGGTTCCATCTATTCTGTTGATTCCGTTTGTTGGATTCCCATTAGGGTCACGCTTGGCTAAACAGAATTCGAATTCTAAATCAATACCATCTGGGTCAAAAGTAGATCCATCTGGGTTTAAATTTCTGTATTGAATGTTCATTCCATCTACAGCACTCTGAATTTGTTCGTCGCTAATGTTGGATCCTGTTCCGTAAGCATCACCATCGTGTATAACGTGGAAAACAATAGGTATAGTAACCAATCCAGCTTTTCTTGAACGCGATATTTGGCCACTATTAACTGCTTCAAAATACTGCTGCTCATAGCGTGCTCGCAATTTTTTGAATTCAGGATTGTCCAGCATGTACTGAGCATTAACTTCATCTGTTTTACACGAAGCCTGAGCAGAAACAGTCTGACTAAATGGGGCTAGTGCACCATATATAGCGAGAGCAAAAAGAATTTTTTTAATCATGGAACTATTAAATAAGGGTATGTTCGGGTAGGGATGTACCTTTGCACTTACAATTTTACGTTAAATTTACCATCAGGGATTTGAATGAACCTTTCATTCTTCATTATCCTTGTAATTCTAATCAACACTTTATGTTGCAAATTCTTTTGGTAGAAGACGAACCCTCGCTTCAAGCCCTTATGGCACTGAACTTAAGACAGGAAGGTTACGAAGTGGTTGCTTGCGAAAGTGCAGAAGAAACTTTTAAAGTGTATATACCGGGTAAATTTGCATTGGCTATACTAGATGTAATGCTGCCTGGTATGGAAGGATTCGAATTGTGCGAACGTTTGAAGTTGCAAGACAATGATCTTAAAGTGCTTTTTGTCTCGGCTAGAGGCGATACTAAAGATAGAGTAGAAGGACTTAAAAGAGGTGGTGATGATTATCTGCCAAAACCATTTGATCTGGAAGAATTTTTGTTACGGGTAGAGCGTCTTATGGCTAGGCATGTTGTTGCTCAACAGGATGTTGTTACTATTGGTGACTATCAAATAGATTTTTCTGCTCATTCCATTCGTAAACCCGAAGGCGATGAATCTTTGTCTAAACGAGAAGCTATGGTTTTGAAGTTGCTGGTGAATAAAAAAGGTCAAACTGTAAACCGTAATGAAATTTTAGAAATGGTGTGGGGTGATGAAGGGGCTCCTAATCCAAGAATGGTTGATAATGCCATTGTTAGCTTAAGGAAATTGCTCAATGATGAGCCTAAAAACCCTAGATTCTTACAATCAGTAAGAGGTGTGGGGTATCGATTGGATATTAAGGAAGTTTAAAACCGTTTTTTACAAATGCTAAAAACTCTTTAAAAGCCGATTTTTTAGTAAAAACAGATTTTACTGTTTCTCCGATTGGTTGGCCGTCTGTTTTTTCAATGACTTCTTCTTCAGTTATAATTTGTTTCTTGTTGGTGGTGTTTTTTTCTCTAGCTTCTTTAGCTCGTTGTTCTATTGGTTTAATGCCTGCTAATTCATCGGCTTTGGTGTAGTGCTTTTTAGCCAACTCTACATGTCCTCTGTTTTCTAAAAGCAGTCCGTAATTATTGTAAGCTATTTCGTCCTTAGGGTCTAATTCTATGGCTTTTAAATAATCTTGTTCAGCTCCTTCAATGTCTTTGTATGCGGCGCGTATGTAGGCTCTAGATGAATATCTGTAGGCGTTTGTTTTATCAAGACTTACGGCGCGGTCCATGTCCATCAAAGCGAGGTCTTCTTTTTGTAAATGAAAATAGATAACACCCCTTTGTGATAAAGCATCGGTTTGCTCCGGAACTATTTCTAAACATTTATTAATGCTTTCCAAAGCTTCGTTTAGTTTATTTTGCGAAACATAATCGCGCGCTTGTTGAAAGTGTTGCTTGAAAAAAGAATCCATTGTCAGACGGTTTACCAAAATATTTTCAATCGGCAGATGCCAAAAGTGTGTACAAAATTAGCAAGCTTAATCAATTGGAAGAGATTCAAATTGTTGGTGCGACTTCATTTTACTTTTTAATAGAAGCAAAACAGTATCCGGAAATGCTTATGATACAAGATATGTTGGCGAATAACAGAGAGGGTATTGTGATGGGTGACTTTCAAGAAAAATTTGAAAGTCTGAAAAAACAGGCAAAAAAATAGCGCCCTGTTTCCAAGGCGCTATTGATGTTCATTGTATACATTCTGTTACCAGATAGAAACCAATTTATCTTCGCTGTTTCTCATAGCGTCGCCTTCTTTCACATCAAATGCTGTGAAGAATTCTGGCATGTTGCTTAAAGTTCCGTTTACTCTAAACTCTGTTGGAGAGTGAGGGTCGGTAGCTACTTGAGTTCTTAAGAATTCGTCAGTGGCATTTCCTTTCCAGATTTGAGCAAATGAGATAAAGAATCTTTGTTCAGGAGAGTATCCGTCAATTGATGTTGTTTCTTTTCCTTCTAATGATTTCATGTAAGCATAGTATGCTACAGTTAATCCACCAAAATCAGCTATGTTTTCGCCTAAAGTAAGTTCACCATTAACATGAACTTCAGGAAGAACTTCGTAAGCGCTGTACTGCTCTGCTAGAGCTGTTGTGCTTTCTTTGAATTTTTCTTGATCGGCTTTTGTCCACCAGTTATTGAAACTTCCTTTGTGGTCAAAACGAGCTCCATTGTCATCAAATCCATGGATCATCTCGTGGCCTATAACTGCACCCATACGGGCATAGTTTACAGCGTCTTCAGCATTAGGGTCGAAGAATGGCGGTTGCATAATCCCTGCAGGAAAAGCAATTTCGTTGTTCAATGGGCTGTAATAAGCATTTACCATATGAGCTGGCATTCCCCACTCAGTTTTGTCAACTGGCTGACCTTGCTTGTCTAGCATTTCTTGGAAGTTGAAAGCATTTACTGCCATCCAGTTCTCTGTATAAGAAGTAGGAACAATAGCTATTTTACTGTAGTCTTTCCAAGTGTCAGGGTAAGCTAATTTACGACCAAAACTGTTCATTTTAAGCAAAGCTTTTTCTTTCGTTTCATCGCTCATCCAAGCCAGTCCTTTCAATCTTTCAGACAATGAAAAAGAAAGGTTATCAACCATTTCATTCACTTTTGCTTTGGCTTCTTCGCTAAATGCAATTTCAACGTAAGCTTTACCTAATACTTCTCCTAAATCGCCTGTTAAAGCATCAAGACCTCTTTTCCAATCTTCTTTTTGTTCCTTTTTACCACGTAAGTATTGAGAGTAAAAAGCAAAGTTTTGTGAGTCAGTTTCTTTGTTCATTACACCTGCAAGGCTGTTAAGAACATCCCATCGGATAAAGCTTTTAACTTTTTCGAAATCACCAGAAACCATTTCGTCCAATTTCTTGTAAAATTCAGGTTGCATAACGATGATAGTATCTTCTACGCTAGCTCCTAAATTGGTGATGTAAGCACCAAAATCTATAGATGGGCAAAGCGCATTAAAATCTGCGAAACTGAATTTATTGTACAATGCGCCAATGTTACGTTGCTCAACACCGTTCATTGAAGCAGACGCTAAAGCTTCTTCAAACTTATATACATCATCTGCAGCTGTAGGAAGAGATGCGATTTCGAACATCTTGTTGATGTGCTTACGGTACTCTACTCTCGTTTCTTCAGATTTAGCATCTTCTTTGAAGTAATAATCTTTATCTGGTAAACCCAATCCTGCTTGTGTAAAATACAATGCATTCATAGTGTTGTTTTTCAAATCATCAAAGATTGAAAAACCGAATAATGTAGAAATTCCTTTTTTGTTCAAATCAGCTACAAATGCCGGTATTTTGTCAACTGTTAACGCATCAATTTCTGCGTTGATGTCATTGAATGCTTTTAAACCTTCAGCATTTCGTTGTTCCCAATTTGTGAACGACTTGTAGTAATCGCCGACCAATTGCTGTGAACTTCCTTTTTCAAGGTTTTCTGCTTCCGCGGCTTGAAGAACTATTTTTTTAATGATAGAATCGTTTCTGTCTTTTACTTCATTGAAACTCCCGTAGCGAGATTCAGAAGCTGGAACAGGCGTGTTTTTGATCCATGTGCCATTGGCGAATTGGTAAAAATCCTCCTGTGGGCTTACTGTTGTATCAAGGTAATTGACATCGAAAGTCTTTTCTGTTGTCGAGGCGTCGGTAGAGCTTGCAGAATCGCACTGAGTAGCTAAACTTGCGCTCCCTAACAATGCTGCATAAAAACCGAATTTTCTTACGTTAATTTTTTGCATGCCCCGAAACTAGGTAATTGTTAATTTTTAGCAAGCTCCATTTTGATGTGCGGTATGCCATCTTCAAAATAAGATGTTCCTAATTCTTTGAATCCCAATTTGGTGTAGTAGTTAAGTAAATGTAGCTGTGCACTAATTTCTATTGGAGTATTGTTGAAATTTTGATGGCAATAATCTAAACATACTTTCACGAGTTGGTGTCCAAGCCCTGTGTTTCTTTGGTTTTTGTCTACTGCTATTCTTCCTATATGAACAATATTGTTGTCGTCCTTGTAAATTCTCGCTGTTGCTAGGCAGATGTTATCTTGTAAAGCTACTACTTGAGTGGATATTTGATCAACGTCATCTAAATCTGGATATAAACAGTTTTGTTCGATGCAAAAGATGTCTTGTCGCAATTTTAGGGCTGAGAAAAGTTGTTGAGTAGTGAGTTCGTTGAGTGGTTTGAATAGAAATTCCATTGTTTATAGACTATAACGGGAAATTATTATTCAATCCCTTACGTTTGTACAAGTATGAGAAAGTTTTTGTATTTCTTCTTTGGAGTTTTATTGATTTTGGGAATTACTTCCTGTAAGGATGAAAGCGACGACACGATGCAAACAATTCGATTGCAAATGGAGTTGAATGATGATGTTACTCAGATAGGTGATGTTGTAGAAACGGAGCAAGGAAGGATTTCTATTTCAGATTGTAAGTTGTATTTGTCCGATTTGTATGTGCATTATGCCAATGGTGATTCTGTACTTTGGGCAGAGATAGCTTTAATAGATTTTGAAGAGAATAAAACTTTAGAAAACAAGATTAATCCTTTGCCAAAACGCTCTGTAGTTGCTGTTAGTGGCGGGCTTGGACTTAATCCAAATATGAATGAAGGAGTAGATCCAAGTGAGTTTTCTCCTGAACATCCATTGAGTTTTCAGTCAAGCAATGGCATGCATTGGGGGTGGGAAACTGGGTATAAATTTCTTGTTTTTGATGCTGTTGTAGATACAGGTTCTGGAAACTTTGATTGGCCGATAAGCTATCATGTAGGAACGTCTGAATTGTACAAAAGATTTAAAATAGCTACTGTTAATGAATCAGGAAACTTAATTCTTGTAGAAGATCTAAATGGAGTGTTTACTTCTGAAGTGCTGCAGATGAGTGTTAAAGAAAACCCTCAAACGCACACAATCAATAATGTAGAAGTTGCTGAAAAATTTCGTGACGCTTTTATTTCAAGTTTGACCATTAAATGAAAGTTTGGCTAGTTTCAATATTGGCATTGTTAGCTGTTGCATGTAATGATGCAACGCCTGAGCCAACTCCGTTTGAAAGCACGCCTTATGTGTTAGAAAAGCCATTTTTGTTTCCTGAAATGCTCATTCCTGAAGACAATCCTTTAACGGTTGAAGGTGTGGCGTTGGGTCGGAAATTATTTTACGAAAAACGCTTGAGTGGTAACAACACTTTGAGTTGTGCTGGTTGTCATAATCAGGAAAGTGCTTTTTCAGATTCTCGAAAATTTTCCATTGGGATAGACGGTTTTGAAGGAAATAGGCAATCGATGAGTTTGGTGAATATTGGTTATGCTCGTTTTTATTTTTGGGATGGTCGAGCGGCAACTTTAGAAGATCAAATTCTTGAGCCAGTTCCCAATCCTATTGAAATGCATCAAGAATGGAAAGACGCTGTATTTAAATTAGAAATTGATAATAAGTATCCCTTAGAATTTGCTGCAGCATTTGGTTCTTCGGATATTGACTCAATTTTGGTAGCGAAGGCAATAGCACAGTTTTTAAGAACTTTGATTTCCTCAAATTCAAAATTTGATCAGTATAGGCAAGGCAAACAACAGCTTACAGCAGAAGAGTTTAGAGGTTTGAATTTATTTTTAACCGAAGGAGGAGATCCTAGTCAAGTACAAGGAGGACAGAATGGTGCCGATTGTTTTCATTGTCATGGAATTGGTGGTTTGCAGTTTTCTGATTATAGATTGCATAACAACGGTTTAGATTCAATTTTTGCCGACTTAGGTGCCGGTGGAGTTACTGGAGATAGTAAAGATATGGGGCGTTTTAAAACACCGACTCTGCGTAATTTGAGTTTTACGGCCCCTTATATGCACGATGGTCGATTCGCCACTTTGGAAGAAGTCATTGAACATTATAATACAGGTGGACACGCAAGTTCTACCATTGATCCTTTTATGAAATATACCTCAGGTGGATTGAAATTACCGGAAGCTGATAAACGAAGTCTGATTGCATTTTTGAAAACTTTGGACGATCCGTCGTTGCTCACTGATACAAGTTTTTCTAATCCATTTCAACCATGAAAGAAGAGTATGCCGATTTGCTTCAATCTGCTAAAAGTAGAAGGAAAGAAATAAAAGAAAAACTTAAGAGATTGAATGGGTTAGGTGCAAAAAAAGCCGATGCACTTATACATCCATTGCAAGAGGAAATTACCGAAAGCATAGATTGTTTGGATTGTGCCAATTGCTGTAAAACTACCAGTCCAATCTATCGAGATGTCGATATCAAAAGGGTTTCAAAAGCTGCAGGTTTCAATCAAAGAGAGTTTGCCGATGAACATTTGTTTTTAGATACAGATGGGCATTATGCATTAAAATCTTCTCCATGCTTGTTTCTTGAATCAAACAACTGTTGTAGCATATACAAAGACCGACCATTAGCTTGTCGTGAATTTCCGCACACCGATAGAAAGAATTTTATCGGAATCAATAAAATCAATGAACTTAATTCTAGGATGTGTCCTATCGTAGCAAAATTGTTGCTTGAATTAAAGATTTAATTGAGTGGTTGAGCGAAATATATTTTGTTCGTGTCGATTATGATAGGATAAGTGAAATAAAAACCCAACTTTGGTATTGTTTCAACGTCTTAATAGTAGGCATGCATAATAAATCCATCAAAATACCTCTTATAGCACTCTTACTTTTGGTGAGTATAGTGGGTTATGCACAATGTCCAAAATTTTTTGATAGCACCGACGATTACGTAGATCAGCCACTTTGGAAAAATTGTACAGCAGGCGCCTATACAATGAATATAGTTGCTGATATTGATTTAGGTCCGTATACGATCAATTGGGGTGACGGAAATACAGAAACAGGAGTCGGATTGGCTGCTGGGTCTAGTATATACCACAATTATCCTGCAGGTATTGCCAATTATACTATTACGATAACAGCAAATGGGTGTACCGTTACAGGACTGTTTGTATCCGAGTTGCCAGTAAAGGCTTCTATTCAAGTGCCACCAGGTGGAGTAATTCAAGTTTGTGCTCCAGGTAACATGGATTTTTTGAACAGTTCTACAGGAAATAGCCCAAATACAACTTATTTCTGGGAGTTTGGCGATGGTACAACCTTAGGTGTATTGGATGCTAGTAATGCAGGTCAAACCATTACCCACACGTACGAAAGAGGTACTGTAACATGCAATACACGGGTTTTGTTGCGAGCGCAAAATTATTGCAGTACTACGCCGTCTGAAGCAACTTTTGAACCCGTTCAAATATGGGATTTAGATGATCCTGCGATTAGCGCAAGCAACGACCTTTTATGTTGGCCAGACAACGAAGTTACTTACACCAATTCAACGTATAGAAATTGTTCTAAGCCTGATGAAGGCAACACGTCTCAAAGATTTGAATACTGGCGATTTATTGATTTCTTTGGTCCAGGTCAAGATTCTATTATCGACTGGAGACCTTGGCCACCAACAACTCCGCGAACTTTAGTGTATCCCGCAGTTGGAACCTACAGTGTTGAATTAAAAGATTCTAGTTTTTGTGGGATTGTGAGTGTTATCAAAACCATTGAAATCATCGATCCTCCTTTTGCGGTTTTAAGTGCTGATAAAGACAGTATTTGCTTGGGTGAAGATGTAACGTTTACTAACGGAACACTAGCTCCGGCAAATGTTTTTCGTTTCAATGCGGACGATGGTAATGGTTGGAGAAATTTTGATCCATCTGCTCTAGAGACCATTAACTACGATACACCAGGCATTAAAATCATTCGTTTGGCAGTTGATGTAGCCAATGCTACTCTCTCATGTAAAGATACCGCTGAAGTTCAAGTTGTAGTGTTGCCAAACCCTATTGCCGATTTTTCTTTCCCAACTCAACGAGCGTGCAATCAACTTACCGTCTCATTTACCGATGAATCTATTGATGCATTCTCATACAATTGGAATTTCGGAAATGGGAATACAAGTACTCAAGCGTCTCCTGGTCCTCAAACTTTTCCTTCACCTGGAAAATATTATGTGAGTCTGGAAGTGGCAACAGTGAAAGGGTGTAAACATACAAAGTGGGATTCTGTTGAAGTTATTCAATCTCCGATGGTTGATTTTGAAGTGCCTGATACCTGTGCACTTGCTGAGGTGCGATTTACTAATACAACAGTTGAAGACCCGGAAGATCCTATCGTAAGCTGGGAGTGGGATTTTGGTGACGGATCTTTATCTAGTGCTGAAACTCCAAATCATTTGTATTTGGCTGATGGTACTTACATTGTTAAACTAAAAGCCAATGGAACTTTGTGTTCTACCGAAGAACAAAAATCTCTTCGAATATTTCCATTGCCAAACGCTAGTTTTACGTTGTCTCCAGCAATTGGGTGCGCGCCTTTTTATGTCGACTTTTTCAATACATCCAATGGAGCAACAACCTATTTTTGGGATTTGGGTGATGGTACAACGTCACAGAATATTCATGTAAATCATCAATATTTCAATAATACTGGTGCGGCAAAAGATTTAGATGTGAAATTGGTGGCTGTAAGTGGTGTAGGCTGTAAAGATTCTACAACCAGTTTGGTGGTCGTAAATCCTGAAATATCAGTCGATTTTGATTATGTAGCGAGCAACAATTGTACAGATTACCAAGTTACTTTTCAGAATAAGAGTGTAGGCAGTACATCGTATTTATGGGATTTTGGAGATGGCGAAAGCTCAACAGCCGAAAATCCAGTGCATGTTTATACCAATACAGGTTCTTTCACTAGCGATTTTACAGTTGTACTAACAGTCTCTAACGATCAGGGATGTACTCAAACCCTAACAAAAGACATTTCCGTTGCTCCTGAAGCACGTTTTGGTTTTACAGCATCGCCAGATAGCGGTTGCTCACCTTTAAATGTTACGTTCATAGCTAAAACAGGTGCGGTTTCCTACGATTGGCTTTTCCCTGATGGCAGTACCGCAAGTGGGGTGGTTGTCAATAAAACATTCACAAATCCTGGTTCTATAGACGCTAGTTTTACTGTAAAACTTACAGCTCAAACTTCTGAGGGTTGTACCGATGTTCAGCAAAAAGACATTGTTGTTTTCCCAATACCTAAAGCCGATTTTTCTCCAAGTCCTGTGTCAGGGTGTTCTCCTTTAGATGTTCTTTTGGTAAACAATTCGTTGAATGCAAATAATGTTCAGTGGCTGTTTGGCGATGGGTCAGGTTTGGATACCACCAATGTTAATGTTAACCATACCTACATCAATACATCAGGAGCTACAGCTACTTTTGATTGTCGACTAATCGTAGAATCGGGATTTGGATGCAAGGATACTGTTGTAAGGCAAATAGAAGTTTACAGTGGGATAGATGCTCAAATAAATCAAGGCTTGGCTGGCTGTAGTCCATTTGTTCAAACATTCGAAGCTAACGGAGGCGATACATACGAATGGGATTTTGGAAATGGACAATCGTCCACAAACAGTACCGAAACCATAACGTATCTCAATTCTAGTGCTAGTGCCTCTCAATTTTATAATGTTCAATTGGTGGCGAAATCATTGTCGGGTTGTGAAGACACTGTTAGAGGTGTGGTGGAAGTCTATCCAAATCCTATTGCAGCCTTTACTTCTAATGTTACATCGGGTTGTAGTCCATTGCTTGCGAATTTCACAAACGAAAGTATAGGCGCAAACAAATATTTTTGGAACATCAATGGTGGAACAGTAGAGAAAAGTTTCAATCCATTCGATACTATCTTGGTGAATAACGGGTCGTTTTCAGATGTGCAAAATATTAAGTTGCAAGTTCAAACTGACAAAGGCTGTATCTCTGAAGTGGATAAGGATATAACGGTTTATCCAAAGGTTACAGCAAAGTTTGTTCACGATTCGGTAGCGTGCTCACCTTTTTCAGTTCCGTTTTTTAACTTATCAATCAATGGCAATTCATACCAATGGGACTTTGGAACGGTAGGCATTAGTAATGAATCAAATCCACGTAAAACATTTTCTAATTCAACTGTCGATACTGCGTTTTATCCTCTGAGTTTGATTGCAAAAAGCCAGTATGGTTGTACAGATACAGCTTATAGTAGAGTGAAAGTTTTGCCTTCTCCAATCGCTGATTTCACTTTAAGTACGTTGGCGAGTTGTGAACCTGCTACAGTCGATTTTGAGAATATTTCAGTTGCTGCAGATAGGTATCAATGGGATTTTGGTAGTGGGGTAAAAGAAGAAATTTCCGATGCGCAATTTTCTAGAACATTTGAAAACCCGAATGCATTTGTAGTGCAACGAAGCATTTTGTTGATAGCAACTAATACTGGAGGTTGTGTAGATAGCATGGTGCAAGTTTTGAATTTATTTCCGCGAATTGTGGCTGAATTTCAAGATCCAAATAATGGGTGCTCTCCTCTAGAGTTGAATTTGAATAATATATCACAAGGCTACAGTTCCAGTCGATGGGATTTTAATGGTGAAAAGGTATATACGAGCACCAATGCGGTGCATACCTTCATTAATACTTCATTTGTTGATGAAGCAAAAACGATTCAATTGATTGTGGAAAATAATTATGGTTGTAAGGATACGGCAGAGTTTGATATAGTAGTTTATGCTGTACCTAACACAAGTTTCGATGTATCTCCAGATCTAGTTCAGCGTTACCCTGCTTCAACATTTTCTTTTGATAATACAACCCCAGGAACATGGAATTATGTTTGGGATTTTGGCAATGGTATTACAAGTACATTGGAAAATCCTGCTGATGTTACTTACGCAACTTGGGGGAAATACAATGTCATGTTGGTCGCTAATGATAACGAATGTGCCGATAGTGTATTGAAAATTGTAGAGGTGCTTGGGCCTTATCCAGAAGCTATATTTATTGGTGGTGGAGAGGATTGTGTTCCTGCTTCAATTGCGTTTTCAGATCAGAGTAATTATGCTGTTACATGGTTGTGGAATTTTGGCGATGGCGAATCATCCAGTCTTCAAAACCCGATACATCGATATCGAGATGTAGGTGTGTATTCTGTTTCGCTAACGGTTAGAGGGCCTAATGGTGAGAGCGATGTTGTATCGAAACAAGACATTGTCGTAGTCAATCCTAATGCCAATGCATCGTTTACTTTCAGTCCAGAAAAGGCACATTTAAAATCTGAACCTATTGATTTTATCAACTTGAGTTTGAATGCTACAAGTTATGAATGGGACTTTGGTGATGGTATAACTTCAACGGAAGAAAACCCTTCGCATTTTTATCAGGCAGTAGGAATATATTCAGTTCAGTTAATAGCTGATAACGAATTTTCTTGCCCAGATACGGTTATTTATACCAATTCAATTGACATTTTTAGTGGAGGGATTATCGAGTTTCCAAATGCATTTACACCAAGCAACGATGGCAATAATGCCGATGGTAGGTACAACGAAAATGCAATCGATAACAATGTGTTTTTCCCATTGTATAAAGAAGTCAAAGATTATCATCTCCAGATATTCACTCGTTGGGGTGAATTGATTTTTGAATCTTTTGACGTGAAAATTGGGTGGAATGGCACCATCAATGGAGAAGCGGCACAGCAAGATGTGTATGTATTTAAAGTAGAGGGTACATTTGAAGACAATAATCGATTTGAAAAAGTTGGCGATTTGACCCTTTTGAGATAATATGATGAAGAAAGCGACCATAGTACTGATGCTATTGGGCGTTTTAAGCGCTTATGGGCAAGAAGTGCAATTTTCGCAATTCTACACGCAGGTTTTGAGTTTGAATCCGGCCTTTTCGGGGGCAACCAAACAATATCGTTTCACATCAGGGTATAGAAATCAATGGCCAGAGTTACCGCAAGCATTTGTAACATATACTGCTTCGTTTGATGCTTTTGTGCCTGAATTGAATTCGGGTTTTGGTATCGTGTTGTTGAAAGACAAAGCGGGTACTGGAGCCTTATCACAATCTCGTGTAAACTTGTCGTATTCGTATGTCTTTAAGCTAACAAAAGAAATTAGTGCACGACCTGCCGTTAGTTTTGGGTACTACCAACGAGGAGTAGATTCAGGTAATTTGATTTTTGGCGACCAATTACTGCGCGGAACTGATCGTTCGTCGGTTGAACAACTTGAGCAACAGCAAGGATTTTTTGATGCTTCGGCTGGTGGTTTGATTTACAGCAAAAACATTTGGGTAGGCTTTTCGGCCTTGCATATAAACAAGCCAAACGAATCTTTGCTCAACGAAATATCCAATTTGCCTACATTTTATAGTCTTCACTTTGGTGGACGATTGGTGATAGAGAAAAATAGATTTGATGAAGTTTTGAAAGCGTTTTGGGTTGCAGTAAATATGAAATCTCAAAACGAAAACGTGCAAACCGATATAGGTGTTTATGCTGAGTTTTCTCCTGTGATTTTTGGGCTTTGGTATCGTGGTATTGATTGGAAGCAGAGCAATAAAGATGCTTTTTACAATACCCGTGATGCGATTATTCCCATGGTAGGTTTCCGTCATTTAGGATTGACTGTTGCCTATTCTTACGATATCACTATATCTGACCTATCTGGAGCAACAGGAGGTTCTCATGAGGTTGGCTTGGTGTACGAATTTGTCGATCCACGTCCAAAGAAAAGACGCTACAGAATTATTCCTTGCCCGGCGTTCTAAACCTTAGCGTTGATAAATTTTCTTACAGTTTTATAAATCGCCCATTTTCACCATTTTCTGATTTTACGAAGTAGATGCCTTTTGGTAATTCAGTGACATTAATATGGCTGCTATTAAGAATAGTTTTCACCAAAACTCCTATGTTGTTGTAAATGGAATATTGACCAACTTTTGAAAACGAAATGTAGTCCTTAGTTGGGTTTGGGTAAATGTCTAAACTGTTTTTACTCGTGTTTTCAAAAATGTTTACGTTGTTGTTGCTACCGTTAGGTGTAGCGATGGATCTTTTTTCAAAAACACCGTCACAATCAAATACTCGCGCGTACACTTCTGTGTCTAAAAGAATAGGAATCGATGCCGAATTGACCATAATGTTGTCTTTTATTAAACTCAATTGGATTTCATTGTTGGATAGAATTACAGATCTTAAATCATCAAATTGAAAACTTTTTTCTATCCAGATAGTTGTAAAGTTATTGGCTCTAACACTGGTGAAATCGGTAAGTGGCAAGTATGCCGTCGTATCTTCAGATTCAGCTTTTAAAGTGTAACGAGCTAAGTTTTCGGAGTAAAAATCAACATTGGCAAGTTCAATGAACGGTAGATCTTTTCCCGAGGGAGAAGTTGAGTTGCTGTGTCGATTTATTTCGTTGATGCAAATATTAGCTGAACCTTGGTCGGTATCTTTTATTTTGATTTTAATACTGTTGTTTGTTGAGTTTAATACGGCATGCATTGGCGAATCCAGTTTGATTTCAACATATTCTTCCTCTTCTTTGATGTAATCTTTATAGGCTTTAATGTCGATTGTGAAAATAGTTTCTAGCCCATTGTATTGAATGTTTTTAGTTGAAATAACGTAGTCAGAATGCTCTGTAGCTGTATGATCGCTAATTAAGAGCTTGACTCTAGCGCCTATTTTGCTGGCGTTTTTTAAATGTACTTGTACGCTGCTAGATTCGCCTTCATATATACTTAAGCTATCTGCGGTGAAGTAGAACACCGAGTTTATATTTATATCAATAGCTCCTGGACTTGCAAAAATATTTTGATTGTTTAAATCGGCGTAATGGTACTCACTAGCTCTCCAGTTTAGTGACATGTTGTTATCATTATCTGGGTTGATAATTTCTAAAGAGGAACCTTTTCCATTTGCTTTCGATGGCCATTCAGAATTGCTATAATAGAAAACGTCGTCTATTATAGATCCGTTTGCGTTAAGTATTTGTATCATTTCACCACTATTCAGTAAGCTTCCCGAATTCCATGTTGTAAACTCTACGCCATACAGTTTGGTGAGCTTTGGCCCGTTACTTCCCAATAGAACAAAACCTCGTGGTAGTACGATTGTACCTACTGGGAAAGTGTGCGTGAAACCATGACTAAATGTAAAGCCAGAAATATTTATTGAGTCATCTGAATTGTTATAAAGTTCAATGAATTCTAAATCACTATCGCTACCAGGAAGATTGTACATGATTTCTGTAATAACAAGATTTGGAGTGCTGTTGTTGTAGAAGAAGGACTTTGAAAACGCAGACATCAACTCTAATCCATTGGTGTCTTTTACAAATGATGTTGAAACATTCATGTTGTATTCAAATCCAATTTTTAGTGGGGTATCTAGTGTAATGGTAAGAATGCTGTCAGATTCTATTTTTGTAGTAATGAGGGAAGAATATAACCCTGATATTTCATGTAAATCAATCGATGATGAATCTATTGCGGTTGAAAAAACGAGTTGAATTTCCGAATCGTTGAGTATTTCAAATGCGAGGATATTTAATGGAATTACAGCAATGCCTCTCAGTGAATGAGGTGAAGCAAATACAGCTCTGTTGTCGTAAATGCCTTCAAAACCATCGCTTGGCCTCCAATTGCTCCCGTTGTTATTGTCGTAATTTGGATTTATAATTTCTAGTGAAGGGCCTTCTCCATCGGGTTCTTTTGGCCAATTTCCACTATCCTTATAATATACACTGTCTATTACAACACCCTCTGTATTTATCAGTGTCAGTGCTTCGCCTGTATTGCTTAGAGAGCCAGACCATTCTGGGGTATTGGAATGAGCAAATGCTATTTCAAACTTTGAAGAATCTTCGCAAATGATATAAAATGCATGAGGCGCAAGCGTTGTTCCTTCAGGGAAATTGTAATCAACTCCAGAGCTCAAACTAAATCCGCCTAATTGAATTTCGTTGGGTGAATTGTTATAGAATTCTATGAATTCAAGTTTGTCTTGAGAGGTATTGTCCGACGCATTGTTGTACATTATTTCAGAAATAACAAGAGGCGGTTGACTGTTGTTGAACAGGAATGTTTCGGAAATGTTTTTGGACAGCAATTCACCATTTATGTTTTCCAGGTTTTTAGATATTTCAATGTTTTGAGACGTTCCAAGTGTAAAAGGATCGAACGTTAATATCAACACACTGTCATTCATTACAGATTCAGTAACATTTGTAAAACTTGTAGTGATGATGTTGAATCCAACGAGTGGGAGGGTTAATTTCTCGGAAAAGGTAAAGTGAATCTTAGTGTTTGACAGTATTTCAAAGTTGGTCATATCATAAGTTTCAGGAGCTTCTCCTTCGCCAAATGTTTGTCCAAGGTTTGCATTTCCAAAACTTGAAGTTGATGACGATTGCCACGTGAAATCGCTATAGTCATTTCCATAACCAGTAAGTTGTAAACTTTCGTTGGCAGGAGTTGCCGATGTTTCTGAAACGCCAATATCGGTAGAAGTTAAACCTGTTGCAGCTCCATTGGTAGCGGTAATTACGCCTTCGTAACTGAGAAATTGAACAACCGAATCAGAAGGGGCTACTAGCGCAAATCCATCAGGAGATCCGTTTTGAATGCCACTATGTGTAACTGTTAGAAAACCAAACCCATTGCTTTGATTCGGAATAGGAAACATGTTTGGTATTACTATAGAGGCGTAAGCTTCGCCATTGCTTCCGTTGTATAATATAATACGCCAACCAAACAAGCTAGTGCCTGCCTCAGCGGCAATCTCAAATCCTTCATTTACATCCGCACCTACATTGTCGTAATGCACTTCATTGATGAAGACCGATTGCCCAAAACCCATTGCTCCAATACACTGTAGTATTAGAAAGAAGTAAAACTTTTTCATACTAGATATTTCGAAGGGTAAAAGGGAGGTGTATCGTTTAAATTACATAAAAATTCATTAGAGTGTGAATTTTAAGCATAAAAAAATCGGACTAAGTGGTCCGATTTTTCTTTTAAATGTGTTGAAATGACGTTTAACGATCTAGTAGATGCTTGGGAATTGAGCTGGATTAGCTTCATTCATAAGATTGTATATTTTTTCTACCATATCGTCTATGCTTGGTTTAGAGAAGTAATCTCCATCAGTACCATAAGCCGGACGGTGGTCTTGAGCAGAAATGGTAACTGGTTCGCTGTCTAAATGGAAGTATGCTTTTTGCTCAACCAATATCTTATCCAACATAAAGGCAGAGGCTCCACCGCTTACATCTTCATCGATTACTACCAAGCGATTGGTTTTTTTCAATGACTCAGCAATGCTGTGATTTTTATCAAACGGCAATAATGTACGAACATCAATCAACTCAGCATTTACACCAAGTTCTCTTAATGGTTGTAGCGCTTTTTCAGCCAAATTACATGTGCTACCATACGATACGATAGTAACATCAGTACCTTCAGCTACTACTTCTGGCACACCTAATTCTACAGTGTAATCACCCAAGTTGGTAGGCAGTTTTTCTTTTATTCTATAACCGTTTAGTGGTTCAACAACGATGGCTGGATCGTCTCCTTTAATTAAGGTGTTGTACATGCCGGCAGCCGTAACCATGTTTCTAGGTACGCAAACGTGCATTCCTCTAACAAGGTTGATAATACCCGCCATTGGAGAACCTGAATGCCAAATACCTTCTAAACGGTGACCTCTAGTTCTTACAATAAGTGGGGCTTTTTGCTTGCCGAAAGTTCTGTAACGAACAGTAGCCAAATCATCCGACATGATTTGAATTGCATATAAAATGTAATCCAAATATTGAATTTCAGCAATTGGTCTTAAACCACGCATTGCCATACCAATACCTTGTCCTAGAATGCTGGCTTCGCGTATTCCAGTATCGCTTACACGCAATTCACCAAACTGCTCCTGCATGCCTTCCATACTTTGGTTAACACCACCAATTTTACCAGTGTCTTCTCCAAATGTTAGAATTTCAGGATGGCGATCGAACAATACTTTGAAGTTGTCGCGAAGCACCAATCGACCATCAACTAATTCGTCGCTAAAAATAGGAGCAACTTCTTTGATGTTCATTGGCGATTCTTCCGTTTCGCTTAATAAGTGAAGACTGTATTTGTCTTGCACTTTGTTTTTTGTGGCTTCGTAATAGGCTACAAGTGCTTGTCTTTCGGCTAAAGATTTTTCATCGCGTGTTAAGCGGAAAATAGCTCTATAACAAGAGAATATGTCTTTTCTGATAGGAGCAGTAATACTAGCTAATGCAGAAATATGTTTCTCAATAAATATTTTTTGTGAAGAAACAGCCGCTAGCTTTTGAAGTTCAGCTACAGCTTCGTCTCTTTCTTTTAAAAGTTCGCCACTAAATTCATTCCATGCTTGTTTTTGCATTTCACGAACTTCTTTTTTAGCCGTTTTTCTAATATCTTCAAGTATGGCTTCGCTTACGTTATCGTCGCCTTCGTTGATGCTTAAAATAAAGCTTTTGAATTTTTCTATGCAATCAAACTCTGTTTCCCAAGCCAGACGTTTTTCGTCTTTATATCGTTCATGAGAACCTGAAGTAGAGTGTCCTTGTGGTTGTGTAATCTCAACAACGTGTACTAAAACTGGTACATGTTCTGCTCTAGCAAAGGCTACAGCTTTTTCGTAAGTCGCAATAAGGGCAGGGTAATCCCATCCTTTAACTTTCATTATTTCAAAACCGTTTGGTTGATCAGCATTTCTTTGGAAACCTGCTAATGCATCAGAAATATCGCTTTTGGTTGTTTGAAGTTTCTTAGGAACTGAAATTCCGTAGCCATCATCCCAAACAGACATTACCATTGGTACTTGAAGTACTGATGCTGCATTCAAAGACTCCCAAAATAATCCTTCACTGGTACTGGCATCGCCTATAGTTCCAAATGCAACTTCATTTCCTTTATCAGAGAATTTGTTGTTGGCCAACAATTCATTGTGTCTGTAAATTTTAGACGCTTGAGCTAATCCAAGTAAACGTGGCATTTGACCAGCTGTTGGCGAAATGTCAGACGAAACATTGTATTGTTCCTTAAGTGCTTTCCAGCTACCATCTTCATTCAACGACCAAGTAGCAAAGTGACCACCCATTTGTCGGCCACCAGACATTGGTTCGTGTTTGATGTCGGCATGGGCATAAATACCAGCAAAATATTGCTTAACGTCCATTAATTCAAGGGCAAACATTAAAGTTTGATCTCTATAATATCCAGAACGAAAGTCCCCATGATTGAAGAACTTGCTTAAAGCAATTTGAGCCAACTCTTTTCCGTCACCAAAAATCCCGAATTTGGCTTTTCCTGTTAGTACTTCTTTTCTCCCAAGAAGTGATGTTTCTCGACTGATACAAGCCACTTTATAGTCGGCTAGTAATTGTTGTACGAAGTCTACCTCTTGATTTTTTATAAGAACTTTTTCAGACATAATGTAAACGTTAAATACCGCTTGAAATGAATTTTCTCACGAAATGCGAATATAGTTAATTGCTCTTTTAATTAAGTTTGGTATGGAATACGGAAAATGACTTCGAAGAAAGGAATTATTGGTCGTGCGGAATTCGTTGAGTTTCCCGATTATGAGATAAGCGTACCAGCTAAAGTAGATACTGGTGCCGACAGAAACTCTGTCCATGCTACACGCATTAAGATTATTGAAAAAGATGGTGAGAAAATTTTACGTTGCCGAATATTAAAAGGCCCTTTTGTAGAATTTAAAGACTTTGATACCGTGCAAGTGAAAAGCAGCAATGGTGAAACGCAAAAACGTTTTAAAGTGAAATTGCTTGTTTCCGTTTTAGGGAAAAGGTATAAAACATCATTTTCTTTAACCAATAGACAAAAAATGAAATACCCTATTTTGTTAGGGAAGAATTTTTTAAGAAATAGATTTTTAGTGGATGTATCACTAAAGAACATATCACTAAACCTCTAAGAAACCAAATTATGAAAATCGTAATACTGTCGCGTAACCCAAATCTGTATAGTACCAAAAGATTGGTTGAGGCAGCTGAAAAACAAGGCCATGAGGCTTTGGTAATAGATCACTTAAGTTGTAATTTGGTGAATGAGGCTGGTAACCCTCATATTATTTACAAAGGAAAAAAATTAGAAGGTGTAGACGCTGTAATTCCCAGAATCGGAAGCTCTGTAACTTTTTATGGAACTGCTGTTGTACGTCAATTCGAAATGATGGGTGCTAGAACAGCCAACTCCTCGTTAGCAATTGCTCGTTCTCGTGACAAACTGAGAAGTATGCAAATTTTCAGTAGCCATCAAATTGCTATTCCTAAAACGGTTATATCCAACCACTCTAAAAACGTAGATAGCGTAATTAAAGAAGTGGGTGGAGCTCCGCTTGTGATAAAATTACTTGAAGGTACACAAGGTATAGGTGTGGTTTTGGCTGAAACAGCTAAAGCAGCAAAAAGTGTTGTAGAAGCATTTTATGGCATGAAAACATTTGTGTTGCTTCAAGAATTCATCAAAGAAGCTGGAGGTTCTGATATTAGAGCGTTAGTTGTAAATGGTAAAGTCGTAGGAGCTATGAAACGTCAAGGAGCAGAAGGAGATTTCAGAAGCAACTTGCACAGAGGTGGTAGTGCCAAAATGATAAAACTAAATAAGGCTGAGAAAAATACGGCTGTATTGGCAGCAAAGGCTATGGGGCTAAATGTTGCCGGAGTAGACATGCTACAATCCGATCGTGGACCATTGGTTTTGGAAGTAAATTCATCGCCTGGCTTAGAAGGAATTGAAAATGCGACCAAATTGGATATTGCAGGCAAAATAATTGAAGACCTTTGCAAAGAGAAACCAATGAGTAAAACCAGAGATAAAGTAGGCGCTTAACCCTTTTTTATTTTTAATAATTCAGATACATATAATGAGCGTAAAACCTAAGGTGGTAAAAGGAACGAGAGATTTTTTACCCGAACAAAGTTTAAAACGTAAATACATATTCAATACACTAGAAAAGCATTTTAAGACTTTCGGTTTTCAGCCAATTGAAACCCCTGCTATGGAAGATCTTACTACGCTTACGGGGAAGTATGGTGAAGAGGGTGATCGATTGATTTTCAAAATATTGAATTCAGGCGATTTCAAGAAAACGGTGTCTACAGAAGAATACGATGTATTACCATCTACAAAACTGGGCCATAAATTTACTGAAAAAGCACTTCGTTACGACCTTACTGTGCCTTTTGCTCGGTTTGTTGTAAACAATAGAAACGAGATTACATTTCCTTTCAAACGCTATCAAATACAGCCTGTTTGGCGTGCAGATAGACCGCAGAAAGGACGATATAGAGAGTTTTATCAGTGCGATGCAGATGTGGTTGGTTCGGATTCCCTTTTTATGGAAGTAGAATTGGTTCAATTGTATTATAAAGCGTTGACCGATTTAAAGATTCCGGGTTTTGTTATAAAGATTAACAACCGAAAATTGTTGAGTGCTCTTGCTGAAAAACTATCGAACACAGATAAGCTTATACCGTTAACAGTCGCAATTGATAAACTGGATAAAATTGGTTTAGATAAAGTGATAGAAGAGCTTGTAAAGGCAGATTTTACACCAAGCGATTGCGCGTTAGTGAAAGAATACTTGTCCATATCTGGAGATTTTTCTGCTCGTTTTGAGGCGCTTAAAAAATTCTTTGGAGATAATGCTTTAGCCAATGAAGGTTTGTCAGAGCTCGACTTTGTTTTTTCTAATTTAAAGCATGCTGATATTGATATGAATTCGGTTGAACTGGATTTAACTTTAGCTAGAGGTCTAGAGTATTATACAGGCGCTATTTTTGAAGTGAAAGTTTTGAATGCTAGTGTGGGTAGTATATGTGGTGGTGGTCGTTACAATAATTTAACTGGTATTTTCGGATTGCCAGATGTGCCTGGAATTGGTATTTCTTTCGGAGCCGATAGAATATATGATGTGTTAGAAGAATTGGATTTATTTCCAAAAGACTTACAAGTATCTACTCATGTATTGTTTCCTTTATTTGAAGACAATTACTTGTCTGTAATCATGCCACATTTAAATGCTTTGCGAAGTGCTGGAATTAGTGCTGAAGTATATCCAGAAGCCGTGAAGATGAAAAAGCAAATGAAGTATGCTAACGATAAGCAAGTTGCTTTTGTAGCATTAATGGGCGATTCCGAACTTGAGAAGAAAATCTTTACTGTGAAAAATATGGCAACGGGTGAGCAATCTGAAATTCCTCATAAAGATTTACTTTCATTCTTTCAATAGCATAGTTTTTTATATCAATTCATTTTTAGTGAATTGTAAATGTTGTTAAATGCTCTGAAAATCAAACGTTTCTGATCTTTAATTTTTGTAAAGTTTAGTTCAACTAATAAATATTTTGTTGCTTTGCAAAAAAAACAGAATGAACAATCAGGAGATATTACAATATTTAAAGTTCCAAGAAAAGAAAGTTGAAGGGCAACTAGAAGCTTTAAGAATGGCTATTTCTACTATTGAAGGTGCTTTCAACAGTGCAGCTGTAGAACCATCATCAGCAGTAAATGAAGCTAGAATTGAAACGATAGTTGAAAATACTCCTACTCATGTACCTGCTGTTGAACCAGTATCCGCACGAGTAGAATCTGCAGATAAAAAAGTTGCTAAAGCAATAAAAATTGTAGGCCCTTCAGTTATAAACTGGGAAGTACGTCCCTCAAATGATAAAAAAGGAAAAGGAACGCGTCCAGTTAAATTGGGTAAAACATATAAAACCAATAAAAGTTACACCAAAAAAATCGCTTATTTACTTTTGAAAGAAGGTGAAAGAAGTTCACAAGAGTTGATGGATCGTATCAAAGAATTGGAGCCTTCAGAGCCAACCGTAAAAGTTGAAAGATCAGTAGCTATAGGAACTTCTAGTATGTATCGTAAAGGCCTAATTAACGCGAGAAAAGACGGAAGACGATATATTTATTCTTTACAAGCAAAATAATTACTACGTTTGTAGCGCAAAAATGAAAAACACACATCACATACATCATTCAAAATCGCGGTTATTTTTCCGGATGTAGAGTTGTATTGATGTATTTTAAATATTCAAGAAAGACCCTTCGGAAACGAAGGGTCTTTTTTTTTGGCCAAAAATTAAAATAGAAACAGAAAATGATAAAAATAGGTTTACAAAAAGGCGGAAGACTCAGCGAAAAGTCTCTAGATCTTTTACAAAAAGCAAGCATTAAACTATCAACCGGTGTAAGCAAACTGAGAGCTTCATCAACAAATTTCCCTCTGGAAACCTTATTCCTAAGAGATGATGATATTCCTGGTTATGTAGAGAAAGGGGTTGTAGATATTGGTGTTGTCGGTGAAAATGTATTGCTAGAATCGGGTGTAGATGTAGTTGTTAAACGTCGTTTAGGTTTTGGGAAATGCCGATTGTCATTGGCTATTCCAAAAAATATAGAGTATTCTGGCATAGATTTTTTTCAAGGTAAAAGCATTGCTACTTCGTATCCAAATATTCTAAAAGCCGAATTGGCCAAGCAAAACATAACAGCCGATATATTTGATATCAGTGGTAGTGTTGAAGTGGCACCTAGTTTGGGCGTTGCTGATGCCGTTTTTGATATCGTAAGTACCGGATCTACGCTTACAATGAATGGCTTAAAAGAGGTCTGTACATTAATGGAATCTGAAGCCGTTCTTATTGCTAACAATGCTTTAGGCGATAAGGAAGAAAACTTGTTAGAGGAAATTCTTTTTAGAATAGAGTCGGTTAATAGAGCTCAGGAAAATCAATATATTTTATTGAATGCTCCTAACGAAAAACTCGATGCTATTACTGAATTATTACCAGGATTGAATTCGCCAACCATAATGCCATTGTCTAGAGAAAACTGGAGCTCGGTACACTCTGTGATACCTGAAAAAAGATTTTGGGAAATTATTGGCGCACTCCGTAAAGCTGGAGCCGAAGGTATATTGACTATTCCGATTGATAAAATGTTTGCGTAATGAAAATATTTGTCGAGCCTAATAAAAATCAGTGGAATGCATTGTGTCTTCGCCCTTCAGAAGATAAAGTTACTTTGAATCAAACTGTAAGCGAAATATTGAACGAAGTAAAAATCAATGGGGATGAGGCATTGAGAATATTCAATGAACGATTTCAACAAGTTGATGCAAACTTTGATTTTGTCGTTTCAAATTCTGAATTTGAAAAAGCTGAAGCAGCTATTTCCGCTGAATTGAAAGATGCAATTGATAAGGCTTATAACAATATTTACACTTTTCACTTTGCTCAAAAAGAGGGTGTTGCACCTATTGAAACAGATAGTGGGGTAACTTGTTGGAGAGAGCAAAGAGGCATCGATAGTGTTGGTTTATATGTACCTGGTGGTACCGCACCCTTATTTAGTACAGTGTTGATGTTGGGTATTCCAGCTCAAATAGCCGGTTGTAAAAGCGTTCAAATGTGCACGCCACCTAATAAAGAAGGGAACATTCATCCTGCAATGTTGTATGCGGCAAAAAAATGCGGGATTTCAACTATTTATAAAGTTGGTGGAGCTCAAGCTATAGGTGCTATGGCTTATGGTACAACAAGTATTGCTAAGTGTTATAAAATATTTGGCCCGGGCAACCAATTCGTAACCAAGGCAAAAGAATTGGTGTCTTTGCAAGGATGCGCTATCGATATGCCTGCTGGTCCTTCAGAAGTTTTGGTTTTCGCTGACGATACGTGCATTCCGGCTTTTGTAGCTTCCGATTTACTATCACAAGCCGAACATGGTGCTGATAGCCAGGTGGTTTTGGTAGGCACATGTCGTAAAGTTATCGATGCATGTTTGAAAGAGTTAGACGCTCAAATTGAACAATTGCCAAGGAAAGAGATGGCTTTAAAAGCGATAGAAAACAGTAAGGCTTTGGTTATTGGTAACATCAATTTGGCTTGGGAATTTATCAATGAATATGCGCCTGAGCACCTTATTATTTCATCCGAAAACGATGAACAATACACGGCAGAAGTTCAGAATGCAGGGTCGGTTTTTTTAGGCAACTACACTCCAGAATCGGCAGGCGATTATGCCAGTGGAACCAATCATACACTTCCAACTTCAGGTTATGCTAAAATGTACAGTGGAGTGAATTTAGCGAGTTTTTGTACAAGCATAACTTTTCAAAAGATTACAAAACAAGGCATTCAAAACTTGGGGGCAACCATTGAGATAATGGCAGAAAACGAGGGGTTGTTCGCCCACAAAAATGCAGTTTCATTAAGATTAAAAGCCATTTTCGATGAAAAAAATTGAGACACTGGTTAAACCGTATATTCTAAATCTAAAAGCATACAGTTCCGCTAGAAGTGAGTTTATGGCAGACGATGGAATTTGGTTGGATGCGAATGAAAATAATTTGGGTAATACCGAATACAATGAACAGTACAACCGCTATCCAGATCCACAACAGTTGCAGTTAAAAAGCATTTTAAGCGAACAATTTTCTGCGATTTCGTCAACACAAATATTTATAGGGAATGGAAGCGATGAAGCTTTGGATTTGTTGTTTCGGGTATTTATAGAACCAGGGGTAGATGCTGTAGCAATGTGCTCACCTACCTATGGTATGTACAAAGTTTTGGCTGATAGCCATAATGCCGAAGTAATTGATGTACCGCTAACTGAAGAATTTCAATTGAATGTTGAAGCTTTAAAAGCATTGCCAAACCATTGCAAGATTTTGTTTTTGTGTTCTCCTAATAACCCAACGGGCAACGATTTGAAATTGGATGATGTTGAACAAATTCTAGCATCATTCAGTGGAATAGTTGTTATGGACGAAGCTTACATTCATTTTTCTGATCAAGCATCATGGGTCAATCGATTGTCGGAGTTTTCGAACTTAGTCATTACTCAAACTTTTTCTAAAGCTCACGGTTTGGCAGGTTTGAGAGTCGGTATGGCATTTGCTAGTCCTGAAATTATTGAATGGTTGAATAAAGTGAAATTGCCTTACAATATGAATGCTGAGGTGTTGAGATTAACCGAAAAGTATCTTAAAAATCGAACTCCTTCGAATGCAATCAGCACCATAAAATCAGAAAGAATAAGGCTATCATCGGCATTAAAAAGCAATGAAAACATATCCAAAGTATTTCCAACATCAGCCAATTTTATTTTGTTTTCTTGTGCTAGAAGCGAGGAATTGTATGCCTATTTAAAGAACAATAAAGTCATCATTCGCAATCGGAAAAACGATTACCCTAATGCATTGAGAGTTTCTATTGGAAAACCTTCTGAAAACAATCTTTTTTTAGCCTTAATCAAAACTTTTTATACATCATGAAACAAGCCATATTATTCATCGATCAAGATGGAACTTTAGTAAAAGAACCGCCGGTAGATTATCAACTAGACGCTTGGGAAAAGTTAGAATTTATGCCCAAAGCCATTTCTTGTTTGGCAAAAGTTGCTGAACGGAAAGAGTATGTTTTGGTTTTGGTAAGCAATCAAGATGGTTTGGGTAGATCACAATTTCCTGAGCAACCGTTTTTGAACATGCACCAACACATATTGAAAACGTTTGCTAATGAAGGGGTGGTGTTTCAGGATGTGTTTATTGATAGAAGTTTGCCAGAAGAAAATGCCGATACCCGCAAACCTGGTACAGCGATGCTTGGTAAATACTTAGATGCAGATAAGTACGACTTGGACAATAGCTTTGTTATTGGCGATCGTTATTCGGATATGCAATTGGCCAATAATATTGGGTGCAAAGGCATTTACTTAAAAAGTCCTGATGCGTACAAACCAAGTGCCGATGAAGAACAATTGTTGGAAAAAGCCAATCCGGAATTTCGTTTCGATAATTGGGAAGATGTTGCTTCCGTGCTTTTGGTTGGAAGTAGAAAGTCTACTGTGAGTAGAAAAACCAAAGAAACCGAAATTGAAATCCAGTTGAATATGGATGGAAGCGGAAAGAGCAATATATCGACGGGTTTGAGCTTTTTTGACCACATGTTGGAGCAAATTTCCAAGCATGCATTGGTAGACTTGTCGATACAAGTAAAAGGTGATTTGCAGGTAGATGAGCACCACACTATAGAGGATACAGCCTTGGCTTTGGGTGAAGCTTTTGCTTTGGCTATTGGTAATAAGTTGGGCTTAGAACGGTATGGATATGCTTTGCCAATGGATGACTGTTTGGCGCAAGTAGCGTTGGATTTTGGTGGGCGACCTTGGTTGGTTTGGGATGCCGATTTCAAGCGTGAAAAAATAGGCGATATGCCTACAGAAATGTTCATGCACTTTTTCAAGTCTTTTTCCGATGCGGCAAAATGCAATTTGAATATTAAAGCTGAAGGAAACAATGAGCATCACAAGATAGAGGGCATATTCAAGGCTTTAGCGAAGAGCATAAAAATGGCTAAAAAACGCGATGCCGATAATATGATTTTGCCAAGTTCAAAAGGAGTATTGTAATGAAAGTTGCCATTATAGATTACGGTGCAGGGAATATAAAGTCTGTGGAAAATGCTTTGAAACGATTGGGAGTAGATGTATTGGTTACAAAAGATGCAAACGAAATTATTTCTGCCGATAAAGTCATTTTTCCAGGGGTTGGGCACGCTCGATTTGCTATGGATAACCTCATTTCTACAGGTTTGGATGCGCTCATCCCTAGGCTTACTCAACCTACATTGGGTATTTGTTTGGGCTATCAGTTGATGTGCCAACATACCGAAGAAGGAGATACCAAAGGCTTGGGTATTTTTTCATCTAAGGTTAAGGCTTTTCCTAAAAGTGAATTGAAAACACCGCACATGGGGTGGAATTCAATTGAAGCCATTCCATCCAAATTATTCAAAGGTGTTGAGCAATCGTTTTTTTATCACGTGCACAGTTATTATGTAGAACCTTGCGATAACGATTTGGCAAGCTGCAATTACATACTGCCTTTTGCTACAGCACAACAAAAAAACAATTTTTATGGGGTGCAATTTCACCCTGAGAAAAGTGCCGTAGTCGGTGAAACTCTTTTGAAAAACTTTACTGATTTATGATAATTATTCCAGCTATAGACCTTATTGGAGGTGAAGCCGTACGCTTAGAACAAGGCGCTTACGATAAAAAGACAAAATATTTTTCCAATCCTGTTGAAGCCGCAAAATTGTTTGAAGATTCTGGTTTGAAACATTTGCATTTGGTAGATCTAGACGGAGCTAAAAAAGGTGAAACTAAAAACATTAAGGTGCTTGAAAACATTGCCAATGCTACGCAATTGAATATTGATTTTAGTGGAGGAATCAATAGCAGAATACGTGCCGAAGATGCATACAATGCAGGAGCAAATGTTGTTAGCATTGGTTCTATGGCGGTAAAACAGCCCGAGTTATTTTCCGAATTATTATCTGAATATGGCGGCGATAAAATTTGGTTGGGCGCCGACGTTAGAAATGGTAAAATAGCTACCAAAGGATGGACCGAGCAATCGGAAATTGAAGTGGTTTCATTTTTGAAAGACCAACGGAATTTAAAGAGTGCATTTGTAACCGATATCAGTAAAGATGGTATGTTGCAAGGAGTTAATAGCGCTTTGTATACTCAAATACTACAAGAAATATCAGGGTTGAATCTCATTGCTTCTGGAGGGGTTTCCAATATTTCGGATTTGGACGAATGTGCAAAATTGGGCTTATATGGAGCCATTGTTGGTAAAGCACTGTACGAAGGACAAATAAGTTTAACCGAATTAAAACCTTTCATTTGATATGCTGACAAAACGAATCATTCCTTGTCTGGATATCAAAAATGGGCGTACGGTAAAAGGTGTAAATTTTGTTGGTTTAGTCGATGCCGGAAATCCAGTCGATTTGGCTAAACGATATGCTTTAGAAGGCGCCGATGAATTGGTTTTTTTAGACATAACCGCTACGGTAGAAAGTAGAGCCACTCGGACACAATGGGTGGGGGAAGTAGCTCAAGAATTGAATATACCCTTTACAGTGGGCGGAGGAATTGCTTCTGTTGAAGATGCTGCTGAAGTGTTGGCCGCGGGGGCAGATAAAGTCTCGCTCAATTCAGCCGCTTTCAATCGTCCTAATCTTATAAATGAGGTAGCCGAGCGCTATGGCAATCAGTGTGTGGTAGTAGCAGTAGATGTTAAAATCATAGAAGGCAAATACACTGTTTTTTTAAGTGGAGGAAGAAAAAATACTGGTGTCGACGCATTGGAGTGGATAAAAGAAGCCGTAGACCGTGGTGCAGGTGAAATTCTATTGACATCAATGAGGGCCGATGGTACCAAAAATGGTTTTGATTTACCGCTTTGCAAAGCCGTAACCGAAAGTGTAGATGTACCTGTAATAGCGAGTGGTGGAGCTGGTAATGTTCAACATTTTAAAGATGTTTTCAAACAAACTACCATCGATGCCGCTTTGGCAGCTTCCGTTTTTCACTTTGGAGAAATAGAAATTCAAGATTTAAAAAAAGAACTGGCTAAGGCCGAAATAGAAATAAGAATTTAAAGCGAAATGGAATTGAATTTTAAAAAATACGAGAATGACTTGATGCCAGTTGTAGTGCAAGATGTTTACACGCAAGAAGTCTTGATGCAAGCTTTTATGACACCCGAAGCCTTGGCTAAAACAGTACAAGAAAAGAAGGTGACGTTCTTCAGTAGAAGTAAAAATAGATTGTGGACTAAAGGAGAAACCTCAGGAAATTTCTTGAATTATGTATCGCATAGTACGGATTGCGATGGCGATTCTCTTTTGATTTTTGTGAAACCAGAAGGACCAGCATGCCATACGGGGACTATAAGTTGTTTTCAAAATCAAGAGAAGAAAGGTTTGGCTTTTCTCAATCATTTGGATGAAGTGTTGGAAAGTAGAAAAACAGCCGATCCTAAAAGCTCCTATACTGCTGAATTGCTAGCGAAAGGCATCAATAAAGTAGCGCAAAAGGTAGGAGAGGAAGCGGTAGAATTGGTAATAGAAGCGAAGGACGATAACGCTGAATTATTTATAAACGAAGCGGCTGATTTGATGTACCACTATTTACTTCTTTTAAGAGCCAAAAATCATAAGTTGGAAGATGTGCTTGAAGTGTTAGAGAGTCGACATAAGTAAAGTAATTGTATTAGCTTTAAAAAAATGACTTATACAGCGCTTCTTCTTACTATGTTTTCGGTATTAACCATTATTTTATGGGTTTGGGCTTTGATTGATATTTTGAAAGCTGAGTTTAAAAAACCGAGTATGAAATTTGTTGCGATTATTGCTCTTTTTATAATACCTGTCTTCGGCTCTTTTCTGTATTTTCAATTCAAGCGTCAATTGGTCGTAAAACGTAAGCGATTATTTCAGCCGAAGTTTAACTAAGCTTCTACAGCTCTGTGAGGTTTTAGAGCGTCTCTAATGGCTATCATTTGTTCGCGGTCGCATATCATATAAGCTATGCTGTGCATGTCTGTTTGCTTTTCTACCCCGCTGGTATTGTTTTCGTTCAAGTGTTTTTCTGCGTATTCTTTTAAGTGAATGGCGTGGTGTTTTGCTGTTTGTTCAGCGTCAGGACCTCTTAAATCCCAAATCAGTTTTATTCTCATGGTTTTGAATTTGACTATAAATTTCGCTACTGTTTTTTAGATGAGCGAGTGAAAGCGTAGTGTACCAAATTGGCTCCCATGCGCAGGGCAGAAAGTCGAACATTGTCGGGGTCGTTGTGTACTTCTTTGTTCTCCCAACCATCGCTCAAATCGCTTTCGTAAGAATAAAAAAGTACCAGTTCGCCTTCATTAAAAATACCCCAACCTTCTGTGGCTTTGCCATCGTGTTCGTGTATTTTGGGTAACCCTTCTTCCATTTTATATGGCGAGTTGTAAATGGCATGCGTAAGGGGAACTAATTCCAATTCTTTATCAGGAAATATTTTTTGTATTTCAGGACGAATGAATTGATCCATTCCGTAATTGTCATCAATGTGTAAAAAGCCACCGTTCAATAAATATTTCCGCAAAGCTTCTCTCTCTGATGGGCTAAAAACGACGTTTCCGTGCCCTGTAAGATGAACAAATGGTTTGCTAAGCAATTCGTTGATGTTTGGTTTTACGTACTCGTAATCGGAGTTTATTTCAGTTTGTAAATTGTTGTTGCAGAAAATGCTCAGGTTTTTTAGTGCCGTTGTATTCGCATAATAATCGCCCCCGCCACTGTATTGAAGTTGAGCAAGTTTTAAACTTTGTCCTAAACAGATGAAGTTAAGAGTAGCAAACAATGAAAGTATGATCCATCTCATAAAAAAGGGTTGTGTTTTACAATAGCGGTTATTGCTGCTGTTTCGCTGCGTAGTATGTTGTTGGCTAAGCGCATGGTTTTCCATCCAGCGGCAACGAATAGGCTGACTTCATGTTCGGAAAAATCGCCTTCAGGTCCAATGAATACAGTTGAAATGGTATTGTTGTTGGTTTCATTGTTCAGCATTTTGCAATAGCCATACAACCCAGGAGGATAGTTTTGAAGAGCCTGTGCAAAAGTTACTGGTTCTAAGATTTCACACTGATAAAAAGCGCCGCATTGTTTGAGAGCAGCTCGAGCAATTTTGTTGGCTTTTTCAATATTTATTTTCTTGCGTTCAGAATGGAATGTAACTACAGGTTGAATGCTACTTACATTCAGCTCTTGGGCTTTTTCTATAATGTATTCCCAGCGGTCGGTGCTCTTTGGTGGAGATATCAATAATGTGAACTGACCTTGTGTGGGTTGGTGTTCAACGCTATTGATTATGGCTTCGCAATTGGTTTTGTGTGCATTGCAAATAGTTGCATTGGCTACCGATCCTTCTCCATTGAGCAATAGGATGTCGGTATTGTTAATCAAGCGTAAAACAGCAATAGCATGTTTGCTTTCTTCTGGACTTAATACTATCGTTTGTCCTTCTTTTAATGGGCTGTCGCAATAAAACTTATACACCATTCAAATATACACAGCACTATGGAATAAGGGAGAAGATTCGTGTTCTTATTGCTGTTCCTTTTCAGATGTATTGAAAGGGGTTATTAGTGCTATCGGATAGAAAAATTTGTTTTTAAGTAGAAATTGTGAGGCATAAAAAAAACCATCTCAAGATTTCTCAGGAGATGGTTTTGATTTGAAATGGTATTTAATAATTATGCGTTAGCGCCAACTTTAGGTGCTGCAGATAATATTTCGTTGTTTGTTTCAGCTTCGTATTTTTTGAAGTTAGCCACAAATTTCTCAGCCAATAGATTTGCTTTTTCATCGTAAGCATTTTTATCAGCCCAAGTGTTTTTTGGGTTCAATATATCAGCCGATACTCCTTCGCATTCTGAAGGCATTTCTAAACCAAATATTGGGTGAGTAGTGTAAGTAACGTCGTTCAACTTACCTTCTAGAGCAGCAGTAATCATTGCTCTTGTGAATTTAAGTTTGATACGCTCACCAACACCGTAAGCCCCACCAGACCAACCTGTGTTGATCAACCATACTTTCACATCGTTTTTCGCCAACTTGTCTCCCAACATTTCAGCGTATTTAGATGGGTGTAATGGCATAAACGGTGCGCCAAAACATGCAGAGAATGCAGTAGTTGGTTCTGTAATTCCAGCTTCAGTACCAGCAACTTTAGCGGTGTAACCACTCATGAAGTGATACATAGCTTGTGCTTTAGTAAGTTTTGAAATTGGAGGCAATACACCGTAAGCATCACAAGTAAGGAAGAAAATATTTTTCGGTTCAGACCCTACAGATGGTACAACTGCATTGTCGATGTGATCCAATGGGTAAGAAACACGCGTGTTTTCAGTTTTAGATCCATCAGTATAATCTACTGAATTTCCGTCTTCATTGAAAACAATGTTTTCTAACAAAGCACCAAACTTGATCGCATCGTAAATTTGAGGTTCTTTTTCAGCGCTCAAATCGATGGTTTTAGCATAACATCCACCTTCAAAGTTGAAGACGCTGTTATCGCTCCAGCCGTGCTCATCGTCACCGATAAGTTTTCTGTTAGGGTCTGAAGAAAGAGTTGTTTTACCAGTACCAGATAAACCAAAGAATATAGCCGTGTCGTTGTCAGAACCAATGTTGGCTGAACAGTGCATAGGCAATACATTCTTTTGCGTTGGTAAGATGAAATTCAATACAGAGAAAATACCTTTTTTGATTTCACCAGTATAGCCAGTACCACCAATAATTATGCACTTCTTAGTGAAATTAATTATTGCAAAGTTATGTTGGCGTGTACCGTCAATTTCAGGGTCAGCTAAAAAACCAGGAGCATTTATTACATGCCATTCTGGTGTGAAGTTTTCAATTTCCGAATCGGTTGGATTGATGAACATGTTGCTAGCGAACAGGTTACTCCATGGCAATTCTGTAACTACTCTTAAACTTAGCTTGTAGTTTTCGTCTGCACCTGCAAATGCATCACGTACATACACATCCTTACTAGCTAAATAAGCTGTAACTCGGTTGTATAATTTGTCGAATTTGTCAGTGTCAAATGGAATGTTGATATCTCCCCACCAAACATCTTTTTCTGTTTGCGCATCTTTTACGATGAAGCGGTCTTTGGGAGAACGACCAGTAAATTCGCCGGTATCTACAGCCAGAGCACCCGTGTCATTAAGTGTGCCTGTTTGGCTCATGATTGTTTCTTCTACCAATTCGGCCGGACTTAAATTCCAGTATGCTTGCGCTACATTGCCTAATCCAAGGTAGTTGAGATTTGCATCTTTAGCTCTTTTACCGAAGTTATTCATAGGATCAATTGACTTTTTAAATTGAGGGTGTAAAGGTAACGTAATTGACAAAACCAACTACGCATTCTTAACTCAGTTTTAACCTATTTATTTTGTAAAAGTCTAATAGCGACTAGAATTAAGGAAGATATAATGAGCAATCCGCCTATAGGTGTAATGATGCCTAAGGCAACGGGAATGCTCGTTCCGGACATCTTTAAATAGGTGATAATATACAGACTAAAAGAGAAGAATATACTGCCTAGTAGCAATAAAATGTTTTCGATATTTTTTAACATTTCTCCCTTCATTATCAATACCAATGCTACAACAATTTGGTAGTGTACTCCAGTTTTAAAAATGTCGAGCGTTTCAGGCGATACTTTTGGCTTGATGCCGTGAGCACCTAATGCTCCAAGACCAATAGCTAATGCTAAATATAAAAATGCAATAGGTTGAATTTTATTCATAAAGTCTGTTTTCCAAAAAATCGATATAATCTTTTTGGTAAATCTCTAAAAGAAATGTTGAACCTAGCTCAATCAAATTTTTAGGGTCGCTGCATTGATGCCAGATATTGCGAATGAGTAGGAATTTGGCTTCATCATCGTTGATGTTTTTCAGAATTGCACCTAACTGCTCTGTTGTAAAGCAAGTAAATTCGAGATCTTCTTCTAACATGCGTTTTTGATCGTAAGCATCAGGAAAAATTTTCAATTTGCTTTTTAATCGTTTTAAATCTTTATCGCTAAGCGTATAGTTGCAATTTGAAATAGATGTTGTGTCTGTGTTTTCCGCAGGTAGAACAAAATCAGTTGCATTCAAGCTGTCGTTCGCCTTGTAGCTGTAACGCAATAAATCATCTGTAGGTTCTGAAAGGAGCTTGGTTTGATCTTCTTTTTGAACAAGAATGTCGTCTGAATTTTTAGGTGGCAAGATGTTCTTACCCAATTTTTGAGCATCGACTTTACTGAACTCAATATTTTTAGGCATTTGTTCATCATAAAAAATTTGTCCGCTACCTATTTTTATGACAGTGCTGTCGCCTAAACGAAGAAAGAGTAGTTTCTTGTAGGCAGGAATTTTATTTTTAAATACGGTAATACCTTGTATTTCTGTTTCGATATTTATTATTTCGAAGGCAGAAGCACTATATCCCGATGTGTCGCTTTTATTGAGCGAGAAATTAAATGAAGTGCTATCTGTACTGTAGACAAACAAAGTAGAACTTTGACTGAGAACAGTAAGTGAGAGAAGCAATGTTATGGTTGTAAATACGAGCCTTAGCACAAATAAAATATTGACGCAAATTTCGAAAAAAATATGAAGCGAATTTTAGTAATTGGAGCGGGCCGTTCAAGTGGTGCTCTTTTGAATTATTTACAAGAACATGCCGAGCAAGATCAGTATGAAGTTCAGATAGTAGATAGAGATTTTGAAGTGGCCAATAGCTTGGTGAAAAACAAGTATGCACACGCCTTGCAGTTGAATATTGCAGATGTTCAAAAACGAGAAAGTTTGATAGCTGGTGCGGCATTGGTAATAAGTATGTTGCCTGCAAGTTTGCACTTAAGTGTGGTACAAGATTGCATTAAGTTTGGAGTAAACCTGATAACCCCATCGTATATAAGCCCAGAAATTGATGCATTGAATAGCGAAGCGGTTAAGCACAATATGTTCATTATGAATGAACTTGGACTTGATCCAGGTATTGATCATATGAGTGCCATGAAAATGCTGGATGAAATTAAGGCTAAAGGCAATGTTGTTATTGGTTTTGAAAGCTTTACTGGAGGTTTGGTAGCGCCAGAATCGGATAACAATCCATGGCACTATAAATTATCTTGGAACCCAAGAAATGTTGTATTAGCAGGGCAGGGAGTGTCAAAATTTCTTCACAACAATAAATTCAAATACATTCCTTATAACAAGCTTTTTAAAAGAACAGAAGTAATTGGTTTGCCAAAATATGGCGACTTTGAAGGATATGCCAATAGAGATAGTTTGAAATATCAAACAACTTATGGGTTAGAAAATGTAGAAACTATGTACCGAGGAACTCTCCGTAGAATGGGGTATTCTCGTGCGTGGGATTGTTTTGTAGAACTAGGGGTTACCGACGATTCTTATGTGATTAACAATCTTGATAAGATGACTTATCGCGAGTTTTTTAATATGTTTTTACCATATCATAAAAGCGACTCTGTAGAATTGAAATTAAAGTACTTTTTGGGAATTCGCCAAGATGAAGAAGCCTTGTTCAATAAACTAGAATGGTTGGGAATATTCGAGGAGAAGTTCATTCCAATTACTTCTGGAACACCTGCACAAGTTTTGCAGTTGATCATTGAAGATAAATGGAAAATGGACCCAGACGATAAAGATATGTGCGTGATGTATCACAAAGTTACATATCGAGATAAAGCGGGTGTTTTGCATGAATGCAAGTCGCATATGGTGGCAATAGGCGATAAGGATAGTACTGCGATGGCCAGAACTGTTGGTTTGCCAATTGGGATTTTTGCTCGAAGAGCGTTGAAAATGGACTTAGGCTACAAGGGTGTTTTACTTCCTTTGGCCAAAGATGTATACGAACCAGTACTAAAAGAACTAGAAGAATACGGTGTTCGATTTGAAGAAACCGTTGTAACTATAGATTAAGATAAAACGGACTCAATAAGCTTTTGGCCTTTGTGGTATATTGTTTACGGTCGTTTTCTACTATTATTATTTCTTCTTTAATGTAATTGGACTCTGCTTTTGAGAAACAAAGTAGGGTCCTTTTTATTTCTGACTGTTTGGTGCCTTTCACGAACGCTATCTGCGATAGGTGTAGTTTGTTTGCGATAGCCGAAATAAGGTATTGTTGTTTTTGATCGAACGGAACTACCAGATACATTTTCCCGTTGCTGTTGAGTAGGGAAGTTGCTTTCAGTATGAGAGTGTTCAAATCGAAATGCTGAGCCGTTTGCCTTGCTATTTCTCTCTCTGTCTTAACCTCTTTGATGTCAGGGAAATAAGGTGGATTGCTTACAATAACATCATAAAAATTAGTTGGGCCACTATAAGTAGCAATATCGGATAAAGAAACAGTGACATTTTTCTCTTCATGATTGAGTTTCACATTTTCTAAACATTGTTCTACAGCAGCTTCTTGAATGTCAATAGCCGTAACAGATGCGTTCAGTGTTTTAGCGGCAAACAAACTTAGAATACCGGTCCCACAGCCAATATCGAGTACGTTGATTTTTTTGTTTTGGGTAGATGCGTATTTGCACATCCAAGCACCTAAAAGCGAAGAATCGGTACCAACAGGAAATACTTTTTTTGAAAATTGAAGACCAAATGTTTTGAAATTGAAATAAGCATTTCTACCCATGCTTTATTCCAAATACATGTCTACTAATCCTTCAGGAGTATCCACCAAAATTTGCTTTTTGTCTCTATCTACGCCTGTAATGATGGTGTCGTTGATAGGGATAAGGATTTCGGCTTTTGAGCTGTGTTTTACAGCCAATAACGGATTGATTTCACTTCCATATACATCAGTTATAGTACCCAATAATCCTAGGTTCTTGTCTAATACGTCAAACTGAATGACTTCGTGAAAATAAAACTTGTTGCCTTTCAATTTAGGTAAGGCATTCAATGGAAGGTATAGGTCTTTGCCCAAATAAGGACGCAGTTTCTCATCGGAATCTATTCCTTCAATATCAATCAATATTTTACCCGATTGAATGGTGCATTTCGAAAAAAATATCGGCTGTAATTCACCATGAAAATCGAGTAATGCCGATGGAAGATTGATGTAATCATCCAAATTATCGACATCAAAAAAGGCGTAAGCTGAACCTCTTACGCCTTTCGACTTTGATATTTTTCCGAGATAAAAACAATTGTTTTTATCTAAAATCATCTTATGCTTCTGTTTCTTCAGTTGCGTCTGCTTCAGGAGCAGCTTCTTCTGTAGCTTCTTCAGCAACGTCAGCAACAGCTTCTTCTACAACTTCAGGAGTGTTTTTAGCAACGATTGCTGCAGCTCTTTCTTTGTTTACTTTCATTTCATTAGCCAATTGCTTTTCGAAAGCAGTTTTTTCAGCGTCAGAAAGTTTGTCAACTTTAGCTTGGATTTTAGCGTCTTTTTCAGCCATCCATGCAGCCCATTTCTCTTCAGCAACTTCTGCAGTGAAAGAACCTTTAGAAACACCTCTTAATAAGTGTTTTTTGAACATTACACCTTTGTAAGAAAGTATAGCTCTAGCAGTGTCAGTAGGTTGTGCGCCGTTTGCTAACCATCTCAATGCTGAATCAACATCTACATCGATAGTAGCAGGGTTTGTGTTTGGGTTGTAAGAACCAATTCTTTCGATAAATTTACCGTCACGAGGTGCTCTAGCATCTGCTGCAACAATGTGATAGAATGGTTTGTTTTTCTTACCGTGTCTTTGTAATCTTAATTTTACTGGCATAGTTATTTAATTAATAAACTGTTAATGGCAGTTCAGGCCTTTTTTAATTGGTCGGCAAATATCTTACTTTTTTACGAATTGAGCAGGATTGAAAAGAAAAAAATAGATTTTTACAAAGAGGATTGATGATGAAACTAGATATTTTGGCCATTGTGGCTCATCCAGACGATGCCGAATTGGCTTGTGCAGGAACGTTATTACAAGAAAAAGCAAACGGAAAACGAATCGGTATAGTAGACTTAACTCAAGGCGAATTGGGCTCGCGAGGTAGTGCAGAGTTGAGACATAAAGAGGCTACACTTTCAAGTAAGATTTTGGGCTTGGATGCTAGAGACAACATAAGGTTAGCCGATGGTTTTTTTGAAGAAACAGAGGAGAATCTCTTGGCAGTGATACAACAAATAAGAAAGTATCAACCCGAGATTCTTATTACCAATGCTATTGAGGACCGTCATCCCGATCATGGAAGGGGGAGTGCTTTAGTGCAACGCGCAGCTTTTTTATCTGGATTATTAAAAATTGAAACTGTTTTCGACGGAGAAAAGCAAGAACACTGGAGGCCAAAAGCCGTGTATCATATGATTCAAGATCGCTATATAAAACCCGACTTTGTTGTGGATATAACCTCTGTATACGATCAAAAAATGGAATCGATTAAAGCTTTTTCATCTCAATTTTTCAGCGGTAAAAGTCATAACAATAAAGAAACGATAACTCCAATATCATCGCCAGATTTCCTCTACTTTTTGGAAGCCCGTGCTCGTGAATTTGGGCGGGCTATCAATGCCACTTATGCCGAAGGTTTTACCGTTGAGCGCACCCCTGGAGTAAAAAGCTTATTTGACCTTAGATAGAGCTTGTTTTAAAATACTCCAGTCTTCCTTGTTGGGTAGTAGCCATGTTTTTGGTAGATCAGGATTTTTTCTGGTGAAATACCAACATTGTGAGATGCAAAGTATGGCAAAAGCGATGTTTGTGCTTATTGCAGCCCCAATATTGGCGTAGATAGGTATTAGTGTAAATGCAAAGGTGGAAGATATTGCTAATGCAATTACTGTGCACATGCTGTTGACTTTGTACATGCCTAAACCTGAGAAATAATTACTCATGGCGTTGCTTCCCATAAGTAACAACATAGCAGGAATCAATAAACGGATGAAAAAGCCAACGTCTTCAAAACCTGAACCGAAAACAAATACATACAAAGCATTGGGAACAAATAACAAAACAAGCATTACAACAACAGCAAGGGCAATGTATAATTTGAAATATTGACTTGTTCTTAATGCCAGTGAATTTGCTTGATTGGCCGTTTCTGCTAATTGTACTCGTCCCAAACTTTTAGGAACAACCAATGCTTTTTCACTGACTAATAATGCTGTGGAGTATACCCCAACAAGTGCCTTTCCATTAGCGAATAATGACTCTAATAGGAAGTAACTTAAACGCGAATTGAAGGTTTGTGCCAAATTCCCGAATTGAATGACAAACCCATTGCTTAAGGCCTTTTTTAAGGTTAGACTTGGTAATTCTGAATTGGTTTTAAATTTTTTTGTGTGAACAATCATAAACCCTATAGCAACGGATAAACCAATCATATAGGCACCTATAAATGATGTTTCAGTAAGAGAATTGTAGGAGTGGAAAACAAGTATGCAGGTTGTAAATATGCATTGCGAAAGCAAGAAGGCTTTGTTTGATTTGGTGATGAGCAAGTTGCCTATACCTAGTTGGGTAAATAATTGGAAACTCGATTGAAGAAATATGGCGCCTCCAAGAAGCAATATTGACTCATTAGAAAACTCAAACCACCAGAATGTCGTCATGGATAAGATCATAATGAAGGCATTCCATTGTATAGATAAAGACAAAAGCGATTTAAGATTGAATCGGGGGGTGAAAAATACGAGTGCTTCACCACCAACCATGCTGCCAATTTGAGCGCCAATAGCAATGTGCAATAGATACAAACTAATTTGTCCTCTACCTTCAGAACCCAACAATTGAGTGCTCAGCACGATGTTTACAACTTGAAGAATCAAGATGATGCCCGTACTCAAAAAAGTATTCGTTAAGTTCTTTTTTGTTGCGCTCACTCTTTGTTGTACAGTTTAGTAAGGGTTTTGGTAAAATGCGAAGGACTAAAAGCACTTGGCAAACTATTTCTAAGTTGTTCGATAGAATATTCTGTGAACGTAATGCTTAATGTTTTGATTGCATCTAGTAACTGTTCACTATTATCACTTTCTATCAGAATGCCATTTTTATTATTTACATAATGTTCTGGGCCGCCCGATTTTGTTGCAATAACGGGTATTCCAGAAGCAATCGCTTCGGCAGGTACCATGGCAAAGGTTTCGAATCGACTAAAACTTACAAGAAAATCATACTCTGAATAATGTTGAAGCACATAGGCTTGAGGCTTTCGGCCTAATAAAGTCACATGATTTTTTGCAGGACTGCTATTCAATATTTTTTCAAAAGTAATTTTGTCGGGGCCATCTCCAATGATGGTCCAATGTAATTTGGGAAGTGTAGTAATGGCTTTTTCAAAAGCGCTTAATATGCCAATGAAGTTTTTGTTTTGTTCATTAAAATCGGCTACCGATAACATGTTGATTTTTGATGAGTCCTTTGTATTTAAAGGAATATTCTCTTCTAAAAGTGAAATCGGATTAGGTGTAATTAGAAGTTTTTCCTCTTTGGTTAACTGAAGGTTTAGCAAATCATCTTTTAAACTTTTAGAAACCACCATTATAATAGAAGCTTTTTTGAAAAGTTGTTTTGTGATGATTTTTTGAACAGCGGGTGCTTTCGAGAATAGTCCGCTTCTGTAGCCTGTCCAATGTTCAGTGATCATCAATTTGCAGTTGAAAGTCTTAGTCGCTAATAAGGCTATTATTCCTAAGGGAGATGCTACATGCAGATGAATGGCTTTTGGCTGACCTTTTTCTTTCAATAAATCTTGAAAAATCTTTTTTGCAGCGCGAATTTTACTCCATTTTGATGCAGACGAATTCAAATTGAAGACAACTATATTGTTTGACGCAATTTGTTTTTTGCTTTTTGGTGTATTGCAAATAATGATAGGTTGAAAGCTATCTTGCGTTAGTTCAATGTGTTGGCGTATGAAAACTCCATTTTGGGGGTCGCCTTCATGAGGAAACCAACTGCAGATATGTAAAATGTAGCTCAAAATTGTTTCGAAAAATAAAATTAATTATTTACCTTTGCACTCAAATAAATGGTACCCATAGCTCAGTTGGTTAGAGCATCGGTTTGTGGTGCCGAGGGCCGTGGGTTCGAATCCCATTGGGTACCCATTGTAGAAAGGCAGATTGTTAACAATCTGCCTTTTTTTGTTTGTCGAAATTTTATTTTCATACAGCAATAATAGTTTATATTTGCACCTTAGTTGCATAAGCGCTAAATGTAAAAGTACCCTATGAATATTAAGGCTCATAAATTTTCTAAAAGTGCGGACGCTGATTTCGCCCAGACTTTACGAAAAAAAGTAAACTCTTATTTTGCGGAAAAAGGTATAAGTAAATACGCTAACACTGAAATGGTTATTAAATCCATAGCGATGTTCGCATTTTATTTTGTTCCTTATTTCCTTATTATTTTCAACGCTAGTGATAGCAGCTGGATGAACTTGTTGTTTTGGTCCATCATGGCAATAGGTATGTCAGGTATTGGCTTTAGTGTTATGCACGATGCCAATCATGGTGCCTACAGTAAAAACAAGATTATCAATAAGATTATGGCCAACACCATCAACCTTATTGGCGCAAACGATTCTGTTTGGCGTATGCAGCATAATATTTTGCATCACACGTATACCAACATCGATGGCTTGGATGAAGATATCGACTCTGACCCTTACCTAAGATTCAATCCTCACCAAGAATTAAAGTGGTTTCACAAATACCAATTTTTATACGCACCAGTATTGTATTGTATCATGACATTGGCTTGGACGTCTTTTACCGATTTCACGCAAGCAGCACGTTACAAACGCAAAGGTTTGATAAGAAGTAAGGAAGCTTTGAAGAAAGAACTAAAAGCCATTTCATTGTGGAAAGTTTTTTACTTCGCTTACATCATGGTTATTCCTATGATTTTTTCTAATCAACCATGGTACTTAATCTTATTAGGTTTTGTAATCATGCAAGTAGTAACAGGTTTGTTTATCTCATTGGTATTCCAAGCGGCACATGTAGTTCCTGCTATGGAGTTTCCTATGCCTAACAAAGAGGGGAATATGGAAAACAACTGGATGGTTCACCAATTGCGTACAACAGCTAATTTTGCTACAAAAAGTCGTGTTTTTGGTTGGTTTGCAGGTGGTTTGAACTTTCAAGTAGAACACCATTTGTTTCCAAACATTTGCCATACTCACTATAGAAAGATTGCAAAGATTGTTGAAGACACAGCTAAAGAGTATGGTCACCCGTACTTTAATTACAACCATACAGTTGTAAGTGCGTTTGTAGATCACTTCAGAATGCTTTACCGCTTAGGAAAAGCATAATCGAAAATAGACTGAATTAAAAAAGCCCTTTTGTAGAAATACAGAAGGGCTTTTTTTATGACTGAATGTTATAAAGTGACTTTGTGTTTGCTCAAGAATTCATCCCAATGAAATATGGTTTGCGCCATAATCTCATCCAATTTTTTGATGAACGTAGGGTTTGGTACATTCTGACTTTTAAAGAAGTCTTCTTGAAATTCGTTCAATTCTAATTTATGAAACAATCCTTTAGACATGGCATACAGCATGTTTTTAGAAGGGTGATTGACCTTCACCATGAAGCTTTTGTATTCTTTATACAGGCTTTTCAAAGTCTCAGAATTGGTATCGAAAGTTTGTGCTAATACAGTAAAACACTGCTCCTTGATGGCGTCTTCTACATTTTGATCAAAATATCGAGATACAAAACTCAAATTGCCAACAAAAACGACCAAAAGGAAATTTTTTGTGCCTTCAGGGTTCGTTTCTGGTTTTATGACAAATTCAGGACTCGTTTCAATTAAAGCTTCTACACCATCATAGCCTTTCTCAGTTACTTCCATGATGTAGTTAACCAAAATGTTGGCTAGTTTATCCGCTTTTATCTTTCGCTTACCAAAAATATTGAGCATAATTTCTTTTTCGAGTGTAAAAGTACCAAAGCACAGCATATATATAATAAATACCTTTAGCTGCTTATAAACAGATTTTTCAACGATATGCGAATACTTGCCATCAGTCATTACTCTCACCCAGTTGTTTACCGTCCGGAAGCCGAGATATTTATAGGCCTAAAGAAAATGGGAGCAGATATTAGAGTTATAAACTTGCCTGATTCGCCTTGGACAGAGCGTTTTAGAGCTGAGGGGATTGAAACGATGGAAAAACATCCGGTTAAGAAATTTGATCGAGAGTTTATTGCTTTTTTGCGCCAATACATCATTTCAGAAAAAATTGATGTCATTCATTTGTTTAATTCTAAGGCAACAATCAATGGTTTAGTTGCTGCTAGAGGTACAAAAGCTAAAGTGGCTTTGTATAGAGGGTATGAAGGCAATATTCATTGGTACGACCCAAGTGCTTATTTGAAATATTTGCATCCGAGAGTCGATAAGATATTTTGTATTGCCGGTGCAGTTGAAGATTTAATCAAAAGAAATCTTTTTAGAAACAAGGATAAAGTAATAACCATTAGGAAAGGACATAATCCTGAATGGTACAAAGATGTAGTGGCAAAAGATGTTCGTGCTGAATTTGGTTTTCCTGCAGATTCTACCGTTTTCTGTTGTGTAGCCAATGCTAGACCGATGAAAGGAATTCCTTACTTGGTAGGTGCCTTTGAATTCATAAAAAATACCAATGCCTATTTGGTGCTTATTGGTGAAGGTTTATTGGATGATGAAGTGCAAGCGGTTATAGATAAATTACCAGAAGCAGCACAGAAACGTATATTGTTTTCAGGCTACAGAAAAGACGCTTTGCAATTGGTGAAAGGTTCTGATTCGTTTGTGTTATCGAGCTTGTATGGTGAAGCGATTACAAAATCGGTTATAGAAGCAATGAATTTAGGAACAGCACCAATCATTACCGACATACCTGGTAATGTAGATTTGGTTGTGAATAAAGAAAGCGGCTTGGTAGTTGAAAAAGCAAATTCAAAAGCATTAGCAGAAGCGATAGATTTTTATACATCAGATTCTGAGTTTAGATTGAAAATGGGGGAGGGAGCTAAAGAGCGCATGCAGAATTTCTTCCATATCGATAGAAGTATAGAGTTGTATTTCAAGGCTTATGAAAGCATGTTGAAATAGTTACTGTCGAAAATATTAAGAATAAAAAAAGCACCACTAGGGTGCTTTTTTTAAGTAAGATAATTGGATTAATTCACAATCAATTTCTGCAATTGGCGGTCTCCAGTATTGGTAACGACTTCAACTAAATAGATACCTTGAGTCAATTGATTTAAGGGCATTTGGTAAGTTGTTGTTTTATCCGAATTAGCAGATTCAAAGGTTTCTCCTTGAATCCATTTGCCCGATATATCACGAAGGTTGATAGTTACTGTACTAGAATTTGAAGGAATAGACAATTTAATATTCACCACATCACTTGCTGGGTTTGGATACATACTGCTTTCCAATTCGGAAATTGAACCTACTGCAGTAATTCTACCGCTGCCACCAACAGAACTAACAATGTTTACTGTATAATCTTCTACTTCTCCATTTGCAAGTGCCTCGCAAGAATTAGCGGCAGAACCTCTTTTCATTGCTATACGCAAACGTGTTTCGCCCAATGCTGCTGATGCTGGAATAGAAAGACTTACTGAAAATGCTTGGTATCCAGAATTGCTATTTGGTGAAACATATTGTAACTCATTAGCATCATCAAAATCGCCATCTTGGTTCAAGTCAATCCAAACAGAATAGAATTCAGCTTGTGTTGTGTAACCAAACAACCAACTGTATGGAAAGCCAGGTGTAATCGTCAGGCTTGCTGAAGCTCCAATTTCGATAGAAGCAGATTGAGTTGTGAAATCGGCATATCCACCGTCGGCTCCAGAAGTGTTATTGATATTTCCAAGGCTTATGGCCTCTATCCATTCGCTTGTAGAATTTCCTGATGCAGAGCAATATTCAACCGGACCTGATAGTGTAGTGGCTGAAACTATATTCGATTCCGCGCTGTTTCCAAAGCTACAAACAGTCGAAACTTTTACTTCGTAGTTAGTTTCAGCTGATAATCCTGTGAAGTTGTACGATGCTGTGGTTGTGCTAACAGTTGTCCAAGCTCCACCGTTTTCTCGAATATCTACATTGTAAGATGTTGCATCAACATCGCCACTCCAAGATGCAGAAAAACTGTTATTGGTTACGCTTGATATTGAAAGATTGGTAACAACATCACACGTTGGAGGTAAGTCTTCGATAATGGTAACAGAGTAGTCTTCCACTTCTCCATTGGCAAAACTTTCGCAAGAACTTGCTACCGAACTCCTTTTCATTGCAATTCGCATACGAGTAGTACCAGCAGGCGAACCTGAAGGAATAGAAATAGCAGCTGTTACTGCAGATGTCGAGCTTGATGATGAAACAAAACGTTGTTCGTTGGCATCGGTGAAATCGCCATCTTGGTTCAAGTCAATCCAAATACTCCAAAATTCTGGTTGTGTGGTTGTACCAAATAACCAGCTAGATGCAAAACCTGGAGTTAAAGTAATGTTGGCAGACGTACCTGCAGTTATAGAAGTAGACTGAGCTGTGAAGTCGGCATAGCCACCATTAGCGTTAGAAGTATTGTTGATACTGCCAAAAACAACGCTATTAATCCATTCGCCGTCAACACTGTTGCCGTTTGCTGCGCAATAAACAACTGGACCTTCAAGGGTAGTAGCTGTAGCTGTAGAACTAAAACTGCTTTCGCTCACACTGTTGCAAACCGATGCAACTTGAAATTCATAAGTAGTAGTTCCAGAAAGATTAGCAATTGTTTTAGAATTTGCAGAAGAAGTTGTATTAATCCAAGTGGCTGAGCCTTGTGCACGGTAACGAATTTTGTACGATTGAGCCGATGCGATTACAGGCCAATTAAGATCTACACTACTTCCAGAAATATTAGAAACAGTAATGCTATTGGGTGCATCACAAGGTACTACGGTGTCGGTTTGAGTAACATCGCTTGTGAAATAAATGCCGGTAATCCAAGTGTGGTGACCTGCATCTGATCCGTCGCTACCTGAGCTGAAATTAGAATAGCTTGCAATCTTCTTTCCTTCGCCATACCAAGGGTCCATATAGTAAACATTGCCGCTTACATAACCGTGAATGAGCACTGCGTGTCCACCACCTGTAGCCCACAACCATCCGCAAGGAACAACTGCATTTCTGGCAATAGAGTTGGCTACATCGGCTTCAGTTCTTCCAAACTGACCTTTGTATTCGCTAGTAATACCAGCAAAGTGGTGTAAAATATCTTGGATGCTACCATCTTCATTGTAAATGGCATTTCCCTGGTTACAAGGTCCCGTTGGGTTTTCGCAACATGGCGTATTTCCAAAACCTCTTGAGGTTACGGTACGCACATATTCGGCAATTTCGCATTGCTCGTGCACTTCACCGTAGTAATCTAGCGCAGATTTACTAACACCGTTCCAGCACCAAGCGTCCTGTTCTTGTTCTATGAGAGGCACGTTCAGCACTTGTGCATGTGCAGTAAAGCCTAGTATTAGGGAAAATAAAAAAGTATATAAAGTATTTTTCATCGTTATCTTATTGTTAGAGGAATTCATAATTTAATTAGACACTGCATTTAAAGTTGCTGCAACGAATGAAGCTGGCTTAAGGGATGCTATTTTAGATCGAGAAATAGGATACAACTTAGCTGTAGTAGTTGATTTAAGGGCTAACAAACCTTCTGATTGCGAATCAACTAATGCGGAGAATTGAGGGACGATATAGTCAACAGACAAATAGGTGTTTCTTATCAATACTCGCTCGTTGCTGGCGGTGTATTCTGCTTCGAATTCTTGCAATTTTGCAGCAAGTCCTGTCGCTCCAAAATCAACAACTTTGGCACCGCCCTTAGTTGAAATAACCGTTAAAAGCGCTACAGATTTCCCATCTACTAAAACAGGTACTCTCCAATTGTTGGTGCTTTTGAAGTTTATTGCACCGTCTTTTTTTACTACGAAGTATACTTGGTATGGTTCTCCTATTTCTACTTTATCAAAATCTGATCGTTTGCTAAAGCCATATTCGTTTTCTTGACCTTGGGGAATAAGGTTGAAGAAATTAATGGCATCAGATTTGGCTATTTGTTTAACATTTTCTGAGTTGTTCGATTGTGCAAAAGATAGTATGCTGATAAAAATCGAAAGAATTAAAATAGGGATTCTTGACATTGAGTAAGGTTTTAAAATTAACCTCACAAAGGTTGTAAATATGACTGCGTCTTTCTTTACAATGTTCTCAATTATTAGGGTGTCTAAAATATTTATCTTTGTAAATTATTCTCAATAAATCTAGTTTATTAGTTATGTTTATAGATTACAATATGTCAAATTTTAGCAAGTCTAATCTTAAGCTAAAATGAATAAAAACAAATCTTTATACCAGCTTATTTTTTCACTAACGAGAAACGAAAAAAGGTTTTTTAAAATATATGCTTCAAGACACACAATTGGTAGTGAGAATAACTACGTTCGTCTTTTCGACTTGTTCGATGCCCAAAAAAACTTCAGCGAAGAAAAAATAAACGAGTTAGCAGAAAAATCTGAATTCGTAAAATACTTCTCAGCAGAAAAAAATTACCTCTACAATATGATTTTAGATTGCCTGGATATCTACCACAAGGATTCATCTGTGGATAGGCAAATCAGTAAATTGATAAATACAGGGAGGGTATTGCTTGAAAAAAAGTTGGACAAACAGAGTGTGGATATTTTGCACAAGGCTTTGAAAATATCAGAGTTTCATAATCGGATTGAAAACATTACAACCATCAATCAACTACTCAAGAAAAATGAATTCGCTAAAGAATCTGTAACCAAAGAATCACTAAATGAATTTCAGTCGAGTGAATTGGTTATGGTTCGCCAACTTGAAAAAAAGCTGCATTACCAACATACTTTTGAGCAATTGTTGTTTTTAAGAAGAAAACAGGGCGATCTTACGAATAACCAAGAACTTGAAAAACTCAAACAACAATACCCTCATTTATCAGAGACGCTTCCAAAGGAGCATTTCACGTTTGATGTAGAGGTGTACTATTTATTATCAAAGCTAGAGTTTCACCGGTTAACAAGAAACAAATCAGATGGTCGAAAGATCTGTTTACGATTGATTGATTTTCTGGAAAACAACCGACCTAAAATTTCGGGAGAATATATAGATAGATACATTTATGTACTCTATGTTTTTGTAGTTCAGCGTTTGTACAGCAACACAGAGGAAGCCAACGTAGCGTTATTGAAACTGCGGCATCTTGAACAACATATCGATAGTAAAGTAACTACAAACGAACACGCACGATGCTTTGAATTGTATTACAACGCTGTAACCGACATCTTTTTAGAATCAAAAAACTACTACAAAGTTTGGAGCGAAATTCAAGAAATTGAAAGGGCTTTTCCTATTTATGAACCTCATTTAACGCCAACTTTTATACTTGCCCTGCATTTCAATTTGTCGTGTTTGTTTTTTGGGCTGGGCGAATACCGTTTGGCATTGAAATGGCTGAACAAAGTGAGGAATGTAACCACACCATTTAGAGAAGATATCTTTTATGATTTAAGAACCTTAAACTTGATTATCCATCTGGAATTAGGGAACTATGAAATATTGCCAAGTCTAATGAAATCGGCACTTTACTACAATAAAAAACACTCTATAGAACAGGGTATACAGAAGATAATCATCGGGAACTTTAAGCAGTTGCTGAAAGCCAAACGATTGAAACAAAAACAGAAAATTTACCGACAACTAAGAGAAGATTTTTTGCAGCTTAAAAATAATCCTTCAGAAAACCGAATTTTCAACGATGTTGATTTGATAGCTTGGGTAGATGGTAAGTGTTTGCCAATGTAATTTATAAGTAGTCTGGAAATCAAATGTTAAGCATAAAAAAAGCCCATCCATTGCTGGACAGGCTTTGTATAAAAGTATATTTAATAATTATGCTGGAACAGCATCTCTATCATTGATAGAAACATATTCTCTTGAAGTAGCACCTACATAAACCTGACGTGGACGACCAATTGGTTCGTTGTTACCAATCATTTCTTTCCATTGAGAAATCCATCCTGGTAAACGTCCCATTGCGAACATTACGGTAAACATATCGGTTGGAATACCTAATGCTCTGTAAATGATTCCTGAATAGAAATCTACGTTAGGGTAAAGACCTCTTTGTACAAAGTATTCGTCTTTCAAAGCAATGGCTTCAATCTTTTTCGCGATGTCCAATACAGGATCATTAACGCCTAATTTTTCTAGTACGTTATCGCAAGCTTTTTTGATGATAGTAGCTCTAGGGTCAAAGTTTTTGTAAACTCTGTGTCCGAAGCCCATCAATCTAAACGGATCGTTTTTGTCTTTTGCTTTGTTGATCCACTTTTCTATATCTCCACCATCGTTTTTGATAGATTCAAGCATTTCGATAACAGCTTGGTTTGCTCCACCATGTAGTGGTCCCCAAAGTGCAGAAATACCTGCAGAAATAGAAGAGTATAGGTTAGCGTGAGAAGACCCTACGATTCTAACAGTAGATGTAGAGCAGTTTTGTTCGTGATCTGCGTGTAAGATCAATAATTTATCCAATGCGTCAACAATAACAGGATCTATTTCGAAATCTTCTGTCGGCATGCCAAACATCATTTTCAAGAAATTTTCACAGTAACCTAAACTATTGGTAGGGTACATGTTTGGAGATCCTTTAGAACGACGGTATGCCATTGCTGCCAATGTTGGCATTTTTGCAATTAATCGGATGATAGTAAGATCTACTGCTTCCTTGTCTCTATTTGGATTTTGAGACTCAGGATAGAATGTAGAAAGCGATGCTACCATAGCTGAAATCATACCCATTGGGTGTGCATTGCTAGGGTAAGCTTCTAATAAACGCTTAATATCTTCATGCACCAATGTGTGCTTGTTGATAGTAGCTGTAAACTTTTTTAGTTGAGCTGCTGTTGGTAATTCACCATAAAGCAATAAATACGAAACTTCTACAAATGAGCTCTTATCAGCTAGTTGCTCAATTGGATACCCGCAATAACGTAAAATTCCTTTTTCGCCATCTAGAAAAGTAATTGCACTTGATGTTGATCCGGTGTTTTTAAAACCTGGGTCTATGGTTATGTAACCAGTTTTCCCTCTTAAAGAAGAAATATCAATTGCTTTTTCATTTTCAGTTCCAGTAATTACTGGTAGTTCAAAGGTTTCTCCGTTGAGGGTGAGTTTAGCTGTTTCGCTCATTGTTGTATATAAAAAATTAGAAATCTGTATAGGTTGCCCAAATATAGTAAAACCATATCGGAAATTTATTGCTTTCAATTCAGCAATAATTAGGGATAGATTACTTTTTTGCTTCTAAGTATTTTTCATAGGGCTGGCTTGTATAAGCGCCTTCAGAAATGTATCCTAAAAGAGGTAATATTTGAAGAGGTCTCATAAACCCTTGAACCGGAGAAATTATATTCAGGTTTTCGTCCATATACACGATAGTTGGATACGCTATTCTACCATTCACTGGTGCTATAGCTGATGTAAACTCATGCGTTCCGTTACGGCCTGGTTTTTCTGCGACATACTTTTTGTTGGAAAAATCGTAGCCTTTGAATTTGATGACTTCATTGCCTTCTGCATTGAATTTCACGGCATAAAATTTTTCGTTTACCAATTTGATGACAGATTTATCGGTAAAGGTTTGCGCCATCATCATCTTACAAGGTCCACACCATTTTGTGTATACGTCTATTAAAACCTTACGTGGTTCTTTTTGTTGAAGACTTTCAAGCTCGTTGATGCTAACCCATTTTATAGATTCATTTTGAGCTTGAGTGGCTAATGCGCCAAATATTAAAAGCGTTAAAAAGTATATTTTTTTCATAGTAATTAATCCGCTTCAAATTTACGGAGAATGAATATATGTTTACGTTAAGAGCAGTTAAATGAATATTTTATTTGACACCATGCATCAATTTTTTAATCACAGGATGCAATGCTGCGATCAATAAGCCTGCTGCAATCGATACACATGTAAAAATTAAGAAGAAGGTTGATAAACTGTATTCTTTCGTGATTTGATCTATCATACCACCCATAGAACCTGCAATTTTATTACCCATTGCTATGAACAAATAGTAGACGCCAAACATTAGTCCTATCCACTTAGCAGGAACTAGTTTGCTCACATACGATAATCCTACAGGCGATAGACATAATTCTCCTAAAGTGTGGAATAGGTAAGCTAAAATTAACCATACCATACTAACTCGAATATCTTCACCTTGAACGATTTCCATAGAACCGTAAGCTAAAAATCCAAAACCAACTCCAAGTAAAACCAAACCCAATCCGAATTTTACAGAAGCGGCTAAGTTGTATTTGCTTTCCCACCATTTAGAAAATAGGGGTGCAAAGGCAATGATGAATAGTGAGTTGAGAATGCCAAACCATGTAGCAGGTACTTCCGCTTGCTCTGCGTAGTATTCGCGCTGTAATTTCCAGATTACAATTCCCCAAATAATAGCGAAACTAAAACCAAGGATGATGTTGCCAAGTCGGTATTTGGCATAGGTTTGAGTAAATAATTTTCCTAATACATAGGTGATGATTAGCAACGGAACAATGGTAAGTATGGTGTCGGCTATTTTGAACATACTGGCTGACGAATCGCTTAGTATGCGTTGAGTGTAATCGCGTGCAAAGAGTGTCATAGAGCCACCTGCTTGCTCAAATGCCGCCCAGAAAAATACTGTGAAAATGGAAAAGATGAACACGACTATGAGTCTATCGATGATGACTTTTTTAGGTGTAGTATCTTCGTTTGCTAATTGTTTAGCCGCTGCTTTGCTTTCTAAAGAAGGTTTTAAACCAATGTTGCCAAATATATTTTGAGTAAAATAAAACTGCAACATTCCGAAGAACATGAATATACCGGCTAAACCGAAACCAAGTCCCCAAGATTCTTTTTCACCAATGTATCCACAAAGCATAATGCCTAAAAAGGCACCGGCATTCACCCCCATGTAGTAGATAGAGTATGCTCCATCTTTCTTTTCAGGATGCTTTTCATACATATTACTAATGATAGAGGTCATGTTGGGTTTAAACAATCCGTTTCCAATAACTAAGCAAAACAAACCTGCATAGAGGAAAAAAGGTGTTTCTATAGCCATGGAAGCGTGACCCAAAGTCATTGCTAGTGCACCTAGAATAACAGCCCATCTATAACCTAAAAAACGGTCGGCAATCCAACCGCCAATTACAGGCGTAAGATAAACGCCCATGGTGTAGGTACCGTATAAACCAAGTGCTTCTTCACTGGTCCAAGCCCAACCACCATCTATAATTTGTGATGTGAGAAAAATAACCAATAAAGCTCGCATTCCATAATACGAGAAACGTTCCCACATTTCTGTGAAAAACAATACAAACAAACCGGCAGGGTGTCCCATAACATTGGAACTAAATAAGTTGTCCTGTTGAGAATTGTTCTGAATCATGTTCAATTGATTTTAGAATTAAGACAAAAAGAAAGGGGACTGAACAAACAATCCCCTTGAATAAAATATTACGTTTTAGTTTTCAACTAATTCACCTTGGCTTTGATCATCGATAGGTTTTTCAATCACCAAATCTTCAGCTCCATGTGTAAGACGTTTTAGTGGTTTCAAGATAGCGATGATAACCAATCCGAATAATACACAGAAAATTGCAATACCAGTAAAGATTGATAGTTCAGATGCGTTAGCACTTGATTCTCCAATCAATCCAGCTAATTTATTACCGAATCCTGTAGCAGCAAAATAAACACCCATCATTATAGAAGCATACTTCACAGGAGCCAATTTGGTAATGAATGATAATGCTACTGGTGAAGCACAAAGTTCACCAACAGTATGGAATAGATACGCTAAAATCAACCAAATTAAAGCAGCTTTCCCGTCGGTAGCAGCACCAGCTTCAATAGCGGCAATGGTCATAAAAACAAAACCTGTACCCATAATGATTACACCTAATGCCATTTTGAATAATGAAGATGATTCTTTGCCTTTGAATTTTCGTTTGGCCCAAATAGCTGCTACTACTGTTCCTAAAGTCATAATGAAGAAAGCGTTCACACTTTGAAATACAGATGCAGGAATTTCAAATCCTAGTACTACACGGTCAATTTTTTCTAAAGTGTAGATGTTCATCAAACCACCAGCTTGTTCGAAAGCTCCCCAGAAAATGATTACAATAAGGAAAGACAATAGCATGACTACAATTCTATCTTTTTCAATAGATGTCAATGGTTTTTTAGCTAAGTCAGAATTTTTGTTGTTAGAACCTCCAATGTAATCACCAACACCTACTAAATATTTCTGTCCCCAGATGTAAACAACTTGACCTATAACCATACCTATACCCGCTAAGCCGAATCCATAGTGCCATCCGTAAGTTTCTCCAATCCATCCTACTAATAAAGAAGACATGAAGGCTCCAACGTTGATACCAATGTAGAAAATAGTAAAACCTTTATCTCTTCTTTCGTCACCTTGTTTGTACAAACCGCCTACCATGGTAGAAATGTTTGGTTTAAGGCAACCAACACCTAATACAATTAGTACCAGACCTGTGTAGAATGCCCACATTTGCTCAACGGCTAAAATACCGTGACCAACACATAGGAGTAAACCGCCCAGCATGACAGTCTTTTTTTGACCTAATAATTTATCAGCAATAATACCACCTGGAATAGATACAACATATACAGCCATAGTATACCAACCGTATAAAGCTAAAGCATCTTCGTTGCTCCAACCTAACCCTGGGTTTGCACCAGAAGCTTGACTAATGATGTAAAGAACCAAAATGGCTCTCATACCATAGTATGAAAATCGTTCCCATAATTCAGTGAAAAACAAGATGAATAGGCCCTTAGGATGCCCCATTAATTCACCCTGATATTGCAATTGATTATTCATAGTTTGTGGTTGTTATTTAAGATTATTTTCTAAAAACTTGTTGATTTTGTTGAACAGGTGTAAACGGGTTTTTCCGCCGTAAATACCATGATTTTTATTTGGGTAGATAAACAATTCAAAGTCTTTGTTTTCTTTTACCAAAGCATCCACCATTTCCATGGTATTTTGAACATGAACATTGTCATCAGCATCGCCGTGTACCAATAAGAATGCACCTTTCAGTTTTTCTACGTGATTGATGGGGGAATTGTCATCGTATCCAGAAGCATTCTCTTGTGGAGTACGCATGAATCGCTCAGTGTAAATGTTATCGTAATATCTCCAGTTTGTAACAGGAGCAACCGATACTCCGGCCTTGAATACATCAGCTCCTTTGGTCATACACAAAGCGGCCATGTAACCGCCATAGCTCCAACCTTGAACTCCAATTCTATCGGCATCAACGTAAGGCAGTTTACCCAACCATTTTGCCGATGTAATTTGATCTTCTGTTTCTAATTTTCCTAGTTGTAAGTAGGTGCTTTTTTTGAATTTCACGCCTCGGTACATGGTTCCTCTACCATCTACACAGGCTACAATGTATCCCATTTGGGTAAGTTGATGATGCCATAAGCCGGTAATACCACCCCAAGCATTTTCTACCATGTTTCTTCCAGGTCCGTTGTAAAAAGTCATCAATACAGGGTATTGTTTTCCTTCTTCAAAATCGGCGGGTTTGATCATCCAAGCATTCAGTTTGCCATGTTTTGTTGGAATGGTTATGAATTCCTTTGGACTCAATTTTAACTCGCTTATTGCAACAGAAAGATCTTTGTTGTCTTCCAATACGCGAACCTTTTTACCCGAACCTGTAAATAGGGTAACCGTAGTTGGTGTGTTTGCTGTAGAGTAAAAGTTTATGAAATATGAAAAATTGCTAGAGAAATTAGCTCTTGAAGTTCCTACTTCTGGCGTTAAAGCTTTTATCAATGGTTTTTTAATGCTCGATTTGTAAACGCCTTTATCCATTGGGCTGTTTTTAGCCGCTTGGAAATAGATTTCTTGCTTTTTTTCGTCAAATCCATAAACATCGATAACATCGAAATCTCCTTTGGTGATTTGTTTTAAAAGTTTTCCATTGTCTGAAAAGTGATAAATGTGAGCAAAACCATCGTTTTCGGTCGTTTTTAGAAACCCTTGATTGTTTGGTAAAAAGTAAACGTAATCGGTTACATCAAGATCAAGATACGTGTCTGAAACTTCGGTGTAGAAAATAGTGCCACCTATAGTTTTGTAATCGTATGAAATGAATTTCATGGTGTTTTGCAAACGATTCATTTGGAATACTACCAACTCATCGCTACCATTTTTCCAGTTGATACGTGGTACGTAAATGTCGTTGTTGTCAGGTATTGTGCAGTCTTTTAATTTGTTGTCTGCAATGCTGTACATTTTCACGCTTACCTTAGAATTGGCTTCTCCAGCTTTAGGGTATTTGAATTTGTACTTCTCAGGATACAATTCACCGTAGTAGGTTAGATCCCATTCTTTTACTTCCGATTCATCAAAGCGGATAAAAGCTAAATAATTTCCAGATGGCGACCATTCGAAAGCCCGTGTGAAACCAAATTCTTCTTCGTATACCCAATCGCACATTCCGTTGATGATAGAATTGTAAGCACCATCGGTAGTAACAGCCGTTTCTTTTCCGGTCGATAATTCTTGTATGTACAGGTTGTTGTCTCTTACAAAAGCAAGATGTTTACCATTTGGTGAGAATGTTGGATGGCTAATTTTTCCGTCGTCGTGGTTGGCAATGGGCTTTAGACTTTTGTTAGCCAATTGGTAGGTGTAGTAATGTCCTTTACTAGATCGTCTGTAAATGCTTTCTACATCTGTTCCTAAAATGATGAAATCTTCACTAGGGCTTAAAGTGTAACCACTTAGTTTGATGTTGTGTGCTTTGGTAGAAAATAAAGTAGCTACTTTTTTGCCTGATTTGAAATCGTATTTATTGATTTCTGTTCCTTCTAAGCTGCGGTCTTGCCTTGTGTAGTGCTTGCCATCGGCCATGGATGTGAAACCGGAAACAGTTTTGCCATAATATTTTGGCGAATACCAAATGCTTTCGCTATCCAGTTTTGTTTGTGCTAAAAGTGTACTTATAGAAAGCAGTGCGAAGACGGCTAAAGAGAAAAATCTTTTCATTTTTATCAATGGAACTCGAAAATATGAAAATAGAAATACCGCAGCCAAGCTTAGTGCTATAACTGCGGTATAATAAATAGGAAACTATGGTAATCTAAAGAAGCTTAATCTTGTGCTCCTGGATATTGAGCTAAAGCGCCTTCTAGAATTTCTAATGACCTCAGTAACGATTCTTTTTTAAGAACATATGCCATTCTAACTTCTTGCAAACCTTTATTGGGCGACGCATAAAAACCTGCGGCAGGTGCCATCATAAGAGTTTGATTGTCTAAGTGATAATGTTCTAAAATCCATTGACAGAATTTTTCGGCATTGTCTACTGGTAATTTGGCTACACAGTAAAAAGCCCCTTTTGGCATTGGGCAAAATACTCCCGGTATATTGTTCAATCCATTTACTAGGGTTAAACGTCTTTCGTTGTAATCTATCTTTACCTTGTCAAAGTAACTTTGCTCTGTTTTTAAAGCCGCTTCACCTGCTATTTGACCAAGCGATGGTGGGCTTAAACGTGCTTGTGCAAATTTCATAGCTGCTGCAATGACATCGGTGTTTTTACTAACCAAAGCACCAATACGAACACCGCACATGCTGTATCGCTTAGAAACAGAATCTATAACAATGGCATTCGACTCAAGTCCTTTCAGTTCTAATACAGAAGTTGCTCTATCGGCATCGTACACAAATTCGCGGTAAACTTCATCAGCAATGAGGTACAAATCGTGCATCAAAACAATTTCGCTGAGTTGTTGCAATTCTTCATCGCTGTATACATACCCGGTTGGATTACCTGGGTTGCAAATCATGATGGCTTTGGTACGCGGAGTAATTTTTTCTTCAAACGAAGAAATAGGAGGCAAGGCAAAACCATTGTTGATATCCGCACTAACGGGTACAATATTTACACCCGCACTTTGCGAAAAACCGTTGTAATTGGCATAAAAAGGTTCGGGAACAATGATTTCATCGCCTTCGTCAAGACAAGTGCTCATAGCAAAAAGTAATGCTTCTGAACCGCCTGTTGTTACCAACAATTGATCTTCTGTAAGCGTTACACCAAGTTTTCCGTAATAGTCAACCAAGCCTTTACGGTAACCAATAGTACCAGCACTGTGCGAATACTCTATAGTTGTTTCGCTATAGTTTCTAATGGCTTCAATGGCAACTTCTGGAGTTTCAATATCAGGTTGACCTATGTTTAGGTGAAATACTTCCCTTCCTTGTGATTTTGCTTTTTCTGCAAATGGAACCAACTTTCGGATAGGTGATGAAGGCATTGTAATAGCCTTTTTAGATAAGCTCGGCATAACTGTAATTAATTAGATGACTTTCGTTTGGCCTGCAAATATGCATCAAGTGTTTCAGAAAGAAGATAAACTGTGTTGAGTTTATTTATGCTGGTAGTAAACTTGTTTCTAAGTGATGGTATTACTTCTTTTTTACCGTGAGCCTAAAGCGTATTTTCGTAGGAGAATTTTTGGCATTAGAATACAAGGTGATGGTTCTGTCTTGTATCCCTTTTTTTTCTTCAGAGTCGAAGTACACATATACAGTGTCGGTTGCCATAGGGGCAATGGGCTTAAGAGGGAAGCGCACTCTTGTACAAACACATGGAACGGTGTGTTTGGTAATGAAAAGGGGCTCTGTGCCCGTATTGGTGAAAGCGTATTTTATTTTCACTTGATCTCCTTCTGTAACTTTTCCAAGTTTTTGGAAATCTTGCTCAAAAAAAATCTCCGCTTCCTGCGCAGAGCAGAAACCGGAGATTAATATAAATAGTAAGGTTAACTTTTTCAAGCTTGGGTATTAACCGTTTGCTTTTGGTGAAAGACCTTCTTCTTTAACAGGTGCTTTACTTGCTGCTTCTGGCTTTACATTACCTTTAATTCTAATGGTTTTTGTAGGCTCATTAGTAGCATTACTAGTTAAAGTAACTGTTTTGTTGATTGGTCCAACACGTTGAGTATCGTAACGAACTTTGATTTTGCTTGTTTTACCAGGCATTATTGGTTCGCGATCCCACTCAGGTACTGTACATCCACAAGATCCTTTTGCGTTTGAAATAATTAAAGGCTCTGTTCCGCTGTTGGTAACTGTAAACTCACAGTATGGGTCACCACCTTTTTCAATGGTACCATAGTCATGAACTTCTTTGTTTACTTCAAGGTAAGGGCCATTTTTAAGTTCTTGTGCGTTAGCGTTGAAGCTAGCAAACATTAAAAATGCTGCGAAAAATCCTAATATTTTTTTCATTTTATTGTGTTTGTATTGTGGTAAAAGTAATAACAATTATTACTCCCCACAAAAAATTAATACATTTTAAGAGTTAGCAATTTGCGTGCCAATTATCTTCCGTGGAACATCATTCCACCGCCTTTGTTGCTTTCGGCTGCCAACTTATTCAATTTGTAAGTAAAGCTTAGCAAGAAATATTGTCCAACAACATTCGAGCGAGTTTCACCAATTGAGTTTTGGTAAGCTACACGGTTGATGCCATTATACTGGTTCAATAAATCGAATGCACTTACTTTAAGTATGCCTCTGTCGCCTTGTAAGAAACTGTGGCTTAATTCAGCTGTAAGCAATGGTACACGTTGTTTGTCACCAAAACTTTGACTGTCGTAAATGTTATAATCCAATGCCGTTCCAAAAGTCCAGCTATCGGTAATGAACCATTCAATGTCTCCGAAATAAGTAGTGGTTAGAAATTGATTGTTCAAGTCGGTTTGTACACTGTATTTGCTATCGGTTAAGCTAAATCCAATACCAACTGAAGCATCTACTTTTTTCTTCTTTTTGTTTCCTATACTGAAATCGCCACTGTGTGTGTAGCTGTTGAGAATATTCTCTTCGTCGTTGACCAAGGTATAGTTTCGGTTGAAGGTTTCTGAAGCACTTACATCGATTACAATGCCGTATTTTTTGATAGGTCTGTTGTAGCTCACGCTTCCTCTAACCGTTGCCGCATCTTTGTAATTGATGGTTTGGCTGATTTGAACCAATCGATCATTTACAAATTTTTCGTTGGTGATTTTGTCGTCGGTAAATGTGGCACTTACATTGGCGTTGAAGCTTGAGAAGGTAAACTGATCATACAATATCATACCCATCATGGCCGTATAAGATTTCTCTGGCGCTAAGTCGGTATTACCAACATTGATGAAGTTTTGATTTTGTGTGTTTGGAACAGAAAATAGATTTCCACTGCTTGGGTAATCTACTGAGCTATTGATACGTCCGTATGCCCAATTGCTTTTACCAAATTTCTTTCTGTAAGATAATGAAGGTAATATTCGGCTAATATTCTTCGTATTGTCTACATCTACAGTATCGCCTTTTAAGGTCACATTTTGCTCTCCAGTGTGCAACATTACACCTATGCGAAGACTCGATGTAGAAGATGTTTTTTTGAAATTCAAACCAGCCTCAGTGTAATTTACATTGCGCTTTAATAGGTTGCTAACTTCTGGGTTGGCATCCTTTTGGTTTAAATCGCCACGTAAGTAACTGATGTTGTTTTGGTTGTAGCTAATATCCGGCTCTAAGTAATATCCTTTACCTAAAGGTTCGTTGAAACGAATACGGGTTGTAAAGCTGTTGCTTTTGTCAACAATTCTCCAAAGTTGGTCGTTTTCGAAAGCGGCCTGAGTCGTGTCGAACACGAAGGCATTGTCCCAGTCACTGGTGCTTTTAGATTCGCTGAAGTTACCCGACAAATCTACTTTTACGTTTCTACCAATTTTGCCGTTTAGTTTTCGAACCAATTGCCCATTCACAGAAGCGTTCGGACTTTTTCCAGAATCAAAAGAATTGCTTGTATTTTCATTGCTGAAAGTACCGTCGCTTTCTGATGTTGTACTGATACCGTTTGACGTTTCTTTTGTGTCGCTTTGCCCTATGCTTCCACGTAATATGAACTTTGTAAGACTATCTATTTCATTGGTCCAATACACATTAGCGGTATGGTTGTTGCCAATGTTCTCTGAATTATTTGAGGAAATAGAACGGAATGAAGTAGTCGGTGTAAACTGTTCGAAATTGCTTTCTTCTTTAAGCTCGCGATTCGTGTGAGAGTACAAGTAGTTAGCCGATATGGTGTTCTTTTTCCCGAATTCGTAGCTGTACGTTAAACCACCTAAACCAGATTTAAGTTGTCCGTTTTGTGACTGACCGGACAATGGAATAGCGCTTGAAGAAGTAATACGTCCACCGCCACTTCTAAGTACTGCAGGGCCACCACTAAAAGTAATTAGATCGCCTATAGAAAGCCCGAAGTCGTTTACATTGTTGATGCTACCCAGTGCCATGGCTTGCGTTTTTTCTGAAAAGCGACTGATTTTTGCAGAACCAACGTATCTGTCTTCAGTACCATAACCGGCTGTAACTTCTCCAAAAGCACCGTTTTTTCTATCGGCTTTCAGCAATAAATTGATGGTTTTTTCTCTTTCGCCGTCATCAATACCTGTGAATTCTGAGGCATCGCTTTTTTTATCGTAAACCTGAACTTTTCTAATAGCGTCAGCCGGAATGTTTTTGGTAGCCAGTTTCGGGTCGTTGGAGAAAAACTCTTTACCATCGACCAAAACTTTCTGAACACTTTCTCCTTGTGCTTTTATAGCACCATCTTTATCAACTTCTACACCCGGGAGTTTCTTCAAAAGGTCTTCTACACTAGCGTTGGTTTTGGTTCTGAAAGCTCCAGAATTGTATTCTACTGTATCTTTTTTGATGAGGAAAGGAATGGCTTCCCCTTCAATTTCTACAGTTCCAAGTTCTGTAGATCGGTCTTTTAGAATGATTGGGTCGAGTGATAGTAATTCTTCACCATTGTTCAAATCCAATTGTTTGTAAAAGGTTTGGTGGCCAAGAAAAGCTGCTTGCAAAAGGTAGGCTCCTTGTTTTACATCTTTTACTTGAAACATACCTTGCTCATCGGTAATATCGAAATAAGCTAGGGTAGAATCTTCAGGGAAAAGGAGTGTTACAGTTGCAAATCCAAGACCCTTGCCGTCTTTGTTTTTTACAATACCAGCAACTTCTGTTTTTTGTGCAATAGCACTTACTGATATACAGAGTGCAGCAATGATGCTTAAATATTTCATCGAATGAGTAGGCTTAATTTGATCTTGTTCTAAAGTGCATTCCGCCACCTTGGCCAGACTCACGCATTTCTTCCATTTTTTCTTTTACAATGGCTTGGAATTCATCGGGAGTAACTTTTTTACCCTTTTTCGGAGCAATTAAGTAATCCTTGTTTACTTCGTTCATGTTGATTTCAAGTGCAGATATAACCAAGTCACCATCGTTGATGTTAACTTCTAAAATCAAACCAGGAAGTTTGTTATATGTTGCAGGTCCTATGCTTACAGGTATTTGTGGTGTAAACCATGCTTCTACAAGTTGTCCTTCTTCATTTGTAAGTTCTGCCTTTTGAGCTATGAAACCTTTGATTTCTTTTTGTTCTGGAACTATTTTCCACTTAGCTTGTTCTACCTTATCTCCTTGAACTAAAAATTCACGCCCAAGGAATTCTCTAAACTCAATGAATTTATCCTTCTTGAAGTCCATAAAGAATTCATTTTTAGGTGCCATGGATTTCATCATAGCTCTCATAGAGTTTTCTTCTGTTACAACTTCTTCTTCAATACCTGTTATCACTTCTTTATCAGCATAACGAGCAGAATTTTCGTCAAAAACCAACATGCCTTTCGTGATTCTGAACTCAGGTACAAAATCTTTGTATTTGGCACGCTCACCAGTCATTCTTTTGTGAATGTTGAATTTTTCCTCGTAAGTAATTGTGCCAGAGGTGTTTTGAGCGAAGATGGGGGCGCTAAATAGCACCAATGATAGGTATGCTAATAATTTCATGGTATGAATTTGATGTTGTAAAAATAATGCCGTGTGTGATGATAGACCTTAAATTAGGATGAACGGCAATCGAAAATATGTTAAAGACTTTTTAATTCCTTGAATTTAGTGGCTTGGCGTCTGCTGACTTCAATTTTGGTTCCGTCTCGCAATTCTAATCGTAAACCTCCATTAAACCATGTTTCAACATCGCATACCCAACGCAAATTGACGATGAATTTTCGGTTGGTTCTAAAGAAAATTTTACTGTCTAATCGTTCTTCTAAAGTGTTTAAACTTTTGAGAATCATAGGTTTGTGGTCGTTGAAGAATACTTTTACGTAATTGCCTTCCGATTGAAAATACCGAATGTCAGATAGTTTTACGTACCAACATTTTTCTCCATCTTTTAAGAATATTTGATCGTCTTCAGTTAGTTGGTCTTGGCTCGTACTAGCTGCATCTTCAGAAGCGGCTTCTTTTTTGTTGACACCAATTCTATCGGCTAATTCTTTTAGAGTGTTGTCTAGCCTTGTTGGGTCTAAAGGCTTTAGCAAGTAGTCTAATGCGTTTATTTCGAATGCTTTGAGTGCGTAGTTGTCGTATGCGCTAACGAAAATTACTTCGGGTTTATCGTCTCCAACTTCGTTCATTACATCAAAACCCGTTTTTTCTGGCATTTGCACATCCAGAAAAACTAGATCAGGTTTTAGAGTTTTAATGCTCTCTATTGCAGAAGCGGCGCTATCGCATTCGCCAATGATTTCTATTTCAGTGTATTCGCTTAATAGTGTAATAAGCTCTTTACGCGCTAGGCGTTCGTCATCAATAATAAGTGTTCTCATATGTGTGGTAATGTGATGGTGGTAATAACTCCGTCGTTGTGATTTTTAAGTTTAAGACTGGCTTTATCAGAAAACATTAATCGCAATCGTCGGCGTGTGTTTTCTACACCAATTCCTTTGTTGTTTTTGTCTCCCAATTTGCCTGGGTTGGTTATGGTAATCAGTGTTGTGTTTTCTTGATCAGTGATAGTAATTTTTATTTCGCCACCATGCAATGTTTTGTCAATTCCGTGTTTAACAGCATTCTCTACCAATGTTTGCAACATAAGCGGTGGAATTTTTTGACTGCTGCTTTTTGCATCGGCTTCAATGGTGTAATTCAATCGTTCCTCAAATCTAATTTTCTCAAGGGCCAAATAGCTTTCTACCAAATCCAATTCTTCATTGATGTTGATAAGCGTTTCTCCAGAGGTATTGAGTGTACGTCGCAAAAGATTGGACAACTTATTGATTGCATTTCGAGCTTGGTTCGGGTCTTCTGTAATTAGCGCTTTTATGCTGTTTAGGGCATTGAATAAAAAATGTGGATTGAGTTGAGATTTTAGTTGTTGAACTTCAAATAATTTGTTTTCTGCTTCGAGTTTGGCGGTTCGAAGCTGCTCAGTTCTATAATTTAAAAAGTAATTGGAAGTGAAAAAAAGCAGCGACCAGAAAAGCAGTAACAGAGCCCAGTTGAGTATAACTTGAATTTGCATTTCCAAGTTGGCTGTAAAACCTATTTCGGAATTGTCTAAAGCTATAAACGAGATGGTGGTAATGATGGCGTGGAACAGAAATGCAAATGCCAATGAACTCAAAGTGATTCTGAGAATGAGGTTTTTGAACGGTTTTCTGTGCCAGTTTAATTTGATGAAAAAAAGACGCATCAAACTGCTGATGAGAAACCCAACCAAACAAATGCTGATTGCCGAAACAAAGCTTTGCCAAGAGAAATTTTCGTCTGAATAATTGTACAGTAAAAGCAAACTCAGGTAGAATAACCACCCAGTACTTTGTGCCGACCAAAAAACAGTTTTGTTGCCTGCCATAAATTAAAAATAAGCAAGCTAGTTTTTATCGCTCAGAAATTTACACCAATGGTTATATTTAGAAATGAATTTTTTGGTGCATGCATGGCTTAGTTATCCTAATCGCGATTTAACCTGGGGGAATTTGTATGCTGATGCTTTCAAAGGAAGTTCATTCAAAATATTGTCTGATGAAAAGGCAAAGGGGGTGGCTTTTCATAGACAGATAGATTCTCTAACGGATGAACACGCCATCGTTAAAGAAATCATCCAATCAATTCGTCCGATAGCGGGAAAAATGGCCCCTATTTATGTTGATGTCGCTTTTGATTATTGGTTGCACAAGCATCTAGAAAATTCTGAAAGTGACATAACTCAACTAATCGATTTTGTTCATGAAGTATTGCAAAGTGATGTTCCTGAAAAAGGTAAAATGACGAGAATGTTGCCTTTTTTATTGAGCGAACAATGGCTGACACGATATGGTACATACGATGGAATTTCGGCTGCTATGAACGGGTTAAACTACCGTATGAGCATGAAATACGATGTGAATAAAGTGTTGGAAGCATTGCTGTCACATGATGGACTAATGGCACAACGTTCTAGTGAGATGTTTGAATATTTAAAAAACCAATTGACGTTACACTAACTTCTCTCCACAAGTATTGCAGTAATTTGCAGGTGTTGCTGTAATTTTAGATTGGCAACGGTGGCATTTTTTTGCGCTGATGTTTTGGTTTTTGTTGTTGATCATTTCACCCGTAACAATTCCTGTAGGAACGGCTATGATAGCATAACCCATAATCATAACGATTGATGCCAATGTTTGCCCCAAAACAGTTTGCGGAGCAATATCACCGTAACCTACAGTGGTTAAAGTTACAATAGCCCAATAAATGCTTCGAGGTATAGATGTAAAACCATTTTCGGCTCCCTCTACTACATAAAGCATCGTTCCTACAATTACAACGATACAAATAACCGAGCCAAGAAATACAATGATTTTATGTCGACTAGCGTACAAAGCTTGTGATATTACTTGAGCACCACCAACAAAGTGAGTCAGCTTAAGAATTCTGAATATTCGAATAAAACGGATGGATCTTATGACAGCTAACGAGCGCGATCCAATTGAAAATAAGGTTAAATATGTTGGAATTATGGACACTAAATCGATGATGCCCATGGTGCTTAAAACGTATTTTCTTGGGTAGGGGTGACTTACTATTCTTGCGATATACTCCAAACTGAACAATATGGTAAATGCCCATTCAAAAACATGCAGCAAATCGCCATGTTGTTCTCTTATATTGGGTACACTTTCGAGCATTACGGCAAGTATGCTGAACAAAATCGCCACCAAAAGGGCTATGTCGAAGAGTTTCCCCGCAAATGTTTCGTAACCGAAAATAACCCGATGGATTTTTTTTCTCCATTGAGGGAAGTCCGATAATTTGAGATCTAATTTTTCTTGTTCGGTCATTCTATCCTAATAGGATTTTGTGCTATAAAGCTTTCTAATCGAAATGTATGAAAAAACCGTGTTCTAGTCTAATTAGTAAAAGCCTATGTCTGAGTCCTAAATCTGATTAAATTTATAACATGAGAATGGTTTTTATATTCAGCTCTATTTGTTTGCTTTTACTAAGTACAAGTTGTAAAAAGACAGTAGATAAAGGACTTAGTTTTTCGGGAAAAGTTGTGAATGAATTTACTGATGCACCGCAAGCTGATGTTACTGTGAAATTGTATGCGCAAGAAAACTCAACTTCGGGTGTAGTAGGACGAGCGAAAGTAATAGCCGAATCTGTAACTGATGCAGAAGGTAATTTCAACTTATCGTTTGAACGAACACAAGTTTTGGATTATGAGGTTCAAGTGAATGGAACTTCTATCTTTTATAAAGAATTTAAGTTGATTCCAGATGAAATGTATGAAGCCAAAGACCTAAAACAAAATATACCCGTATTGGTGGTTAGTTATGCTCAAATTCATTTGAAAAATATTGACGAAAGTTCATCAACGGATAAAATTAATGTGGGGTCAGATGTAGAGCTTAGCTGTGATTGCTGTCCTAAATCGGCTCAACAATTTGTTGGTAAAATAGACAGTACGTACACGTGTAAAATTCCAGCAGGAAAATTAGTAACCTTCAATACAACCGTACAAGACGGAGGAGCTTTGAAATCAGAAAGCTATACCATGACATGCGACGAAGGGAGTACTTGTATTTTGGAGATTGAGTATTGATGTTTTTCCAGAAAGAAATAGTTGTAGAAACTATTGATAACAAAAGTCAGAATGCCTTAATTGTGCTGCACGGGTATGGTCAGTTGGCTAAATATTTCATCAAAAAATTTGAGCACATTACAACCTATGACATCATTGCTGTTCAGGCGCCAAACTTATTTTACCTCAATGGATTTAGCGGCAGAGTTGGTGCCAATTGGATGACTAAAGAGCATCGCGAACGTGCGATTGCAGAACAATTGAAGATTTTAGAAAGCCTTTCTTCTCACTTGAAAAGCAAATACACCCATTTTTCGCTTTGCGGTTTCAGTCAGGGGGTAGCCACGGCTAGTCGTTGGTTAAAATGGAATGTAATACCTTTTAAAAAAGTTTTATTGTATGCTGGTGAAATTGCTCCCGAAACATTCGATTTTTTCTCAGCTGCACATGCATCTCATATTCGGTATGTAGTAGGAGATGAGGATGAGTTCTTTTCTTCTGAAAAGATAGAATTGTATCAAAATCGCTTGGATGAAAATGCTGTAAATTTGAATTTAGAAAAAGTTCATGGTGGTCATTCTGTTGATGTAGAGGTTGTTAGGGGTGTGTTTGTTTAATTTAACAATTAAATGTTTCTACATTAGTTGTCGCGACATATATTTGCGTTGTGTTTAACCTCAACGAAGAAATAAAGCAAACCGAATTCATCAACAAACGCCAAGAATTAGCTGTAAACATTTTGCATACGGCATCGTGGTACAAGTCGGTAAACTCGGTTTTTTTCAAACCTTACGACCTTACGCCCAACCAATTCAATGTATTGAGAATACTTCGTGGGCAAAAATTAAAACCCTGTTCATTGCAAATGGTAAGTGAGCGTATGGTTGATAAAAACAGCAACACGGGCAGAATCATAGATCGTTTGTTGGACAAAGGCTTAGTAAATCGTTGTGAAAATAAATCCGATAGACGGCAAGTAGATTTAACGATCAGCCTAAAAGGTTTGAACATCTTGTCTGAAATAGATGATAACATGCCTAAGATGTCTTCTATAATGGATAACTTAAATGACGAAGAGGTGAATACACTCAACCATCTTTTAAACAAACTCAAAAACAAAAAATAAAACATCATGAGAAAACTAGCAACAGCCTTATTGGCACTAACCGTATCGTTTGTATCATTTGCTAACGATGGAGGAAACAACCATAAATTAGATTCTGAAAAGAGTGTAATAAAATGGATAGGAAAAAAAGTAGGTGGTCAACATTCAGGTGGCCTTACTTTTAAAGACGGTAATGTAGAAGTAAAAGACAACAAAATTGTTGCCGCATCTTTTTCTACAGATATGACAACCATTACATGTTCTGATTTGGATGGACAGTATGGAGATAAATTATTGAACCACTTAAAATCGGGTGATTTCTTTGATGTTGAAAATCATAAAACAGCTCAGTTTGCAATGACTAAGTTTACATCAAACAACGATGGAACTGGCACTATGGTTGGTAACTTAACCATCAAAGGAATATCTCAAGAAATTTCATTCCCTGTAAAATACAAAGTAGGGAAAGGCATGGTTGCTATCAGTGGCGATGTGAAATTTGACAGAACAAAGTTCGAAATCAAATACGGTAGTGCCTCATTTTTTGATGGCATTAAAGACAAGGCAATTGATGATGAAGTAGAATTTACTTTTGCGATTGTTGCTAAAGCGTAAGCACAAACAATCTTAATATAGAAGCCCTTTTGCTATTTGTTTAGCGAAGGGGCTTTTTTGTTTTCAGGAAAAAAATAACGCACATCGAAGGTTAGATACGATCCCGCAATATTGGTGAAGATGGTATGCTCTTCTTCTCTGTTGTTGATTCTCTTCTGAGTCTCAATACGTGTAATAGTAAGATCGGTAAATGGTTGATGAAAACTAGCTCCGATATAGATACTGCCTGCATTTTTGGTAGCATATTCTAAGCCCATATTGGCAGAAACAGCCCCTTGAATCCAAGATTTATAAAAAGTTCTATGGTAAAAAGAACCGTCAGGAGTGAAGGTTTCTAAATCGGAAGGCAAAAAGTCGAAAACAAATCCAGCGGCTGCAGTTACAAAAAAGTTGTCCCGGATAGGTACTTTAGTCATAACATTTACTGGCAGTTCGTAGGTTAAGAATTTAAAATCGCTATCGATGTTGTAGTCATATTCTTCATCAATTACATTGAGCGATATATTTCTTGTAGTAATGGTTAAGCCCCCTTCGAAATACAAGCTTTTGGTTAAGCCATATCGGATGATAGCACCATAAGCAAAACCCGATTTTTGACGAATGGTTAAAATCAAATCGTCGTTAATGGCTTTTATGGGCCCTGTTCTAAATGCATCGCTTTCAAAAATTGGGCGCAGAACAATACCGAATTCAGCTTGTTTATTTTGACTGAAACTTAATTGTAAACCTCCCAATAAAAAGAGTAGGGTGAAAAGTAGTTTATGCTGCATTCTTTAAATAACCAATAATTGATAAAGTAATTGCACCCGCCACAATGATTAGCATGAACCATTTTAAGTAAGGGTTAGCAACAAAGGGTTTGCGATGTTTTCCTATTGTAATGTTGTTGAGTTCCTTGGCTTGATCGGCATAGGTTTTGTGGATGCCAAATAAGACCCTTTTCGGAACACTTTCTTCCTCGTCGTCCCTTTCGTATTCAATGTTATTTTCAATCAAGGTCAACTGAAAAGCTTCAGCCATTTCTAGATTGTAGAATTGAAACACAATATAATTGCGCTGTACAGGGTGGTCGAAATAATTTCGAAGTCTTATTAACATTTTAATCTTCTATCCATTCGCTTAAATACTCCACCGGTTTTCTCTGTCCTTTTGGCCATTCTCCTGGTGCGTAGCCTAAAAATAACAAACCTAAACAATGGTCTTTTTCATTGATACCAACGGTTTTGTTGAAAGCTTTGTTGTAAATAAATTTTGGTGAAGACCAAAAACAACCGATGCCATAGGCGCTGGCCATAAGCATGATGTTTTGAGCGCAAATTCCTACTGCTTGAATTTCTTCAATTTCCGGAATTTTTTCTTCTTCTTGTCTTACCATATTCAACATCACAATGGCCGAACTTTTGTCTATTCTTGAAGCAATCCTAGTGGCTTTAGATTCTTGATAAAGGTGTGGAGGCGTAAGCTCTTTGTAAGCATTGGTGTACAACTCTTTTAATTGTTCTTTGCCTTGTTCACGGTAAATTTTGAAGCGCCAAGGTTGAGTTTTTCCGTGGTTTGGAGCCCATATACCAGCGTTAAGCAGGTTGTTCAATACCTCTTTGTGAATCACTCGATCTGAAAAATTTTCAGGTGTTATGGTTCGTCTAGACTTTATTAATTCGGTGATTTCGCTTACGTTGAATCGCATTTATTTCCATTTTATTGAGCAACCAATACTTGGTTTTTGCTCAGAAACTATTTGTTTAGAGGTGCTGTATGTATCTATGGCGTTAAGCAAACTTTGTCCAGAAGGAGCAATGTCATTTCCGATACGGCTGTCGCAAAACTGACCTCGATAAATCAATCCTTCGGTTTTGTGAAAAACAAAAAAGTCGGGTGTACATTCTGCCATCAACGCTTTTGCTATTTCTTGTGTAGCATCGTATGCATACGGAAAAGTGAATTCATGTTGCGTACTAAATTCAGCCATGTATTCTGGTGCATCTTGAGGATGAGTAACAATGTTGTTGCTGCTAATAGCTATAGTTTGTATTCCTTTCGATTGCAATGTGTTGAGCGCAGCTGAAAACGCTTCAATGATATGAATTACGTAAGGGCAATGATTGCAAATAACAGCCAATACGGTTAAATCGCTTTGTGTTTCGGGCAATGTATACCCATTTATAATTTCCAAAGTTTTTAGACTTGGAAGCGGAGTGCCTAGAGGCAACATGTGTGATTCTACGAGTGCCATATTTAAAAATTATCTCCGTCTATTAAACCGCCAAGGCCACCAAGTATTGAACCTTCACCTTTGCGTTTTCCACCCATTTTAGGGGCCGAAGAAATTACTCTATCGGCCAAACGTGAGAAGGGCATGCTTTGTATCCAAACTTTACCTGGACCGCGAAGCGAAGCAAAAAATACGCCCTCACCACCAAAGAATGTGTTCTTAATTCCACCTACAAATTCAATGTCGTATTTTACCCCTTGAGTAAATCCAACAATGCATCCGGTATCTATTTTAAGCATATCGCCCGGAAGCAATATTTTTTCTACAATATTTCCACCTGCGTGAAGAAATGCCATTCCGTCGCCTTCTAGTTTTTGCATGATGAAACCTTCACCACCAAATAAACCGACACCTAACTTTTTTTGAAACTCGATGCCAATAGAAACGCCTTTGGCTGCGCATAAAAAAGCATCTTTTTGACAGACTATTTTTCCATTTAGTTCAGAAAGATTTAGGGGAACAATTTTTCCTGGGTATGGAGATGCAAAAGCTACTTTGCGTTTGCCTTGTCCAAGATGAGTGAAGGCGGTCATGAATAAGCTTTCGCCTGTAAGCAATCGCTTGCCTGCAGAAAACAACTTTCCCATAAAACCTGTGTCTTTTTGAGACCCGTCACCAAAAATAGTGTCCATTTTAATGCCTTCTTCCATGTACATAAATGCACCGGCTTCGGCTATTACTGTTTCTTGCGGATCCAGCTCTATTTCTATAGACTGTAGTTCTTCGCCAAGAATTTCAAAATCAATTTCGTGGTTGGCTAAAGCTTTCATTAGATGAAATTTAAATATTTATCGTAGTACTGTCCTACTATTGGAAGTGGTGTCTTTTTATCTACTATGATGTTGTAACAATTCAAAAAGATGAATGCCAATGTTATCAATCCGGCAACACTAAAAGCACCAGGTCCTAAAAACCTTGAGATGTAGTTTAGGATAAAACCTAAAATGATGTTGCCAATAAATTGACGGTAGTAAAATGTGTCGTAACTGGCTCTTTGCTTTTTAAAATGCCCTACTAGAATTAGATAACCAATGAAGGTTCCTATAGGGAAAAATGCTCCGGCCAAATTGACCAATTTTATTTTTTGTTCGTCTGTCATTTTATGATTGCTTGAAAATCTTTTCCACTAGGTTTTTGAAATAATCGCAAACCGAAGTATGGTATTACGGCTAAAGTGTGGTCAAAAATATCGGACATAATTTCTTCGTAAGCTTTCCATTCTTTCACTTTGCTAAATGCATAAAGTTCAAGAGGTAATCCTTCAGAATTTGGTTCTAATTGTCGTACCATACTCGTAAGATTTTGGTTAAGCATAGGGTGTTGTCCGAGATACAATTCCATGTATTTTCTGAAAGTACCAATGTTGGTTAGTCTGCGCCCGTTGATATCCGTGCCTGCTAAAGTGCCTAATTCAAGTTTCTTTTTTTCAAAGTAAGGTTGAAGTAAAGTTACTTTTGAAAGATTTTCAAGGTCCTTATCATTAAGAAATTGAATGCTGTTTTTGTCAATGTAAATGGCTCGTTTTATCCTTCGGCCTTCACTTTCTTGCATGCCTCTCCAGTTTTTGAAAGAGTCCGATACAAAAGCATAAGTAGGAACTGAAGTAATAGTGAGGTCGAAGTTTTTGATGAGTACACTGGCCAAACTAATGTCCAATACATCACCATCAGCTCCGTATTTGGTAAACGTAATCCAATCGCCTACACGCAGCATGTCGTTGGCTGCAATTTGAATAGAAGCAACAAAACCTAAAATAGAATCTTTAAAAACCAATAACAATACAGCCGATACAGCTCCTAATGCGCTAAAAAGATAAATAGGCGATTTGCCAACCAAAAGACTAATGATGCCTATAATACCAAAAGCATAAATAAAAATTTTGATAACCTGTATGTAGCTGTTAACAGGTTTGTCTTTGAAAAATTCGTTTTGTTTTAGTAAGTCTCTTGTAGAGTTTAATATGCTGATGATCACCATTAAAAAAGTGAAAATCATGTAAGCTCCCGTTAAGTTTCGTAGGAAGTGTAAAGACTCTTGAAAATCAACAAAAACGAAGTTGAGAGTGAAATAAAACAACAAAGCTGGTATAAGCTGAAGCAACCAGGTAAATGTTTTTCTTTCAAATAGTATGTCGTCTATTTGCGTTTTACTTTTGCTAACCAGGCGCTTGATAACTTGGAGCAATGTTTCCTTTAAAATTTTATAGAATAAAAGGGAAACAATAATGAAACTGAGTAAGTAGATACCTAGGCGCAACCAAATAAGTGTGTCGCCTTCATAGTAATTACTTAACCAAGTTCTTATAAAATCTGTAGACATAAATGAGTTGCTATAAGGAAACAAATCTACGGGAAAACTTTGTGCTTTATCGTTCGTGTTTCGCAGGTTTAATTACTTGTCCAGTACTTTTGGCAGGTGTTTAAAACAGAAAGGTCTTTTATGATTTTTACATGGCCTAGTTTCTCCGTTATTTTAAGATCAGCACTAGGGTAAAGTTCGTGCAATCGTTCGCCGTGATGGACAGGGGCGTCGGTGTCTTTAGAATCATAAACCAAATTCATTGAGACGTCTTTGGGCAATCTTTGAATGATGTATTCAGCCGTATAATCTTTTAATTTTTTACCGTCGTATAAGTATTCTATTCGTTTGCTCATTAGTGGTACTAGCGACTCGCTTATGTTCAAACGTTGAGTAAACACTTGTAAAATGTCAAAGGCAATCGAAGGACTCGCTATAATGGATAGGTGTTCGGGTTTGCAATCAAAATGGTTGATGCAATACATTGCTGCACTTCCACCCATACTATGGCCAATCCAATATTTTGGCGTTACCATTTTATGTGCTACGGCAATACTTTCTGCAAACCGAATGATGTCGGATTTGCTGCCATTGCTTAATCCATGACCCGGCGCTTCAGGGCATATAACATTAAAACCTTGGTTCAAAAGCGATTCTATGAAGTTTTTGAAATGGGTTGAACGGCTTGCCCATCCATGCATTAAAAGTACGTATGGGGCGTTTTTATTGCTTTCCCATTGCAGTACGGCAATTGTATTTTGGCTGGTGTTGTGGTAGCTAATGGTGGCTTTGTTTCTAAGTTTTAATTCGCTGCCTGGTATTTGATAGCGAATGGGTCTGAAAAACATTTTTATTGCTTCGCGAACAACCAATTTGGTCGATAACTTTTCCATTAAAGGAAAGAGTTTGGCCAAAACGATAATCTTGAATGGTACTTTTTTAACGTAGCTATTGAGCATAATCAAAAAGAAATTTTGTGCGGATCGTTGTTGTCAGCTTCAATGCCATTTTTTGCCTCTCGAAGTTTAAGGGCTAGGTAAAAGAATTCTTTGTGACCATGTTTGGTCAACCAAAGCATGTGTTTGTCATCGTTGTCGGCAGCTTTGGCTATGTGGTGCAGTACAGTAAAATCGTTATCTGTAAGCCACTTTAATGCTTTTTCACTTCCTTCAGCACCATGTATGGTCGCCAATAATGGTTGAAACCCATGGTCTAACAGCCATTGACTGGCTTTTGAATTGTGATAACAAGCAAAGGTGAAAAATGCCAATTCAGGAAAACCGTTGTTCATTAACCAATCGGTAAGTTCCTTATTGCCTCCAACACTCTCCGCCCAAGCTATGATAACTTTGGGCGGATATGTTAGAAATGGTTTTGACATGTTTACTTGGTAATTACTACCAAATATTTGCTCACTGACCAGAAAGCCGTTGCGTCTTTAATTTGAAGTGTTTTTGTTCCTTCTTGGTCAACTATAGTGTAGCTGTCAGAAGGGTGTTCAGTAGCCAATTCAACATCTTTTTCGCTGTATAGTTTGATGTTGTTGGTTTCCTTGATGTTGATTTTTTTGAAGTATTCTTTATTGAAATCTTCGGCCAAAGTCTTAGCGCCACCAAGTCCAATAATGCTACCTTCTTTGCTCAATACTTTGTTTTCTTTCAATTCCTTGAAAGTTCCAAAAGCATAAAATGCAGTGTTCAATTCAACGTCCAAACTTTCAGCTTCGTTCACTTTAGTTATGTACAATTGATTCAAGGCAGAAAGAGCTGTATTGGCATTCGATAAGTTGCTTGTAAGGCGATTAATTTCTGAATCTTTAGTGTTGATTCTTTCTTCTAAACTTGCGATGCTTTCTCTCAGTTTATCTGAGTTGATATTCGATTTAGAAAGCAATTGGTTTAAACGTTTGATGGTCTTTTTGTTTTCACCTAAAAGCTCACTTATTTCGGTGATGTCACCAATAATTTGCTCTTTCGTGTCTTTCTTTACATCGCCTCTAAGGCGCATGTTACCCAACTTAGTTTCTGTATTTCTAACTTGTTCTAAGTTCGATTCTATTTCGGCCAACGCTTCGAAGAAATCGGTGATAGTTGAATCTTTTAAAGCACTTACTTCTTCGGCTTTATGAAGTTCGTTTTGCAGCTGAGTCTTTTCAGCTTCTAGTTGATCGATTTTTTCTTGGTTACAGCTTGTGAAAGCAACTGCAGAGCAAATGCTCAATGCGGCAAAAACTAATTTTTTCATGGTTTTACAGTGTTTTTAATGGCTTCTTCTTGACCAATAGCGGACATGATGTTACTAAGTAACACATTTGGATTTTCATCCGGATTGTATTCCATTGGTTTTTTGATAATAAATCTTAAAGTGCCACCTTTCTTTTTGATGAAGATACCTTTTTTGTCAAAAGAACGTCTGAAGCCATCTACCTGAATAGGAACTACCAAAGGTTGATATGTTCTTATGATGTGGCTAACACCTCTTCGTCCTGGAGCGTGTACTTTTGTTGTTCCTTGTGGGAAAGTCAATACCCATCCATCGTTCAAAGCTTTTTTGATATTGGATATATCTTTCATATCCACTTGACGATTGATGTTTTGACCAGACTCCCTCCAAGTACGTTTAATGGATACAGAACCTGTGTACTCAAACAGTTTTGGTAAAATACCTGCTTTCATTGTTTCAAGTGCAGCAACATAATAAAAGTTGACAATTGGATTCAATAAATATGTAGGAAAACCAAGTAGGCGCTTGCGCTTGTTTTTGTGCGAACACAAAATATGGTAGAATAAAATTACTTCTGCGAAGTATGTTTGGTGATTGGATACAAAGAGTACATTTTCCTTCGGTAGGTCTTTTAATGAGTCGTACCCTTGAATGTCGAGTTTGAACTTGTACCTAAAACGAAAGTAACTGAGCATCCCCAACGTAAAAATTAGAGTGCGTTTTATGATTAAATTATATCCTTGAGCGTCTTGCTTGAACACGAACCTTGTAAGTTTGGCACGAAAGTAGAAAAGTTACGGTAAGCATATGAACAATTTGATGGAGATTTACAATAAGGTGAACCAGTTTGGTAACCTTAATAACATGGAATTCATAATCAATGAACCTGGAAATGTTACCTATTCAATGCCAATTACGAGTCAACACGAAAGCTCACCAGGTGTACTACACGGGGGAGTTATGGCTGCTTTTATGGATGCCGTAATGGGAGTGGCATCGCTAAGTTTGGCTACCGAAAAAGATGAATTGGTGTCGACCGTAGAATTTAAACTTAATTTCTTGAAACCTGTATTTGTAGGCGATGTTTTACGTGGAGAGGGTAAAGTGCGTAAGGCCGGTAAACGACTATATGTTACGGAAGGAGAAATTTTTGATCAAAACAACGAATTGGTGGCTTTAGGTCAAGGTACTTTTAATGCTTACCCAGCTCAAAACAGTGTTGTTAAAGATTTTATCCCAAAATAAGTTTCTCTTTATCGATCGTTTTTATTAGGTCTTGACCTTTTAAAATTTTAGCAATAGTCAATAGTGTATCAACGCTTAAGGCGCCCTGAAACCATTCTGTTCGGTTCAACCATTTTTTAGTCTCTGCTTTATCTAAATTGTATGCAGTACAAATGGTTTCAATGGATGTGACTGTATTCAACTTGAGTTTTTCAACTTCTAGTTTTGCATCTTCGATGATAGCGTTTAGTGTGTCGGTGGTGCTTTTGCGTTTCACCAAAACAAAACTTGGCCACGGAGCAGGAAACAATCCCACTTTTGTAATGGAATTGGTTGCGATAAAAGGCTCGGTAGTAACTTCTTCCCAATAAAACAAACCGTCGTTGCCCTTATTGAAATGTTGCAAAGCTCCATCGAGGTTAGAAATAACTTTTATTTCAGGATTGTATGCATACTGCTCTTGATGCGCTTTTGCAAATGGAATTAAATGCGATCCCGATCCATAACGCGACACCAAAAGCGGTAATGCGCTATCGGTTGTAGAGTTGTTAGGGTTGTCTGAATGACAGTAAATTCCCCAAAAAAGTGGTGTAGAAACATATTCGGTAACAATGTCTAATTCGTCGCCTTGTAAAATGGCATACACTGCAGCTTCGGTTAGCATTACAGCATAATCTACGTCTCCATCGTTAAGCATTTGGCGCATTTGCCCAGAACCTCCTTTGCAGTCCTCCCACCGATGTTGTGGGTGTTTTTTCAAAGCTTGTTTTAAAGGAAAATTAAAATGTTCGGGTACGCCACAAATAGTTGCCATAAGCTTATGCTAGTCTTTTTGATACAATGCTATCTACTTCTTCAAATAGAGTTTCGGGTTCTTTGGTTCTCCATGCTAAATCGGTTAACGTACCACCTGAAATAAAATATTGGTCGACCCCAATTTCTTCGAAACTTTGCAATACATGATCTCTGAAATTGAGCAAAGTAACCCATCCATTTTGCTCGTTGCAGTCTTCGAACCATTGCTCATAGTACGAGTCGTCGTCGGGATGTAAAATCAAGACATTTTCACCTATAAGGATGTGCTTGTTTACCCCATTGTCCAACAAAGGATCGATTACAGTTTCTTTGAAATTTCTGACATCGTCGTAATGGGTATCGTTCCACTCACCAATCAATTCTATTACCGCTACACCTGTATTGTAGTTTACGTACAAAACCTTCATAAACAAGGTCGGAGAATCGATGCTGTCCCACTGTGGGTGAATAACAAAATTGTAGATGGCGTGCGTAAATTCAGTTTCTGAATTGTGGTAACCGTAAAAAGGAGAATACTCGTCTTCCGATGCTATATATAGGTGTCGCCAGTTGTAGTATGGTTCTAAAACGTGCATGAATGCGTTACTTCTGTTGGGTTGATTGTATGAGTTCTTCGGCCATTTTAAAAGGATTGCCTTTGTTTTGTTCGGCCAATAACTGGCATTTACGCAATTCGTCTAAACTTATATTTTGATACAACTTTTCTTTCCAAAGTTGTTCAAGCTGATCTGAGAACCATTTTTTATTCTGTTCGCCTCTATTTTTAGCGATGAAATCAATTTGTTCTGTTTGAAAACTTTTTAGAGCCCTTTCTATTACATCCAGTCCTACTTTGTCTAAAGCAGAACAGGTAGAAATGTGTACGGGCCAATTGTTTTTGTTCGGTGGGAAAAGATGCAAAGCTCTTCGGTATTCTTGTGCGGCAAGTTTCGCAGGGTTTTTATTCTCACCATCGGCTTTTGTAATAACCAATCCATCGGCCATTTCCATGATGCCTCTTTTTATACCTTGCAATTCATCTCCTGCACCTGAAAGCATCAGTAATAGGAAAAAATCGGTCATGTTTTTTACCGCGGTTTCGCTTTGACCTACACCCACAGTTTCGACAATGATGTAATCGTATCCTGCGGCTTCACACAAGAGCAAAGCTTCGCGAGTTTTATTGGCTACACCTCCAAGTGCATCCGATGCTGGACTTGGTCGTATAAATGCTTGCGGGTGTGTGCTCAAATCGTTCATTCTGGTTTTATCACCCAATATGCTGCCCTTATTTATTCCCGAACTTGGGTCGATGGCAAGCACGGCAACTTTGTGTCCTGAAGCTATGAGTTGAAGACCAAACTGTTCAATAAAACTGCTTTTTCCCACACCGGGAACGCCGGTAATACCCAGTCGGAAACTTTTATTATCGTGTTTTAAGCAGGCTTCTATTAGATTGTTTGCCTTTGTTCTGTCGGTTTTTTGAGTGCTTTCTACTAAGGTTATGCCTTGCGATAAAGCGACAGTGTTTCCCGAAAGAATGGCTTTTGCCAAGGCATCAACATCGTCGTTTTTGTACCGAGCATCTTGTCGTTTTTTCAATGCCAAAAGGCGCGCTCTTTCTTGGGCCGTACTCATGGTGTAAAGGTAGTAATTCCCTCAGGCGAAGCATGCATGTTTAAGGCGATATCAAAAGCATTGATGTCAATAGTATGCTGTAGGGGAGGGAAGTAATTGACGCCAATTTTTTTGCAAGTAGGAGATATGGTTGCGAAAAAACGATCGTAAAATCCTTTTCCATAACCCACTCGGTATCCTTTAGAATCGCACACCAAAAGGGGCGTAATGACAAAATCAATGGAGTTAGGGTCAATTTTAGAAAGAGGCTCTGCAGGCTCTGGTATATTGTATGCGTTGTTGGATATGTTGTTTAAATCCAATGCATAACAAGGCATAGTAAGGGAATCAAAATCCGATATGCTGCTGGCCCAACGGATGTCGGGTTTCAGGTTGGTGAGCGCATTTATGATGATGAAAGTGTCAACTTCAAAAAGATTTTTTATTGGCAAAAAACAATGCACTACTGCGCCATCGGGAATGATGATAGCTAAATGTTCTGCAATGGTTTGTGCAGCAGTTTCTCTTTCAGAAAAAGTAAGTGCTTTTCTAAGTTGCTTGTATCTTTTTCTCAGGTTGCTTTTTGTCATAAACCTGGCATGCCGTTGAGTAAACCACCTGTAGCAGCCTCAAGCTCTGATTTCATTTGATTTTTACTGTTCTCTAAAGCTTTGTTTAATGTGTTGCATAAAACATCTGCTAATTCTTCGTTGTCGTCAAAATTTTCGTTGATATGGATGTCGTTAATTTTTTGATTGCCATCTACCACTACGCTCAATCTTCCACAGTTTGAATTTGCTGCAATTCTCAAATCACCCAACTTGGCTTTCGCATTTTCGACATTTGCTTGTATGTTGCCTAATTGGCCAAAAATATCTCCCATCATGGTATTTCAATTCTAGTCTGTAAAGTTATTGCCACTAGTTGAAAGTATCAAGTGAAAAGTACTAAGTGTTAAGAAACAAGCTTAAAGAATCTCGTCACATCGAGTGATTTTGAGAAATAGAATGCAACAAAATAGTATCGAGATGAAGGTTGAAAATGCTTGTTGAGAAAGAGGACGAGCAGAGTCTTCTCGATACAAATTGTTCCGGTACACTCCCGATAGCTATCGGGACGAAGTGGCTAAGAAATACGAGAATCAAGAATTATAAATAATCAACCGCTTCTTTAAAGGTATTGCTATGGGCATCTACAATTATTTTTATGTCTTTACTATACCCTCCACCCATGCAGCAATGCATAGGAATATTGCGGCTCCGTATCATTTCAAAAACCATCTGATCGCGCAGTTTACAACCCTCTAAACTCAATCCCAACTTCCCTAATTTATCGGATTCCAATACATCTACTCCGCATTGGTAAAACACAAATTGAGGTTGAAGTTTGTTAAGTAAATCGGGTAGGTGTTTTTGAAGAATGAAAAGGTATTCTTCATCGGAAACGTGGTCTTCTAAAGCAATGTCTAAATTGCTGTTTTCTTTTTTGAAAGGGTAGTTGTTCCGCCCATGCATTGAGAAAGTGAAGATGTTCGGATTGTTTTTGAAAATTTCTGCCGTTCCATTGCCTTGGTGTACGTCTAAATCAACAACGAGAATAGAAGCAAGTTTGTACTCTGTTTCCAATTTTGCAGCCGCAATGGCGATGTCGTTGAGTAGGCAAAATCCTTCGGCGCGGTTGCTGTAAGCGTGATGGGTTCCGCCAGCAATATTCATACTGATGCTGTTGTTTTCCAACGCAAAAATACTGGCATCTATTCCGCCTTGCATAATGAGTTTCTCGCGCTCAATAAGTTCTTTACTTAAGGGAAAACCCGTTCTGCGTTCTTCTATTTTATTTAAATCCAGGCGGTGCAATTTGTCAAGATATTCTACACAATGAACGCGAAGAATATCTAAATCTGAGGCAAGGTTAGAAGGGGTAAATAACTCGTGTTTTTCTAAAATGCCTTGGTGTAAAAGTTGCTCTTTTAGCAAATCGTATTTCAGCATCGGGAACTTGTGTTCCTCTGGTAAAACAGCGTGGTTGTACGCCTTGTGATAAGCAGTGTAGAGCATGCCGCAAATATGAAAAAAAGGAAATCAAAAAACTGAAAACTTAAAACGTTAATATTTCGTTGATGGAGACAATTCAAAAAAAATGCATTCATTTGCACTATGATTAACGCAACAAACAAAATATGGTGGTGGCACATTTCTCTCATGAGTTAGTGCTATAGTCATACCTTTATATTTCGTAAAGCGGACTGCACTAAGCAGTTCGCTTTTTTTTTGCCTAATATTTTCAAAAACATGAATTTCAACAACATACAACTTTTCAAATCGGTTAAAAAAGTCTTGGCCGACACCTATACACCGGTTAATTTGTATCTCAAAATTCGCGACGTATTTCCTCAGTCGGCTTTGCTAGAAAGTGCCGATTATCAGAGCGCCGCAGAAGCAAAATCGTACATCTGTTTCAACCCCTTGGTGCACATCGAACTCAATGCAACATCTTTGAGTTATTCGGTTGGTAAAGACAAACAGTTTTTAGAAAGTGAGAACAGATCGGAACTGATAGAAACCTTCGAGACAGCCCTGAATACGGTTCAATGCGATTGCGAAGGGTTTAGCAACGGTTTCTTCGGTTATTTTTCATTCGAAAGCTTGCAATTTTTTGATTCTGTGCGCATACAAGAAGGATTTAAAAAGCAAGTAATACCTGATGCGCGATTCACTCTATACCAAAACATCATAGAAATAAACCATTACAATAACGAGGCTTTTCTTTACTCCTTTACCACCGATGGTAGCAATAATTTAAGCGCTGTGGAAGACATCATTTCCATGTCGGTGTTTCCAAAATTCAGTTTTTCATTGAATGGAGATAAAACGTCGAACTTAAGCGATAACGAATACAAGGGCATGGTAACCAAAGCCATTGAGCATTGCCAAAAAGGCGATGTTTTTCAACTGGTTTTGTCTCGATCGTTTGAGCAAGCTTTCAAAGGCGACGATTTTAATGCCTACCGCGCTTTGCGTAGCATAAATCCATCGCCGTATTTGTTCTATTTCGATTATGGCGATTTCAAAATATTAGGCTCTTCACCCGAGTCACAATTAGTTCTGGATGCTAAAGGAGCAGTAGAAATTGACCCTATAGCCGGTACGGTGAAAAGAAGCGGAGACGATAAGGCCGATAGAGAAAGAGCGCAAGCGTTAAGTGCCGACGAAAAAGAAAATGCTGAACACACCATGTTGGTCGATTTGGCCAGAAACGATTTGTCAAAAATTGCCAACGCAGTAAGCATCAAAAGCTTGAAGAAAATCCATTTCTACTCACACGTCATCCATTTGGTTTCGAAAGTAGTTGGGCAATTGAAAGAAAATGTATCGGGTATCGATGCTTTTGGGGCGACTTTTCCCGCAGGAACATTATCCGGTGCGCCAAAGTACAAGGCTGTGGAATTGATCGGTCAGTACGAAAACAATTTCCGTGGAGAATACGGCGGTGCGATCGGTTTCCTGGGCTTGGATGGTTCTGTGAATTTGGCTATAACCATACGTTCGTTTTTATCTAAAAATGGCGTGTTGAAATACCAAGCCGGTGCCGGTATTGTGTCGAAGTCTACACCCGAAAGTGAATGTCAAGAAGTGTATAATAAAGTAGCAGCACTTGAAGCTGCTTTAAAACTAGCTGAAGAGATATGAAAATATTGATGATAGATAATTACGATTCGTTTACCTACAATTTGGTGCATTACTTAGAAGCGCTTGGAGCGGAAGTGGTGGTGAAACGAAACGATGAAATTACGGTAGATGATGCCTTGAAGTATGCACACATTGTATTGTCACCAGGGCCTGGTTTACCGAAAGATGCAGGAATTATGCCTAAGCTTATTGAAAAGATAACTACCCAAAATGTGTTGGGTATATGTTTGGGTCATCAAGCCATAGCCGAAGCGTTTGGTGGGAAGATTTACAATCTGAAAGAGGTGCAACACGGAGTGCCAGGTCAATTGAAAGTTGTCGTACAATCGCCTTTGTTTGAAGGGGTTGATGAGGATTCAGAAATAGGGCGTTACCACAGCTGGTCGGTAGACAGCAATTTGCCTTCTGAGCTAAAATGTTTGGCCATAGAAAAAGGCGATGAAAGCATAATGGCTATCAAACATGCATCAAAAGCTATTTATGGATTGCAATTTCATCCTGAAAGTGTATTGACACCTCAAGGAAAACAAATTTTGAAAAACTGGATGACCCTTTAATCAATATGAAAACATATTTAAACAAATTAATAAATCACCAAAGTCTTACCCGAGAAGAAGCTAAGGCCGCTTTGGTTAAAATTGGTCAAGGTTTTGATAATCAATACCAAATCACGGCCTTCATTTCGGCTTTTTTAATGCGTCCTATTAAGGTGGAAGAATTACAAGGTTTTCGCGATGCGCTTTTAGAACTGTGCGTACCCATCAATATGTCCGATTTTAAAACCATTGATGTATGTGGAACGGGTGGTGATGGCAAGAATACATTCAATGTCAGTACGCTAAGCTCCATTGTAAGTGCAGCTGTTGGGTTGAAGGTGGTAAAACATGGTAACTATTCTGTATCGTCGCAATGCGGGAGCTCTGATGTGTTGGAATACATGGGAGTGAAATTCACCAATGATGAATCGAAACTCAAGCAACAGTTGGATAAAACAGGTATTTGTTTCTTGCACGCGCCCTTGTTTCATCCAGCATTAAAAAACGTAGGACCGGTACGAAAAGCATTGGGTATCAAAACCTTTTTCAATATGTTGGGCCCAATGGTAAATCCGGCTGTACCTCAACATCAATTGGTGGGCGTATTTAGTTTAGAGTTGCTGAGATTGTACAATTATTTGTATCAAGATTCTGGTGTAAAACACACCATTATCCATGCTCTCGATGGTTACGACGAAATTTCTTTAACTGGAGCGACTAAATTTGCGGGAATTCACGGCGAAGGCTTAATTTCGCCGTCTGATTTTGGAGTTAAATCTCAAAGTGCAGAAAGTATCTATGGAGGCGAAACAGTAAAAGAAGCTGCCAATATATTTTCTAGCGTTTTAGAGGGGCAAGGAACCGAGCAACAAAACAATGTTGTAAGTGCCAATGCAGCATTAGCTATTACTACCTATTACAATGAAATAGATTTAGCCGATGCCTTTGTTTTAGCGAAAGAAGCCATAATTGGAAAAAAAGCTTTAGAAGTATTTAAAAATATATTAAACCATCAGTAAATGAGCATACTCAACGAAATAATTGAGCACAAGAAAAAAGAAGTTTTCGAAACCAGATCTATGGTCAATCCATTGACATACAATTTGGTTCCAATGTTTAAGAAAACGCGCGTAAGACTTAAAAAAAGATTGTTGGATCACAAAGGTCCAGCCATCATTGCTGAGTTCAAGCGTCAGTCGCCAAGCGTAGGGTCTATCAATCCAATGTGCGACACAAAAGAAATTGCTCCTGCTTACGAAGCTGCTGGTGCTGTTGCTATGTCGGTTTTAACCGATGATAAATACTTTGGTGGCGAAATGCAAGATTTGCGAGATGCTAGAAGAGCTTGTAAACTGCCATTATTACGCAAAGATTTTATTATTGAAGAATATCAATTGCTTCAAAGTAAGGCTTATGGTGCCGATATCATTTTGTTGATTGCAGCAGCATTGAGTAAAGAAGACTGTGCAAACTTGGCCGAAAAAGCAAAAGCTTTGAAGCTTGATGTCATGTTGGAAATTCACAATGAAGCTGAATTAGAGTATTTGGATGGAAATATTGACTTTGTTGGTGTAAACAACCGCGATTTAACGACCATGAAAGTGGATGTTGAAAACGCACTTCGTTTGGCTCCAATGATTCCTAGTAAATACATCAAAGTGGCAGAAAGCGGAATCAATTCTGTAGATACTGTGAAGAAATTATACGAAGCAGGTTATAAGCTGTTCTTAATTGGTGAACACTTCATGAAAGAAGATGAGCCAGGATTTGCAGCAACCGAATTCATTAATGCCCTGAAATAGTGGAAGTAAAAGTTTGTGGATTGATAAACAGCGAAAACGTTCAATCGTTTTTACACTTGCCCTTTCAGTATGTTGGGCACATTTATCATCCGCCTTCTTTGCGCCATTATACGGATACATGTCCGTTAGAAGTAAATAAAACCATTCGAAGGGTTGGTGTATTTGTCGATCAACCCTTTGAATTGATTCGTTTGAAAATCCGCGATTGGCAATTGGATGTTGTACAGCTACATGGCGATGAAAGCGTTGAATTAGCTCAAGAAATTAAATCTTTGGGTGTCGATGTGTGGAAAGTCGTACACTTAAAAAACGAATCGTTCAATTGGAATATTCTCCAAGCTTTTTCAAAAGTAGTCGATCGTTTTTTGCTCGATTACAAGTCGGATTTAAAGGGGGGAGCGGGCAAGAAATTCAATTGGAATGTTCTAAAATCTTACCCGTTTCAAAATCCGGTAATGATGGCTGGAGGCATCGGCCCAAACGATGCTCAAAAAGTAAAATCTATTTTCAAGCAACACCCGTTTTTAGTGGGGATAGATCTTAACAGCTGTTTTGAAACCAAACCTGGTGTGAAAGACCCCGAAGTACTCGCATCGTTTTTACAAAAACTATATGACCAATAAATATTTAGTAAATGAAGCTGGCTATTTTGGCGAGTTTGGAGGCGCTTATATACCTGAAATGTTGCATGCCAATGTGGAAGAATTGCGTCTAAGTTATTTGGATTTGATGCAAGAAGATTCTTTTAAGAAAGAATTTGAATCCCTCCTAAGAGATTATGTTGGCAGACCAAGCCCTTTGTTTTATGCTAAAAATTTGAGCGAAAAATATGGCAAAGATATTTACCTAAAAAGAGAAGATTTGAACCATACAGGGGCGCACAAGGTGAACAATACCATTGGTCAAATTTTATTGGCAAAGCGCTTAGGAAAAAATAGAATTATAGCCGAAACAGGTGCTGGTCAACATGGTGTTGCAACCGCTACAGTTTGTGCTCTTATGGGTTTAGAGTGTTTGGTGTACATGGGCGAAATTGATATACAACGCCAAGCACCCAATGTTGCCAGAATGAAAATGTTGGGAGCAAAGGTTATACCCGCTACCAGTGGCAGTAAAACATTGAAAGACGCTACCAATGAAGCCATTCGCGATTGGATCAACAATCCTGTCGATACGCATTATATCATTGGGTCTGTTGTTGGACCTCATCCTTATCCAGATTTGGTTATGCGTTTGCAATCCATTATTTCGGAAGAATGTAAAGCTCAGTTGTTGGAGAAAACGGGTAGCGAAAACCCAGGTTCTGTAATTGCTTGTGTTGGTGGAGGGAGCAATGCCGCAGGAGCATTTTATCATTTTTTGGATGCTGAAAATGTACAACTTGTTGCAGCCGAAGCAGGAGGACTTGGAGTAAATTCTGGTAAAACAGCCGCAACATCCATCAAAGGTTTAGAAGGGGTAATTCATGGAAGTAAAACCATGTTGATGCAAACCGACGATGGTCAGATTGTAGAACCGTACAGTATCTCTGCAGGATTAGATTACCCCGGTGTAGGTCCCGCGCATGCTCATTGGTTCAAAACCAAACGGGTAGAGTATTTGGCTGTAAACGACGATGAGGCTTTGGATGCAGCTGCAGAATTGAGCCGCTTAGAAGGTATTATTCCGGCATTAGAAAGTGCTCATGCTTTGGCATTGTTGAATAAATGCGAAAACTTAAAAAGCCCAGTAGTTGTGTGTCTTTCGGGTAGAGGTGATAAGGATATGGAAACTTATATGAAACATTTTAAGCTTTAATACGATGACTCGATTCGAAACATGTTTTAGTCAAACAGGAAAAAAGAAATTGGCCATTTATTTTACTGCGGGTTTTCCTGAATTAAACAGTACGGTTCCCATTGCCAAAATGGTGCAAGATGCTGGAGCCGATATCATAGAAATTGGCATGCCATTTTCTGATCCTTTGGCCGACGGACCTGTTATACAAGCTAGTTCTGGTGTGGCTTTGGATAATGGAATGAAATTAACGGTTTTGTTTGAGCAACTGAAGGAACTTAGAAAATCCGTAACGATACCTGTTGTATTAATGGGGTACATCAACCCTGTTTTGCGTTATGGTAGAACTCGGTTTTTAGATGCTTGTCAAGAAGTAGGAGTGGATGGACTCATTCTACCTGATGTGCCTTTAGAAGAGTTTGAAAATGAATGGAAGCCGTTGATGGACGAACGAGGACTTACTATGACGTTTTTGGTGACTCCCGAAACCACAGATGAACGCGTTAGACGCATAGATTCGTTGTCGACTGGCTTTTTGTATTTGGTTTCGAGCAGCAGTACTACGGGTGGCGCTAACGAAGTGCAACTAAATATCGATGCTTATACGCAACGAATCTCTTCGTTGTCGCTAAAAAATCCTTTGATGGTTGGTTTTGGTATCAGCAATGCGGATAATTTCCTGTCGGCAACCAAATTTACCGATGGGGCTATAGTTGGTTCAGCGTTTATTAAAGAATTGACAAAAAATGGAATGAGTCAGAATTCTATTTCCGATTTTATTCGAAGTATAAATGGCGCTTGCAATTAAAAGGCGAGTATGCCGCCGGCTAAATTGTAGATGTTGTTTGTTGGGTGTAGGCTTTGTATGATGTCTATCGCTTTTTGACTTCTGGCACCCGATCGACAGTGTACTACAACGGTTTTAGAAAAATCTATCTCATTCAATCTGTTCTCTATTTCAGCTAGAGGAATGAGTTTGCCGCCCAAATTGCGCTCGTTGTATTCAGCTTCTTCTCGAACATCAATCAACTCAAAATCTTTTTCCTTGTGCATCCACTCTTTCAGTTCTGTTGTGCTGATGGATAAGATGGTGTTAGGTACTGTCGTTACACCGCAAAACGTTTCGTAATCAATCAAGCCTGTTTGGGTTGGGTTTTCTCCAGTAAGTGGATTGTTTTTATCGGCTTCGAAATTCAAGGTAAAGCTGGTGAACATTTTTGCGTCAAAATGAAACATACGGCCATGAAGGGTTTCGCCTATGCCGGTAATGAGTTTGATGACCTCACTGGCTTGCATCGAGCCAATTATACCTGGCAAAACACCCAATACACCACCCTCGGCACAATTTGGAACATTGTCTGCAGGTGGAGGTGTTGGAAAAATGTCTCGGTAATTTGGACTGCGTTTTCCTTTGTTTGTTGGTTGATTAAAAACCGAAACTTGCCCTTCGAATTGGTGGATGCTACCATAAACCAATGGTTTGTTAAGTAAAACACAAGCGTCGTTCACCAAATAACGAGTAGCAAAATTATCGCTTCCATCGGCAACGATATCGTATTGTTCGATGATGTTGAGAGCATTTTCTGAAGTGATGAAACAGGTGTGTTCTATCAGTTTGATGTAGGGGTTCTGAGCAGAAAGAACACGTTTTGCGCTTTCCACTTTGTGTTTGCCTATATCGCTTTGAGTAAACAGTACTTGCCGCTGCAAATTGCTTTCATCTACGGTGTCATTGTCCATTATGCCAATGGTTCCTACACCTGCTGCGCTTAAGTATTGTAAAAGAGGAGCGCCTAATCCACCGCAGCCAATGACCAAAACTTTCGCGTTTTTCAATTTTAGTTGCCCGGTAGCTCCTAGTTCAGGTAGACTTATATGTCGGGCATATCTATTTAGTTCAGATGGACTCAGCACGGTATCAAAGTTGGTTTTCAAAAGTATTCATTACAGATGGTTATTGAGGATTTTATTGGGGTATAGCTGTTCTTGTCGTAATTGAGAATGGTTGATAAAAGATAGTATTTGTGTGTTTATCAGGGTAATTAATTAATAGATGCGAAAATTCTAAATCTATTGGAAAGAAAAAATTGATAAATTGGGGCAACTAATAACAAAAAAACCAATTATGAAAAAAGTATTAATGATGAGTGTATTGCTAATATCTGCAGTAGCATTTGGTCAAACAGAAAAAGGAAGTAAATACATTGGCGGTGGAGTTGGATTCTCTACTTCAGGTGGTGAAACAGACAATGGTAACACTACTGTTGACGCTCCTACGTTTTCAACTTACAATGTGTCTCCATCAGTTGGGTACTTTGTAGCTGATGATTTGGCAGTTGGTTTGATGTTGAATGTTTCTGGAACGAAATGGAAAGATGACGCTAATGACTCGAAAAATACAACGAGCACATTTGGCGTATCGTTGTTCGCGAAAAAATACAAATCTATTGTAGAAAATTTCTATGTATTTGGTCAAGCCAATGTTGGATTTGGAGCAGGTTCTAGTAAAAATGAAAACAATGGAACGTCTGTTGATGGACCAAAAACAAGTTCATTCTTTGTTGGTGTAGCACCAGGTGTAGAGTATTTCTTCTCACCTAAAGTGAGTATGTCTTGCTCAGTAGGAGCGTTGAGCTTCGTGTCTTCAACTGAAAAAGAAGATTTTGGCGGAAATGAAGTGAAAGATAAAGATTCAACGTTTGATTTGAACTTGAATTTATCTGCAGTTAATTTTGGTTTCTACTACTTCTTTTAAGTAAAACGAAAATATCATCATTTAAAAAGTCATCCTTCGGGGTGGCTTTTTTTTTGTTCGGCTTTTTTGTTTCTGGGACTCCTTTTTTCTATTTCTTTAGCCTATGAAGTATGTGTTCAATTGGTCGGGTGGTAAAGATTCATCTTTGGCTTTGTGGTATTGTCAAAAACAGGGGTTAGAAATTAGCAAGCTGTTAACTACTGTCTCGGATGAAGGACGCATTACCATGCATGGGGTGGAAAATGATTTATTAATAGAACAGGCTAGAAAAATTGGTGTGGATATCCAACAAATTGTTTTACCGCACAATTGCTCCATGCCTCATTATTCTGAGTTGATGCAAAAGGCTTGGCAAGAATTATTGGACGAGGGTATTTCTAATTCGGTGTTCGGCGATATTTATCTAGAAGATTTGCGAAAGTACCGCGACATACATTCTGAACAAATAGGTGTTTCCAATCATTACCCGATTTGGAAAAAGGACACCAAAAAATTAGCGCAAGAGTTTATCGAGTCTGGTTTTAAAACCATAATCGTATGTGTCGACGCCAAAGTTCTAGATAAATCGTTTGTAGGGCGAGAATACAATCAAGAGTTTCTGAACGATTTGCCTGAAGGGGTTGATCCATGCGGTGAAAAAGGAGAATTCCATACTTATTGTTACGATGGTCCCATATTTTCATCAGCCATTAAATTTCGTAAGCTAGAAGTCGTTAAAAAGCACTATGAAGCGCAAAAAACGAGCGAAGATGAATGTTTTAAGAGTGATGCAAACAATTGGAATACAGGGTTTTGGTATCAGAATTTAAAGTTGGAACGATAATTGCAAATTTTTCACAAAAACAAAAATCTATGAAAAATTGTAAAGTAATGCTGTTGGCCCTTGCTACACTTGGTACTATGTCGGTATTTGGGCAAGATAAAAAAGCGAAGAATGAACTGAAGTCAGAAAAAACGGTTGAAGAAATAATTCAGGTAGAAGAAACAACTGACGTACAAGTGGAAATTCAAAATCCCGCAAAATATCCAGGTGGAAATGAAGCTCTATTCAAATTTATGGGAGAGAATATAAAGTATCCCAAATATGAAATGAAGGAAGATATCCAAGGGAAAGTATTGGTGGAATTTGTAATTAAGTCGGATGGTTCTATTTCAGATGTTGCCATTTTAAAGTCAGTGGAAAAATCTAAAAATTTGGATGCTGAAGTAAAAAGAGTAATCGCAAAAATGCCAAACTGGATTCCAGCGACCAAAGATGGTGAAGCTGTAAATTCTAAGATGGTTTTACCAGTGATGTTTAAGTTGTAAAAGCTTATTTATTTTAAAGTAAATTGCCGCAAAATCAGATGATGAAAAATGTTTTTGCGGCTTTTTTATGCCTAATTATTTCTTCTGTATCGGCTCAAGAGTTGAGTCAATTTGGAATTGAAGCGGGTACTGAAAGTAGAGGATTGAAACTTGGCGAAATCGCTCCTGATTTTGAACTGAAAAATGCTCAAGGAGAGAACTTTTCATTGTATCAAGCTTTAGAGTCTGGCGATGTAGCTGTTGTGTTTTATAGAGGGGCGTGGTGTCCAATTTGCAATCGATATCTGAGTAATTTTGCCGATTCACTTGAGTTGCTTACAAAAGCCAATATTCAACCCGTATTCATTACGCCAAACAGATTGGAGAAGCTTGCAGAAACTGCAGATAAAACAGAAGGTGCATTAACGCTCTTGTTTGACGATAATTACGGTACAATGGATGCGTACCGTGTATCGTTTTCTTTGACCGATGGGTACCGTAAAATGTTTAAAAACTATACCAGCGAAACGGTTGAAGAAATGAATGGAACTAGCGAGGCTAAACTACCTGTGCCAGCAACGTTTGTAATTGGTCATGATAAAAAAGTGAAGTATGTGCATTTCAAATACGACTATTCGAAACGAGCATCTGTTCAAGATATATTAAACAATAAGTAAGGTATTATGAAATTGATTTCATGGAATTTGAATGGCATACGTGCTGTTGGTAAAAAGGGGTTGGTCGATATTCTTAAAGATCACAATGCCGATGTGTATTGTTTTCAAGAAACAAAAGCAACGCCCGAGCAAGTGAAAGAAGTATTGTTCGAACTTGAGGGGTATCATGTTCATGCTTTAGGAGCTGAAAAAAAAGGCTATTCAGGTACGGCAATTGTTAGTAAGCAAGAGCCAATTTCAGTATCCTATCATTTGGGTATTGAAGAACACGATCAAGAAGGAAGAGTAATCACAGCCGAGTTTTCTGAATTTTATTTAGTGAATGTTTATGTGCCAAACTCAAAGTCTGATTTATCTCGTTTGGATTACCGAACAACATGGGATGCTGCTTTGTTGGCCCATTGTAAACAATTAGAAACTAAAAAGCCTGTGCTTTTGTGTGGTGATTTGAATGTGGCGCATAGACCCATAGATTTGGCTCGACCAAAACAGAACTACGATAAATCGGCTGGGTTTACTCAGAAAGAAATTGATGGCTTAGACAATTTTGTAGAGGCCGGATTGAAAGATAGTTTCCGCGAGCTTAATCCAGATAAAGTACAATACTCTTGGTGGAGTTATAGAGGTGGAGCACGTCAGAAAAACGTTGGCTGGAGAATCGATTATTTTCTAGTGTCGGAGTCCTTTCTTCCAAATCTGAAAAAAGCTGAAATCTTGGATCAAGTAATGGGATCCGATCATTGTCCTGTGTCTGTAGAGATATAAACAAAAAAAGCCCATCGCATTGAACTTGGAAAAAAATCCGTTTTCAAAATCGATGGGCAATTTATAAATTAGTGTATGCTTTAATTAGCTATTTCTCCATTCTTCTAAGTATCGGAATGGTTCGTTAAGCGTTCCGTCTTTTTTGGTTTCTGTGGCTCTGTAGATAATCTTTTCTGGGTCAGCTCCAAAAAATACAGGAAGTACTTTTTCCATAAATTCTGCTCCAAATCCTTCAGATGCATCGCGTGGTAATTCGCACGGTAGATTATCTACTGCCATAACGGCTATAGCGTCCATGTTGTCTATACTCACCTCTTTCTCTTCGCTGGCTAAATAAGCGTAGAATGGATCGGCAATAGTTGATGGACGTAAAGTAGATGCAACAGCACAATCGATATCGCAAGAAATATCTGAAACAGTTTTTATTCTGAAATCAGGATGCTTGGCATCTTCTCTTGTGAAAATAAACGGCGATTTGTCGCTCCAATAATGACTAGCTACGTACATATCCGATGTTTTTGCAAAACGCATAAAATCCGATTCGAATAGCTCTGGAGTGGTGTAAAATTCTTTTTTCGTGGATGGAGTGCCGTCTTTTTTTCGGTTGTAATCGGTTACGCCCAATTGAGTGTAAACAGCTTCGTCACCAGAGTAGGAAATGTATTCGTCTGGGTTCATTTTTTTGATGTCTACACAGTCTAAAATTTCCATTGAACCATGTCCAACACGACCGTCGCCAGTCATTACTATTTTATATCCTTTTGGTAGGATAACCTTTTTTAGTTCTTGTTTCAATTCAACTAAATCGTGGCAATCGTATGCTGCTTTTAAACTGAATGTTTTTGTGCGTTCGCCTAAAAGCCTAAACCCATTGTAAGCACCTACAATTCCAGCAAAACGTCCAAATCCTAGAAGTCTTACTCCGGTAGCGTATTTCAATAACTCGTAGTCGATGAATTCTATTTTATCGGCTAGTATTTTATTCAATAAATCCTTGTTGTATTCTTGCTTTTTGTAGGTGTGAGAAAAGAAGAAATAAGTTTTGTTAGGAATCAACATATCCAACGGTACTTCTTTTACGCCCAAAAGCACATCGCAATCAGAAAGATCTTCGTTCATGTCAATGCCAGCAGCAATGTAATCAGAATCAGGAAAAGCGCGAATAGCTGAAGGTTGTACAACCAGTTCTATTTCAGGGTATTGCTTCTTAAATTTTACGCACAATGCTGGAGGAAGTACTACGCGTTTGTCAGCAGGAACTTTGCCTTCTCTAATGATTCCAATTTTCATATCTACGATTATTTACGGGCAATGCACAAAAAAGGCAAAAAGCCCAGCTTAGGGGCGACGAAAATACTTAAATTTGCCCTAGTTCTTTTACATTATGGGGCCGACTGGCTTTTGACAGCAAGTGATTCGGTATGGTAAGCACGTCGAGCATGGTACATATGGCTCGTTAATCTTAAGGTGCATCGCTTTTAACTGGCGAAAACAATTACGCTCTTGCAGCTTAATCAGATACTCTGATTTTAGCTTAATTCTAGCCTGAATACAGTAGGGCAGAACAAGAATCCCGCTACTGCTGGTGTTTGTTGGGTGGTAGTATATGGGGTTTCATTACAAGAAACTAGTTATTGTATGCAGCGCTGCAATAATGAAACTCAAGCTGATAAGTTTTACACAGGTGGTTTTCTAACAGTGTAAAATCGAAAATTAGGTGAGAAATAAGCGTGTAGAAAGCTATAACTTACCTTGTTTGGACGAGGGTTCGAATCCCTCCGGCTCCACAATTGAAATTTAAACCTCGGTATTTGCCGGGGTTTTTTTGTTTTCAATGATTTGCATTGTGTGCAAGCTCATAGTTTTTAAGCTATGTCTTAAGCTTCATTCAACAAGTCTGTCAATACTTTTTTGAAAACATCTACAGGTTGCGCACCTGCAACACCACTTTTTCGGTTAAATACGATGGTTGGAACCGAACTAATACCTAAGTTTTTCCAATATTCTTGATTGGTTTTCACCTCATAACGAGCGTCGTCATTGTCCAGTTTTGCCAAAGCTTCTTCGGCATTTAGTCCCACTTCGAGTAATGCTTGTTTTAAAACATCTTTGTTGGAAACGTTTTTTCTTTCACTGAAAAACGCTTTGGTAAGCGTCATTTTCAACTCTGTTTGTTTGTTATGTGCTTTTGCGTATTCTAATAAAATATGTGCGTCTAAGGTGTTTACCATGCGCATACCATCATAATAATCAAACGTGAATCCTAATTCAGTACCAGCTTCAGCCATATGTTGTTGCGCTTCTTTTTGCTGCTCCACGCTCGATCCGTATTTTTGAGTTAGATGTTCTTGCACATTTTGTCCCTCTTTAGGCATGTTAGGGTTGAGCTCGAAAGGCTGCCATTCAATACTTACTTGGTCTTGTATGCCCATTTCAGAAATGGCTTTTTCTAAACGCTTGTAACCTATGGTGCACCATGGGCAAACAACATCTGAAACGATATCTATTTTGATTGTTTTTTTCATGCTTTGCTAAGGAATGAAATACATCAGAAAGTATGGATTTACGATTCACAATTCCTGTGAATACAGAGTTTACTTATCGATTGATAGGATTTTATTTCTTCTTTTTGCTCGCCTTAGCTTCAGGATTGAAAGCTAAACACAACCGAATCCAATACTTTAAATCGTCTTCAAAATCGAAACCTTCGCTTTTCACAAAAACATATCCTCGCATAGGTCTTCCTGTAAAATCCATAGGTAGGCATACCGCTTTTGTAACTTCGGTTTCGTAAGCACTTTCTCCGATGCGTGCCATGAGCAAACTTTCTTTGAGTTTTTTGTCGATATGTATGCCGCACAACATTTTACCATCAACAGTAAAGCATAATCCGCCCATCATGCTGAGTTCGGCAAAATTGGTGTTTTCATCTTTCAGTACGCCGCGTACTCTGTCGGCTAAATATTCGTCGTATGCCATGGTGTAATTCTAAGGTTGTGTTGTGAAAATACATCATGGCAAATAAAAAACCCGAAAACTTTTGTCGTTTCCGGGGTTGGTTGAATTATTGAATGATGAATCGTTGATGGTGTTTGCCATTTACAACTACGAAATAGTTACCAGAACTAAAATCTTCAGTTTGGATATGGTAGCTTTTACTTCCATTAAGGTTTTTAGCATCTACAATGGTTTGGCCTTGCTCATTCATAATAATAAGCTCGTTCATAGCCATGCCTTTCAGGGTTACGGTTCTGCCTTTTAAAACAAACGATGGAGCAATGCTTAGTTGACGTTTGCTACCCATTGAAATTCCTGTAGCACCACCCATATCTTTTTTGATGATGTTTTCAATATTATGTTCGGCTACAGCAGTAATGGTAACATATGGGTTTACGCCAATGGTTCCAGGAATTTGTGCGCCATCCATTACATACAAATTGTTGTAGTTGTTTACGCGTCCATATTCATTGGTAGCCATTCCGTTTACCATGCCTCCAAGTGGGTGATAACAAATGTCGGCAGCGCGTCCTTGTGGAAAAATAGCTGTTTTTGTCCCTCCGTTGGTTGTGTTCATGTTTTCAAGGAAATGGTCGGCATGGGCTTCGGTGTGTTCAAAGTGTACTTTTTCCCAATTAGGTTCAACCTCATACTCGTTAGCAGGAGCGTATTTTAGTTCACCAAGTTTTGGCAGTTTATTTATGAGCAAGTAAAGCGATGCAAAGGTTTCTACCCCTGTTGGGAATGGTGCTATTTCTACGAAATATGGTTTGTCGGGATCGTCCCAGTTGTCGATGCCATCTACAGGAATGGTGGATTGTTTTAAGCCAGTTCCAGTGCCAATGATGTCGCCTTCTCCTGTATTAACAGGGTTTAATAGCGAATTTACAAGCAGTCTTCCGGCCATAATGTTTCCATTATTTCCCCAGCCTTTCCCAATATTATCATCCAGTTTTTTAAGTGTGCCTTGTGCTTTGGCTTTCAATAAGAGTTTGGTAGAGCCTAAACTTCCTGCACCCATAAATAAGCGTTTGGCAGTAATTACTTTCTGTGCTACTGTTTCGCCTTTGGTGTCTATAATAGCAACGGCTACACTGAAGCTTCCGTCAGTATTTTCTGTTATGGTTTCTACTTTGTGTAAATCCAATATGTTGAGCAAGCCGGTATCTTTAGCTTGTTTGAGGTAAGTCTTATCTAAACTCTTTTTGCCATAGTTGTTACCGTAAATAACTTCTTGTGCTAAGGCCGATTTTGGCGCACCATCGTATTCCTCCTGTTGCATGTAATCGAAGTCGTATACATTCGGAACTTTTACGGTTTTGTACCCTGCTTTTCTCGCTTCGGTAGTACCTACACGTGAAAATTTATAGTAATCAGACTTTTTGTAATACTCATCTGGAATTACATTGATCTCTAAAGTTTGATTAGCAAGGGGGAAATATTTCTGATAAAAATCTTCGCTGTCTAAATGTGGTAAGATTTCCTCAAAATATTCTCGTTTTGGGGTAACCGACATGCCGCCATTTACCAACGAACCACCGCCAACACCTCTACCCATGTAAACTTTCACATTGTCGTAGTCCCAACGATCTAAAATACCCGTGTATTTTTCAAAAAAGTAGATGTTTAAAAAAGGAGCTTTCGATTGATTTGATAGCCATGTAGAGTTTTTTCCGGGCAACAACATGTTGGAAAAAGGCTTGATGGCTTCTGGATTGTTGTCCCAGTCGAGACCCATCTCTAACATAGTGGAACTATGGCCTGCTTGGGCTAATCGCAATGCCGTAACGGCACTTCCGTAACCACTGCCGATGATTAAATTGTCTACAGTTTCATTTTGTGTGCTGAACCATCTAAAGGGGTTGGTCATCATTACGGCAGAGCCGCAGGCACTCATCTTAATAAAATTTCTTCTTTCCACGGTAAGGGGGTTTTCAATGAAAATAGAAAAGCTTTGAATGGAATGTTTGAAATTTAGACTAGAAGCTAAATATGTCGATGAAATATTACAAGTATAGAGGGCTTTGTAGCGAAAAGTGACTTGAAAATGGAATTTTTAGGTTTGAAATTCTAGTTTTTGAAGCGAATGCTTGAAACTATTTTATGTTTTCCGTTAAGATTTTAGTCGCGAAAGGCTAACATAAGAAGCGGCCGCAATTAGTGCCCCCAAAATAGGGGACAGTATATAAACAGTGAAAAAACTATACGATATGTGTGGAAAGGCTGCGTTTTCCCATCCAAAAAAGTAAGCCAGAATTCTAGGGGCAAAATCTCTAGCCGGATTTAAACCCGCCTGTGTGTATGGGGCAATGATGAAAATGATGATGCTTAAACCAATGCCTATGAAAAGAGGAGGTAAAAAGGTGCTAATTTTTTCGGTTCTTGAGACAATGAGGATTACCGTCATCAATAAAAAGGTGCCCGTACCTTCTGCTAAACAGGCGTAAAGGTGTGGGTGAGCAACATCGGTGGTGTAAAATTCGCCAAACATAATGGCCGATGCTTGAGATGAAGTTGTACCGCGTAGAATGTTGTTGCTAGTTTCGAAATCGATAAGTGAAGTCGAAAAAAGTAAGTAGATGCTAGCTCCGGCCAAAAAAGCACCTAGAAACTGAAATCCGATAAGAAGTGGAAGCTGAGACCATCGTGTTTTTTTGAGTACGGCCATGGCTATGCTGACAGCCGGATTGAGGTGAGCTGGCGAAAAAGGGCGAGAAGCCAAGATGGCTAATTTTACAGCAATGCCCCAAATAGAAGCTATAATGGCTAAAGAATTGAAACTAGAGTGCAATACTTCTAATGCAACAGAACTGCAGCCTATAAAAACCAGAATAAACGTGCCTAGAAATTCTCCAAATGCCGTTTTAGCATGACTATTCATTGTTCTTTACTTCAGAAAAGACGAAATACATTTCGGTAGCAATTTGTTCGCTGCGTTCTAGATATTTTTCCGCTATTAGGTCGGTATTGTCAAATTCTTTTGGGTCAAGGTAATCCAAGGGAATTCTTGCTGAGGCGCCAAATATTATTGGGCAATCCTGATCAGCTTGCGAACAAGTTAAAGCGGCAGCAAAATCGGATGACGGGTTGAAGTAATGATCGTATTTTTTAGAAAAACAAATATTGGGTTGTAGGTTGTTGCCCGATTTGATTGCGTAAACAGGATTGCTATCAGTGCATAATTTTTCCAAAGTAAAGCCAACTGATTTTAGTGTTTTGGTTACTTGAGGATACAATGCTGTTGCTTCTGTACCGCCGGAATAACAGTAAACATTCTCCATTTCAAAAAAGGACGCCATGGTTTGAGCCCATATTTGCCCTAAATGACTTCGTCGCGAATTGTGTGTGCAAATAAAATTGAGGTTGATGTTTTTCTCAGCCTTTTTTGTAGATATAATGTATTCAATCAGTCCTTGAAGAATGCCTTTTCGCTCTTCTGAAATTGTAGAAATATTCAAACCCTCAATGTACGATTGAAGGTTTGGGAAAAGTGAGTTTTTCATACTATTAGCAGCATCCAGAACTTGGTGAACAACATTGTGCAGCTTCTAATTCAGCTAAATCAACTTTTTTCTTTTCTGGGGGTAAACCACAGTTTTCTTTTGCTAAACAATCGGTTTGTTTTGTCGTAAGTAAGAAGTTTTTTCCGTTGTATTCTAAACCAAATTTGCCAATGGTTTCAGCTTGGTATTCAACTTCTATTTCTAAGTCTCCTAAATCCAATACTTTTTCTGAAAGATGAATGATTTTTAGCAATTTATCTGGGTGCAAACGGTGATCGTAATCGTTGGCATTCCATAATTGGAAATTCGCTACCTCTTCGTTTCTAACAGTGCCACCGCAGTCGATAAAGTGCTTGGTGATTTTTCCTACTTCAGTTACATGAAAGTGGCTAGGTACTAAATCGCCATTTGGTAACTCAAAGGCTATGTTGCTTTGGTTTTCTAATACTGTTTTGATTTCTGATAGTCTCATAGTGTTGTGTTTTATGAGCAGCAAGTGTTGCTCGGGTTGTTGTTAGTTGTAGAGCAAGAAAATTGCCCGAATAATTGTTCAAATTGTTTCCGAATGGCTTCCCACGACTGGGCATTGATGCAATAACTGATGGTTTTTCCTTCCACCGATCCGCATAATATTCCTGCCGATTTTAATTCTTTCAAATGCTGACTGATGGTAGCTTGAGCAAGGCCTAATTCTTGAACCAAAAAATGATTTACACACGATTGGCTTTTTATCACTTCCTGAATGATGGCTATGCGTGCTGGATGTGCAAGAACCTTTGCTAGTTGTGCCAATTGGTTTTGGTCTTCAGTAAATAAATCTGTTTTGGTTATACCCATCGTCAAATTGTTATATCGCAATATTACGATAATAATTGTAATTCATCCATTTCTGAATAAAAAAATGAAACTTTGGCAGAAGTCATTTATTATGAAAAAAGAAACCCATATAGCTAAAATGCAAGAGACTCCGGTTCGGTTGCAAGATTATGGTGTTGGTATTTTTTCTACATGCATCAGCAAGTCGGCATTGAAAAAAGTGCTGAGGAAAAAGCAAATATTTGTTGATGGTAAATTGGCGTTTACTTCCTCCTTCATCAAAGGTGGCGAGTGTATTGAACTCAGAATGCCAGATGAAATGCCTGAAGTCAAAAAAACATTTGTGCAAAAGCTCAATGTCGTTTATGAGGACGATTATTTGGCGGTGATCAATAAACCACCGGGTGTTTTGGTAAGCGGAAATGGTTTTAAAACCATCAACAATGCATTGGAGCAAAACCTTCAATTGTCGAAACAGTCAGATGCTGTCAAACCTAAAACGGTGCATCGATTAGATTTTCCAACTACAGGGCTTTTGTTGATTGGCAAAACGGCATCGAGTATTGTGGCGCTCAATGAGTTGTTTGTTAAAAAGACAATACAGAAAACGTATTATGCTATTGCGATAGGTGCTTTGCCCGAAAGTGGTGAGGTGAAAGAACCCGTTGAAGATAAAGAAGCGTTGTCTTTATACCAATGCAAATCAAAGGTTATATCCGAACGTTTCGGAACATTGAGTTTGGTAGAGTTAGAGCCAAAAACAGGGAGAAGACATCAGTTGCGTCAGCATTTGGCATTTTTAGGTTGTCCTATTTTGGGCGATAAAGAATATGGAAAAGAGGGTCTTGTTTTGAATGGGAAAGGTTTGTACCTCCATGCTTATGCCTTGCAATTTAAACACCCACAAACAGGAGAAGAATTGAATATCAAGCTCCGCCCACCCGAAAATTTTTCAAAAATATTTCCAGACTTCGATTTCTGATAACATAGAATGAAATCTTAGATTTATAACATCAAATAATCGATTACTATGAAAGCGATATACACCTCTTTGATTGCCCTTGCGTTTGTTGCTTGTGGTGCACCAGAAGCGAAAGAAGAAACTGTTGAAGAAATTTTGGTTGAAGAAGTGCAAGTGACTCTTGAAGCAAAAATAGTAGACTATGCTACCGATGAAGCCAATATGACCGGCTACATGGTTAACGACACCCAATTTGAAGGTAAAAAACCTGGTGTATTGGTGGTTCATGAATGGTGGGGACATAATGATTATGCGCGTGAGCGAGCTGATAAATTGGCCGAGTTAGGTTATGTGGCTTTTGCGGTAGACATGTACGGTAACGGTAAAAAAGCCAGTCATCCAAAAGATGCCATGAAGTTTGCTGGAGAAGTTTTTGGTAACATCGACGAAGCCAAATTGCGTTTTGACAAGGCTTTAGATATTTTGAAACAGGACCCTAATGTAGATACTACGAGAATTGCGGCCATTGGATATTGTTTCGGAGGATCGGTTGTTTTATCTATGGCCAACGCCGGTAAAGATTTAGATGTAGTAGCAGCGTTTCATGCCGGATTGCAGTTGCCTATTCAGCCAAGTGACGATAGTCTACTCACCAAAATAGCTGTTTATCAAGGGGCTGACGATCCATTTGTAAGTGAGGAAGATGTGGCAAAGTATAAGGAATCGTTAGATAAAGTAGGAGCTACTTACGAGTACAAAGCGTATGCTGATGCTGTACATGCATTTACCAGCAAAGGTGCTGATAGTTTGGGGGTAGCTTTTGAGTTGCCATTAGCGTATAATGCTAAAGCCGATAGCGCTTCGTGGGCAGATATGCAATTGTTTTTCGAGAAATATTTGAAATAGAACGGTCGTAATAATTCGAAAACTCAGATTACCAAACGAATTAGTTGTTTAGTTGAACATCAAATAAATACTTAGATGAATAAAATTTTGGTTTGCTGCATTGTTGTTTTTGCATGCACAGGTTTTGTGTTGAAATGCGAAAGCGTAGCAACGCATTTTCTTTCAGAGGTTCCTTTCAATTTTGACTTTGGTGTACCCATCATTAAGGTAACTATAGACAGCAATGAATATGATTTTTTGTTTGATACAGGGATGCCAACAGCGGTGTCGAAAAGTATAAGCGAAAAATTGAAACTGAAAAATAGTAGAATAGGGAGTGGTAAAGATGTTTTAGGTAATGCTCATCAAGAAAACTTTGTTGTTGTCAATAGAACAGAAGTAGGTGGCGTTGGATTTGATGATGTTGAGGCGTTAACTCTAGATTTTAGTTCAAGTATTGAGTTGGGTTGTTTAAAGTTAGATGGTGTTATTGGCAATAACATTATAAAAGAAGCTGTTTGGGAAATAGATTACGAACGCAAAGTGATTCGTTTAACTGATGATATCGCCAATTTTGAAATGCCAGAAAATGCTTCAGAAATAAAGTTCAAAACAAATGCGAAACGCGGTTATTTTTCACCAAACATTGACGTCGTTGTCAATAATAAAAAACGAAAAGGAGTAAAATTCGATACGGGTTCTAGCGGTGGTGTTCGATTGCCTTTGGCTTATTTTTCTTCTGTTATTGATAGTACTAAAAGTGTTGAATATTATGGCAAAGCAACAGTTTCAGTTTATGGTGATGGTCAAAATAAAAGGTTTGTCGATTCGAAAGTAAAAACTCTAGAAATAGGAGATTTGGAGCTTCAGAGCTATCATGTAACCTTTCATGAAAACGCTCCAACAGTAGGCAATTTATTGTTCAAAGATTTCAAACTAATAATCAATTACGAGGATAGTAAAATGTATTTGATTGAGCAAAAAGAACTTGAAAATGAAAAAATAGAAAATTTTGGTTTTCAAACACGTGTCATCGATCAAAAGGCATTTGTATCCATTGTTTATAAGAACTCTGAGGCAGAGAAACTTGGTTTGCAGTTGGGTGATGAAATACTGAGTTTAAATGGTATTAAGTTGACTAATTTAATATCTAAAGATGTGTGTTTTTATTTGCAAAACAACCCTCTAAAAAGCAATGAAACGGTTGACGTTGTGTACGTAAGAGAGGGCAAAGAATATTCTTTACAACTAAAAAAACAAATCCTTTTGCAATAGAAGAAAGGTATTCATTTTCTATACGGGTAATTTCTATTGCTTGCCATATTGTTGAAAATCAACGCAACTATAAGCAGTATCAATACACCACTTAATACAGGATTAAGGACATACGTAAATCCTAAACTTTTGATTTTTTCAGTGCCGATATTGGCTATCAATGCCGATGCACCGCCTGGTGGATGCATGGTTTTACTGATTTGCATTGCGACTATAGAAAGCGAAACGGACAAAGCACATGCTAGCCAATGGAGGCTTGGGTCTGGAAGAAGTTTGGCAATGCATACTCCTATAAATGCACTGATAATATGGCCACCAACTAAATTTCTTGGTTGTGCTAAAGGACTATTTGTGGCGCCGTAAATCAGAACAGCCGAAGCTCCAAAAGAACCTATTAGGAAAACATTTTCTATGCTAGTGAAAACAAAGCTTTGTGTAAAACCTATAAGGCCTATGCCGACAAATGCACCCAAAAATGTCCATAAATGGTCGATTGGGTTCAGTATTGTTTGTCGATAAATAATGTATTTGGTTTTACGGTATGTTCTTGTATTTCTAATTTTTGTAGTCGGCATACCGCTTTGTAAGAAACTTAAGCGGGCAAATTACACACTAATTTTTTTCTGCCGAGAAATCAGAAATCGAAGTGTTTAATACAATTCATTGTAAAGTGCTTTATCGTTAAGAAGTGTTAGCGAGGCTGCGTAAAAACATACCGACTAGTATTTTTAGTTAGGTTTGTGTTATGGATCAGGTTTTGAAATCTCAGCGAACCAAACAATTGATTTTAGATGAATCGTATAAGTTGTTTTATGAACATGGGTTTAAAACGACCAGCATCGATAAAATAATGCGGACTGCGAGTTTGACGAAAGGAGCATTTTATCATCATTTTCAGAACAAAAAAGAACTAGGGTTAACCATCATTACACAAAAACTTCAGAATAGAATTTACGATAAGATGATCAGTCCTTTGTACGACCAAGGCGATGCGTCTGAAATTATTCTGAAGACCTTCAACGAAAGGCTAAACTCGTTTTCATTGTATGAAAAGCAACACGGTTGCTCATTGAATAATTTCATCAATGAGATTGGCGATTACGAAACCGCATACCAATCTGCTATGAAGCGAATTGTGGATGAATGGAAAGCTGGTTTGATTCATGTGCTCGAAAGAGGAAAGTCAGAAAAAACATTGCGTGATGAATTGTCAAGTGCAGCTATAGCCGTTTATATTATCAGTGCTTTCGAAGGCATAAGGGGTATTCGGAAATTGTACAACGATGATACAATCATTGAAGAATACAAACTAGCATTCATCAATTATATACAACAATTAAAGAAATAACATACTAATTGGTATGTTGAAATCAAGAACATTATGAAAATACACATCCTTGCTTCTTTGTTAATCGGAAGTTTATTGTTTTCGTGCTCGGCGAAACAAGTAGAAAACGTAGAGGCGGAACCAACTCAAACCTTCAAGAACAAAGGGCATGAATTGGTGTACAATATGGTCCAAAAGGTTGGAGACTATGAAACGTTGAGGAGCAAAAAAAATGTGAGTTACACATATACTTATCAAACTCCCGATGGAAAAAAAGACGTAGTACAAGAGAAGTACATCTTTGAAGGAGAACTGTCGTATGGTGCATATGTACAACATGAGAGAACATTGCCACAGCTGGAAGGTGTTATCGAACAGGGTTACGATGGATCTCAGTTTTGGCTGCGACACAACGGTGAATTCCTAGAAGATGAAAAGCTGCTTAAAGGAGTAGCTTTCAATAGACCAACTAATTTTTATTGGTTTTCGATGATGCAGAAATTACTCGATCCAGGTTTGGTTTACGAGCATCTTGGAAAAGACACTATTGGCAATAAGTACTACGATATTGTGAAAGTCTCATTTGAGTCAAATGGCGACAAACCAACTGATATTTATCAATTGTACATCAATTCTAGCACCAATCTAGTTGATCAGTTTTTGTTTACTGTTGCCGATTTCGGAAAGATGGAAACCCCATTTCTAATGCAACTAGAGTACGAAGAAATTGATGGAATGTTGATGCCTACTAAAAGACAATACAAAGCCTCTACTTGGGGTGCTTCAGTAAGCAATGATCCATGGATTTATGTTCGTTGGACCGACATTCAATTCAACGCCAATATTACTCCAACATTATTCAGTAAAACCAACTCATTAACAAGTCAATTAGAATCAAAAAAAAATAGAAATATTATGCAACCAGAAACCGATAAAAAGCGAATTTACCGAGAAGGTATTGAGGCTGTAGCCAACAGTGGAATTACCAAAAGTGCAAAGCAAGTTGGAGATGTGGCTCCAAATTTCACCTTAACCAATGCTTTGGGTGAATCTGTAGAGCTTAACGATTACTTGAAAAAAGGCAAGGTGGTTTTGACTTGGTACCGCGGTGGGTGGTGTCCATATTGTAACCTTACGTTGCATGAATTACAAAATGAGCTTGAAAATTTCAAGGCGAATGGAGCTAACTTAATTGCATTAACTCCAGAAATGCCGGATAAATCGATGACTACCGCTGAAAAAAATGAGTTGGAGTTTGAGATATTGAGCGACGTTGGAAATGTTGTTGGAAAAGAATATGGTGTCGTTTTTAAGTTGACCGACGCAGTAGCCACTATTTACAACGATGCATTTGATATGAATGCATACAACGGTGATCAGACCAACGAACTGCCTCTTGCAGCGACATACATCATAAACGAAGAAGGGAAAATTATTTATTCTTTTCTAGATGCCGATTACCGCAATAGAGCAGAGCCGATTGAGCTAACGAAAATTTTGAAATCGAAATAAACTGAGCTAATCTCGGTTTATGGTAAGCTTTTTAGACATTGAATGTAAAAACGTACATCATCAAAAACTAAGCTATCTGTTTCATTGTTTAGTGGGTAGTATCGACCTAAAACTAAGCTAGAATATTGTATTGAACAGTACTCCCTAGGTATTGGTCAATAGCCATAGTAGGTGTTAGTATGCGGAAAAGTAAGACCTTAAAAAGCCTTATGGCTTAGGTTTGTTGTTGCCGAATAGGCGATGTAGTTTTTTGCAAAGAGACTCAAAATCGTCCATTTGATCAGGATGGCAAATAGATTTGATGTCTTGAAAATGATTGTAATGTGTTTGCTCTATTTCTAATTCTAGTTTTGCTAAATCTTCAATTATTAATGCCGTAGCAGAATCGTTTTTCGCTTTGGTTAAATAGGCGTACAGTTGCTGTCTTTTATCGTTTATGCCTTCTCTAAGATTATTGATATTTACCTGATGATGGATAATAATGGAGTCGTATTTTTCTATTTGTTTGTTGTCAAACGATAAGGCTTTTGAAATGATTTCCTTTGGAGATTTTGGATGCAGTGGCCTTTTAGGCTTGTGTAAAAAACCGAAGATCAAAATGGCATTGGACACCAAAAGTAGGACGATAATAAGAATGTAAAATTTGCTTTTATTCATAGCTAATAATATTATTGGTTGTAGGAGCAATCAATTCTATATCCTCTTTGGTTGTTTTTGATTTGTCTAAAATGAAGTAGAATTCGGTGGTGACCAAACAAAGTAAAACAGCTGCGGCAGCACGTACCCATATCATGGAAATTGTACTGGTTTTTGTTCTGTCTATCCTAGCTTCAATTTTTGAAAAAAGCGACGGATTAGGTTCTACTTTTTTAATGGCTTGAAGTTGATTCAGAATGTCTTCCATATTTGAATTAGACGAATTATTTTTCATAAGCCTTCGTTTTTGCGATTAATTCTGCTAAATTTTTCTTTGCTCTTTGCAACAATGATTCTAGTGCTTTGTAAGAAAGTTCCATTATTTCACTTGTTTCTTCCATACTGAGAGCATCTACTTTGATTAATATAATGGCTGTCTTTTGTTTCTCTGGTAGTTTGTTGATGAGTTCCAATAACTGTTTCAAAGATTCTTGATGTTCGAGTTGTATTCCAGGATGATTGAATGGACTATCGGCAATCTGTACATCGTCAGGTGTAACATTATTTTTTGAAAAAAAGTGACTTCTTTTTTTAGATTTTTTCGCCTTTATGTAATCCAATGATTGATTGATGGTGAGGCGGTATATCCAAGTTTTTAAGCTTGCTTCAGCTCTAAAAGTCTGTTGCTTTTGGTGGATTTTTAAAAATACATCTTGTGTGATTTCTTCCGAGTCTTCAATGTTTCGTGTGTATTGAAGCGCTAGGTTGTACACCATAGTGCTGTATTGGCGATATATTTCTTGTAAACTGAGCAAAACTTGTCAGGCAAATATTGCGAAATAGAAATAGAATACAACAAAAAAAGCATCATACTCTTGTATTAAGAGTACGATGCTTTGGTATTAGTTCTGTATGGGTATTAAGCTTTTTTTAGCTCACTAATAACCTCAGTAGGATTATCGGCTTTAAAAACACTGCTACCAGCAACCAAAACATCGGCGCCTGCTTCGCTTAATTTTTTGCAATTGCTTAAATCAACACCGCCATCTATTTCTATCAATAAGTTAGGGTTGATTTCTTCTGCCATCTCACGCAATTCAATGATTTTTTTGTAAGTGTTTTCAATGAATTTCTGACCTCCAAAACCTGGATTAACCGACATTAAACACACCAAGTCGATGTCTTCTAAAACGTCTTCTAAAAGCCAAACTGGTGAGTGTGGATTTAGAGCAACTCCGGCTTTCATGCCTTCGGCTTTGATAGACTGAATGGTGCGATGCAAATGTGTACTTGCTTCTGCGTGTACGGTTAGAATATCGGCTCCTGCATTTTTGAAATCGACGATGTATCTCTCTGGTTTTTCAATCATTAAGTGTACGTCAAATACCTTTTTCTTGTCTTTTTTAAGCGATTGTAGAATTGGAATACCGAATGAAATGTTGGGTACAAACATACCGTCCATTACGTCAAGGTGATACCAATCTGCCTCAGAGTTTTCTACTAAGGTTTGTGCTTCGTGAAGTCTAGTAAAATCAGCTGCGAGTAATGATGGTGCTACAATGGCCATTTTTTAGTTTGTTTAAAGTATGTCAAAGGTAAAAGCTTATGCTTATACAGCCGTTAATTCATGATGACTTTCTCCATAAATTTTCCATTGACATTATCAACCACTATCAAAATGCCATTACCGTATTGGTTCAATTTTACCTTGTGTTGATCTCCAGAAAAGTTGAATTGTTGCATCATTTTACCATTAAGGGTATAGATCTCAACTTTCGAAATTTTTGCGGAGTGCTTTAAACGAATGGTAAACGTTCCGTTCTGAGCAGGGTTCGGTGCTACAATCATTCCTGTACTAAGCGCTTCAATTCTTTCTACACCTACGGTTTGGCAAGGATTGGTAGGGACTGCTGTATGATTATTATTTTTAATACTCACCATTTCGTCGCCTTGTTGACCAGACCATAAAGTAACACCATCGGGAATCGTGAACTTAGAAGAATCGGTTAGCTGTTCCACATTGTTTGTATAGTTGGCATCATCCGATTTGTATGTCTGAACCGTTCTTGCTTGAATTTCATTTTCAAATACCCATACCCATTTTATTTGGTTGATGCTTCCCATGTCTCGTGTCCATGTTTTTGCGTCGTCTCCTGTTCTTAGTGCAGCCCATGTGCCTTCTCCAACATATGTAGTGCCCTTGCCGTTTGTTGTTTTTACGAAGTTATGGTCTACTGCTTCTCCACAAATAATGTCATCGTCTCCGGCAGTTGTCGGTATTACAGGCCATGTGGTTTTTACAACATGTGCATCGCACTCAATTACAAGGCGTACTTGCTCTCTGTAAAATGGTTCAGCCCAATTGGCAAAAGCATCGTTGTTGTCAGATTTTCCAGCTTCATGCGGACGAATAGGTTTATGGTATTGAGCTCCTTTCCAAAGTACGTTTCTGTTGTCTGCCAAGTCATTTACCAGCCATTCAGTTTGTGCACCTTCTATCGCCATTTCGGTATTGAGCGTGTACAATCTAAAAAGGTTGTTGTTGAATGTTATAGCGTAATAATTGTCTTTGTTTGGAGTGTCAAATAGTTGATTTACAACACTATTGTCGCATTGAGGGCAACCAAAAGGCAATACTTCATGGTTACCAATGGCAGCCACTATGGGTGTTATTTTTCCGTCGGAACTATACGTTAATTCCCAATCGGTAAACCATTGAATCCATTCAATTTCAGTATTGGCAAATGTGTAATCGCCACCAAAGGCAACAAAATCGGGATTGAGTTTAGCCACCATTTTGTTGGTTTCTTTTCTAATGGTAATGGATTCTAATGTAGCAATTGGGCCTTCATCTATATTGAGTCTTGAATCGCCACCAGCAACAAATGATATCGGGTCTTGAGCATTGTCGCTCATGGTTTTTGAATAATACCTTTTGCTGAGTTGCTTGTATGTTCCCGATGGATCTGTGTAGGCAAGTACAAAGTAGTAATTGGTATTGGGTGTTAGGTTTTTTAAGCGTACAAAATGATGGCGCATGCCTTTCATTAGCTGTACGGTTCTATCTATTCCAACAGGTGTGTTGTCTGTAGCATACAAACTAGTGTCGGTGCCATGGTCGTTTTCTGAGTAATAGATTTTGTAAGTAAACGGTATGCTGATTAAGTTTTCACTAAACCCAATTGTGAATTCATTTTCAGGCTTGTCAGAGTACATGGTCCTAAAAAATTTGGGTTGTGCCAAAGCGCTGAATCCGATGATTAGGAATGACAGGAATAATAACTTTCTCATAACAGTTTTAAATACGTTTCAAAAGTAGATTTGCAAAATGGTTTTAACAGCCCAAATAGAACGATTTAAAGATTTGATAAAGAAGGTCTACCAAAAAAATAAAGTGTCGCCTATTTTTTGGCTGCTTTTAGGTACATGTTTAATGTTGTTGGGCAGAGGGTGGCAATATTTCTTTTTCGAAACATCGTATAGAGAAATATTCTGGAGCTATAGTGCCTTTGGTTGGTTTGTTGAAGGAGTACTGGGAATTGAATGGAACACTTATTTATCTACGCCTAAATACGATGCCAATATTATTTTGTTCGAGAAAGGATTAGGGCTATTGTTTATCATAACAGCTTTGCTTGTAGCATTCTTGTCTAAATTAAGAGGAGTGAAAGTGTTGCTGATATTGATAACTGTAATGCAAATACCGCAAGTATATTTTCAATTCAATGGAGTGGGGTACAACTGGGCGTTGATGTTAGAGTTTTCTGCTCAGTTTTTTATGCCTATCATACTGTTCTTGTATCTTATTAATTGGCAGAATGTTGCAGTGAAATTGGGAATAGGTGTAATTGCAATAACCTTTGTTTGTCATGGTTTGTATGCATATGGAATATACAATGTGCCTCAGAAATTTTTAACCATGTCCATGAAAACCATTGGGCTTGATAAGGCTAATAGTTTGGTCTTTTTGTCGGCAATGGGGGTGTTGGATTTTATTGCTGCCGTTTTCTTGTTCTTTAAAAAATCAGTGTTTCAAAGATTAGGGCTATGGTATATGTTTGTATGGGGTTTTATAACAGCAATGGCTCGTCCGTGGGCTCATTTTTATTCATTCGATGCCGCTAGATCGTTGTTTCAGCACTTTCCCGATTTTTTAATTCGAGCGCCCCATTTTTTGTTGCCAGTATTTTTGTTGGTAGCGCTTAATAAGCGTGTTCGTATTGACCTCTAAATATTTCTTTCCAAGTTTTTCCGTCGTCGTAAGAAACAGTCCATGTTTGAACAACGGCTCCTAAAGGCAATTTTTCCCATCGAAGAATGTGCATGGAATCTTTGCCTTCCCAGTCTTTTTGCTTCTTACTTTTCAGCAACATGGTGTTTTCTCCTACAGGATTACCATAAAGATCTAATTTCCAACCACCTTCATCTATCCAATGTTGTTCCCATTGTTTGGTTTCTTCATTGAAGAAGTTGTGACTTTTTCCAGGGCTACCTGTATTGCTTTTCCACGATTCGTCGATACCACAATCGGTTAAACTTTTTCTAACAATAGATGAGCCAACTACCTCTCCGTTTTGATACACTAACCATTTACCAAGCCAAAAGTCGAACGCTCTGTTGTTTTTGTCTTCACAATCTTGACTGTAGCTAAGTTGAGCAACAAAAATCAATGCGAAAATGCTGAGTAACTGTTTCATATTGAAGATTTTAATGTTGAAAATATAAGGTGAGAAAAGAAAGATTGCAAATCGCTTTCAGTTTTTTTGGGACTTAAGTTACTGATGGTAGCAAAATGCACAAAATTAAATTTTTGCTCTTGAATGTTATCAATCAGCATAGAAGCCAAATTATGGCAGTAAGGATAATTGGGATTGATGCTGTTCATGCATTCGCTTATGAAGTGAATAAAATCCTTAAATGCTGAAAAATATCCATGTTTCCTGTCGTCGTCAACTTCTTTAGTGTGAAGTGTTTTGATCGATTCTGCTACGATAATTTCTTGAAGTTCTATCTCATTGATGTAATCAAAATTACTATCTACCTCAACAGGTTTGCATAAAAAGTGAATGATTTTCTCAAGTTTTTCAGTCGGGTCTTTGATGTCATCTGTTAGCATTTTTAACTGATGAAAGCGCCATGTCCAGTACCATGCAATAAGGTACAAGAGCAATTTATGCTTGTTCTCAAAATACCGGTATACAGATGCTTCAGTACTCCCTATTTGTGCGGCTAAACGTTTGAATGTAAATCTTTCAAAACCCAACTCTGCAATGAGTTGTACGGATGCGCCTATTATGCGCTCTCCGAGCTTTGTTTCTGCTGGATTTTTAAGATAACACTGTTCTTTAACCGATACGTTTGTCATGAATTTTACTCTACTTGATCAAATTTAATGTTGACAAATTTAACTTTGATTCCTTTAGTTTGAGCCGAAACTTCAAAGTCATTTAATAAATCCAAAATATCGTAGTCAATCATATTACTTTTTGAGCCATCAATAATGACTTCAGAGTTTTCCGGAATACGACACAATTTGTCTTGTAAATTGGCTTTGTTGAAGAAACTTACCACTTCGCCAAATTCAATGGTTTGAGTGTGTGGGTGCTGAGCGTCTTGTTTGGTTTCCTTATAGTGTGCATAAAATGCATTTCGGAAGTTGGTACGTAAAATATAGAAGATTGCAACTATTAACCCGGCTACAATACCATAAAGTAAGTTGGTGAAAACAATCATTAAAATGGTAACAACAAATGGTACAAATTGATTCCATCCGTCTTTGTACATTTTTACGAAAAGCTTGATGCTGGCTAGTTTATATCCTACTAACAACAATACAGCGGCTAAGCATGCCAATGGAATTAAATTCAACAATTGTGGCAAAGCCAAAACAAACACCATCAAAATAACGGAGTGTAATAAGGCTGAGTTTTTGGTTTTTCCACCCGCATTTACATTCGCCGAAGAACGTACAATTACTTGTGTTACTGGTAGTCCTCCAATCAATGATGAAACAATGTTTCCTGCTCCTTGTGCAAATAACTCACGATTGGTCGGTGTTGTTCTTTTGTATGGATCTAACTTATCAGTTGCTTCTACGCTCAATAGTGTTTCTAAGCTGGCTACGATAGCCATAGTAATACCAATGATGTAAATTCTAGGGTTGGATAAAATACTGAAATCAGGGAAAGTTAATAACCCAAAATATGGTTTGCTTGAGTCGGGACCTTCAATAAATACTCTGTGGTTATTGAATAAAACTTGACCGTCTGGGCCAATGGTTTTTTCGTTATCTAAAAACCAATCCATTACCGATACGCCAAAAAAGTAGTTGATACCAATTCCTGAAGCAACGGCCAATAGTGGGCCAGGAATGAGTTTCAGTATTTTGTTGCTTTGAATGGCTTTGTTTTGCCACAGTAATAAAACGGCAACTGATACTAAAGTGATGATGATCGCACCTTCAGAAAAGTTTTGAAAAGAGTAGAGAATTTCAGAGAACGTATTGCGACCGTCAATCTGATAAAAATCCCATGCGCCTTCAGGGTTTTTGTCGTATCCTAAAGCATGTGGTATTTGTTTTAATATTAATGTAATACCAATACCGGCCAACATTCCTTTTATAACCGAGGTAGGAAAGAAATATCCTATAATACCCGCTTTGGCAAGTCCTAATATTACTTGAATGATACCGGCAATTAAACCTGCAACTAAGAAATATTGAAAGCCAAGGTTTAAATCAAAAACACCTTCAGCATTGGTTCCTAATTCTCTAATAGCTTCAGCAACCAATACAGCTAAACCTGCTGCAGGACCACTTACACCTAAACTTGAACCAGAAATAGCACCTACTACTATACCACCTACAATACCTGCAATGATACCTGAAAATAATGGAGCTCCTGAGGCTAGCGCAATACCCAAACATAGGGGTAGTGCAACTAAGAATACCACGATACTCGCTGGGAAATCGCTTTTTAATGATGCTGCGAAACTTGGTTTTGTCATACAAATAATGTTTGATTATGATAGTAATGCTATCATGATAGTAAAACTATCAAAATATACAGAGGTAAGCCAAAACGGACGTCAAAAAAGCAATAAAAAATTGTTAAAGTATTATTTGTGACTATCTATAAGGATGTTTAAAATCTCACTTGCCGACTGAGCAATCTTTGTTCCTGGACCGAAAATGCCTACTACGCCTGCATCGTACAAGTAATCGTAATCTTGTTTTGGTATAACGCCACCTGCTACAACCATTATATCGCTACGGCCTAGTTTTTCTAATTCAGCAATTACTTCAGGTACGAGGGTTTTATGACCTGCAGCTAATGATGATACACCTAATATGTGAACATCATTTTCTACGGCTTGCTTAGCCGCTTCAGTTGGTGTTTGAAACAAAGGACCTAAATCGACATCAAATCCTAGGTCAGCAAATGAAGTTGCAATTACCTTGGCTCCTCTATCGTGGCCATCTTGCCCCATTTTAGCAACCATTATACGTGGTCTTCTACCTTCTAATTCCGCGAATTTATCGGCCAATAATAGTGCGTTTTGGAAATCACTGTCCTTAGAACTTTCTGCTTTGTACACTCCGCTGATGGTTTGGTTTTTTGCTTGGAATCTACCGAAATATTTTTCCATTGCAAACGATATTTCACCTAAAGTGGCTCTATGTCTTGCTGCTTCTACTGCCAATTCCAATAAATTGCCTTGACCTGTTTTTGCACATTCTTCAATAGCATTAATTGCAGCAGTTACTTTATCAGTATCGCGATTTTGCTTTAGCGCTTTAAGTTGTTCAACTTGGGCTGTACGTACTTTAGTATTGTCTACTTCTAGGATATCAAATTCAAAAAATTCTTTTTCTAATGGTAGATGGTTGATGCCTACTATTTTTTCCGTGCCATTGTCTATTCTAGCTTGTTTTTGTGCCGCTGCTTCTTCAATTCTAAGTTTTGGAATACCAGATTCTATGGCCTTTGCCATGCCGCCTAGTTTTTCAATTTCTTCTAAATGTTCTCGCCCTTTTTTTAGCAGTTCAGCCGTTTTGTCTTCAACAGTTTTAGAACCTGCTAAAGGATCAATAAATTGACCAATTTTCACTTCTTCTTGTAAAAACAATTGAGTGTTACGAGCTATTCTTGCTGAAAAATCGGTTGGCAATGCTATGGCTTCATCAAAAGCATTGGTGTGTAAACTTTGGGTTCCACCCATTGCAGCCGCAAAAGCTTCTATGCAAGTTCGGGTTACATTGTTTAATGGGTCTTGTTCAGTAAGACTCCAACCTGAAGTTTGGCAGTGCGTTCTTAGCGCTAGTGATTTTGTGCTTTTTGGATTGAATTTCTCAACAATTTCAGCCCATAGTAATCGTGCAGCTCTTAGTTTGGCTACTTCAGAGAAAGTGTTCATGCCTATGCCCCAAAAAAACGATAGGCGAGGAGCAAAAGCATCTATGTCCAATCCAGCTTTGATACCAGTACGGATGTATTCAAGTCCATCGGCTAATGTGTAAGCCATTTCAATATCGGCTGGAGCACCTGCTTCTTGCATGTGGTAACCAGAGATAGAAATTGAATTGAATTTGGGCATGAATTTAGAGGTGTACTCAAAAATGTCTGCAATTATCTTAATAGAAGGTTGTGGTGGATAGATGTAAGTATTTCGCACCATAAATTCCTTCAAAATATCGTTTTGAATGGTACCACTTAAAAGCGATTTATCAACACCTTGTTCTTCGGCAGCAACAATGAAAAATGCCATTACAGGTATTACGGCTCCATTCATGGTCATAGAAACACTCATTTTATCCAATGGAATCTCATCGAATAATTGTTTCATGTCCAATACAGAATCAATCGCTACGCCAGCTTTACCAACATCTCCAGTCACACGATCGTGATCGGAATCATACCCTCGGTGGGTCGCTAAATCAAAGGCAACAGAAAGTCCTTTCTGACCTGCTTTTAAGTTCTTTTTATAAAACTCATTGCTTTCTTTTGCCGTGCTGAAACCTGCATATTGTCTAATGGTCCACGGTCTTGAAGAATACATGCTTCCGTAAGGTCCACGCAAAAATGGAGCAATTCCAGAATGATACTCTTGGTGTTCGTGACTAGGACTATTTTCTAACTCTTGAATATTGAAATTACCGTGCGGCATTATGAAAAAGTTTTTTGCCCTTCTGAATTAAAAGAAGGTGTGATGTTAGTGTTGTCTTCAGCTAAATAGGCATTCAAACCAATGAATTTTCTGTCATCAGAAAGCCATTTAGATTTGTCGTTTTCTATCCAGTTTTGTGTCAATAAGGCATCGTTATTGCCTAATGCCAATAGTTTATTCCAAACGGCATCGGCTAATATTTTAGATCCAAAATCGAGAAGATAGTTTCCTTCATAATGATCTTCTTTGATGTTTACAAAGCACTCATTAGCTATAATTGTGGCAACACGCCCAGTGGCATGCTCACCCAAATGCGAATCAGTGTATGGAGAGAAAACAACACCGTCAGCACCGTGGCTAATAGCTGCAAAAGCAACCATGCATTGTCTTAATAGATGATTGTATTCATCTTGTTTAGGAAATGCTGAAGGAATGGCTTTAAGGGTAAATGAGAAGGTGTCACAACTTAAATTGTGCTCGGCCAAAGCCGATTGCCAGAGGTAAGGCAAAACACGTAGTTTGATGTTTAAATGAAACCAATCATCAGGACCAAACCCAAGCACTATATTTATTTTCTTGCAGCCTTTTCTTACAGCTTCAATACCATGCTGAATGGCAAGTGCTAACTCCGTGTCGATGTAGGCTCCTTTAACAGAAGCTTCGTATCCCTCAAAAATTCCGCACTCAGAAAAAGTTGTTTCTGTGTTGTGCGTATAATTAGACACTAAGGTTAAAGGATAATCGCCTTTAGGGCTCATTTTATCTTGGTCAACATTTGTCAATGCACCAGAAGCGACCATGGTTTTTACGAAACCCAAATCGATGTTGCTGTCTAAATTGGAAATATCGGATGCCTTTTCTATGTAAAGACCATTGTAGCTTCCATCGCTAAAGTGTTTTATAGCTTCAGTTTTTGGTGTTAGCCATAGATAATTTGTGAAAATGTCGGCTTTAGCGTTTTGAGCTGTTACAGATAATTTCTTTGGAAAATCTCCTAAAGAAGCATGTTCTTCTAAAGTGTAGTAACGCTGTAATTTTTGACCTAAAAAATCAAGATTCAAAAATTCTTCGAAACTTTTAGTGCCTCTTAATTCTTTAGTGATTTGGTCTTTCCAAGCACTGTAGTCTTTTGTGGAATATGAAGTCATATAAATTATTCTTCTACAATCAAGAAGATTTCTTCGTTGGGTTTTTTCATGAAATATTTTTCACGGGCAAATTTTTCCAACGATTCAGGATTGCCTTTAAGGTCGTTTAATTCTTCTTCTACTCTTTCTATCTCATTCTTGTAGAACTGTTGTTCTTTTTTAAGTTGAATGAGGTCTATGCGCCAATTTATGACAGAGTATAAGGGTTTGGTTTCAAAAAAAAGAAGGTAAATGAAAGCAATTATCAGCGTTATACTGTATTTGTTTTTAAGCCATTGTGGGGCTTTTTCAAAATATGCTTTTAATCGGCTGATCATTTCTTTGGTAAAAATACAGACTTATTATTTTTTAAACATTTTTGTAGAACAAACTTTTCAAATCATGCGTGTTAGCTCAGTACTTATTGTCTCATTATTATCATGCATGTTGTTCGCAACTCAACTTACTGCCCAAATTGTGGTGAAGAGTTGGCCAGACTATCGCGCACAAGTTTTGCATCATCTCAACCAAGGTAGTGATTCGGCTTTGATATTGGTCAATAAAGCCATCAAAGAGGCTGAAGAAAACGAAGATTCGATTGGGATGCAAGATGCTTTGCTCATCCGTGGGGACTTATATAGCACCTATTTTAAAGCAGACTCAGCATTGTCAGACATTATTAGAGCTGAGGAACTGGTGGACATGGCCAACGATATTCAAATGTTAAAGTTGAACTTGACTAAAGCTTGGTATTACGATGCCATAAACGCTATTTCTGAAGCGGCTAATTATTACAATGGTGTTTATATAAGATCTAGAGCTATAGGCGATAAAGATTTAATGAGTTCGGCAGCCATGAGTTTGGGTGGGCTTTTGGTTCAAATGGGAAAACCTGGATATGCCTTTGATTATCTTAAAGATGGTTTAGCCATTCGATTGGAAAAAAAATCTAGCAAGAAAGACAGCGTTCGTATTTCAACAGCCTACAACAACTTGGGGTATGCTTACTATTATCAAGGCGATTATAAAGAGGGGTTTAGTCACTACATGTTATCGGCTAAGTATGTTGAAGAGCATTCAAGAGCAAGGTATTTTAGGGCCATGTTGGGTGCGGCAGAATGTGCAACCAATTTAGGTGACTACGACGAAGCTGCTGGTATTTTTCAGCATGTATCCAATTTCACTGAGGTGCTAAATGTGCCTAAAAACTTCATTACTTACAAACTAGAGTATTCTCATTTGTTGAGAAAATTAAACAAACCACAAGAGGCTTTGAGCGAACTGAATGAAGTAGTTGAGCTAATAGAAAAAGAAGGCTTAAATGGTATGAATAAAACCCATCTATTGGGGCATTTGCATAAAACATACACTCAATTAAATGAAAATAAAAAGGCTTACGAAACACTGAAAATTCTTAATGCGCTGCAAGACAGTTTGCATAAAGAGGAAATAGATAAGCAGTTTCAGAGGGGCTTTGCCATGTTTGATATTGCTAAAAAAAGAAAAGAGCTGGATGAATTAGAAATTAAATTAAAAGCCAATCAGAAATCATTGAACCAGGGTAAAGTTTTGATGCGTTTGGGTTTGAGTCTTTTGACTGTAATTACCCTAATAGGGATGTATTTTTATGTAAAAAAGAAGGAGAAAGAAAAATACTTAGCGATACTTCAAAACAAAATTGATATTGCGACCAATGAATTAAGCAATGCCAACTATCAGCTGAAGAAATCGAATGCTTTGTTGGAAGATAAAAACAAGGAGAAAACCATCTTGTTGCGTGAAATTCATCATAGGGTGAAAAACAACATGCAAATGATAGTTTCCATCATTAGAATAGAACGGAAATTAGATGAATCGTTAAATCCGGAAGATTTATTGGATAAGTTAGAACAACGCATTCGGAGCATTTCTGAAATACATGAAAAACTGTACAAACCATCAGGTACAAATTATAAATCCATCAATGCGAAAGAGTTTTTTGATGATGTGGCTTTTCAAATATTCCGTGTTTTTTCCCCGCAAAACCAAGGGCAGTTTAAGTTGAATGTTGATGTTCAAAGTTTCACCTTGCCTTTTGATAAGGTAATTCAATTGGGGATTGTTCTGAACGAGCTGTTTGCTAATACATTTAAATATGGATTTACGACCGAAAGAGACGGTGAAATAACTATTTCACTTTCGCAATCTGGCGACAATGAAGGTTTGTTTATTTACCGCGATTCAGGTAAAGGATTTCCCGAATCTACCATAGAAAAACAAGGAGATGAACAAGGTTTTGGTAAGCAGATTGTTGATTTGCTCATTAGCCAATTGTCTGGCGAAACCAAAAGATACAATGATGGTGGAGCTGTTGTTGAAATCAATTTTGTTATAGAAGATTAAGGCATAAAAAAAGGGAAGCTATTGAGCCTCCCTTTTTAGACATTATGTTGTTTTCATTATCCCATAAATGGGTAAGCGTAATGCTCTGGAGAAACCAATGTTTCTTTGATAGTTCTTGGAGAAACCCAACGTAGTAAGTTAAGGTAAGATCCAGCTTTGTCATTGGTGCCACTACCTCTAGCTCCACCAAAAGGCTGTTGTCCTACTACTGCTCCAGTTGGTTTGTCGTTGATGTAGAAGTTACCTGCAGCGTTTTCAAGTTTTTTCATGCTATCAACAATTACGTATCTATCTTCAGCAAGTATACAGCCTGTAAGAGCATAGTCAGATGTGCTATCTACCAACTCTAAAGTTTCTTCGTAAGCGTCGTCTTCAAAAACAAATACTGTAAGTACAGGGCCGAAGATTTCTTCGCACATGGTACGGTATTTAGGGTCTTTGGTTAGAATAACGGTTGGCTCAATGAAATAACCAACACTATCATCACAATTTCCACCAATCAATATTTCTGCGTCAGTCTTTTTTACCTCATCAATAAATGCTTTGATTTTATTGAATGCAGGGCGATCGATAACAGCGTTTACAAAATTGCTGAAGTCTTCAGGAGTACCTACTTTAAAGCTTGATACTTGTTTTAGTAATTCTTCTTTTACTTCTGGCCAAATACTAGCAGAAACATAAGCTCTACTTGCAGCAGAACATTTTTGACCTTGGAATTCGAAAGCTCCACGGCTCATAGCTGTTGCAACGGCTTTTGGCTTAGCTGATTTGTGCGCAACAATAAAGTCTTTACCACCAGTTTCCCCTACAATTCGTGGGTAGGTTTTGTATTTGTCAATATTGGTACCAATGGTTTTCCAAAGGTGCTTGAAAACACCTGTAGATCCTGTAAAGTGCAATCCAGAAAAATCTGGGTGATTGAATACAACATCACCAGCAACTGGTCCATCAACATGAATAAGGTTTATTACACCTGCAGGTACTCCAGCTTCCATGAAAAGCTCCATAACTTGATTTGCAGAATATAATTGAGAATCAGCTGCTTTCCATACACAAACGTTACCCATAAGTACTGGAGCTAATGGTAAATTACCAGCAATTGCAGTAAAGTTGAATGGAGTGATAGCAAATACAAATCCTTCTAACGGACGGTACTCTAATCTGTTCCACATTCCTTCAGACGATTCAGGTTGCTCAGCATAAATCTGAGTCATAAACTGAACATTGAAGCGAATGAAATCTGCAAATTCACAAACCGCATCGATCTCAGACTGGAAAGCATTTTTACTTTGCGTAAGCATCGTACCAGCGTTGATTTTGTAACGGTATTTGTTTGAAATCAAATCAGCCGCTCTTAAAAAGATGCTTGCACGGTGTTCCCATGGCATTTGACTCCATTTTTTTCTTGCCTCAAGGGCAGCGTCAATTGCTGCTGTAACATGGCTTTTGTCTCCGTAGTGGTATTTGCCAATTACATGTTTGTGGTCGTAAGGACAAGTAGCTTCTCTAACGTCGTTGGTTTCTACAGCTTTGCCATTGATGTACATCGGTAAGTTTTTTACTTCCGATTTTAATTCTGTAATGGTTCTTTTTAATTCTTCACGCTCTGGAGTTCCAGGTGCGTAACTGTAAATAGGTTCGTTGGTCGCTGTAGGCGGTACGAAATAAGCGTTGCTCATATTATATGTTTAATTAAGTGTATAATTTGCTTGGCAAATAAACTCAGGAATTTTCGCATTGAAGCTTTCTTGAGTATCTAAGTTGCGGAAAATATAGTGTCCTTCCATCTTTCCTATGAAGCCTTTGAAATCACAACCGCTAGTGTAGGTAAACGATTCGAAAGGTTGAAGGATGGGTTGTTGACCAACTACTCCTGGTCCGTCTACTTCGCGGTATTCGAATCCAGCATCGGTAATGCTCCAAAAACGGCTCAATAATCTGACGGGAAACTTGTTGCGATTGACAATATGAATCTTGTATCCAAAAAAATGGAAGTTGCGGCTAGGACGCGAGTGCTTCTCGAGATAAGTACACTCTACCTGAATTTCAATATCGTTTGAAATGCTCGTAATCATGTTCCAAGGCGTAGTATGCAAATTAGGAAAATGTATGAGGAATCAAAATTTATTTGCGCTATTTAAATTAATAATTCCGAGGATTTGATCGTATTGTCGGCCAAATGCTCTTCTATAGATTACGATGTTGTATTCGTTTTCTGTTTGTAAATAACTTCCTTCGTGCTTTTGGGTATTGCTTCCGCTCGAAGTAATAGATGTGTAACGGTAATTATAAAACCCTTGTTTTAGGAGAACATCTCTATAATACAAACCCTCACTAGGCAAATATTGTAAGGAATAGTTTTGGAAATCAAATGCTTTTCCATTTAGTACCAAGGCTTGACCAGCTAAAAACGGACTGTCGTAAGTAAATCGAACGTAGCAATAATCAGCATCAGTATCAGGAGAAATGCCCTGACGGTTGCCTATAACAAAGTCGCCATTCAAATCGCGTAACGTAAGATAACTGTTTCGAACTAAAGGTTTGTCTAGATATAATGTAATGCGAACGGTGTCGGCGTTGGTGTTTTGTTGGTAAATACGAATGCTTCTGTTGTATAAATCTACATTGTCAAAAGCACGATATTCATTAAGGGCTGGTAGGCTGTTGTTGCCATAAAACCCAAAGTTTAATTGTGTGTTATTGAAATTGTCGGGTTTTAAATTTTCTACCACGTCGTATTTCGAGAAATTTTGAAAAATAGTAGCAGATATTTCTTGAGAAGCAGTTGGAGGGAAGTCGTTTCCTAAATTAACGGTGAATTGAATCTGATGATCGGTTTGCCTATTGTCTAAAGCATTAGTTAGCCCTAAAGAACCTGAAATAGGAATGCTTTGTTCAGTTACCAATAAAGGATACTGAAATAATAAGGTGTCGTTTTCTTTTACTTGCAATAAATAATTGCCCGATAGAGTAGGGTAAACAGATTCTTCAGGAAAACGGATAAAGTAGTGGATGTAGTTAACCTTAGTGTTGATAGAGAAATCGTAATCGATGTTATTCGAAATCGTAAATCCACTTAAATATTGTGAGGGGTTTAAATTTTGGTTGATGCTCCAATCTTGATTGCAAAGCACCAATGTGTAAGTCAAATCTCGCGGGTTGCTTTCCAATATATCGAAGTGCAATTCCAAAAATTCTGTTTGACCAGCCAAATTCATGATCGGATTTGCCGATTGTTGGTTGGTTCGTAATTCTATGCTTCGTACTTTAGAATCACTACAAATAAAGGCACTAGAATATTGACCTAATAATAGATTTGATGTGCCAACAAGGCAGCCTAGTACGACGAAAAGTGTGTTCAGGAATTTAATAGTGTTCAAAACTTCTTGGGTCTAATTTGCAACTAATAATACTGCCTTGAGTGTTAAAAGAAACAAATTTATAATTTTGTCGTCCTTAAACGCTCGATAGCACATAATGTCAGGAGTAATAAAAATCAAAAAAGGCTTGAATATCAACCTAGTAGGAGAGTCTGAAAAGATTTATTCGCAAATAGGTAGCCCGAATTACGTAAGCATCAAACCATCTGATTTCACTTACCTAACACCTAAAATGCAGGTGAAGGTAGGCGATGAAGTACTGGCTGGTGATTTAGTATTCGTAGATAAAGACAAGCCCACAACAGGAGTAGCTTCACCCGTAAGTGGTGAGATTACAGAAATCATCCGCGGTGAAAAACGTAAAATTTTGGAGGTTAAAATTTTAGCCGACAAAGAAATACGTTACAAAGACTTTGGTTCTGCAACCCCAAGTAAAATGTCTCGAGAAGAGATATTGACTAGGTTAAGCGAATCTGGAGCTTTGGCATTCTTCGTTGAACGTCCATTTGGTGGAACGGTTAACGCAGATGTAGCGCCACGCGATATTTTCGTAACTGGTTTCGATTCTAACCCATTAGCTGCAGATTTCGATTTTGCATTGCATGGAAAAGAAGAGTTAGTGAAAACGGCACTTGAAGCATTAGCCAAATTAACTGAAGGTACAGTTTATGTTGGTGTGTCTTCTAAAGCAGGTCACGGTGCTATCTTCGAAAAATCGAGAGGTCTTGAACACGTAGAATTCAATAGTTTCCAAGGACAACACCCTGTAGGAAATGTTGGTGTACAAATTCATGCAACAAAGCCAATCAACAAAGGCGAAACAGTATGGACAATGAGTGCCTACGATTTAGCAATTGTTGGTGGTGTATTTACTGAAGGTAAATTTGATGCATCAAGAAATGTTGCTGTTGCTGGACCAGGAGTTAAAGCTCCAAAATACATTAAAACCATTATTGGCGCACCGATTAACGATATCGTTAGCGGTAACGTACACGATGATAAAGAATACCGTTTGGTGTCAGGAAGTCCTTTAACAGGAACTCAAGTAACCAAAGAAGGTAATCTTGGGTATTTTGATAGTCAAGTTGTTGCATTAGAAGAAGGGCACAGTCCTAAGTTCGTAGCTACAGAAGGTTGGTTATCACTAGGCTTTAAGCGTTTTAGTGCATCTAGAGCTTACCCAACTTGGTTGTTAGGAAGAAACAAGCAATACAACATTGACACAAACGTAAATGGCGAACACCGTTCTTTTGTTGTTAGTGGCCAATACGAGAAAGTATTCCCATTCAATATTTACCCTGTTCATTTATTGAAAGCCATCATGGCTAACGATATTGAAGCGCAAGAGGCGTTGGGTATTTACGAAGTGTTGCCAGAAGATTTCGCTTTGTGTGATTTCGTTTGTACATCAAAAATTGATGCTCAGGTAATTTTGGCCGATGGTCTAAAATCATTAAGAGCAGAACTAGGTTAATTTCTCAAAGCAGATTTACATGAAAGCGTTAGAAAACATGATTAATAAGTTTAAGCCTAACTTTGAGGAAGGTGGAAAACTGCACAAATACTGGCCGGTATTTGATTCTTTAGATACATTTTTATTCACACCTGGTCACGTTACCAAAAAAGGTGCTCACATTCGTGATGCTATCGATTTGAAACGTACCATGATGATGGTAATCATCGCTCTTATACCATGTTTGTTATTTGGTATGTGGAACGTTGGTCATCAACACTTCTTAGCAACTGGAGAGTCTGCTGACTTGATGGCTAAGTTTTTCTTCGGTTTTATTAGAGTGTTACCACTGTTGGTAATCTCTTATGGAGTTGGATTGGGTGTAGAATTTATATTCTGTATCGTAAAAGGACATGCTATCCAAGAAGGTTTCTTGGTTTCAGGAATGTTAATTCCTTTGATTGTTCCTATTGATGTGCCACTTTGGATGGTAGCTGTAGCAACGGCTTTCGCTGTAGTTATTGGTAAAGAAGTATTTGGTGGTACAGGGATGAATATCCTTAACGTAGCACTTACTGCTCGTGCATTCTTATTCTTTGCATACCCAACAAAAATGTCTGGAGATGATGTTTGGATCAATGTGCCTCGTGGTGCAGAAGGTGCTCCTGCAGGTGTTATTGACGGTTTTTCTGGAGCAACAGCTCTAGGTGATGCAGCCTCTAAAGTTCCTTTAGAAAGTTTTGAAGCAAAGTATAGCTTGATGGATGCATTCTTCGGTATGATTCCTGGTAGTATTGGTGAAACATCTGTTTTGGCAATTCTAATTGGAGCAGCTTTATTGTTGTTCACTGGTATAGCTTCATGGAGAATTATGTTGTCAGGATTGCTAGGAGCTTTGGCAATGGGAATGATTTTCAATGCTGTTGCACCTGCTGATAATACTTTGATGCAATTGTCACCATTGTATCACCTTTGTTTAGGTGGTTTTGCTTTTGGTTTGGTGTTTATGGCTACTGACCCAGTAACAGCTGCACAAACCAACACTGGTAAGTGGATTTACGGTTTCTTGATTGGTATTTTGTCTATCATGATTCGTGTATTCAACCCAGCCTACCCAGAAGGTGTATTCTTGGCAATCTTATTTATGAACGTTATGGCTCCATTAATTGACCATTACGTTATTCAAGCAAACATTAAAAAGCGTGCTGCTCGTGTAAAAGTGGCTAAAGCTTAATCCTTTAAATTATTAAGAACAATGGCAATTAATAAAAACAGTAACGGATTTACCTTTGGCTTCGCAGTAGTCATGGTAATTGTGGTTGGTGCTCTTTTGGCTACAGCAGCCTTGGCATTAAAGGCTCCGCAACAAGAAAATGTTAAGCAAGAAAAAATGCAAAACATTTTGGGAGCAATCCAAATTGAAACGCCTCGATCAGAAGCGCCAAAATTATTCCAACAATATGTTAAAGAGCGCATCGTAATTTCTTACGACGGTCAAGTTGTATCTACAAATACAGGCGAAATAGTTGTTACCGACAAACAAGATGGTTTCAATATCGATGTTAAGAAGCAATTTAAGTCTGTGAAAAATATCGAAGACCGTGTTTACCCATACTATGTATGTGAAAAAGATGGTGAAACATTCTACGTAATTCCTATGGTAGGTAAAGGTCTTTGGGGACCAATCTGGGGCTTTGTTGCTTTAGAATCTGATTACAATACCATCTACGGTGCAACTTTCGATCACAAAACAGAAACTCCTGGTTTAGGAGCCGACATCAAAGAAGACTTTTTTGAAAAGCAATTTGCAGGAAAGAAAATCTTTAAGGACGGTAAGTATGTATCTGTAGATGTAATGAAAGGTGGCGCTCCAGCAGGAAACGAACACGGAGTAGATGCCATTACAGGTGGTACTATAACATCAGTAGGTGTAGCAAATATGTTACAAAATACATTAGAGGTTTACGCTAAATATTTCAAAACACAAAGCTAATTCGAATTCACCATGAGCGAAGTTTCAACACAAGATCAAGCGGTAACGAAGGAAAAAGAGCCTTTGTTTTCTGCAAAAAATAAAAGACTAATTATAGATCCACTGAATGACACGAACCCAATTACGGTTCAGGTATTAGGTGTATGTTCTGCATTGGCCGTAACGGTTCAATTGAAGAATGCTGTAGTGATGTCTCTATCGGTATTAGCGGTATTGGTTTTAGGTAACCTTTTAGTATCTCTAATGCGTAACATCATTCCGTCACGTATACGTATCATCGTTCAGTTGGTGGTAGTAGCTGCTTTGGTAATCTTGGTTGACCAAGTACTTAAAGCTTATGTATACGATGTAAGTAAACAACTATCAGTATTCGTTGGGCTTATCATTACCAACTGTATCATCATGGGACGTTTGGAAGCATTTGCATTAGCAAACAAACCGGGGGTTTCAATTTTAGATGGTATTGGTAACGGTTTAGGGTATGGACTTATCCTTTGCGTTGTAGCCTTCGTTAGAGAATTCTTTGGAAGCGGTAAAGTATGGGGTTACCCACTTTTCGAAAAATTAGGATTGTACGACATGGGTTACATGAACAATAACTTCATGATTTTGCCTCCAATGGCATTGATCATTGTTGGTATTTATATCTGGATCCAGAGAAGCAAAAACACCAAATTAGTAGAAGCAAACTAAGAAGCCATGTTAGAGAACGTAAATATATTTATCAAGTCAATTTTCATTGACAACATGATTTTCGCATACTTCTTGGGTATGTGTTCTTACCTAGCGGTATCTAAAACAGTGAAAACTGCAGTAGGTCTAGGTGCAGCTGTAATATTTGTATTGGGTATTACAGTTCCAATCAACTACTTATTAGAAAACTTTGTACTAGCTGAAGGCGCTTTGTCTTGGTTGGGTGAAGAGTACGCTACAGTAGATTTGTCTTTCTTGAGCTTTATCATGTTCATTGCAGTAATTGCATCAATGGTACAGTTGGTTGAAATGATAGTTGAGAAATTTGCTCCTGCACTATATGGTGCATTGGGTATCTTCTTGCCTTTGATCGCTGTAAACTGTTCTATTTTAGGTGGTGCTTTATTTATGCAAGAGCGTCAGTATGGTAGTATAATAGAAGCTACAAGTTTTGGATTAGGTTCTGGAGTTGGTTGGTTCTTGGCTATTGTTGCTATTGCTGCAATCCGTGAAAAGATTCGTTACAGTAATGTGCCAGCTCCTTTGCGTGGTTTAGGTATTACCTTCATCATTACAGGACTTATGGGTATTGCTTTCATGAGTTTCATGGGAATAGAACTATAATATTTTTTCAACCAAAAGAAAAGAACGAAAATGGAATTGACAGTAATCATAACAGCTATCGCGGTATTCTTGATAGTTATCCTTCTTCTTGTAGGATTGCTATTGTTTGCCAAAGCTAAGTTGTCTCCTTCTGGTGATGTTACCATCAGAATAAATGGAGAAAAAGAAATAAAAGTACCTGCAGGTGGAAGCTTGTTGTCTACTCTTGGAAACGAAAAAATCTTCTTACCATCAGCATGTGGTGGTGGTGGAACTTGTATCCAGTGCGAGTGTCATGTGAATTCTGGAGGTGGAGAAGCTTTGCCAACAGAAGTGCCTCACTTTACGCGTAAGCAATTGGCTCAAGGAGCTCGTTTGTCTTGCCAAGTAAAGGTTAAACAGGATATGGACATTACTATACCTGAAGAAGTATTCGGTATTAAAAAATGGGAAGCAACCGTTGTACGTAACTACAACGTAGCCTCTTTCATTAAAGAGTTTGTGGTAGAAATACCAGAAGACATGGACTACAAAGCGGGTGGATACATCCAAATTGAAATTCCTAAATGTGAAGTCAAATTTGCTGATATGGATATTACTGCTCACCCAGAAGAGCACGATACTCCAGACAAATTTCAAGCCGAGTGGGATAAGTTCAACTTATGGCCATTGGTAATGAAGAACAACGAAGTTGTTGAAAGAGCTTATTCTATGGCTTCTTACCCTGCTGAAGGAAGAGAAATCATGTTGAACGTTCGTATTGCTACTCCACCATGGGATAGAGCAAACAATGGTTGGATGCAAGTTAATCCAGGTATAGCTTCATCTTATATTTTCTCTAGAAAAGTAGGTGATAAAGTAACTATCTCTGGACCTTACGGTGAATTCTTCATCAACGAATCTGATTCAGAAATGCTTTACGTTGGTGGTGGTGCTGGAATGGCTCCAATGCGCTCGCACTTATACCACTTATTCAAAACCCTTAAAACAGGTAGAAAAGTAACCTATTGGTATGGTGGACGTTCTAAAAGAGAATTATTCTACTTAGAGCATTTCAACTCTCTTCAAAGAGATTTCCCGAACTTCAAATTTTACTTGGCCTTGTCTGAACCAATGGAAGAAGACAATTGGAAAGTGAAAAAAGATATCAACGATGAGGAAGGTGACGGATTTGTTGGATTCATTCACAATTGTGTAATCGAAAACTATTTAAATCATCATGAAACTCCAGAAGATATTGAATTGTATTTCTGTGGACCTCCGATGATGAACAACGCTGTTCAAAAAATGGGTGAAGACTTTGGTATTCCAGACGAACACATCCGATTTGATGACTTTGGTGGATAATTTCATGAAAGAAATAATGATTAAAAAAACAGGTCGAGCCATTGGTTACGGCCTGTTTTTGTTTGTACTGTTTTCATGTGCAAGCACTACGGATAAAGTAAACAAACATTCATTTGGTGGAAATGCTCAAGGCAGCACCTACGGTATAGTATATTATTCAGATGGCAATGTTATTCAAAAAGATGTAGAGGTCACTGTAAAGCAATCGCTGCAGTATATGGACGATCTATTTTCATTGTGGCAAGATTCTTCAGCCATCAATCGTTTGAATGAATCAAAAAAGTTAAAACTTTCAGGAATTTCAGCTCGTCATTTTGAAACAGTACTGCATCTTTCGGATAGTATATATGCATTGAGCGATTCACTTTTTGATGTAAGCATATACCCATTGGTTAAAAAATGGGGGTTTGGCAAAAATGTACTCGACACTTTATTGGATATCGATTCTGCGCATGTGCTAGTCGATTTTTCTAAAGTACATTGGCAATATGCAAACGATGTATTGACTGTTGAATTGGGAGAAGGTCAAAGTTTGGATTTCAACTCAATTGCTCAAGGATATACGGTTGATGTTTTGGCAGAAGATTTAGAGCGTTTTGGTATAGCATCTTACCTAATTGAAGTCGGTGGAGAAATGAAATTAGGGGATAAGAAACCAAATGGTTCATTGTGGTCGGTAGGTATCGATAAACCCATCGAAACTGGGCAACGAGAATTGGTCGATACATTGTACTTGGAAAATGCAGCCGTTGCAACATCGGGCTCGTACAGAAAGTATTATGTAAAAAACGGTAAGAAGTATTCTCACAGCATCAATCCAAAAACGGGAAGGCCGGTTGAGCACAATACTGTTAGTACAACCGTGGTTTCTAAAACGGGTAATTGCGCTATGGCCGATGGTTTGGCAACAGCTATTATGATAATGGGAAGCGATAAAGCAAAGCGTACTATGATCGATTCAGTGCATTATGATATTATGACCATCGATGGTGATACCAATGGTTTTGTAATCGATTGGAAATAATTGCAAGGAAGATATCCAATACAATTTTTAAAGCAGGGTTAACTAATTAAAAGGTTAATCCTCTTTTTTGCATTTTTCTTCAGGAGCTGCTCCACAAAGACTGCATGGCTCACCTTCTTCATTTAAGAATGGAGAATTAGATGCACAAGTGCCTTCAAATTTCCCGTCTTTTTTTGCCCAAATTTTAATGGCAATACCGGCAAATGCCAATGCTAGAAGTGCGATGCTTATTAGAATAAGTTTCATGTTACAAATTTAGGATTTAATAAGGGATTAACTCACCATTTTGGTGTTCAATAATGTTAAGCTCATTAACCGATGCATTGTATTCTATAATGCTGTAGCCAGTTTGATCGATGCTTAATTTATCGCTCGCAAAAACTGAAATGTCGCCATTGCCTATAGACGCTACATGGCATTGTTTGCTGATCAAATCTTTTGCTTTGAATTGAGCATAGGTATTGTTGTATAAGTATAAGCTATTGCATGTGCCTTTAATCTCAAAATGACTCACGCCTGTATGCGATTTTAAATAGATTTCTTGGGCATTTGATAAAAAGTTAATGTCACCAGAGCCTTCCCAAGCTTCGATGTATACTACATTGGATGGTATTGTGTCTTTTGCATTCAAATTACCAGCACCGTAAAAAAGAATGCTTTCTAAGCTATCGAGATAAAGTTCAACACGCGGTTTCTTTTTTAAACTCCTTAACCAATGGCAGGTATTGTTATCAGCCACAGTTAAAGTTTTGTTGCTGATGTCAAGCTCTATGCCATCAATGATATTTTCACCAGAAAAAACTATAGCCTTGTTCTCTTGACTTCTGAAGATGTCAATATCAATCTTGTCATAAATCTCAATGCGATTAAAGTGTTGAAGTTGAATGGTTTTATTAGAATCATTTCCTATGCTTTTAAAGCAAACACCGTCCTCTTTTGCACAGCTGATACAACCAATAATTGCTATTATAATTAGAGAGTATATACGCATGTAAGGGCAAAATAATCGGCCTTAGCCAAATGAGATTTTAATGAAATTTGAGCACTAAATTTGTGATTTATTTTTTGCTCAACACCAAATTTATTGTAAATAATTCCTTCGTTATCAGTGAATTGACTTTGGGCATAGAAGCCTGTTTGAAGAAATATAGAAGTGTTGCCATAATGATTGTATACACCAATACCGCCTCCTATTTGAAGTAATTTTTGAAAAGTTAGCGATGTTCTATTTTCTTTGGCTAATAGGGCAGGATGGCTGTTGTTGTAGCCTATGTCGGCAAATCCGTTCCATGAAAATTTATCCGAAATGTTTTTGATAATTACATAACTCAAACTCCATGCTCCGAACAATGTATTGTTTTGTCCTCCAATACTTTTTGTGCCAAGTGCGGCTATCAATTGATGTTTTATTTTCGGGATATTTACTGTAGGAATTGAAGCAGGTAAATCAGCAGGAGTATTGGTATCATGGATAAATCCAATCCCTAAATATACAGTTGGAATATTGATGCCTAAATTGGGTTTTGTGAACGAACCATTGGAGAAGTGTTGAATTCGTGTTCCGAAACTGATTTTTAAATGATTGTATGTTTTTGTAGCCGATAAAGCCAACAATATAGATACGTTGAAAGCTGAACCAATAGCGGCATTTTTTACATTATCGTATTTCTCGAAATGTTTGGTGATGTAACCCAATCCACCACCTAATCGTAGTCTGAATGTTGAGTTGATAGTTTGTCCTAAGGGTAATTCGATGATGCGGTTGAGGCTAAAAGCTTTCCCTAATTCAGTATTGTTGCCTGTATTTATGATACCAAAATCTACACCTGTTATAGGTCGATTGTAAATGGATTGCCAATGTTTGTTTCCTTTAGTTTGCCTAGAAATGGTAAGATTAAATCCAGAGCTATGTCCTTGCCTTAAGTAGACTAATGCAGGTCTATGTGGAATTAGAAAACCTCCATGAACTTGTATGTCTAAATGCAAATTTTGCGCAGATAAGGGCATAAAAAAAGCACAGAAAATAAGGGATAGTAAATAGCTGCTCTTCAAAGACATTGCGTCAAATTTAGCAATACAGGGTACAATACTTCTATGGAATTGTATTTTTGGGCAAAAGCAAAAAATGGATCTTCGCCTACAAGCCTTCGAACGATTACTCAACATCATGGATGACCTGCGAGAAAAGTGTCCGTGGGATAAAAAGCAAACGCTCGAAACCTTGCGTCATCTTACTATAGAGGAAGTATATGAATTAACTGATGCTATTTTGGAAGGCGATATGCAGGAGCTTAAAAAAGAGATTGGCGACATCATGTTGCACATGGTTTTTTATAGCAAAATAGCTTCTGAGACCCAATTATTTGACATTACCGATGTGCTTAATGGTATTTGCGATAAACTAATACATAGACATCCTCATATATATGGTGATGTAGAAGTAAAAGATGAAGCAGAGGTAAAAGCCAATTGGGAAAAATTGAAGCTAAAAGAAGGAAAAACAAGTGTTTTAGAAGGTGTTCCAAGCTCATTGCCGTCAATGGTAAAGGCCTCTAGAATTCAAGAAAAAGCTAGAGGTGTTGGTTTCGATTGGGACGATAAAACCCAAGTTTGGGATAAAGTACAAGAAGAACTTCAGGAGTTTAAAGACGTAGAAGGGAAGGATCATGAAGAGGCCACCAATGAATTTGGTGACTTACTTTTTTCACTGATCAATTACGCTCGATTTGTGGATATTAGCCCCGATGAAGCGCTAGAACGCACGAATAAAAAATTCATCAAGCGATTCCAATTTTTAGAAAAAGCATCTGCTGCCGACGGTAAAACCATGGGTGAAATGACTCTCGAAGAAATGGATGTGTATTGGGAAGCGAGTAAAAAATTGAAGGGGTAATTTACCTTAACTTCTTTGCAGTATTTCTAGTTCTTCTTGCAAGGATGCTTTCATGGCGGTGAAATAATTGTCCCAATCATCAATTTCAGTAATAGTAAGATAAGTTTCACTGTGCTTTATGGCAAAAACTTCGTTGATGATGGCACTTAATTTATCGCGGAACATGTTGATTTTTCCTTGATAAAACTCAACTGAATCTTTAACAGCTATGTTGTCCATAGATAAAAAGCCAACTTTTAAACGCTTCAACAATTCCTTTACGGTATCGATGTCGTTCATCGCATTGGCATCGTTTAGGGCTTTAAAAATTTCTTCAGCCTGCTCTTGAACTTCTTTAGAAGCATTGCTGAATTTATCTGGGTGGCAAAGAATAGTTGCTTCTCTGAACATTTTTTTCAAGGCTTTTCTATCGTCATGATCTAAATCCATGATGTCCTTGTTTTGTTCTGCATTGTAGTTTTCTTCGTAAGCGTCTTTATCTTCTTGTGCTTCTTTAAGTGCTTCGTCGTCTTTAAGCAATTCAGTTTTTAACTCAAGAATATCCATTATCAAATCTCCCAACTCCATGGTATGTTGGTGATTGAAGTCAACCAATACTTTATTGAGTTCCATCTTTTCGATGTCAAAAGCACGGTGTTGGTTTTCGTAATTAGACAATTGCAATTTTAAAGCTCCAAGGCGATTGTTTTGCCATTGTTGTACACCCGTTGTTTCTGCTTCAGGTGTATTTTCGCTAAGAGTTTCGTGCTGATGCTCTAATAGCATCAATTGTTCAGCATGTTGTCTGAAAGGAGCGTTGAAAGCAGGGTTGTCGTAATTGGCAATCATGTAATCGTCGCTATCGCTGTATTTTTTATAACATGAAAAAGAACCGGTAATAACAGTTTTATCGTCTACTATACAAAACGAATCCTCTAGTATCCAAGCCTCAGAATGGGGTACTTTGCAAATCTGTGGTTTACCGTGAATGAGTTTTTCTACATCGTTAAAAAACTTTGCGTTTTCAGGTCTATCAGCTACTATGATCTTTACATCGCACTGATTCTTTTTCCGTACAATGAGAGCTTTCAATATCTCAATATTATCGAAAAGCGGGGTGCACAATACGATGGATTCTTTTGCTGTATAAAGTTCCTTGCAGATGAAGTCACTAATGTTGTTGTAGATTAATTCTACTTGCATGCTTAAGGAAAGTTTTACTAGTATTTAGTACCTAGTGTTTTGTAATACGACGCGAAATTTTTGTCGTTTTTGGCTGCCGATTCAAAATCTTTGCCCGCAGCACTTGAGTCACCCAATATGGTTTTTACATTACCTCGGCCATTAAAAGCATGTGCAAAATTAGGGTTCAAATCGATGGCTTTATTGTAATCTTCCATCGATGCTTCTAAATTTTTTAAATGCTTATAAGTAATGCCTCTATTGTAGTATGCAACGGCGTATTCAGGATCAATTAAAATTGCTTGATTGTAATCGAGTAAGGCGTCTTTATGGTTTTTGATTTTGCTTCGGCAGTTGCCTCTTGCGTTATAAGCTTGCGCAAATTCTTTATCCAAAGCAATGGCGGCATCGTAATTTTCAATAGCCTTTCTAAAATCACCTTTGTCATCGTAAGCATTTCCACAATTCAAAAACGCGTACTGGTATTTGCTGTTGTAGATAGAGGATAAACCAAAATCAAGGATTCCACCCGAAATATCACCCATTTTTACTCGAGCAATACCTCTAAAATCATAAGCCAAGTAATGATCAGGTTTTAATTCTATAACCTTGGTAAAGAGTTTTTTAGCTTCAGCGTAATCGTCGAAATTTTTGGCGATAAAAGAAAAAGGGTAGTTTTTTCTGTAATTTTTTCGGTTTTGCAAATTGAACAAATAATTGTTTTCATTCTCTGTAAAACCATTCAATAAGCAAAAGGCCTCGTTAAAGTAACGTTGTACTTCTCCACCAGCCAATTTATTGGTGAAACTGAGCGCTTTATTCGCAACAAATAAGCCTTTCCTTGCGGATTTTATTAGGCTAGTGTTGGTTTTGTTGCTTTCTTCGTTCATTCTGCAAAATTAACCATTTGAACAGCTCAACACGTTAAATTTTGGAGGAATTATTAAACTAATGTTAAGCCATCTTCAAAGTTATTTGCGTAATCTCAGGCCACATGCCTACACGACCCGGAAAAGCAAGGAAACCGAAACCTTGATTTACATACAAATGTTGCTCTAATTCGGTGTATAGTCCACTCCATTTTGGATATTTCCATTTAACCGGACTCCATTTAAAGCCAGGAATGTCGATACCAAATTGCATACCATGGGTGTGACCAGCTAAAGTTAAATGCACTTTTTTGTTGTGCTGTTTTACTTGCTCATCAAAATGTGATGGGTCGTGAGATAGCAATACTCTAAAATCGTGGGTGTTGTTTAATGCTTTATCTAAATCGCCATATTGAACAAATGGTGGCTTTCCCCAATTTTCAACACCGCAAATACTAATCGATTCGCCGTTTTTATGAATGTTGACGTTTTCGTTCAACAATAACTTAAAGCCCATTTCACCGTGAATGGATTTTAACCGGCTTAGATTGTTGTTTTTTTCTTCGGGGCTATCCCAAGGAATGTAATCGCCATAATCGTGATTTCCGAGTACAGAAAACTTACCCATAGGGGCTGAACACTTGCCAAATACATCGATCCATGGTTCTGCTTCTGAAGCTTTGTTGTTAACCAAATCACCAGTAAAAAGGATCATGTCACTTTTTAAACTGTTGATTAATTCTACTCCATGTTCTACTTGGGTTTTGTTGTCGAAACTCCCAGTATGTAAATCTGATATTTGTGTGATGGTCAGTCCATCAAAGGCTTTAGGAAGATCTTTAAATGCCAACTCTATCTTTTTTATTTTGTAATTGTACTTCCCTTTTACAAGTCCGTAGGCTATGGAAGTAAATGGTATAGCAGCCGAGGCTAATGCCAATTGTGAAATGAATTTTCTTCGAGCAGGCATGGCTAATTCGTTTTGACCACTTACCTTATTGTATCCCCAAATAAGCAACCTGATGAAATCTTCTAGAAGCAAGAAAACGCTCATGAGCAAGTCGGGAACAAGCAATAGAATTAAATACCCAAACCAAGGCATGTACGAACTGCTTCCCGTTTTTTGATCGGTAGTAAACACCAAATAAACCAGTCCTGCGATGAGAATTAGGTGAGTGAAACCGTAAAACATTACCACTAGTTTTTTGATCCAAGGTGCGTACGAGCTAAAAGCAGAGCGTAAAGCACCGATATTGTACCACATCAATAAGCCAATGATGGCGCTAATAATGGCTGAAAAAATAATTGGGCGCATAGTTTACTTTCTTTTAGATATAATAATCTGTCGTGGGCTTGTTTTGGCGTCGTATTGACCGAGTTTATAATCGCCAAAACGTTCGACAATTTCGAAACCACTTTTTTCTAGCCATGTACAAAACAACTCAGACGAAATTTGCTGAACTTTTTCTTGATAGCTATGTGATTTTCCTTCGGAATCAAAAGCAATGTCTTTGTAAATAAATTGACCATCGCAATGTTTTCTGATTTTAAAATCGATGCCTTTGATGGTTTTTTCTTCCTCAATAGGGAACGACGAGACAATAGAATCGGGGTTGAGATAATCGATAACTAAAACACCTTCTGCTTTAAGCAATCTATGAGCGTTTGCAAGTGTTTTTAAATTGTCATTTTCATTATCGAAATAACCAAACGAGGTGAAAAGATTGAATATATGATGCGCAAAATCTTCTTTATAGAGTTCGCGCATATCGTGTACTGCAAAGTGCAAAGTGTCGCTTTCGAAAGCTTTGGCGTGTTCAATGCTGTTTTCAGATAGATCTAGTCCTACAACATTCAAATGGTGGTTATTAAGCTCAATACTATGGCGGCCTTTTCCACACGCTAAATCAATAACAGTACTGTTAGCAGGAACGGCTAAATGACGAACTAAGGCATCTATGAATTCGGCAGCCTCATGATCGTTGCGGTGTTGATATAAAATATGGTAATATTTGGAGTTGAACCATGTTTCAAACCACTCTTTTTTAGTATTGTTGCTCATATTAGCTATATCCAACTGCAAATTAAACCCAATATTTAGTAAATGCTTTTTGTCGACGTCATAGTTCCTATTCCTTTAGCGTTTACTTACACGTATGCGGTGCCCGATCAATGGCATGCAAACATCAAAACTTTGCAGCGTGTGTTGGTTCATTTTGGAAAAAACAAACACTATGCAGCACTTGTTGTAAAGGTTCATGAAACACCACCTACGGGTTACAATGCTAAGTTTATTGAAGGCATTATTGATGATGAACCTATGTTCATTAGCAAGCAAGTTCAACTTTGGTATTGGATGAGTCAATATTACATGTGCTCATTGGGCGATGTGTACAATGCTGCCACACCTGGTGCACTAAAGGTGAACACCGACTCCATCATTCAAGCAAAAAATATAACGGAAGAAATACTTTTTGCGTTGCCCGAAAAGCAGCGTTTAGTGCTAGAATACATTCGTGATAAGCAAATTTGTACGCTTAGCGAATTGGTTAAGTTGGGCTCTTTGCCATCGGTGTACAAACACATAAAAAAGTGGCTTGAGAAAAATTATATAGAAATAGAAGATACCTGGAGCCAAGGTTATAAGCCCAAAACAGCCAAGCATCTTTTTCTCCATCCTCATTATTTAGATGAAGATGAATTGAACGAAGTTTTGAACGAATTGCAACGAGCGCCCAAACAATTGGCTATCGTTTTAGGGTATTTAAAGCATACTGATTATCCAGATTGTATCCCCGTTATTCAAAAAAAGGTTTTAGAAGATGCTGATGCAACAACGGCTTCGCTAAAACCATTGCTGGAAAAAGGCATTTTATTTCAGACCGATGAGATTGTAGATAGGCTGGTGCCAAGTGCGATAAAGCAAAAACCTATGCCAGAATTATCTGGTGCGCAGCAAGATGCTCATGATGCTATTTTTAGAGCATTCCCAAAACATCCGGTGTGTTTGCTGCATGGAGTTACCGGATCGGGTAAAACAGAGATTTACGTTAAACTCATTCAAACAGTATTAGAAAAAGGACAAAGTGCCTTGTTCTTGGTTCCGGAAATAGCACTGAGTACCCAGCTTATTAAACGTTTGTACGCCTTTTTTGGAACAAAATTGTTGTGTTATCACTCTAAAGTAAATGCCAACGAAAGGGTAGAAGTATGGTCACGCGTTAGAGAAGGAAAAGAACCGTTTGTGTTGATTGGTGTACGTTCATCGGTGTTTTTACCATTTAAAAAACTGGGGATTATCATTGTTGACGAAGAACATGAAAGCAGTTACAAACAGCAAGAGCCAGCACCACGTTATCAAGCTAGAGATACAGCCGTAGTAATGGGAAGTTTGCATAAGTGCCAAGTAGTACTGGCATCTGCTACGCCAAGTGTTGAAAGCATATTCAATGTAAGGAAAGATAAATATGCGCTTGTAGAACTTAGTGAACGTTTTGGTAACGCTGTTTTACCAGAAATTAAAACCATCAACCTGAATAAGGAAGGAAGCATACGAAAGGGAGAAGGATTTATTTCGGAAGTATTTCATGATGCCATTGCCGAGCGATTGGAAAGAAACGAGCAAGCCATTGTATTTCAAAATAGAAGAGGTTATGTGCCTCAAGTACTATGCGAAACCTGTGGTCACATTCCTTTTTGTGTCAATTGCGATGTGCCATTAACGTATCACCGGTACATCAATCAGTTGAAGTGTCATTATTGTGGTCATCACGAAAGTGTGTTTACATCGTGCCCTGCTTGCAATAGTTCATCCGTAGCGTTTAAAGGTTTAGGAACGGAGCGAATTCAAGAAGACTTGAAACTTCTTTTTCCTGAAAACAGAGTCGATAGATTGGATTTTGAAACGGCTTCGGGTAAAAAAAGTTTGGATGATATTCTTACCGCTTTTGAAAGTGGGAAAGGCGATATTTTGGTCGGAACGCAAATGTTGAGCAAAGGACTCGATTTTGCTAAAGTATCTTTTGTAGGGGTTGTCAGTATGGAACATTTATTGGCATTTCCCGATTTTAGAGCAACGGAAAGAACCTATCAACTTATTACGCAAGTTGCAGGTAGAGCGGGTAGAAGTGAAGCCAAAGGAGAAGTGTTTTTGCAAACGTACAATCCAGAATTGTTGATCATTCAACAAATTATCAATCAAGATTTTGAAGGTTTTTTGAGCAACGAATTAGCAGAAAGAGAAACTTTTAAATACCCTCCGTTTTATAGATTGATTCGTTTTTCACTCAAGCATAAAGACAAATTGGTGGTTTGGGAAGCGGCTAAAAATTTAGCGGTAGAGCTAAAACCCATTTTTGGGAATTTGTTGTTTGGCCCAGAAGCCCCTTACGTAGAACGTGTGCGTGGTCGATTTTTGGTTGATGTGATGTGTAAATTCGGACGCAATGCCGATCAAGCATTGGTAAAAGAGAAAATCCGAGAGGCTTTAGAAACCTTCCGAATCAACCCAAACAACAAGAAACCATATTTGGTAATAGATGTTGACCCTTATTAGTGGAAGGGTGATTTTTGAACGCATAAAAAAAGCGAGAATGATTAATCCTCGCTTTTTCTAAATAGTATGTTGTATATCTGATTAATAAACGGCTATTCTCAAATAATCTTGGTCGACTTGTACGATGTACATTCCTGTATTCCATTGACTAACACTTATTGTTGTATTTTCTGTAATTGTATTTTGATACATCACTTTACCACTTAAGTTGTAAATGCTTACTGTTTTTTGATTGCTTCCAGTCCAATCCAATTCTAACAAGAAGTTATCATTAGTAGGGTTGGGCGATGCTTTCAATTGAAGTTGGTCGTTGTCCAAATCGCTGACACCAGTTGTACTGTTGTTTTTGGCATTGAATGATGGAGCCATAATTTCAAAGTTGCCTGTTCCGTTAGGAAATCTTCCATATGAAATATCGGTCGTTTGTTCTTCGTAAGTTATTTCATCTTCAATTTCCCCTGTGGTATTTACCAAGTAGATGGTTTCACCCGAAGCCGATAGTTTGAACGAAGCGTGTAGCCCTTCTTGCTCATCATCGCCATCAGCCCAAACTATTAAATAGCCATTGGCTTCTATGCTAGTTCCTGCAGGAAACGACCACTGGGTAAGGTCGGTGCCATCATCAGAAAGCGAATAACCAGATAAATCTATGCTCGTATTGGTGTTGTTGTACAACTCTATCCAGTCGTCAAATTCACCATCTTGATCAGAAGCTGTAACATCGTTTGAGGCCATGAATTCGTTGATAACCACATCGCCAGCTGGTGCGCTTGCAGCAGTCAATTCGTAAAATTCGTATTGAGCTCGTTGTGGTGAAAACATTCCTGCATTGTCGTTTTCTGCGTAGATGTAATACTGTGTGTTGGATTTGATGATTGTTATATCCGTACCGAAAACATTGTCGTTGGCGGCACCATCGTTGTGAGCTCCATCATCAAACATTTCTACTCTTGTAAATGGAGCTATGGTTTCGTTTCTATATCCTAAATACACCTTGTTGCCATCTGCTATGTTTGCCGTGATGGTGATGGTTTCGTTTAAAACGGGTGCGGAATTGGAAAAAGAAATGTTTGTAATGCTTGGTTGTGTCTGTGTGAAATCGCTCAATCCTAATAAATAAGCACTTCTAGCAGTCATTAAATTGGTTAAACCAGGTGTTGAACGTCCACCCATTGGTCCGCCACCACCTTGGCTTATGTCGTTGGTCAAGTTGTCTTGAAAATTGGCATAAGTGAATAGTTTGTTGGGGTCGGCTTGTACGGCAGCATCTATGGTGTTTTGCATTAACAATGCTTCAGAATAATACTCATCATTCGCAAAATTTTCTTGTAAAATGGTTTTGTAATGAGCCAAGTACATGCGTTGGTACATAGGCACATTCAATAACTTTTGGACCAATGGGAAATCGGCATCATTTAGATGGAGTAGATGGTTCATTTGTTGTTTAGCAGCTGTGCTGTTTAAATCGCCAGAACCTGTTTGAGAGAAGACGCCAAACGATTCATTTAAATCCCATACTATTGGTAAAAACTGGTTGTAGTCGCTGCGGTATAAGTAATAGTTTTGTTTGAAGTTGCCGATGTAACTGTCGAGGTTGACAATAGCATTATCAAAAGCCAACATCCACAAAGCTCTATCAACATCTAAAATATTATCGATAGCAGCAATGTTGTTGCTCAAGGTGTCGCAAAGGTTGATGAGTTCTTGCCAGCCTTCATCCGATTTCATTTCGTAGGCATCGTAGTAATCTGCGCTGTCTTGACCGTTGTAAGTTAAGTTAGGATAATCAAAAGATTGAGGTCCGGCACCTGCTGGAGGGCTGCAATTGAAAAAAGCATTTTTCTTCGAGCTAAAACGGCTATCCACAAACTTTTTAGAGATGGATTCGGTGTTGGTGTAAAGTCCAATTAAAGTACCGTTGACGTACAAATTGGCAAAATTGGCCAAAGGAGCATCCATGTATTTTCTAATGATTTGGTAACCCAAAGCATCGCGTAAAAAGGAAGGGTCGTTGTGCCCGTTGGCTAGTTTAATGTCGGTGTAGCCATCGTATTCGTGGTCTTTGTAAGTATCTAATTCAATGTGCCAAGGGTTTTTTGCTTGGTTGGCGTTGTAGGAGCTATTGCCTTTGAATTTCACTCCAACGCTATCAAAAACAACGCCATTGATGCTGACACTTTGAGCCATAATGTAATCGCCATCACCGGCTTTTTCGGCGTCGAGTAAGGCGTCCCAATTGCTTTCTGCAAAAGTTACTTCAATGGTTTGAATGGTACTTAAATCGTAAAAATCTTGAGCTTGGGTACTTATGCCCAACAACAAAAGGAAAGAAAGAATGAGGTTTTTCATGAAAATGGATTAAGTGTTTCATGATTAGACTTCCTTTTTTTATAAATCCTTCGAATGGATGAAGAATATTTTGAATTTCAGTGTGTTTTTATGTCTTAAATGTGGATTGTTAGTCCGTTATTGATTGGAATGAACAAGTTGATTTTCAAATTAAACGAGTCAATTGAAGTTTAATTTATCTTCTTTTTTGCGATAAATGAGTTCAATTGTTGGCGAATCGTTTTTTGAATTTTATTTTTCATAAAAGGTGTCCATCCGAGTATATATCCACTAACTCCCAAAGCCTGTTGTGTCCATTTCCAAAGATTGAATTCATCGATGTGGTCAATGATTTTTCCGTCTTTGAATTTGAAATGGGCTTGTATATTATTGATGACTTTTCTTTTCGATTTTCCGTACAAATAAACCGCCTTCCAATCGGCTGAACCTTCATGTTGGGTTGAATGTATGTTCTCAAAACTAATTTTTGTGCTATCCGTTCTTCTGTCCAACAACATCTCCCACATGGCTTTGGCTTCTGCTCCTTTTAACTCTCCAAATACAGGATCTTTAAACCGAATGTTGTCATGATAACATTCTGTCATTTCAGTAACAATGCCGTTAGCAAAACCAGTGTAAAATTTCTTGATTACATCGTTGTTGTTCATGTTCATTCAAGTTTTATTCAACCTGCTAGTTTAAAGGCTTTGTCCGAAAGTCAATAAATTATTGTCTGGGTCGAGAAGCGAAAATTCTTTTTGTCCCCAAGGTTTGTTTTCGAGTTGACCATTAGGGTGAATTCTTGTTTTGTTATCAAGTAATGTTTGGTAGAAGTCACTTATGGTTTTGGTTCTGATGTAAACTTGGCCATAATTTTCTAGTGGATCCAAATCTTTAAACTCGAAGAAATGAATTTGAATGGAATCTTTTTCCAACATCAAATACCCTTCGTAATCTGTTGCACTAAATTCTTTAAAACCCAATTTTTGAATATAATAATCGCGGGTTTTGGCTTTGTTGCGCATGGGTAACTTGGGGTGAATTGCGGTAAGCATACTGTGTGGTTTAAAAGAGTAAATCAAGTAAATAACATGTCTTGAACAATCAATACTTTAATCCCAATTTTTTGTAGATAAAGTGCATCAGCCAAGCGGGACCTATCATTAAGAACTGTAAATCTTTGAAAAAACTTGGTTTTGCACCTTCTATATGGTGACCAATGAATTGACCAACCCATGCTAAAACAAACACGGTTAGCGAAAACTGCCATAATGACAAAGTGCTAGTCTCTATCATTGCGTTACCGTATATTATAGCGATTGCCAAAAATAACATGCCAATAAAAAGGCGTGGAGATAATGCAAAATAGAACATCAATGCAATAACCAAAGCAATAGATCCGAAATTGACGTAGGGACTATAATTTTCAGGAAATAGGGCGTCTAAAAAGTCATGAGGGATAGCAGCGAATAAGCCTATTATGCTAAAAAATATGGCGGGTACACAAACCCAATGAATGAATTTATTGGTCTTGTTTTTATGGCTTATTCCATATTCTTCAAACCATTGATCTGCTGTTTTCATAATTGATATTGTTGGTTGATAAAACTGAATATTACTTTATTTTTTCAATCAATTCTTTCAAATTTTCAGCACTTATTCCACCTGTATGCTTGGTAACTAATTCTCCACTTGAATTATAGAAATAGGTTGTTGGCCTAGCGATGATACCATATTCAGAAAGATCTTTTGGACTCAGAAGGTAATTGAATGTGTACGGTTTTGATGCAGAGAAATTCTTGATTTTATCAATGGATTCGTCGGAAATCATGATGAAATTAACGTCGTCTCCTAGCTCGAGTTTTATATCATTGAAATAGGGGAATTCTTCAAGGCAAGGAGCGCACCAAGTAGCCCAATAGTTTACTACAATAGGTTTGCCAAGGTATTCCGTCAATTCAATTTTCTCATTTTCTAAGTTTTTAGTCTCAACTTGATTCAAAGAAATGTCGGGTTGAACGAAGAATTGTGTGAAAACAATAGCGATTGTAATTATAAATCCTACAACACCCGATGCGAAACCAATCCAAAAAAATCTTTTGTTCATATTGTATTACTTAAAAGTACCTATTAGAAGTAATGTCAGTACGCTTAAAATCAATAAAGAAACGAAGCCTGATATAAATCCTACTAAAAAACTAGTCTTTTTCCCCATTGTGAAATTTTCAATTGAGTGTTAATATAGTTTATAATACGAAATGGTATATAGACCAAAAATGACAAAAGCTGCCAATCAATACCATAATGTGGAAAAATGCATGAGCAAATTCTAGTTTGTTGAAAACATACGCAACCGCTCCTATAGTATAGGCTATTCCACCTGCCATTAGCCAATATAGCCCTTCTGTAGCAAGGTTTTCTGTAAGCGGATTGTACACAAATACAACAATCCAACCCATGGCTACATACAGTATGGTGGAAAGAATGTTGTACTTGCCAGTGTATTTTAATTTAAGGACAGTGCCAAAAGCGGCTATGCTCCAAACAATGGCAAATATGATCCACCCAATTTTTTCTGGTAATTTCAATAATACAAAAGGGGTGTAGGTGCCAGCTATGAGATAAAAAATAGCAATGTGATCGAGGGTTTTGTAACGTCGTCGTTTAGACTCTTTTGTCTCGGCATGATAAACGGTGGATGCCGTGTACAATAGCACCATGCTTGTTCCGTAAACAATAGAACTAATTATTTTAACCTGATCGCCACTAGAAATGCTTTTGAAAAGCAAAACTATCAACACGAAAACACTACAAATAGCCCCAAACCCGTGAGACCAAACGTTCATTTTCTCTTCAATTGGACTGTATGGAAAGAGCGATTTCGACATGCTTATTTTCTAGGTGAAAAACTCGCCCATAATTTTGGTTGAGTCGGATAACATTCTATTTTAATGGGTTCTTTTTTGACGGGATGCTCAAAAGCTAGAGATATGCTGTGCAAGAAGATATAACCTTCCGGTTCGGGTCTTTTGGCTCCGTATTTTACATCGCCTTTAATTGGGTGACCAATAGCAGATAATTGACAGCGTATTTGATGGTGTCTACCTGTTTCTAAGGTAATTTCAAGGAGAGTGTAGCGATCTCCTTCAGCTATTGTCTTGTAATTAAGGATAGATACTTTGGCATCTTTTGCACCTTCCTCTACGGGGTAAGATTTGTTTTGTTTTGCATTTTTACGCAAACTCATAACAATTCTATCAGCAGCCACTTTTGGCTTGCCTTCAACTAGTGCCCAATAACGTTTGTCGGTTTGCTTTTCTTTGAAAGCCTTGTTCATTCTTTCTAATGCCTTAGACGTTCGAGCATAAAGTATTACACCACCTACAGGTCTATCCAAACGGTGTATTGTTCCTATGAAAACTTCGCCAGGTTTATTGTATTTCTGCTTTACGTAGTCTTTAACTTTGTCAGATAAAGGGGCTATACCTGTTTTGTCAGCTTGACTTAAGTCGCCAGGCATTTTTTCCACCGCTATTAAGTGGTTATCTTCAAATAATACGTTCAACACCAATTAGTATTGCTCGTTTTCATTTGGGAAATCCTGCTTACGCACATCGCTTACATAATTGGTGAAAGCAGTTGTCATTTCATCGTACAAGTTGGCGTAACGACGCAAAAAACGTGGACTGAATTCTTTGTTGATACCCAACATGTCGTGAACAACCAAAACTTGACCGTCGGTACCAGCGCCAGCACCAATTCCAATAGTAGGAATATTTATTTCGTTGCTTACTCGAGTAGCTAAATGAGCCGGTATTTTTTCGAGTACAAGCGCGTAACAACCTGCGGCTTCCAGTGCTTTAGCATCTGAAATAAGTTTGTCCGCTTCTTCCTCTTCTTTAGCTCGTACTGCATAAGTCCCGAATTTGTAGATGCTTTGAGGTGTTAATCCCAAATGCCCCATAACAGGTATACCTGCACTTAAAATACGTTCGATGGATTCAACAATTTCAGATCCACCTTCCATTTTCACGGTATGCGCACCCGATTCTTTCATGATTCGAATGGCTGAATTCAAAGCTTCTTTGCTATTTCCTTGGTAAGAACCAAAAGGTAAGTCTACAACAACCAATGCTCGTTTTACAGCTCTTACAACCGCCGAAGCATGGTATATCATCTGATCCAACGTTATGGGTAGGGTAGTTTCGTGTCCGGCCATTACGTTAGAAGCTGAGTCGCCAACTAAAATAACATCCATGCCAGCAGCGTCTACTATACTTGCCATAGAAAAGTCGTAAGCCGTTAGCATGGCTATCTTTTCGTTGTTATGCTTCATCTCTTGAAGCACGTGGGTAGTAACCCTTTTTACATTTTTATGTATTGACATGGAATGATTCTGAACATCAAATCTATCAATTACCTTCAAAATTCTAAATTTGCTGAGCTTAAAATTTTTTAAATGAAAAAGTACATCCTCCTTTTACTTGTAGCAGTTGCTGTTTTTACAGGTTGTGAAACAAAGATTGATCTGAACGCTGACTACAAACAAATCCCAGTAATATATGGGTTACTTGAAGGGAATAAAGATGTTCAACTCATTAAAATCAACCGTAGTTTTTTGGGTGAAACCAACGCTCTAGTTGCGGCGCAAGTGCCGGACTCAACTTTTTACGTCAACATTACTCCTGTACTTGAAAAATTGAATGGAGGAAATGTAATCGATACAAGAACATTGCGCGACACGGTTTTAGCGGATCGCCAACCTGGTGATTTTTATGTGTCGCCAAACAAATATTATTTTTTCAATAGTGCGGATGAATTTTTGGATAAAGGATTTGAATACCGTTTGAAATTTGAAGCTAATGGCCAAATAGTATTTGCAGAAACGGTTCTTCTAGAATCTTTTGAACCAAAATCGCCATTGAACTTTACACCTGTTTTATCAATTGTAAGAAACGATGCTGTTGCTCAAGGAAAAGTTGAGTATCAGTCAATTTCGATGAAAGTTTCAACCAAAGAAAATGTGCGCTTGTATCAAACAAATTTAAAAGTGAGATATAAGGTTGTTTACAGAAATGGTTCGGTTTCGGACAAAGAAGTTTTGGTTCCATTAGAAGATATTTTAACGACAAGGTTGACAGGTGGCGAATCGTTGGAAACTGTAATTACAGGAGAATCTATTTTTGGTGCAATAGGTGCGGAAGCGGCTATCGATTCTGAAAACGAAAGCGATGTGAAGTATAGAGAATTGGGAACGATAGAATTGAAGTCGACTTCAGCTACGGATGATTTGAATACCTACTTAGAATCTATTTCTCCTGCATCTGGTGTTGTTTTAGAGAAGCCACAATACACCAATATCAACTTTGGTGAAGATGAATTAGGAATTGGGATCTTTACATCAAGAAGCTCATTCATTAAAGATTACGATTGGGATACCAAAACCATGAAAGCATTTTCAGTTGAAGTAAATACTAAGGACTATAAGTTCTGTACTTTCGACCCAGTTCTTCAAGGAACACAACGCGTTGATTGTCGTACATTCAACTAGTCGCATGTCGTTCTGACATAAAGTCTGACACAAATAGTTAAGTTGTTTGCCAAATATGCTTTTGGCACAAAGCTTGTTTATGCATAATCTGAATACGAATACTAGGATTATGAGCAAAATAATAGGTATAGACTTAGGTACTACAAACTCTTGCGTTTCTGTAATGGAAGGTAACGAGCCTGTAGTAATTACTAACAGCGAAGGAAAAAGAACAACTCCATCAGTTGTAGCATTTGTTGAGGATGGTGAAAGAAAAATTGGAGACCCTGCAAAGCGTCAAGCAATTACCAACCCGACTAAAACTATTTACTCTATCAAGCGTTTCATGGGAAGCAGCTTTGATGAAGTTTCAGCAGAAGCTGGACGTGTACCATACAAAGTTGTAAAAGGCGATGGTAACACTCCAAGAGTTCAAATAGACGACAGAACATACACTCCTCAAGAAATTTCAGCATCTATTCTTCAAAAAATGAAGAAAACGGCTGAAGATTACCTTGGTCAGGATGTAACAGAAGCAGTAGTAACTGTTCCTGCATACTTTAACGATTCACAACGTCAGGCAACAAAAGAAGCAGGTGAAATTGCTGGTTTGAAAGTAAGACGTATCATCAACGAGCCAACTGCAGCAGCACTTGCTTACGGTTTGGATAAGCGTGGAAAAGACATGAAAATTGTTGTGTTTGACTGCGGTGGTGGTACTCATGACGTTTCTATCTTGGAACTAGGTGATGGTGTTTTTGAAGTACTTTCTACTGACGGTGATACTCACCTTGGTGGTGATGACTTTGATCAAGTAATCATCGAATGGTTGGTACAAGAGTTTAAAAATGAAAATGGTGGATTGGATCTTACAAAAGACCCAATGGCACTACAACGTTTGAAAGACGGTGCTGAAAAAGCAAAAGTTGAATTATCTTCTTCTTCATCTACAGAAATCAACTTGCCATACATTATGCCTGTTGACGGAATTCCAAAACACTTGGTTAAAACGTTAACAAGAGCGAAGTTTGAGCAATTGGCTGATGATTTGATCAAAAGAACAATCAAGCCATGCGAATCGGCATTGAAAAACGCAGGACTATCTAAAAGTGATATCGACGAAGTAATTCTTGTTGGTGGATCTACACGTATCCCAGCCATCCAAGATGCTGTTAAAGCATTCTTCGGAAAAGAGCCTTCAAAAGGTGTAAACCCAGATGAGGTTGTAGCTGTAGGTGCTGCTATTCAAGGTGGTGTATTGACAGGAGAAGTTAAAGATGTATTGCTATTAGACGTTACTCCACTTTCTTTGGGTATCGAAACTATGGGTGGTGTATTTACTAAGCTTATCGACGCAAACACAACTATTCCAACTAAAAAGTCAGAAACATTCTCGACAGCTGCAGATAATCAACCATCGGTTGAAATCCATGTTGTACAAGGAGAAAGAGCAATGGCTAAGGACAACCGTACTATCGGACGTTTCCACTTAGACGGAATTCCACCATCTCCAAGAGGTGTTCCTCAAATTGAAGTAATCTTTGATATTGATGCGAACGGTATCATCAATGTATCGGCTAAAGATAAAGCAACCAACAAAGAGCAATCTATTCGTATCGAAGCATCTTCAGGAATTTCTGAGGAAGAAATCGAAAGAATGAAAAAAGAAGCTCAAGCTAACGAAGCAGCTGACAAAGAGGCAAAAGAAAAAGTAGAGAAGCAAAATGCTGCTGACACTTTGATTTTCCAAACTGAAAAGCAATTGAAAGAGTTTGGTGATAAGATTCCAGCAGACAAAAAGCAACCTATTGAGGACGCTTTGGAAGAGTTGAAGAAAGCTTACGAAAACAAAGACGATATCGCTACTCTTGAAGCAGCTACAAGTAAATTGAATGAAGTTTTCCAAGCAGCTTCGCAAGAAATGTATGCGGCTCAGGCTGCAGCAGGCGGTGCTGAAGGTGCTGGTGCTGATGCTAACGCTGATGCAGCAAATGCTGAAGACGAAGTTACAGATGTAGACTTTGAAGAAGTAGAAGAGGAAGAAAAGAAGTAATTCTCTCCACTAAAATATAGTTTGTAAAAAGGAAGGTCAATTGACCTTCCTTTTTTTTGTTCAGTTTTCTGAAAGGTATTGGAAACGATACGTCTGTTTGTGTGGGAGATCTAATTTCCATTGGTGTAGAATTAGCCAACGTGCAATACAAGTAGAATTTGACTGGAGAGACAACCCATTATGTTAGCCGTGGGAGTGGAGTGCATATGCTAACGGTAACACAAAATAATTGTTAGCAGAATGACACTTTGATTAAAGGGTAATATGCCTTACCTGATATTTTACCCATTCGAAAAAGCAAATTTTTTTTTGTGCTATTTCGGTAAAACTTTTTTGAAGAAATTGTGTGAGTTCTAAGTGAAATAATGGAAATACTACTACCGTAAGTAGTGTTTTTAACCCGTTTGAAAAACTATAACCGGAATAATATTAATTAATCTACTTCGCTAATAGGTTTCAGATTTTAGAATCCACCAACCTTATCGGCATTGCCATCTGGATCGCTACTGGCAATACCAACCGTTTTCACTGTATTTCCATTGATTAAAAGTATAGCTGCCAAGTGAGGTGCGGCCATAGATGTGCCACTTAAAGTTGCATACTTCCCTTTTTTGTATGTGCTGAAAATAGCTATTCCAGGTTCTGCATAATCAATAGGCGGATTACCAAAATTGCTGAAATTGGCGAATCGGAAATTGTTGCTTACGGCACTAACGGTGTATATGTTGATTCCATTAGCTCTAGCGGGACTAGTATTGTCTGCATTTTCGCTATCGTTACCAGCAGCTATACTGACCAATATTCCTTTGCGTCCGAGGTTTTTTACAGCTTCGTCAATTAAATCGCTTGCATCACCTCCCAAACTAAGATTTACTACATCTCCAGCGCTAGCAGTTTTAAATACATAATCTAATGCTTGCAATAGGTCAATACTACTACCTTGACCAGCATCATTTAAAACTTTTATGGCCACAATTTCGGCGCCATAAGCAGCACCTATTACTCCTGTCTGATTTTTTTTTGCTCCTATAATTCCAGCTACATGCGTTCCGTGTCCGTTACTGTCTTCGATAAGGTTGTCTTGAAAAATACCCAAGTCGTTGAGTAAGCTATTCTCCGTGAAATTTCGACTTAGTTCTTCGTTTACATTCAGGTCAACATGATCTGCGTCAACACCAGTATCTATTACCCATGCACGTTTTCCTGTTCCGTCTTTAAAGCCTGTAATGTGTAAGTTTTCGGGAATTACTTCAGAGTCTTGATCAACGGGGGGGGTAACACATGATTGGGATATTGAAATTTGTTGAGCTAGTTCAAAAGATTTAACCCAAGCCAGATTTTTAATGCTGTTGAGTGTCTCTAGAGAAGCATTTTCTATTGCAAAACCATTGATTGATTGATTGTAAAATCCGGTAATACGACCTTCAAAGTTGGGTATTAAACTCAATGCCGATGTTAAGTTGTTGAAACTCCATTGTAGAGGGAAATCTTCAACTTCAAAAATGGTACTTTCTAAAGTTCTTTTTTCGCCAATATTTAGGTTGGGCGTAGTGCAATTATTGTTAGTAGTGTCATCCTTAGCGCATGAAAAAGCTGTTGTAAGAATAACAAAACATGTAAGGACTTTTAAAAACAACTTCATACCGTATAGTTTCTGTACTAACGCAAATTTAAGTCAAAAGGTGTTTTTAGAACAGAATCTGTTTATGCTTATTGAATAAGAATTCGGTCTGACCTTTGTTGTTTGTTTTTGGTGTTTCTGTATATTATAGTGTAGGTACCGCGAGGCAAACCAAAATTTAATCCATTTTCCATTTCTGTCGATGAGTATTGCTTGTCGTGAACTAATTTTCCATCATTATTAATTACTTGTAGCTGGTATGTCCCACTTTGAAGCCCTTGGTATTTAATTAAACCAAGAGAAGGGTTAGGATAAATACCCGATGCACTTATTTTTCCTTCTTCAACTCCCGTAGCTATTGGAATACCACCATTTAAAAAAATGGGTAAATTACAATGGAAGCCGCCGTCGTAGATATTCTGAGAAGGGTTAGTGCCATCTTCAAAAGTTTTTCCGAACAAGCTGTCTACATCCCCTTTATTCAAACCAAACCATTGGTATAATGCTGTTGCGTAAATGCTTCTAAAATCAAATTGCATGTCCAGATCACTTTTCATTTGACCTTGTGCGGAATCCCATACTTCAGGGTTCTTACCTAAAACTGTAGGATTGATTTTATTGCCAAATAAAAACATTGGAGCAGTTGTTCCATGATCAGTACCATTGGTGTTGTTTGATTTGATAGTTCGGCCAAATTCGCTGAAAGTCATACCGAAAACTTGATTTTGCATTGCTCCATAACTATTGGTCATACTATTCAAATCAGTTTGAAATGCATTGATAGCTTCAGCTAATTGTTGTAGCTGATTTGCATGCCAACCAGTTTTGGTGTCTCCACTATTTACCTGATCGTTGTGTGTGTCGAAACTGCCCATATTGACCATATAAAAATTGGTACCCAAATCTCCACTGATTAACCTAGCTACTGTTTTTAATTGATCGGCTAATGAATTGTTACTAGGGTAGGTGGCTACGTTTTGTCCATTAGCGTAAGCGGTAGCCAATGATGCCGCATAATCATTTGACTGTTGTGCGATTTTTCTAATGTGTTCCAATTCGTAACCATATATAGAGTTTGGAGCGGTGTCAATATTGCCTGAGAAATAACCGGAAGCGGTTGGGTTTTGTACCGCCATGCCCATATTGAGTTGAGTACCTTTATAAGCATTTGAGCTTATCGATCCTATAGTAATAGCTAATGGATTGGCAGGTGGAGTTGTTAAATAATTGGGGTGTTCGTGATCAAGAAACCGTCCAGCCCAACCGGTTTGCTCATAGGTGTTCGAATCCGATCCTGATAGCCATATATCGGTTGCTCTGAAATGGCTAAAACTTGGATTTGGGTAACCCACGCCTTGCATAACGTTCAATTGCCCGTTAGTAAATAAATTGCTTAGTGCCGACATGGCTGGGTGCAATCCAGTGCCGGGAGATTGGTCGATGGAGTTGTACATCAATTTTAGTACATCGTTTTCATCTACGAGAATGTTGCTTCTACCTCCTTGAGAGTTACTTTTCGTTAAATGAGGGTACATTTCAATTGGAATAACGGTGTTCAATCCATCGTTTCCTCCGTTAAGCTGAATGAGTACCATAACTCTATCAGGATAGGCCGCGTTTCCTAAAGCTTTGTAAAATGGAGAATTTGCTAAACTGGTAAAAGGCAATCCGTTGAGAACAATTGGAATACTAAGTGCTGATAGACTTGTGGTTTTGAGGAAGTTTCTACGTTTCATAGTAAGGGGATTTAATTGAGGTGGTATTCTGCCATATTGAATATCTCTATGAAGAAATCTTCTAATTTTTTGCGCATTGCATACCCGCTAGGACTGTCGGGTTGGATGTTGGCAAGCGTGAATTGTGTCCATTCTATAGTCCACTCAAAATCTGGTAATCCTTGCAGTAGAATTTCTTTTAAGTATTGTTTCTGATTGGCTGTAATGTCTAATGGGAATAATAATTCGCAACAAGAATCTATTACAACATTGATGTCTGATGCTTGCAAATTGGTGACAAGATTTAGGAATTTGGGTAAATCGGCTTTAAAACGTTGAGTAGGGGAGTATATGCCGTTTTTCAGAAGTGTTTGTCCAAATTCGCTTCGAACTTGATAGGTAGCAGTATTTATCCATATTTGATAATAGCCTGGCGATTGATAGAAAGCACTCCAGCCAGCAACATTTGGAGGGTTTAATATGTCCATTTGCATATCCCGTAAATGCTCATCGATTTTATACAATAAGTGGTAGCTCTCAATGGGAAAATTCAAAGGCAGATTGACTTCTAATTGACGAATGCTACCGACAACATAATCGGCCGGCGTTTTAACGCTTGTTCCTCGAGCAAATTGATCGTAAAAATGTTGGCTTTTTAAAAGAGTTTCTAAAACAGGTTTTATTTCATAATTGCCATCGCGTAATTGTTTGGCTAAAGGTGTAATGATGTTTTGTTCAGTAAAAGCATCGATGTCGTAGTGCACAAACCAAGCGTATACTTGACGTACAATAAATAAAGCAGTCTCCTCTCTAGCAAAGATCATATCAATCAAGTCATCCAACTCTTTTTGGTAGTCCGTAGGAAGTACTCGGTGTATGATTTTGTTTTTGAAATGTGCTGAGAATTGCTTTGGTTGATAGTCGTGTTTGTTGGCGTCAAAAGTGCTGTGAGGACTTAGTACTGTTCCATTACCTGATTTGATGGTTTTCCAGCCGGTAAGTACCCGAGCTGCTTCTTCAACATCTTTTTCTATGTAATTCGGATTGCCGTCTTTGTCTACAGCACCTATGGTGAAAAGCTCCATCAATTCGCGGGCGTAATTTTCATTAGGTGATCCTTTTACATTGCTGTCACCCGATAAATATTTGAGCATTGCAGCATTGGTGCTTATTTTTTTTGTTAGCGTTTTTACATTCCCTAAACTGTATTGACGAAGTAGTTTTAGGTAGTAATATGTGAATCGAGCGTCGTCAACAGAATCCATACCCGTTACAAAGTGATTGTGCCAAAAAAGGAGCATTTTCTCACCAATGGAAGCTTCTTGATGTATCATGTTGGATAACATCCAAGCTTTTAAAGATTTTTTTCTATTGAAGTTGTTGACTTTGGCATTGGAAAGATGCCAGGGTAAATTTTCAATATCACCCTGTGTAGTTGAAATCGATATAGGTGGTACAATTACTGGTAGAGGATTTAAAATTTTTGCGACGGATAAATTCATTCCTAAAGGACTGAAAGTGTCAACTTCTATTTTTTTTGGACCAAACATGGTTGCCCTTAATAAGTGCTTAGCTTCTTTTTGAGTCCATTCTCCTGAGTAAGGTGTTAATGTCCCCTTAGGTCGATTAGCAGAGCTAGGGATGCTCATTGTTACAGAAGTACGTTTGTTTTTGAAAGGGGTAAGGAATGATTTTCGATTCATAAGGCAAGGGAAAATGGTATGCAGGCCTAATATATTGAATCAACGTATGGATGTCAAATAGTTCAAGTATTTAATTTTAATAAATCGATAAAGTAAAAATATAATTGGCTGAATGAAGGTGTAGCTAGTTATATATTTCGTTAAAAAAGTTTTTTATTGTTTTTGTGCCGCTCACTGTCACGTGAATTTTTCTTTTCGAAATTTTTTTCTAATGCAGCTTCTAAGTCAACTCCTGTTTGATTGGCTAGACAGATAAGTACCCAAAGTACATCGGCCATTTCGTCGCCAAGGTCTTTGTTTTTGTCACTTTCTTTTTCGGATTGTTCACCGTATCGACGAGCAATAATTCGTGCCACTTCGCCTACTTCTTCAGTAAGCATAGCCATATTGGTTAGCTCATTAAAGTAGCGTACACCTACTGTTTTTATCCAGGCGTCTATTTTGTCTTGAGCTTCTTTAATGTGCATAGTTATTCTTTGTTTTTACTGTCCATGACGATGGTTACCGGTCCGTCGTTTTCTAAAGATACTTTCATGTCGGCACCAAAAACACCTGTTGCTATTGGAGCTTCCAGTTTTTGTTTCAAACAGTCGATGGTATTTTGGTAAAGACGTTCGGCTTTATCGGGTTTTGCCGATTTTATAAAAGATGGTCTGTTCCCTTTTTTAGTTGAAGCAAATAGCGTGAATTGTGATACCAACAATATGCTGCCATTGGTGTCGCTTAAACTCAAGTTCATTTTTCCTTCATTATCAGTGAAAATTCGTTGGTTTATGATTTTATTGCACATCCATTCTATGTCTTCCTGAGTATCACTTTCTTCCCAAGCAGCAAAAACTAATAGTCCATTTTGGATAGCGCCAACCGTTAGATTGTTGACAACAACCGAAGCAGAATTTACTCTTTGAATTACCACTCTCATTCGTTGAAGTCTTCAAGTATTTTCAAGTAACTATGGTAACGTTCTTCTGTTATTTCACCTGATTCTACACCTTCTTTAACGGCACATTTTGGTTCGTTAACGTGGATGCAATTATGAAATTTGCAATCGGGTAACAACTTGATGAATTCAGGGAAATACAATGCTAGTTCTTCTTTAGCTACATCGACTAAACCAAAACTTTTTATGCCGGGGCTATCTATAAGCTGAGTGCCTTCGTTGCCTAGGTCATACATCTCTGCAAAAGTAGTGGTGTGCTTTCCTTTTTGGTGTAACACCGAAGTTTCGCCAATCTTAATGTCGATTTCCGGGAATAGGGCTTTTACAAATGATGATTTTCCTGTACCCGAATGACCAGATAAAATAATGCGTTTGCCAATAATCTCTTTTTCAAGCTTTTCTAAACCTTTTCCATTTTCTATCGATAATAGATGGTAAGGGTAGCCAATGCCGTCGTAAATGCTAACGTATTCCGCCAATTTTTCAAACCACTTGTCTTCTTGATACAAATCGGTTTTGTTGAACACCAAATGGGTTGGAACATCGAAGGCTTTAGCCGAAACCATAAATCTATCGATGAAACCTAAAGTAGTTTGTGGATCGCGAAGAGTAACAAAAAGCAAGCATAAATCAACGTTTGCAGCTATGATTTGTACTTGTTTTGATAGATTGATAGATTTTCTGAGTATGGCATTGCGTCTGTCGCCAACTTCGTGAATTAGTCCTTCTAGTATATCTTCGTTTTCGGGAGTGAAATAAATGATGTCACCAACGGCAATAGGATTGGTGGTGTTTATTTTAGTTTTCCGCATTTTCCCCACCATACGGCAGTTCCAGAAAACACCATCTTCATCTTTTACTTTGTACCAACTACCTGTCGACTTATATACCCTTCCTTCTCGCTGCATTGTTTCAAAACTAATGCATTCAAAAAATTAATTGCCCTACATTGCAGCCTATTTTATTGAAAGATTAGTTATGTCAATTTCGGTTAAAAATATTAGCAAGGTTTATGGAGAGCAAAAAGCTCTAAATGATATCTCGTTTGAAATTAATAAAGGCGAAATAGTCGGTTTCTTAGGGCCAAATGGCGCAGGGAAGTCTACCATGATGAAAATTCTTACAGGATACTTGTCTTTGACTTCTGGTGAAGCAAAAATTTGTGGAATAGACGTTAGTGAAAACGCTCAATTAATAAAATCTAAAATCGGTTACTTACCTGAGCATAACCCGCTTTATCACGATATGTACATTAAAGAATACTTAAGCTTTGTAGCTAAAGTCTATGGTATGGACAATGTGAAAGAACGTGTAGCTAAAATGATAGAAATGGTAGGCTTAACGCCAGAGCAATCAAAAAAAATAGGTGATTTAAGCAAAGGATATAGACAACGTGTTGGTTTAGCACAAGCCTTAATTCACGAGCCTGAAGTGCTTATTCTAGATGAACCAACAACAGGTTTAGATCCCAATCAGATTGTTGAAATACGAGAGCTGATTAAAAATGTTGGGCAAAACAAAACGGTAATGTTATCTACCCACATTATGCAAGAAGTACAAGCTATTTGTAGTAGAGCGATAATTATCAATAAAGGCGAAATAGTGGCCGATAATAGTGTAGAGCAAATCACAAAAAACGATAAGGACGAAACGAAAGTTTTGGCAGTAAGTTTTGAAAAAGCAATGGACTCTAAAATAATTGAAGCCATTTCTGGAGTTAAGAAAGTTCAAGCAATCGATGGCAACCACTATCTTGTAGAGTATACTATAGGAAGTAATCCTAGAAAAACGTTGATGCAGTTATCATTAGATAACGACAATGGGATAACCAACTTACAGGATAAAGAAAAGAGTTTAGAAGAGCTTTTTAAAGAGCTAACCAATTAATCTAATAAAATATCATAATTTCGCATCGTGGAAGGATTTGAGCTACTTGCAACCACTTAAAAAAATGCTAAAAACGCAACGCGGCAAATCCTTCTTTTAATACATTTTAATTATGCCGTATTTATTTACTTCAGAGTCGGTGTCAGAAGGGCATCCAGACAAAATCGCCGATCAAATATCGGACGCATTAATCGACAATTTTTTAGCGTGGGATGCTGAATCTAAAGTGGCTTGCGAAACGCTTGTAACTACAGGTCAGGTAATTCTTGCTGGAGAAATCAAAACAAGTACATATTTAGATGTTCAACACATTACTCGTGATGTAATCAAGCGCATTGGTTATACCAAAGGTGAGTATATGTTTGAGAGCAATTCTTGCGGTGTTTTGAGTGCTTTGCACGAACAATCACAAGACATCAATCAAGGTGTTGATAGAGGATCTAAAGAAGAGCAAGGTGCTGGTGATCAGGGAATGATGTTTGGTTATGCTTGTGACGAAACGGCTAACTACATGCCTTTGGCATTGGATTTATCGCACAGAATTTTGAAAACATTAGCTGAAATTCGTAAGGAAGGAAAGCAAATGACTTACCTGCGTCCTGATAGTAAATCTCAAGTAACGATTGAGTACGATGATGACGATCAGCCAGTGCGTATTGATGCTATTGTAGTGTCAACACAACACGATGATTTTGCTGAAGAAAGCAGCATGTTGGCTAAAATTCAGAAAGACGTTAAAGAAATATTAATTCCAGCGGTTATATCTCAATTGGATAAACCTGAGTTGAAAGCTTTATTTAATGACGACATCAAATACCACATCAACCCAACAGGGAAGTTTGTAATTGGTGGACCTCACGGTGATACTGGCCTTACAGGTAGAAAAATTATTGTTGATACTTACGGCGGTAAGGGTGCTCACGGTGGTGGTGCATTCTCTGGAAAAGATCCAAGTAAAGTGGATAGATCAGCTGCTTATGCTAGTCGACACATTGCTAAAAACTTGGTAGCTGCAGGGTTGGCTAAACAAGTATTGGTACAAGTTTCTTATGCCATTGGTGTAGTAGAACCAACGTCTATTTTTGTTGATACTTATGGTACTGCTCAAGTTGAAATGAAAGACGGAGAAATTGCTGAAATCGTTTCTGAACTATTCGATATGCGTCCAGGTATCATTGAAGAAAGATTGAAATTGAGAAATCCAATGTATTCTGAAACAGCTGCATATGGGCATATGGGTCGTGAAAACGAAACAGTAACAAAAGTATTTACAGCACCAAATGGTGAAACAAAAACTCTAGATGTGGAATTGTTTACATGGGAGAAATTAGATTACGTAGATAAAGTAAAAGCAGCATTTAAACTGTAATACTTACCTCATTTATTAGTGAAAAAAGCCTTGGAGAAATCTGAGGCTTTTTTATTGGCTTAAAGTATAAGCACTCCATTTGAAAGCGATAAGTGCGGTACGATATTGAGTTTCAAAATCTATTTGTTTGAGCTTTGCTTCTATAAGTTTGGATTCTCGGGAATTGATTAAGAAGAGGGAACTCTCGCCATTGTTGAATCGGCTTTTTTCACCAGAAAGTAAGCGCTGGTAATTTGTTATTGTGTTGTTTAAAAGTATGTTCTGATTAAAAGCTACTTGTTGTTCTTGGAAATATGTTTTGAGCTTATTTTCTACTTCTAGTTGTACTTGATTTTGTTTCAATTGAGTGGTTTCAAGTTTGAATTGAGATAGACGAACATCTGCTCGTTGTTTCCGTGATGGAATAGGGTAACTCATGGTTATTCCCCATTTGTTGTTTTCTGTTTGTAAATACGGATCCAAAGAATTCCATTCTGTTGCAGGACTTAGAAAGTTGTAATTGATTGTGATTTTTGGTTTTAGTAAATCGGCTCTGTAGCGTTTTTCTAATTCTAATGCTTGTATTTGAAACTTGTATGATTCTACTTTAGGATTGTTGTAGGTATTGGCTAATAAACTATCAAGCTCTGCTTTTTGAATTGGTAGTGGCGGAGTAATGTCGCTCAATAAACAAGGTGTCTGATTGTCGAGTATTTCTAATGGCTCCAGTGCTTCATTCCACAAGTGATTGGATAATTGTAGACGGGCTTTTATTTCTTCAAAACTTTGTTCATTTCGCTTGATTTCCCAGTTTTGAAATTGAAGCATGGCTTCTACTGTGTCTATAGCAGGTTTGTCCCCGCCGAAGTAACTGGTTTTTACGCCTTCGAAACGCGATTTAGAAAGGGCTATAACTTCGTCATACAATTGTTTTTTATGCCATGCTTTTACCCACTTCCAGTAATCATTAGCCGCTACGTAAAGTAGGTCGTTGAGCATTAAAATACGATCGTATTCAGATGCCGTTGCTAATAGTTGGGCTTGTCGTAGTACCGATCTTCGCTTGTCTATTATTAGACCTTGCGCTAGGTTAACACTAATACCAGCTTGTAGAAGTCCTTCGCTGGGTACATTGTTTTCGGGATTTAGATATGTTCCTGAATTTTGTGTGACTTTACTATTGAATTCAACACCATACCAGGTAGGAATTTTTAGTCCTCCTTCAAGTTTTTTGAAATAATTTTTATCGTCGAAATTCTTGTTGTTTAAATTCCCAAAAACATAAGGATCAAATTCACCACGGGCTTTTAATATTTTTGCTTCAGCAGATTTTAATGCAATGTTTGCTTGAAGTGCAATAGGGTGGTTTTGTTGCACAATGCGGATGAAATACTCATACGAAAGACAGCTATTGTTTTGCGCTAATAGAGCAATGGAGTAAAAACTCATAACCATTAAGCTGAAAATTTTCTTCATGCGTTATGATTTAGCGTTTTCTTTTTTCTCATCTTCCACATTGTAGAAATCTTGAGGGAAACCATTTAAATTTCTCCAGAGTTCATACCAAACAGGTACATCTTTAAGCAAGGCTATACCGTTTGCTCCAGAACCAACTCTAAGTTCTTTAGGCCATGGGGCTTCGCTTGGACTTGGTTTTACTAAAAGACGGTATTTTCCATTGGGACTAATAAAATTATCTATAGCTATTACTTCACCACCAAAGGTGCCGTAGGACATGTTGGGCCAACCTGAAAAAACAATTGATGGCCATCCGTCAAACATGAATCTAATGGGTTGACCAATTCTGAGTAAGGGTAAATTCATTGGTTCTACATACATAGCTACTGCTAAGTCGTATTGTGCAGGCATTATGCTCACTATACCTTCGCCTTCTTTTATGGTTTCTCCAATTCCAGATCGTATGGCTTTAGTTATGTAGCCGTTTTGAGGTGCTGTAATGTAATACATGTTGTTTCTAACAGAATAATTCATGTATTGATTTTCCATTTTGGTAACCAGAGCTTCGGCATCGTACATATTAGATAATGAAGCATATTTGTCAGATTCTGCTTTGGCTAATTTGTCTCGGTATAGATTTTCTATATTATTAAGCTCAATCTGGGCATTAATCAATTTGTTTTTGCTTTCTAAGAGTTTGTTTTCAGCACTAATTTTTTTTGCTTCTGCTTCCTGACTTTTTTGTCGTTTTATTTCTAAGTCTGTAAGTGATTTTAGGCCTTCCTCTTTAAGTTTTTCAGTTCTTTCAAGTTGGTTTAAAGCGATGGTGTAATCGTTTTCGGCTGCTTTTAAATTAATGCTATCTGACACTATCTTTAATTTTGCTTGTAATAAGTAGTTTTTTGCTTGTTCTAGCTTTAATTTTTTAGTGCTTCTGAGTGCTGCTATTTGATTGTCAATAGCTTTAGCCTTGTACGAATAAGCATTTGCTGATAATTCTTTTGATTTTATTTGATTCTGAGTGTTTTGTAATAAGTTCGGATCAAAAAACTTGTCCTTAGTTTCCGAAAGAAAAAGAATGGTATCTCCTTTTTCAACATAGTCACCTTCATTAACGAACCATTTTTCTATTCTACCTCCAATAACGCTATTTATGGTTTGTGGCCTTTGCTGGGTTTGCAAAGTTGTGATGTATCCTCTGGATCGAATGTTTTGTGTCCATGGAAGGAAAAGAATGATACAGAATAACAGTAAGCCAAGGAATAGCAAACGTGTAAAAGCTGTTATTGCTTTGTAGTTCATCAACATCGAAAACGATTTGTAATCAGATGTCTTGATGTATTTGTTGATCTTATTTGTACTTAGGTTCAGCATAATTAAGATTTGTAAAAAGTAGTTTTAAACCAATCGTTTTGTTCTAAATCTTTGGCCTTTCCTTTAGCTATTACTTCGCCATTTTTGAGTACCAAAACAGAGTCGAATTGTTGCGCAATTTCTAGGCTGTTAGAAATGGCTAATACTGTGCATGGCATTTTTAAAACATGCTCAATAAAAAGCTGCCTATCTTTTGGTAGTAATTGGTTGAAATTATCGTCCAGTACAATCAATTTTGGTTTCCCTACAACTGCTCTGGCAAGCATAATTTTTAAACGAACGCTTTTTGAAATATCCTTACCTTCAGGAATGAGTAAAGTATCAATGCCAAAGGGTAATTTATTTACAAACGGTGTTAGATCAAGTATTTTAATGATCTCATTTATTTCTTCAAATTCGACGTTTTTTCTACCTAATGAGATGTTTTCAGCAAATGTGCCTTGGAAAATTTCATCTTTCGATAAGTTGTCTCCAATTACAGTGTGCAATGCGGCTATATTGATGTTCGTTAGTGGTATGTTGTTGTACGTAATCGCGCCATCGTATTTTTCATAGAACCCTGATATCAAATGTAAGAGTGTCGATTTACCTGATGCATTGCTGCCCGAAATAGCAATTTTACTTCCTGCTGTTATCGATAGATTGATGTTTTGAATTGCGGGTAGCTCAACATTTGAATATTTATAAGAAAGGTCGATTATTCGAATATCGATTGCATTTTTATCGGTATTAGCTAGCTCGCGGCCAGAATTTCGTTGTAGTGGAATGTCGGTAAAGTCTCCTATTTTATCAATAGCAGTCAATACATCATAAATGGTTTCCATGCTTACAATTAGTTTTTCAACTGAGGCAAGTATGAGAATAATGATGATTTCGGAAGCAACAAATTGACCAATGTTCATTTGTTGGTTAAGGACCAAAAGCCCTCCTATAATAAGTAAACCGGCCGCTACAATAACTTTAAAACCGATTAAATTGATGTACTGTATTACGAGTGTTCTAAAGTGTTTTTTTCTAGCGATTAAATAATTGCTGACCAATTGGTCTGTTTTATTTAGGGGTAATGGTGTGTTGCCAGCCATCTTAAATGTTTCCATTGTTCGAGCCATTTCCTCCAGCCAGTGGGCAACTTCGTATTTGTGTTTCGATTCTTTTATGCTGGTACTTAATCCTTTAGACCAAGTAAATTTGAAAATAAGATAAACTGATCCAATAAGTAAAACACTAAATAATATAAAGAATGGATGGTACAAGGAAAGCAATGCCAGACCAAATATTACTTGAAGCGAAGCCGTAGAAAAATCCATTAATATTTTAGACAATCCTTTTTGTACTGAAAGTGTATCAAAAAAGCGGTTAACCAATTCGGGTAAGTGATATTTCCCAATAGCTTCAATTTTTATTTTAGGTATACGAAATGCAAATTCGAAAGCCGACCGAGTAAATATTTTTTGCTGTAAATTTTCTGTTATTATCAATTGCATGATTTGCAAAGTTCCAGATAGAGCAATGCCTATAATAACTAAACATGTAAGTAGTATCCAGGAAGTAGATACTTGACCACCTGTTATTAAGTTGATAATTGCCTGAATTCCTAAAGGAAGTGACAATGAGATAATTCCATTGAAAATAGCGTAGATATAAATGCTAAATATTTCTTGCTTTTCAATTTTAAGCATATTGAAAAAACGCTGTAAAGGCTTAAGCTTTTTCTCAATCATTAGGCTGATTTTTTTATCGTGGAAAGAGCCATGGTACTGTAAAATATACCTAATGGTGTTGTAGATTCTGATATGTCAGTAAGTGAAGGTAAGTGCGATGAAAAATATTTTTGATGTTGAATACCTTCTATGATGGTTGAGATTAAAGTTTTTGAAAATTTAAAGTCAGGGTTTATTTCTAAAACTATATTGCTCAAGCGTGCCGTTAATCTTTTGTAGGCAACATAAAAACCTTCTTTATTGCAGTCATCCACTTCTTTTAATAAATAGGCTTTAGAAGATTCTGAAACCACAATATTGTGCAATTGAAGCATATTAATGTCGCCATGTTTATCCGTGCTATTTGGGACGGAACAGATATGAATGATGGCTAATTGAAGCTTTTCAGACGGGTCGCTTATGTTACTGGTAATGAAAGCAATTTGGTATTCTAACCACGACCAATACCAAGATGTGAGGTAAACAAGAAGTTTGTTTTTGTTTTCGAAATATCTGTAAATAGAACTTTCTGTTGTCGTTAATTTTTGAGCGAGCTTTCTAAAAGTAAAATGTTCTAATCCTAGTTCTCCAATCATATCAATGCTATTGCTTATGATGCTTTTTCCCAATTCTGAACTGGTTGGGTCTTTTAAATAGATGTTACTATTTACTTGTATCTGAATTTGATTCAATAGTGAATTCATATAACATTTGAGTATTGATACTTCCTATTGTAAAAGTAATACTTTCAATAATGTGTATATTGATTTTAACATTTAATAGACTTTTTTAATTCAATGAAAATTCTGTTGAGCCTTTTTGTTAATTTGTTGATTGTTAGTTGTTTACTATGAATTATTTATTATCATCAATAATCTGTTTATTGTTATTTGGCTCATGCAGTTCGTTTAAATACTATCAGCCAAGTGCCAATCCTGCTTTATTCAAAAATACTGGTGAAGTTCATGTCAGTGGAGGTTTGAATAGCTCTGGTGCTAGTTTGCAAGGTGCTGTTTCTGTCAGTAACCATGTGGCGATATTGGCTAACTACAATGGTACATTGTCAAATCATAATGTCAATGAAGGAGAAGTTGCTCTAGGATATTATGATGGCGATGCTAGTACGGCTTTATTTGTTAGTGGTGGTTTAGGATTCGGAAAAAATTTCGAATACACAGATGTTTCAGAAACGAAGAAAAGTTATGAAGGTGATTTTATACGTCCATTTGTTCAACTCAATGGAGGTATAACAGGAGGAACAATCTTTGGTAAGCTGCAGGGCGATCTTATAGGGGTAATGAAAGTAAGTTATTTAAAATACGATGGATTTAGAAATGAAAACCCTCAAGATGTTATCAAGTCAGGTTATGTAACCATAGAGCCAACCTTTGTTTTTGCCATTGGGTCACCAAAGCTGAAATTCGATTTTACTTTTGGTTTTCCTACACGGCCAACGTTTAAACGATTGAATGAAAATACCGAAGCAAGAACTTATCCAGCAACCATAGGCTTTGGAATGCATTTTATTTTTGGAAGAAAAAGTTCTAAGTAGTCGTCAATAAGATTCAATTATCTATCATCAAATTGAATTTTAAAAAGGTGCACTTTGATCAGAATTGCGATGTAATTCTTGCTTATGAACCTTCTGTTTTATCTAAATTTTATTAGGTTTTGTCAGGTTAAATGCTTGTGGATAAACATATTAGTTAATTTTTTAGTATAAATAAAAGTTAATGATTTTCGATATATAACGACTGAAAACGATCAATTGTCGATTTAACAAATATCAACAACACATCATCCTTGAAAAGAGTTCTGCAAACGATTTTTTCAGCGGCTTGATTTTATAATTGGGAAGTTTATCAACCTAAACATGACCAAATTATGAAGAAACAAGCACTATTGGTTATCTCCTTTTTTTCTGCGCTAGCTCTTGGAGCTCAAGAAGTTATAGCTACTCAAGGTGGCACATATTCCAATTCTAATGGAATGATTGACTTTACTGTAGGAGAAGTGGTGGTGAACACCGAAAACGATGGAAGCACAATTATTACTCAGGGCTTTCAGCAAACAAATTGGAATTTCTTAGGCGTAGAAGATCATTCTCCAAGCTACGAAGCCAATATTTATCCAAACCCAACAGCAAAGCAATTGAACATTCAAACAAATGCATTTGTTGATGTTACGTATACGCTGTATGATGGGCAAGGAAAAATAGTCCTTCAAGACAAATTACGGGGTGAAAAAACTTCAATTGAAGTAGCTCAACTTAAGCCAGGTAATTATTCATTGAATCTAAACAATGAAGGCAAAAACCTAAAAACATTCAAACTAATTAAAACCCAATAAACTCAAAAAGATGAAAAGAATTTTACTTACAATTGTTGCAGCCGCAGCATTAACCATTAGCGCTTTCGGACAATCTCCAGAAGGATTTGCATATCAAGCCGTAGTAAGAGATGCGGGAAACACAATTTTAAACAATCAGCCGGTAGGTATTCAATTAACCATACAGCAAGGATCAATAGGTGGAACTGCTGTTTATACCGAAACATTTGCACCAACAACGAACGTATTTGGTTTGGTAAGTCTACAAATTGGTTCGGGTACTTCTAACGATGATTTTGCATCTATTGATTGGGCTAATGGGCCTTATTTTATTGAGACAGCAGTGGATGTTTCTGGTGGTACAACCTATGATGTAATGGGAACGAGTCAAATGATGAGTGTTCCTTATGCATTGTATGCCAAGTCATCAGGAAGTTCGTTGCCAGGACCACAGGGTATTCAAGGACCTCAAGGATTACCTGGAAACGATGGAGCTGATGGTGCTCAAGGGCCAGCTGGAAACGACGGAGCAGATGGGCAAGATGGAGCTATTGGGCCACAGGGTTTACCAGGAAATGATGGAGCTGATGGAGCTGACGGTGTAGATGGTTTAGATGGAGCTGCAGGTCCAATGGGTCCTCAAGGTCCAGCCGGAAATGATGGAGCAGATGGAGCTGATGGTGTTGATGGAGCAGTAGGTCCAATGGGCCCTCAAGGTCCAGCAGGAATAAACGGTATTTTAGGAGCAGTAGGTCCAATGGGTCCTCAAGGTCCAGTCGGAGCTGATGGTTTAGACGGTGCAACAGGTCCAATGGGTCTACAAGGTCCAGCAGGTTTGGATGGAGTTGATGGATTAGACGGAGCTACGGGCCCTCAAGGTGTTTCAGGTCCAATGGGTCCTCAAGGTTTACCAGGGTTGAATGGAGCAGATGGAATAGATGGAGTTGACGGTTTAGATGGAGCAACAGGTCCTCAGGGTCCTCAAGGACCAGCAGGTTTAGATGGTGCTGATGGTTTAGATGGAGCAACAGGTCCTCAGGGTCCTCAAGGTCCGACGGGTGCTACTGGCCCTGCAGGATCTTACACTGCAGGTACTGGTATAGACATAACGAGTGGTGTAATAAGTGCTACAGGTGGTTCTTCTACAGCGCCAGAATATGCGTATGCTTACATTTCAAACTCTAGTACATTAGGGCCTCAAACTTTGACGTCTATGTTTCCTGCAGCCACGTATGTTAACGGAGTGGTAATGAACGGTTCTTCAATTACTTTACATGCAGGTAAAATGTATGAAGTAACGGTTGCTTTCTATATCTACAATGCAACAGGTGGTCATACTTATAAAATGAAGGATGCTACAAATAGCCAATACTTAGGAACTGAAATTTACTTCGGACAAGGTGGTTCAGATGTTTCTTATAACATGTCTACAACTAACTTCTTATTTAAACCAACTACAGATGTGCAATTGGAACTAGAAAAAACTCAAGGTACTGATGTGAATTTAATTGGTAAAATTGTTGTCAAAGAAATCAAGTAAATTAATACTGCATATATTAAAAAAGCCCTCAACTGAGGGCTTTTTTTTTGATGAAATTTTTGTGGTAATTGAATCTGTTTATTGATTGTCTACTTTTTTACCTAGGTACTTAACTACTAAGAATAATGAGAGAATGGATATAGGGAAACACAACCAAGGACTCAATCCAAAACCTGAAGGTATTATTCCTGTTACTAATGCAACAGCACCAACAGTTAGGGCGTATGGCATTTGTGATTTTACGTGGTTTATATGGTTACACTTAGTAGCTAATGAACTTAAAATGGTAGTGTCAGAAATAGGTGAACAATGATCTCCTAGTACTGAACCAGCTAAAACCGCAGCTGTTGTATTGAAGAATAAACTTAATATGTATGCAGAGTCAAGTGAGGCATCAGCGCCTAGACTTACTAATGCAGGTAGTACTAATGGGTACAATATGGCCATGGTCCCCCAAGAGCTACCAGTTGAGAAAGCTACCAATGCGCCCAAAATAAAAGTTATGGTCGGGAAAAAAGCAGGGTTCAATTTACCTTTTACAAGTGCCGTCAAGTAATCAGCAGTATGCAAATCTTCTGTAACAATGGCTAATGCCCATGCCAAAGAAAGAATCAATACAGCAGTAAGCATAGTTTTGAAACCCTCTACACCCATTTCCATGGTTTTGGTGAAGGACATTTGTTTGGTGCCAACTGTGAGTATTACTGTTACAAACAATGCTGTTACAGAAGACCAAAGTAAAGCTTGGTAAGAATCGGCGTTGCCCATGGTTTCTGATAATTTCAACCAAAACGATAGTTCGCTGTTCCATGTCTCGGTACTATAGCCGGTAATCAATAGTCCTATAATAGTTCCGAAAACGATAGTCGCGATTGGAACTAAAGCTAAATAAGCTTTGCTTGCTGGTGTTTGGTCGTCTTCACCTTCTTCTGTACCAGAAATGGTGTCTTTTTTTCTAGCGTCTCGCTCAAACTTGAGCATGGGGCCAAAATCTACTCCGCGCTTGATTATCATGTACATAAAAATCAACGTTAGTATAGGGTAGAAGCTGTATGGAATGCTGTTGAAGAATACAGAATAAGCACTCAGTTCGCCAATATTATCCATTACCACGGGTATGTTTAAGGCTTGAGAAATGTATCCTAACTCGGCTCCAATCCACGTAGTTACAAAGGCTATGGCTGCAATTGGGGCTGCAGTACTATCAACAATGTAGGCTAATTTTTCTCTAGATATTTTCAATCTATCGGTAATAGGACGCATGGTATTTCCAACAACCAGAGTGTTGGCATAGTCATCAAAAAATATGGTGAAACCTAAGAAGTAACTAACCATTTGCCCTGACTTAGGCGTGGTAGCTTTTTTTGCCAATCGATTAACAACAGCCGTCATACCACCGTTTTTAGTAATGATATGAACTACACCACCAATGATCATGGAAAAAATAATGACTGAAAGGTGGCCTTCGTCAGCCAAGGCTTTTAGTATGTAAGAATCTAAAGCGCGATAGAGGCCTTTAAAAACACCAACGATTCCATCGGAATAAGCACCAATAATAGCCGCTCCAGAAAAAATACCTGCAAATAAGGATGAGAGTACTTCTTTGAATAAAAGCGCTAACGCTATGGCTACCAAAGGGGGGATGACAGACCATCCTAATGGAATGCCTTTTCCTTTTGATTGATAAGATTCTCCAGCAATATTTAATTCTTGAACACCTTTCTGGACGGTATAGTTTAGCCTGGCATTGTTGCCATCCCAAAACAGCATTTTGGCTTCGCCATTGATGTAAACGGTGTCCGGCAATTCGCTGTATTTCGAAGCCTTTATCACCAACTCTTTTTCTGTTTCTTGAATTTGTACTGCATCAAACTCAATTTCGTAGCCTTGAGCATTGGCACTGAAAGCGGTACAAATAATTGCTAAACAGAATAGTAGTCTACCAAAAATAGGTGGGGTATTTTTAAGCATGGGTCTAAGATATTCAAAGGGATTGAATAATTAGATTGTGCCTATCAATGGGAGTTTATAAATAGAGGCATATCAACAAAACAAATTGTATTGCCAAAATGCGTGTTAGCGAACTTTATTTAAAATTTCTTGTGCTGGTATAACGCCCGATTGTCTCCATTTTTGTTTGCCATCTTCAAAAAACAACATGGTAGGCACACTACGAACATTCAATTTAGAAGCAAGTGCTTGGTTTTTATCGATGTCAATTTTTATCAGCTTCAAGTCGTCTCCTAACTCAGTTTTTACCTGAGAAAGAATCGGAGCTAAAGTTTTGCATGGTCCGCACCAAGTTGCGTGAAAATCTACCAATACTTTTGGGTGCGAGCTTATAATATCTGTAAATGTTGCCATAATTATGCGAGTGTGCTAGGGCATACATATGCCGTTTTGTCTATATCGGTTAATTTAATTTTACCGTATCCTTTTCTAACGTCGATGATGTTGTGAATGCCTCGAGATTTTAAAATTGATCCAGCTATAATGCTTCGATATCCACCTGCACAATGCGTGTAGAAATCTGTGTCAGTAGGAAAATCTTTAAGGAAATCGTTGATGTTATCTAATGGTGTATTTACACTATTTACAACATGTTCACTTTGCCATTCTCCTGGTTTTCTAACATCGAATACAGAAATGTTATCGTCCTTATATCTCTTTGCAAATTCTTCTGGAGATATTCGAGTGATGCTATCGGTTTCTTTGCCAGCTGCTGCCCATGAAGCTACGCCACCTTTTAAGTAGCCAAGTATATTATCGAATCCAACGCGAGATAATCGTGTAATGGCTTCGTCCAATTGATTTTCAGGTACAACAAGCAGTATTGGTTGTGCTGTATCTTTAATTAGTGCGCCAACCCAAGGAGCAAACCCACCATTGAGTCCGATGAAAATAGACCTAGGGATGTGCATTTCAGAAAATTCATCGTCGTTTCTTACATCCAAAATAATGGCTTCACTTTGATTGGCTAGAGTTTCAAATTCATCTGGAGATAATGCTTTTTCTCCTCGGCTAATGACATCATCAATTGATGCGTACCCTTCTTTGTTGAGACGGACATTGTGTGGGAAATAAGCTGGTGGAGGTAAAAGACCATCGGTTACTTCTTTTACAAATTCGTCTTGAGTCATATCCGCTCTTAAAGCATAATTTGTCTTCAGTTGGTTTGCGAGAGTATCAACAGTATCGGATGACATGTTTTTGCCACAAGCAGAACCTGCACCGTGTGCTGGGTACACCAAAATATCAGAAGGTAAAGGCATAATTTTGTCTCTTAAGCTATTGAATAGCAAGCCGGCTAAACCTTCTTGAGTCATATGAGCTGCTTTTTGAGCCAAATCTGGTCGACCAACATCACCAAGAAATAAGGTGTCACCAGAAAATAATGCATTTTCTTTACCATTCTCGTCAATAAGAAGGTAACAAGTACTTTCCATGGTGTGCCCTGGAGTATGCAAAGCTTTTATTTGAATGTCACCAACTTGGAAGATCTGATTGTCGGTAGCTGTAATAGACTCAAATTTCGTTTCCGCATTTGGTCCGTATACAATACTTGCTCCTGTTTTTTCTGCTAAAGTTAAATGTCCGCTTACAAAGTCGGCATGGAAGTGTGTTTCGAATACATATTTTATTTTGGCGTTGTTTTTAGTTGCCATGTCTATGTAAGGTTGTACTTCTCTTAGTGGATCTATGATGGCAGCTTCGCCTTTGCTTTCAATATAGTAAGCTCCTTGTGCTAAGCATCCAGTGTAAATTTGTTCGATTTTCATAATTCTGTGTTTTAAATTTAGTTTGAGTTGTGGTATGTATCTATTTCTTTTGCAACTTTTGGTAATTACTTTGAGTCGCTAGAGTTTGTTCAGTTAATTCTTTTCCTTGACAGAAGTTTAAGGCACTCATGGTGTCATTGAAAAATCGGTCTTGTCCAATGGTATCATAAAAATCCCATTTTCTCATCTGATCTCTTACCGGTCCTGTAATGTGACAAAACAATAATTTTACCCCTTTCGAGACGCATATTTCGTTTTGCCTTAATAGTGTTTTGATGGCGCTGCTGTCAATAAAATTAACGGCATTGCATTGCAAAATAATGGTTCTTAAATCGGCATCTTCAAGTATAGAACTGTCAATAGCTTTGCATAGTGCTTGTATATTTCCGTGGAATAATTGACCATCTGGTCGTAAAATCTTAATGTCAGGATAAACGATACTGCGTTCGAATCGTTTTACATTCATAAATATCTTGGCGTCAGGTAAATAGCCTAAAGTTGCAATGTGTGGATGACTTGATCTGTAGATAACCAAAGCAATAGATGCAACAACACCAGTAACAATACCTTCTTTAATACCAATAGTTAACGTGGCAAGAATGGTTAAGATGTGTACTATAAATTCACTTTTATCGGCCTTGAAAAAAGCTCTACTTTCTTTGAAGTTGATTAGGGATATTACTGTGGATATAACCACTACAGCTAAAATAAAAGTGGGTAGAAGTGCAAACACATCTTTGAATATCATAACGATGCAGATGACTACAGAAACTGCTGTTAGTGATGTAAGGGGTGTTTTAGCTCCACTTTGTGAACTCAATAAACTTCTGCCAAAACTGGTGGAAATTGGAAATGCATTTATGAAGGATCCAAAAATATTGGCTAAGCCCATGGCTTTCATTTCTCTATTGCCATTGAACTTGGTTTCTTTCTGTGCTACTTGCGAAACAGTAGAAATATCCATGTATATAATGAAGGAAAGTATAAGCGCTGAAGGCCACAGATTTTTAATTGTTTCAAATTGAAATAAATCGAAACTCAATTGTGGTAATTCAGATGGTATGGCTCCGATTTTGGGAGCAAAAGAAAACCAATCGGTAAAGAAGTATACAGCTGCAATTCCAATCACCATTAATATAAGCGGCGCTGGAAAAAGTTGGTTGATGCGTTTTGCTACAATAAGAAAAGCAAGTGCAACCAATGAGATGATAAATAATTGCCAATTAAAAAGCTCTTGAACTTCTCTAAATATACCTGTAATAGCTTGGTAAATGTTGCTGCTACTGATTTGAATATCAAGCAAATATTTTGTTTGCGATGCAATGACTAAAACCCCAACAGCAAAACTGTATCCTGATATTACGGGGCGACTAATAAAGTTGGTTATAAAACCAAAACGTATGTAGCCGAGAAGCAATAGGAATGCTCCTGATAACATGCTTAAGGTTGCCGCAGCTGTAATGTATTCAGCTGAGCCACTTTCGTAGTAAGGAGTTAAACTGCTAGCCACCATGATAGCTACCATGGCCGCAGGACCAATTGCTATGGTTTTTTGTTGACCAAAAAGGGCATAAATAGGCAAGGCAAAAACAATACTGTAGATACCATAAATAGGATCTAGACCAGCTAGCAAAGCATAAGCCATACTTTGGGGAAGCAATAAAATAGCTACCGTTAGGCCAGCCATTAAATCGAACTTCAAAAAAGACCTTTCGTAAAATCTCATCCATTCGGGTAATATGTTTTTTATGCTTTGCATGGATTACAAAAAACCGAAAATTATTCGAGGCGTTGAGTTACTCAAGTTACAAAGGATAGCTTGAATGATAAAAAATGGCTTATTGATACTATAAATAAAGTACATCAACAGAATTCCTGCCGAGTTTAACTTTGCCATTGAGCTCAAATTTTTTGAGCAATCGAGAAACTACCACTCGGTTGGTATGTAAATTTTCAGCCAGTTCTTGATGTGTAATGTTTAGAACACTCTGTCCTTTGAAAATGGCTTTGTCTTTTAATAATTGCCATAATCTTTCGTCTAATTGCTGAAAAGTCAGTACATCAATAGCATGCAATAATTCTTCTATTCGTTGACTATAAGAATTTAGAATGTATTCCCTCCAAGTGTAGTATTCTTGCAGCCAAACATTCATCAGTTCGCTTGGCAACATGTATACTTCTACATCTGTTTCTGCAACGGCTATGATGTCGCTATTTTTTCCGCCGGTGCAACATTTTAGTGTTACAGAACATGTATCTGCAACCTCTAAAAAGTACAGCAGTAGATTTTCTCCATTATCAGATTTTCGCATCACACGTATAGCTCCTGATTTTACAATCGGAATTCTGTCAATACGCTGTCCTAGCTGCATGATGGTTTCGCCTTCTTTGTATTTTGTGAGACGAGCTGCCTCTACAAACTGTGTGTATAATTCTGGCTCAAAAAGTTGCTGTAATAAGTGCATTTCTTAACGTATTCCAAAGTTTTTATTTGCGTCGTGTTTGATGCTATACCCCCAAACAATTTGCTTCGAATCTTTTGCTTTCAAATCCATTTGCCATTGCAAAATACCTTTGTCGGTATTGTTTTTTGAACCCGAAATGCCTTCTAATTCTACTTCGATAGACTCGTTGTTACTAATTGGATAGCGGTCTTCAAGTCGAAGATCAATTTCGAAAGTTTTACCTGAATTGATGTTGATTTTATACGTTTTAGCCAATTTCGTGCCTCTTAAAATATTGGCGTCTCTGCTTTTGTTTTCTGTTAATTGTCGGCTTACACTTATTTGCTGATCTTGCCCAAGATTGATGTTCATGCTTTCTTCGCTAGCAGAAGGATTGATATAAGTTTTACCATTTAGAGTATTGTCCAACCATAGCTCAGCATTTGCACTTACAGGAAAGTAATCTTTAAAGCTTTTTATTTCAGCCTGTAGGTAAGCATAAGGTGCTAATTCTGGTCTAGCGATGTAATATTTGTCGCATGGAACCGAATTATTGCTTAGTGCAACTTCAAATTGGTTGTTGTTATTAGGGATGCTAACATTTCCGCTGCTCTTGAATAATCTCAAACCTTCAGTTTGTACGTCATCATAACTAACTGGAGCGGACATTTCCATTTCGTCATAAGCCATTTCCATGGTTTTCGATTCTGCTCTGCTGCCTCTAATATTAACTCCTTTCGATTTTTTAGAGATGTTGTAGTCAGCGTATTGAGTTTGTAATTCATTCAATTGTTGACTGCTGATATAAGGACTGCTCAAGAAATCGAGTTGGCAATTGTTCAAATCAATTCCTGAATTTTGAAACACTTTGGCATTAAGCCTTACCACAACTTGATCTTTGCCTGATTGGTTTTCTATTTTGTATTCTGGTGTCCATCGAATGTTGCGCGTTAAAGCACCAAAGTTGATGCTGTAATTCCCCGCTTTATTGCACATAAGAGTCAGTTCTAAATACGGTGTGAATGTTTGAGGTTTTTGCAATTGTTGTTTAGCATTCAACCATCGTCTGTTTTCCTCACTGGCTTTGTTCAAGCTATCTTGAGTAGCGTAAATTGCTTTAGAAAGTTCAGGTAAGCGAGAGCGGTAGATATCGCCCATTTCAAGCAAGTCTTCTAGTAATAGTTTTGAGTTGGCACCAAGTAAAGATTTTTGCTGAAGAATAAGTTCTTCTTCCGCAGTAAGATAGCGCAACTTATTAGTAAGTAATGTGACTTGTTTTGCTGCTTCTGTTTGTTTTTTGTCGAGTATTATGTACTCTTTGCTCGGTTCGTTTTTTATCGAGTAATCTGTTTTTATATCGGTAGAAACAAATTCAAATCCAGGTTGTTTTTCTATGGAGAACGATTGAATGCCACCAATTAAGCTAACGTTTTCTATGGCTATTTTGTTGATGCCTTCCTTTAAATTAACGTTAGTTTCATAAGAAACATAGGCCGCGTTCAAATAAATTTTTGCGCTGTTGGTTTTGGCTTTACTCTGAGAAAAACCGAGAATAATAAGAAGTGAAAAACCAATTGTGAAGAATACTTTTTGCATAGTGGTAATTGCTAACGATATTGCCTTTAATTTGTTATAACAAACGAACTACAAAGTAAGCAATGCAAAACAAACGACCACTTATAATGGTGTGCAACGACGATGGAATTTTTGCGCCGGGCATACGTACTTTAATAGAATGTGTAAAAACATTAGGAGATGTTGTGGTGGTAGCACCCGATAAAGGTCAGTCTGGAATGGGGCATGCCATTACTATTGGCGATGTAGTTCGCTTGGAGAAAGTATCTGAAGAAGAAGGGATTGTAGAGTTTAAATGCAGTGGTACACCAGTAGACTGTGTGAAATTAGGCGTTTCGCATGTGGTTGATCGTAAACCCGATTTGTTGGTGAGTGGTATCAATCACGGAGCGAATAATTCCATCAACGTAATTTACTCAGGTACCATGTCGGCTGCGGTAGAAGGCGCAATGGAAAGTATGCCATCCATCGGATTTTCGTATTGCGATTTTGGTTACGATAACGATTACAGTCATTTGAAGCCTTACATCATCAAATTGTGTCAAAATGCTTTGTCTAATGACTTTCCTCGTCACACGTGCTTGAACGTCAATTTTCCTCATGTAGCACCCAATGAAATAAAAGGGATGAAAATTTGTCGTCAGGCTGAAGCTTATTGGAAAGATAGTTTTGAGAAACGAGTTGATCCTTCAGGAAAAGAATATTACTGGCTCACTGGTAATTTCGAAAACCGAGATAAAGGCCAAGATACTGATGTGCATGCCTTAAGTCAAGGGTATGTATCTATCGTTCCTGTTCAATACGATCTAACAGCTCACCATGCTATGAGTGATTTTAATGCTTGGGATTATGAAATTTAAGCAAACAAATTGGGGCATATTGCAAGGCGCATTAATAGCATTGTTGTTTTTTGCTGCTTGTTATTTCATTTTGCCCTATGGTTTTTCTCAATATACTGATGGGGATGTAGAGAAAGCTTACAAGCTTATTTTTAGTTACGGAAACCTTGTTCAAGAAAAGGTGTTTAGCCTTTCGGCTATCGGTATATTATTGCCATTTTATTTCTTTTTCAAAAAGCAATACAATAAGCAAGCCTACGGCTGTATATTTGTAGCCATGGCCTACACCATTACACTTATAGCCGTTTATTTATGAAGATAGCCTTAGTAGCAGGTGAGGCTAGCGGAGATTTGCATGCCGCCAATTTGGTTAAAGCCTTGAAAATGAAGCGAGATGACCTGAGTTTTTTTGGTTTTGGCGGCGAAAAAATGGAAGCTGAAGGTGTTCGTATCGACAAGCATTATCATGAAATGGCCTTTATGGGTTTTGTTGAAGTGTTAAAAAACTTGGGCAAGATCAAAGCCAACTTCAAGGCGTTGTATGAAATTTTAGAAGTCGAAAAACCCGACAAAATTATCTTAATCGATTTTCCTGGATTCAATTTGCGTGTTGCAAAATGGGCAAAAGAAAGAGGAATAGAAGTTGTTTATTATGTGTCGCCTCAAATTTGGGCTTGGAAAAAGGGCCGTGTTCACACCATTAAAAAGGTGGTCGACAAGATGTTATGCATCCTACCATTTGAGAAAGATTTTTACGCGAAATACGATTATGATGCCCATTTTGTAGGGCACCCATTATTAGATGCTATAGAGGATATACCTTATGAAGATAATGGAACAGTGGCGTTATTACCAGGTTCTAGAACTCAGGAAATTCATAAAATGTTGCCTACCATGCTCAAATTGGCGGAACAACATTCAGATAAAAATTTTATCGTTGTAAAAGCGCCTTCTCAATCTGCTGAAATGTACGAGAGTGAGCATTGGCCTAAAAACGTTTCGTTAAGTCATAGTGGTACAGCGAAAGTATTGAGCAATAGTTCATTGGCTATTGTAACGAGTGGTACAGCAACTTTAGAAACAGCTTTGTATAATGTGCCTCAAGTAGTTGCATACAAAGGCTCGGCTATTAGTATTTGGATAGCACGATTGGTAATAAAAGTGAAGTATATATCGTTGGTCAATTTAATTTTGGACAAGCCGTTATTGAAAGAACTGATTCAAGACGAATTTACTTTGGCAACTTTGTCAAAAGAATTTGAGCTATTACTTACAGAAGAAAAGAAAAAAGAAATATTAAATGGATATGAAGAACTCAAACAAAAGTTGGGTAACACAGGGGCTTCTGCTCGTGCTGCTGAACTTGTTCTTTCTTAATGCACAAGCCACCGAAAAGGTAAGACTAGGACTTTTGCACAACTCTACTTTCCGTTCGATGAAGATTCAGACGGGAATGGATGAAATCGAACTCCACCGTAATGGAGTTTTGGTAAAACGACTTGAGGCAGGGAGTATTATTCGTATCGATAAAAATGGGTCTACTTACCGATTTTATAGTGATTTTGAGGATTTTGGGGAAGCTCAAAAATTCGAAATTCGTCAACCAAAGAATAAAAAAAGCGAGTACTACCTTCAAGTAATTAGTCCGCTAAGCGAAAAAAAGTGGTTGAATGGTAATCTATTCTTCGATGCCAACGAGAAATTTGTTTTAGCAATTCTGGATGTTGAAGATTATGTAGGTGGTGTGGTTCAGGCCGAAAGCGGTGTTGAGCAAGGTGTAGAATACTATAAAGTTCAAGCCATAATATCACGAACATTTTATAATTCTAGCAACAAAAAGCACATCAAAGAAGGCTTCAATATGTGCGACAAAACGCATTGTCAAGTTTTTCACGGTTTAAGCAAGCTCTCGGTAAACATACAAGAAGGTGTTAGGCAAACAGCAGGCAAGGTGTTGGTAGATAGTGAATTAAGATATATTGAAACCGTGTTTCATAGTAATTGTGGTGGAGCTACTTTAAATAGCGAAGATTATTGGGGAGGCAATCTCCCGTATTTGCGCCAGAAAGTGGATAGTATGTGCTATACCATGCCTCACGCTACTTGGCAACGAACACTTCCAAAAACTGAATGGATAGGATATTTGCAACGCAATCACAATTTTCCAACGCACGATAGTGCTGCCATGGCTTGGGCTACTGGTGCCGATTATGTGGAACGCGGCAAATACTATAAATACAACAATTGGCACATTCCTTTACGTACCATTCGTAAAGATTGGAAGTTGCGATCTACTTTTTTCAAAATTGAAGATTTAGGTCAGGATGTAAGATTTTTGGGGAAAGGTTTTGGTCATGGAGTAGGCCTTTGTCAAGAAGGAGCAATGGTTAGGGCACGTTTGGCGCAAAGCTATTCTGATATATTGCATTTTTATTATCAAGATGTTTATATCGTCGATAAAAACATGTTATCCTCACTTAAATCTGAGTTTTAGTATATTGAAGGGTGCTTGGCTTCTCCCAAATACCCTTTTTTAGAATTTTATTGTGCTTCGGGTTTGGTATTGCTACTCAAATAGCATTTAACATTCCTACAACTATTCTGTATTCAATCTTTACAGGATTATTAGGAGGTGTACTAGTACTACGATACTATAAAGTAGCTTTTGTGCTGCGTATTCTGGCACTCAGTGTCTGTATTACTATACTAGGAGCTTTAATTTTCGGGACTCGACTTTCTGATTTCAATTCTCAACCAGAACAAGATAACTTATCGGTTTTTCTTGTGCGGAAGCAAGTTTCTGCCAATGAAAAATGGAATAAGTATCAAGTAGAATCGTATAATTCAGGTTTGCTTTATGTTGCTAGCGAGTTTGACGATTTGGAAGTTGGTCGCTATTATTCTAGTTCAGTCAAGAAATTTAAAATTAAGCAAGATGATTTGCCTAAGCGATTCGATTACCCGCTGTATCTAAAAAGCAAAGCCTATTTTTTTACTTCTTTCATTACATCCCGTGACACGATACTCGAAACTAGTTCTGTAACTGTGCCTTTAAAACAGATGGATAAAGTGAGAAAAGTCGTTGGTGACAAATTGAAATATTTACTTGGCGATAAAGAAATACATGGTTTTTATTCAGCCGTATTGTTAGGCGATAAGTCGTGGTTGGATGAAGAGACTCAGTCGGCATTTGCAACATTGGGCATCTCACATTTTTTGGCAGTCAGTGGTTTGCATGTAGGTATTATCTATCTAGTGTTCAGTCTTCTTTTGGGATTGAATAAATACAAGAAACACAGGTGGCTTATACCAAAATTGGTTTTGGTGATTGTAATTATCTGGTTCTATGCTGTGTTGAGTGGATTAACCGTAAGTGTGGTGCGTGCAGCTTTTATGTTTACCTGTTTTTTGATTGCTAGAAGCATCAAGCGAAGTGGCAATGGGTTCAATATTCTTTGTTTCGCTGCTTTTGTCAACTTGGTCATCAATCCCTATGCATTTTATGATGTAGGTTTTCAATTGAGTTATGCGGCCGTTGCTTCTATTGTATTGTTATATCCAAAGATGCAGTCTTTGCTGACGTTTAAGTACAAGGCCATGAATTTGGGTTGGGATGCCATTTGCATTAGTGCCTGTGCTCAATTAGGTACGTTGCCTATCATACTTTATACTTTCGGGTATTTTCCTGTTTGGTTTTTGGTGAGCAATTTGTGGCTATCGCTTTTCAGTTTTGTTTTAACAGCTTCGGCTTTTTTGTTTTTACTTCTGGCTTTTGTCCCTATTGTAAATACAGGGTATGTTTATTTTGTTGACGGATTATATCATGTTTTTCTGTGGGGAATTGTGCAGTTGCAATCGTTACCGTTTTCTCAAGTACTTGTTTTTCTTTCACGTAATCAAATGCTGATGTTGTTGGTTATGCTCGGACTTTGGATTACTTATGTCTACTCAAAAAAGCGCAGTGCATTGATGGTGGGAATTGTACTATCGTTCTTCGTTTTGGTAGATTTTAGTGATGATAAACCACCCAAACTAAAAACGATTGATGTTGGTTACAAACGATATTACAGCTATCAATCCGGGAATAAAAGGTGGTTGTTTCCTCATCGATATTCTAAGGAGTTCGATGATTCTTTTGTGAAAAATAATGCCGATAAAAGTCTTTATGAGAATTATTATCGTTTACCCATGAATATTAGACCTTCCAAAAAGAACGAAATGTTAGTTTTACGCATCTTTGACGATTATGGCAAATTGGTCGAAATAGAATTGAAATGAAATTGAATTCCATCTTAATAGCGTTTGCAATATTGATTGCACACCATGCATTCGCTCAGAAAACTGGCAAGGTTACCGAATTGGCAAATACGAGTAACATTGTTGTAGATGGTGTTTTGAATGAATTGGAGTGGGGGGGTGCAGAGCCTTTAAAAGATTTTATTGAGTTAGAACCCAATCCGGGGCAAAACGCTAACCAAAATACGGAAATTAAAATATTGTACAACAATAGAGGATTGTATTTTGGGGTGTCAAATTTCGATACAAGTCCAGATAGTATTTTAACAGAACTTTCTCAAAGAGATAATTTTGGCAATGTCGATTGGGCAGGATTAATCATCGATCCTTATCAAGCAGGGCTTACAGCATTTGGTTTTTTTGTTACAGCTGCTGGTGTGCAGGCCGATGCTCAATATGGGCAATACAGTGAAGATTTTTCGTGGAATGCCGTTTGGCGAAGCAGTGTAAAAATTAACGATCATGGATGGACGGCCGAAGTTTTTGTGCCATTTAGTGCCTTGCGATTCCCTGAAAAAGATGTGATGAACTGGAATTTCAATGCCTTGCGGTTGGTTAGACGAACCAGACAGAAATCATCGTGGAATAGAATAGATCCTAAAGTGGATGGATTCTTGAATCAATTTGGAACCTTAGAAGGTCTTAAGAATATCGAAACACCTGTCAGATTGCAATTGTTTCCTTATTTCTCAATGTATTACGATGAGTACGATGGCGAGAGCAATGCTTTTGTAAACGGTGGAATGGATGTGAAATTCGGTCTATCAGATGCTTTTACGTTGGATATGACATTGATACCAGATTTTGGTCAAGTTCAATCCGATAACCAAGTCTTAAATCTATCACCGTTTGAAGTTCGGTTCAATGAAAATAGGCAGTTTTTTACAGAGGGAACGGAGCTTTTCAATAAGGGAGGCTTATTTTATTCTCGACGTATTGGTAGTCGGCCAATCAACTCAGGAAAGGTGTACGATAACCTAGGAGACGATGACGAAATTATAGACAATCCTAATACCACTCAACTCCTCAATGCAACCAAAGTGAGTGGGCGACTTAAGAATGGTTTGGGAATTGGTGTTTTCAACGCCATTACGCGTGAAACAACGGCTAGAATTAGACGTTTGGACGGAAGTGAAGAAGTTATAGAAACAGCGCCAGCAAGCAATTACAATGTGTTGGTTTTCGATCAGAATTTGAAAAATAATTCGAGTGTTTCTTTGGTCAATACCAATGTAATGAGAGCTGGTAGCACCTACGATGCCAATGTAACAGGATTGTTTACCACTTTACGCAACAAAAAAGCCACCATCTCTACCGATTTATCAGCCATTTACAACAAAAAATCTGGATTAAACGATGATGCGAACGACGATGGCTTCGCCTATGCAGCCAGTGTTCGAAAGATTTCGGGTAACATCAATTATGGTACTTATTTGAATGTAGAGTCCGATACTTACGACCCAAACGATTTGGGTTTTTTGTTCAACGCCAATGAAATTTCTAATGGAGGATATATATCCTTTAATCAGTTTAAACCTAAAGGAATTTGGAATAGGGCTAGTTTGAATGTGAACATCAATTACGGGCGATTGTATAAGCCACAAGCATTTACCAATTTTGATGTGAATATGAATGGGTTTGCCATCGGAAGAAAGTTCAATGCCTATGGTATGAATGCGGGAATATCGCCGGTTCAAGATGTCGATTATTTTGAGCCAAGACAAGATGGGTATTACTACAATAAACCCAAAAACGCCTATTTCGGTGGTTGGTATTCCTCCGATTATAGAAAATCATTAGCCTTCGATGCCAACGTGAATTACACAACGTATGATCAAGATAGTCGGTATGATTTTAACTTCGCTATAGAACCTAGAATACGTTTCAATAACCACTTGTTGTTGGTTTATTCCTATAACTATAGTGAACAGCTTAACAACGAAGGCTATGCTTTATTTAATTCAGTGGGCAGTTCGGATAATAGCGATAATCCTGGGTACAATGAGGACAACATCTATTTTGGAAGACGAGATATTACAACGCATACGAATATTTTGCAACTAGAGTATAAAATCAATCCGTTGATGTACAGCACTTTGCGCATGCGTCATTACTGGTCAAAAGTATTGTACAACGAATTTGTTGTTCTTCAAGAAGACGGTAGCGTACAAGCAAGTACTTATTCTGGCAGCAACAATGGAGTGTCTTTTCACGACAACGATTTCAATGCCTTCAATATCGATTTAGTGTACACTTATGTGTTATCTCCAGGAAGCCGATTGGATATTGTCTATAAAAAGTCCTTGTTCAATTCCAACGATGTGCCTGCTGAAGATTTTGCCGACAACGCTAGAAGTTTAAAAAATGTGCCTGGGCTCAATAGCTTGTCATTGAAGTTTTTATACTTCATAGATTACAACGATACCAAACTGTATTTACAAGATAAGTTTTAGTTCTCTAGCCTGAAAATAGGGTCTTTGCTAATTGGGTTTACCTTTTTTCCTTTCTCTATCATTTCAAAATGAAGGTGCGGGCCAGTAGATGCACCAGAACTGCCAACTGTTCCGATAATGTCACCACCATTTACTGTATCATTAATGTTTACTTGAATTTCATGAAGCTGTGCATACATGGTTTCGGTACTGTCGTTATGTAGAATAACTATATGATTGCCATAACCTGTATTCTGTTGTTTTGTCTTTTTTATTATGCCTGATTTTACTGCCCTAACGGGGGTGCCAAGTGGAGCAACAAAGTCCATACCAGTATGCAATTTTTTGTCTTTGTTGATAGGATGATTTCTAATACCAAACCCAGATGACATTTTGGTGATTTTTTGTTGAGCTACAGGTAGTTGCCAAGCTTCTTCTTGCGAGAGTAATTGAATGTTTAAAACGATCGCAAAAAGGGTTAACGCCACCGCAATAGGTGTTGCTGTTTTAATGTTTTTCATGAGTTTAGTTTTTTTGTAAGCTTTGTTTATTTCTGTGAGGGTACTTTCTGGCAAAGACTGTATAGCTACATTTAATGCCGCTTCGTATTGTAAACCATCAATCATCAACGATTCAATATGCGTTGCATAATGGTCCAACATTTCATCGGCGATATCTCTATCCAAATACGCTTTAGCAATGATGTCGTGCAGATCGGCTATTTGTAGAGCATCAAGCATATTGCATAGGATTTAGTATGGCTTCCATCACATTAGAGAATTGGGTCCAACCAGCTTTTTGTTTTTTAGCTTCGTCCGATCCCTTTTTAGTCAGTTTGTAATATTTCCTATTTCTACCGTCTATTTTTTTCGTGTAAGACTCAACATATTCGTTGGCCTCTAGCTTGTGTAGTGCTGGGTATAAAGCGCCTTCTGTTAGTTCTATGCTGTTTTCTGATCGCACTTTTACTGTTTGTGTAATCTCATAGCCGTACATATCGCCTTTTTCGGAAAGCAAGCTTAGTAGGAGAGTTTTTAATGTGCCTTTTAAGTATTCTTTACTATACATAATTCAAAGATGCATAATAATCTTATGTATTGATGGTGACTTTGATTTATTTAACAATCATGGTGATAGGATATCTACTGTGTAAGGTGGCTTTCCATTGTTAGTTGGTGATTATGTCAGACGAATGAACATAGAAATGGGATTTTCTGAAGGAATGTTAAATTTTATAAATAATTTAGTCCTCTTAAAAGTTCAATATGAAGCTAAAACACTTTTTCTTATCGATTGCGATAAGTTGCTTTTGTGTAGGTCAAGCAGACGCGCAATTTTGGAGCGATGGTCGGCGAATTTCTTTTAGCGATTTAATTGCTGATGTTCGAGTAGACGTCTCCACAGGGATGATGACCAAAGCTGTAGCCGATATAAGTCAGTATAGTAAAACAAAAAGAAACTACAAAGTTGTTTTTGGAATCGATCCAAGAGTAGACAATAAGTACAAATCGGGCTGGCTTTATGGTAGCATTTTTCAATACATAGAGTTAGAGCCAGGTTCGCCATCGTATTTTTTCTCTCAACCTAATTCTAATGGCAACGATAGCTATTACAGTGTTGAATTCAGCAACCTTCATATATTCTCGCAAGGAGTGTACTATGGTTATGAAATGTTGATGAACAAGGATTTTATCCTAACTCCAACCATGGGTGGGGCAAATACCATCATGTACGGAGAGGTTACTGAATACGATATCAACAACCCGATGCGGAGCGATATCTATTATGTTGGGGGATATTACTTTGACATCAATGCCGGTTTTGAAGCTCGATATAAATTGAGTTCAGGCTTTGGTTTGAAAATGGATTATGTCTATCATTATTTAATAGAAACTGCCGGAAACGGTCAGGTAACCTTCGGGAGGTCTAAGCGTTTTTACGATATGACTATTGGTATTTACTTCAATTTAGGCCCAGATAAGTGGTAATGAAAAATATACAATCGCTTGGACTGTTGGTCCTCATCTCGTCACTTCTGGTTTTATCTTCTTGCGATAAAACATTTACATCGCTATCCAAATATAAGGTCGAGGAATTCAATCAATTTTTGAAACCTGCTCGCACACATATTCTTATTAAAAGCAACGATGAATTATTCTTCTTAAAAGATACCGCCGTTGGATTGGTTAAAATAACAACAACGCCAGGACCAAAACTAAACCTTACTCTATCTCCTGATGCTACTCGAGCTGCATACACAGATACTAGTGGTAACGTTAGAATGATCAATGTTTCGGTAAACACTAACGAAAGAATTTTGCACACTATGAAAGGTGCGTATAGAATTCATTGGACCAATAATGGTTTGTTGTACGGAGTAACTACCGATGGGAAATTCAAATTCAATAGTCAGTCATTTCCTGTACCCAGTATTCCAATTACCATTGATACAATAAATGGCTTAACTGAAAAACTATACGATGCCGTATTGTTGCCTGATGGTAAAGTACTGTATTCAAAGCATTATGAGTCGAAAAACGGACAGTTTTTCCTAAACGGAGATTCTATTGTAGTATGGAATAACATAGATTCTACTAGTGTTGCTAAAGCCGGATATTCTGAAGATGACATACCTACAATGTTGCAAATCAACAAAGAAGGACAATTGATTGGATATCATACCGATCACAACGACGATAAAACAGCAGCATATGTTTTCGCTTTATCACCTGAGTTTTCTAACGAAATAATTTATCAATCTCAGCAAGAGAAAATAGTAACGGCTTATAAAGCCCACATCAATATGGCTTATGTTTCTGCTAGTAAGAGAGAGTTGATCATAGAAAATAAACTGATAGAACTATATCCCGAATATGCTGTCGACGATACATTGTCCTTTAGGCAAATCAATACAATTGATGATTTTGATATTCAAGTCCCTGTGGACCAATATCCGCAGCAAACATTTTCATTTGATTAAAAAAAAGGAGCTCAATGCTCCTTTTTTTTATGCCATAATATGTGCTTTTACTATCTGTATAGATAGTTCGAATTAAATGAGTTCCGCTGGTTTGGTCTCTATTTCTCCGTAGAATTTTACTTTAAAGTAAATGGTTACTGGTGCGCCATCTACTAAACCTGATATCTGAAAATTCCAAGGTGTGTTTTGATTGTCGTTGGCTTTATCTTTTAAAAGGATAGAAATTTGAATCAACTCATCTGGGCTAGCATCTATCTTGATGCCGCTAGGAAGTTTTTTTAAGAACATTAAAGTTCCGCGAATGTCTTGCTGAATGGATATAGTATCCAAACTCGCTACTGCATTTGCTTCTAAGTATGGCAATGAATCGTTTTCTAGAACAGAAGTACTATCGATAACTAAAAATACACTGTCTAATGAAAGAGATTTGATATTGCCTAATACATCTTCTAAATCTTGTCCACCAAAAAAATCACCTGAATCTTCGTAGGTAAAAACACCACTGGAGTCAATTTTTATTTCGCCCTGAATAGAACTCGAAATTGGAAGCGTAGGAGAAAAGGAGAAATTCTCGCAAGCAGTGAAAACTACTGCTGTCAATAACCCTATTATACCCAACCAATTACGCACGAAATAAAACTTTTTACAAAAGTATGAAATGAGTGCGATTAATCCACGTGTTTACTAAGCTTAGCTGTTAAATAGTCCTTTTTCTTTTACAGAATAACCTTTTTCGCCCTTATCTAGTGTGATAAACTCGTTAATTGGGTCGTGTTCAAGGAAAACTTGCCAATTATTTTCGTGTATTAAAGGGAAAAGGCTGTTTTTATCTTCAATGGTTTGCAAAGGACGCATATCGTATCCCATTACATAAGCTTGTGGTATGTGGTAAGCACTTGGAATAAGGTCGGCACCAAAAACCACTTTACTATCCCCGTTTTTAATGATCGGAATCATTTGAGCTTCGGTATGTCCGTTGGCAAAAAATACTTCTATGCCTGGCATTGGACTTTGTGTAAGCAAGGCATTTGGCGTTTGTTCTATAAAGTGCAATTGCCCACTTTCTTGAATAGGTAAAATATTTTCTTTCAAAAACGAAGCCTTCTCGCGTGGATTAGGATTTATGGTAGCCCAATCCCAGTGCTGTTTGTTGCTCCAATATTTAGCGTTTTTAAATACAGGTTCTAGTCTATCTTTTGTGGCATTGTATTGTACTGCACCACCTACATGGTCGAAATGCAAATGGGTAAGAAAAACATCCGTTACATCATCCAATCCAAAGCCTTTTGCTTTTAGAGCAGATTCTAATGAAAGCATGTCTTGCAAATAGTAATAGCCATAAAACTTTTCACTTTGCTTATTCCCGATTCCTGTATCGATTAAGATCAGTCGGTCGCCATCTTCTATAAGCATGCAACGCATAGCCCATGTACACAAGTTTTTTTCATCGGCTGGATTCAATTTATTCCAAATACCTTTTGGTACTACGCCAAACATGGCTCCTCCGTCTAGTTTGAAATATCCTGTATTTAGTTCGTGTAAGCGCATAGTTTTCTATTTTCGAAGCAATGGAAACCAATATTACTAAAAACCTTCACTTTATCGCCATCGGCGGTAGTGCAATGCACAATTTGGCAATAGCTTTAAGTCGGTCTGGAAATAAAGTGAGTGGATCAGACGATCAAATTTTTGAACCTTCTAGAAGCCGTTTGAAAAAAGAAGGCTTGCTTCCGAAAGAAGAAGGGTGGTTTCCAGAAAAAATTGCAGCAGCAGATGGTATTGTACTTGGTATGCATGCAAAAACAGATAATCCGGAACTGTTAGAAGCTAAAAGACTGAACAAAGATGTGATGTCTTATCCCGAATTTTTAGGTCAATGTTTTGAAAACGATTTTAGAGTTGTAATTGCGGGGAGTCATGGTAAAACAACCATTACTTCTATGGTGTTGCACGTTTTGCATCAATTACAACAAGATGTAAAGTATATGGTTGGGGCACAATTAGAAGGCTTCGATTGTATGGTAAAACTGCATGGCGATGTGAATACAGCCATTATTGAAGGCGACGAGTATTTGTCTTCTCCAATAGATAGACGCTCGAAATTTTTATGGTATAAGCCCAATTTGGCCATCATTACGGGTATTGCATGGGATCATTTCAATGTTTTTAAAACAGAAGAAAGTTACATACAGTGTTTTGTCGATTTCATTAAAAGCATGGAGCCTAAGGGTACTGTAGTTTACTTTGAAGAAGATAAAATTGTTGAAGCAATTAAGAAAGCCGATAGAGCAGATTTGACTTTTATTCCATATTCGGTTCCTAACTATACCGTTGAGAATGGAGAATATCAAGTCGTTTTCGATGACGAAAATTATCCATTATCGGTTATAGGAAAGCACAACATGAGCAATGTGGAAGGCGCTAGATTATTGGCCAATAAAATGGGGGTAGACTCGGCTTCGTTTTTTGAAGCTTTATCCGATTTTGGTGGCGCTGCAAAACGATTAGAACCCGTAACGGTAAAAGGCATTGCTAAAGCATACCGCGATTTTGCACATGCGCCTAGTAAGGTAACAGCGACAGTAGCTGGTGTTAGAGAAGCATATCCAGATAAGAATATTGTGGTGTTTTTGGAGCTGCATACTTACAGTTCGCTCAATCCCGAATTCATTAAGAATTATGCCAAAAGTCTCGATCCGGCATCAAAAGCTTATGTGTATTACGACAAGCGAGCATTGGAAATAAAACAAATGGAGGCATTAAATCCGAGCGATGTTAAAGCAGCATTTTCTCGTCCTGATATGGAAGTTTTAACCGAGAAGGATGACCTATCGGCAGCCTTTGCTCAAGATTTTGGTGAAAATGCGGTGGTTTTATTTTTGAGTTCAGGAAATTTTGGCGGAATGCTGAAATTAGAAGCTAAGTAGCGTTTAAAGTCAATATCAAACGTGTATGGTTATTACTTCATCCAAGTTGGTGGAGTAGCGTGGCGAAAGCTTTTCTTGCTTCATTTTCCACACGCGTTTTAAATCCTGAGATGCTAAGCGAATTTTTTGCTGACCATAATGAGCGTTGATTGAATCGAGCGCTTTCATCAGATCGACATGTTTTTCGTTTCTATTCTCAAATAGCATGGTTTGCAGACCATTTTCTGGCGTAAAATCTTGTACAATAACACCTGCTCGTTTATAATGATATCCAGCTTTGAAGATACGTTTTAGAGCCTGTGTTGCAAACTGTGCTAGTTCTATGCTAGAATTGGTTGGAAAAGGCAATTTTAGAACGATGCTTCGGCTGTATTGCGGTGTGTTCTTGCGGTGTTGGTTGGTGTGAATGAAAACAACCAGCGATTGGCAACACGAATTTTGTTGGCGCAATTTATCGGCACAACTCACCGCGAAGGTATTGATGCGTTCTTCTATTTGCTCTAATTCGGTGTAGTCTTTTTCAAAACTACGTGTAGTAGCAATATTTTTTTTGGGTGATGTAAGTTCTAAGTCGAGGGTAGGTGTGCCTTGCAAATCGTGTTTTAAACGCAATCCTACGATAGACATGTTGGTTTTTACCCAGCTATCAGACAATTGAGTGAAATCGTAAGCAGTGCGCACATCTTTATCCAACAAACGTTGAGTGTTTCGCCTGCCTATGCCCCAAACATCCGCTACTTTAAGCCATTTTAGAGCTTTTATTTTTTGCTCTTCGTCTTTGATGATATAGACGCCTTTTGTTTGAACAGGAAATTTCTTGGCTATGCGGTTGGCTACTTTTGCCAAAGCCTTAGTTGGCGCGATACCTACACTTATAGGTATGCCTGTGTATTTGGTGGTTTTGTAGCGCATGTCTTCGCCGTATTTCTGCAAATCGTACTGTTCAAAACCAGTTAGTTTCAGAAAGGCTTCGTCGATGCTGTAAATTTCTATTTCAGGCGAGTATTCTCCCAGAACAGACATCACTCGGTTTGATAAATCGCCGTATAAAGCAAAATTGGCAGAAAAGACGTTGATTTTCTGCTGTTCAAATAATTCCTTGTTTTTGAATGCAGGAGCTCCCATAGGAACACCTAAGTCTTTGGCTTCGTTGCTCCGGGCAATTACGCATCCATCGTTGTTAGAAAGCACCACAATGGGCTTTCCGTTTAAATCTGGACGGAAAACTCTTTCGCAAGAGGCATAAAAATTATTGCAGTCAACGAGGGCAAACATTTACACATCCTTTATTACATGGGTTACTATTCCCCAAATTAAAAAGTCGTTGTCCTCATTAACCATAATGGGTTGGTAGTCGTCGTTTTCGGGATACAGCCAAATTTCGTTTTTGGCTATTTTAATGCGTTTGGCAGTGAATTCACCATCAATAAAGCAAACGGCTATTTTATTGTTGGTTGGCTCTAAGCTTCTGTCTATAATGAGTAAGTCGTTGTTATTGATGCCTGCATTTTTAAGCGATTCGCCTTTTACACGACCGTAAAATGTAGCCGAAGGGTGCTTGATAAGATGTTTGTTGAGATCAATACTGACGTCCACAAAATCAAGAGCAGGAGAGGGGAATCCAGCACTAATACCACTGTCAACAAATGGTAAATTGAGTTCTGTTTCAGTGTTTACTGAAAAAATATCGAGTTCATTTCCTGAATGTAGTTTTTGCGGATCCATTATTGTCTAATGTAACCAACTACGAAATAAACTGTCCTCTTTTTTTGAACATTGCAGCCATAAAGGCGATGAATGCACTGTAGAATAAAGTCAATAATACCGAAACCATGAAACTAATAGTAGCATAATTAAACGGAGTAAATATCTCATTGATCTTTGCTCGTGTTTCTTCAGGTGTACTCAGTTCAGCAGCTGTATTGGCTTCTATTTGTTGTGCAACTATCAGAGCTTTTCGAGAACTAAAATCGCTAGGATTTACGAATTGAAACAGTACCAATATACCTATAAGGTAAAGTAAAGAGTACATAAATCCGGCTTTTGCCGATGCTTTGAAAACATCGGGGAAACCAAATTCTTTTCCTTTGGATTTTATGTGACCGTATGTAGCTGCAAGCAAAGGAGCGATAGGGCCAAACATGACCATAAAGCGGGTGTAATCGGTTAACGATTCTACTGGGATAGTAAATGAAATTACATAACGTAGAACAATCCACGCGATACTAACAATCAGTACGTTACGAAAGTTTTTCACGGATTAACCTTTTGCTGATTGTAGGAATTCTTCGTTGCTATCGGTTTTCTCTATGCGGTCTTTAATCTCCTTCATAGCTTCCATAGGGTTCATGTCGTTGATGAATCTACGGATGATGGTAATTTTGTTGTGCATATCGCGAGAAAGCAATAAGTCGTCTCGACGCGTTCCAGATTTTAAGATATCGATTGCAGGGTAAATTCTTCTGTTAGATAGACCTCTATCCAATTGAAGTTCCATGTTACCTGTACCTTTAAATTCTTCGAAAATAACTTCGTCCATTTTAGAGCCTGTTTCTATTAAGGCTGTAGCCAAAATAGTCAACGAACCTCCGTTTTCTACATTTCTAGCAGCACCAAAGAAACGTTTTGGTTTGTGCAATGCATTGGCATCTACACCTCCACTTAATATTTTACCTGATGCTGGTTGTACCGTGTTGTATGCGCGAGCTAAACGTGTAATAGAGTCAAGTAAGATGATAACATCATGTCCACATTCTACCATACGTTTTGCTTTTTCTAGCACAAGGTTGGCAATCTGTACATGGTTTTTTGCTTCTTCATCAAATGTAGAGGCAATCACTTCTCCATTTACGCTTCGCTTCATGTCGGTAACCTCTTCTGGTCGTTCGTCAATTAGCAAAACTATAAGGTAAGCTTCAGGGTGGTTGGCAGCAATAGCGTTGGCTATTTCTTTTAGTAGTACTGTTTTACCCGTTTTAGGTTGTGCTACAATCATTCCCCTTTGTCCTTTTCCTATCGGAGCAAACATGTCGAGTATTCTTGTAGAAGTCGTACTTCTCTCTCCCGCTAAGTTTAACTTCTCGTTCGAGAATAAGGGTGTTAAGTATTTAAATGGTACACGGTTTCTTACACTTTGAGGTGTACGACCGTTGATACTGATAACTTTATTCAACGGAAAATAACGTTCGCCTTCTTTCGGAGGAAGCAATTCTCCTTTTACGGTATCGCCTTCTTTCAGACCGTATTTCTTCACAATACTTTGCGAAACGTATACATCATCTGGGCTAGAAACGTAGTTGTAATCGGCAGATCTTAAAAAACCATATCCGCTACCATCGGTAAGCATGTCGAGAACTCCTTCACAAAATACTTTGCCTTCGAAAACTTGTCTGTAATCTTCTTTTGGCTTTTTGTTGTCTTCGCGTTGGTTATTTCTTTGGTTGTTCTGACGATCTCTATTTTGTTGATCTCTACCACTTTGGTTTTGAACCGTATTGGTATCCGTATTACCCTCTGTAGATTCTACTCTGTTGTCGTTTCGTCTATTGTTGGGTTGGTGTCTTTCGTTTGCTTTCCGTTCAGGCTTTGGAGCATCGTCTCCTTCTGCTTTAGGTCTTGGCCTAGGGTTTGGTCTAGGTTTAGGACTTTTTCTCTCCTCTTGTTGAGTAGGAGCAGTACTTTCTGCAGGTTTTATGTCTGGGTAAAAAGCAAACAGTACGGGTTGAACTTTTGAAATATTGTTTTTTGATTCCTCGGCTAGTCGTTCTGCCAATTGCTCTTTTTTAAGGGCACTGGTTTTGGTTAAGTTCAAGGTTTTAGCTAATTGCTTCAAATCGCCAATTTTCTTGCTGGCGAAAAAATCGAAATCGTACATCGTAATGATAAAGAGTATGTTGCTTAGTTTCCCGATCGGAAAATCTATAACTATTAGGCAATTATACACATTTTAATTTATGGCAATACTTTTTCCTAAATAATTAGGAATTATATTCGCGACATGTTCGGACGAATTCAAAATATATACCTGCTTTTATCGCTAATACTTGTTGGCTTATCCATGTTTTTTGACCTAGCTATTTTAGCTGGAGATGCTCCAATTGCTTTGAACTTATTTGGGGCCACTGCGGCTAATACACCTTCTTTTGAGGGGGCACCAACTATGTTTTATTACTTGCCAATTGCTTTTTGGGGACTTTCTCTTTTGTTTACTCTAGCGGCATTGGTAAAACACGGAGCTGTTCGTGTACAGCTTAAATTAGTGTACGCTGTATTTGTAGCCAATTTTGGTTTGGTATTGACTATTTTTATGGGGGTAAGAAATTTTCTGGCCTATTTCGGAAAAGTAGATGCAGACGTGCAATACACAGTAGGATTGTTTTTGCCAGTAGCTGCTTTAGCTCTTATAATTATGGCTTTGCGTGGAGTAAGAAAAGATGTTGAGTTATTGAAGTCTATCGATCGTATCCGGTAGTTTTCTTTCACCAAGATCTACTACGAACATTTCTTTGGCAACACCTTTTTCTACTTTAAATTTTAAAAGAGTACGTTGTTTATGCATGCCGTATACGCCTATAGCGCCTGGGTTTATGTGAAGCAATCCTTTGTTTTTATAGTACTGTATCTTTAAAATATGGCTGTGCCCACATACCAACATATTGGGTCTTAAAGATTGTATAAGCTCTTTAGTTCTAGGATTGTAATAACCAGGCTTTCCAGCAATGTGTATCATCAGGATCTTATAACCGTTAAGAGTAACCATGTGGTATTCCGGATATTCAGCTCTAACTTTGTGGTCATCAATATTGCCGTATACAGCAATGAGTTTTTTGCGTGGTTGTATCTCATCTAAACATTCTATTGGCCCAACATCACCTGCATGCAGAACAATATCACTGTCATTTATATGTTTTAAGGCATCTTTGCCAATGTAACCGTGCGAATCGGAAATAACACAAACTGTCATAATGCAAAAGTCGCGTTACTTTTTAAAATTAGCATACAACGGAACCAGTTTTCATGGCTGGCAAGTACAAAATAATGCCGTTACGGTACAGGGAGAAATACAAAAAGCATTGTCTATACTCTTGCGTGAGGAGATTGCGATTATGGGCTGTGGTCGTACAGATACTGGAGTTCATGCCTCTTGTTTCTATGCCCATTTTGAGAGTGAAAGCTTGCCATTTTCAGAAGATAAGTTGGTCTACAAACTCAATGCATTATTAGGTAAAGACATCGCTATTTACTCTGCATTTAAGGTAAACGAGGAACTTCATACACGATTTTCGGCCCTAGAACGGGAGTATAAGTACTATATCAGTACGCGAAAAAATCCATTCAATGCAAATGCTTGGCTGTATGTTGGTAAACCGGATGTGAAATTGATGAACGATGCCGCTAAGCATTTACTCACGGTGTCAGATTTCGGAGCGTTTTGTAAGGCTCATGCTGGTAATGCAACCAATATCTGTAAAGTTGTTCATGCAGAGTGGACAGTCGAAAACGAGCATTTAGTTTTTACTATCCGTGCTGATCGGTTTCTGCGCAATATGGTAAGAAGTGTTGTTGGAACATTACTGATGGTAGGAGAGCAAAAAATTAATTTCACGGATTTTAAGAATATTATTCAATCAGGTCAACGTAGTTTAGCCGGCGAATCGGTTCCCGCAAAGGGGTTGTTTTTAACTGATGTAATTTATCCTTTTGATAATGATTAAAAAAAAGTCGGTAAGTGGTAAAGCTTTTGACGTAAAGCTCTTTAAAAAGGTAATGGCCTTTGTAAAACCGTATAAAATCCGATTTTGGTTCACCTTCGTTCTAACTTTGTTGCTAGGGGTGGTGGCGCCTATCAAACCCAAATTAATAGGCGATACTATTGATAATTTTATAATACCAGGCGATTCCAATGGATTAGGGTTGTGGGTACTCCTTATAGTAGCCGTATTGTTAATAGAAGCGGTACTGCAATTTTTTCAAACCTATAGCGCCAACTATTTAGGTCAGTCGGTCATCATCGATTTGCGTGCGGCATTGTTTAAGCATCTCACTAAATTCAAGCTATCGTTTTACGATAAAACTCCTATAGGGACTTTGGTTACCCGTGTTATTTCTGATATCGAAACCATGGGGGAGATATTCTCCTCTGGTATTCTTATCATTATGGGCGATTTGCTCAAGCTGGTTTTGGTTATTCTCTATATGTTTTATCTCGATTGGCAATTGGCTTTGTTGAGTATTTCAAGCATACCTCTCTTATTAATAGGAACCAACATTTTTAAGAACGCCATCAAAAAGGCATTTACTAAAGTAAGAGTACAAGTTGCTAAACTCAATGCTTATACCCAAGAGCATCTTACAGGAATGTCGGTGGTGCAAATCTTCGGGCGCGAAGAGCGTGAAATGGAAAAGTTTGAGGACATTAATGCAGAACACCGAAATGCCCATGTAGACTCTATTTTTGCAAACGCTATTTTCTTTCCTGTTGTGGAAGTCTTTTCGAGTGTGTCCATTGCATTGCTTGTTTGGTATGGAGTAAAAGGCATTATTTATGAAGACCTCACTTTTGGAGTGCTGTTCGAGTTCATTCTCATGATCCACATGTTGTTTCGTCCTATAAGACAACTAGCTGATAAATTCAATGTATTGCAGATGGGAATGGTTGGAAGCGAAAGAGTCTTCAATCTTCTCGAACAAGATCAATACATAAAAGACGAAGGCGAACGTATTTTGCCAGAACTTAAAGGCAATATCGAATTCAAGAACATTTCCTTTGCCTATATAGAAGACGAATATGTGTTGCGCGATATTTCTTTTACCGTACAGCCTGGCGAAACTGTAGCATTGGTTGGTGCTACAGGAGCGGGCAAGAGTAGTATTGTCAATTTACTTTCTCGCTTGTATGAATTTCAAGAAGGTCAAATTCTAGTAGATGGTGTTGATATAAAAGAATACAAGCTACAATCATTAAGAGATCGCATAGCGGTAGTGTTGCAAGATGTCTTTTTGTTTTCCGATAGCATCAGCAACAATATCAATTTAAAGGACGATGATATTACCGATGCGCAAATAGTGAAAGCAGCCGAAGCTGTAGGAGCTTTGGACTTCATCAACGAATTGCCCGGAGGGTTGTCTTATAACGTGCGTGAACGAGGCTCAACTTTAAGTACAGGTCAACGTCAGTTGTTGGCGTTTATAAGAGCTTATGTTTATAATCCCGACTTGCTCATATTAGATGAAGCTACATCTTCAGTAGACTCTGAGTCAGAAGAGATGATTCAACGTGCCATACACGAAATTACTTCTGGCCGAACAAGTATCGTAATAGCCCACCGTTTATCGACCATACAAGATGCCGATAAGATCATAGTGTTGGATAAAGGGCGTATAGTAGAACAAGGTACTCACCAGCAGCTGTTAGATAAAGGTGGACACTATCAAGCTTTATTCGAGCTACAATATAAGTAGGGGAAAAAAAAGGTTTGAATGTATGGTGTTTGA
>CAXBOO010000004.1:0-468069 GCA_963977425.1 uncultured Flavobacteriales bacterium | reverse complement strand
ACTTTCCTAATTAATTCAAAAACTATTTCAACACCCTTTTCTAAGGCGTTGATTTAGAAGCACATAAATTTTTCCCATTGTAAATTTTATGAGCACTCAATAAGGTATTCTTGATGAATCTCGCCATATCGTCGGGCTGGACGGGCGCCTGGTATCCTGGAAATGCTTCTTGCAACATTTCTGTTTGAACAGCTCCTAAACTGATACAATTAAAGGATATACCTTGATCCTTGTACTCTTCTGCCAAACATTCGGTTAAAACCTGCAATGCCCCTTTACTAGAACTATACCCAGAAAGACCCGGGAATTTAGCACTCCCTTGTACGCCTCCCATGCTGGAAATATTCAAAACATGCGCCTCTTTGCTCTCTTCCATTAATGGAATGGTGATTTGCAAGAGCTTGGATGCTCCTATAATGTTTACTCCGTATACTTTATCAAAATCTTCACTCTCCCACTCTAAGAAAGGTTTATTGACAAGTGCTCCTGCATTATTAACTACAAAGTCTAGTGAATCAACTTCTTGCCTTAACAAATTGTTCAACTCAGAAAAATTGCCGTTCTGTAAATCAAAGGGAATTCCCTTAAAGTTATCATATAGGGCTTCTAGGTCATCTAATGCAGTAGCGTTTCTTGTTACACCAATCACCTTGGTAAATTCATTTGAATTGCAACAGTGCTCAACCAACGACCGACCTATACCTCTACTTACACCTGAAATCAATACTATCATAAAGCTTCACTTAATGAGTGACTAATTACTAAAGCATCGGATATTAACTTTGTCAACTCAGGTTTGGATTCTGCTAAAGCCATCAATTCACTTTTCAATTGAGCCGATAACTCTGAAGAATCAGTATTTTCAGCTAACTCAAGCAATTCAACTTTCAACAACCATTCGTTAGGGCAGTGTCCATCGATTTTGTCTTTTATTTCTTCCAACTTTTCACTTTCAAACTTCTCGCTTTCGCGAAGAAGCCTTACGGTCTCATAAATATCAAATGTAATATCGTCGTCTTTTGAATAGTGAAGCTTATGTGTTTTCTCTTTTGGAGATTCAAACTCCCACTTAAAGGCTTCTGGATCGGAAGGCCCATAATAAGCTGACACCACTTTTTCGGCCAGAACTATATCGTACATCCCCCATGATGGATCAAACAAAATAGTATCGTCTTTTGAAGCTGTACAATTTTCAAATGAAAGCATGATGGTTTTTCCATCGTAAATGGTATTCGAAACCAATTCTCCAACAATCTTAATCCCACTCTTGAACACTAACGTTAGATTTTCTCCAATTTTAGACAACCAATTGAAACTATTATCTGCAAGTTTTCCTTCTATTGTAGGGAATCCTATTGGAGAACTATAACCATGAGCATGATGTTCAATTCCATGCCCTTCGATCTGAACACCTTCGGTACTGAGTTGTGTAGTTCCAGAAAGTTTAATGAACTCAACAACTTCTCCATTATGACTATATGACTCAATCTTTCCACTGAGTTGCAAACCTGTTTCAAACTCTACCGTAGAAACATCATCGGAATCTAATGCTGTTTGTAAAGCAGACACTCCTCCTTTACGGAAAGCCATAGTATCAGCGAACTCGTTCAACACTTCAGACATATGAGCAAAATCTTTTGCCACAAACAATTGAGGTTGCATATTGGTTATATCGAAAGAATAATTCTGAGCATCTATGGAATATGGTATTTTTTTCACCTCGTCTTTCAAACATTCTTGACTTTCGCCAATGGAACTCAACAAACCAGCTCCATAAAGTTTGAAATCATCAGGAGTTCCAATAAGCCCATATTCTACCGTCCACCAGTGGAGGTTACGCAATAAAGCCATCTCAGAAGGCTTACCCATATCGGCTGACAGAACTTCTATATCTTTCTCTGCTTTCTTAACCTCATCTAAAGGAGTACTAGGGTCTTCTTTAATAATGGATAAGTGTCGAATAGCTTCATACAAAGCATAATCTTGCTTTGAAGAAAAAGCTTTAGCTCCTATTTTACCAAACAGTTCTAAATATTCAGCATATTCTTTGTGTGCTATAATAGGAGCATGTCCTGCTGCTTCGTGTAAAATATCCGGAGCAGGCGTATACTCAATGTGATTTACATTTCTGATATCGGCAGCAATCACCAATATTTTATATGCCTGAAACTCCATAAAAGCTTGAGGCGGAATAAAACCATCAACAGCTACGGCAGCCCAACCTATATCTTTCAATATCCGGTTCATGCCATACATTTGAGGTATACGATCTATTGTGATTCCTGTTTTTTGTAGACCATCGAGATAATTACCGTAAGCCACCTTGCCTAGAAAGCGCAAGTTCTGACGCATTACATATCGCCAAACGGCGTGATCGCGACTAGTATATAAATTGAAGGGTTGATCTATTACAAAATCTAATAAGTGCTTAGGCAGCCTCTCCAATATAGTGTTGTCTTGAAACGTCATCATTTTATTACCTTTCCTTAATGCAAGAATGCGTTTAAAAATAGGAATAAATGAACAAATTATATTTGCTTACAGCACTTTGTTTTGCCATACACACCCAAACACTTGGCCAACAGACCGATTCAGAGAACAAATCAAAAGCTAACCAAACTATAGATCGTTGGCAATTGGGAGGTGATTTAGCGCTAAGTTTTGGAACTGTGACCTACGTAAACCTTTCTCCAAGACTTGGATACAGAATAAATGAGAAACTCACTTTAGGCGCCGGAGTAGTTTACAACTATTTAAGCGACAATAGATTCAAAGGTTTTGAATTCAGCAATTATGGCGGATTAATATTTGCCAATTATGCAGTAATACCCGAATTAATGTTGGTTACAGAATATCAAAGTTTATCTGTAGAAAGGTATTCGGAATTCAATAATGCCAAATTTAGAACTCCGGTAAACATCTTCTTTGTTGGTGCTGCTTACCGATTACAACTAGGAGGGAAATCCTTTGGCTATATATCGTTACTGTACGACGTTCTTGAAGATATCAATTCGCCGTACAGCAACCCATATTTAGGAGGAGGTTTGATTTTTACGCTTTAAAATGAGATCCTAAAGCGTTGTCATAAATATTTTTCAATTCAGCAACAGAACCAAAATTGGTTTCATCCACAAGGATTGAATCACCTGAAACAGTTCCCAACATATTGAAATCTGCATTGTGCAATGCCATGAATTCAACAAATTCTTCTTGTTTATCAGGTGCTACTGTTACAAGAACTCTTGACTGAGCTTCACCAAATAAGAAGGCATCTTTTCTAATGTTATCATCTGAAGTAATTGCCACACCTTTATTTCCATTCATAGCCATTTCTAAAAGCGCCACAAATAATCCACCATCGGCACAATCGTGTGCTGCATTGATTAATTTGTTTGAAATTAGGTTCTTAACTGCATCTTGCACTTCATACTCATAATCGAGATTGAAGCTAGGTGCTGGTGAAGCTTTAACGCCATGATAATTGTATAAATACTCAGAGCTATTGATGCAGTTTTCTGATTTTCCAATCATATATACTGTATCGCCTTCGTTTTTAAAATTCAATGATGTAAGCAAACTTTTATCATTCATTACGCCCAACATACCAATCGTAGGCGTTGGATGTACTGGTGTTTCCACTCCGTCTACACTTGTTTGGTTATAGAACGAAACGTTACCACCTGTTACAGGCGTTTCGAATTTTAGACAAGCCTTCGACATACCTTTTATCGAGCCAACAAATTGCCAGTAAGATTCTGGGTTGTAAGGATTTCCAAAGTTCAAACAATTGGTAATTGCAGAAGGTATTGCTCCTGAGCAAACTACGTTTCTAGCAGCTTCAGATACAGCAATTGCAGCTCCAACTTCAGGATCTGCATTCACATAGCGTGAATTACAATCTACACTCATGGCCAAAGCCTTGTTTGTGCCCTTTACATTAACAACACCTGCATCGCTATGAGCATTGGTTGTCATGGTGGCAGCACCTACCATACTATCGTATTGTTCGTAGATATATCGTTTAGAAGCAATGTTTGGAAATGCTACCATTTTTTGAGCTACCGCTACCAAATCCTTTGGCTCTTCTATACTATTGATATCGAATTTCTTGAATTCAGCAAAGTAAGCTGGCTCTTTGTACTCACGATCGTAAACCGGAGCTCCACCACCCAACACCAATGATTCTGCTGGAATATCAGCAATTAAATCACCGTTTTCGAAAAACTGAACATTCAACCCGTCGGTAACTTCACCAATGCATGCTGCAGGTAAATCCCACTTTTCAAAAATAGCTTCAATGATATCTTCTTTACCTTTTTCAACCACAACAAGCATACGCTCTTGGCTTTCTGAAAGTAAAATTTCATATGGCTGCATATTGGCCTGACGTGTAGGAACTTTATCCAAATGGATTTTCATTCCTAAACCACCGGCTGCAGACATTTCAGAAGAAGAACAAGTAATACCTGCTGCTCCCATATCTTGCATACCAACAACAGCGTCAGTAGTTGCCAATTCCATAGTTGCTTCTAAAAGCAATTTCTCTTGGAAAGGATCTCCAACTTGTACAGATGGTAAATCGTCAGCCGAATCCTCGGTCATGTCTTTACTTGCAAAAGCAGCTCCATGAATACCGTCTTTTCCTGTTTTACTTCCTACAATATAAACTGGATTTCCTGGGCCTTGTGATTTTGCTGATAAGGTTTTACCAACTTCTACAATACCTGCAGAAAAAGCATTAACCAACGGATTGGTGTTGAAACTGTCGTCAAACATTACTTCACCTCCAACGATAGGAATACCGAATGAGTTTCCGTAATCACCAATACCTTTAGACACACCGTTTACCAACCACTTTGTTCTTTTGCTTTCTATGTTTCCGAAACGCAAAGAATTTAATTGTGCTATTGGGCGTGCACCCATTGTAAAAATATCGCGGTTAATTCCACCAACACCCGTTGCTGCACCTTGATAAGGTTCTAATGCACTTGGGTGGTTGTGCGATTCTATTTTAAAACAACATGCTAAACCATCTCCAATATCAACCAAGCCTGCATTTTCTTCACCTGCTTCTACCAAAAGGTGCGCCCCTTTTTTAGGTAAAGTTTTTAGCCATTTAATACTGTTTTTATACGAACAATGTTCTGACCACATTACAGAGAATATCGACATCTCAGTAAAGTTTGGTTCACGATTCAAGATCTTCTTGATTTGTTCAAATTCAGATTCTAATAGACCTAATTCTTTGGCCTGTGCTAAGGTTGCAATCGATTTGCTAGTACTTGTGCTCATAAGGTTGACAATGGTCGGTGCAAAAGTAATTATTATTGCATAGAGTTTAGGGTATATGACAAAAGCAAAAAGCATTTTAATAACAGGAGCATCTTCGGGTATAGGCTACGCAACAGCTATACTAGCTTCAGCGCAATACCAAAAGGTGATAATTTCTGCTCGTAGAAAGGATAAATTAGAAAAACTAAAAGCTGAAATACTTCATTCAAACCCAAACTGCGAAGTGCAAATATTGGTGTTCGATGTTAGAAATAATGATGAATGCTTACAAGCTATCAAGCAAATTTCAACTTTAGATGCACTTATTAATAATGCTGGATTAGCCCTTGGGAAAGTACCTTTTCAAGAAGCAAAATTAGATCATTGGGAAACCATGATAGATACCAACATAAAAGGGTTGCTTTATATGACAAAAGCATGTCATACACTTTTAAAAAAATCGGGCCAAGGACACATCATCAACATTTGTTCAATAGCTGGTAAAGAAACCTACACAAACGGCAATGTATATTGCGCAACAAAACACGCTGTTGACAGCTTATCAAAAGCAATGAGGTTGGATTTTTTAAACGACAAAATTAGGGTTAGCAATGTATGCCCTGGAGCTGTTGAAACCGAATTCTCTATTGTTAGACACGAAGGAAACGTCAATTTAGCTGACGCTACTTATGATGGTTTTATTCCGTTGAAAGCCAAAGATATTGCCGACGCCATTATGTATTGTTTAGGTACTCCCCTAAACGTTAATATCAACGACATTGTTATTATGCCAACAGCTCAAGCCAATGCCACTCAAATTTTACGCGATGAAATTTAAATTATATACACTCCTCACCATTATTTCCATTTCTGGTTGCGGATTAAAATTCAATAAAGCCGATACTGTATACCACAATCTTCAGTATTACAATGTTCACACAGGTCAAACTTTACCAGGTGCTATTGCAATTACCAACGGTAAAATTGTTGCTATCGGACCTGAGCGTGAGGTTATGAATTCATTTCGATCAGAAAACTCAATTGATTTACAAGGTGGCATTTGTTATCCTGGTTTTATTGATGCTCACTCGCATTTTTTAGGCTATGCTAAGAGCTTTTTAAGCGTTGATTTGGTGGGCAGCAAAACGAAAGCTGAGTGCCTACAAAGAATTCTATCGTTTGCGGAATCCAATCCGAATGCACAATGGATAACTGGACGTGGATGGGATCATTCGCTGTGGGACAATGCTTATCCAACTAAAGAAGATCTTGATAAACTTGGCATAAACAAACCTATTTACTTAAAGCGCATAGATGGACATAGCGCATGGTTGAATTCCAAATCAGCCGAACTTGCTAATCTTAATGAAAATGAATCGAAACCAGGATTTATTGCAATACAGTCCAACAACACTTACATAGGCATAGTTCAAGAAAAATTTTTGGATTATATCGATCAATTGGTTCCCGAATACTCTAATGAGGATATTAAAACAGCATTGATAAGAGCCGAGGGAAAAATATTGGCTAGTGGATTAACGGCGGTGACTTCAGCAGGCCTTTCTAAAAACGACATTTTACTACTTAATGAAGCGTATAATGAAAACCTGATTTCTATTCCATTGTATTTGATGGCTAATCCCGATAACGAAACACTTACTTGGTTAGAAAGCAAACCAAAACTTCATGAAAAGATAAGTTGTTATAGCGTAAAAATGTATGCAGATGGCAGTTTGGGTTCTCGCTCGGCCTGCTTAAAAACACCTTACTCCGATGATCACAATAACCATGGTATAATGAGAACTCCATTCGAAGATATGGATGCACTTGCAAGCAGATGTTTTGAAAACGGATGGCAATTGAACTCGCATTGTATTGGTGACAGCGCCGTTAAAATTGTTCTCGATGTGTATGGCGCAACATTAAAAGGAAGCAATGATAATCGTTGGAGAATTGAACATGCTCAAGTTGTAGACCCTATAGATTTAGAAAAATACACCACCTACAATATCATCCCTTCAGTACAACCAACTCATGCTACAAGTGATATGCGTTGGGCAGAAGACAGATTGTCGAGCAACAGAATAAAAAACGCTTACAATTACAAAAAACTACTTGCTTGCAATGGCATAATTGCTTTAGGAACTGATTTCCCCGTTGAAGATATATCACCATTAAAAACTTACTACAGCAGCGTTTTCAGACAAACTCCATTCACAAATAATCCTGAAAATGGATTTCTTTTAGAAAGTGCTCTCTCTCCTGACGAGACTATTAAAGGCATGACATTGTATGCTGCATTAGCCAATCAGTGGGAAAACAAATTTGGATCTTTAGATTCTGGTAAAACGGCCAACATTACTGTACTGAGCCAAAAACTGAATAGTACAGAATGGAATAACCCTACCGTTAGGAAAACTGTAATAGAAGGAAAGGTCTTATTCGAAAATTAACTTTTTTCGAATTCCGATTTTAGGTTTTCTACTATTTGTTTGATGGATAATATATTTTTTATCATTCCAACAGACTGACCGGCTATCCAAAGTGTTTTGTATGATCCTGGTTTAATTGCATTCTCCAGTTTCTTCATACCCCTAATTTGAATCAGCATTTTAAAATACTTTCTTATTGTTCTGTTCTTTGTCAATAATTTTTCCCAAAACGACTGGGTAGTACCAATTTTTTGTGCGTAAGGTGTATTGATAACTGACGAAGCAGTACCACTAATTTTTTCAGTCAGAACAATATCGTTCATGCCGTAGTCGCAAATCGCATTTTTGTACTCATCGCTTACTTCCGCTTCTGTTGTTGCAATAAAGCGCGTTCCTATTGATGCGCCAACTGCTCCCAATACCATCATTGATTTAAGTGCTTTTCCAGTGGATATTCCTCCGGCAGCTACAACAGGCATATCTGGAAATATTTCAACCAAATTCTCAATCAACACATGCAATGCTATTGGGCCTGCATGTCCACCTGCTCCTGCACCAACGGCAATAAATCCGTCAGCACCTAAGTCTTTCACTTTTTTAGCATGCTCAATGTTGGTTACATCACAAAAAACCTTTGCTCCATATGCATGTGCTTTTTCTATAACTTCTTTGGGATTTCCTAAACTAGTTATGTAAAACGGAACTTTTTTGGCAATGCAAATTTCAAGGTGTTTTTTATACAACGGATTGCTCAATTGAACGATGAGATTAACCCCATAATTTCCGTCGCCTTCTACTTTAGAAATCTCATCCAAAATATGCTCTAACTCTCCATCTTTACGATAGTTAAGTGTAGGAAACGTGGCCATAATTCCAGCCTTAACACCTTCACGAATCATAGCCAAATTTGAAACCAAAAACATTGGCGCCATGATCACTGGAAATTGAATTTTTAGTATTTCATTTAAGCTAGGCTTTCCCATTTCTATTGTATTTTGTAGTTTATTATGCAAGCCTAACAAATGTAATCCAACATTTTCAATTTATATTTATTTCTTTACGAAATACGATCAACCCCAACCAAACTAGCTTATGAGTTACCCAGGTGTTACTAGATTATTTGACATTCCTAAATACCAGCAAAAGCATTTTCCGCAAGCAAAGGCCTTCAACGATAAGGTAATGGGGGAATGGAAAAGCTTAAGCATTGATGACTTCTTAGAAAAAGCCAATATTGTTAGTACAGCCTTGTTGAATTTGGGTTTTCAAGATGGTGACAAAATTGCTGTAATAAGCAATAACCGCAGTGAATGGAATTATTTCGACATAGGAATGCAGCAAATTGGTGTAGCAAACGTTCCAATTTACCCTACTTCTACTCCATGTGATTATGAATACATCATGAACGATGCCGGAGTAAAAATGGTTATCGTGAGCGATGAGGAATTGCTTTCTAAAGTCATGGAGGTGAAAGGCAATATTCCTACACTAGAATGGATATACAGTTTCAATCGAATAGTTGATTGTCATCATATAAGCGAGCTAGAAGCAAAGTGTACGAAAATAGAATTTGAAAAAATTCAAGCTATTTCAGAAAAAGTTACAGCCGATAGTTTAGCAACTTTAATTTATACTTCCGGAACTACAGGGAAACCGAAAGGGGTTATGTTGTCTCACCAAAATTTAGTGAGCAACGCTATAGATTCATCAACAAGATTTCCTGTTCAACCAGGGTATAGAGCATTGTCATTTTTACCTGTATGCCATGTTTACGAACGCATGCTTTTGTATTTGTATATGCTTAATGGCATTGAAATTTATTTTGCAGAATCGCTCGAAACCATTAGCGATAACATGAAAGAATGCAGGCCACATGTATTTACTGCCGTACCACGATTACTTGAAAAGGTTTATGACAAGATTATAGCAAAAGGAGCCGAATTATCTGGTATCAAAAAAAGCTTGTTTTTCTGGGCAGTTGAATTAGCCAACACATTTGAGCCTTATGGCGCTAATGGAGCATGGTATGAATTCAAATTAAAAATTGCAAGAAAATTAATCTTCAGCAAATGGAAAGAAGCTTTAGGTGGTGAAGTATTACTTATAGCTAGTGGTAGCGCAGCTCTATCACCTCGTTTAGCAAGAATTTATCTAGCCGCTGGTCTTAATATTATGGAAGGCTATGGTTTAACTGAAACATCACCCGTAATATCAGTAAACGATCTACGTGGGAATGGGTTAAGAATAGGTTCTGTAGGACGATTGCTACCAAACGTAGAAGTTAAATTTGCTGAAGACGGAGAAATATTAGTAAAAGGCCCTAACGTAATGAAGGGTTACTATAAACAACCAGAAAAAACGGCTGAAGTATTGAGCGAAGATGGTTGGTTCCACACGGGTGATATTGGATGCATGATTGATGGTGAGTTTCTAAAAATCACTGATCGAAAAAAAGAAATGTTCAAAACCAGTGGTGGTAAATATGTAGCTCCACAAATTCTGGAGAACAAATTCAAAGAATCAAAATTCATTGAACAACTTGTAGTTATTGGTGAAAACCAGAAATTTCCAGCTGCACTTATAGTCCCTAACTTTGATTACTTAAAAGGTTGGTGTACAGAAAAAGGACTTGGTTTTACAACCAACGAAGAAGCCATTACCAAAAAAGAAGTAATAGACAGAATACAGAGAGAAATTGACACCCTCAATGAAACATTTGGTCAATGGGAAAAAGTGAAAAAATTCGTGCTTTTATCAAGAGAGTTTAGCATCGACAAAAATGAATTAACTCCGACTCTAAAATTGAAACGTAAAGTTATCAACGCCAATTACGAGTCAGAGATCAATTCTATATATTCTTAATTTTTTTGCAACAAGGCTACATACAAACCATCATGATCGGTGGTTGGTAGTATTTGCTTTTCTGTAATTAATTTAAAATTATCGTTTGCATTTAAAAACAATTCAACTTGTTGTTGATTTTCTTTGTTCAATATAGAACATGTAGAATATGCAATAAAACCTTCATCAAGTACTTTAGCTGATGCATCATTTAGCAACTGCTTTTGTACTTTTTGCATGTCGTTGAAATGTTTTTCTGTAAGATGATATTTTTGAGTTGGTAATCTTCCAAAAGTTCCCGTTCCACTACACGGAGCATCAATCAAAATCAAATCAAAATCATTTTTCGCATTCAATTCATCTTTTGATAAGATATTAGGACAATCTGTATTCTTAAATCGCTCAAAACGCCTTTTCAAGTGTTTGGTTTTGTCCGAAATTATATCGTAAGCAAATCTGTCAGAACTTTTAAAACTTTGAGCGATCTGTACCGATTTTCCGCCTTCTCCAGCGCATAAATCTAACACTGCTTTAGAATCACTAATAAAAGGCAAAACATGCTCTATAAGTGATTGTGACGCTAAATCTTGATACTCATAATACCCTCTATTGTAATTATCCGATTGAGATAATGCTACAATACTTTCTTCAGATATTAAAAGGCAAGTGCTATCGGCATTTTGTGATGTAAAGTGAATTTCTCCTTTACTTAATATGTCAAGAAAATCTTGAACGGATATTTCATTCGTATTAACGCGAATGAAAGCTTGTTTCCTATGATTTATAGCCTCGAATACAGATTCAACAACTTTGTCGTCGTTTGATGCTGCAAATTCATTTAAAACCCACTTAGAAACACTAAAACGGCTATCAAACTCTTCTGGATCTAATTCCAATGTAGCTTGTCCTGATTCTATTCTTGAAACATCATAACCATTGTTTTCGAAGTATGTAAAAATCACTTCATTTAAATCAGTGCATTGATTAGAATACAAATGCCTTAAAATATTGTAAGCATGCTCCGTAATGAATACTCTATCCTTCTTACCCAGCTTAGGTGAAGATTTGAAGCTGTTCTTAAGCGCTTTATCAATATTAGTAGCATATACTAAGCAACTGCTTAATATCTCGGTTATAGCGCCGGTTCGCCAAGGATATAATTTTTCCATAAACAAAAAAACCCCTGCATTGAGCAGGGGTTTTCAATATTGTAAGAGTAACTCTTAGTTTTTAATTACGCGTTTTACAGTAGATCCGTTGTTTGTAACAACTTTCACTAGGTAAATACCACTAGCTACGTCTGATGTAGAAATAACAACTTTATCATTGCTAGACTCCATTTCAACTACTAATACTTTTCCATTGATATCAGTGAATACTACTTCTGCATTTACCATATCTGTTCCTACTAATGTTAAAGTGTTTGTGAATGGGTTTGGATAAACACTAGTAACAACATCATTGATATCGTTAACACCATCTACACCATCAAGAACATAAGAACCTGATTTTGTACATCCATTTACATCACGTACAACATAGTTGTAAGCACCTGAAGATTGGCTTAGTTGGAAAGTAGTTCCGAAATCACCACCATTGATAGAGATTTCATATCCACCGTTACCACCTGCTATTGTAAACAATACTTCATATCCATTGATAGGATCTCCAGATACAATTGATTGAACAACTGATAAAGAGTCAGGACCTAATAGTGGAGAGATAAAGTTACGTGGGCATCCAGGAACGTTATTTCCAGCGAATACAACCGTGTTGCGTACTGTTACTGTGTAAACATCAACAGATAAGTTGTCGAAACGACTTTCTGATTTGAAGTTAACACCATCTAAGCTATACATGTAAGGACCAAATCCACCAGTTGCAACAGCGTCAAAACGACCATCTAATGCATCATAACATGTAGGTTCAACAATGTTTTTCAATGTAAGTGATGCATTGTTTACATTACTTATGATAGAAACATTAGAAGCAACTGTAAACTCACAACCTGAAGCATCTTTTACGATAACATCAAATACTTCTGAGCCATCCAATCCTGTAGTATCGTTTTTAGAAGAATATGAAGGAGCGCCGTCAACAAAGCTATACTCGTAAGGAGCAACACCGCTATCAGCAACAACAGTCAACATACCCGTAGCAGCACCATTACATACAATGAATGAACTATTAGCAGTATCAATTTTAGCGCTTAATCCACCTTCAGAGATGATTTCAACAGCTAGGTTAGTGATACAGCCTATAGAGTTAGTAACCTCAATTGTATAGTTACCAGCAGCTAGTCCTGTAAATTCAGCAACTGTATCAGCTGGGGTAGTTATGTATGATCCTACTGTAGGTACAGCGAATGTTAAGCCTTCGTTGTTTACATCATCCACTTGGAATGCACCAACATTAACTGCTCCTGCACAAGTGTTAGATAAAGTAGAATCAGCTAAAACAGCAGCTATAGGTGCAGCAATACCATAAATAGTATCGTTTACACTAAAGTTACATCCACCGAAATCAAATGTGTAAGTAAACACATTCATTCCTAATTGAACATCCAATACATTACCAACAACATTAGCTCCTGAGAAGTTACCTCCAACTGGAGTTGTAGTAGTTAAAGCAACTAAATCAGCCATAGATCCAACACATTGTGCCGTATCAGCAGCAGCAGTTATTTCCATGTTTACATCGCTTTGTTCGTAAACTTCGATAGTTTTTGATACAGAATTAACTGTTGTATTACATTCACCGATATACTTAGCGTACAAAGTAGTGTCTTGAGTAACATTCATTATGAATGGATTTCCTTGACCTACAAGTACATCATTATCGTTGTACCAGAATAATTGAGCGTCATATCCTTTCTTACCACCAGATAGGTTGTAAGTAACCAAACTTCCAGCACAAACTTTATCATCAACACCTGCATTGGTAACTACAATAGCACCGGCAACACTTGAAGTATCTTTTACCGTAACCAATTGGGTTACATACGCTGAAGTATCGTTACAACCAATGATTCGAACAGAGTAAGCTGTTATCGTATCAGGAGTAACATCGTAAATAGCTGCATTTGGAGCTCCACCAATTACTGAGTATGTATTGTTACTCGCTTTGTATTTACTCCATTCGTAAACGTAAGGAGTAGCAACAGGTACAGTAGTAAATGCAGTCAAACGAACAACTTCACCATCATTAGCACACAAGTTATCTTTGTCAATAGTTAATGAAGTAACCTCTGGGATGGCAGGGTAAACATTAATTGTAGAACTTGGTATTGCAGCAGGAACATTACAAGATCCAATCACTTGGAAATAAACTGTAGTAGTAACTTGAATATCCAATATTTTCACAGTATCAGCAACTACATTTGCCCATGAACCACCAGCATCAATAGAATACTGTAAAGTTGCACCGTCACCAATAGTATAGTTTGAAACAGACACATAAGCATCATCACCAATACAGATTGGAGTTACAGTAACTGGAGCCAAGCTTCCAATTTCACCATACTCAGACTTAACAATAATAGATGCTACATCTGTTGGTTCTACATAATCAACTGAAGTTGTTACAACTGTAGGGCTAACATCGTTACAACCAAGATTAATTCTTGCTGAAACGGTTACATCTGCGCTTACGTTAAAAGTATAAGTATTCAAAGCACCTGTTTGAGCAGTTGATGCAAATCCATCAGTACTAAACTCGTATACTGCACCGTCGCCCACTGTACCATCCATTGTAAATGTTACAGATTCAGTACCACAAGTTGTAGCTTGTGAAGCTGAAACCATAGTCGGTGCAACATTTGGAGCAAGGTAATCAACAGAAGTTGTTACAACTGTTGGACTAACATCGTTACATCCATTACTAATTCTTGCTGATACAGTTACGTCTGCACTTACGTTAAAAGTATAAGAATTCGAAGCACCAGTTTGAGCAGTTGTTCCAAATCCATCTGTACTGAATTCATATACAGCACCATCACCTACTGAACCATCCATTGTAAATGTTACAGATTCAGTACCACATGTTGTAGGTTGTGAAGCTGAAACCATTGTTGGAGCAACGTTTGGCTCTTGGTAATCAACCGTAGTTGTCTTAGCAGGACCATTTCCGTCACAATCACCTGTAATTCTAAAGCTAACCTTAATATCTTCTGTTACAGAAATAGATTGCTCACCAGTAGTTTGGTTAGTTGTAGCAGTCCATGGAACTAATACAGTATTATTACCATCATCTGTTCTTACTCTATATTGAATGATCGCATTATCACCTAAAGTAAAACCAGTTGGTTTGAAAATGTAAGTATTAACACCACAAGAAATTCCAGCTGGAGCATCATTTTCTGCAGCAGTAGGATCTACACTAGGTGCATTAAAGTCTACTGTTGCAGTAACAACAGTACCAGGTATTGGATTACAACCACCAGCAATTCTAGCAGAAACTGTTACGTCAGCAGTAACATTTGTAGTATATGTGTTTGCTGCACTTGATTGCGATACTGAACCAAATCCATCTTCACTGAATTCAAATACAGTAGCACCATCACCTAAAGTACCGTCAACAGTGAAGGTTACATTAGCAGGGTCACATACTGAAGTTACAGAAGGTGTTAAAGTAGTTGGAGCAACATTAGCAGCTTGAAAATCTACTGCTGCACTTGGTGTAAGACCAGAAACATCGTTACATCCTCCTAGAATTCTTACATACATTGTAAGATCAGAAGATACACTATGAGTATAAGTATTAGTAGTACCTGATTGTAAAATTGTACCAAATGCAATGTCAGTTGAAAATTGGAATACTGCACCATTTCCACCTAATGTACCATCAGAAGTAAATAACACATTTTCCGTTCCACATGTTGTAGCAGCGGCAGTTAAAGTAGTTGGCGCAACGTTATCAGCAGCAACATTAACAGTAGCAGATGAAACTTCTGCACCTGTACCTGTACAACCATCGTTTACTCTAAATTCAACAACAGTACCTGTACCTAAAGCAGTAATATTCATTGTATGAGAAGCAACCAATGGATTAGCCGTTGGAGCCCATGCCGTAACAGCACCATTTTCAGTTATTTGAACTTCAAATTGAGTTCCACCTGAAGTACCTAAAGCACCATTAGCAGTAAAAGTAACTGAACTTCCTGCACAAATTTCATTATCAGCACCAGCAGTATGAGATACAGCAGTAACATCAGTACTAGCGGTAAACACAGCTACACTTGGCGACGCTGTCACTGCAGTTCCTACAGTATTACAATCATCTTTTAATCTAAACGCAACAGAAGTAGCTTCTGTTATGTTAAGTGCAATAACGCCATCAGCATCAGCTATCCAAGCACCTGCACCATTCACTTGATATTCGTAAGTAAAGCCAGTACCTTCAATTGCACCATTAGCAGTATATGTAACAGAAGCACCAGAACAAACAGGACCACCAACACTAGTAGTAACACTAACAGGAGCAGTTGAAGCAGTTTTAGAAGCAACCGCTATTTGACCACTTTGAACAACTGGCGCAACAGCACAACCATCAACAAACTCAACATACACATCTGCAGTTGCATTTGAACCTAAAGTTATAGCATCGCCTGCGTAAACAGTAGTAAAAGTACCTTCTGAATAAAATATTGTATCTGTAGCAGGGTTATCACCACCATTACCATCAACAGCAGTTAAAGTATAAGTACCTGGACAAACTGCACCAGTATAAGTCGTACCATCAAATGCTATACTTGTAGCAGCTACAGAAGGTGCAGTAAACACATCAACAGTTACTGGAAAAAATGCAGTATTGTTTCCACAAACCGCATCTTCAACTCTAACTTTATACGTTGTTGTAGCAACAATACCAGCAGCCACATTATAAGGATTACCAGAATTCAAAGCAGTTGTTTCGTCATTAGCATACCATTCGATTGTACCACTAGTTCCTAAATCTTCTCCTGTTGTAGCTAAATCGAAAGCGGCACCAGAACAAACTTTAGTAGCAGCTGCACCATCTATAGTGAAACCTGTTGGGATACTAGGAGATTCGTTAGTAACAATAGGAGCAACGCCTGTAGCAGTACCGTTATTACCATTGATAAATGTAGTGTAAGTAACACCGTCTACAGCCGTAAAATCTAAGGTGTTAGCGTAAACATCGCTAGTAACAGCAGAAACCACACTAGCATCTGAACCCACAATAGATACATTAAACGGAGTACCTCCATCAGAACCTATGTCCCAAGATATAGTAACTGATTCACCTGGACAAGGCGCGGTGTTCGTCACCGTAATGCCAGTCACCTGAGCACTTAGTCCTGAGACCATCAGTACTGCCAAGCCGGCTAATAAATATGAGTAAAGTTTTTTCATTTGTTTTGGTTTTAACCTATTCAACCGCAAATTTAAATTCTTTCTTGATATATCAAAGGCTTTATCGATTAATTGTGCTGCATTATCCCTAAGAATTTTCAATCATTAAAAATAAAACCACTAAAAACAATCATCTGTTTGCGAAAAAGTGAGCAGACACTATAACTACAGAGCATCAACACGAATTGCATGAACTATATGTTAAATATGAAAAGTGTCGACAAACAGGATAAAGAAACAGCCAAAATAAAGACATAAAAAAAAGCCAGGGCTCCCTCAAACCCTGGCCATAAAAGCTTATAAATCTTAGTAGATGTGACTAATTAAGTTGAATACCCTAGTCGTTAAGCTTTTTCCCCTACCAATATCGAAAACGATAATACGTTTCGCTTATTGCATATTCAAATGTAAAAAGTTTTTACACCTTCTCTCTCACGAGTCGACCATCTACATCGAAATCTACATGATTTTCACATAAATTCAGATAATGATGATTTTAATCCAATCTTGATTAACATAATTTACACTTCATAATACCCCCATACCAAGATCCTCCTCCATAATAATCAATGACATAAAATAAAACAGCATAAAAACAACACTAACTAATTGATTTTACGGATATTAAATGCGTTTTAAAGGTTTCAAATAATTTCTAAATTCATAATTCAAGTAAAACATTCATGTTTTTGCTTTCATAGAATAATGATATTATTTATTATGCACGCATACCTTTTTTAGTAATTTAGGATTATGAAACGCGAAGAGACCATAGACTTTCATTTAAAGAGCACATGGCACAATATCTCAAGATACTATAACAATATTGCTGCTCGACACAATACCACTATGTCTATAGGTTTCATTCTACTTACAATTGATATAAAAGACGGCACGCCTAGTACTAAACTGGGACCTGCCATGGGCATGACACCAAGAAGTTTGGTTCGATCTCTCGCTCAATTAGAGAAAAACAACCTTATATATCGAAAATCTGACCCAACAGACAAAAGAAAAGTAAGAATTTTCTTAACACAAGATGGCATTGACGCAAGAGAAATTGCGAAAGACACCGTTATAGATTTCAATACCAGCATAAGAGAAACATTGACAGAAAGTGAGTTAGACTCCTTTTTTTCTACCATGCAAAAAATAAACTCAACATTAAACGAATTAAACACCTAACACATGAAGAGACACATCAATAAAGTAGCCGTACTAGGTTCTGGTGTAATGGGATCGCGAATAGCATGCCATTTTGCAAACATCGGATTGGAAGTTCTTTTATTGGATATTGTTCCAAAAGAGCTAACAGATAAAGAAAAAGCCAAAGGACTTACTTTAGAAAAAAAAGCTGTTAGAAATCGTATTGTAAACGATGCCCTAACATTTGCAGCTAAAAGCAAACCCTCTCCTATTTACAGTACTCAGTTTCTTAAACGCATTACCACAGGAAACTTTGATGATGATTTTTCGAAGATATCGGATTGTGACTGGGTAATTGAAGTGGTTGTAGAACGCCTTGACATAAAACAAATAGTATTTGAAAAAGTAGAGAAATACCGCAAACCTGGATCGCTTATTACTAGCAACACTTCAGGTATTCCTATTCATATGATGAATGAAGGAAGAAGCGAAGACTTCAGAAAACACTTCTGTGGATCTCACTTTTTTAACCCACCTCGTTATTTAAAACTTTTAGAAATCATTCCTGGCCCAGACACAAACCAAGAAGTACTTGATTTCTTACTAGAATATGGTAGCAAGTACTTAGGTAAAACTACCGTAGTTTGTAAAGACACACCAGCATTCATCGCTAACCGTATTGGAGTTTTTTCTATCATGAAATTATTCCATACAGTACAAGAGATGGACATGACCATAACTGATGTAGACAAACTTACAGGCCCAGCATTAGGCCGACCAAAATCTGCAACTTTTAGAACTTGCGATGTAGTTGGACTTGATACTTTAGTACACGTTGCCAATGGCGTCAAAGAGAACTGTCCAAATGACGAAGCACAAGAAACATTCAATATTCCTGGCTTCATCGACACCATGTCAACCAACAATTGGTTAGGAAGTAAAACTGGTCAAGGTTTTTACAAAAAGTCAAAATCAGCTGATGGCAAAAAAGAAATTTTAGCTCTAAACCTAAAAACTTTAGAATACGAGCTTCAAAAAAAGTCAACTTTTGCTACACTTGAAACTGCAAAATCTATTGACGATTTAAAGGCAAGAACAAAACACCTTTATTCTGGAAAAGACAAAGCGGGTGAGTTTTACCGCAAAAACTTCCAATCACTGTTTGCTTATGTCTCTAACAGAATTCCAGAAATTTCTGACGAAACATACAAAATAGACGAAGCACTAAAAGCTGGTTTTGGTTGGGAGCTTGGACCTTTCGAAAGTTGGGACGCCATAGGATTTGACAAAATCATAGACGATCTAAAAGCAGAAGGTATAGCTTACGCTTCTTGGATAGATGATTTGAAAAACAATGGATTCGAAGGATTTTATCGATTTAAAGATGGTCAAAAACAATTCTTCAATCACCATAGTAAAGCTTACGAAGTAATTCCTGGAACGGAAAAACTATTATCACTAGAAGTATTACGCGAAAGCAATACTGTTTGGAAAAACAGTGGTACAACAATAGTGGATTTAGGCGATGGGATATTAAACGTGGAATTCCACACCAAAATGAACACCATTGGTGGCGATGTCATACAAGGTATAAACAAAGCCATCGATTTAGCCGAATCTGAATACAAAGGACTTGTCATCAGTAATGAAGGACAAAACTTCTCTGCGGGTGCTAATGTTGGTATGATCTTCATGTTAGCTGCAGAACAAGAATACGATGAATTGGATTTCGCTATTAGAGCATTCCAAAGCACTGTAATGCGTATCCGTTACTCTAATATTCCGGTTATTGTTGCCCCTCACAACCTTGCATTAGGTGGTGGTTGCGAAATATCGATGCATGCAGATAAAGTAATAGCCCATGCAGAAACCTATATGGGATTGGTTGAATTTGGAGTTGGCGTTATTCCTGGCGGAGCAGGTACCAAAGAATTTGCACTCCGTACTTCTGATGAATTTAGAGAAGGAGATATTGACATCAATACATTAAGAAATCGATTCTTAACAGTAGGCCAAGCCAAAGTAGGAACATCTGCAGAAGAAGCATTTGAACTAGGTTACTTACGCCGAGGAATAGATGAAGTTGTTGTGAGTAGAGCACATCAATTAGCTAGAGCTAAACGCGCTGCTTTGGAACTAGCCGAAAACGGTTATGTTATGCCAAGAAAACGCACCGACATTACTGTTTTAGGTAAAGAAGGATTAGGTATTGTATATGTTGGAGCACACTCTATGATGAGTGGAAACTACATTTCTGAACACGATCAATTGATCTCAGAAAAATTAGGATATGTTTTATGCGGTGGCGATTTAAGCCAAAGATCTAAGGTGAGTGAAGATTACTTACTGAAACTAGAGCGTAAAGCATTCTTAGAGCTTTGTACACAACGCAAAACCCTAGAAAGACTACAAAGCATTGTAAAAACAGGGAAAGTTCTTAGAAATTAAAAAGAGTTATGAGTGTTGAGATGAAATAATAAATGCAAAATTTAAGCAACATATTAGTTTGGAAAAAATCAATGGAATTGGTAACGGAAGTATATCTAGCATCTGCAAAGTTTCCTAATGATGAGAAATTTGGTTTAACATCTCAAATAAAGAGGTGTTCAGTTTCGATACCATCTAATATTGCCGAAGGCGCAGGAAGGAATTCATCAAAAGAATTCAATCAATTTCTTGGCATTGCTTCTGGCTCAGCTTTTGAATTGCAAACTCAATTAATCATTGCCTACAACTTAGGTTATTTTTCAGATATAGAAAAAAAAGAAACTCACTGAGAAAACGATTGAAATACAGAAAATGATTTACTCGTTTCAAAAATCACTCAAAACTCAACACACATAACTCAAGACTAATACTATAAATTAATTACTAATCAAAAAACAACATTATGAACGCATATATAGTAGCCGCAAAAAGAACCGCCGTTGGGAAAGCCCCAAGAGGTGTGTTTCGTTTTACTCGTCCTGACGATTTAGCTGCAGATGTTATAAAACAACTTATGGCCGACCTTCCTAATTTGGATAAAGAGCGCATTGACGATGTAATAGTCGGTAATGCTACTCCTGAGGCTGAACAAGGGTTGAATATCGGACGTATGATATCCCTTATGGGACTTGGCACCGATAAGGTTCCTGGCATGACAGTCAATAGATACTGTTCATCTGGTTTAGAAACCATTTCTATTGCAGCTTCAAAAATACATTCTGGTCAAGCCGATTGTATAATAGCAGGTGGGGTAGAATGCATGTCTCCTATCCCATTTGGTGGTTGGAGAATTGTTCCCAACGCTGAAGTTGGAAAAAACAATCCTGATTGGTATTGGGGAATGGGCTTAACGGCAGAAGCTGTTGCTCGCGATTTTAAAGTAAGCAGAGAAGATCAAGATGAGTTTGCTTACAATTCCAATATGAAAGCCGTAGATGCGATCAAAAACGGACGTTTCAAAAACGGTATTGTACCTATTACAGTCAACGAAAAATATTACGAAGACGGCAAAACCCTTGAACGTAGCTATGTAGTTGATACCGACGAAGGGCCAAGAGCTGACACCAACACAGGAGTATTAGGAAAGTTACGACCTGTATTCGATCCAACTGGTTCTGTAACTGCTGGTAACTCGTCTCAAACTTCAGATGGAGCTGCATTTGTGGTAGTTATGAGCGAGAAAATGGTGAAAGAACTGAACCTTGAACCTATAGCAAGAATGGTAAGTTATGCTGCTATGGGTGTAGAACCTAGAATTATGGGTATCGGACCAGTAGCTGCCATTCCAAAAGCGCTTGACAAAGCAGGAATGAAACTAGACGATATCAATTTGTTCGAACTTAACGAAGCTTTTGCATCGCAAAGTTTAGCTGTAATGCGCGAATTGGATATGGATCAAAGCAAAGTGAATGTAAACGGCGGAGCCATTGCATTAGGTCACCCACTTGGTTGTACAGGAGCTAAATTATCGGTTCAAATCTTCGACGAATTGAAGCGTCGCGACCAGAAGTACGGTATGGTTACCATGTGTGTGGGAGCCGGACAAGGTGCTGCAGGAATATTTGAAATGCTATAATTCCATTTTTCATTAATTAAAACACAAAACATTAATAATTAACAACACAAACTAACTCACATGTCAAAAACCATTAAAGGTGGCGAATTTTTAATCCGCCCTACAGCTAAAGAAGATATTTTCACTCCAGAAGAATGGAATGAAGAACAAAAAATGATTGCTCAAACGTGTACCGATTTTCTAAATCAAGAAATTCACACGCGTTTGGATGAAATTGATAGCCAAGAAGACCCTAACCTAGTGCCTAGTTTACTAGAAAAAGCTGGCGAATTGGGAATTTTAGGCATCTCTGTTCCAGAACATTTAGGAGGATTTGGTAAAGACCTTTGTACTTCAATGTTAACAACCGAAATAATGGGCGCTGGGCATGCTTTTGCAGTAGCACTATCGGCTCATACAGGTATTGGAACTTTACCTATTCTTTATTACGGTAACGATGCTCAACGCGAAAAATACGTACCAAAACTAGCGAGTGGTGAATGGAAAGCTTCGTATTGTTTAACAGAACCAAGTGCAGGTTCTGATGCCAACTCTGGTAAAACCAAAGCCGTTCTTACCGACGATGGCAAACACTATGTATTGAATGGCCAAAAAATGTGGATCACCAACGGTGGTTTCGCTGACATTTACACAGTTTTCGCAAAAATAGATGACGATGAAAACCTTTCTGCTTTCATCGTAGAAAGAGGTACAGAAGGATTGACTTTAAATGCCGAAGAAAAGAAAATGGGTATCAAAGGTTCTTCTACAGTTCAAGTATTCTTGAACAATGTGAAGATTCCTGTAGAAAACTTACTTTCTACAAGAGGTAATGGTTTTAAAATAGCCTTGAACATATTGAATATTGGACGTATCAAATTAGCTGGTGCTGCTTTAGGTGGCGCAAAAGGTGCTATTGGTATTGCAACTAAATATTCTAACGAACGCGAACAATTTGGTCGTCCAATTTCTAAGTACGGTGCTATCAGACATAAATTAGGTGAGGCTGCTTCTCAGATTTTTGCATGCGAAGCTGCTGCTTATAGAGTTTCTGCTGACATTGACAACACAACCAAAGAACTAGAAGCTGGAGGAATGGAACACTACGAAGCCATTTTGAAAGGGGTTGAGCAATTTGCTCCAGAATGTGCTATGCTAAAAGTAGCAGCATCTGAAGTATTGGATTATGCTGTGGATGAAGCTGTACAGATCTACGGTGGTATGGGTTACTCTGCAGAATCGCCTGTAGAAAGAGCTTACCGCGATAGCCGAATCAACAGAATATTTGAAGGAACCAACGAAATCAACCGTATGCTTACTGTAGACATGATGCTTAAACGCGCCATGAAAGGTGAGCTTGACTTGATGGGACCTGCAATGAAAATTGCTGACGAATTGTTAGAGATCCCTGATTTTGGTGATGCTCCTGAAGGTTTATTAGCTGAAGAGGCTGTAATGGTTGAGAAATTCAAAAAAGCCATTCTGATGGTTGCAGGATCTGCAGCGCAAAAATTGATGATGAACTTAGCTAAAGAGCAAGAAGTATTGATGAACATATCGGATATGGCAATTCAATGTTACTTAGCTGAATCTGTTTTACTACGTGTTCAAAAAGCAGTTGACTTAGTATCTGCTGATGAGATGGTAGAATTTGAAGCAATGGCTAAATTATTCATTCACGAAGCAGCGGATAAAATCAACAAATTTGGTAAAGATGCTTTATGTTCTTATGCTGAAGGCGATGAATTAAGAATGATGTTGATGGGAATGAAACGTTTTACAAAAACTCAGCCTACCAACACAAAAGAACTACGTCGTACAGCAGCAGCTAAAATGATAGAAAAAAACGGATACGCTTATTAAGCACATCTTCATTGTATATTAAAAAAAGCTCCTTTTGGAGCTTTTTTTATATCCTATATTTTCCTATTGAATTTCCGAATTATGAGTCCTAACGGCCTATCGTAATTGAAATAATTGTGAGTCCAATCTACTAGGGTTACAAGTTTGTTTCTAAAACCGACTAAAGAAATTAAGTGAACAAACATCCATACAAACCATGCAAAACGGCCTTGAAATTTAGCTTTTGGCAAATCTACTACTGCTTTATCACGCCCTATTGTTGCCATTGAACCTTTGTCTTTGAACACAAATGACTTCATCGGTTTTCCTTCAGAAATGCGCATTAAGTTTTTCGCCAATTGTTCGCCTTGTTGCATGCCAACAGGCGCCAACATAGGTAAGCCTCGCTTGTAGTCTTCTGTAATATGCGCTGCTACATCACCAATGGCATACACATTACCCAAATGCTTTACTTTGTTGAATTCATCCACAGCAATTCTATTGCCAGGCAGGAGTTGTTCTTCGTTTATACCGGCCATTACATTGCCTTTCACTCCTGCTGTCCACACAACGGTTTCTGCTTCAAAAATTCCAAGGTCTTTTACTTCCAAACTTTGATCGTAAACCTCTATTACCTTAGCATTTAAATGCACCGTAACACCTAATTCTTTCAAAAATTTCAGACTGGCATCAGACGCTTCTTTCGACATGATAGGCAATAACAATGACGCCGCTTCGAAAAGATACACATGCATTTTCTCAAAATCCAACTCAGGATAATCCTTAGGCAAAACATGGGTTTTCATTTCAGACAATGCTCCAGCCATCTCCAACCCAGCTGGCCCTCCACCAACAATGGCGACGTTGATGATTTTACTTTGATCCTTACGCATTACCGTTAACGCCTTTTCTAAATTCTGCATTAGAAAACTGCGCAAATCCAAAGCATCGGTAATCGACTTCAAGGCAAATAATTTTTCCTTAATGCCTTCAAATTTGAAAAAATTGGTGGTACTCCCAGTCGCTATGACGAGATGATCGTAATCGATTTCACCAATGGAAGTATTCACCAAATTCTTTTCTGGTTGAACGCTTTCAACTTTGGTCATCCGAAAGCGGATATTGTTCTGCCCTCGAAATATTCTACGAATAGGATAAGCAATGCTATCGGGTTCTAATCCGCCCGTAGCTACTTGATACAATAAGGGTTGAAATGTGTGGTGATTATTCTCGTCGAGAATGGTAATATCAAAATTGGATTTATTGAGATTTTGAGCCAACGAAATTCCTGCGAATCCAGCTCCAATGATGACTACTTTTGGCTTTTCCATAACGCCTATAATTTGACGTTTAGCCTTTAAATCAGCAAACCATTTTGGTTTGTTTTCCTTTAACTAAACCTCTCTTTAAAGATAGGAAAAGCCCATTGATTATTGTGTAGTTGCGCTTCTTAAAACGTTAAAAGTGCGTTCAAATTCAATCGAATATTAGAACACCATTTGCCTCGAAAGTCACTTCTTCTAATGGTTCAGTAATTTCTGCAATTTCCTCTTCCGATTTACCGGCATCTTCTGCATAATGCTGCAATGTTGCCACATCGGTTACGCTGCGTTTTGCAACACCTTCAATAATGGCTTTTTTACCGTTCAATCCTTTTGTTGGAACAAAGAAACCGTAATCCTTAAACGTTACACGCATTTCGTCTCCATCGGATAATTGAATGGTCATCCAACAACCTTTTGCAGCGCAAGAGGCATTTATAGTTCCTTCTACTTTAGCTTTTAATTCATCAATCGCTGACAATTTATCTGACAATTCAGTAACTGTAATAGCATTCTCATTATCTATTTCAGCGCCGTAGGATTTTGCATTTTGTGCAGAAAGCGATAAAGACATACCGAAAAACAACGCTATTAGTGATAGTAATTTCATTTCTATAATTTTTATGTGAAGTTAATTCAAGATCATATACAATTCTTCAATGCCTTTTGCAAAGCATCGAAAATTGGATGCGTTAATACATCTCCTTCAAAACAAATGTCGTGATGCGTTACAAACCGTATGCTTTTTGGCCCAAAAGCCATTGCCAACACGCCCTCATTTTCTAATGCCTTCAACATCTTTTCTGTTTGATGTTCTTCTTTTACATTGCAAATGGCAATGTTCGTTTTTATCGGCTTTATAGATTCAATCCACACGTGCTTATCCAACACGGCACCAATGGCTTTTGCCATGTTGTGATCAACTTGGAGTCGTGATACATGATTATCCAATGCGAAACTACCTGCGGCAGCTAAAAAACCGGCTTGTCGCATACCTCCTCCCATTCGTTTACGCAGTCGATGCGCTTTCACGATGTCTGATTTAGTGCCCAACAACAACGAGCCGACGGGGCAGCCCAAGCCTTTACTCAAGCAAATAGAAATGGTATCGAACACTTTTCCGTACTCCTTAGCCTCGTCGCCAGTAGCAACTAGGGCATTGAACAAACGCGCACCGTCCAAATGAATTTTTAGGCCTTGGATTTTGGCATAATCTGCCAATGGTTTTATTTCTTCTATAGTCCAAACATCACCCCCACCTCTGTTGGTAGAATTTTCGAAACTCAAAACTTTACTTACAGGGTAATGGCTATCGCTTAGGTGAATGGCATTTTTCAGCTCTTCCATCCCAAATTTACCCGTTTCGGTTCCTTGTAACACAAATGCCTGCGCCCCACTATTGGAAGCAATACCACCACCTTCGTAGCGGTAAATGTGGTAATCGTGATGGCAAATAACTTCGTCGCCAGGTGAAAGATGAATCCCCAAGCCAATTTGATTGGTCATGGTTCCTGAAGGGCAAAACAAGGCCGCTTCCATTCCAAACATTTCAGCAGCTTTTTCTTGCAGTGAATTGATGCTTGGGTCTTCCGCAAAAACATCGTCACCTACTTCGGCAGCCATCATGGCGGCTTTCATTTCTGGCGTAGGCTTAGTAAAGGTATCGGAACGTAAATCGAATATTTGTTTCATTGTGGGATTAAAACTCTAAATAAAATTGTGATTCTGCTAATATTTCGCCATTTACTTGCACTGCAATTTTCTGAACTCCTTCGTAGTATTTTCTTGTACTTATAGGTTTAATAGGCAATGAAAAATTCAATTTCACTACTTGCTTTGTTGGAGCAGATGTCCTATTGCCTTTAAATATTTTTTTACCATACGAGCCATCCTTGCGCATGAAACCCAGCACGTAATCTACTTCCACTTTTTGCTCTTTGTTTGAGATTAATTCTAATTCAACCTGTAATTTTTCTCCCATCAAAACTGAATTAGAATGAGTGAAATTTTGAACTGAGCCTCCAAACGGAGAAACACCGACAAGAGCCAAAGCATCTGGGTTGCCATTCTTTATAAGATTGCGAAGTGCTTGGCGCAAGTCTTTATCCGAAATGCGTTGATTAGCAACCAATTCTTTGCAAATTTCTATGGCCGTATCAGGCTGTTTTTTCCAAAAATCGTTGAGGTGATTGCTTACACTTTTGCGAACATATTCCGATTCATCGCCAGCCAATTTCAATAAAAACGAAACGGCAAAAAAAGGCTCTTCATCTAGTTTTTGAAGCTTCTTGCCCCAAGGTAAAGTTGGCCGAGTACCTTCCGTAACCAAACGTCTTAAATGATGATTTTCTGATTGCATCCATTTTTCTAATCGAGGTTCTAGTTCTTCGAATTTTTGATCTACATAAGGTCTAATGCACCATTCTGCAGTAAATATCTGGGTAAGATGCTCCATCAAATCAAAGGACAACTCCGTATGATGCAGCCCTTCGTTTTCTATTATTCGGCTTATGCATTCGCAGATAAAATCGTTTCTATAATCTCGTGGTTGCAATTTCCATTTTTCGAGTACCGGTAAAGTAGATTGATAAAATCCATCATAATCAGCAAACAAATTCCAGAGCGATTCTGCTATTTGCGCTACCCGCTCGCGGTATTCTAATTGTTCAAGATTTAAAGCACTGTTATAAAAAAAAGCATCTGCATCAAAACGATGATCGACTTCAATAAAACGCTCTCCTAATTCCTTGATTTTTTCTTCTCTAAAATGAAATTTAATCGCCTCCATAAAAAGTAAATATCTAGCATTTTGATCAATATTCAACAACCTTTTCATAAGCCATTACTTTATTTTATGTTTGAGATAATTTAAAAAGCGCCCACATATTTTTGCTGCTCACTAAATAACTTGCTCTTGATTTTATAACTCGAAATAAATATTCCCTCCGATAGATATTACTGAGCTGCAAAACAATAAATACCTTTGATGCATAGTATAGATTATGCCTATTACAAAAAACCAAGCCCTTCGACTGAGAAAAATTGATAGCATGATCAACAGTCGAGTTACGTTTCCTAGTAAAGAAGATTTGCGTAGCCAATGCGAAGAGACTTTGTACGGTTCTGATAATGGTGATAGAATATCAATTTCAAGTATCGAGAAAGATTTGAAATTTTTGAAAGACGAATACAATGCTCCGATAGTCTTCAACAAAACACAAGGCGGCTACGAGTACACTTCTCCTTTTTCTTTAGACGATATACCTTTTACCGATGAAGAAAAAGAGGCGCTTATGATGGCTCTTAGTACACTTAATAGGTATAGCGGCATTGGTATTTTTAAAAGTTTTGGAGAGGCCATAGACCGCTTGAAAACTAAAGTAAATCTCAACGAAAGCGAAAACAATTTACAGCACATTCGGTTTGAAGAATTGCCCGAACAAAGCGGCATTGAATTTTTGGAAGTATTCAATACAGCCATAAAAAACAAAACTGTGCTGTCCATTTTATACTTCTCTTACAACTCAAAACGCGAAAAATCATATACCGTTCACCCTTACTGTTTGAAGCAATACAACCGTAGATGGTATGCCATTTGCCGCGAACCAAAAAACGACAGAATGGTGACTCTTGAATTTGGAAGAGTACGTAGTATTGATACTATAGAAAGCAATTTTGAAGTCATCAATTTTGACATCGATGAATATTTCAAATACAGTCCAGGCATATCGGTTAGTAGCGAAAAACCTCATTTGGTAAAACTAGCTGTAATCAATACCGCCTTGATAGAGATTCTCAATCGATTCCCACTGCATCCTTTGCAACATTTCACTAGCGAAAATGAAATAGAATTTGAGAGTTATCTTGGTGCCGAATTGGTTCACAACATAAGAGGCTACGGTAAAGGCTTGAATATTGTTGCCCCAGCAGAACTTAAAAAACAAGTACAAGAATGAATGTAATCATGGTTTTTATAGGTGGTGGAATTGGTGCCGTGTTGCGTTATGGTACAGGCAAAATAGTTCCCTTTTTGACCAAAAACCATAACCCTATCTGGTCAACAATGACAGCCAACCTAATAGCTTCCATATTATTTGCTGTATTTGTAGCCTACGTTTTACCAAAAACAAATCAGCAAAATCTAAATTTATTATTGCTCACAGGTATTTGTGGCGGTTACAGTACATTTTCAACTTTTGCTTTCGAAAACTTAACTTTATTGCAACGAGGTCAATGGGGATTCTTTCTATTGAATGTCGTTGTAAGTTTAGTCTTAAGCATTGGACTCATGGCCGTCATCTTAAAAAAATCAGATTTAATCTAAACTATAAAACGCACAATTAAGCATATTTTTACACACATTTCTACTGATTATCAGCAAGATGCGTTGATTTTTATGCAATAAACTCTAACTTTAAACCTCCAAATCACCCTTACTATGCAAAAAATAAATACTTATGTACTAACCGCACTTTTATTTTTTAGTGCAAGCGCCAGTTTTGGCCAACTGAGCAATGACCTTTGCTCTACGGCTTTAGCTGTAACCGCATCGGCTGATACCAGCTGCAATGTTTACGATGGTTCGTTTCTAGACGCTATCGAAGAAAGTATTCCGAACATGTGCGATTCTACTGAGAGTCCTACAGCATATGACCAATGGTTTTCTTTCACAGCACAAGTTGAAAATCATAATGTTGATGTAGAAACACCCAATACTGGAGGTTTCCAAGGTGTAGGAGCTGTTGTAGAAGTTTACGACGCATGTGACGCCAACATTATTGGTTGTGGAAATCCTCAAATTTTAGATTTATTCGGGTTTCAAGTTGTTCAATCTGGTTTGACTAGAGTTTCACTACAAAACCTGAGCATCGGAACCAATTATTTAATTCGTGTTTACCCTTATGGTGACGCAATACCTGATCCAGGTACAGACTTATTTACACTTTGTGTTAAAGCTGCTGCAGATGCACCATCTAACGACACTTGTGCAAATGCTATCGAATTATTCCCTAGCGACAGTTGTGTAGCCATTGCAGGTACATTAGACGGCGCTACAGAAGGAAGTGATACTTCACAATGCGGACCAGAGTACAGCGGATCTAGTTTTGATAGCTGGTATAAATTCAACGCATTAGAAGCTACTCAAATCATCAATGTTGTACCAACTACTGGTTCTGATTTAGCTCCTGTTATCGAACTATGGGATGCATGTGGAGGTTCTGCAATCGACTGCAGCAACCCAACTATCTTTCCAATCATTGGAGCATTGCCAGGAGAAAATACACTTACTGTTAGCAACTTAGATACTACTAAAGACTACTTAATTCGTGTATATCACTACGGCAATACAGCTGCTTTAAACAGTGGTTTTGACATTTGCGTAAGAAATGCACCACCAGCACCAGCAAACGATACTTGCTCAAATGCATTGGCATTAACAGTAAACGAAGATTGCACCCCAACAGCTGCTACTTTAGAATCAGCTAATCAAGAAAATGCACCCAATACATGCGACACTACAAGCGCTACAGCTTTTGATGTTTGGTTTAGTTTCGAAGCCAATGAAAGAGGCCAGATCATAGAATCTAACTCTGGATCAGTTGCATCTGTTATTGAATTATACGATGCGTGTGGTGGTAATTTAGTGGATTGTGCCGAACCGCAAATATTCGCAGGTTTCGGGGCTGTTCCAGGAACAACTACACTACAATCTAGCTCTTTAGATAGTGGAGTTACTTACTTAGTAAGAATTTACCATTTCGGAGAAGAAGTACCTACAGATGGTTCTTTTGATATTTGTGTTTACAATGTTCCACTTCCTCCTGCCAACGACGATTGCGCTAATGCTACATTCGTTTCTATGGTTGATGCTAAAGAATTCTGCTCTCCTATAGCTGTTACTAACATTGGTGCTACAGCATCAAACAATATCAGCTCATGCGATTCAACTGAAATGGATCACGATGTTTGGTTCAAATTTACGGCTCTTTCAGAAAGAGTAGTTGCAGCTATTGACAACAAATCTCCTGAACTTTTTCAAACAAATATGGCGTTCTCACTTTGGGCTGACGATTGTCAAACTGAATTGAATTGTGTTGAGACTACGGATGTTGACACCATGTTGTTTACCAACCTTACAGTAGGTTTAGATTACATTTTACGAGTATATCCTACCGACGGTGCAAGCACTGGCGATTTTGATTTATGTGTTTATGGTTTCCCATTAGGTATTCCTAACGACGAATGCAATGGAGCAATTACAATTACAGCTTCAGCAGACGATGCTTGCAACACAACCGATGGTGTATTTGCAGATGCAACACAAGAAATGGCACCAAATACATGCGAAGGTCTTACTAGCTCTAATGCTTACGACCAATGGTTTGCCTTTACAGCATTAGCTGCAGAACACGTAGTAGAAGTTACAACTCCAGACAACGGTGGTTTCCAAGGTGTAGGAGCTGTTGTTGAGGTTTACGACGCTTGTGGTGGCAACATGATAGCATGTGGAAATCCTAGCGTTATCCAACAAGGTGGATTTACCATTGTAAGAGCTGGAACAACTTCTGTACCTCTTTCTGGCTTAACCGCTTCCAACAATTATTATGTTCGTGTTTACAACTTCGGAGACACATTACCAGCCGCAGATCAAGATGATTTTACTATCTGTGTAAAAGGAAAACCTGCAGCAGCTAAAAACGATATATGTTCAGCCGCTGAATTGTTATTTGTAGCTGACTCTTGCATACAAACTAGCGCAACTTTAGAAGGTGCAAATCAAGAAAATGCTCCAATAGCATGCGACGGACAAGCAGCTAGCCCAAGTGCTAAAGACATTTGGTTCAAATTTGTTGCAAGTGATGCAATGCAAATTATTGATGTTGAACCTACAGGTGGATTCAATGGTGCCGCAACAGTAGTTGAATTGTATGAAGACTGTGCAGATTCTACACCTATATACTGTGCCAATCCACAAATAGTTGGAGGTGGTTTCGTTATACCTGGTTTAGTAAGTATTAGTACCACAGATTTAACACCAGGTTCTACTTACTCTGTTAGAGTTTATGAATATGGAGACCAAGGATCTGACAAGAACTTTACAATATGCATTTACAACGACCCTACAATTGGTATCAACGAAGAGAATAAGCTTTTCACAAAAGTATACCCTAACCCAACTGAAGGTATTGTAAACATTGCGTTAAACAAATACGAATCAGAAGTTAAACTTCGAATTCACGATGCACAAGGTCGTATGGTATTCGAACAGAAATATGAAAATGTGAAGCATATTGATGCTGATTTATCTGACCTTAAAAAAGGTGTTTATCAAATGATATTGAGCAGCAATACGTCAACTGCCCACGCAAGCATTTCTTTGAAATAAGGATTAACCATTTTTTCAAAAACAGCATTCTTTCATCTGAAGGGGTGCTGTTTTTTTATACCTATAAATGGAGCTAACTTTAAAATTTCGTATCAAATTAATCAGCAAATACGCTTTATTTAGTTAATTGCCTCCATGAAATTGATAAAAGCCTTTTTTGCTCTTTTCCTATTTACCCAGCTCACACATGCACAAAAGCCAAAGCTCGTAGTAGGCATAGTAATAGATCAAATGCGGTATGACTATCTACAAACATTTTCTAAATATTATGGGCAAAGTGGATTTGAGCGATTGAAGCGAGAAGGAAGCAATTTCAATAACCATCACTACGATTACGTCCCTACCTTTACTGGTCCTGGTCATGCAAGTATTTATACCGGCACTACGCCTGCAAACCACGGTATTATTGCCAACGATTGGTACGATAAAAACACGCAAACTGTAATTTACTGTTGTACCGACACCAGCGTAAAAACAGTTGGTTCTTTTAGTGGCGCAGGACAAATGAGCAGCAAAAACCTCAAAACCAATTCATTGGGAGATGCCTTCCATCTTAGTTTCGGAAAAGAAAGCAAAATCTATGGCGTTAGTTTAAAAGACCGTGGCGCTATACTTCCTGCAGGACATTCGGCCGATGGTGCTTTTTGGTTTGACGGCGGAAAAAACGGCAACTGGATTAGCAGTACCCAGTATTACGAGGAACTTCCAAATTGGGCAAAACAATACAACAACAGCAATAGAAAAAATGCACTCATAAACCAAAGTTGGAATTTGAGTCCCGAATTAAAAGACTCAAAAATAATAGACAATCAACCTTGGGAACGCCCATTTAAAGGCAGAAAAGAAGCTACATTTCCTTACAACTTAGAAAAACTAAAAGTTCTGAATGGCAACTACAGCTTGCTAAAAGCCGTTCCGCATGGCAATGAGTTAAGCGCCGATTTTGCAAAAACTCTCATCACGGAAGAAGGACTTGGTCAGGATGATATCACGGATCTTTTAGCGCTCAGTTTTTCGGCCACTGACTACGTTGGTCATTATTTCGGATCGCAATCATTAGAGGTAGCCGATGCTTTTGTGTGCTTGGATAAAACCATTGCCTCATTATTAACCTTCTTAGATGAGAAAGTAGGCAAAGCCAACTACATTCTTTTCTTAAGCGCTGATCATGGCGCAATAGATCCGCCGAAATTTTACGAAGCCAACAACTTACCTGGAGGGGTATTCCGCGAATCGAAAATCAGCAAAGAACTTAATCAAGAAATTGAAGTGCAATTTGGTTTATCAAACGCAGTAGGTGCTTGCATAAACGAACAAGTTTTTCTGACTCCTACCATTAATTACGACAGGGTTTCAAAATCTGTTGTAGAGGAATTTATTATTGATTGGTTAAAAAACCATCCAGCAGTAGATTTTGCTTGTCGTTATAAAGACATTGACACCCAAATGGGAATGTACCAAGCCGAGAGCATAAAAAAAGGCTTTTATCCTAACTTGAGTGGCAACATTGTTTTTACGTTAAAACCAGGCTGGGCCGATTATGGCGCCCAAGGTTCTACTCACGGCTCAAGTTATACCTACGACTCTCATGTGCCATTCATATTATTTGGCAATGGAATACCGGCTCAACAAATTTATGAGCGAAGTGCTCCTTCAGATATTGTTCCAACCATTGCGCACTTGGTAGGAAGCATAATGCCCTGGGGAGCAACAGGCAAAAGCTTTATGGGAAAATTAAAATAGATTAATCCGTTCCCGATCAATATCAGGAAGGTTTTGCTCTCATTTCGACTCCGCTCAGTGACAGCAAACATTAAACCTGCAACTTTCACCTTACTGCTTTACACTTGTTACTCGCAACTTGTTTAATACAAAATCATTTTACCCTAGCCAGCATCAGTCCATCGCGAACGGGCATCAATATATTGTCTACTCTATCATCGGCCGTAATGAAGGCATTGAGTTCTTGTAGCACTTGTGTATCAAGATCCTTTTTTTCGGCTTTCACAAGCACTTTTCCACTCCACAAAACGTTATCGCAAATGATAAGGGCTCCTGAGTTGCACTGATCAATAATCATATTGAAGTAATTCAGATAATTGTCTTTATCGGCGTCAATAAACACCAAGTCAAACTTGTCTGTAAGCGCTGGAACAATTTCCATAGCATTACCCACCATAGGTTTGATCTGCTGTGCAAACGCACTTTTCTGAAAATACTTATTGCTAACGGGAGCCAATTCTTCGTTGATATCGATGGTAATAAGCTTACCGCCAGCAGCCAATCCTTCGGCCATGCACAAAGCGGAAAAGCCAGTATAAGTACCAATTTCTAAAATTGTAGAAGGCTGTTGCATTTTGCTTAAAAACGACAAAATTCGACCTTGTAAATGCCCACTAATCATGCGCGGCATCAAAACCGATGTATTGGTTTCTCTTTCAAGATCCATCAACAATTGGCTTTGTTTTTTTGAGTGTGCTAATGCGTATTCTTCTATGCGTTCGTCAATAAAATTCATAATCAATAGTAAATTAAAGTACTGAGGTTTTCGTCTACAAATATTTCGTTGGCTACTTCTAATATATCACTGTCGCTAATACTTTTAATGCGGTTGTAAAATACCTCATCGCTTTCAATTTTATCAAACAGCAACAGGCTTTTCCCCAAGGCCATCATGCTATTGAGAGCACTTTCTTGAGACAAAGCCATTTGACCTAAATATTGCTTTTTGGCTAAATGCAATTGTAGTACACCTAATTTTTTAGTTCGCATTCGCTTCAAAATACCTCGCACCAATTTCATGCTTTTTTCCAATTGATTGGTATCGGTACCTAAGTACACTTGCCAATATCCATTGTCGGTAAAAGGCTGATAGCTAGATTCTATATTGTAGGCTATGCCGTTGCGTTCTCTAATTTCTAGGTTCAATATGCTGTTCAAGCCAGGGCCACCCAAATAATTATTAAGCAATGACAAAGGCAATTTTTTAGGCTCTGTTATATTGTATGCTCTAGCACCCAAAATTGTATGTGCCTGGTGCGTGTCTCTATCTTCTTTTACAGTAAAACTACCATTATGAATACCCAGATCTACCTTTTTGCGTTTTTCACTGATTTGATTGTAATCTCCAAAATAGCGTTCCAGGATAGATTTCATTTTAGATAAACTCAAAGAACCAGCAGTACAGATCACCATTTTATTGACTCCATATTGCTTTGCCATAAACCCTTTGGCCTGATCTACGGTTAATTTTCTAACCGACTCTTCTGTCCCCAAAACACTTCGTCCTAATGGGTGGTCTTTGAAAATATTCTCTTCAAAAGCATCGAATATTAACTCGCCTGGATTGTCATTATAAGATTGTATTTCGTCAATAATAACATCTTTCTCCTTCTCTACATCTTTTGCAGGAAAGCTTGGTTGAAAGGCAATATCCGAAATAATGTCGGCAGCTCTAGAAAAATATTGATTCAAAAACGAAGCATGAAAGCAGGTATCTTCTTTGCTTGTATAAGCATTCAATTCGCCTCCAACACGGTCTAAAGCACTAAGAATATGGTAGGCTTTTCGCTTGGATGTACCTTTAAAAATAGCGTGTTCAATAAAATGCGCCAAACCTTCTTCTCCATCGGTTTCATCGCGCGTACCGGCATCTATCATTAAAGCAATATGTGCCAATTTAGATGCCCTAGGCATGTGCACACAACGTATGCCGTTGCTTAAAGTGAAGATGATAAATTCTTCCATTTAGTTGAGTAAACTGATGCCGATTAATAAACTAGGATCGGAGAATGTACCATCTACGTTACTAGAAACAACATCCAACCTAAATATCTTGAAAATATTGCCAATTCCCACAGAAAACTCAGAGTACAATGGGTTGTTATCCGTGCTTAAAGCCTTTACAGCCACAACAGTTTGCAATTGTGTACGACGCAATAAAGGCAATTTGTTGAATATCCACCCATTGAAATTATGTTCTACAGCAGCATGTGCATATTGACTTGCTGATGAATACAAATAATATGGCATGATATTGAACGAAGTAAAGCGGCCTGAACTGAACTTGGTTTGGTTGCCCATAAAGTGTTCACGATCTACAAAGTCTATGTTTTTATTCCCTAAAAATGTTCCAACATTCACATAAGTACTAGTTGATCCCAATAGACTTAAATCGAATCTTTTGCTGGCAGAAATACTTAGTTGCGTAAAGTAATCAGGAGCAAATTTTATTCGTCCATTAAATCGTGGCCATTTCGAACCTAAATTTCTTTTTTGATTCGGGTATATTTCATAACGGTTACCAGGTTGGTATGAGAAATTCATCCCCACAAAAAACAAGTTTTGATGATTGTTTACCGCCTGTAAATTGGGCGTAAAATTGGTTGTAGAATCAATGCTAGGCACCGTTTTATTGATGGTGTTCTGAAGGTTTTGTCGTTGCGTAAAATTCAATGTAAACTGACCTTTCAGACCATTCGCAATTTCTTGACTTATAGCAGCTCTGGTAATAATAGACTCTCTATAGAATTGCCCATAATTTCGGTCCCTGAACAAGTTATAATACGAGTTAAAATCTCTAGCAATGGGCTCGTTTCTATTAATTTGCAGGGTATTTGTTCCTACTTCTGCCTGTACCGTTCTGTAGTTTTCTTTATTGTATTGCTTTTCGAAGAGTACCGACCCGTCAAATTGTTTGGATGCAAAACCATATCGAAGTTTGGGACTCACACGAGTAAATCCATTTTTATATTGTTTGTTGTACGTTGGCTCTAGTTGAATTATAGCACCATCAACAGATGTATATTGTACACTATTCAATAAAGCTGGAGCTGTGATGGTAACACTATCTTTTCGGTTGTAGTACGTATACCCAAGCAAGGTACCTTCTACAAATTTGAATTTGTTTGAGATTTTATCGAGCGAATCTAAATAAGCTGGATCATTCAGTTTATTCTGAATGCTATCGCCTTTGAAGTAATTTACTTTTTCATCCTTCGATAGTATAACTGGCCGTTCAGTTTCCCAATAATTATCGGTTTTATCGATTGCTTCTTGTTTCACCTCAAACTCAAGTTTGGTTTGTTTGGTATCGCTCAATCCTTTTGTTAAATCGTATTCGCTCATTTGACCAAGAGCATAGTAGCGGGCTTTAATACCTAATATGGTGTAGTGAATATCCAAATTCACCGATATTGGCATGAAGATGGTATCGTTTACTAAACTGAAGTTTTGCTTAAAATAAACGCTATCAACGTATTCAACATTGGTACTTTTAGTCAGTTTTAAATCGGCTGAATGTATGTTCCACTCATCTTCTACGATGTACAAATATCCAGTAAATACGGGGTCGGTTTTACGCTTTGGAGTAACCTTTATTTTGTTGATCAAGAAATCGCCTTCCTTAAAATACCCTTCGTATTTAAAATTGTAATAAATGAAAGCGCTCGATGACAAGGGAGAAATAAAACCTCTTCCACCAACCATCAAATCGATGTTGTTATCGTATAAATTGATCATTACACTTCTTGCTCTATTCCACGAAAAACCTTCCAAGCCCGTCATAGTACCCGAAACTTTACTAGCTACCATTTCTTCTTTGTAGCTGTTGGGTGCTTGATATTCTAGCTTACTAACACTTTCGGTAAGGAACATAAGCCCTAAGTCGCTACTATCTGGACGGTCGGCACTATCGGCCAAAGCCAACATAAACTTTGGTATTTCTGTAATATAAAGCGAACCCTTCATGTAGATATCGGCATTATATTGTTTCACCAATTCGTTGAAATATCCACGACGCTTAATTGCGTTTTTCATGATATAGAAAGCTCTATCACGCTTGCGTTTTTTTACTTCTACAGTTTTCAATGAAATACTTTGGTCGTCAAGCACTATTTCTTTCTCGCTTGAAGTAAACGATGTTTTAGCAACTTCTTTTTTACCAAAACCAACGGCACTAAAAATCAAGGTTGAATATTTGCTATTGTCTGGCAGTTCAAAAAAACCGTCGATATTGGTACTAGTACCGACTGTACTGCCTTTAAAGTATACTGATGCAAATGGTATGGCTTCTTTATTTTTATCCACCAATCTGCCCGAAAGGCTTTGAGCAGAAGTTGAAAAAGCGATTCCGATAAGTAGAAGGGAAAAAATATATCTGAACATAAGTATAAAGTTGAGGGCCTTAATTTTTGTTTTTAACTAAATGAGAAAATGCTTTTGTTAATAAGGGCAATACAACCATGGCAATAGTGCTTCCTAAAGCTGCCCCAACGATTACGTCGGTTGGAAAATGCACTCCTAAGTATACACGACTAAGGGCGATAATACCTGCCCAAAAGAAAAACACTAGTGACCATTTTTTGAATTGTGGTCTTAGTTGTATAGCAAAAACCCAAGCCAACGCAAAATGATTGGCAGCGTGAGATGAAACAAATCCGTACAAGCCACCACATCGGTTATTAACTCTGTGTACGGTATCAGTTAGATGTGGTTGATGGCAAGGTCTTAATCGTTCGAACACATTTTTGAAAAAGTGAACAGAACATAAATCGGCTAACCCAACTATGATTATGGATGCCAATAAGAAAAAAACACCCTTTCGCCAACCTTGTTTTACAACGGCAAAAACAAACAAGACTGCGTACAATGGCAGCCAAGTTGTTTTATTGGATATTATGCTGAATAAAGAATCTTTCCACGGGCTATGTGCACCATTAATAATGGCAAACAAAGTTTCATCCCAGTGAATTATTCCATCCAACATTATTGCTCGTTAATGCTTTTCCAAATTTGATCTTTTAACTCTACTAGACCCTGGTTAGCAATAGATGAAATAAATAAATGCGGTAATTCATCAGGTAATTCAGCACTGATTTCTTTCTTCAATTCTTCGTCCAACATATCGGATTTAGAAATGGCCAAGATGCGTTCCTTGTGCAACAATTCAGGGCTGTATTTTTCTAATTCGTGCAATAACACTTGATAATCCTTGTAAATATCGTCGCTATCGGCAGGCACCATAAACAACAGAACCGAGTTACGCTCAATGTGACGTAAAAAACGAACTCCTAAACCTTTACCTTCTGCTGCTCCTTCAATAATACCAGGAATATCCGCCATAACAAATGACTGATTATCGCGGTATGCAACGATGCCTAAGTTAGGAGTAAGTGTGGTAAATGCGTAATCGGCTATTTCTGGTTTTGCAGCAGAAACTACTGATAGTAAAGTTGATTTACCTGCATTAGGGAAACCTACTAATCCAACATCAGCTAGAACTTTCAATTCTAAAATTCGCCAATCTTCCTCTAAATCTTCGCCCGGTTGAGCGTATCGAGGTGTTTGATTTGTAGATGTTTTGAAATGGGCATTACCTAAACCACCACGACCACCACGCATAATGATGTACTCTTCACCTTCTTCGGTAATTTCGTACAACTGCTCTTCGGTTTCAGGGTCGCGAATAATGGTTCCCAAAGGCACATCTATATACACATCAGCACCTTCTGCTCCAGATTTCTGAGCGCCACTACCTGCAACGCCATGTTCTGCCTTGATGTGTTTCGTGTATTTTAGATGCAAAAGGGTCCACATTTGCTTGTTACCTCTTGCAATTACGTGACCACCACGACCACCATCACCTCCGTCAGGACCTCCCTTTGGGATGTACTTTTCGCGGCGAAAATGAGCCGATCCTCTTCCTCCGTTACCGGATTTACAATGGATTTTAACGTAATCTACGAAGTTAGAGCGCATGTTATAGTTTGCTTATGCTTTCGCTTAATGTGTTAGAAATAGACTCAACAGTTCCTACACCTTCGATGGTGTGAAGCTTATTTTGTTTTTCGTAAAACGCTTTAAGTGGAGCTGTTTTATTGTTGTATTCACTAATACGTTGTGCTATAATATCCAAGTTTTGATCGTCTGGTCGCCCCGACACTTTTCCACGTTCTAGCAGACGTTTTTTCAATTCTTCAACACCAACTTCCAAAGCCAACATAGCTGAAATAGAATCGTTGTTGTCGGCCAACAATGCATCCAAAGCTTCAGCTTGTGCTGTTGTTCTTGGGAAACCATCGAATATAAATCCTTTGGCGTCTGGATTGCTTGCTAACTTATTCTTGATCATGCCAATAACCACTTCATCTGGAACCAATTTTCCTTGGTCCATCAATTCTTTGGCCTTGAGTCCAAGCTCTGTTTTGCTGGCAATCTCACCACGCAACAAATCACCCGTCGAAAGGTGAATCAATCCAAATTTTTCGATTAAAAATGTACTCTGTGTTCCTTTACCAGCTCCAGGAGGGCCGAATAATACCAAGTTTAATTTACTCATGTTATTTTCTGATATAAATGGCTCAAGCCACGGGCATCCTGATTGTAATCTAAACCGTAGCCAATAACAAATTCGTTGCCGATGCTAAAGCCCACGTAGTCAGGTTTGTTAATCCCTTTAAAATTATTTGGTTTAAATAGCAAAGATGCGATTTTAAGACTTTGTACTGCCTGTTCTTGGAAGTAATTTGCTAAAAAATCGACCGTAGCTCCACTATCTACTATGTCTTCTAGAATCAAGAGGTTCTTCCCTACTGCATTTGATAAGGTATTCGACTTCAGTTTCACCTCATCTCTTTCTTCACCTAAATAGCTAGAAACTGCAATAAAATCAAGTTTAAAAGCTATATTTAAGCGACGTATTAATTCAGCCGCAAATACAAAAGCCCCTTTTAATACAACTACAATGTGCAGTTCTTTGTCTTCATATTCCGTATTTAAGCTATCGGCAATTTCTTTTATTCGATGGATGATTTCGCTGTTTTGCAGTAGAATATCAAACTCTTTCTCATCAATTATTATTCGATTTCTATCTGCCTTAGTCATAAGCGCTTTTACTTTTTCTGGGTACTCGCAAAGTTACGAAAGCACCAATGCATCCTCTTTAGGGAGTGCAAATATACACAGCGTTGGCAATGGTTCGTCTTTAGCTTTCGGTAATCCATCCGTTGGGTTGGCCTCTCAAAAATACTGTGTCGCTTTATTCACAAACAATCAATTTTTAGTAAAGGATCTTACTAGCGTTGGCATTTTTATACGCCGCAAGTTGTTTGGCGGTCAACTTTCTAGCGGCATACATTATTTGGGCAATCCTAATTTCAATGAATCTAGATTCAATCTTGGGTATTCGTTGTTGGTAGAAAAAAATGTGCGTATAGGCATTGCAACCAACATATGGCATTTTGGTTTTCGTGAGAAAGAAGCCAACACAGCTCTATTGACATTTTCACCTAGCATGGCCTACACTCTGAATGGGCTAAGATGTGGCGTACACATTAAAAACATAGGTGTCAGTAAAGCAAGCCATCAAATACTACAAGAAAGTATAGCCTTTGGTATTGGCTACAAAAAACAAAACATTCAAATACTTACTGAAATAGAAAAATTTACATCCAGATCCTTGCTCCCTAAAGTGGCTTTACTGTATCAATTTCACGAAGATTTTTCCATTCAATACGGCATAACACTCAAAAGATTCAATCAACATATTGGTATAGCATTCACTAGCACCAACATACGGTACGAATTGGCTTTTTATCATCAAACAGTTCTCGGAAATAGCAGTGCAATTTCAGTTATGTATTCAGAATGAGTAGTAAAACGATAGGCATAATCATTTCTTGTTTTTTCGCAGTATCTGCTCTTGCACAAAACGACGATGGCGGTTTAGAGGACATTCAACAAATACTCGAATTTGTACAAGAATTAACAGAGGACGAAGTGGATTTAACTCAAATCACACAAGATTTATTGGAATTAAAACGACACCCTATCAATCTCAATAAAGCAAACGTACAAGAACTCGAAAAGTTAATCTTCATCCACTCATTAAGCGCTCAAAAAATCATAGACTACAGGACAGAGTCGGGTGTCATAAGATCGTATTCTGAACTCATTCGAATAGACGGCATTGATAGAGAATTAGCCAAAATCATTTCCCAATTCACTATTCTAGAAAACAAACCGCTAGAAAATTCAACCGCCTTAAACAACAATAGAACAGAAATTAATTTTTTGAGTTTTCAAAAAACACCCAAAAGCATTGGATACGATGGTTCATCACCACAATTAAGAGGTCATCCACGTCGCTATTTAGTACGCGCAAGTTCCGAGCTTAGTAACACGTTTAAACTAGGATTTGTCTTAGAACAAGATGCTGGTGAGCAATGGAAATCGTCGCCCGATTTCATGAGTGCCTACCTACTGTTCAAACCAAAAAAATCTATTTTCAAACACATAGTATTCGGCGATTACCACCTTAATTATGCTCAGAATTTATTGATGGGACCTAATTTTTCGTTTGGCAAATCTTTGTACATGGCTTCGTGGTTCAGGACAGGGCAAAGTATAAAAGCAAATAGCTCAAGTGCCGAATTTGGTTTCCGTAGAGGCTTAGCAACGGAATTGAATTACAAGCGATTGAACAGCATCGTTTTCGCTTCACTAGAACCTCTAGATTTCGCAACCGACATAAGTAAACCTTCGATCAGTGGTCTTCACCGTACAGATACAGAATATGCAAGACGTTATAATGCACAACAATGGCTAACGGGTATATTGAATACCATGAGTTTCAACAAACTCTCTTTTGGTTTAGGGTATATTACTGGACAAAGACAATCTGATGACAATGTTCATCAATTGAATTTCGATTACATCTCAATTAGCGCAAAATACCGAATGCAAGGAGGTATGGTTTATTCCGAAATTGCACAAGACATCAACACCAATATCCAAGCTTATCATTCAGGATTAATAGTCAGTTTAGCACCTTTTCTAAATTTTGCGACTATTTACAAATTCTATCCCTATAACTACAACAATCCTTTTGCAAGCGCCATAAGTAGTCAGAGCAAACCCCAAAATGAAAATGGTTTTTTAACCGGATTAGAATGGAAACTTTCCAATGCATTTTCCATTAATGGGTACTTGGATCATTTTAAGAATTTAAACACCAAAGAACTACCTAGTTATCAATGGGAAAACACCGATTTTCTGGTTCAATTAAAGTGGTATAAAAAACGGCGATGGGAAGTGTACTTCCGCTATAGAAATAAACTAACAATAAACGACTTTCAAGAAGAGTACACGACAACAAAAACCAAACACAATACTCGATTACATTACAGTTACAAACCCAACAGTGCTTTTAGACTTAGTCAAAGATTGGAATACAATTTTAGCGGGACAGACAAAGGCATGCTTATGTATTGTGATTTGCAATGGCGCCCAAAAGAATTGCCTTGGGCTTTAGATGTGCGTTATACCATTTTTGATGTTGATAATTTCGATCAACGAATCTATGCTTTCGAAGCATCTCTACCTTACACCTTCGCGATACCAGCACACTCAAACACAGGCAGTAAAAACTACATAAAAATACGGTACAAAGGATTTAGAAAATGCAATCTATGGTTGTATTACGGCATATGGAAATACACCAATATTCAACAAATATCTTCAGGAATAAATTTGATAGAAAGCAATTTAAAACGAGAGATAGGAATTAATCTTCGTTTTCGTCTTTGATGCTCAATAATTGTCCACCTTTTTCTTGAACAACCTCAGAGAATGGACGACCTTCTATCTTGCTTTTAACCCACGATTTAAAATCGATATACTGTAAGATAATTCTATCATCTTCCGTTTCAAAAATATCCACAAACTTATCTTGCATCTCTTTATAGATATCCAAACGTTGTGTTCTTGATTGGTTTTTAGATAGTTTCTTAATGAATTCCAAAAGTCGCAATTCAACTTTGTAATCATCCTTATTTTTTCTGAAATGACGATAAGTAGATTTGTTCAAGTACTCCAACAAATCATAACTCTCTTTTTCCAAGTGAATAAGCAGTGCAAAAATTCTAGCATAGCTATAAATATCCTGACGCAAAGTATTCTCGTTGTCATTCAACACTCTATTGATCCATTGCAAAGCCTCTTTATACTGGCCATTACCGAAATAGATATAGGCTATTAGATAAGAGAATATGATGTCATTTTCCTTATTGATTTGATGGCGATCTTCTTCCATCTCTCTAGCAAGGTTATCTACCAATTCTACCGCTTCAGAGAACAACCCTTTTCTATTCAACAATAGCAATTGAGACATTACTCTGTTGGTAAACAACGTAATCTCTACATCGATGTGGCTGAAGGCAGAATCTTTAGATAAATCAATCAATTTTTGCAACTGAACTTCTGCTTCCTCATAACGCTTCATAGACACAAAGCCATGAATGTAATTTGTAAGCGCTCGAATGTATCGCTTTGGAACATCGTTTTTGATGTCTTTGTTTTCATCCAAAATACGGACTACTTCACCAAAGTTTTTAATCATTCCTTCAACATCTCTAAACGATTCGCAACAAAAACCTCTTACATAGTAACAAATAGATTTTGCACGAACACTATTAGCTAAAGAAGAATCTTTGATAAGTGGATGCATTGCAATTTGTTCAACCTGTTTGCGCTCGTCGCCTTTTACAAAACCACCAATTTTAAATAAGTAGTTGATTCGAGAATATAGAACTTGGTATTGAGCCAAATTGGTTAACTCTTCAATAACGCCTTGCTCTTCAAGAATTAAATCGTTTACTTTTTTAGAGAAATCACCACTCTCGTACGATTCTTCTAAAAGCATACGCTCCCAGTTGATAAGGTCTATTGAATAATAAAATTTTTCGTTCTTGACCGCTATTTTTTTAGCACGCGCCAAATATTTGGCGCATTCTTTAAATAATGCTTTACGGAATAATATTTCTATGTTTTTAATCTCTTGTTTTAGTACACTCCCCGATGACTTGTCGGAGTGATACAAACGCAAACTCTTAAGAATGAGCTTATACAAGTGATTTTTTTCAGATGGAAAGTGACGGATAAATGTCTCCTCAGCAAAAAGTTGCTTCAATCTTTCCTCGTCATATTCAGTCTGCTTTTCAATAGCATCGAATATTTTCAAGTAGTTCTTATCGCCAGATTGCAATGATGAACTCAACTTAAAAAAACGCTTTTCGCTTTTTGTAAGAGAGCCGATAAGATCAAATAGTTCAGTAGACGGTTTCATTCGTTGACTTTAAATCACAGCAAATTTAGAATTAAGTATTAGAATTCCAATAATAGCTGGGTATTTCACACCAATAAAGTACGAATCAAGCAAGAAAAAGGATTTATCTGGCTGTAAAATAGAATTCCTACAGCCAGACAGTATCCATTTTTATAAAAATTTGAAGTTTTTACTTGGGAAGTAAGCTTCTTCACCCAACTCTTCTTCTATACGAAGCAGTTGATTGTATTTTGCAATACGGTCGCTTCGTGAAGCTGAACCTGTTTTAATTTGACCACAATTTAATGCTACAGCCAAATCGGCTATGGTTGTATCTTCTGTTTCACCTGAACGGTGAGACATTACTGAACTAAATCCATTTCTATGTGCCAGATTAACCGCCTCTATAGTCTCTGTAAGCGTTCCAATTTGATTAACCTTTACTAGGATAGAGTTTGCTATATCTTCATCTATTCCACGCGCTAAACGCTTGCTATTGGTTACGAATAAATCGTCCCCAACCAACTGGCATTTTTCACCAATAGCTTCAGTAAGCATTTTCCAACCAGCCCAATCGTCTTCTGCCATTCCGTCTTCAATACTTACAATAGGGTAATTATCTACCCAGTTCTTCCACATAGCAACCATCTCCTCAGATGTTAATTTATCGCCTGTTGAACTTAAAGTATAAAGTCCAGTATTTGCATCGTAAAATTCAGTACTAGCAGCATCCAATGCTATAAAAACATCTTTTCCTGGTGTGTAACCAGCTTTTTCGATAGCAATAATAACCGTTTCTAAAGCTTCTTTATCAGATGATAAATTAGGGGCAAACCCACCTTCATCACCAACATTTGTAGAATGATTTTTTTCTTTTAACACACCTTTTAAAGCATGGAAAATTTCAGTTCCCATTCTTAGTGCTTCAGAGAATGAAGATGCACCAAATGGCATCACCATAAATTCTTGAATATCGATAGCATTGTCAGCATGAGCTCCACCATTTAAGATGTTCATCATAGGCACAGGCAATGTGCAAGCGTTAACACCACCAATATATCTATACAATGGAGTTCCTTGACTTGCCGCAGCAGCTCTAGCAGCAGCTAACGATACGCCTAATATTGCATTGGCTCCTAAACGGCCTTTATTCTCAGTACCATCAAGTTCACATAACAAACGGTCAATCTCACGTTGATCAAAGACGATTGTCCCAACCAATTCATCGGCTATTTCACCATTGATATGTTCAATAGCTTTTATTACACCTTTACCTAAGTAAACATCTTTATCACCATCGCGTAATTCAACAGCTTCATGTATTCCAGTGCTTGCTCCAGAAGGAACAGCCGCTCTACCAATAAAACCATCCGATGTTACTACATCTACTTCTATTGTTGGATTACCTCTTGAGTCTAAAATTTGACGTCCTAGTATGTGTTCTATTACTGCCATGTTATGCGTTTAATGATTGAATAAAATTATCAAATAGATATCTGCTATCGTGTGGACCAGGCCCTGCTTCAGGATGGTATTGAACAGAAAAGATTTTTCTATCCTTAAGTCTAATACCAGCTACAGTATTATCGTTCAAATGACGATGCGTAAGTTCAATATTGTTGTTGTCCGATATACTTGATTCACTTACAACAAAGCCGTGGTTTTGGCTTGTTATTTCGCCTTTACCCGTTAGTAAATTTTTAATCGGATGATTGATACCTCTATGACCATTGAACATTTTTTCAGTTTTCAAACCTTGACTTAAGGCTAACAACTGATGTCCTAAACATATTCCAAAAACAGGAAGTCCTAATTCGGCGATTTCTTTAACCACAGCTATTTCATTGTGCATAACCTCCGGATCACCAGGGCCATTACTCAGCAAAACACCATCCAAATTGTGCTCTTTTAAAGTATCAATTGTTGTATTGTATGGAAATACTTTAAGGTTTACACCTCTTTCTGAAAGACAACGTAAAATATTTTTCTTTACACCATAATCCATTACACCAATCGTTGGTGCAGAATCTTTTACTTTCCATTCGTGCATCACTTTAGTACTTACTCTAGATGCAAGTTCTAATCCTTCCATATTTGGAACTTTTTCAAGCTCTGCTTGAAGCTGTTCATCAGACATGTTTGGAATGGTACAAATAATAGCGTTCATGGCTCCTTTATGGCGAATATGTCGTACTACAGCTCGTGTGTCGACATCGCATATTCCAACCATATTGTCTCGCATAAAGTTTTCGTACAAAGACTCACGTGAAGCAGGTCTTGAAAAATTTGAAGAGAACTTTTTGCAAACTAAGCCTGCAATTTTTAAGCCATCACTTTCTAATTCATTGTCATGGACACCATAGTTTCCTATATGTGTGTTGGTAGTAACCATAATTTGTCCTAAGTAAGAAGGGTCAGTAAATACTTCCTGATAACCCGTCATACCGGTGTTAAAACAAATTTCTCCACCAGTAATACCTTCTATACCAGTAGATTTTCCATAGAATTTTGTGCCATCTGATAGATAAAGCACTGCGTCGTTGTATGAGTTATTTGCCATAAATTGGGTACAAAAAAAGGGATAATCTCTGATATAGAAATTATCCCTTTGAATTATTTAAAACAAAATTTAGTCTTGTTTTTCGTCATTGTTTTCTTCAGTAGCTTCTACATCCTCTACTGCATCAGTAGTTTCAGTTGCAACTGTTTCAGTTTTTTTAGCTGAACGACGTCTTGTCTTTTTCGCTTCGCCTGATTTACCAGGTTTTTCGTTTTTGTACAATTCGTTGAAGTCAACTAACTCAACCATAGCCATTTCAGCGTTATCACCTTGTCTGAAACCAGTTTTGATGATACGAACGTAACCACCTGGACGGTCAGCTACTTTTGGTGCTACAGCGCGGAAAAGTTCTTTAACAGCTTCTTTGTTATTAAGTGCTGAAAAAGCCTCTCTACGGTTGTGAGTAGTATCGGTTTTAGAACGTGTAATTATTGGCTCTACTACTTTACGAAGCTCTTTTGCTTTCGCCAAAGTTGTAGAAATTCTTTTGTGCTCTATAAGTGCGCAAGATAGGTTAGACAATAATGCTTTTCTGTGCCCCGCTTTTCTACTTAATTTATTGAATTTCTTCCCGTGTCTCATTATTCCTTAAACTTTTATAAGTCGTTCCCTAATTTGTATTGTTCTACATTCATACCGAACTTAAGATTGTGATTTTCCACAAGATCTTCTAATTCAGTAAGAGATTTTTTACCAAAGTTTCTGAACTTCAATAAATCATTCTTTTGGTAAGAAACCAAGTCGCCTAAAGTTTCTATATCAGCTGCTTTAAGACAGTTTAATGCACGAACTGACAATTCCATATCTGTAAGCTTAGAACGTAACAACTTGCGCAATTGCATGTCTTCTTCGTTCAAAGGAGCTTTTTCTTCTGGAATTGAAGTCTCCAACTTGATGGTCTCTTCAGAGAACAACATAAAGTGGTGAATCAATATCTTAGCGGCTTCTTGTAAAGAATCTTTTGGAGAGATACTTCCGTCAGTAGTAACATCAATTACCAACTTCTCATAGTCAGTTTTTTGCTCTACACGGTAGTTTTCCATTTTAAACTTTACGTTCTTTATTGGAGTAAAGATACTGTCAATAAAGATAGTTCCTTCCGATGCATTGGCTCTCTGATTTTCCTCAGATGGACGGTAACCACGACCTTTACCTATTGTGAACTCAATGTTCAACTCAACGCTAGGATCTAGATTACAGATAACAAAATCAGTATTCAATACTTGGAAAGTACCTGTATGTGCTCCTATATCTCCTGCAGTAAATTGCTCTTTACCACTGAACTTAAAACGTACTGTTTCGTTATCTTCACCTGTGATTTGACGTTTGAAACGAACTTGTTTCAAATTCAAAACGATTTCAGTAACATCTTCTACTACACCACTAATGGTTGTAAATTCATGACCGATACCATCGATTCTGAAAGATGTTATTGCAAAACCCTCTAGAGAAGAAAGTAAAACTCTTCTTAAAGCATTTCCAACGGTGATACCATAACCAGGCTCTAGTGGTCTAAATTCAAACTGCCCGTGAAAATCGTCTGCTTGATTTAAAGCTACCTTATCTGGTTTTTGGAATTCTAAAATTGCCATAATATAATTTCGGGTTTATTACTTAGAATACAATTCTACGATCAATTGTTCCTTGATGTTCTCAGGGATTTGATCTCTTGCTGGTACTTGTACGAATGTTCCTGCCAAAACAGCTCCATCCCAAGTTAACCAGTCAAACTTTGAAGAGCTATTAGCGCTCAATGAATCTGTAACAATCTCTAAAGATTTAGATTTTTCACGAACAGCAACTACATCACCAATTTTAAGTGTGTAAGAAGGTATATTAACTACATTACCATTCACTGTTACGTGACGGTGTGTAACCAACTGACGTGCTGATCTACGGCTAGGTGCAATACCTAAACGGAAAACAGTATTATCTAAACGGCTTTCGCACAATTGAAGTAGTACTTCACCTGTAATACCTTTAGAAGCATTTGCTTTCTTAAACAAATTAGAGAACTGACGCTCAAGAATACCATAAGTATACTTCGCTTTTTGTTTCTCTGCTAATTGTACAGAATATTCGCTTTGCTTACCTCTACGCTTGTTAGGACCGTGTTGTCCTGGGCCGTAGTTTTTTCTATCTAATGATTTATCTGCACCGAAGATAGGTTCTTTAAATCTTCTTGCAATCTTCGTTTTTGGACCTGTATATCTTGCCATTTTATCCTCCTACACTAATCGGTTATACTCTTCTTCTTTTTGGCGGACGACAACCATTGTGTGGTTGAGGTGTAACATCTTTGATCTCTGTTACTTCTATGCCTGAATTGTGAATAGTACGGATAGCAGACTCACGCCCTCCACCTGGACCACTTACAATTACTTGTACTTTTCTTAAACCTAATTCGTAAGCTTCCTTAGAACAATCTTCTGCTGCTTTAAGAGCTGCATAAGGAGTGTCTTTTTTAGAACCTCTAAATCCGTTTTTACCAGCAGATGACCAGCTGATAACTTCACCATTCATGTTGGTTAATGATATGATGATATTGTTGAAAGTAGAACGTATGTGTGCTTGTCCAGCACTCTCTACTTTTACTTTCTTTTTCTTTTTAACGTTAGCTTTTGCCATTACTCTCTTAGTTAGCTATTATTTGGTAGCTTTTTTCTTGTTAGCAACCGTCTTTTTCTTTCCTTTTCTCGTACGAGAGTTGTTTTTCGTACGTTGACCGCGAAGTGGTAAACCAGAACGGTGTCTGATACCTCTATTGCAACCGATATCCATCAAACGTTTTATGTTCAATTGGATTTCAGAACGTAATTCACCTTCAACTTTAACCTCTCCACCAATGATACCACGTAACTTAGTTACTTCGTCATCATTCCAGTCAGAAATCTTTTTGTTCCAGTCAATATCGCACTGTGTAAGAATTCTTTGCGCTCTGTTATTGCCTATTCCGTATATATACGTAAGACCTATCACACCCCTCTTGTTCTTTGGTAAATCAATACCTGCTATCCTTGCCATAAATTCTAACCTTGACGTTGTTTAAACTTAGGATTCTTCTTGTTTATAATGTAAAGCTTCCCCTTTCTTCTCACGATCTTACAATCTGCAGATCTCTTTTTCAATGATGCTCTAACCTTCATTTCTATTTATACCTAAATGTTATTCTTGCAATACTTAAGTCGTAAGGTGACATTTCTACTTTTACCCTGTCTCCAGGCATAATTCGTATAAAGTTCTTACGCATTTTTCCGCCTAAATGGCCGTTTACTACGTGACTGTTTTCTAATTCTAGTCTGAAATGACCGTTAGATAAACACTCTAGAACAGTACCATCTTGTTCGATGATTCCCTTCTTTACTTTTTTGCTACTATTATCTCTTCTGTTGATCATAAATTAGCTAGCCATTCCGTAATTAGCATTATTGCCTTTTCCTGATATTCTTCCGTTTTCCATTAATCCATCATAGTGACGACTTAATAAATAACTTTCGATTTGCTGAAGCGTATCTAATACTACACCAACCATAATCAATAATGAAGTTCCTCCGAAGAAGATACTGAACTGTTGTTTAACACCAGCCATCATAGCAAAAGCAGGCATGATAGCAATTAATGCTAAGCATAAAGCTCCTGGCAATGTTAGGCGAGACAACATCTTATCGATATAGCTTTCTGTATCTATTCCTGGTTTAATACCTGGAATAAATCCACCATTTCTTTTAAGATCGTCAGCGATAGCAGTAGGATTAATAGTAATGGCTGTATACAAGTAAGTGAAAGCAACTATTATAGAAGCAAACAAGAAGTTGTACCAAAAACCACCAAAGTTTCCTAACTCTACTAATATTGGATTTTGAAAACCTCCAGCAGATCCCAAGTATAAAGGAATAAACATGATTGCTTGAGCAAAAATGATAGGCATTACACCTGTGCTGTTAAGTTTTAATGGTAAAAATTGACGTGCACCACCTACTTCTGTTCGGTTGCTTCCTGCAATTTTTCTAGCGAATTGAAGTGGAATTCTTCTTACCGCTTGTATGATTAGAATGGTAAAACCAATTACAAGTAACAATGCAACCATTTCAATTAAGAAGATAACAACACCTCCATTACCTAAACGTCCAACCAATTCTTGGAAGAATGCAAATGGTAAAGAGCTAATGATACCAATCATAATAAGCAATGATATACCGTTACCAATACCTTTATCGGTGATACGTTCACCAAGCCACATAACGAATAAACAACCAGCAGTAAGAATTACAACAGATGTTACCATCCACATAAAGCTTTCTGGTCGTGCTGATGCATCTACTGAAGTAGCGATGTATCCTGGTGCTTGAAACACACAGATTACGATGGTTAATAGACGTGTGTATTGGTTCAGTTTTTTTCGGCCACTCTCGCCTTCCTTTTGTAGTTTTTGTACAGCCGGAACAGCTATTCCCATCAATTGAAAAATGATAGAAGCTGAAATGTATGGCATAATACCAAGCGCGAAAATGGAAGCTCTACTAAAAGCACCTCCAGTAAACATACTTAGTAAGTCTGCAATACCTCCACCACCTGCTGCATTAGCAGAAGATAGAGCTGCTGAATCTACACCAGGTAAAACAACATAAGAGCCTATTCTAAAAATGAGCAACAAAGAAAGCGTAGTTAAAATACGCTTCTTTAGTTCATCAATGCTCCAAATGTTTTTTATAGTGTCTATAAAACCCTTCATATTTAGTCTGCAATAGTAGCTGTACCACCAGCCGCTACAATTTTATCTTGAGCTGTTTTTGAGAATGCATTTGCTTCAATAGTAAGCGCTGCAGTAATCTCTCCGTTACCCAAAACTTTAATCAATTCGTTCTTAGAACATAGTCCAAGGTCGGCAAAGGTATCAAGTTTAAACTCAGTAATCCCTTTTTCTGCTGAAAGTTTTTGTAAAAGTGCAATATTGATTGCTTTATACTCAACTCTAAACAGGTTAGTGAAACCAAATTTAGGTACACGTTTTTGTAATGGCATTTGACCACCTTCAAAACCTATTTTCTTGCTGTAACCAGATCTAGATTTAGCCCCTTTGTGACCACGAGTAGCTGTACCGCCACCGCCTGAACCTTGACCTCTACCAATTCTCTTACGCTTTTTAAGCGACCCCTCTGCAGGTTTTAGATTAGATAAATCCATTTTAAAATATCTTAAATTTCTTCTACAACTACTAGGTGATTCACCTTAGTAATCATTCCTTTTATTTGTGGAGTAGCTTCTACTTCAACACTGTGGTTAAGCTTTTTGATCCCTAAAGCAATGATTGTTGCTTTTTGATCTTTCGGTCTGTTAATTACCGAACGCTTAAGTGTAATTCTAACTTTTGCCATAATAATTAACCATTAAAAACTTTACCGATTGTAATACCACGTGTATTAGCTACTTCACCAGCATCTCTTAATTTAGATAATGCATCGTAAGTTGCTTTTACTACGTTGTGCTTGTTTGAAGATCCTAAAGATTTTGCTAGTACATCTGTAATACCAACACTCTCTAAAACTGCACGCATAGCACCACCAGCAATAACACCAGTACCATGTGAAGCTGGACGCAAAATAACTCTTGCTCCGCTAAACTGACCGTGTTGTGCGTGTGGAATAGTACCCTTTTTCAAAGGAACTCTAATCAATGATTTTTTAGCGTCTTCGATAGCTTTTTGAATGCTCTTTTGAACATCCATTGCTTTACCAAGACCATGACCTACGACACCGTTTTCATCACCAACAACTACGATAGAAGAAAAACTAAATGTTCTACCACCCTTAGTTACCTTAGCAACACGGTTAACCGTAACCATACGGTCTTTTAATTCAATATCTGTATTTCTAACTTTGTTCATAACGACTACTTAGAATTTCAATCCTCCTTCACGAGCTGCTTCTGCAAACGCTTGTACTCTTCCGTGGTATAAGTAACCGTTTCTATCGAAAACTACTGATTCAAAACCAGCAGCTTTTGCTTTTTCAGCGATTCCTAAACCTACTGCTTTAGCTTGCTCTATTTTAGTTTGTTTGGTATCCAGTTTATCTGATCCAAATGCTGCTAGAGTTACACCAAGCTCGTCGTTAATCAATTGACCGTAAATTTGCTTGTTACTTCTGTACACTGACAAACGTGGTCTTTCTGCAGTACCAGCAATTTTTTTTCTGATTCTACGCTTGATACGTAATCTTCTTCCTTCCTTAGATAATGCCATCCCTACTTCGATTATTTCTTACCAGCTGATTTACCTGCTTTTCTTCTAATATCTTCGCCTACAAACTTAATACCTTTTCCTTTGTATGGTTCAGGTACTCTGAAAGAACGAATCTTAGCTGCTACATGACCTACTAATTGTTTGTCATGAGAACTTAGTATAACTACTGGGTTTTTACCTTTATCTGCAACAACTTCAGCTTTGATTTCTGCTGGTAATTTAATCTGTATACCGTGAGAGAAACCTAAACTTAGTTCTAAAACTTGGCCAGTAAGGTTAGCTCTATAACCAACACCTACTAATTCTTGTTTTGTTTGATATCCGTTTGTTACACCTTCAATCATGTTTGCCAAAAGGGCACGATAAAGACCGTGAAGCGATTTGCTTTCTTTTGACTCGTTTGGACGTTTTACAATAATGTTATCGTCTTCAACACTAACACTAATATCGTTTTTCAGCTCTTGGCTTAATTCGCCTTTTGGGCCTTTAACGATTACGGTGTTTCCTTCAATCTTAACCTCTACTCCTTTCGTAATACTTACAGGAGCTTTTCCAATCCTAGACATAACTTAATTTCTTAATAAACTTGGAACAATACTTCGCCACCAACGTTTAATGTGCGTGCTTCTTTGTCAGTCATTACACCTTTTGATGTAGATATAACCGCAACACCTAATCCGTTTAGTACACGTGGCAATGTGTCGTTAGACGCATATTTACGTAAACCTGGAGTACTTATGCGCTCAAGCTTTTGAATGACATGCTTTTTAGTCTCGTTTTCGTACTTCAAAGCTATTTTGATGATACCTTGTTTGGTATCTTCTTCGAATTTGTAACTAAGAATGTAACCTTTATCAAAAAGGATCTTAGTAATATCTTTTTTCAAGTTAGAAGCTGGAATTTCTACAACTCTTTTACGAGCCATTCCTGCGTTTCTTAATCTTGTCAAATAATCTGCTATAGGATCTGTATTCATAATCTTACCTAATTACCAACTTGCTTTTTTAACTCCAGGAATTTTACCTTCCAAAGCCATTTTTCTGAATAATACACGAGAAATACCAAATTGTCTCATGTAACCTCTTGGGCGTCCAGTGATTTGGCAACGGTTGTGCAATCTTACTGGAGAAGCGTTTTTAGGTAGCTTTTGTAAACCATCCCAATCTTCAGCTTCTTTTAATGCTTTTCTTTTTTCGGCGTACTTAGCGGTCATTTTCTCTCTCTTGCGCTCTCTTGCCTTCATTGATTCTTTTGCCATACTACCTACTTTTTAGCGAATGGGAAACCGAAAGCTAATAATAAAGCTTTTGCTTCAGCGTCCGTATTAGCTGATGTTACAAATGTTATATCCATTCCAGTTATGTTCTTGATTTTATCAATGTTCAATTCTGGAAATATTATTTGTTCTGTGATACCCATGTTGAAGTTACCGCGACCGTCAAAACCTTTAGGGTTTACACCTCTAAAGTCACGAGTACGTGGCAATGCAACAGATAAGAAACGATCAAAAAATTCGTACATTCTTTCACCTCTAAGAGTAACTTTTGCCCCAATTGGCATACCCTTACGAAGCTTAAAGTTTGCAACGTCTTTTTTAGATACAGTAGAAACTGGTTTTTGTCCTGTAATAAGACCTATTTCTTCCAAAGCGTTATCAACTAAACGTTTGTCAGCTACAGCTTTACCAATACCTTGACTCAAAACTATTTTTTCAAGTTTTGGAATCTCCATATGGTTTTTGTAACCAAACTCTTCTTGAAGTTTAGGAACAACCTGCTCTTTGTATTTTACTTTAAATCTTGGTGCAACTGTAGTCATTACAATGTCTCCCCTGTTTTTTTACCGAAACGAACTAATTTTCCGTCTACGTCTTTTCTTCCAACTCTTTGAGCCGTACCGTTAACAACTACTTGTAAGTTGCTAATGTTGATCCCGGCTTCTCTCTTTTCGATTCCACCTTGAGGATTACTTGCGCTAGGCTTCAAGTGCTTAGACACCATATTCAATCCTTCTACTATCGCTCTAAATTTAGAACGATCTACAGAAAGAACAACCCCCTCATTTCCTCTCTCATTACCCGAAAGTACTTTTACAGTATCTCCCGTTTTTATATGTAACTTCTTCTGCATACCTTGTAATAATTACAACACTTCAGGTGCCAAAGACACAATCTTAGTGTATGATTTTTCTCTTAATTCTCTGGCAACAGGCCCGAAGATACGAGTACCTTTCATTTCGCCGTTTGGCCCTAGAAGTACTACTGCGTTGTCGTCAAAACGGATATAAGAACCATCGGCTCTTTTTACCTCTTTTGCTGTACGAACAACAACAGCTTTTGAAACTGTACCTTTTTTAGTGTTACCTGAAGGCATTGCATCTTTAACTGTTACTACAATCTGATCGCCAATTCTAGCGTAACGTCTTCTAGTACCACCAAGTACCTTGATACATAGTACCTCTTTAGCACCGCTATTATCCGCAACCTTAAGTCTACTTTCTGCTTGTATCATTTCTTGTTACTTGGCTTTTTCAATTATTTCAACTAGTCTCCAGTTTTTTCTCTTGCTTAATGGTCTGGTTTCCATTATACGTACAGTATCGCCTTGGCCGCACTCGCCTTTTTCATCGTGTGCAACAAATTTCTTCGTCATTTTAACGAACTTACCGTACTTCTTGTGCTTTACTTTTCTTTCAACAGATACAACAATTGTTTTATCCATTTTGTCAGAAGTAACAACACCTATTCTTTCTTTTCTTAAATTTCTTTCCATGGCCTTCCCTACTATTTACCGTTAAGATCTATAGCTCTAGCGCTAACCTCAGTTAATAACTTGGCGATAAACCTTCTCTGATACTTTATTTGAACCGGGTTTTCAAGTTCAGCAATTACGTTTGTTAACGTTAGTTTTGCCAAACGCTCTCTTTCAACAGTTAATTTGCTGATTAGATCCTGATCAGATAATTTTTTCAACTCCTCTGCCTTCATCTTAAATCTCGAAATCGTTTCTAATAATAAATTTTGTCTTAACTGGTAGCTTTTGAGCGGCTAAACGCATTGCTTCTTTAGCAATTTCTAATGGAACACCATCAGATTCAAACATGATTCTACCAGGGCGTACAACTGCTACCCAGTGACTAGGAGCACCTTTACCTTTACCCATACGTACCTCAAGAGGCTTTGCAGTTACAGGTTTGTCTGGAAATATTCTAATCCAAACTTTTCCTTCCCTTTTCATGTAACGGGTAACTGCTATACGAGCAGCTTCTATTTGTCTTGAAGTAATCCAAGTTTCTTCAAGTGCTTTCAATCCAAAAGATCCGAAGGCAATGCTATTCCCACGTTGGGCATTACCTTTCATTTTTCCTTTAAACTGCTTTCTAAATTTTGTTCTTTTAGGCTGTAACATCTCTCTACACTAAATAATTAACTACCTTCTCTTACCTTTGTTAGCGCCGCCACGGTTTCCACCGCCGCCTCGATTTCCACCACCACGCTGTTTGTTTTCAACAGCTGGAGAAAGATCACGCTTACCATATACTTCACCTTTGCATATCCAAACTTTGATACCAATACGGCCATAAGTTGTATGTGCTTCAGCTAAAGCATAATCGATATCCGCACGGAAAGTATGTAAAGGCGTACGACCATCTTTAAATTGCTCACTACGTGCCATTTCAGCACCGTTCAAACGACCTGAAATCAAAACTTTGATCCCTTCAACTTGCGCTCTCATTGAAGACTGTATAGCCATAGAGATTGCTCGTTTATAAGATGATCTGTTTTCAATTTGACGAGCAATGTTTGCTGCTACCAATTGAGCATCAGTTTCTTGACGCTTGATTTCAAAGATGTTAATTTGAACATCTTTTTTAGTTAAACGCTTTAGTTGTTCTTTAAGTAATTCAACTTCTGAACCTCCACGACCAATAATGATCCCTGGACGTGCAGTATGTATAGTTACTGTAACTAACTTAAGTGTACGTTCGATTATAATTTTTGAAACACTTGCTTTCGCAAGTTTTGCAGTTAGGTATTGACGAATTTTATCATCTTCTACCAATTTGTCAGCATATTTATTGCCACCAAACCAAGCAGAATCCCATCCTCTGATGAACCCTAATCTATTTCCTATTGGATTTGTTTTTTGTCCCATCTTACTGCTATTAACTGTTTGCCCCTACTATAAGGGTAACGTGGTTAGATCTTTTACGAATTCTGTGAGCTCTTCCTTGCGGTGCAGGTTGAATACGTTTCAACATTCTGCCTGAGTCAACAAATATTTCCTGAATAGCAAGTGCAGTTTCTCCAGCTGTTTGGCCTTCGTTTTTTGCTTCCCAAGAAGCAATACCGCTACGTACCAATGTTTCCAATCGCTTGGCAGCATCTTGAGGACTGTTTTGAAGTATAGCTAATGCTTTGAATACTTCAAGACCTCTGATGTTGTCAGCCATTAGTCTCATTTTACGTGGAGATGTAGGAACATTATTCAACTTCACCTGGCAAATACTCTTTCTTGCCTCTTTTATTTTATCAGCTCTTAGCTTTTTTCTAGCGCCCATAATATTCCTCTTTTACCTTTTGCCTTTATCTTTTTTCCCGCCGTGTCCACGGAAATTACGAGTTGGTGAAAATTCACCTAGCTTATGGCCAACCATGTTTTCAGTTACGAAAACAGGGATGAATTTTTGACCATTGTGCACGCCAAAAGTCATACCAATAAAGTCTGGAGCTATGGTACTCGCACGAGACCAAGTTTTAATAACGCCTTTCGCGCCTGATTCTACCGATTTATCTACCTTCTCTTGTAAGGCATAATGGATAAATGGTGGCTTTTTTAAAGATCTACTCATCGCTTAATCCCTCTTACTTCTTTCTTCTCTCTACGATTAATTTATTAGATGCCTTATTAACGTCACGTGTTTTGTAACCTTTAGCTGGCAATCCTTTTCTTGATCTTGGGTGTCCTCCTGATGAACGTCCTTCACCACCACCCATTGGGTGATCGACAGGGTTCATAACTACACCACGAACACGTGGACGGCGACCTAACCAACGAGAACGTCCCGCTTTACCTGAAACTACTAATGAAGCATCTGCATTTGATACAGTACCGATAGTAGCTACACAGTTAGCTAGAACCATACGAACTTCTCCACTTGGTAATTTGATGGTTGCATAAGCACCTTCACGAGCATTAAGTTGTGCAAATGATCCTGCACTTCTTGCCATGATCCCACCTTTACCAGGGTTCAATTCAATGTTGTGTATAAGTGTACCCAAAGGTATGTCTGACAATGCCATTGTGTGACCAATGTTTGGTCTAGCACCTTCGCCAGAACGAATCACATCACCTACTTTTAATCCGTTAGGAGCGATGATGTAACGCTTTTCACCATCAGTATATTCTACTAATGCTATACGAGCGTTTCTGTTTGGATCGTATTCAACAGTTGCTACTGTTGCGTCCATTCCGTTTTTATCTCTTTTGAAATCAATAACACGGTATTTTCTTTTATGACCACCACCAATGTAGCGCATAGTCATTTTACCTGTGTTATTTCTACCACCAGACTTTGATAACTTTGCCGTTAAAGATTTTTGCGGCTTATCAGCAGTGATTTCGTCAAATGCTGAAATCTGCTTATGTCTTTGTCCTGGTGTTGTTGGTTTAAATTTTCTTAATGCCATCTCAATTAAATGTTTTCGTAGATGTCGATGGTTTGCCCATCAGCTACAGTTACAATGGCCTTTTTAATGTGGTTGGTTCTACCAGTGGTAAAACCTCTTTTAGTAGAGCGACTTTTAGCTTTACCCATTACATTAATGGTGTTCACTTTAATCACGTCTACTTTGAAAGCTGCTTCAATAGCTGCTTTTACATCAAGTTTATCGGCCTTTCTATCTACCATAAATACAAACCTATTACCTTCACGACCTATAAAAGTCGATTTTTCAGTAAGAATAGGTTTAAGAATCACTCCGCTCATTTCCTTCTAGCCGTTTAAGTTATCTTCCAATTTTACTAAAGAACTCTGAACAAAAACAACCTGTTTTGCGTTCATTAAATCGTAAGTGCTTAAATCAGCGACATTTACAACCTTTGAGCCTTTTAAATTTCGGGACGACAAATATAGCGATTTATTGTAATCACCTATAACAAAGAGTGTCTTTTTGTCTGCAACTTGCAGTTTATCAAGAACTTTCGTCCATTCTGAAGTTTTTGGCATCTCCCAAGCGAAGTCCTCAACTACCATTACGGCATTTCCTTGTGCTTTGTACGTCAAGGCAGATTTACGTGCTAAACGCTTAACTTTTTTGTTAACCTTTAGATCGTAAGTACGTGGACGAGGTCCGAATACTGTTCCACCACCAATAAATAATGGAGAACGCATTGAACCAGCACGTGCTCCACCTGTTCCTTTTTGTTTCTTTAATTTCTTAGTAGTACGAGCGATTTCAGCGCGTTCTTTTGACTTGTGTGTCCCTTGACGTTTGTGTGCTTGAATAGCCTTCACATCAAGATAGATAGCGTGATCGTTTGGTTCAATACCAAATATGCCATCGTTTAAAGAAACTTTTCCAGTTTCTTTTCCTTCTATATTAAATAATGCTACTTCCATCCCTCTTACTTTCTTATTAGTACTGTAGAACCTTTAGATCCTGGTACTGCTCCTTTTACTATAAGTAGATTTTTCTCTTTAAGAACCTTAATCACCTGAAGGTTTTCAATAGATACTTGAACGTCGCCCATTTGACCACCCATTCTCATACCTTTTACAACCTTTGAAGGTGTAGATCCCGCTCCAATAGAACCCGGCGCACGTAATCTGTTGTGCTGACCGTGAGTTGCTTGACCAACACCAGCGAAATTGTGACGTTTTACAACACCTTGGAAACCTTTACCTTTTGAAGTACCAGTAACCTTTACAAATTCACCTTCGTTGAACAATTCAACGTCTACAACATCACCTTTTGCTAACTCTTGCTCGAAGTTTTTAAACTCAGCAACGTTTGCTTTTGGCGTAGTGTTAGCACTCTTAAAGTGACCTAACAAAGCCGAAGGTGTGTTCTTCTCTTTCTTTTCACCGAAACCTAATTGTACGGCCTCGTAACCATCTTTTTCGATGGTCTTTACTTGTGTAACTACACAAGGACCAACCTCTAACACCGTGCATGGTAGGCTTTTACCCTCAACACTGTACAGGTTAGTCATTCCTAGTTTTTTACCAATTAATCCTGGCATACCTTTATCTGATTTTAAACTTTAACTAAACTTTGATCTCTACTTCAACACCACTTGGCAACTCTAAACGCATTAGAGCATCTACTGTCGCACTAGACGAACTGTAAATATCCAACAAACGTTTGTAAGCTGATAGTTCAAACTGCTCACGCGCTTTTTTGTTTACGTGTGGTGATCTTAGAACAGTGTAGATTCTTTTGTGTGTCGGTAATGGAATTGGTCCACTAACAACAGCACCTGTAGTCTTTACTGTTTTAACAATCTTCTCTGCTGACTTATCAACTAGGTTGTGATCGTAGCTTTTGAGCTTGATTCGAATTTTTTGATTCATACCCCTCTATCTATCTTTTTTATAATACTAAGCGTTAACTTTTCCTTTTGCCTTTGCAATAACCTCTTCAGATATAGTGCTTGGCGCTTGATCGAATTTTGCAAATTCCATAGTTGAAGTTGCACGACCAGATGTGATTGTTCTTAAGTCAGTAACATATCCGAACATTTCAGATAATGGAACCAATGCCTTAATAACTTTTGCACCTGAACGGTCTCCCATACCTTCCATCAAACCACGACGGCGGTTAAGGTCACCAACTACATCACCCATGTTTTCTTCTGGTGTAAGAACTTCCACTTTCATGATAGGCTCTAACAATACTGGGTTTGCTTTAGGAATTGCTGCACGGAAAGCTGCTTTCGCTGCAATCTCAAATGACAATTGATCTGAATCCACAGGGTGGAATGAACCATCTAACAATGTAACTTTTAGTGAGTCGATAGGGAAACCTGCCAACGTACCGTTTTTCATTGCTTCTTTGAAACCTTTTTCTACAGAAGGAACAAATTCTCTTGGAACCGATCCACCTTTGATTTCGTTTTCAAAGATTAGTCCTGGATTTTCATTATCACCTGGCTCGATGCGAACAACGATATCGGCAAATTTACCACGACCACCTGTTTGTTTCTTGTAAGTTTCTCTGTGCTCACAAGTACCATTAATGGTTTCTTTGTAAGACACCTGAGGTGCTCCTTGACTAACTTCTACTTTGAATTCTCTTTTCAAACGATCCATGATGATATCAAGGTGTAATTCACCCATACCAGAAATGATAGTTTGTCCTGAATCTTCGTCTGTTTTAACAACAAATGTTGGATCTTCTTCAGCAAGTTTTGCCAAAGCCATACCTAATTTATCAACGTCAGCTTGAGTTTTAGGCTCAATAGCTAGTCCGATAACTGGTTCTGGGAAATCCATAGACTCTAATACGATAGGTGCATTTTCAGCACATAAAGTATCTCCAGTCTTAATATCTTTAAATCCTACCAATGCTCCAATATCTCCAGCATCTAAACTGTCAATTTGGTTTTGCTTGTTAGCGTGCATTTGGAAGATACGTGAAATACGTTCTTTTTTACCTGTTCTTGCGTTCAATACATAAGAACCAGATTCTAGTTTACCAGAATAAGCTCTAGTAAAACAAAGACGACCAACGAAAGGATCCGTTGCAATCTTAAATGCTAAAGCTGCGAAAGGCTCATCTACTGATGGCTTTCTTTTTTCTTCAGCATCTGTTTTTGGGTTTACACCAACAATGGCTTCAACATCCATAGGCGATGGTAATATTTCCATTACCATATCAAGCATCGCTTGAACACCTTTATTTTTAAATGCAGATCCACACATCATAGGAACAACTTTTCCTGAGATAGTTGCTTCACGCAATGCGTTTAAAATCTCTCTTTCTGTTAATGACTCAGAATCTTCGAAGTATTTCTCCATCAAAGTCTCGTCAAATTCAGCAACTGCTTCTAACAACTCTTCTCTTAGTTGTCTTGCTTCGTCAACGATATCGTCTGGAATTGGAATTTCAATGAATGTCATCCCTTGATCTTCTTCGTTCCATGTAATACCACGGAAGTTGATCAAATCAACAACACCTTTGAATTCGTTCTCAGAACCAATATTCATTTGCAAAGGCAAAGCATGGCTACCTAACATTTCTCTCACTTGCTTACACACTTTCAAGAAATCGGCACCCTGGCGATCCATTTTGTTTACAAATCCAATACGAGGAACATTGTAGTTATCAGCAAGTCTCCAGTTAGTTTCAGATTGTGGCTCAACACCATCAACAGCACTAAACAAGAAAACCAAACCATCCAATACACGCAAAGAACGGTTTACCTCAACGGTAAAATCAACGTGACCTGGTGTATCGATAATGTTTACATGGTATTGCTGATCGCGGTACATCCAGTTTAGAGTAGTCGCAGCAGAAGTAATAGTAATACCTCTTTCTTGCTCTTGCTCCATCCAGTCCATTGTAGCTGCACCATCGTGTACTTCACCAATTTTGTGAGACACTCCACCGTAGTAAAGAATACGTTCAGTAGTGGTTGTTTTACCAGCATCAATGTGTGCTGCGATACCAATGTTTCTTGTATATAAAAGATCTCTCTTAGCCATTTTATTGCTTGAGTAAATTGTAATTTAATTAGAATCTGAAATGTGAAAAAGCTTTGTTTGCCTCAGCCATACGGTGAGTATCCTCTTTCTTCTTGTAAGCAGCGCCTTCTTCTTTGTATGCAGCAACAATTTCAGCAGATAGCTTTGCAGCCATAGACTTTTCATTACGCTTACGTGCAAAACTAATCATCCACTTCATTGCCATAGATTCTTTACGGCTATCACGAATAGGACGTGGAACTTGGTAAGTTGCACCACCAACTCTACGAGACATTACTTCAACACCTGGAGTTACGTTTTGTAACGCTTTTCTCCAAACTTCTAAACCATTTTCTTTGGTTTTTTCTTCAACTGTCTCAAGAGCTGAATAAAATATTGTGAATGCTATTGATTTTTTACCATCCCACATTAAGTTATTTACAAACTTAGTAACGATTACCTCGCCGAATTTCGGATCTGGTAGAATAGGTAATTTTTTCGCCTGTTTTCTTCTCATCTTACTGCACTAAAAAAAATTATTTCTTCGGTTTTTTCGCACCGTACTTAGATCGGCTTTGGTTACGGTCTTTAACACCTGCTGTATCCAATGCACCACGAACTACGTGATAACGTACACCTGGAACATCTTTTACCCTTCCACCACGTACCAATACAATTGAGTGTTCTTGAAGGTTATGACCTTCACCACCAATGTATGCGTTTATTTCTTTTCCGTTAGTCAATCGTACACGGGCTACCTTTCTCATAGCCGAGTTCGGCTTTTTCGGTGTGGTAGTATACACTCTTGTACAAACTCCTCTTCTCTGTGGACATGAATCTAAAGCAGCTGATTTGCTGGTCTTTATCTTCTCTTGTCTCCCCTTTCTTACTAGCTGTTGTATAGTTGGCATATTCTATTCCCTTTTTACTCTATTTCAGTTTTTTAGGGGTGCAAATGTAGAACAAAATTCTGATTCTTTAATTCCTTAAACAAAAAAATAATTTATTTTCAACATTAAGATGTTAAAGCAAATCACTTCTATTGTGCATCTTTATCCTCAAATTAGCAAAACAATTAGCCGTTTACATTTCATCTTTTGGATTATTTAAGCACACTTAATACAGCACAGCGCCAAGCTGCAGAACATATCGAAGGCCCGCTTATGGTTATTGCCGGAGCTGGCTCTGGTAAAACTAGAGTACTAACATATCGTATTGCACACCTAATACACAATGGTGTAGACCCTTTCAAGATTCTGGCCTTAACCTTTACCAACAAGGCGGCCAAAGAAATGAAAGAACGTATATCGACCATTGTTGGACCTGAAGCTAAAAACATATGGATGGGGACCTTTCACTCTGTTTTTTCAAGAATCTTGAGAACAGAAGCCGAAAAAATAAATTTCCCGAAAAACTTTACCATATACGATACACAAGATTCTCGTAACCTTATTAAAGCCATCATCAAACAAATGGGCTGCGATGACAAAATTTACAAACCCAACATTTGTCATGGTAGAATAAGTGCTGCAAAAAATAATCTCATCTCTCCTAAACGCTACATGGAAGATGTTACCATTCAGGCAGACGACCGTGAAGCTGGACGACCACGTTTGGGCGAAATATATGCTGAGTATTGGCAACGATGTTATAAGGCCGGAGCAATGGACTTTGATGATTTATTGTTCCGTACCAATATTTTACTGCGCGATTTTCCTGATGTCTTGTACAAGTACCAAAATTTGTTTCAATACTTATTAGTAGATGAGTACCAGGATACCAACCACGCTCAATATTTAATTGTTAAAAAATTAGCGGCTATGCATCATAACGTATGTGTAGTGGGTGACGACGCTCAAAGTATTTATGCATTCCGTGGAGCTAACATTCAAAACATACTGAACTTTAGAAAGGATTATCCTGATTACAAACTTTACAAACTCGAACAGAACTACCGTAGCACGAAAGTTATTGTTAATGCAGCCAATTCAGTTATAAAAAATAATGAAGGGCAAATCGAGAAAAATGTTTGGACAGACAATCTTGAAGGCGACAAAATAAAAATCACTCAATCGGCTAGTGATAACGATGAAGCGAAATTGGTTGCTAATAGCATTTTTGATACCGCACTTGGACATCAAGAAGATTATAAAGACTTTGCCATTCTTTATAGAACCAATGCGCAAAGCCGATCAATGGAAGAGGCATTAAGAAGACTTAATATACCGTATAAGATTTTTGGGGGCTTATCATTCTATCAAAGAAAAGAGATAAAAGATCTACTCTCCTACTTCCGCCTTACAGCTAATCCTCAAGATGAAGAAGCATTAAAACGCATCATCAATTATCCTAAACGTGGAATAGGAAATACCACCATGGACAAAGTTGTTATACAGGCTAATGAACACCAATGCAGCTTATGGGATGTAATGGACGACCCAAAAGATAAAGGGCTAGATCTTTCCGCTGCTGTTTTAAATAAATTAGAAGATTTCTGCACAACCATAAAAGCATTTAGAGCTCAACTTGAAACTAAAACAGCTTTTGACTTGGCTCAAGAAATAGCTACCAAATCGGGAATGTTGCGTGAACTATATGCCGACAAAACCCCCGAAGGTGTTAGCCGACATGATAACATTCAAGAATTGCTAAATGGTATTCAAGATTTTACAGAAAGAAGTAAAAACGAAGACCCTGATGCTCCAGCCATATTGAGCGACTTTTTGATGGACGTTGCCTTACTAACCGATTTGGATCAAGAAGATGATGATCCGAATAGAGTATCGTTGATGACTATACACAGTGCAAAAGGACTAGAATACCCCAATGTATATGTCGTAGGAATGGAAGAAAATCTTTTCCCATCGCAAATGAGCATTAGTAGCAGAAGCGACTTAGAAGAAGAACGTAGATTATTTTATGTAGCCATTACAAGGGCCGAAAAAAGAGCCCATCTTTCGTATGCCGAAAGTCGTTTCAAATGGGGACAATTAACCTATTGTGAACCTTCAAGATTTCTTGAAGAAATAGACGAAAACTTTGTGGACAGACCTTTGGATGTAGGTTCTCGCTCAAGAAATAACAATTTTGCAGCTAAAGTTGTAGCTTCGTCAAAGTATTCTGACAGAAAAGCGCCTCCAAAACGCACTGCTCCAGAAAGCAAAAAACCCGTAGCAATACCTCCTTCAGGAAAACAAAAAAGCCTGAAAGAAGCCATGAATAGCGCAGGAACACAAAACAGCAGCGACTACACAAGTCTTACTGCAGGAAGTGCTGTTACTCATGCTAAATTCGGAAAAGGCAAGGTGCTTCAACTGGAAGGCGATGCGCCAAATACAATGGCAACCATCTACTTCCCAAGTGCGGGACAGAAAAAACTCATTCTCAAGTTTGCGAAACTTACTATTTTGGACTGATTTTTATGCAACAAACAGAAATTAAGATGAGCTACAACAGTAGCCGTCCATATCTTACCATACCAGAATATGGTCGCCATGTACAACAGATGATAGACCACTGTGTGGAAATAAAAGACCGCGATGAAAGAACCAAAGCGGCAAAACACACTTTACGCATCATGCGCCAGTCTTTCCCACATCAAAAAGATATGGACAAGTTGGATGAAAAATTGTGGGTACACCTACACGTTATGGCTCAATTTAAATTGGACATTGACGGTGAATTTGAAACTCCAGTACCAAAACAGCTAAATGAGCGTCCGGAGCCCATGGCCTATAATCAAATGGATATAAAATACGGTAATTATGGTCGAATAATACCAAAGTTTATAGATGTAGCCATTAGTATAGAAGACCCTGTTGTAAAAGATGCGGTAACCTTGAATTTGGTAAACCTCATGAAATTAACTTTCATGACATGGACCGACGAAACCATAAATGATGAGGTAATACTTGAGCAGCTTAAAATAATGTCTGATGGTAAATTGTCGGTAAAAGACGAAAGTCTTATTAGTAGCAACAAAGAACTAAGCCCACTAAAGCCAGTTAGACAAGGCAATTTCAAACGAAATTCCAACAACAACAAAAACAATAAAAATTTCAAAGGAAAAAACACTAAAAAATGGGGTCGTTCGAAATAAGAGGTGGTAAAAAATTAAAAGGTGAAGTAATACCACAAGGAGCTAAAAACGAAGCGCTTCAGGTTATTTGTGCGGTATTGCTTACCAACGAAGAAGTTGTAATATCCAACATTCCAGATATTGTAGACGTCAACAAACTCATCTCCCTATTAGAAGATTTAGGTGTAACAGTAGAACGTCTAAGTAAAAACGAATACAGTTTCAAAGCCGAAAACATCAACATTGAGTATCTAAACAGTGCCGAATTCAAGAAAAAAGGATCGTCATTAAGAGGGTCTCTTATGATAGTTGGGCCTTTGTTATCTCGATTTGGTAAAGGTTACATTCCTAAACCAGGTGGAGATAAAATTGGACGTAGAAGAATTGACACCCACTTTATGGGTTTCCAAATGCTGGGCGCAAAATTCAATTACGATGCTGGTGAAGATTTTTACCGTGTAGAGGCATCAGATTTGAATGGAACGTACATACACCTAGATGAAGCTTCGGTTACCGGTACGGCCAATATTTTAATGGCAGCTGCTTTATCTAAAGGTACTACCACTATATACAATGCAGCTTGCGAACCTTACTTACAGCAATTGTGTAAAATGTTGGTTTCAATGGGTAGCAAGATTGAAGGTATTGGATCTAACCTATTAAAAATAACAGGTGTTGAAAAACTTGGAGGCTGTAAGCATAGAGTTTTACCTGATATGATTGAAATAGGTTCATTCATTGGCTTAGCTGCCATGACTCAATCTGAAATCACTATCAAAAACGTATCGTATCCTGATTTGGGTATTATCCCAGAAGTATTCCGTCGTTTAGGAATAAAAATGGAATTGCGCGGAGATGATTTGTTCATTCCTGAGCAAGAATATTACGAAATAGAGACATTCATTGACGGATCTATCTTAACCGTTTCAGATGCTCCATGGCCAGGTTTTACTCCTGACTTATTGTCTATAGTATTGGTTGTTGCAACTCAAGCGCGTGGTTCAGTATTGATTCACCAAAAAATGTTTGAAAGCCGTTTATTTTTCACCGATAAGTTGATCGATATGGGCGCACAAATTATTCTTTGTGATCCACACCGTGCTACCATCATTGGATTAGATAGAAAACAAGCGCTTCGTGGTACCACCATGAGCAGTCCAGATATTAGAGCTGGTGTTTCGCTATTAATAGCCGCTCTTAGCGCTGAAGGCAAAAGTGTAATTCATAACATTGAGCAAATTGATCGCGGATACCAAGACATAGAAAACAGATTACGCAAACTAGGCGCTGAAATTATTAGACATAATTAACACGCTATCTATTAAGACTTTAATTAATTTTAAATCATGAAAAAATTTATCCTACTAAGTTTATCTATACTCTTCATAAGCAGCTTATCCTTAGCCCAAGAAGTTGGTCTAAACATAGGAGACAAAGCACCTGAATTAGCTTTCACAAGCCCTGACGGAAAGGTTTTAAAACTTTCAGATTTGGAAGGTAAAATGGTACTTATCGATTTTTGGGCAAGCTGGTGTGGACCTTGTAGAAGAGAAAATCCAAATGTAGTAAGCGCATACAACAAGTACAAAACAGCCAAGTTTAAAGAGAAAGCAGGTAAAGGATTAGAAGTGTTTTCTGTATCACTAGATTCAAACAAAGACCGTTGGGTAGCTGCTATTAAGCAAGACAAACTTGACTGGGAATGGCATGTTAGTGACTTAGGAGGATGGAAGTCTGAAGGCGCACGTATTTACGGAGTAAGAAGTATTCCAACCAATGTATTGATCAACGGAGACGGTATTATTGTAGCCAAAAACTTACGTGGGCCAAACCTTCATTACAAACTTGATGACATGGTAAAGAGTTTATAAACTAGCTCTTTCAATTTGTTTGGGTATATTTAATGTATTCGAACCAACAGTAGAACACTCCAAAGCTTAGGCTAAGGGGTGTTTTTTTATGCCGAGACCATTCAAAAATCATTCACTGACACACCTATTTATAGTCTCAACACACATCAACTAGAAAACAATCTCTTGCCAACTTGTCATATTTATACAAATGGCAATACTTTTGCACACCGAAAGAAAAAACGTACGCATGTCAAACAATAAAGTAGAAGAGGAAAAGGTAAACGAAGAGGTGCAAGATACTACAGCACAAGAAAACACTGCTGAAAGCAACACCGAAACCACTGAAGCTAGCGCCGATGAGCCTGTTAATGAATTAGCAGAGGCAAAAAAGAAATACGACGAATTGAATGACAAATATGTTCGTCTATTCTCCGATTTTGACAATTTCCGTCGCAGAAATGCACAAGAAAAATTGACTCTAATAGAAAACGCTGGTTCAGATATAGCTAAAGAAATGCTTGCCGTTTTGGATGATTTCGATCGCGCTATTGAAACCAACGAAACAGCTACTGATATAGACGGTGTAAAAGAAGGTTTTAAGTTGATTCACAGCAAACTTTTCAAAACACTAGAAAACAAAGGTGTAAAAGCAATGAATAGTAAAGGAACTGCTTTCGACACAGATTTACACGAAGCCATTACACACATGCCAGCTCCTAGCGAAGACATGAAAGGTAAGGTAGTAGAAGTTGCCGAAAAAGGTTACTTCTTCCGTGATAAGGTATTGCGTTTTGCAAAAGTTGTAATTGGACAATAACATGGCTAAAAGAGACTACTACGATGTGCTGGGCATTAGCAAAAATGCAGCAGCAGACGAAATAAAAAAGGCCTACAGAAAAATGGCCATTAAGTATCATCCGGATAAAAACCCTGACGATACCGAGGCTGAAGAAAAATTTAAGGAGGCAGCTGAAGCATACGAAATGCTAAGCGACCCTGACAAAAAAGCACGTTACGATCGTTTTGGACACCAAGCAACAGGTGCTGGTGGCGGAGGCGGTGGCTTTGGCGGCATGAATATGGATGACATATTCAGCAACTTCGGTGACATTTTCGGTGGCGGTGGCTTCGGTGGCGGCTTCGGAGGTGGAGGCGGATCTCGTAGACGTACAGTAAAAGGTACCAACCTACGCATCAAGGTAAAAGTCACTTTGGAAGAAGTGATGACCGGTGTAGCCAAAACCATTAAGCTTAACCGTTTGGTTCCTGCTGAAGGTACAAGTTTTGACACCTGTACTACTTGTCGTGGAGCGGGTCAAGTTTCTAGAGTTGTAAATACCATGCTTGGTCAGATGCAAACAACATCTACATGCCCAACATGTAATGGATCTGGTAAAAGCATCAGCAAACGCGGTGCAGGTTCTGACTCCAATGGTATGAAACGCAAAGAGGAAACCGTATCGATTGATATACCAGCTGGTGTTGAAGGCGATATGCAACTGGTTATGCGTGGAAAAGGTAATGAAGCCCCAATGGGTGGAGAACCTGGTGATTTGCTTATTCTAATCGATGTTGAAGAACACGACAGAATAGAACGCAACGGAAATACATTGCACTACGATTTGTACATCAACTTTGCAGATGCAGCTTTGGGTGGTCAGCATATCGTCAAGATTCTTGGCAAGAGCTACAAGATCAACATTGAGGCAGGCACACAATCGGGCAAAATACTTCGATTAAAAGGCAAAGGATTACCAGACATCAATTCTGGTAGACCTGGCGACATTTTGATCAATGTATGTATCTGGACTCCTAAAGAACTTTCTGCTGAAGAACGCAAAGCCCTAGAAAGCATGCGCGAATCAGATAACTTCAAGCCAAATCCAGGTCAAGCAGACAAAGGATTCTTCGCAAAAGTGAAAGAAATGTTCACATAATAAAACCATTCATAAATTAATCAAGCCGTAGCGACTCTCAATCCTACGGCTTTTTTAGTTTTATACAAATTTGTTTCAAAGCCAATCAGCATATATGAACATACTTGAAGTAAGCAACGTTTCCAAAAAGTACGAAGCGCACCAAGCTCTTACCGACATCAATCTAAACCTTGAAAAAGGGAAAATATTAGGTTTATTAGGACCAAACGGTGCTGGAAAAACATCGCTCATTCGTATCATCAATCAAATTACAGCACCCGATTCTGGTACGGTAACCTTCAATGGCGAAAAGCTAGAACGCAAACACGTTGAAGAAATAGGTTACTTACCTGAGGAAAGAGGTTTGTACCGTAAAATGAAAATTGGTGAACAGGCCATATACCTGACCCAACTAAAAGGATTCAGTCGTGCCGATGCGGTAAAAAAATTACGTCCGTGGTTCGAAAAATTTGATCTAAACCAATGGTGGGACAAAAAAATTGAAGACCTAAGTAAAGGAATGGCGCAAAAAGTACAGTTCATTACCACTGTTGTACACGAGCCAAAACTGCTGATATTGGATGAACCATTTTCTGGTTTCGATCCTATTAATGCTCAACTGGTACGCGACGAAATAAAAGTCTTAAAAGAGAAAGGCATTAGCATCATGCTTTCTACGCACAACATGGCTTCGGTTGAAGAAATTTGCGACGAGGTTTACCTTATCAACCAATCTAAAAATGTACTTCAAGGAACGGTTCATGAATTGCAAAACCAATTTTTTGATCAATCATACAAAGTATCGTTCGATGCTTCTGCTACCGATTTAAATAGTGCAGCTTTTCAAGCACATTGCCAAAAAGTAGAATTGAACCCAAATAACGAGTCGATGAAAATCACTCTAAATGAAGGTGTCGAACTCAATCAGTTTTTAGGATCTGCACTAGCTTCCATCAACATTAAAGAAGTAAAACCATTGATTCCTTCAATGAACGATATTTTTATTAAAGCCATCAACGACCAAAAAAGATGAACAAAACATTACTAATTATAAAGAGAGAATACCTTACTCGAGTAAAGAAAAAGTCGTTTATACTGATGACCTTTTTAGGTCCTTTGCTGATGGTCGGTATTATGGTAGCTGCAGTTATGCTTTCGCTTTCTGAAAGTGGCAAACAATCGGTTTTGGTAGTTGACAAAACACCCGGCATGCTAACCAAAGATTTGTTCAAAGAAAGTGCCGATTACAAATACTTCTATTCGGACAAAGATTTAAGCGACGAAGAGTTTAAAGAAAGTGAGTATACCCTTATGCTTTACTTAAACGAACGGTTTGTAGAAACCGATGCCGCAGCCATATATTATAAGAAATTGCCCAGTTTTAAAGTAATGAAAACGCTTGAAAGCCAAATGGAAGAAATTCTTGAAGGATACAAGCTAAGGGTAAGCGGCATTCTCCCATCGGTATATGCCCGCATCAATACCAACATCAACCTTGTACCGAAAGACATCGACAAGAAAACCGAGAAATCGTACGATAGAGAATTGGCCATTGTTGGCTTTGCTTTTTCATTCTTGATTTACATCTTCATCTTCCTTTATGGTTCGCAAGTTATGCGTGGTGTTATTGAAGAAAAAACGACTCGAATTGTAGAAGTAATTGTAAGCTCAGTCAAACCCTTCCAACTTATGTTGGGTAAAATTCTGGGTGTAGCTATGGTTGGATTGACTCAATTTCTTTTATGGGTATTTCTAAGTGCTTCTTTGTTTTTTGTGGCGCAGGCTACCATACTGAAAGACAAGTACAATCCCCAAGAAATGGTTCAAGAGCAGGTAAGCAAAAAAATGGCTTCTGAAATGCAAATGGAACTCAAACAACAAGAAGACACACAGATGGTGTTTGAGATATTAAACCGTATCAATTTCCCAGTGATGATTGGTATGTTTATCTTTTACTTCTTGGGTGGATACCTCTTGTACGCAGCCCTTTTTGCTGCTATTGGTGCCGCTGTTGATAACGAAACAGACACCCAACAATTTATGCTGCCCGTCACCATCCCCTTGATATTCGGATTAATGGTGGGCGAATTTGCCATTACCAATCCCGAAGGACCAGCTGCATTTTGGTTCAGTCTATTTCCACTTACATCGCCTATTGTAATGATGATGCGCGTAGCTATAGGATTTGATACGGGCAACGTTTGGCAACTTATTCTATCTATGGCATTGCTTATTGTTACCTTCTTCGGAGTAGTTTGGATGGCAGCAAAAATTTACCGTACAGGTATTTTGATGTATGGCAAAAAAGTGAGTTACAAGGAACTTTGGAAATGGTTGAGGTTCAAAAACTAAGGCAACAGTAAACGACAACTAATTTGTACATTACAACTATACTATGAAAAAACGTTTAGCATTATTTGATTTAGGCACCAACACCTTCAACCTCTTGGTGTGCGACGTTGAAAATGGTTCATTTACTGAAATCTACAACACTAAATTTCCGGTCAAGTTGGGTGAAGGTGGCTTGGCCAACAACCTGCTTTTACCAAGAGCTATGGAACGCGGCATTATGGCGTTAAGAACAGCCGTTTACGAAATCACCAACCTAGGTTGCGATTCTGTATTGGCTATAGGTACAGCTGCATTGCGTGACGCCAAAAACGCGAAAGAATTTACCGATAGCGTAATGGAGCAACTCAACATAGATATCGAAATTATCGATGGTTTGCGCGAAGCCGATTTAATCTACAAAGGCGTAAAAGCAAGCAATGTTCTCAACCAAGATTGTGATTTAATCATGGACATCGGTGGAGGATCTGTTGAATTCATTTTAGGCGATAAAGACCAAGCCCATGAAGTATTCAGTTTCAATGCTGGTGTGGCTAAGCTTTTGCAAAAGTTTGATCCAACTGAACCAATTCAAACTGAAGAAATCAGTAAAATACACGCGTTTTTAGACAAGACTTTCACCCCGCTAATAGAGGCGGTAAAAACACATAAACCTAGTCGTTTAGTAGGCTCTTCAGGTTCGTTCGATTCTGTTCGCGATATGATTGTAGAGTCTAAAACACTTGCCCCAAAGTTGAGTGAACACATGGTTTCAAGAGAATTGTTTCAAGAGATTTACGAATCAATTATATCTAAAACTAAAGAGGAACGTTTTGAAATTCCTGGACTTGTTCCACTTCGTGTAGACTATATTGTAATGGCCGTTATACTGATGGATTACATCCAAACCAAGTTCGGTTTCAATGGATTTATTCAATGCGATTACGCCCTTAAAGAAGGCTTACTAATAGAAAACTTACAGTAAACACACTTATGCCAAAAATATTATTGGTTGACGACGAAGCAGCCATCCGCAATTCGCTTCGCGAAATATTAGAGTACGAAAACTACGACATAGCTGAAGCTTCAAACGGAAAAGAAGCCTTTATGGCTTTGAAAGACGGTGACTTCGATTTGTGTTTTTGCGATGTTAAAATGCCGGAAATGGATGGCATCAAATTGCTTGAATTTCTTTCTCGTGAAGATGTAAGTACACCACTTATTATGATCTCTGGTCATGCCAGTATCGACAATGCCGTAGAATGTGTAAAACTTGGCGCTTTCGATTTCATTGAAAAACCACTGGATCTCAATCGCATATTGGTTACCGCCAGAAACGCAATGGAGAAAAGTGAGTTGATAGAAGTCAGCAACATTCTTAAGCAAAAAGTACAACGTCGTACTGGCAGTAAAATCATAGGAAACAGTCCTGAAATACTGGAAATAGAAGCCATGATTGACAAAATTGCGCCAACCGAAGCCAGAATCCTTATTACCGGCCCTAACGGAACGGGAAAAGAATTGGTAGCACAACAAGTACATCAAAAAAGCATTCGCCAAAAACGAGCTTTTGTTGAAGTAAATTGTGCCGCCATTCCATCAGAACTGATAGAAAGCGAATTATTTGGTCACGAAAAAGGTGCATTTACATCAGCCATTAAGCAGCGCAAAGGCAAGTTTGAAATAGCCAGCGAAGGCACTCTATTTTTGGATGAAATTGGCGACATGAGTTTGAGCGCTCAAGCCAAAGTATTGCGAGCACTACAGGAGCATAAAATTACCCGTGTTGGTGGCGAAAAAGACATCAAAGTGAATTGCCGAGTACTGGCTGCGACCAACAAAGACCTTAAAAAGGAAATTGAAGAAGGTAGATTTCGAGAAGATTTGTACCACCGTTTGTGCGTCATCCACCTTAAAGTACCGGCACTAAAAGACCGACAAGGCGATATACCCTTATTGGCCAATTATTTCAACGAGTTGATTTGCAAAGACTACGGAATAAGTCAAAAAATAATTGACGACAAAGCACTTAAGCTGCTTGAGCAACACGAGTGGACTGGTAACGTTCGCGAGTTAAGAAACGTCATGGAGCGCCTCATCATCCTTTCGGACAAAAACATTACGGTAGAATTGGTAGAGAAATATTTGTAGATTATAAAGGCACACAATGAAAGACAAAAAAGTACATCTCAAATATTCCTGCGATAAAACTTGGGGTTCATTGTGTTCTACAGATTCAGAAAACCTAAAATTTTGTAACTCTTGCAACAAACATGTTGGAGATTTCACCAAAGAAAAAGCCCAAGATGCTACCTGTGGAACCTTTAATATTTCACAAGTTCAGTCATTCAAAAGAAATTTCGTTTTAGCGGCTACTTCAGTACCATTTATCACCCTGTTAGGACTCAGTCTTTCACCCATCCAATTACAAGCACAAGTTGAAAAGCAAGATTCTTTAAAAACAAAGAATGTTGTTACAAGTCGAAACTTCGTATCAATTCAGGGAAATATTGTTGATAAAGAGTCTAAAAAACCTCTAGAATATGGTGTGATGGAGGTGTTCAAGGACAATGAAATGATTGCCGTAACCTTAGTTCAGAAAGGTCAATTTAAATTGAAAATTGATACTACACAATATAAGATTGAAAATTTAAGCGTTTACTTTTACAACACCAATGAGCTCAAGTCAGATACGACAGAAATTCAAAATCCGATAGACCAAAAGTATCTTATAGAATTGGATGTTCAAATTGACTCTAACAGAAAACACTTAACCATGACAGGTGATTATGCCACGATTGATAATAGCCCTGAATTAACTTGTACGCTTAAACCTGTTGAAAGCAAAAAGAAAAAAAGACAACGTTTAAGAAAACAGTAATACTAAATCCCTTAACGATTGTAGAAGACTTACCCTTTTACTTACTCGGAATCCATGGTCTTTCTACGGCCCCAGCAGCTTGTACCCAGTAACGGCTTAGCGCAAAAAGGTAATCAGACAAACGATTTATGTATGGAATGATGAGCGCATGAATTGCCTCCACCTCAGCCAACTGACTTACTCTTCTTTCTGCTTTTCGGCATGCACAACGTGCAATATGTGCATGCGACGAAGCAACAGATCCACCAGGCAAAACAAAGTTCTTTAAAGGCGGCAATTGCTCGTCCATCTCATCGATGTGATTTTCCAAATCGGTAATCCAACTTTCTTCAATCTTCGGCAATGCCACTTTATCGTTGCCTTCTACCAAAGACAAATAAGAACCAATGGTAAACAATTGGTTTTGTACCGCCTCTAGCAAAGCTAGCTGAGTTTTCTCAGGTGCTGTATCAATCAGCATTCCCACATAGGCATTCAAACCATCTACTTCGCCATAAGCTTCAATTTTAATATGATGCTTGGCTACTCGTGTTCCGCCCAAAAGCATGGTTGTGCCTTTGTCGCCTGTTTTGGTATAAATCTTCATGATTGAATGTGAGCTAAAATATCTTGTTCGGCTTGAGGCAATCCTGCAGGATTTTTACCACCCGCACTGGCATAAAATGGTGCTCCACCGCCACCACCTTGGATGTGCTTCGCTCCTATTTTTATCAAATCGCCAGCTTTCAAACCTTTTTCTTTCAACAAATTGTCGGAAACAAATACAGCTAGATTGGCCTTGCCCTCTACATCGTTTGTAAAAACAGCTACTAAATTTTCTTCTTTTGCTTTCCAGTCGTTGGCCAAGTTTTTACTTTGCTTAGCCCCTATTCTGTTTTCAAAATGAACATAGCGTAAACCGTTATTCAACAAGGTTGCCGATTCCAATGCTTTGCTCGCATTTTGAAGGGCAAACTCTTGCTCTAACTTTTCAAGCGTATTTTCTAAACTCTTTTTAGAAGCCAATAAGCTTTCAATAGCATTGATGGGTTGCACCGGGCTTTTTACCAATGTTTTGATGGCAGAAAGTTCGTTGGCTTGCTGTTGCAAATAGTTTTTTGCCACATTGGCTGTAAGCGCTTCTAAACGTCTTACTCCACTCGCTACAGACGATTCGCTTTTCAACACAAACAAACCAACACTTGCGCTTGTAGGAACGTGTGTGCCTCCGCAAAGCTCTATGGAGTCGCCAAATTGAACAACTCTTACAGTATCGCCATACTTTTCGCCAAACAAAGCCATGGCACCCATCGCTTTTGCGTCTTCTATTTTGGCTGTACGGTGTTCGGTTAGATTGATGTTTTCTAGAACCAATTCATTTACTCGGTCTTCTACTTTTTGAATTTCTTCATTGCTAAGCGCAGCGAAGTGAGAAAAATCGAAGCGCAATGCTTTTTCATTTACTAACGATCCTTTTTGTTCAACGTGTGTGCCTAATATTTCGCGTAAAGCAAAATGCAATAAATGCGTAGCACTATGGTTGCGTTCAGTAGCTTTTCTTTTATTGCTATCAACTACAGCTTTAACTACATCGGTTGGGACTTCATTGCAAAACTGAATGATAAGACCATTCTCTTTTTTGGTGTCAAAAACTTCTATTTCTCTGCCGTCGGCAAGAACTAAGCGCCCTCTATCGCCTACTTGTCCTCCTCCTTCTGGGTAAAATGGTGTAGGGTGTACTACTACTTGATAAAAGGTTTTGTTTTGAGCTTCTACTTTTCGGTGTTTTACCAAAGTACAAGCGCTTTCTAAATTATCGTAGCCAACAAATTCTGGCAACTCACTGCGATCGTTTACAAGTACCCAATCGTCAACATCTTGCTTACTCGCTTTACGCGATCTATTCTTTTGCTTATTCAGTTCAGCGGTAAACGTATCAATATCAACTTCAATATTTTTTTCACTCAGAATAAGTTGAGTCAAATCGATAGGAAAACCAAAAGTGTCGTAAAGCTCGAAAGCTTTTTCACCAGAGAATTTACCTTCAACGTTTTCGCTAGCCTCGTTCAGCATGTTTAAGCCAACACTCAAGGTTTTTAAGAAGGTGTTTTCTTCTTCCAAAATTACTTTCAATAACAAGGTCTCTTGCGCTTTCAATTCTGTGTAATGTTCGCCCATCAACAAAATCAATTCTTTCGCTAAGTTGTGCAAGAAAGGTTCTTTTAAATCCAAGAAACTGTAAGCATAACGTACTGCACGACGCAAAATACGTCTGATGACATACCCTGCACCTGTGTTGGAAGGAAGCTGTCCATCGGCAATAGCAAATGCAACAGCACGAACATGGTCTGACAATACTCTAAATGCGATATCTATTTTGGTATCGCCGCCAGTATATTTTTTACCCGATTGTTTTTCTAGAACAGAAATTAAATGGGTAAAGATATCGGTATCGTAAGTAGACGATTTGCCTTGAATAACCATAGCCAACCGCTCTAATCCCATTCCGGTATCAACGTGTTTGTTAGGCAAAGGCTCTAAATCGCCTGATTTTTTTCTATTGAACTGAATGAAAACCAAATTCCAGATTTCGATAACCTGAGGATGATCATTGTTTACCAATGCAGCACCATCACCTTTAGCTCTTACATCTTTTGGTCGGATATCAACATGTATTTCAGTACATGGACCGCAAGGACCAGTGTCGCCCATTTCCCAAAAGTTATCTTTGGCGTTTCCTTTTATGATGTTTTCAGGTTTAACGTGTTTTAACCACAAGTTTTTGGTTTCAACATCCTCCTCTACATCTTCGTTTCCTTCAAAATACGAAACATACATTTGCTCTGGAGCAATGCCCATTGTATCTTTTAAAAACGCCCAAGCCATATCGATAGCTTCTTGCTTGAAATAATCGCCAAAAGACCAGTTGCCTAACATTTCGAACAATGTATGGTGGTAAGTATCTACCCCTACTTCTTCTAAATCGTTGTGCTTTCCGGATACACGCAAACACTTCTGAGCATCGGTAACACGAGTGTCGCCTTCGCTACTATTTCCTAAGAATCGGTCTTTGAATTGATTCATTCCCGCATTGGTAAACATCAATGTAGGATCGTCCTTTAAAACTACAGGAGCAGAATCTACTACCGAATGGTTGTTTTTTTGAAAAAAATCAAGAAATTGTCTACGTATTTCAGCGCTCGTCATCTTTATTGCTCCTTAATGTTGCGCGAATTTAGGGTAATGGCGAAAAATGGGCGCTATATACAGTTATAATTTTTATTTTTGCGGCAAGTGTCTACATCTAAACATAAGTATATATACAACCCGAATACGCTTAACTACGAGCGCATTACGCTAACTACAAAAGATAGACTGAAGCGTTTATTGTCTTTTGTTATCACGGGTATGGTGTTTGCCAGTATCATTTTGTTTGTGGCATATACCTTTTTTGACTCACCAAAAGAAATCGCCTTAAAGCGTGAAAATGAGCAACTTAAGCTACAATACGCAGTTATAAACAAAGATGTTTCGCAGATAAAAGATGTGCTTTCAAACATCATTCATAGAGACAATAACATCTACCGAGTAATATTTGAAGCTGAGCCAATTTCTCAAGATGTTCGCGAAGCTGGAGTTGGTGGAGTGAATAGATACATTGGTTTAGAAGGCTATAAATTTTCTGAATTAGTTATCAATACGCGTAAAACCATTGATAATATTTCTCAAAAACTCTACATCCAATCAAAATCCTTTGATGAAATTGTAGAATTAGCGAAACAAAAAGAAGAATTATTACAAAGCATACCAGCTATTCAACCAATTACCAATGAAGATTTAACTCGTGTAGCTTCTGGTTTTGGATACCGAATACATCCAATTCATAAAATTCGAAAAATGCATACCGGAATGGACTTTACAGCTCCTACTGGAACGCACATTTTTGCTACTGGAGATGGGGTTGTAGAATCGGTTATATCAAGTAAGCGTGGGTATGGAAACCATATTGTTATAAAACACCAGTTTGGTTACAAAACGCGTTATGCTCACATGAGTCGTTTCAACGTAAAGAAAGGACAGAAAGTAAAACGTGGCGACATTATTGGCTTTGTTGGTAACACGGGCTCATCTACTGGACCGCACTTACATTACGAAGTTGAGAAGGACAATAGAAAAGTAAATCCTTACAACTACTACTTCAACGATTTAACTCCAGAAGAGTTTGACCGTATGATAGAATTATCTAGTAGCGCTAACCAATCATTCGATTAAGGTTGCACTATGCCGGAGTTAAAGCTAAATCCAAATCAACTTTACTACTCCATAGGTGAGGTAGCTCAAATATTCAATGTTAGCACTTCATTGATTCGTTTCTGGGAAAAAGAGTTTGACACCATCAAACCTCAAAAGAATAAAAATGGGGTGCGTCAATACCGTGTAAAAGATCTTGAACACATCAATTTAATTTACAACCTTGTAAAAGAGCGAAAATTCACTCTTGAAGGAGCAAAAGACAAATTGGTTAGAGGTATAGATCCTGAAATGGACAAAACCACCGTACTTCAAAAGCTTAGCTACATCAGAGAAGAACTAATGAAGCTGAAGACAGGAATGGATCAACAAGACTAAAAGAATAGCTTACACTACCTTAAAGTCCTTCATTAAGTAATTTTTCACGTAATCGGTTACACCATCTTCCAAACTAGTAAAAGGCTTATCGTACCCAATACTTATTAATTTGCTCATATCGGCTTCCGTAAAATATTGGTACTTATCTCTAATATCCTCAGGTGTAGGAATGTAACTGATATCTGGTGTCAACTCCAAAGCATTGAAAACAGAAGTAACCAGCGCATTGAAAGTTCGAGCTTCTCCAGTACCTAAATTGTACAAACCACTATTTTTTCTGTGGTTCATCAAGAAGAATATTACCGATGCAACATCTCGTACGTAAACAAAGTCGCGCAATTGCTCACCGTCTTTATAATCTGGATGGTGGCTGGCAAATAATTTCATTGCCTTGGTTTCTTTTATTTGTTTGAAGGCATGGAATATAACCGACGCCATTCTGCTTTTATGGTATTCGTTTGGACCATACACGTTGAAAAACTTCAATCCCGCCCAAAAATAAGGTTGACGTTCTTGTTTTAACGCCCAAATGTCGAACTCATTTTTTGAGATACCGTAAGCGTTTAAAGGTTTTAATTTTTCAGGTAATTCGTGACTATCGGCATAGCCAAATTCTCCCAAACCATACGTCGCACCAGAAGACGCATAAATGAATGGAAGCCCTTCTTCTACACAGATATTCCAAAGCGTTTTGCTGTATTCTAAATTCAGTTCTTCGTGAATGCTGTAATCAAACTCAGTAGTGTCGGTTCTGGCACCCAAATGAATTACCATTTGAACAGCTGCTGCATTTTCTTTCAACCAATTAGGAAATACCGAGCGTTCAACCAACTTGGCCTTCTTGTTTTCGAAATTGGCTTTTTTGTAGGTTTTAGAAAAATCGTCGACCAAAACCAAATCGCCAAATCCTTGTTCTGCTATATATGCTGCGGTGTAGCTTGCAATAAAACCTGCCGCTCCTGTGATTACAATCATTAATTTGCGTTAATACCAACAAATATAAGCGCAGAAATGTAACATTTGCACTATCATCGTAGTGTTAAACAGATAAACCCAAAATGAGAACCATATATGTAACCCGTCACGAACACTTCAATGCTGCTCACAAGCTATGGAACCACGATTGGTCGGACGAAAAAAACGAGGAAATATTTGGTAAATGTTCTAACAAAAATTGGCATGGACACAACTACGATTTGTATGTAACCGTAAAAGGAACCCCCGATGCCGATACTGGTTATGTGATGGACTTGAAGGTTTTGAGCGATATCATAAAAGTGAAAGTTTTAGATAAAGTAGATCATAAAAACCTGAATTTAGATGTTGCGTTTATGCAAGGTATAATGGCATCAACAGAAAATTTGTGTTTTGCCGTTTGGGACGAATTGAAATCAGAAGTAGAAAAACACAATTGCACGCTGCATTGCGTTAAGATTTACGAAACAAGTAATAATTTCGCTGAATACTACGGCGAATAGAAGTCAATATAATGGACAATCAAGAAGAAAGTTACAAACGCATAGATAGTTACGACAATGAAGCTGTAACAAGAATATCAGGCGTTTATAAAAGCATAATAAAAGATTTGGGTGAAGACCCTGAAAGAGAAGGTTTGCTAAAAACACCCGAACGTGTTGCCAAAGCCCTTCAATTTCTAACACATGGTTACGATTTAGATCCTGCACAGATTTTAAAATCGGCCATGTTTACAGAAGACTACAACCAAATGGTATTGGTAAAAGACATAGAAGTGTATTCTATGTGCGAACACCATATGTTGCCATTTTTCGGTAAAGCACACATTGCTTACATCCCCAATGGGAAAATTGTTGGGCTAAGCAAATTGCCAAGAGTGGTAGATGCTTTTGCAAGAAGACTTCAAGTTCAAGAGCGTTTAACCAACGAAATCCGCGACTGTATAGAGGAAACTTTACAACCTCACGGAGTTGCTGTAATCATTGAAGCTAGACACATGTGCATGCAAATGAGAGGTGTTCAGAAACAAAACTCTGTTACCACAACATCGGCCTTTACAGGTGCGTTTACAAACAACGAAACACGCAACGAATTCATTAACTTAGTATCTGCTAAACTTCATTAATCATGTACGATCAAAACAACAACGTTCGAACAAAAACCATCACTCGAGAAGATGCTGAAAAAGCATTTGTAGGAAGAGTATTCACTTACCTAACAGCTGCATTAGCCATAACTGGTGTTGCTTCTTTTTGGTTTGGTACAACTCCAGATTTAATGGAGTATTTAATCAACCCTGTAACAGGTGGAAGAACCATTTTAGGATGGGCTGTATTGTTAGCTCCGCTTGGATTTGTATTATTCTTAGGCAAAGCCATACAAAAGTTAAGTGCACAGCAAATGTTGGTTGCATTATTAATTTATTCTGCAGTTATGGGCATTAGTTTGAGTTATATTTTCTTGTATTACTCCATGGGTTCTATTGCCAATACCTTTTTCATCTGCTCGGCTACATTTGGCGTTATGGCCATCTTAGGCTATAAAACACGTACCGATTTAACAGGCTTCGGCATGGTACTTAGAATGGCAGTAGTAGGACTAATCATTGCGATGGTTGTCAACATGTTTTTAGGCAGCAGCATGATGGATTTCATCATTTCTGGAGTTGGTGTATTGATATTTACAGGTCTAACAGCTTATGACATGCAAATGATTCGAAGAAATGCAGCAGAAATGTTGAGTACAGGATCTGAAATGGCAAGCAAATTGGCTATGGCTAGTGCGCTTAATTTATACCTCGATTTCATCAATTTATTTTTGATGTTGTTGCGCTTTTTTGGTGGCAGCAGAGATTGATCACTAATAACAATAACTATTCAAAAGGGCTTCGGCCCTTTTTTCATTCTCCCTCAATTCTATTCGGTACAGAATTATCAATTTTAGCATATTTGCGCCATGTTTGAGTTGTATCTTACACTGCTCAATCCAAAACCACTACTATGAAAAAAGCTTACGTTTTTCCGGGACAAGGTTCTCAGTTCCCAGGAATGGGAAAAGATTTGTTTGACAACCACCAAATTGCAAAAGATCTATTTGCCAAAGCCAACAAAATTTTAGGCTTCGACATTCAAAAAATAATGTTTGAAGGCACACCTGAAGACTTGAAACAAACCAACGTAACTCAACCAGCTATATTCATTCACTCTGTAATTGTAGCCAAAGTTTTGGGCGACGATTTCAAACCCGATATGGTTGCAGGACATTCTTTGGGTGAATTTTCAGCTTTGGTTTCTGCCAATGCACTTTCTTTTGAAGATGGATTGAAATTGGTTTCAAAACGTGCCGATGCCATGCAAAAAGCGTGTAAAGCAGAACCATCTACCATGGCAGCCGTATTGGCCCTAAGCGACGAACAAGTTGAAGAGCTTTGCGAAAAAACCGACGGCATAGTGGTTGCTGCTAACTACAACTGCCCAGGTCAATTGGTTATTTCTGGTGCTACAGCCGCAGTAGAAAAAGCATGCGAATTGGCTAAAGAAATGGGAGCCCGTAGAGCATTACTTCTTCCCGTTGGTGGAGCATTTCATTCGCCATTGATGATGCCTGCACAAGAAGAATTGCAGGATGCCATTAACAGTACAACTTTCGCAGCTCCAATTTGTCCTATTTACCAAAACGTAAATGCTAAAGCGGTTACACAGCCTGAAGAGATTAAAGCAAATCTGATTGCTCAATTAACAGCCCCTGTTCGCTGGACACAAAGTGTAGAAAACATGGTAGCCGATGGTGCAACCCATTTTGTTGAATGCGGACCAGGTAAAGTATTGCAAGGTTTAGTAAAGAAAATTCACCGCGATGCAGAGACTGAAGGACACAGTTAAATAATGATTTAAAATATAATACCAATGGCGTTTTGAATTATTTCAGAGCGCCATTTTTTTATTCTTTAAATTGACGTTGTGACCCATTAAAAGAAAACGATGTTTTTGCCTATACATTTTCGGACAAAATTTAAAAAAGATGAGTTTGGAGAACTGGATTCATCAGATATATTAGATTTAATTCAAAATTATTTGACTGAGCAAGGCTATAACTATATCAAAAGGGAAAAGAATAAACTTGCCTTTCATAAACTGAATGGATGGTCCTCATTTAATTTAAAATCAATTATAGTAAGCGGGATAATTAAAACGGAAAATAAAGACTGGAATATGATTGTCACAAACGGGAATTGGCTGATTATATTAATTGCAGTTCCTTTTTTAATTTTCCTTCTAATCTCGAACTCAAAATTTTCAGCAATTAGTTCGAACGATCTCGACTTTTTCTGGTATGCATTTCTCTGGTTATTTGGAGGAAATCTTATTCTTAGAATTTTTACTCACGCCATTTTATGCAAGAAAATAGAAACTTTGATAAAAGAGAACTATACTCAACTTAGGTTATAAATCACGCTTATTTTGTGAGCAACTAAAGTTATCGAATGACTCTTACCGAACCAAAAACTTGTTTTTTAAAACCTGATTCGAATTCTACCATAAATCGGTAATTGTATACATCTATCTGTACCAACTTCCCCTTATACATTCCGTTCCACGTATCGGAAGGATTGGTGAATTTGATGATTTCTTCTCCCCAACGATCGTAGATTGATCCTTCTACCGATTTAATATTCACTCCCGATAGGAAGAACACATCGTTGTGTCCATCACCATTGGGCGTAAACGCATTTGGCGCATATACTATACCATCAGTGGTTGGTGATAGTCTGATTTTAAGAACGTCGGTACAGAAGTTATTGTGTACTACATACAATTCAACAAGGGCTACATCGTTTAATTTGTCAAACGCCACAAGTGGATTTATTATCGTTACAACTTCACCATTGATGATCCAATAATCGAAATTCCACCCTTCTTCTAACCAAAATGCAAGCTGAACAGAATCGCCGACAATAATTTCGCCCGGCTGTGTGTAGATATACCCTTTGTCTAATTTCTTATCAACATTGTTTATTAGAGCTGTCACTATTTGTGTACACCCGAAAGTATCTACTACAGTATATTGATATTCACCATAACTCAGATTTTCATCTTTATACATTACCGGCCATTCGCTATCATAAGCTAAAACTGTATACGGTGCTGTACTACCATTTACATCTATCGTAACACTTCCTTGCCCTAAATTACAGAAGTCGTTTGCCGCTTTTTTATCAACAACAAAATCAGGATAAGCGTCCAGCTCAAAAGGCAAGGTGTCGGTACAAAATTCATTTTGCACAATCAATTCATGATTTCCTTCAGCCAAATTGTCTTGAATGCTATCACCCAAAACATTATCCCAAGTATAAATCAGGTTCGTTTCATTGCTACTATATCGTGCAATACCAATAGACTTTTCGCAAGCATCCAATTGATCAACTATTAAATTCCCGTTTGGTGGATCCAACCCTATAATATTGAATTCGATATAATCCGAACAAAAATCGTCTTCTACTTCCAAGCGATACTGACCTTTAGGTAAGTTGGTAATTGGCAATTGAACAACCGCACCATTCAATCGATACACTATGGTTCCAAATGCGTTTGATAATTGAGTGTTAACTGAACCAGTTGCTTTATCGCACGTATCGTTTATCGTGGATAGTAGGGTTAAATCCAAATCTGGACCCACACCAATATTTACATTCCCAGTAACCGAACAATAATCGTCGCTTATTGTATAAGGATAATTTCCTGCTGGAAGGAATTTCACTTCCGTTGGATTCAAAAATTGTTGACCAGCAATATTCAATATTACATTACCGCGTTCGTTTTGATAAGCAACCGTTAAAGCTCCTTTCTGACCTTGGCAATACGCAGCATGCAATTCGTTTACACTACCACCAAATACAGGCAAAACATTTATTGTAAACGATTCGGTAACGGAACAATGTACACCACTAATAGTAGCAGTATAAACACCTGCAGGTAAGTTATCTCTTTGCCATTGTGTGTTGCCATCATCCCACAAAATGGTGTAACTGCTTTCTGTTCCAGATGCACTTAAATGAATCAGTCCATTGGATTGTCCACAGCTTAAATCTTTTATGCTATCGGTAATAATTACAGGAGGCAACACATTTCCAACAGAAACATTCCCATTGGTTGAACACAAACTATCCGTTATTATCCAAGCATGGCTCCCATTGTTCAATCCAGTAATTTCATCTCCTACAGAATATTGAACATTGTTCAATTCGAAAACTATACTTCCTGTTCCTGTGACAGAATCCAACACAGCGGTGCCAACTCCATTTCCACAATGGTCAGGATTGGTGGTTAAATAAGCTTGAGGTACTGGGTAATTGATAACATCAACCCAAGTCGAATCGAAACAATATCCATCGCTAATAGCGATAAAATAAGTCCCCGAAGAAAGGTTATTTATAGGATTGGATATTGAATTTAGGGTGTCGCCTAAGTAGTAATTTAAAGTTCCATTATAACTCGTTCCACTCAAATTTATACTCGCATTGTTCCCACTACAATGTTCATCTTGTAGTACATATTGCAATATTGGCAAATCATATTTTCCTATGCTAAAAACTGTATCGACAAAGCAAAAATCATCGACAACTTTTAGAGTATACGTTCCTTCTCCAATGGCTATTGGTTGATTGTATTCTATCGGTGCAGCGCCATCAATAACATACTCTACCGTTCCTATTGCATGCGTAAATGTCAGTTCTAATAATCCGTCGTTTAAATCGCAATGTTCATTTTTAGTCGTGTAAGAAACTGCCAGTTTTGGAATGTCTTTAATAACCACATCTACTCCATTTTCGCAGACATCATCGCTTACAAAAACATTGTAATGACCAGGCGATAGATTACTGGCTTTGCTCGTAGTATTTGAAGGGAAATCTGGCCAACGATAAGTGTATTGACCCGTTCCACCAGATGCATTCACTTGTATTTCTCCATTGTTCAATTCACAGTGTGCATCAAAAAACTGAATGCCAATTTGAGGTCCATCAATGTTGTTCAATGATATTTGAATGGTATCAGAACACAGATTATCATAAAGCACAGCAGTGTAAATACCTTGAGGAAGACCTGTTAAAGAGAAAGTTGTTTCGCTTCTATCCACCCATTTTATCTTGGTTTGGCTTGCTCCATCCAATACTCTAACTTCTATTTCACCATTAGAGGCATTACAGGTAGGCTCATTTCTAATGATTTCATCGATGATGAATTTTGGTACAATATCAACATATACATTTTGACTAATGCTGCAAGCACTGTCCGTCATACTAACCTGATACCAGCCAGAATCTAATGCATTTGACAACAAATTTTGCTGTTGCACACCATCGATGTACCATTCATACCCTTTCCAATATTGATGAGGTGAAAACGAAATACTACCATTGTTGTTATCGCATATTTCTGGATTGCTATTGGCAATAAATTCTGGCACTTGAATGGCATCTATAGTAAATGCAAGGGTATCAATACAAACACCATCGGTAGCTACCAAGGTGTGATTACCTGCACTCAAATCAGTTACAAAAGCATCATTAGAAAACGCATTTCCATTCCAAGCATATTGATAATTTCCTGATCCATAATTTCCAGTGACATGGGCTTCTCCATTCGTCATTATACAACGATCTTCAACCGTTGTTATCGCAAATAATGGAGATGATATGCTATCGATCAAAAAGCGCATTGTTTTGGTGCAAAAGCCATCGGTTACATAAACTCGATACGTATTCGCTACCAAATTTTCATACACGGTTGTATAGGATGTATCACCTTGAAAAATGATTTGTAAAGGCCCTCTTCCACCGCTTGCATTTACAGTAAATGAGCCCAAACTATCGCCATAACAACCAACAGGTGTTTTATCGATTGAAACGATAATTTCTTCAGGATTTTCAATTACAAAGACACTGTCGGTAGTACAACCAAGGGCATCTACAACTTGCGCTGAATGATTGCCAGGGCTTAAATTTGATGCAATTTGATTAGCAACACCATCAATAAAAAATGCATAGTTCTCAATTCCACCGATAGCCGTTAATGCCAGTTCAGCATTGTTTCCATTGAAACAATCAGGCATTTGGGTCGTCCCAAACAATTCCAACGGGGTGTTTTCGCTTATATAAGTACTGTCTTCGGTAGCGCAACCATTGGCATCGGTAATAATTGCATAATGCCAGCCTTCAGCCAAATTATTCAGTGGGTTTTGTATTTCCGATTGATACCAAACAGAATACGGTGCAATTCCTCCAAACGGAGTGTACATGACTGAACCAGTAGAATCGCCATTGCACGCAACATCAGTTACTGTTTTCGAAAACCCTAATGTATCAGTAGAAGTAACCCAAACGGTATCTTTAAACGACATCCCAAAATCATCTACCACTTGAACGATGTATCTGCCAGGGGCCAAATTGTTGATGGTATCCGTGTGTTCGCCATTATCCCAATTGATAACAAATGGAGCTGTACCGCCAAATATTTCTACCCACGCAGACCCTGTGCTATCGTTGTAACATTTACTTGGAGTAGCGGTAGCAAACCCTTCCACTTCAGGAACATCTGCAGGTATAAGTAAAGCCCCACTAGCAGGATATCCGTATGAATCGTCGTAGCCAAAACCATACACATAGGTTACAAACAAACTATCTCCTGTAATTCTATGTTTACCGGCAGCACTTTGAAGGCGAGCATAGTAATAGTCAGTACCCGGAATTTGAGTGAATTTACTAGCGTGCAGTTTATTGCCATCAATTGCTATTCTTCCTTTCTCACTTCGTTTGATGACAGAAATGTAATGCACACCAATGTTAAATCCTGCTGTATTGGCATAACTGAATACGTTTGCCCATTGATTTTCGGAAATGATGTTGGTATAAAACGGATCTGTCATGGAGATTGGCAAACACTGACCCCCAGTACACATTTGCGCGACAACGGCTGGCTGACTTGTTTCTACAACCATTCCACCTTGAAATGCAATGTCTTTGTATTTGTTAGCCGCTACATAAAATGATTGATTGACATCCCCTTTAATGTTGACCTGAATACTATCGTTGTTTGGGTTGAATATTTGCAGATAATCATTCCCCGGTTTGTATTCAAAATCAACGGTAATGAAACGTTTTCCTAAAGTACTGATGGGCTGTGTCTGTTCCAAAAGATGATCGCATGCCTGACAACCCAATTTGGATTGAGATGGAATCATGGCACATTGCGCTCCACTGATTACTGCCACTCGCTTATCGGATAACACATGGGTACCCGTTAATTCATAGGTTTTAGTGGATAGACCTAATGCATAATCCACTCTACCTTTCACCAAGAAATTTTCGCCTTCGTTCAATGTCACACGAATGGTATCTCCTGCTTCATGCAACATGGTTGGAACTGGGGAAACAATTTTCACTTCGGTATTGTTCTCGGTAGCTACAACAACAAACTCCGATGGTGCGTCTGTGTACAAACCTCCTGTAGCTGCAGCGCCCGGCAAAAAAGTTCCTTCAGGAGAAATTACTTTGTATTCGTATCCTAAAGACCGTTTTGGTATGGATAAAAAAGCATCGGTACTTTGGTATTGAGTACTCATACCATAGACGGTAACAGCTTCATCGGCTTTCACAAAGTAAGACGTTGGTTTTACGACTTCAGAGGTGTCATTGGCAATCAATTCTTGAAGAATGTTGACCGGTATTTCAAGCGTATACAAATCTTTTGAAGACACATAAAAACTTCGTGTCCAGCCTAACAATGGAAAGGATACAGTAACATTTGCCCCATTAGGAGATGTAATGTACAAGTACTGTTTTAAGGTCGGACCATTGTTGTAGTTAGCCATAAAGGCACCCCAAAATTCTTTCCCATTAAAATCCAATCCTGTAAAATCAGCGTCTTTTACCCATATCAATTTATGTAAGGTATCGTTGCTATGATTTAAGTCGTTGGCGTTGTTTATCCAGAGTTTGAACTCATTAAAACCTATAGGATTGGCAAATAAATCTTGCTGAAATTGATGTTTATAGTAATGACCTGGTTGTAAATCGAGATTGAATATAGTATCCGAAACAATAGGATCATTCATCCATTGATATTCCAACACCAATGTATCTACCACATTGCAACTCAAATTTTGAACGGTAAGATCAACTGGGTATGACAATCCAGACTCTAGTACTTCTTCTGGCTCGATAGAGCTAACAACTCCAATGTCGGTTTTAGACCCTGGAAGAATTCTAAAATGGGCGATGGGTCTGTCCAAATACAACATGCCATTGCCAGATCCAGGATCGTCGCAAACAGAATTACCAGAGTTATTCCACTCGTGCCAACTCGCCATTTCCAAACCAAAAGGTGGAGCAACGGCAACCTTAGCATTTAGTGAGAAATCATCAGCCGGATTGGTAACACAAACTTCTACCGCCAAATTTTTTGTGCCATCCCAACAATAAGCATCGGCAAAATTATGCCAATTCAAACCTGGACTTTCTACATACGTAGGCGTATAATACACTATTGTTGCACCAGACATATCCGGATCGGACGGCATTACATTCCAGTCTACTTCTTTAAATCTTATTGTAAATTTTCTTAGTGGTGATCTTTGTGCGCTTGCAACATCCCAACCAATTCCAAATATTCCTTTGGATTCAATTTCTCCATCAACAAAACCAAATTCAGAAGCTCGATACAAATACACCGAACGATAATCTGCAGCTAAATTGGCATAAGGAAGCGGATATGTTGATGTTAGTTTTATACCGACACCAATACCCGTACCTACGGGAACTCCAATGGGAACGCCTGGTACTTGCGCATGACCGTCCACCTTAAGAAATAAGGCAAACAGCAGTACTAGTAAGACTTTGGTACTTTGTAACATGGCAGGCAATTCTTTACTTTGAGGGACCTTCAATGTACAAAAATAATACTATTATCTAACTATATTACAAGGCCTTACGGAGTCTAGCAACTGGAATATTGAGTTGTTCACGGTATTTTGCCACTGTACGACGGGCAATATTAAACCCTTCAGAATCCAACAAAGCGCGTAATTTCTCGTCTCCGAGGGGTTTACGCTTATCTTCAGCATCGATTATATCCTTGAGAACTTTCTTTACTTTTTTGCTCGAAATCTCTTCCCCATCGTTGTTGGTAATGGATTCTGAGAAAAAACTTTTTAAAAGAAAAACACCATAATCTGTTTGCACATATTTACTGCTTGCAACACGCGAAATAGTAGAAATATCTCTATCCACTTTCTCTGCAATATCTTTCAATATCATAGGCTTTAATTGAGCCGTATCGCCTGTCATAAAAAAGTCGTATTGCTTTTCCATAATGGCGCGCATGGTGTTTTCTAGAGTTTTGTGTCTATTGTATAAGTTTTCAATAAACGTTTCTGCGGAACGCAATTTGTTTTTAACGTAGCCTACGGTTTCAGCATCGTGTTTTCCAACCATGCTTTCTTCAGCTAGTTTTCTGTAGGCATTGCTTACTCTAACGGGTGGAATACCATAGGTATTAAGCGTTAATTGCAATTCATCATCACGAAAAACAACTTCAAAATCTGGAATAACTTCCTGAACTCTATGGTGTACATCGCTGCTGCTATTTCCTGGTTTTGGATTGAGTTTATTGATGTATTCCAAAGCCAATTTCAATTCATCTTCGGTGATTTCCAAAGACGAAAGAATCTTCTTGTAGCGTTTATTAGTGAAGGATTCGAAATGATCTCGAACGATCAAATAAGCATTCACAAATACATCCGATTCGTCGCTATTTTTTCTATCCAACTGCAGTAAAAGGCATTCTTGTAGAGTACGTGCACCAACACCTGCAGGTTCGAGTTTCTGAACTTTTTTAAGAGCGTTTTCTAAGGTTTCTTTATCGGTATATATTCCTAATGTAAATGCAAAATCATCTACAACCGCAGAAATATCGCGACGTAAATAACCATTATCGTCTAGATATCCCAACAAGGTTTCACAAAAAAAACGTTCGTCTTCATCGATGTCTATAAACGGTAATTGTTGATACAGCAAATCGTGAAAACTCAAGCGCTCTTTCTGAGGAATAAAATCAAATTCCTCATTTCGGTAAGAGTCACGTCCTTCAAACGATCCATCATCATCGGGTAATAGTTCGTTTAAATCTACTTCCTTCTCCGATTCAGTTCGAGTATCTTCCTCAAAATCTTCGGCAGAATTTTCAAATTCTTCTTCGTTGTTATCCCCTTCTTCAAGCGCCGGATTCTCTACCAATTCTTCCTTAATGTGCTGTTCAAGTTCAGCCAAAGGAACTTGAATCAGTTTCATCAACTGAATTTGTTGCGGAGAAAAACTATGCGATAGCTTTTGCTGTATGCTGGGTTTTAACATGGCCGATATTTCGCTTTTAAAATACTAAAATTCGGCTGTCTTTGGCGCGCGAGGGAAAGGTATTACGTCGCGAATGTTGGTCATACCTGTAACGAACAAGATAAGACGCTCAAGACCAAGACCAAAACCTGCGTGTGGACAAGTACCAAATTGGCGTGTTTCCAAATACCACCAAACGTGCTCTTCTGGAATATTGAAATCGGCAATTTTACTTTTAAGCACATCCAAACGCTCTTCACGCTGAGATCCACCAATGATTTCGCCTATACCTGGAAACAATACATCCATAGCGGCAACGGTTTTGTCGTCGTCGTTTTTGCGCATATAAAATGCTTTAATCCCGCTTGGATAATCGCGAATGATAACAGGTTTAGCAAAATGTTTTTCTACTAAATAACGCTCGTGTTCACTAGATAGATCTATACCCCAAGAAACCTCGTATTGGAATTTCTTCTTTTTATGAGGTTTAGAATTCAATAATATATCAATAGCCTCTGTATAAGTAATACGCTCAAAAGGATTGTTGACTACAAACTCTAGTTTTTCAATCAATCCCATTGGTTGACGTTCTGCTTGAGGTTTTACTTTATCCTCATCGGCTTGTCTTTTATCCAAAAACTCCAAATCGCTTTTGCAGTTATCCAATACATATTTGATTACGTACTGCATAAACTCTTCAGCTAAATCTTGGTTATCGTTTATGTCTGCAAAAGCTACTTCTGGCTCAATCATCCAGAATTCAGCTAAGTGACGCGTAGTATTTGAATTTTCGGCACGGAAAGTTGGTCCAAAAGTGTAAACCTTACCTAAACCTGTCGCTCCCAATTCTGCTTCTAGTTGACCGGATACAGTAAGATTGGTTTCCTTCCCAAAAAAATCTTCTTTGAAATCAATATCTCCATCTTCTGTTAATGGAGGATTTTTTCTATCCAAAGTACTTACGGCAAACATTTCGCCAGCTCCTTCAGCATCACTACCCGTAATAATTGGCGTGTGCAATGAATAAAAACCGTTGTTATTGAAGTAGTTGTGAATTGCAAAACTTACCGCATGACGTATACGGAATACCGCAGAAAAAGTTGATGTACGGAAACGCAAGTGAGCTTTTTCGCGCAAAAATTCTAGACTGTGTTTTTTTGGTTGCAAAGGGTATTCTGTAGGATCAGCTTTACCTAATACCTCTATGCTTTTAGCTGCTATTTCGTATGCTTGACCAGAACCTTGAGAAGCTACCAATTCGCCGCTTACTTTTAAGCATGCACCTGTATTTACATCGGCCAATAATGCTTCACTAAAGCTATCAGCTTCGGCTACTACTTGAATATTTTCTATGCAAGAGCCATCATTCAAACTAATAAACGATACGTTTTTACTGCCTCTTTTTGTTCTTACCCATCCTTGAACGTGAACTTCTGCTTTGGCTTCTGAACTGTTCAATAAACTTTTTATACTTCCAAATAACATGCTACTGGTCTTATATATGAGTGCAAAAAAAAGCTTTTATATGCATACAGCAATCGCTATTGAGAAACTTCTCGTCGTTAACAAAATGTAAACTCAGGAAACTTTAAACACAGAAAACGTTTCCGATGGAAAAATACATTACTTTTGCACTGTGAAAAACATGGATTCCGACAAACTCATTTTGGTTTACGAACTGTTTATGCAGTACGGCATAAAAAGCCTTACGATGGACGATGTTGCTAGAAAACTGAGGATTTCGAAGAAAACATTGTACACAATGGTGAAAGACAAAGGCGATTTGGTTTCCCAGTGCATCAACCATTTCATCAACGACACGACTTGTTTTATACAAGACAAAGCTTCGCCTACTGAAAATGCAATTGATCAGTTAACAACCATAACCAAACATGTACTAACACAGATGAATAATTTTCATCCTAGTGTAATGTACGATTTAGAAAAATTTCATCCTGAGAGCCTTGCTATTATTGACGAATTCAAGAGCAAAGTAATTTATAACATACTGCTAGTTAACCTAGAAAAAGGCATTGAACAGGGATTATACAGAGAGAATTTGAACAAAAGTTTGATACTAAATTTATACTTTACGGTTGTAGACAGCATCATGCTCAATCAATTTAAATACAAGCTCAACAATGAGATGTCTTTTAAGGAAGCCTACATAGAGTTCCTAAGATATCATGTTAGAGGCATTGCCTCAGAAAAAGGAATTACCCATTTATCAAAAACCATAAACCACATCAACTAATGCGAAGCATACTATTAGTAGCCTCCTTAATAATAGGGAGCGTAGGAGTCGCCCAACAAAGTTTTTCATTGCAACAAGCAATGGAATATGCTGCAATACATTCGTATAAAACCCAACTTTCAGAACAAGAAGTACTTTCTGCAAAAGCTAAGGTTAACGAAACTATTGGTAGTGGTTTACCACAAATCAATGCCAATGGTTCGTATCAAAACTTCATCAAACAGCCAGTTCAAATTGTACCAGCTGAGTTTTTTGGTGGCAATGAAGGTGAATTTGAGTCAGTTGTTTTCGGTACAAAACAAAATTTATCGGCCGATATAACCGCAACACAATTGATCTTCGACGGATCTTATTTAGTGGGTTTAAAAGCTGCACAACAGGTTACCAAGTTTTTTGAACTTCAAAAAGAAAAGAGCGTCAACGATGTAAAAAAAGAAGTGGCTGACGCATACTTCATGGCCTTAGTGGCAAGCCGAAGCAACGACATTTTGAAAGAAAGCTTAGATGTTTTTAAAAAGCTAAAACAAGATCGTAGAGCGATGTACGAAGAAGGCTTTGCCTCTGAAACTGATGCCGATCAGATGGACATTAATTACAACAACTTAAAAGCCAATGTTGAATACACAACCGTGCAAATGAACATTGCAATAATGTTGTTAAAATTCAGAATGGGTATTAAACAAGATCAAGAAATAATTTTAACCGACCCACTAGACAATTACACGAAAAGTTTGCCCGTAACGCAAAATGATGTCAACCTAAAGAACACGGTAGATTTTCAATTAGCTGCGCACAATATCACCTTACAAAACTTAAATAGAAAAGCATTACAAGCACAGTATCTACCTAGTTTGAATGGTTTTTTCACACACCAACAACAATCGTTTGCCAATGAATTCAACTTCTTTGGTTCGGAAGCTGAATATTATCCATCTACGCTTTTTGGTATCAATATCAAGATTCCGATTTTTAGCAGTTTGAACAAACACTACAAAATCAAACAAGCAAAGATTGAAGAATTCAAATCGAAGATTACAACATTACAAGTACGAGAAGGTTTGATTTTGGATTACAAAAACGCTGAAGCTAATTTGATTTACAACTTCAATAATTTCAAAAACCAAGAAGCCAATTTAGAATTAGCAAAACGCATTCAGAAAAAAACACTCATAAAATTTGAAGAAGGTATGGCTAGCAGTTTTGAAGTATCGCAAAGCGAAAGCCAATTTTTAGATGCACAAAACACATACACACAAGCTACACTCAATTATTTACAGTCAATCGCCAAACTAAAACAAGTTACCAACCAATTTTAATAGCGTCAAATCCATGAGAAATTACATCATAGCATCCATAGGAATAGTAAGCATTAGTTTTTTCACCGCCTGCACATCTACTGAAGGCGACACAAGTAATGCCGATTTAACCAGTCTCGAACAAACTCGCGATAGTTTAAGAAGTGTGGCGTCAGAATTAAGCACAAAAATACTTGCCTTAGAAGCCAACATCACCGCTAAAAAAGAATCATTAGGCCTTACCAAAGTTTTCCAAGTAAAAACAGTTACGCTTCAACCAGATACATTTGAGCATTACATCAAGATTCAAGGAAATGTAACGGCAGACAAAAGCATCATGCTGAATGCTGAAAGTTCTGGATCGGTAAGACAGATACATGTTGCAGAAGGAGCATATGTAAATGCTGGCCAAATTCTTATCTCACTCGACACCGATATTCTTAACAACTCTATGAAAGAGTTGGAAACAGGATACGATTTGGCAAAAGTCATTTTCGAGAAACAAGAAAAACTATGGAAACAAAATATCGGTTCTGAGATAGAGTTTTTGCAAGCCAAAAACAGAAAAGAAAGTTTAGAGACACAATTAGCTACGCTGAAATCTCAAAAAGAAAAAAGCACCATACGAGCTCCATTTGCAGGAACAGTAGATGCTATCACACCAAAAATCGGTGAATCGCTTTCGCCAGGAATGCCTGTAATTCGCTTAATCAATAGTCGTGTGGTAAAAATCGAATCGGAAATTTCTGAACGCTACGTTGGCGCCATCAAGAAAGGCTCTAAACTTTTGGTTACAACACCACAAAGTACTGAACCAATGGAGATGAAACTAGACTACATCGGTAGCTACATTAACCCAGCCAATAGAACTTTCAAAGTTTCGTCTAAAGTTAATAACCGATCAGGAAATTTACTGCCAAACATGGTAGCCGATATGGCCATTCGCGACTACGTTAATACCAACGCTGTAATTGTGCCAAACAAAGCCATCTTAGAAGATTTGAATGGTGAATTTTATGTATACACCGTAAAACAAGCAGGCGATATTCAGAAGGTAGATCGTAAGTCCATCACTTTAGGAAAAAGCTTCGAAGGCATTACAGAAATTACGTCAGGATTAACTGGAACTGAAACATTGATTACCGAAGGTGCTAAAAGTGTAAACCCTGGTGATGTAATATCTGTAATGAAATAATAAGCCTACAAAATGAACGAATTCAAAACACACAAAGAGTTTGGATTATCCACTCTCTCGATCAACAATCGACGTACCGTTTTTATACTGGCTTTCATTATTTTCCTAGCCGGATTGGTATCGTATAAAAACCTTCCAAAGGAAAATTTTCCTGAGGTATCTATACCTACTATTTATGTAGGAACACCTTATCCAGGTAACTCACCAAAAGTTATTGAAGATCAAATAACCAGACTTTTAGAGAAAGAGATTTCAACGATAGAAGGTTTGGATAAATTGAACTCTACTTCCATACAAGGCTATTCTACTATCATTGCAGAGTTTGATTTTGATGTAGAATCGAGCAAAGCTTTGCAAAAAGTAAAAGATGCCGTAGATAAGGCAAAGTCTGATAAAGATTTCCCAACAGATTTACCTGCCGATCCGAACGTATTTGAAATGAATTTTTCGGAGTTCCCAATCATGAACATCAATTTGAGCGGAAACTACAGCATAGACCAGCTTAAGGAATACGGTGAATTGTTGGAAGATGAAATAGAAAACTTACCCGAAATAAACAAAGTTGAAATACGCGGTGTTCAGGAAAAAGAGTTAGAAATTGCCTTGAATCCAAACCTTGCACAGGCAATGGAAATAAGCCTTGGTGATATTGAAAATGCCATCATGCGAGAAAACATTACCATGTCAGGTGGTGAGCTTTTGGTTGACGATTTCAGAAGAACCATTCGTGTTGAAGGTGAATTCAAATCGGCTGATGAAGTTGCCGACATCATTGTTAAGCGAGAAAAAGGCAATTTGGTTTACCTAAAAGACATAGCAACTGTCCGTTTCGGTGACAAAGAAACAGAGAGTTATGCACGTGAATACACCAAGCCCGTAGTGATGTTGGATATTGTAAAACGTTCAGGTAAAAACTTACTTGATGCGTCAGACAAAATCAACGAAATTGTTCTTGAAGCAAAGGAAAATTACCTTCCTAAAAATTTAGAAATCACCATTACAAACGATCAGTCAATTGCCACAAGAGATCAGGTTTCTAACCTAGAGAACAGCATCATCTTCGGTATTATTTTAGTGGTATTGGTATTGCTTTTCTTCCTTGGTTTAAGAAACGCCTTATTTGTTGGTGTAGCAATTCCTTTGAGCATGTTCATGGCATTCAGTATTCTAAGTGCCTTAGGATTTACCTTGAACGTAATGGTACTTTTCGCCTTGGTTTTGGCTTTAGGTATGTTGGTGGACAATGGAATTGTGGTAGTAGAAAACATTTACCGTTTGATGCAAGAAGGCTACAATGCTACCGAAGCCGCTAAAAAAGGTGTTGGTGAAGTAGCCGTACCTATTATAGCATCTACTGCTACTACACTAGCTGTATTTTTCCCGCTAGCTGTTTGGCCAGGTATGATTGGGCAATTCATGAAATTCCTCCCCTTTACTCTTATCATTGTTTTAGGATCGTCGCTATTTGTTGCTTTGGTTATTAATCCAGTATTGACAGCAGCTTACATGAAACTCGAGGAAAAAGACAAAAACAGAAAAGTTATTGTTCGTTTCGCTCTAGCTGCTCTAATAATTGGCGTTGTATTGAATTTCGCAGGCATACATATCGTAGCAAATATTTTCATGTTTCCCGGCATCATAACGCTACTAAACATCTTTGCTTTCAAACCAGGAGCCAAAAATTTTCAGGAGAAATTCCTTCCTGTACTAGAGAATAAATACAACAACTTTTTAGTAAAAGCACTTAAAGGAAAAAATCCACGCAAACTTTTTGGTGGGACTATATTATTGCTTTTGTTCTCTTTCCTTTTACTCGGCTTGTTTACGCCTCAGGTTTTGTTCTTTCCTGAAAACGAACCCAATTATGTGAATGTTTTCATATCCACTCCAATTGGAACCGATATTGAAAAAACCAACATGTACACCAAGCAAGCCGAAGAAAGAGTGCTTGAAGTTGTAAATCGATACAACTATACAACTGAAATTGATGGTGTAGAGCATACCAGCAACAAGATTGTAAACTCGGTTATAGCACAGGTTGGTCAAGGAGCAAAAGATCCTAACGAAGGGCCTGCAATGGGAACAACTCCAAACAAAGGGCGTATAACAGTATCTTTTGTGGAATTCAAGTTACGTCACGGCATATTGAGTACGTCTGTTTTAGAAGAAATAAGAGAAAATCTTAAAGACAGATTCCCGGCAGATGTTCAAATTACAGTAGCTAAAAACTCAGCTGGACCTCCAACCGAACCTCCAATCAACATTGAAATTCAAGGAAAAGACTACGAAGAAATTGTTCAGCTAGCAGGTGAAATAAAAACCTTCATCAACCGAGCCGCTATTCCTGGAGTAGAAGAGTTGAAACTCGATGTTGAAATAGGAAAACCAGAACTTCCTATCATCATCGATAGAGAAAAAGTTAGAGCGTTCAATCTATCTACCTATCAGGTTGCCGATCAAATACGAACAGCTCTTTTCGGAAAAGAAATTAGCACCTTTAAAGAAGGCGAAGATGATTATGCCATCAACTTACGTTATGGAACTGAGTACCGATATGATTTGCAATCATTGTTGAATCAAAAAATCACATTCCGCGACGCAGCAACCGGTAAAATTGCTCAAATTCCAATTTCGTCTTTGATCGAAGAACCGAAGCAATCAAGTACTTACTCTGCTGTAAAACGTAAAGATCAAACCCGTTTGATTACCATTGTTTCAAATGTATTAGAAGGTTACAACCCCAATGAAGTAGTAGATCAAGTCAAAAATCATTTGAAAGGTTTCAATGCTGCAATTCCACAAGGGTATTCTTACGAATTCACTGGTCAGCAAGAAGAACAAGCCAAAGAAATGGCTTTCCTTTCTAAAGCATTGTTGATAGCTATTTTCTTGATATTCTTAATCTTGGTTAGCCAATTCAACTCATCTTCAACACCGGCTGTAATTGTTACGGCTGTTGGCCTTAGTCTAATTGGAGTACTCCTAGGGTTGGTTATTTTCCAAATGGACTTTGTTATCATCATGACCATGATTGGTATCATATCATTGGCAGGTATTGTGGTAAACAACGCCATTGTACTGATCGATTACACCAACCTAATCATGGAACGAAAAAGACGTGAACTAGCCTTGTCTGATGACGAACGTTTGCCAATGTCTGTAGTTGTAGACAGCATTGTAGAAGGCGGAAAAACCAGATTACGTCCTGTATTACTTACAGCCATAACAACCGTATTGGGATTAATTCCTTTAGCAATGGGTATCAACATCGACTTTTTTGGACTTATCACCGATTTAGACCCTAATTTCTACATAGGTGGAGACAACGTACTGTTCTTTGGACCAATGAGTTGGACCATTATTTTCGGTCTGAGTTTCGCGACATTCTTAACACTGGTCATAGTGCCTGTTATGTACCTCATACTCAACAAGGTAAAATATAGATTCAATTTAAAATGATTGAAAGCCCTCGGTAACGGGGGCTTTTTTTATTTTAGAGCAATCCAACCTTAGTTGTCATTGAATAATTATTCGCATCGATTAATAAAACGCTGTTTATCGGCAGGCATATTGGGACTACTCATTGTAGTTGTAGGCAGTATTGTTGTTGATCGCACTTTCGACTTCGGTGTTCCTGTATACGGTTTCATTCTTGGCTTTCTTACAGCCATTATTGAAATGTATATACTCAGACGTGTTAAAAACCAAAACCCAACCTTTATAGTTGGTTTCAGAGTTGTTCTATACATAGCCAACATTGCGCTTTGTTTAGGACTTATGCGCCTTACCTATTTCTTGGTTTTACCTGAAGAAAACATCACCGACTTTTCTACCAAATCATTTGGACTCAATCTTTCGCAGTCCATTATAATAAGCATTACCATTCTTTTTTACCTTCAATTAGAAGCTATAGTTGGTGTAGGTGTTTTTCATAATCTTTTATTAGGTCGATATCAACACCCTAAAAAAGAGTGGCGATATTTCATGTTTATGGACATCAACAATTCTACCCAACTTGTAGAATCGCTTGGCGACGACACTTATTTTTCTATGCTTAATGCATACTTACGTGACTTATCTAAACCCGTTTTCGAATCTGGCGCAAGCATTTATAAATACATGGGCGATGAAATAATGCTTACTTGGAAGGATAAGAAAACCTTTGAACCCGAAATAGCGTTAAAAGTATATACCGATTTCAAGCACATCATTGAAAGCAAAAGTGATTTTTACATGAAATCTTTTGGTGCTGTACCCACATTTAAAGCTGGCTTACATTACGGAGAAGTAATTACTGCAAAAGTGGGCGATTTGAAAAAAGAAATTGCTTACAATGGCGATGTACTCAACATTACGTCAAGAATTATGGATCGATGCAAAGAGTTCAAACAAGGCATCATTATGACGGAGGTTGTTTACAACAAAATGAGTGAGAAACCAAAAAATGTATTAGAGATCAGCAATCTTAATATTGAAGGAAAACGTGACCCCATCAATGTTTATGGCCTCAAATAAAACATATGCTCAATAAATGAGTTACATGTATTAAAAATTAACTTTGCCACGTATTATTCAACACCGAGTATGACATACACTGCAGGCCCTCTTCTTAAGGACATTAACATTCCCGCTGACCTAAAAAAATTAGATATCAGCCAATTGCCACAAATATGCGATGAGCTTAGGCAATACATAGTGGACATTGTTAGCGAAAATGGTGGTCACTTCGGTGCCAGTCTAGGTGTTGTTGAACTAACGGTTGCATTGCACTATGTACTCAACACTCCCGAAGATCAACTTGTATGGGATGTGGGGCATCAAGCTTACGGACACAAAATACTAACTGGTAGAAAAGATGTTTTTCATACCAATAGAAAATACAAAGGGCTTAGTGGCTTTCCTAAAAGAACAGAAAGCGAATACGATACATTCGGCGTAGGGCATTCTAGCACGTCAATTTCTGGTGCATTAGGTATGGCCGTAGCCAACAAGCTTCAAGGCAAAAACGACACCCAACACGTAGCCGTAATTGGTGATGGTGCCATGACGGCTGGTTTAGCCTTCGAAGGGCTGAATCATGGTGGTTCTTTAGACAGTAATTTAACGGTTGTTTTAAACGACAATTGCATGTCGATAGACCCCAACGTTGGCGCTTTAAAAGATTACCTAACCGACATTACAACTTCTCATGCGTACAATAAAGTAAAAGATGATATCTGGCACTTATTGGGTAAAATATCGAAGTTTGGTCCAAATGCTCAGGCAATTGCATCAAAAGTTGAAAACGCGATAAAAAGCAGTTTATTAAAACATTCAAATCTTTTCGAATCACTTCAGTTCAGATACTTTGGACCTATAGACGGACATGATGTAGTTCGAGTAACCAAAGTGCTTGAAGATTTAAAAGAAATACCAGGACCAAAAATTTTACATATAGTCACTAAAAAAGGTGGCGGATATGCCCCTGCAGAAGCAGGAAACCCTACCAAATGGCATGCGCCAGGACTTTTCAATAAAGATACAGGAGAGATAGTAAAAGTTGTAAAAAAAGGGCCTGAGCCTCCAAAATACCAAGATGTATTTGGCCACAGCATTGTAGAATTAGCAGAGAAAAACGAAAAAATTGTTGGCGTTACACCTGCAATGCCTTCAGGCTCATCGCTAAACATTATGATGGAAGCCATGCCCGATAGAGCATTTGATGTTGGTATCGCAGAACAGCACGCTGTTACATTTTCGGCAGGAATGGCTACACAAGGATTGATTCCTTTTTGCAATATCTACAGTTCGTTTATGCAGCGTGCATACGATCAAGTTATTCACGACGTTGCCATTCAAAAACTACCTGTTGTCTTTTGTTTAGATCGTGGTGGATTAGTTGGTGCCGATGGACCTACTCATCATGGAGCATATGATTTAGCTTATTTCAATTGCATCCCCAACATGGTGATTTCTGCACCTAGAAACGAAACTGAGTTGCGTAACTTAATGTACACAGGTTCGTTAGGTAAATACGGCCCATTCAGTATTCGTTACCCTCGTGGACAAGGTGTTATGCTCGATTGGAAAACACCATTCAAAGAAATAGCACCAGGAACAGGCGAAAAGCTAGTAACGGGAAGCGACATAGCCATTATAGGCTTAGGGCATCCAGTAAACTTTGCTTTAGAAGCAGCTGAAACTTTAATGGAAGAAGGTATTTCTGCAGCCGTATACGATTTACGTTACATGAAGCCTTTAGATGAAGCTATGCTCCATGAAATATTCTCTAAGTACAAAACCATCATCACAGTTGAAGATGGCTGTATTAAAGGTGGTATGGGCTCGGCAGTTATTGAGTTTATGAGCGACAATGGATACAATGCTACAATAAAAAGACTTGGTATTCCAGATCAATATATTGAGCATGGTTCTCAAGACGAACTACACAAAGAATGTGGTTACCACAAAGACGACATCATTGAAACGGCCAAAAAATTAGCTCAAACAATAGAAAAAGGAAATTTATCTGCAGGTTAATCTTTCAGATTAAATTTCATTCCGAAAACAAAGGCCCTTTCAACGTAGCCAAAATTTTGCTTAGCTCTTACTTCGTCGTGGATTTTTACATTCCACATATTGACGTATCCGGCACGTAAGTTTGTTTGAAAAAACAACAATTCCTTGTACAAATACAATCTCGGTTTTATCCCTATGTTGGTTGCTACACCCGCTAATCGAATACTCGGGTTTCTGTAAAAACGCCCCACAAATTCGCTATCTGTCCAAGGAGTACTTATTCCAAATCCGTATTCTATTGGCAATTCAAAAATTAATCGTTCTTTCCAAAAAGCCTTCTTATAAATGACTTTATCGATACTAAAGTGGATGTAGTTTAAACCATCAGTATGCTCTAAATGCAAGAAATTGTCATCAATAAAAATGGTGTCGTTATAGCTTCTAATGTATTTTGGTGTAGCAGTAGGTTCTGTTATTTCTCCTTCAACAAAATAATTACCTGGTTGCAAAACATACTTCATGTGATCCCAACCAAAACTGACATAATATCCATTTTGTAGTTCCGCTCCTACTCTAAAATCAAATTGAGGAATGGTAAACTTCAATGGATTCAAATATACGCTAGCATCAAATGGTGATGGAGAGTCTTTAGCATAGGCATCTCGAATAATAATATCTTCATTATCGCCTTTGATTTTGATATCCGCCTTCGTGTAAGCACTGCGATTGTAACCCCAATGAAAATAAACAGCCTTAATCTTTTTATCTTTTTTTTCTGTTTCCTGAGCATTCATAAAAAAAGGAGTGGTCAAGAAAACCAAGACGGCAATAACAAGTTTCAATTTCATAAGGAGTAAATTCTGGGCAAAGGTATTTGTTTTGATAAATAAGCTTATAAAAAAAGCCTTCTAACAGTGTGTTAAAAGGCTTTTATAAAATCAATTGTTTCGGAAAAAATTAGTTTTCCAATTCAAAGTCTTCTAAGAATTTAGTGGTGAAATCACCTTCTCTAAACTTTTTGTTCTTCATTAATTGAATGTGGAATGGTATAGTAGTTTTTACACCTTCTATCACATATTCACTCAATGCACGTTCCATTTTAGTCAAAGCTTCCTCACGAGTTTGAGCTACAGTAATCAGTTTCGAAATCATTGAATCGTAGTACGGAGGAATATTGTATCCTGCATATACGTGTGTATCGATACGAACACCGTGACCACCTGGCGCATGGTAATTGGTAATTTTACCTGGCGATGGACGAAAGTCATTGAATGGATCTTCAGCATTTATACGACACTGAATTGCATGCATTTGTGGGTAATAGTTTTTACCTGAGATCTTATCACCAAAAGCAATTTTAATTTGCTCTTTGATTAAATCAAAGTTGATAACTTCTTCAGTAATGGTATGCTCCACTTGAATACGAGTATTCATCTCCATGAAATAGAAATCGCGGTGCTTATCCACTAAAAACTCAACGGTACCTACACCTTCATACTGAACAGCTTCGGCAGCTTTAATAGCAGCTTCCCCCATTTTATCTCTTAATTCTGGAGTCATAAAAGGGGATGGAGTTTCCTCAACCAACTTTTGATGACGTCTTTGAATTGAGCAATCGCGCTCAGATAAATGGCAATAATTACCATGCTGATCTCCAGCAATTTGAATTTCAATATGGCGTGGGTTTTCGATGAATTTCTCCATGTACATCCCGTCGTTACCAAAAGCAGCACCAGCTTCACGTCTTGTACTATTCCAAGCGTCTTCTAATGCACTTTCTTCCCATACTACTTGCATTCCTTTTCCACCACCACCTGCGGTAGCTTTAAGAATTACAGGGTATTTAATTTGTTTCGCAATTTTTGTTGCCTCTTCAATAGACTCTAATATTCCTTTTGAACCAGGAATACAAGGTACTTTTGCTGCAATCATAGATGCCTTAGCAGATGCTTTGTCACCCATTCCTTCTATTTGTTCAGGAGTAGCACCAATAAATTTGATACCATGTTCTTGACAAACTCTAGAAAATTTTGCGTTTTCAGCTAAGAAACCATAGCCTGGATGTATAGCATCGGCATTGGTAATTTCAGCAGCGGCAATAATATTTGGTATTTTTAAGTACGACTCAGAACTGGCCGCAGGTCCAATACAAACAGCTTCATCTGCAAAACGAACGTGCAAACTTTCTCTGTCAGCAGCAGAATAAACAGCTACGGTCTTAATACCCATTTCTTTACAGGTACGAATAATACGCAGTGCTATTTCGCCACGATTGGCAATCAGTATTTTTTTAAACATGATTATTAAGGTTGGTTAATAAGAACTTCTTTAAAAAAGAAGTTTTATGCCGGTTCTACCAAAAATAATGGTTGGTCGTATTCTACAGGAGACATATCGTCAACCAATACTTTTACCACTTTACCAGTCACTTCTGCTTCAATTTCATTGAAAAGTTTCATGGCCTCAATAATACAAACGGTTTGTCCAACTTTAATATCGTCACCAACATTGATGAAAGCATCTTTGTCTGGTGATGGTTTTCTGTAGAAAGTTCCAATCATCGGAGACTTTACAGTGATAAGATTTGCGTCATCAGAAGAAGCAGGTTCTGCACTAGCTGCAGCTTTTGGAGCTTCAGCAGGAGCTTGAGCTGTTGGAACTTGTGGCATTGGTGCTGCCATAGTTGGCATAGCCGCCATTGGAGCATATTGCATAGGCATAGGATTAACATCGCCTAAGCCATCCTTTTTCTTTTTGCCTTCAGATTTTACAGTGATTTTAAAATCTTTTCTTTCAATTTCAACTTCAGAAACAGAAGATCTTGAAACTAACTTAATAAGGTCTTGAATCTCGGTATTGGTCATGTTTTCTAAATTAAATGCTTGTTTATAAATCTATTAAATGGCCCACTTTAGGTAAATACTACCCCAAGTGAATCCACCACCAAAAGCTGCTAAGATAATATTATCGCCCTTTTTAAGCTTATCTTCCCATTCCCACAAACAAAGTGGTATGGTTCCAGAGGTGGTATTTCCAAATTTTTGAATATTGATCATGACTTTTGATGGATCTAATTCCATTCTACGTGCTGTAGCGTCTATGATACGAAGATTGGCTTGATGTGGCACTAACCATTGAACATCATCAGCTCCTAACTGATTGCGTTCCATGATTTCGGCAGAAACATCGGCCATATTTTTTACTGCAAATTTAAATACAGGTTGTCCTTCTTGATATATGAAGTGTTCACCAGCATCTACTGTTTGATGATTGGCTGGTTTTACTGACCCACCACCTTTCATATGAAGATGCACACGCCCTGATCCATCTGAACGAAGTATTGAGTCTTGTATACCCAAACCTTCTTCATTTGGCTCTAGCAATACTGCTCCTGCACCATCACCAAAAATACAACAGGTAGTACGATCAGTATAATCAACAATAGACGACATTTTATCGGCGCCTATTACAACTACTTTTTTGTACTTCCCAGTTTCAATAAATTGAGAACCTGTTATTAGGGAATAAATAAATCCTGAACATGCCGCTCCAACATCAAATCCAAAAGCATTTTTGGCACCAATTTTATCTGAGATAATATTGGCAGTTGCAGGAAATGGATGATCGGGAGTTACGGTACCGCAAATCAGCAAATCAATTTCTAAGGGGTCTATTCCACGTTTTTCGCATAAGCTTAATACAGCTTTAGCAGCCATATCCGAAGTACCAAGGCCTTCGCCTTTTAGTATTCTTCTTTCCTTAATTCCTGTCCTTGAGGTTATCCACTCATCGGTGGTATCAACCATTTTTTCAAGTTCAGCATTGCTTAAAACATAATCAGGTACATAGCCTGAAACAGCGGTAATTGCAGCTTTAATTTGAGACATATTCGCCTTTAGTGTGAGGGTAAATGTACTATTTTAGTAGGTATAAAAGAAAAAACCCAAACAGAGCTTGGGTTTAATGCTAATATTATTGATGTAGAGCGGGATTTAATCTTCCGACTCTTCTACTTCTTCTACCTCTTTTTCAACAACTACTTGTCCTTTGTAGTATAGTTTTCCGTCCATCCAGTATGCACGGTGACGTAAATGTACCTGACCGGTTGTAGGGCATGTAGAAAGCGTAGGCAAGGCAGCCTTGTAATGCGTTCTTCTCTTATCTCTCCTCGTCTTCGACTGTTTTCTCTTAGGATGTGCCATTGTTCTGCTTATTAATATTTAGTTTTTGCAAACCCTCCCAGCGAGGATCGCTTATATCTTCTTTGTAACGTAATTTCTCTAATTCTTCTAGTGTTTCTTCATTGCATTCACCCTCAGCATGTACTCTACGCATAGGTAAATTCAATAAAACACAGTCCATTAAATGATGTTTCAAATTAAAATGGTACGAATCGTAAGGTATAACCAACAATTCTCCATCCAATTCTTTTTCTTCATCACCATATTTGACCATCAGTTTTTGTTCACCTTCTAATGTGAGTTTCAACTCATCACCACAAAGATCGCAATCGCCAACAGCTGTACCACTGGTGCTAAAGCGCCATTCCATAAAAGTTTCTTCTTTCGTAAGCTTTGCAATGGCTTTTATTCGAGCGTCGAACAAACCAAAGTGTGGTGCTTCTTCAAAAAATTCATCGGTGAGTTCAAAAGTAAATTCATGTTCACCTAGCTTTAAACCTGTGTACTGAATTAAAAACTCTGATGTCTTATTGGATGACATAATGCTATCAAAAAACGGACGGCAAAGATAAAAAACTTTTCAAGACAAAGATGTTTAAATCACCACAAGTTTTTTACGTTGATTCTCAAATATTTATCTTGAAATAATTCTTACCCAAAAGCTTACTTTCTATCGACTTTCAATTCATGGTGCTCCAACGGGTTTTCACGCCATTCTTTGAGCTTTTTACGCATCTTAAAAACATCCATTGCTGTATAAATAGCTTGACGGAAAGAATTTTCATCTACCGTGTTTTTTCCAGCAATATCATACGCTACTCCATGATCTGGTGATGTTCTTACCACAGGAAGACCTGCCGTAAAGTTAACGCCACTACCAAAACTCAATATTTTGAAAGGCACCAATCCTTGATCGTGGTACATCGACAAAACAGCATCAAACTGTTTGTAACTGCCATTTCCAAAAAAACCATCAGCACTGTAAGGTCCCATTACCAATGCATCGTTTTGATTGTACGCTTTTAAGGCTGGTATGATGACGTCTTTCTCTTCTTCCCCAATCTGCCCATTGTCTCCAGCGTGAGGATTTAAACCCAGCACAGCTACTTTTGGTTTTACAATACCAAAATCGTCTTGAAGCGATTTGATGAGAATATCCAATTTCGCCTTGATTTTATCTTGTGTAATTTCTTTAACTACATCTTTCAATGCAACATGATTGCTCAAAGTAGCTACGCGAATATTTTCAGACACCATGAACATCAGCGATTCTTTTTCGCCTGCATAATGTGTTAAATACTCTGTATGTCCAGGGAAATTAAAATCTGCTGACTGAATAGTGTTCTTATCTATAGGAGCTGTTACCAAGACATCAATCTCTCCTTTTGATAAGGCTTCAGTTGCCGCTTTTAAACTTTGTGCCGCAAACGCTCCTGTTTGCTTTGAAGGTGTACCTGGCGATAAACTTATTTCTTCATTAGAAATAGCAACCAAATTGGCTTTATCAACCGAAATTTCACTTATGCTATTTACAATATTGAAACTAAACTCATTCGATTTAGTCGCCTTTCTATAAAAACCTGCAGCCTTAGCGTTACCAAATACTATCGGCGTACACATATCGCTCATTGCTTTGTTTCGGAACGTTTTAAATATTATTTCCATTCCAACGCCGTTCAAATCGCCGACGCTAATCCCTACTTTAAGCTTTGTCATTATTTCAATCTGTTTTTAATGAATGTATACAACAACATCGTTCCTGCTCCAGTTCCACCTGCAGGGTAATATTTATATGGCGATTCAATAAAACTGTTTCCAGCTATATCAATATGGTAATATGGTGATTTAGTGAAATGCTCCAAAAATTTACCAGCAGTAATCATACCGGCTTCAGCGCCACCAATGTTTTTAATATCGGCAATTTGGCTTTTTATTTCTTCGCCATACACACTCCAGAAAGGGAAATCAACCACTCTATCGTTGCTTGTTTCGCCAGCATTGGTTATGTCTTTTTTCACTTTTGATGGGCAATTACCCATACCAATAGCGGCATATTTACCAATAGCACGAGCTGCTGAACCTGTTAGTGTAGCCATTGAAATTACCAACTCTGGATTGTAAGTATCGGCTTCTATAAGTCCATCCGCTAAAATCAATCTTCCTTCAGCATCTGTATTTAGAATTTCAACCGTCTTTCCATTTTTATACGTGATAACATCCCCAGGGCAAATAGCATCGTTACCAGGTCGGTTATCGGTTAAAGGCGCCAAGGCAACTACGTGAACAGGCAACTTGTTTTCTATAATAGCCAACATAGCTGTTAGTACAGAGGCGGACCCACCCATATCGCACTTCATGATATCCATTGAATGTGCTGTTGGCTTCAAACTCAATCCACCAGTATCGTAAACTACACCTTTACCTACAAAAACGATAGGTGCTTTGTTGCTTGCATTTTTTGGTTTGTACTCAACTTTAATAAACCCAGGATCTTTAAAACTTCCTTTATTTACCGTAAGCAAGCCCTCCATATTGGCGTCGATAATGTCCTTTTTGCTGTAAGTCGTTAAGCTTACATTTTCTTGCTTAAAAGTTTCTTCTGCCCAACGGTGATATTCGGCAACCCCCAATTTGTTGAATGGCATATTCACCAAATCGCGATTGGCATAAATGGCTTGCCAACAAATAGAGAATTCGTCCATTGCTGGTTGTAAATCGGCATTGGTATACTCAACCTTCATATCCAATCTCTTGAAATCAGACTTAAGTGAGTAATCATAAAACTGAGAAGCAAACCCTTCTAAAAAAGCTATACTGCATTCCGCATCACCACCTTCAAATAAAAATTTATTTGCTTTTTCTGTCTTCAATATTTTCGCCCACTCGGCACCAGCCAAACGCATTTTCTCAGCTTTATCGCCAACGTACACAATCATGTACTGCGTATAGAACAAATTAAGATGAATTTTATCTCCACCTTTTTTCAATGTATCTGAAGCCAATTTCAAAGCATCGGCATTGATATCTATATTCTTTAATTCATTGAGCTTTGAGCAAAAAATTACACGATTATCTCGTCCGTTGTATTTTTTTACTAATTGTAACTGTGGAACCTTGGTCATCATTAATACGTAATTTTTAGAATTAAATAAAGAAGCCTATTTTTACCTAAATTCAAGCTTCTTCCAACAAACTTAGCATATCGTGCGTAAACAATCCTATATCCTATTACTTGCCGTACTATTTTGCAGCATTTTTTCGTGGAAAAAAGCGTTTGCTACCCACAACAGAGCTGGCGAAATTACATACGAACATTTGGGGGGCTTGAAATACCGAGTTACGATTGTTACTTACACCAAAATAAGCGCTCCTGCCGATAGAGATTCTTTAGAATTGAATTGGGGCGATGGAAGTCCTTTAGAATCTATTCCGAGAACAGAAAAAAACGATGCCCTTTATGGAAATAGAGACATCAGAAGAAACACTTATACTGCCACTCACACTTATACTGGAGCTGGTAATTACAAACTTTCATTCAACGACCCGAACAGAAACAACAACATTTTAAATTTAAAACCGCCACAAGGTCAGTCGGATGCCGTAACTTTTTACATAGAATCAATACTCATAATCAACCCATTTGCACCACCCAGTGTTGGACAAAACAATAGCTCTGCTGTCTTATTAAATCCTCCAATTGATATTGCCTGTTTCGGACAGACTTATATTCACAATCCCGGGGCATTTGATCCTGAAGGAGACAGTTTAGTCTACAGTTTAGTACCGAGCAGAATTACTGGCGGAGAAATTCCTGATTTTTACGTGTTTCCAGATCAAATTTCCCCTGGGCCCAACAACAACATCAGCATAGACCCTAATTCTGGCGATTTGGTTTGGGACGCACCTCAAAGAATTGGCGAATACAACGTTGCCATACTCATACAAGAATACCGAGAAGGTATATTGGTAGGAGAGATTTTGCGCGACATGCAAATTGAAGTAAGAGGCTGCAACAACCGCCCACCAATTATCATAAACCAACCAAAAGAATGCATTGTTGCTGGTGATACATTAAGATCTATCATCAATGCCACTGATCCCGACGACGATGCTGTAAACATTACAGGTGTTGGAGAGTTGTTTTTTATTACACCAAACACAGCGCAGCTCAACCAAAACTCTACAAAACCTGCTGAAGCTGAACTGTATTGGGAAAGTTTGTGCAATGACATTCGCTTAAAACCGTACACCATCAGCATAAAAGCAGAAGACGATCATCCGCAAACACCTTTGGTGGATTTCAGTTCATTAGAAACCTATGTTTTAGGGCCTGCCGTTCAAAATTTCATCATCACCAACGAAGGCAATCAAATTAAATTAAGTTGGGACGTATACAATTGCACCAATGCAACTGGCTTTAAAATTTACAGACGAAACGGTGCCTCCAACTACATTCCTGCAGATTGTGAAACCGGTGTTCCCGCACGAACTGGCTATAGTCTATTAGCGACTTCTTCCGACGCTAATTTGATTGAATTTATAGACCAAACTATTGAAGAAGGCTTAGAATATTGCTACATCGTTACGGCCTGTTTTGCTGACGGGTCCGAATCCATAGCTTCTATGGAGAACTGTAGTGAATTAGGCAACGATAGACCCTACTTTATAAAAGCATCTGTTGGAGAAACAAATACCACAACAGGGATTGACACACTGATTTGGAGAACTCCAATCGATACTATAGAACTCAAAAACAGGTTTTCTCAATTCAAATATGTTTTGTCGCAAATTGACGATTCTAACACTAAAATTGAGTTATTGAATACCAACAATAGTTTCGATTTTTCCGAACTTGACACTTCCTACATTAACCCCAATCAGAATACCGTTATTGCTGCAAGGAATTATGTTTTAGATTTTTTTGTTGACGATATTTTGTACACCAGTAGCTTAGCCAATAGCTTACATATTATTGCCACTCCTACCGACAACCAAATCCGTCTATCATGGGAGAGCAACAATGCTTGGTCAGACACTTTAATTAGAATCTACCGGAAGCCTTCCACATCAACCGTTTTCTCACTTTTAGATGAAATAGAAGGAAGAGAATTTACCGATAATGCCGTAGAAAATGGCAACACATACTGTTATTATATCGTAGAACACAGCAAGTACATCAATCCATTAGCCGATCAGGATATCAGCAATTACTCACAACAAATATGTTCTACCCCTATTGACAATGTTGCACCTTGCCCTCCTACTGTTGATGTGCAAGTTGATTGTACTGAAAGAAAACTTCAATTTAATCTTACCAAAAGTGCAACTGACTGCGATGATGATGTCGAAAGCTTCAATTTATATTTCTCCAACTTAGAAACTGGTCCTTTTATAAAAGTAGACAGTACCGATGGAAGCAATACTACATTCCTTTATCAAAACGATACACTAGGTATTACAGGATGTTTTTATTTCACATCGACAGACACTACAGGAAACGAAAGCAACATCTCAGAGATACTTTGCAACGACGAGTGCGACGACTATATCCTTCCAAACGTTTTCACTCCCAATGGCGATGGTGCTAACGACTTTTTCAGACCATTTCCTTTTAGCGGAATACTCTCGGCAGATGTAAAAATTCTTAACCGATGGGGAAAACTGGTTTTTGAAACTGACGACCCCAACATACTTTGGGACGGAAAATATCAAGACTCTGGTAAAGACGCAGGTGAAGGCGTATTCTTCTACGTAATTACCATTACAAAATACGGGATAGAACAACCCGTTAAACAAGATATTCAAGGCGATTTTACGCTAATAAGAGATTAATACATGTTTACAGGTATCATAGAAACTATAGGCACCGTTACCAATATTGTAACCGAAGGCAGCAACAAGCATTTTGAAATTGAAAGTGGGCTAAGCCATGAATTAAAAATTGACCAGAGTGTAGCTCATAATGGGGTTTGCCTTACCGTTGTAAAACAAGACGGTAAAAGTCACCTCGTTACTGCTATTGAAGAATCGCTTATCAAAACCAATCTGAACGATCTTAAAATTGGAGATAAAGTAAACCTAGAACGTTGCTTACCCTATCAAGGAAGATTGGACGGACATGTAGTGCAGGGTCATGTTGATCAGATAGGTACCATTCGATTAGAATCTGAAGTTGATGGATCTTGGAATTATAGGATTTCGCACGAAGCTCACCCCATGTTTTACACTATAGATAAAGGCTCCATTACCATCAATGGTGTAAGTCTAACATGTTTCAATTGCTCGGATACTGGATTCAATGTTTCCATCATACCTTACACGTTTGAGCATACCAATTTTCATTCTTTTAACAAGGACCATAAAATCAACCTAGAGTTTGATATACTGGGCAAATACGTGCAAACACATCTTCACAAATTAGGTTTAGACCGCTTGAGTTCTGAGGATATAAAACTTAAGTAACAACTTACAATATATACAGATCGTATAAAATTATTATTGACTTTTGCAAGGGAAATAACTAAAGTTTCTAATTAGAAATACCTCGTACTTTATACATAATTTCGACCTAAATCAATTCATAGAATGCGACTATTCAAATTATTCATCTTACTTTTTTCTTCAGCTATAATTCTTGCAATAAAAATGAATTAGATGAGTCTGAGACAACATCTATTACCAAGCAAGGCCTTGGGATATTACCTCTACCCAGTGACGAAGGTCAAATAATCATTGGCCCTAAGCTTCAAAATCCATATTCCGTTGCTAACATGCTTAAAGCCCATAACAATTTAGTCGCAAATGGGACTTTTAGAGCAAATCGATTCATTATTCGGACGACACACAACTATGTTGTTTTTAAACCAAACAATATAGAAGATGAAGGCATATTGCAGCAAGACACAACTTTAATATACTTTGACTATCCACTAGATCATGAAATTCTAAAAGGCGGCTCCTATTACAAAGACCCCCTCCTTACAAAAGAACAATTGAATTTCAAATACACTTGTATTCCATCTGCCCACAGTATTCCTAACGTAAATCATGAAGTGCTAGAAAGCCTTTATATACCAGAAGAAGTTGAGGCGTTCAATGATAATCCTGATGTTGATAAATTAGTTTCTGAAGCATTAAGAATCACAAACAATCTTACAGAACAGCTTTTGGGTATTAGATTCGGCAGGCCCTCAAGATGGAATCCATCCGGAACTATAAGGGTATATGACGACCATATTAACAATTATATTCCTTTGGAGGGCGCTAAGTTAATAACAACCAGGTGGTTCGTATCCAAATATACCTATACTGATGCCAATGGTTATTACAGAATAAATGATTCCTATCGTAGACCTGTTAATTATCAAATTAAGTGGGAAAGGAACGATTACGACATTAGATCCGGAACCATTGGTCAAGCTATTCTTTCAGGCCCTAAACAAAAGCAACAATGGAATAAAGATATTGATTCCGAGCTTCAAAAATATTATGCGCATATACACAGGGCCGCTTTTGATTATTACCATAACCACAATAAAGTTGGTTTAAAATCGCCTCCAAAAAAAGAAGGACTGAGACCTAGACTAAAAATTGCAGCATATGACGAATATGACAGTGCTGATTTAGCAAATCATAAAGAAGAAAGACGATTTCTTGGCATTGGTAACACCATAAAAATGAGGGTACGTGGAGAAGATTCCGATTTTGTGTATGGTGTTGCCATTCACGAAATTGGGCATTATTCGCACTGGGGTATTACTCGCTCTGACTTCGACAATACCAACAAAGAAGTTAAAGAAAGCTGGGCCGAAGCAGTGGAGTTATCAATTACCACTTGGAGATATAAGCAACTTGACCCCTGGTATATTCATCAAAACAATTATCAAAATCGCAGGCGAAAATTAAATGATCGAGATTATACCTACAACTATTATACTCCCATATTCATTGACTTAATGGACATTAAAAATCAATCTTCAACGGGCCCAATAGACTTGCACACCCCTTGTCCATGTGGCGGAGATTTTGATTCTAAAAATTGCTTCATTGCAACTGCTCCGGAAGGTTCGACTCCATTTATATATGACACGGAGAACTCAACCGTGAACAACGGTAATTTTTATTATACTCCAATTAATGGCAACCAATGCCCCCTACCAGGGAGTTATTATGATGGCAACAATTGTTTTGTTCAAACCATCCCAAACAATTGCATTCCCTTTATCCATAACAATTCATTTTACATTATTAGAAATGGTGATTCCGAATATCAAATAGATGAAGTAAGTGAATATACTTTGCAGCAACTTGAAAATACTCTTCCTTTAGTAAAAAACTTTGATGACCTAGAAAATGAATTACGAATACGACACAACAACCCTTCAGAAAAATATTTAGATGAATTATTCCAATATTATGACTATTTATAATTTAATAAAACTCTTTATCATCTTATTCCTATTTTCTATCCTAACTAACAGCTGCGGGAAAAGTGAAACAGAAGGGGTTGGCACTTTCCGTTTCTCAAATGTCTCAGGAAATGAGGTAAATATTGTTGCCTACCAAGACTCAGCTGTTGTTTTTGAAGAGCAAATTACACACCATGAGGTCTTAGATTTTAAAGATGGTGACGTAGGACATGATGCCATACCCAATGAGATAATAAATAGCGATTCCTTAGTTTTGGTTTTTGATGATTCACTTTCGGTTCAAATTCACAATCCTAATTATATAGGTTTGCATGACTCTTTAAGTTTTTTTCAAAATTTCACCTTTTTCGGCGATCGCGGCGTTCAATATGAAATAACAAAATTAGCTTACACCTTAGCCAACTAATTAGTCTCCACACCAAACTGTTAAGGTTTCACATTATGCATTCAAAGCATAACATCCTATTAAAAACAGCAAAATAAAATCAGCCCCTTCCAGTTTATTGAGAAACATACTTGATGAACAGGAGAAAATTCATTAAAAATGGCACTTTAGGAGCACTCTCTATTTCTGCGATTACAGGGTTATACGCTTGGCAAGTTGAACCATTTTGGTTAGAATTTGTACGACTAAAAATGCCCATCAAACATTTGCCCGATCATTTGGTTGGCAAGACTTTGATGCAAATAAGTGACCTGCATGTTGGTACGCGGTTCGACTGGCAATATTTGATTGAATCTTTACTAGAAGCTCAAAAATTAAAGCCCGATTTCGTAGTCTATACAGGCGACTTTGTGAGTTATGAAAATTCGCAACAAATTGAGGATTTAGAGCAAGTGATGAAACACGCCACACAGGGCAAATACGGAACGGCCGCGATATTAGGCAATCACGATTACGGCAAAAATTGGGCGGAAGACGATGTAGCAAACTCGATAAGCGACACTTTAAAACGACATTCAATCGACGTTCTACGAAATGAAAAAATAACATTTAATGGCCTTAATATTTTGGGCATGGACGACTATTGGGGAACAAATTTTCATCCTAAAAACCTCATTTCCAAAGTAGATACTACATCTGCCAACATTCTTTTATGTCACAATCCAGATGTCTGTGATTTAGATATTTGGGCAGATTATGATAGCTTGATTTTATCGGGTCATACCCATGGAGGTCAATGCAAATCGCCGTTTCTCCCTCCACCTGTCTTACCCGTTAAAAATAAAGATTACTCATCTGGTCTATTTAAATTATCCAATAATCGAACATTATACATCAACAGAGCCCTTGGACATCTATGGCAAATTCGATTTAACGTTCGCCCAGAAATAACAATATTTCAATTAGAACAAGCCTAAAACAGCTGTCATGAAGTTCCAACAATAAAACAAACAGTTACAAATAAACCCTACTAGTTCTTACCACTTATCCTTCATAACTGTATATTTATGTAACAAAACTTACCAACTATGGAGGCTATCCTTACTAGCTCCAACCAAATGTACAATCAGCTTTACCGCTTTCAGTGTACTGGTCAAGAGCAAAATGTTTCCCTTAAGTCAGACAAACTGATTTCTAAATCAGTGAAGTGTTGTGTACTTAATTTATCTGGAGAAGAAATTCTTTGTGAAGAAGGTTATTTGTTTGAAAACACCAACAAGTTTGATTTGAATGTAAATCTTAAAAAACCAGGTATCTACATGGTAAAGATTACAATTGAAGAACAGAACGTAGTAGAGCCATTATATTTTATTTAGTTTTAGTCTCACACTAAAATTAAAATATGAAAAGTCTATTTATGGTGGCGCTATGTCTTATAGGCATGGGGTCGTTTGCTCAAGAGTATAAAGTTATTACCACTATAGAGTCTATTGTACCAATGGGTATAGGTAGATCGCGCATTGTTGAAAATACGGAGGTAATGGAATCAGAAGCATTTACAACTCAACGATCAGCTGGTAAAGACGGCGAAAAACAACGAGACGTTAAACGTAAAGACGCCAAAATTGATAATTTCAAGGAAACCAAGATGCTTAACTTTTATAGTGGCGTTGGTATCAATTTTCAGAACATTGCAAGTAACGATGCGCTTATTACTGATAAAATTAACGACCTAACCAAAGATGGATGGGAACTTACCTTTGTTACTAGTGGTGTAGAAAGCAAAGGTTCTAAAGACGACAATCAAGGTATTTTTATTACCCGCTATATTTTTAAAAGAAACTAATCCGATTCAACAGCATAAAAAAACCTCCTTATGGAGGTTTTTTTTTATACCCAAATAATTCAGAACGTCAACACAAATTCAATTCGTCGTGATAAAACATACTCTTATACGGTAAATTATCGTAAAATTGTTCAAACATTTAACAATGCGCAGTCTAATTCCCTTATTAGTACTATCATTAATAGCCCTATTTTCTTGCACTAGTAGCACGCAAAATACTGTTGTAGACGAAGTTCAGAAAACAGACAACATTAAATTTCTTAAAGACAACATTAAGTTGCACAAAGATCTTCTTGCCGACAATACCAACTTAACAGTAACCTATAGCTTGGACTCATTGGGGAAACTTACCGCTTTCTACAATCCTAATGGTTTCGATATAGCCGTAGATACCAATCTTGACGAACACTCGATTGCATGTATGAAAATAGATATCGAAAGCTGTTTATTGAAAATAGTTTCTGAAGGGAAATCAGTTTCAGCAAAAAGTTGCGCGGTTTGCTTTTATGTTGATTAAATAAAAAAAGCCCCCAATAAGTGGAGGCTTTTAGAAAATTTGATTGATTATTCTTTTTTAAAACAACCCTGCTATACCGAAAGTAAATAGGTTAGCATCCTCACCTTTAGAATACAGATTAGTTAATCCGTATTGAGTAAATACTGCAAAGTCACCAACACCAGCTCTTAGGGTAAAATCTACTTGAAAAGGTTCTAAACCAAAGTTACCAGACGATTTTTTCTTAACGTCTCTTTCACCATCGATGAACAATTTTTCTTTATAGCTTGTGGTTAAATAATACTTACCAACTACACCAGCAGAAACAAAGAATGATTTATCAACATCATCACCTAAGTTGAATGTAAATACTGCAGGCACTTGCAATCCGAACGATCTGTATTTTTGCTTGAATCTATCAACATCACTATCGTTGATTTCATCGGCAGTAAAACTAGTCGGTTGGATATTATCAAATGTTCTGCTTTGGAAAAACATTCCAAAACCAGCTTCAAAACCTTGTTTTTCACCACCTATTTCTTTGTAGAAATTAGCCATATTGAAACCCCAATAAAGGCTTTTACCTGGAATCAAATCATACGATTCTTTATCGCTAACAACTTGACTAAACCCTAAGTCCATTCCTCTTAAACGAGACCAAGTAGGTTTGCTAGTATTGATTTCTAATTTAGTAGTAACATTCGTTTCTACTTTTTCACTAGACTCCTGTGCGCTTGCTCCTAAGCTCAATGCTATAAGGGCGGCTGATGCTAAATATTTTTTCATATCATGATTTTTCTCTTGCATAAGCAAGAACGATACCAAAGTATGAAATTCAGAGCTGGACTAATAACCGCTCATCAATTAATCTAATTTCAGCACGGTTAGAAATGCTTCTTGAGGTACTTCAACATTACCTACTTGACGCATTCGTTTTTTACCTGCTTTTTGTTTTTCAAGCAACTTACGTTTACGGCTAATATCTCCACCGTAACATTTAGCAGTAACATCTTTACGCAATGCCTTCACTGTTTCTCGAGCTACAATCTTCGCTCCAATAGCAGCCTGTACGGCAATTTCGAATTGTTGACGAGGTATAAGTTCTTTTAGCTTCAAGCAAATCTTTTTACCCAAACCAAAGGCATTATCTTTATGAATAAGTGCAGAAAGGGCATCTACTTGATCGCCATTTAGCATCATATCCAATTTCACTAATTGAGAAGCACGCAAACCAATTGGATGATAATCAAACGAAGCATACCCTCTAGAAATGGATTTTAGTTTATCGTAAAAATCAAATACAATCTCCGCCAAAGGCATCTCAAAAGTAAGTTCGACTCTATCGGAAGTTAAATAAACCTGATTGGTTAATTCACCACGCTTTTCAATACAAAGCGTCATAATGCTTCCTACATATTCTGATTTAGATATAACCTGAGCACGTATATATGGTTCTTCAATGAATTCCATTTTGGTAGCATCAGGAAGTTCTGAAGGGTTATTGACATCAATGATAGACCCATCTTTCAACGTAGCTTTATATCCAACGTTTGGTACCGTTGTAATCACAGTCATGTTGTGCTCACGCTCCAAACGTTCCTGAATAATTTCCATGTGCAACATTCCTAAGAATCCACATCGGAAACCAAATCCTAATGCCGCTGAAGACTCTGGTTCAAAAACCAATGAAGCATCGTTCAATTGCAATTTTTCTAAACAAAATCTAAGTTCTTCATATTCTTCTGTATCTACAGGATAGATACCAGCAAACACCATCGGTTTAACATCTTCAAAACCTTGAATAGCTTCTTTGCAAGGGTTTTCAAATGTTGTTATGGTATCTCCAACTTTTACTTCTTTGGCTACTTTTATACCTGATATGATGTAACCTACATCACCAGTTTTCACTTCTTTTTTCTCTAGAAGATCCATCTTTAAAACCCCTATCTCATCGGCATTGTAACTTTTACCTGTATTGACAAATTTTACTTTTTCACCTTTTTTTATTGAACCATTCATTACTCGGAAATAAGCAATGATCCCTCTAAATGGGTTGAAAACTGAATCGAAAATAAGCGCTTGAAAAGGACCATCTGGCTCCCCTTTTGGTGCAGGAACTCTATTCACAACAGCGTCCAATATGTCTTGAACACCTAATCCAGTTTTACCACTGGCTTGTATAATATCTTCGAATTCGCAACCAATTAGATCTACAATCTGATCGCTTACTTCTTCCGGATCGGCACTTGGCAAATCCATTTTATTCAAAATTGGAATAATTTCTAAATCGTGCTCTAAAGCAAGATACAAGTTAGAAATTGTTTGAGCTTCAATACCCTGAGTTGCATCTACAATTAACAATGCTCCTTCACAAGCAGCTATTGAACGAGATACTTCGTAAGAAAAATCGACGTGACCTGGAGTGTCAATTAAATTCAAAACAAACTCTTCACCATCTGGTGCCGTATAATTCATTTGAATTGCATGCGACTTAATGGTAATACCACGCTCTCGCTCCAAGTCCATATTGTCCAAGGTTTGAGTTTGCAAATCACGATCAGATACCGTTTTGGTTTCCTGAAGCAATCTATCGGCTAGAGTACTTTTTCCGTGGTCGATATGGGCAATGATGCAAAAATTTCGAATGTTTTTCATGAAGTATGACTGCTACAGAAAGCAAAAATACTGCGTTTTTACCGAATTAACGATAAAAGCTACATGAAACTCATCGCCTAGAAATGGCGCATCTACATCTAAAAAATTAAATGGCTGATAATGAGAATTAATCTTTGAATACTACTGGCAGAAAATCATGCGCCATCAAGCAATATTTGGTGTGATCTTCAGGAGATATTTTTTCACTGTAATCCATAAAATCAACACGGAAACCTGCTTTTTCAAGATGCTTAGGATAATCTAATCCGAACAAACGAACATGGTCTTTTTGCCAATAATGTTTCAGCCTATCTTCCTCACTTGTGATGCTTTTATCTTCGTAAGTTTCCTCTCTTTGGTAATCGATAGGCACTTGGAAAATTCCCCAACCACCGGGCTTCATCACTCGATACAACTCACTCATGCATTGCGCATAGTCGTCAACATGTTCCAGTACATGGTTGCAGAAAATAACATCAAAAGTATTGTCATCAAACGGTATGTCGTGCAAATCCATTTTAACGTCAGCCAAAGGACTGAACAAATCACCCGTAGTATAATCTAGATTTTTTTGCTTCTTGAATTTCCCGTAAAAACATTGCTCTGGTGCAATATGCAACACCTTAAGATTATCCGTAAAAAAGTTGCTTTCGTTTTGTAGATACAACCACATCATACGGTGACGCTCTAAGCTCATGGCACCTGGCGCCAAGGCATTTTCACGAGTTGCATGTGCTCCATAGGGTAACATTTTTCTGTAACCTCTACCATCGATAGGATCTACAAATTTATTGCCCTTGAGGTACAACGAATAAACTGGACGAGCTATATAACTCAACCTAATTAAAATTGGTCTAGGTACTTTGGTTAGTATGGTGTGTAATAATCCCATTTTAATACTTCTTTATTCGTGACTGTGAGGAATTCCTAAAACGTCTTCTACGTAATGGAAAGAGGATAACAATTCTGGTTTACCATTTACTATGGCTACATCATGCTCGAAGTGAGCTGATGGCTTACCATCTCTGGTTACTATTGTCCAACCATCGTCTAGTTGTACAACATCTTTTGTACCCATATTGATCATCGGTTCAATCGCAATGGTCATTCCACTTTTTAAGATATCACCTCTATTTTTACGACCAAAGTTTGGCAATTCTGGCTTTTCGTGAAGATCGCGCCCTAAGCCATGACCTACCAACTCACGAACAACTCCGTATCCATTGTCTTCAGCATGTTTTTGAACAGCATAACCAACATCGCCCGTACGTTTGCCAGAGCGCATTTTATCGATGCCTTTGTAAAGACATTCTATCGTAACGTCTATTAATTTTTGTTTGTCTTCGCTAATTTTCCCTACAGCAAATGTGTATGCATGATCGCCATAAAAGCCGTGTTTGATAGATCCACAATCAACACTTACAATATCACCTTCTTCCAAAGGTTTATTGTTTGGCATACCGTGCACCACCTGTTCGTTCACGCTAGTCATGATGGTATAAGGGTAATCGTATTTACCTTTAAAACCAGGTTTAGCGTCTTGTTCTAGGATGAATTTTTCTGCAGCGGCATCAAGCTCTAAGGGAGTAATACCCGGCTTAATCATTCCTGCCAGCATGCCCAAAGTTTTCGACACTACCAATGCCGCTTCACGCATTAATTCTATTTCTTCGGGGCTTTTTAAAATGATCATCCTTTACTAAAAATTTTTGCAAAGAAAGACTTTTTCGGGTAGTTGTTGTGTGCTTCTGCATTATCAAATACATGATTGAACGAACCATCTTCTGGATGGAGTTTGCGCCAAACCTCAGACCAACCCGGAAAACCACCAACGTTTCTGTCGTCAATAAAAATATCTACATCCAATTTTCTTGGAATGTCGCTGCCTACTATTTCTTCAGGGTAATTTTTATTGACAGCATAAAATTCAATGCCATTTTCTTTGCAATACTTCACTGCAGCATCCAACTCATCGCCTATTCTATAGGTCCACAAAATAAGTCTGTGTCCTTTTGCTTGCAAAGCTTTAAGTGTAGCAAACGCAAACAGCATTTCTTTTCCAATACTTGGGTATTTATGCTCTACGATGGTCCCATCAAAATCTACTGCTATTTTAATTCCAGATTCCATTGCTTTCTTAGTATGGTTAATACAATTTCCCGTTCAACATCTTCTCTTCTATTCTTGGGCGTGAAATACTATCGGTCAAGTATTTTTCAGCAACTAAGCTAGATATGGGTGCTGCCCAAGTTGATCCAAAACCAACATTTTCGACATACACTGCAATAGCAATTTTAGGGTCGTCTTTAGGTGCAAACGTTATAAAAATAGAATGGTCTTTTCCGTGTGGATTTTGAGCCGTACCGGTTTTTCCACACATCGGGAATTTTTCTGCGTCGAAGTCTACCCCTCTTCCTGTTCCGTTTGTAACAACTCGTCTCATTCCTGTAACTACCGTCTCAAAATGCTTCTTATCAATGCTAATGTCATGGCGCTCATAATTCAAGACAGAATCATTAACCGCGCGCACTAAATGGGGTTGAATGTAATAACCACGATTGGCAATAGCAGCAGTATAATTAGCCATTTGCAATGGAGATACGCCCATTTCACCTTGGCCAATGGCTAATGAAATTACTGTATGACCATTCCAAGATCCTTTGCCGTATATTTTATTGTAATACTCTTCTGAAGGTACAAAACCACTCGTTTCGTTAGGCAAGTCTATTCCTAATTTCGATCCAAACCCAAACTCTTTGGCGTAAGTCACCCACTTCTTATACCCCTCTTCTGATGTAGGGTAATGATCTAAAATAGATTTGAAAACATTGGCATAAAATGCATTGCACGATGTTTGAATTGAATACTGCAGACCTACAGTTGATGTATGAGCATGACAACCCATTTTACGACCAGCATAAAAATACCCTTGTCGGCATGTGTACTTGGTTGTACTATCTACTACCCCTTCCTGCAAACCGACCAATGCATTGAACAACTTGAAGGTACTCCCAGGTGGGTAACGACTCATTATCGATCGATTGAAAAGTGGTTTCAAAGTGTCTTGTAACAATTTGCGGTAGTTGGCCCCTCTAATTCGTCCTATCAATAAATTAGGGTCGTAACTAGGATTGGTAACTATGCAGAGTATTTCGCCTGTTTTTGGTTCAATAGCAACGACGCTACCTTTCTTACCTTTCATCAAAGCTTCAGCGTAGGCCTGTACATCTGCATCAATAGTACTTTGCAATACTTCTCCTGCTTCAGAGTTTTTATCCAATGAGCCATCGCTATACACCCCTTTCTGATTATTGTGCACATCTACAACTACATATTTAGCGCCTTTTACTCCACGCAAATAGTCTTCGTACTTGTATTCCAACCCACTAGAACCGATGTAATCGCCTTGTGTATAATAATTGCTTTTCTTAATTTGATTGGGGCTTACTTCACTGATATAACCCAATGCGTGCGCTGCTACGTTTTTAGGATAACTTCTTAATGTACGAGGCTGACCATACAAACCTTTATAGGCAAAGAGAGCTTCAGCAATAGGCGCAAAGTCTTGCCCCGGTATTTGTTTTACCAAAGCGGATGCTTTTTTCCTAGAATAACTAAAGGCTGATTTGAGAGACTCATCTAAATTCTCTTTTGTTATACCCAAAAGGCGGCATAACTTAAGTGTATCGGTAATCTCTAATTGCTCTGGGACAACCATCAAGTCGTACACAGGCGTATTAGCAACCAATATTTTTTGATGTCGATCTAGAATCAATCCTCGCGATGGATACTGAACAATTTTACGTTCAGACATACTCGCAGCTTCTTCTTTCCATTGTGAATCTACCACCTGGATATAGAACAATCTCAGCACGAATATGAACGCTATGCTGATAACAAAAACGATGAGGGTGTTTCTTCTAGACTCCAATTTATCGGTTGTTCATTCGCTTCGAAGGAAATAAGAACTGAAACGAAGCCATAAACAAGGTAGATAATATACTTGACAGTAAAGCTCGTAATACAGCATAGCCTATTCCAGACGCGCTAAAGTTTTCAATCAAATAAAACGCTAATAACACTATGAAATTACATGTAAATAAAAAGGGCAAATTCTTTACCACTCCATTGTCCAAGATTCCATTTTGTTTGCTTTCTGACTCTTCTCTTCCATAAAAACGGTTGCGCAATAAGCCAATGGCATATGCCAAAATTGAGAAGGATAAAGTATACAATCCGTAACTGCTTTCGAAAGCATCGGTTATTAAGCCCAATACAAAGCCACACAATATCAACTGTGTACGTTCGGTATCGAATGGTAATGTGTACAATGCCAATGGCAAAATAAAGGCAAAACACAAGCCATTTCCAATAGGCATATGATTCAATAAAAGTTGCTGGATTAACAGCAAACCTAAAGCTCTCAAACAAAATATCAAGATACTATTCATAATGCTTCTTGAATTTGTTCTAATGAATCTTGTTCGGCTATCAATAATTTATCGACCCAGAATACATGACGCAAACTACCGAAGTCTTCAAACAGTTCTACCTCAATATTCAAATAAGGTTCGCCAGGTAAAGTATTTACTTCTGAGACTTTACCAATATTTATTCCTCTAGGGTAAATACTACTTCCTCTTGAAATTATTGTATCGCCAACATTCATTGTAATGTGGTTAGCAACATCGCTTAAATTCACAATTTTAGGATCGATACCTCGCCAATTGATAAAACCAAAACTCCCAGTCTTTTTATGCTCTGCGCTGGTTGTAAATCGTTGATTCAACACTGGTAGTACAATCGAATAATTGTTTCCACTATGTGTAACAACACCAACAATACCTTTATCGCTAACAACCGCCAAACCAGGATTTACTCCATGTTTAGCTCCTTGATTGATGGTAAAATAGTTATTGTCTTTATGTACAGTAGAATTGATGATATCACAAGCTTGATAGCGCAACAATTGCGTACTATCTATTCTTACTTCTGCCGATGGAACCATGCTCAAACGTTCGGTTAACTTATTTCTAAGCGATTGATTTTCGAGCTGCAATCGTTCGTTGTTTTCAGATAGACTAAAATAATTACTTACTGAACTTTTTACCTGAAACACAGAAGATGCGGTAGAGCCCAATGCACCAGTTAAGGCATTATTGTGCTTCCCACTACTAGAATTGAGCAGATTGAGCGATACAAACGCAGCAAAAAGCAAAGCCAGTTCTGGTAAAAAACGACGAAGAAAGAGAAGTAAGTTTCTCATGTATGTAAGTGTATTCTACTCCTTTAGTAAGAACGGGTATATGCCAATTTTCTTCAATGCTATTCCAGTACCACGGGCAACTGCGCGCAATGGATCTTCAGCAATATGCACTTTCAATCTTGTACGAGCAGAAACTCTTTTATCCAAACCGCGAAGCATAGCACCACCACCAGCAAGGTAAATTCCTGTTTTGTAAATATCAGCACTCAATTCTGGCGGAGTTTCTTCCAAGGCCGCTAAAATTGCTTCTTCTATTTTAGAGATGGATTTATCCAATGCCAAAGCAATTTCAGAATAGCTTACAGAAATTTGTTTCGGAACGCCTGTCATCAAATCACGTCCGCGAACATCAAAGTCTGCTGGTGGATTTTCCAACTCGGTAAGAGCCGAACCTACTTCAATCTTAATTTGTTCTGCTGTACGTTCACCCACTAAAATATTGTGCTGACGACGCATGTACTCTTCAATGTCTTTCGTAAACTCATCACCTGCTACACGAATAGAACGATCGCATACAATACCACCTAAAGAGATAACGGCAATTTCTGAAGTACCACCCCCTATATCGATGATCATGTTACCATTAGGCTCTTCAACATCGATACCAATACCGATAGCTGCTGCCATAGGTTCGTGGATTAGATATACTTCTTTTGCTCCAGCATGTTCTGCTGAATCTTTTACTGCACGTTTTTCAACTTCAGTAATTCCAGAAGGAATACATACTACCATTCGCAATGAAGGCGTAAACCATTTTTTACGGGTGTTGATCATTTTGATCATACCACGTATCATATGCTCTGCTGCATAAAAATCAGCAATCACACCATCTTTTAAAGGACGTATGGTTTTGATGTTTTCGTGCGACTTACCATGCATCAATTGAGCCTTTTTACCGATAGCAATAACCTTATTGGTTCTTCTATCTTGGGCAACAATCGAAGGTTCATCTACAACTACTTTATCGTTGTAGATTATAAGTGTATTGGCCGTACCGAGGTCAATCGCAATCTCCTGAATGAAAAAACTCATATATAATTAGTGTTTAAAATGTCTTATTCCTGTGCTCACCATTGCCATACCACGCTCATTACAAGCATCTATTGACAATTGATCTTTAATAGACCCGCCTGGTTGCACAACAGCTGTTACGCCTTCTTCCGAAGCAATTTCAATACAGTCAGGGAATGGAAAAAAAGCATCTGAAGCCATTACAGCTCCTTTCAAACTAAACCCAAAACTTTTTGCTTTATGGATAGCTTGTCTTAATGCATCAACTCTACTCGTTTGACCTGTACCAGCTGCTAACAACTGACCATTGCTCACCAAAATAATGGCGTTACTCTTAGTATGCTTTACCAACTTTACAGCAAACAACAAGTCTTGAATCTCTTGTTCGCTTGGTGCTTTGGTAGTAATTTGCTTTAAATCTTCAGCTTTTTCTGTTACTGTATCAGCATCTTGTACTAAATAAGCCCCTAAACAAGAGCGTATTTGCAATGCTTTATCTGGGTAACTCTTTAATTCCAATAGAATTCTGTTTTTCTTACCCGATAATATTGCCAATGCTTTTGGAGAGAATGAAGGGGCAATTAAAACTTCAAAGAACAACTTACTGATGCTTTCAGCTGTTTTCTCATCTATTTCTTCGTTGCACGCTATCACACCACCAAATGCTGACACTGGATCTGCCGCTAAAGCAGCTTCCCAAGCATCGAACACACTGGTTCTAGTGGCTAAACCACAAGCATTGTTATGCTTAATAACCAAACATGTAGCCCCTTCATTTTTGAAGTCTCCTAACATGTTGATGGCAGCATCTACATCCAACAAATTATTGAATGACAATTCTTTACCGGCTAGTTTATTGAAGATTTTATTCAAATCGCCAATGAACTCTCCTTTTTGATGAGGGTTTTCTCCATATCGCAACACTGTTGAATCGTTTTCGCTCAATCGAATTGGGCTTAACGAATTGTTGTCTCTTGAAAACCACTCGTATATTTTACTATCGTAATGAGAACTAACAGCAAAGGCTTCTTTAGCCAACTTGCTTCTGTCTTCCAATGAAGTAGCACCACTATTCGCTTCTAACAAATTGGTGAAATCTTCGTACTGGCTCATTTCACTAATAATTACTGTATCAGTAAAGTTTTTTGCTGTCGCACGAATCAATGAAATTCCACCTATATCAATTTTCTCGATGATATCAGCTTCGCTAGCACCAGATGCAACTGTATCTTCAAAAGGATACAAATCAACCACGACTAAATCTATTTCAGGAATTTCAAACTCTTGTAGAGCGGCAACATCGCTTTCATTGTCTCTGCGAGCCAAAATTCCACCAAAAATCTTCGGGTGCAAGGTTTTAACACGCCCACCTAAAATAGAAGGGTAGTGAGTTAATTCTTCAACCGGTACAACGGGAAAACCCAATTCTTCGATGAATTTTTGTGTTCCGCCGGTAGAATATATGGTTACACCATATTTATTTAATTTTTCTACAAGTTTATCTAAACCATCCTTGTGGTAGACTGAAATAAGAGCCGAGTGTATGGATTTCACGCTAAAACAATGTTTAAGCATCAAAAGTAAGAAATAGAAAGGGTTTTCCTAATATATTTAATAATAACCATTGATGGAAAATACCAACCCATTGTTGCGCTTAAATTTTACCTTCACTTCCGATTTTTAGGAGATGTTATTTTTAAGATTATTCAAAGAAAGTATTGTGTTTGCCTATCGGGCTTTAACGCTTAACAAATTGAGAAGTTTGTTATCGTTGTTAGGCATCAGCATCGGTATTTTCAGCATCATAGCTGTATTTACATTGGTAGACGCACTTGAAAAAGGATTGCGTGATGGTGTAAGTGCTTTGGGAGACGATGTCGTTTTTGTTCAAAAATGGCCTTGGGGCGGTGGTCCAGACTTTGAATGGTGGGAATATTGGCAACGCCCTCATCCTAATTACCGCCAATTTAAAGATTTGCAACAACGCAACATTGGCGCCGACGCCATGAGCTTTCAAATGGATTTCAGCCGCTCAATAAGCTACAATGGTAAAATGTTGAAAAACATGAACATTGAAGCTGTTAGTGAAGAATACCCAAGAGTAAAAGAACTGAAAATTGGCCACGGAAGATTTTTAAGTACTCGAGAAATTAGAAACGGAAGTGCCGTTGCTGTAATTGGTGATGAGATTGCTACAAAATTTTTCAATTTCCCGGAAGCCGCTATTGGCAAGCAAATAAAATTAGGATCGATTAAAGTAACTGTTATCGGTGTTTTTGAAAAAGAAGGTTCAGGAATATCTTTCGACAGTGCCGATGACAAAGTTCTTACTGGCGTTCAATTTGCTAGAAGTTTGGTTACGCAAGCCAATGCTAGCTCTTCTATATTGGTAAAAGCCAAAGCAGGTGTTACTATCGAAGAATTAAAAGACAGAATAACAGGGTCATTTAGAGCTGTTAGACGTTTAAGACCCAATGAGAAGGATGATTTTTCATTAAACGAATCTTCTGCATTGAACAAACAGTTGGATGGATTGTTTGGCGTTATCAATACCGCTGGTATTGTTATTGGTTTGTTTTCCATTTTGGTAGGAGGTTTCTCTATTGCCAACATCATGTTTGTTTCGGTAAAAGAGCGTACCAACCTTATTGGTATACAGAAATCTTTAGGTGCTAAAAGCTACTTCGTATTGCTTCAGTTTTTGTTCGAAGCCATCTTCTTAGCTATTGGAGGCGGAATTATCGGCTTGTTCATTGTCTTTATAGGATCAGTGATAGGGAGTTTGGCAGCAGATATGGCCATTACTTTAACACTAAAGAACATTGGATTGGGAATTGGAATATCAGCTCTAATAGGCTTAATTTCTGGCTTAGCTCCTGCTTCGCAAGCTGCTAGAATGAATCCTGTAGACGCTATTCGTTCTAATTGATAACCTGAATGATGCCTGTAAAGGTGTTTTTCAAGTTTTTATAACGGGCAAACATTTTTAGAGTATAAACTCCCGAAATCTTTTCTCCGCTATTGGGGTGAGTCCCATCCCAACAGATAGACCAATCGGTTGTAGTAAATACTGTTTTACCCCATCGATCTAGGATAATCATTTCGTATTCGTCGGGAGTCAATCCCACTGGTTGAAAACAATCGTTTACTCCATCGTTATCGGGCGTAAAAGCTGTTGGGATATAATAACGCGGAGCTGGCTCAATGCTTTTACTCAATGTATCCGAACATCCATTGCTATTGCTTGCTGTTAAAAATATTGTAATGGTTTCTTCAATTCCTAATAGTACGGTTGGTTCAATTTCATTGCTAAAAATCACTCCATTTTTTTGCCATTCATATACAGTGGCATTGTCTGAATAATTAATGCATTTTACAGTATTATCGTTGATGTAATTCAATTCAAAATCGGCCGACACCGGATCTATAGAAACCGTCAATGAAGTTTCTACTTTCTGATCGCAACCATCTATAGCTTCAAACACAAAAGAATATTCATCGTCTAAAGTAATGCGCAAGGTATCCGCCTGATATCGAACTCCATTGTATTTGGTAGTATAATCACCATCTCCCCCACTAATCGTTGACACAACTTCCCATGGTGTGTTGGGACAAATACTCGACGGTGCACTTACATCAAACACCAAAGGCGAATGATTGGGTACAATAAGATTCAGACTTTCAGTATGAGTTTGCCCACAAGCATCTACAATTTCTAATTGGTATTCACCGCTTTGAGCTGCTGTAATTTCTGTAATTATAGTATCCGTATAGCTTTGTTCTAAATACAAAACTGTGTATTGAAATGGTTCTGTACCACCCGTAATCTGAATATTCGGAACAAAGGTTTCTCCCTTGCAAGAAAAATTCTTACTCGCAGATGAAAAGGCAAAGGTTACTGGTGCGGCATCTTTTTTTATCACCACATATTTTTTTTCAAACGATTGATTACTGCAAGTATCGGTTACCGTAACATCAAATTGCTCTTCGTCGTTTTGCGGAAACACAAACACCACACTATCCTTCCGATTTTCTATAGGCACATTATTGGACCAAACAAACCCTAAATCAGCAGAATAATTTGAGGCAACGGCTAATTTTACTCCAGAGTTTTCGCAACTAAAATACAAGGTATCAGGATCAGGATCTGTTGACACCAAATCGATTCTGTCTTGCACATAAAATACTATCGGCACTTCGCTTACAACGCATCCAGATGTATTTTTCAATTCGAATTTGGCTACTTCTTTCCCTTCAGAAAACGGATCGTAATTGATCGCATAATACACCGTATCAATCTTATCGGTAGCGCGTTGAGTTATGCTCGTTTCAAAATTAATATCAGCATTATCCGCAACAGAACCAAAAGTGAAATTTTGAAAATAGGTGGTTGAAAACTGTATTTCAGGAAATGTTAATTCTACCGCAACCAAAGCACAACCTTCTTGATACAAGCTATCGCTAAACGACACTGCAGCTTGTTCTAACAATTTCGACTTCACTCCATGAGAATTCAAACCTTGTTTTTTTAAAAATATACCGGAATCTATATCTGGTAACGACCCATCAGCAATTGCTATTTTCACGTGATAGGTTGTACAAGGACTCACAGATAACTTGTTTTTTAATGGAACCGTAATGCCTCCAAAAGCAATGTTTTGAGTTATTGTTGGCACATAATACACTTCATTAAACGGAGCAAATTTTTGATTTCCACCATGTACCGAGCTTACCGACAAGGGCAATCTACCTCCAGGCAATTCTGCAATATTTATAGCGCCATTGCTATAAGGTCCACTGATACCAGGCCCCGATACAAAAATGCCCATAACATCAATAAACCGAGTATTTATCCAAGCTGAATATTCTTCAGAGCCAAAAATATAATCGAAATCCAACGTGTTTCCATTGGTGCTAACGTCGAATTCAAGAATGGCCGCTTCCGTCATATTCTCAACACGCTCTAGACTAGTTCCTCTAAGGATATCATCCAGAGTATCGACCATAAAATCAGCCAATTGTTTTAAATCTGCATCAAAATCCACCCGATTGGGTTGCCCTGACAGTATAGAAGAAGCTGTATCATTAAGTCCAACAACATCCAACACTCTGCCTGTAGATAAAACAATTCCTTCCTCAAAGCCTAAATCGTTTTGGGCTGAAGTAAAAACTCCAAATTGAACATCGACGCCTTTAAATTCGGCATTGCTTACAGTTATACCATCGCCAAAAAAATACTGTTCCAAAATGGCATTTAAATTCCCTGAATAGGGATCTAGATTCTGAACCGTTATTTGCCCAAATAGACCAGAAAAAGTCAAAAAAGTTAACAGTGAGGCGAGGGCAATTCTAAACATAATTCGAAGATACCAATGCTCTAGCTTACATAACGTGAATTTTCGTTAAGCGCTGGTATATTTATAGATAAGCTAGCAGGATATCATCCAATTTTTACCTTTACGCCAATTAGCGATTATGATCAAAGAATACTTAAATAATAACAAACAGCGATTTGTAAACGAACTTTTCGAATTGCTTCGCATTCCTTCGGTAAGTGCCAACTCTAAATACAACGACGACACACGAAAAGCAGGAGAATGGGTAAAAGATGCTTTGCTAAAAGCTGGAGCCGACATGGCTGAAATGCACGAAACGGCTGGTCATCCGATTGTATATGGTGAAAAAATGGTGGATCCATCTTTACCAACGGTATTGGTATATGGACACTATGATGTACAACCTGCCGAACCATTGGAATTGTGGGACACCCCAGCTTTTGAGCCTACCATTAAAAAAACAGATGTTCATCCTGACGGAGCCATTTTTGCCCGTGGAGCTTGCGACGATAAAGGTCAGATGTACATGCACATTAAGGCTTTGGAAATAATGATGGCAACCAATACTTTAACCTGCAATGTGAAATTCATGATTGAAGGGGAAGAAGAAGTTGGATCAGTGAATCTAGAAAAGTTCGTAAAAAACAATTTAGAAAAACTTAAAAGCGACGTAATCTTAGTTTCTGACACATCTATAATAGCAAACGATATACCTTCTATTACAACCGGTTTAAGAGGATTGAGCTATGTAGAAGTAGAAGTTACTGGACCAAATCGCGACTTGCACAGTGGTGTATATGGAGGTGGTGTTGCCAACCCAATAAATGTACTTAGCCGTATGATAGCTTCACTACAAGACGAAGACAAGCGCATTACAGTTGAAGGATTTTACGACAATGTTGCAGAATTGAGTGCTGAAGACAGAGCCGCTATGGCAAAAACTCCTTTTACTCAAGATCATTTCAACAATAAAATTGGCATTCCAAAAGAAGAAGGTGAAAAAGGATACTCTACAATAGAAAGAACCTCTATAAGACCAACATTAGATGTGAATGGAATTTGGGGTGGCTACATTGGTGAAGGCGCAAAAACGGTGCTTCCAGCTAAAGCATTTGCCAAAATTTCGATGCGTTTAGTGCCAAATCAAACACCAGATGAAATCACTGAAAAATTTAAAAAACACTTCAACAAAATCGCTCCTGATTCGGTTAGCGTTAAAGTAACTCCGCATCATGGAGGAACACCCGTTGTCGTTTCAACCGATAGTGTAGAATACCGAGCAGCAAGTAAGGCTATGGAAGATGCTTATGGCAAAGAGCCAATACCTTCTCGCGGTGGTGGAAGCATCCCTATTGTTGCTTTGTTTGCACAAGAGCTAAAAGTGGATACCATTTTAATGGGCTTTGGATTGGATACTGACGGATTGCATTCTCCAAACGAACACTTTGGTTTGTTCAACTACTACAAAGGCATAGAAACTATTCCTATGTTTTACAAGCATTACGCTGAAATGAAAAAAGCATAATCCCGTTTAGAAAAACACTTTAATAAAAGCACCTCTCAATTGATGGGTGCTTTTTTTATGCTCAATATCCATAACTAGATTATTATTGCACCGATGAAAAAAATTATCGCACTTCTCCTTCCACTCATATTCCTAATCGCAACATCGTGCAGTTTCAAAGAATTGGAATTTGTAGGTCTTACAAGATTAGAAAGCGCCAAAATGGGGTTAACTGAAAGTGTAGTCGACTTAACATTTAAAGTAAACAATCCCAATTGGTACGGTTTCCAACTGCGTGAGAGTCATTTTGAGATTGAAGTTGCCGGAAGTACGTTTGACCTTATTGGCGATGAAAAATGGAAAATAAAACCTGGTGACAACTACCTTAAAGCTCAGGTTAAATTCAACCCAATGTTGAATATTGGTGCTGTAAGCAAACTGCTTATGAGCAAAACAGCCATCGACAATCTCACTATAAAAGTGAAAGGCGATACTCAAGCAAAAAAGTTTTTGATCAGCAAAAAAATAGTGATTAACGAGACAATTCCAATTAAGGATTAATCATCCGAATAGATAGCCTCGGCAGAAGTTACTACCCACATACCAAATATTCCTTTCTGCTCTTTTATACGGATCCATTGCGGCGAATACACTTTCAGTCCATCTACATCTGATTCCGATAAATTATACACACGTTCTTCAGTAAAGGTGAATTCAACACCGCTTGAATGCTCTAATTCAAAAGCTCCATGCCGTTTAATTCTGACGTCAAAAACTGTGATTCTTTCATCAATAGGAAGGACATAATTGAAAGCAAATATTAAAAATGAAAGAGCAGGAACCAACAACAACAAAACCATACGAGGCTGCCAAAAAGACGATGTAAGAGCTAGATATTTGTTCACCCACATGAGAAACAAAAAACACAAAGCCAATACGACAGCCAAGAGTTTGCTTAGTCCGTAAAAGCTTAAGTTCGTAACAGCGAATAAATGAAAGTTGAAAAACGCTAGGATAAAAAAGAGCAAAACCATCAGGTTGATGTGCTTGTCTTTCAATCCGTATCCACTCAATATGGCGTACAAAAAACCTGTCTTCTTAAAAACCTGCTTTTTAGCTTTATTTACGTGTTTTTTGGGCAGTTGTGCCATCCCGCAAAATAGAAACAAAATGTCAGAAATCCATCCACATACTAACAAACTCATTAACGAAGCCAGCCTGTATTTACAGCAACACGCTCACAATCCTGTTGATTGGCTTCCATGGGGGCCCGAAGCTTTTGAAAAAGCCGAAAAAGAAAACAAACTGGTTTTAATTTCTATTGGATATTCATCGTGCCATTGGTGTCATGTAATGGAAAAAGAAAGTTTCGAAAACGAATCGGTTGCCGACATTATGAACGAGCACTTTGTTTGCATCAAAGTAGACCGAGAAGAACACCCCGATGTAGATGATGTTTACATGCTTGCAGTGCAACTTATGACAAAACAAGGTGGATGGCCTTTGAATTGTTTTACTCTTCCGAACGGAAAACCTATTTATGGCGGCACTTATTTCCCAAAGCACAAATGGGTAGAGATATTGGAACTATTGCACAAAAGCTACTCAACCAATCCTGAGAAAGTACTTAGCTACGCAGAAAATTTAACGACTGCCATAAACCAAAACAACGCATTGATTACACTGCCAGAAGATTCTTCTGCATTAGAAACTATTGATTTTTCTGACATAAACAATGGACTAGAACGCAGTTTTGATATGGCTTACGGCGGACATCAGCGAGCTCCAAAATTTCCCATGCCTGTAGAATGGCAATACTATCTTACAAGCTTACATTACAATGCCAATACAGATTTGAATGAACACATAAGCAGAACTTTAAACCATATGGTTTCGGGAGCTATGTACGATCAAATTGGTGGCGGTTTTTCAAGATACAGTGTCGATCAAGAATGGAAAATACCGCACTTTGAGAAAATGCTGTACGATAACGCTCAGCTCATTTCGCTTTACAGCAACGCTTACCGTAGTACAGGCAATAAAGAGTTTTTACGTATTGCCGTAGAAAGTGCTGAGTTTTTGCTGCGCGATATGTACAACGACAAAAGCGGTGGGTTTTATTCTGCATTGGACGCTGACAGCGAAGGCGAAGAAGGAAAATTTTATGTTTTCACACAAAAAGAATTGCTCCAACTCATACCAAAAGAATTGTTTGATTTGGCTAGAGCTTGGTTTGGATTAGACAAGTATGCATTGTGGGAGCACGACAATTACATAATTGGTAATAGAATGTCGGACACCGAGTTGATGAAAAAATTTGACTGGGATGAATCGACTCTTTCCGAAAACAAACAAAGCATAAAAAAGGCCTTACTACAACACCGAGAGCAACGAGTTTGGCCTGGTTTAGACGATAAAGAAATAGCGAGTTGGAACGCCTTAACCGTTATTGGATTTTGCGATTTATACAAAGCTTCGGGCAATGACAAATACAAACAACAAGTAGCTAAAGGCTTAGAGTTTTTCGAAAACCACATACAACATGCTGATGGCATTTGGCGCTATTACAAACCTAATGGCAAAAAAATTGAAGGAAAATTAGAAGACTACGCCAACTATGCATTGGCTTATTTACGCGCGGCTGAATTAGAGAATGCCCCTGAAAGAATTGAGAAAGCCAACAATATTACATCACAAATTGACGAACTGTTTTTGCAAGCTAACGCCTTATACTACAACAGCAGTCCAATAGGATCTAACTTAATAAGCAACCCCATAGAATTAAGCGACAATGTAATTCCTAGCGCAAATGCCACGATGGCAGAAGTTCTGTTTATACTTTCTAAAAGCGAGTATGTTCCGAAACATGAGAAACACATGTTGCAGATGTTACAACACATGAAAACATCCATACAAGATTATAGCAGTGGTTATTTCAAATGGATGGAATTATATCAACGCGCACAACACGATTACAACGAACTCGTTTTAGTGAACACTTCATCTGTTAATCATTCAAAATTATTGCAGACCTTCGCGCCAGACATTCTTATTTTACCCCTCGACAAAGACACTGATGTCCCTTCAATTTTCAATGGCAAATACCAACGAAACCAAGAATTATATTACCTGTGCACCAACAAAGTTTGCCAAAAACCAGTTGAAAGCATTAGCGAATTGGAACAGATACTTAAGTAGCATACTTCTCTTAGCACTTACTTTTTCTGCTTCAGCACAAATAAATTTTCCTTGGCACCCAAACGATTTGAATGCGGTAGTAAAGGACTATGTATTGCGTACCAGTGTAAGTGGTTTAAAAGATGTAAGCATATCGCAAAGCATAAAACGTGAAGGCGAACCTATAGAAAGTAAACCTGAGTTATACACGATAGAATATCAAGAATCTGGAGTTGTAAAACGCTACAATAAACTCTATGCCAACGAGGTTTTTCATACCATCGATTACCTATATCTTAATAACAGACTGTACCGAGAAATAGAAAAAATAGGATCTGGATACATGGTACTTCAGTATTACTATGCTGGCGACAAAATCAACCACAAACAATTTGTATCTCGCACTGATTCTGAAGATTTAGTAGAAATTCTAGCATCGCAAGACGACCGACCAATAGAAAACTATACCCACGAAATAATACGTGGTGAAAAGATTCAGAAAACCATTCGCATAGATCACAATCGAAAAATTAGCTTCACTGAATCTGAATCCATTTTCAATTCCAACACCGACACCTTACCACACACCATTAAAAGGCGCTACGATGCCAACACAGTTTACAATGTATGGCAATACACTTACAATGATTTAGGAAAAGTGAAGAGTGCTACCAATTATAAAAGCAAAATTTTAGCTGAAGTTTATCAATACAGTTACAACGAAAAAGGGAAATTGAAAAAAATAGCGCGCTTTGAAAACGAAAAACTCTTGAATGAATTAGAGTTTTATTACGGTAAAAACGGATTATTAAGAACTTGTTTGTTGGTCAATACCGAGAGCAAAGAATTGCTACTCACTGATTTTAGGTATTCCTTTTATTGAAAATTTGGTTTTGGGCTTTGTCGCCACAAAATCTTTTAAGTAAAAGGGCACGAAATAGGCCAAGTCTTCAAACTCTTTAGCCACGAACTTTGTTGCTGCCTCTTGTGCATGAAATACTGCACTGGTATATATGCCCTTATGAATTTCTATGGCATTGTACTTTTCAACTCCTGCAAATTTGTCGGCACCATCGCCAATCCATACATGATTATCCAATCCGTGCTGCTCGTCAACTATAAGTGCTTTCACTTCTGATGACGTATTGTTTGCTCTATCAAAGGTTTGAACAAACACCTCTTCTCGTCGAGCATCAATCATTGCAGCTATTTTGCCTTCGTGCATTTCCACTTTAGAAAAATACATGCCCAGCATGGCTTCAAATGGATTAACAGAAATAAGCGGAATATCTAGAGCCGAACAAAAACCTTTTGCTGCAGACACGCCATAACGCAAGCCCGTATAAGATCCTGGACCTTGCGAAACAGCTACGGCATCTAAGTCTGAGAAACTCATTTCTAATTGAAGCAAGCAATCGCCAATAAATCGATGCAGCTTTTCAGTATGAATGTATTGCTCAGTGCTCAGCTCTTCAATACAGCCAAGCACTTCGCCATGTTCATTGCAAATTGCTACAGAACAATTGTAGCCAGTACTTTCTATTATAAGAATAGAAGCCAATGCTTATTCAGATTCAGAAACGACTAATTCTTCTTCAGCTACTTCTACAGTTGCATTGTTTTTCAATGTTCTAGAAATAGCACTGTATGGGCCAGAAATCACTTCTTCGCCAGCTTCTAAACCTTCTACTATTTGGATGTTTTTGTTATCCTGAATACCAGTTTTTACTTTGCGCATGATGGCTTTGCTGCCTTCTTTTACAAACACACACTCAAATTCTTTATCCGCATCGGTCGATCTGCGATTTACTTTACCAGTAGAATCTGTACGTGTAGTAACCGATTCGATTGGAACAGCAATGATGTTTTTCACACTTTTAGTAATGATTTCAACTGCTGCAGACATACCTGGACGGAATGGAGAAAATCCTGCAGGTTTCCCTTCCATTAACCCTTCGTATCCATCATCTATCAAAGCAATTTTTACTGCAAAATTTGTTACTTGATCCGTCCCTGATCCTAATGATGCAGCAGCATTTGCTATTTCAATTACTTCACCTTTGAATTTTTTACCTAGGTAAGAATCTACTTCAACCAAAGCTGTATCACCAATTTTTACACGAATGATGTCGTTTTCATTTACATCAACATGCACTTCCATCTTTTTCATGTTTGCCACATTCATCATGGCTGTACCTTGCATTTGAGCAGTACCTACAACACGTTCGCCTTGCTCAACTGTAAGAGCTGAAACCGTACCGGCTTGCGGAGAATAAATAGCCGTTCGTTTCAAGTTGTCGTTGGCTTCCTTTAAAGTAGCTTCAGAACTTTTTACTGAAAATTCTGCTGCAACAACCGACTGTTTAGATGCATCAACCTGAGCTTTCCCTACTTCGTAAGTACTTTCAATATTCTCAAATTCAGCTTGAGATATAGCTCCTGATTTGTAAAGTTTTTCGTTTCTTTCAAAAGCTCTTTCTGAATTTATGAACTGAGCTTTTACTTGTGCCAAACCAGCTTTAGCATTTGCTAAATTGGCTTTAGCTGTATTCACAGCAGCACGAGCACGGTTAAGAGATGAAATGTAAATATCTGGGTTGATTTTCAAAAGCAAATCGCCCTCTTTAACCATGTCGCCTTCTTTTACAGCCAACTCAATTATTTCTCCTGAAACCTCAGATGATATCTTAACATCTACCGCTGACTGAATTTTACCATTGGCATTGACATACTCTGTAATGTCCAATTTCGTAACCTCCGTTAAATTAACGGCCATTTTATCGCCTTTGCCACCACCAGCAACCGCTGCAACAACGATTAATACAAGTATGATAACAACAACTATAATGATTGCTTTTTTGTTCTTTTTCATGGGTGTTGGTTTATAGGTCTTGGCCGTTGTAAAATTGTAAAACTCTTAATCTGAATAAATAGGTGTATTGGGCTCTAGCCAATTCGTTTTGTGCACTTACAAATCGTGTTTTGCTGTCTTCAAATTCTGATGCGTTGATCAGGTTTTGAGCAAATCTCGATTCTGCATTTTTGAATGAAAGCTCCGATGCTTCGAAAGCATTTTTACTCGCCTCGTACGATTTCAATGAAGCAACTGCATCATTATAAGAACGCTCGATATCCTGACGCAAAACATTCTTTGCATTGTCTACTGATAAGCGGCTAATAGCCGTATTGATTTTAGCTCGCGATGCTCCGTTACGGGTTTTATTTCCGTTAAACAAAGGAATCACTAAGGATAAAGAAAGAGTTTTATTGATGTTGTCTTCTAACTGATCACCAAACGATTTTGTTTCGTAATCGTTGTATCCAAATCGTGGCACTAGAACCGGCTCTAATGTAGTTCCAGTAAAACCTATGGTATCGTTGCCTAAAAATGATGGATCTCCCAAAGGTTGTCTATTGGCTCCCGAATAACCTGTACCAAAACTAGCATTGGCTGTAAGTCGAGGCATATAACCTCCCCTAGCAATTGCCAATCCCTTCTCTGAACTTTTCAATCTGTATTCCGCCGATTTGATTTCCGGCATGTTTTCCACAGCTATTTCAAACAATGCTGGACTCTTTTGCAATTGACCTAATGAGGCGTCTATTGCTCCTGTTTCCACTTCTTCTAATGCAATCTTTTCGTCTGCAGGTAGATTCAGGAACTGTTTCAGTTGAAGTTTTGTGAATTGTAAATCGTTTTGACGTGAAACCATGTTCAGCTCATCGTTAGCCAATTGCGATTTTATATCCAACAATGAATTTTGAGCCAACTGACCTACTTCTACTAATTGTGTAATACGATCCAATTGCAATTGTGTCGACTTCACTTGTTGTGTAGCTATGTTCAACAATTTCTGCGTAAGCAACACCTGTAAGTATGCATTGGCAACAGAAAGTGAAATGTCGTTTTTAACTTTTTTCAAATCTTCCACACTTGCCAAGAAATTATATTTCCCTTGCTGAATGGTATTTACTTTTTGCAAACCACCAAACAAAACAATGGAAGATGACAATCCCAAACTATTTGAGCGCACTCTATTGGTAGCAAATTGGTTGGTAAACGGGTCAATGGTTTGTCCCCAGTTATACCCATGCGATGCAGAAGCATTCAAACTAGGAAGCAAGTCGAGCTTAGCTTCGTTTTTGCTGATTTCAGATATCCTGGTATTCAGCTCAGTTTGTTTTACGCTAATGTTGTTTTCCAAGGCAATATCAATGCACTCTCTTAGCGACATTTGCTTCTGAGCGGCAAGTCCGAGAACAAGAAAAGTGCACATTGCAGTGAATAATACTTTCATTGGCTTAAGGTTTGGGCGACAAGGTATATCTAAATGAAAAAAGCTGCGCCTATTTTTTATTGAACGGCTTTGCTCGCATTTGATTGGTAATAAAAAAGGAGCTTATAAAAAGCCCCTTTGTAACAATGTCGTTGTTTTGAAATTATTTTAGTGTATTGTTGCGTTCCGCTTCGTCGTTGTATTTAGATTGCATACGCAACCAAACACCGATACCGACTACGATTCCTAAAGTAACTACTACATTGAATGAGTTACCTATCGGCTCCAAAAGAGTTTCGAAGGTCCACACCATAAATTCTTCTATTGGTTTTAGTACATCTTGGAAGTTCATCTTGCTTACTTTTGAGCGAAAATAAAACAAAGTTTATTAATACAACATGTTACATCGATTAATCCAAAGCAGCCAGCCTATTTTTTCATTATTGCTGTACATTATTGTTATTCCTATGCTTTGGTTTGTCTTTCAGCATCCCATTAGTGAAGGCCAAGTACTTCAGTCGGTTTTAGCCCTTATAGGTCTTATTGGCGCTTCCTTTTTTATGGGCTTGATTCTCGAAAAGACAGAGCTAACAAAAAATAGCATCAATGCCAGTGCATTCGCATTATTGATAGCCGTATTGTTTGCCGACATTAAATTTGACCACCTACGCGAAATATTCTTCATGCTCTTTGCTACAGTTACTGTTTTACAAAGCATAAAAATTTACAAAGAAGATCACCCTGGTGCACAATACCTAATACTGGGTTTTTTGGTTGGCATCCAATTTTTACTACTCCCTTTTGTAGGCATCTACAGTATTGCAGGCATTTTGCCATACATGCTTTTTGGTGCAGGTATTAGAATAAAGGGGATTGTTAGTTATTTAGTTGGAGCCGTAATTAGTGTTTACCTCTATTTATCAATTGGTTATTTATTTGACTTAGATTCAGTCATTAATTTTGATATCAACCTTAAGGTATACAATATTTTTAGCGATACATTGTCATGGATTGGACCATTTTCGCTTGTAGCAATTGCCATATTCATTGGTATTCCAGGCAACTTAAGTTTGTTCAGAGATTTGAGTGTTGAAAAAAGATTTTACCAACGCATCATGTTGTTTCACAGCATATTAATACTCGCTCAAGGAATTGTATTATCGGTTACAAACAACACGCCTGCACTGAATATAATAGCCACTTTTTCAGTTTGTCTATTTCTTACCGTTATTTTCACAAAAGTGCAGAGAGCTTGGGTAAGTTCCGTCTTCTTTCTATTGGCTCTGATCATTTTTATTGGCAGAAGCTATTTTATTTAACCCCATACCCATACAATTGATTACTTTTGCCGCATGAAATTTGGTGTAATAACTTTCCCTGGATCTAATTGCGACATGGACATGGTGTACGCATTAGAAAGCAAAATGAACCAAACAGTTGAAAGACTTTGGCACAAAGACAGCAGCCTTAAAGGTGTTGATGCTGTTATCGTACCGGGTGGTTTTAGCTACGGAGATTATTTACGCTCAGGTGCTATCGCTCGCTTCTCGCCTATCATGAAAGAAGTAGTTCAATTTGCCAACAAAGGTGGATTGGTTTTTGGCGTTTGCAACGGATTTCAAATCCTTTGCGAAGCTGGATTGCTTGATGGTACTTTGTTGCACAACAATCAGCAAAAATTTATTTGCAAAAACGTATTCTTAAAAAGCACAAGCAACAACAGCTTATTGAATACACTTGCACCAAAAGATCAAGCACTTAAAATTCCTATCGCCCATGGTGAAGGACGTTTCTTTGCTGATAACGATACCATCAAAAAATTAGAAGACAACGACAACATCATTTACAAATACTGTGATGAGAATGGAATCGTTAACGATGCTTCTAACCCAAATGGTTCTATCTTAAACATCGCCGGTATTTGCAACGATGGCAAAAACGTATACGGTATGATGCCCCACCCAGAACGTGCTGCCGATAAAGAACTTGGTAACACAGACGGTTTGTTCATCCTTGAAGGTTTACTCAATACGGTTAACGCATAAATTTTGGCTCGGGTAAAAATCGATTTTCCAAACTCGTTTTTATTCACAACACAGACGAAAGTTCGTGTTGGCGACCTCAATTATGGCAACCATTTAGCCAACGACAAACTCCTAGCGCTGTTACACCAAGCACGGGTTGAGTTTTTCGAATCGCTAAATCAATCTGAATTGGATTTTTTCGGACAAGGTATAATCATGTCCGATAGTGTAATAAACTACAAAGCACAAGCTTTTCTAAACGATGACCTCGAAATTAGTGTTGGTATTACCGACATCAGTCGTGTTGCATTCGATATAGTTTACAGAGTTTCTAAAAATTCAGTACTCGTAGCCGAAGCCAAAACCGGAATGGTTTGTTTCGATTACAAAAACGAAAAAGTATGCCCCGTGCCTGCTTCTTTACTTCAACTTTTACAATAACATTTTCATGAGCGCTCCACAACATTTAGTTACTGCAGCTTTACCGTATGCCAACGGTCCATTGCACATTGGTCATATTGCAGGTGTGTATTTACCTGCTGATATTTACACCCGTTTTCTTCGGTTAAAAAACGAAGACGTTGCCTTTATTTGCGGTAGCGACGAACATGGAGCAGCCATAACTTTACGCGCTAAAAAAGAAGGCATATCGCCTCAGGATATTGTTGACAAATACCACGGAATCAATAAAAAGGCATTTGCCGATTTCAATGTCAATTTTGATATCTACCACCGTACATCTTCTCCAGAACACCATGCTACAGCTCAAGAATTTTTCTTGAAATTGCTAGAAAATGGAAGTTTTGAAGTAAAAACCAGCGAACAATACTACGACGAAGAAGCTCAGCAGTTTTTAGCCGATAGATACATTTCTGGCGATTGCCCAAAATGTGGAAAAGGTGGAGCTTATGGCGACCAATGCGAAAATTGCGGTTCGGCTTTAAGTCCAGATGATTTAATCAATCCTGTTTCTACTCTTACCGGTAAAGCACCCGTAAAAAGAGAAACCAGTCATTGGTATTTGCCAATGAATAAGCACGAAGAATGGTTAAGAACTTGGATTGAAGAAGGCAAATTGGATGGCAAACAATTGCACGACCCTAAAAAATGGCGTAACCAAGTTATAGGACAATGCAAATCTTGGATCGATGGTGGTTTGCACAGTAGAGCCATGACACGCGATTTAGATTGGGGCGTTCCAGTACCCGTTGAAGGCGCCGAAGACAAAGTATTGTACGTATGGCTAGATGCTCCTATAGGATACATTACAGCCACCAAAGAATGGGCGAAAGCCAACAATAAAGATTGGAAAAGCTATTGGCAAAACGACAATAGCGAAATCACACACTTTATAGCCAAAGACAATATTGTTTTCCACAGCATCATTTTCCCAATTTTATTGAAGGAACATGGTGGATACAATTTACCAATAAATGTACCTAGCAACGAGTTTTTAAATCTCGAAGGGAAGAAAATATCGACTTCGCGCAACTGGGCTGTATGGCTGCACGAATACATCGAAGATCATCCCGATCGTATTGATGATTTGCGCTATGTATTGTGTTCTATTGCTCCAGAAAGCAAAGACAGCGAATTTACTTGGAAAGATTACCAAGCCAGAATAAACGGTGAACTAGTAGCCATCTACGGCAATTTTGTAAACCGCGCTATGGTCTTGTGCCATAAATATTACGACGGCAAAGTACCTTCCAACTCTCCACGTATGGAAGAGGCTGACGATGCCCTTGCTGCGGCTTTAGAAATGCCAAGATTGATAGAAAAATCAATCCGCGCACACAAATACCGCGAAGCCTTACAACACGCTATGCAAGTAGCTCGTATTGGAAATAAATTTTTGGCCGATACCGAACCTTGGAAGCTTTGGAAAACAGAGCCAGAAAAAGTTCAGCCCATCATCTACACTAGTTTGCAAATTTGCAAGTTGCTGAGCCAAGTATTCCAAACATTTTTACCCGACAGCTCGGCTAAAATGGCCGCTATGTTGAACATCGATTTAACATGGGAAGAAACGTTTACTCCTCTTGAAGAAGGGAAGCAATTGAACAAAGCAGCTCTTTTATTCCGTCCGTTTGAAGATGAAGACGTAGCCAAACAAGTAGAAAAACTTAAAGCCAGCATGGAAAGCAACGCAACTACACCAGCCTACAAAGACAATGTCGATTTCGAACAATTTACAGCCATGGATCTGCGTGTAGGAACCATTCTTACAGCAGAAAAAGTAAAGAAATCGAACAAGTTATTGCAGTTTACTGTAGATATGGGCAATGAAAAACGCACCATTTTAAGCGGTATTGCCAAACATTACAGCGCAGAAGAATGTGTTGGACAGCAAGTTTTGGTAATGGCCAATTTAGCTCCACGTAAAATAATGGGAACCGAATCGCAAGGCATGATTTTGTTGGCTGAAAATGCCGACGGAAGCTTAGCGTTTATGTCGCCAGACAAAAAGCGAGACGCGGGTGCCATTATAGCGTAACTTATAGAATTACAAGTTAAAATTCGTTCCAATTAATTTGGTTTGGTTTCATCTGAAATCAAACCAAAGTGGAATCCTTCGCTCAATTTTAACTCTATAAATTTCGGCAAAGCATACCGCAAATTAGTTTCAGCTTTCAAGCTATCGTGAAACAAAATTATAGAGCCTTCTTTGGCTTTCAAGCTTCTATTGAGGCATTCCTGTGGTAATATTTTAGCATCGTAATCTTTGGTAAGCACATCCCACATCACTATGGTATAACCCTCCTTTTGCAACCACTTAATTTGTGGACGGATCAACTTTCCATAGGGCGGACGAAACAAGTTCGATTGAATGTATCGCTTGGCTTTGATTATGTTTCTTAGATAGTTACTGCTTCTTAATTTCCAACCATTTACGTGATTGAAAGTATGATTGCCTACCCTATGTCCTTCATCTAAAATACGTTGATAAATTTCGGGGTGTTTTCTAACATTATCGCCCACACAAAAGAAATGGGCTTTTACATTAAACTCCTTCAAAATATCCAACACCCACGGAGTAACCTCTGGAATTGGACCATCGTCGAAAGTCAAAAAAAAACGCTTTTCCTCCGTATGCGGCACTCGCCAAACACACGAAGGAAAAACGCTTTGGTAAAAATCTACCGTTTGCACTTAGAACGTTACACGTTGAACTCTACGTTGTAGCTCTTGCAACTTAGCTTGTACATCAGCTTCCATTACTTTAAGATCAACTTCTAATTCTTTAGCAAAATCTAAGTTTTTAGCCAAACTCAGCTGCACCAAACGGTTAGCTACAGCAAAATGAATTTGCATTTCTTCAGCCAACGGACGCAAGTCTTCCGGATCCAATTGTAAGTAATATTCAGCATTTTGCTTTTGTACTGCAAACAAATCACGAATCACTTTTTCAGCTTGTTCGTAATCGTCAATACGCAAGTAATTTTCAGCAATTGGCGTCATTACTCTTGTATAAGGCACATTTTTTTGTGGCATTACTTCAAGACATCTATCCAATACTTTCTTAGCCATTTCTTTATCGCCCTTACGGATGAATGATTCGGCTAAGTTGCTGAACTGCAAACGCAAGTTGGTGGTCATACGGATGTTGTTTTCGTCCATATACACATCTTCTGTATCCATGTTACCCCATTGGAAGTTGTTCATCATGTTTTCGTACATGATGTCAGAAGCAATTCTTCCAGAAACACCTGGTATTTCAGAACGCTCAGTTTTAATTGGCACCAAACGGTAAGCCAGACCTTCTAATTGGAAATACTGCTGCAAACCAATGTAGGCTTCAGAACCAGTAGTTACAGCAAAGTAAATTGGTCTTTCCCAATTGTTGGTTGCCAAGATATCCAGTGTAACCAATGAGTTTTTAAGGATGTAGCTTTTGTTCAGCGTCCACTCCAATCGGTCAACAATTTTCGCAGTATCCTCAATAGCTACGGTACCATTAGCCAGTACTTTTTCTTTATCTACAGCTAAACTGAATGTTTTTGATGGTAAGAAATGCATCTTTTCTCCATTCTGCATAGGCAACATATTACCGTCGCGCTTAACAAAGTCCATAGCTCTATCGATATCCAAATAAGCACCTGCACGGTTGCGGCTATCGTCTAATATGATAACATCTCTAGTACCTTGTCTGTACATGGTTTCGTCCATAGAAATAGGAACCGGCGCACCATCATAAGCTCTATGCTTCATTTGATCAACATACCAATCGGTATTCAATAAACTCAAGTTTACAATACGTACATCCGTACGGTAGCCTTCTACTTCTTGTACATACCAAAGCGGGAAGGTATCGTTATCCCCATTGGTAAATAAAATTGCATTTGGCTCGCATGAGTCCAAGTAATTCTTCGCAAAATCAACACCCGTTCTACGTTTTGCTCTTGAGTGGTCATCCCAGTTTTGAGAAGCCATAAGCAACGGAATTGGCAATGTTAAAATCAATGCCATGAGAGCCATATTTTTATGACTCATGTTTTTACCCACTGCAATAAACAGAGCAATAACGCCACCAGAAATGGCCGTCATATATAAAATAGAGTACGATGTTCCGTGACCAGATCCACCGACCATTTCTATTAAAAATAAGGCTACACCAACACCAGCAAACGGTAAAATACCTTTACCCAATTCTGGCATGCTAAGATTTTTAGACCAGTGATAAAGCCCCATTACACCTAAGCCAACCCAAATTGCGAAAGCATAGAAAGACCCTACATAGGCATAATCACGCTCACGTGGCTGAAGAGGTGTTTGGTTCAAGTAAATTACAATTGCTAATCCGGTTAAGAAGAACAATAGTGCCACTACAGAAAATTGTTTTTTGTCAACTACAAAGTGGAAAACCAAACCAATAAGACCTAAAATAAATGGCAATAAGAACAGTTTATTGTATCCTTTGTTGTTTTCCATGAAGGCTGGCAATACATCATGATTACCAATCAATTCTTGGTCAATCATTTTCACACCCGTTATCCAGTTACCATGGGTTATTTCTCCATGTCCTTGAATGTCATTTTGCTTACCTGCGAAATTCCACATGAAATAACGCCAATACATGAAGTTTACTTGATAGCTAAAGAAATAGCGTAAGTTCTCGACCAATGTAGGCTTGTTCTCCATCTTCGTACCTTGGTTGGTTTGAATGCGGATAGGCTTCCCAACAAATTTCGACCATTTCTTGTATTCTGAAATATGGTTTGCCTGACTGCTGTACATCCTTGGAAACAAGGTTTCAAAACGAGAATCGTAATTGTACAAAGCATCTTTTTTATCGTCGGAAACAACGTATTCTTTAACAATATCGGCGCCTTTTGCTGAAGCATTGGCATTGATAAAGTTTTGAGCATCAAAATTGGTTTTGAACGACTTTACTGTTCTACCTGCTTTTTTTACAGAATAAGCTTTGATATAAACAGGGTTTCCGTCTTTGCGTGGTTCAGAAGCATCCAAAGGCGCCATCCACTGTTGTCCGTAAATCAAAGGACGATCACCGTATTGCTCACGGTTTAAGTAAGATACCAAAGCAAATACATCTTCAGGATTGTTTTCATCCATTGGAGGATTGGCATAACTACGAATTAGGATAATCGCAAATGTGCTGTATCCTATCAATATCATCATGATGGAATTCAATGCCAAGTTACCGGCAAACATTCCTTTTTTACGAGTGTAGTATAGTCCAAAAATAAGCGCTGCAAAAAGTAAGATAACATAAACAGTTACCCCTGAAAAGAAGCCCATTCCTAGTCCGTTAACGAATATTTTTTCGAAGCTAGCAGCTACTTTATACGTACCCGGTATAATTACACCTTGTATTACGCCCAAAATACCTACCGATGCTAAAAACGTGTAAATAACACCCTTGCGAGTCGTTTCGAAGTTTCTGAAGTAATACACAAAACAAATTGCAGGTATAGCCAACAAGTTCAATAAATGGACCCCGATAGAAAGTCCCATAAAGTACGTGATAGCAATTAGCCAGCGTGTACTATGTGGCTGATCGGCTACCGAATCGTACTTCATTATCGCCCAGAAAACTAAGGCAGTAAAGAAACTCGACATGGCATAAACTTCACCCTCTACGGCTGAGAACCAAAAACTATCTGAAAACGTGTAAACCAAACCGCCTACAACACCAGAAAAAACAATTGCCAAGGCAGTTCCTTGAGAAATTTCACCGTATTTTTTGATGGCAATCTTCTTAGCAAAAGCCGTTACTGTCCAAAATAGAAACAGAATTGTAAAACTTGAACAAAGTGCAGAAAGCACATTCACACTAGTAGGAACAAACTCCAACGGAACGAATAAAGTGAAAAACCTTGCTAGTAACATAAAGAATGGCGCCCCAGGAGGGTGACCAACTTCTAATTTATAAGCAGATGCGATAAACTCTCCACAATCCCAAAAAGATGTGGTCGGTTCAATGGTGAGGAGATACACTATGGTAGCGATTAAAAATGTTAACCAGCCGCCGATAATGTTGAGCTTCTTGTAATTCATAGAATATGGTTGCCGTGCGAATTTAAAAATCTTAGAACGCACTAGGGTAAAAAAAATTGAGTCATTTTTATTTTGATGATTAAAAATACTTTTTATATTTGCACTCGCATTACGGAAATATCTGCGATGCGGTAGTGCCCGATGGTGTAACTGGCAACACGTCTGTTTTTGGTACAGAAGAGTCTAGGTTCGAGCCCTAGTCGGGCAACAAAAATTTAAAACCGCTTTATCTAAGCGGTTTTTTTATGCCTTTTATTTTATAAAAAAGAACAAATCCTCGCTGTTTCAATGCTTTTAAGTAGGCATCAAATTCGAAAACTCGTCTTATTTCGGCCATATAAACTTCTATTTCCAACGAACGAACAACGTTTTTCACTGAGAATAGTAGAATATCAGTTGCCTTTTCAAAAATTATAACATCAATTATTCAACGCCCTTAATGCCTTTTTCATAACTTCATCGCTTCAAAAAAATTAGCGGATGAAAAAAATATTAATGGTCGGTTTAGTTGCCAGCATGGTCTTACAATCTTGTGGTGACGCAAATAACGACACCAAAAAAGTTGAAGAAAATTCAAAGGCTTCAGAATTCAACTATTTAGCAGAGCAATTTGCTGACTTAAAAATTGTTCGATACCAAATTCCTGGTTGGGAAAAATTATCCCTTAAACAAAAGAAATTAGTTTACTTCCTTACACAATCAGGTCTTGCAGGACGTGATATGATGTGGGACCAGAATTATCGCCACAACCTAGCTATCCGTACGGCACTTGAAAGCATTGTAAATAATTACACCGGCGACAAAGAGAGTGAAGAATGGAATAGTTTCATGACTTACACCAAGCGTGTTTGGTTTTCGAATGGTATCCACCACCATTATTCAAACGATAAATTGAAGCCTGAGTTTTCTAAAGAATACTTCGAAGGTTTGCTTTCTGCTACCAACACTACACTAAATGCAGAAGCTCAAGAAGCTATATTTGGTGATGCCGACATGAAAAAGGTTAACCTAGATCCTGACAAGGGATTAGTAAAAGGTTCTGCAATCAACTTTTACGATGCGGACATAACCGAAGCTGAAGTTGACGCATATTACGCTTCTATTATTGACAAAAATGATGACACACCTCTATCATATGGTCTAAACACCAAAGTAATAAGAAACAAAGATGGAAAACTAACTGAGGTTGCTTACAAAGTTGACGGACTGTATGGTGCAGCACTAGAAAAAGTAGTTTTCTGGTTAGAAAAAGCACAAGCAGTTGCCGAAAACGAAGACCAAGCAGAAGCTTTAGGATACCTTATTGAATTTTATGAAACAGGCGATTTAGAGCTTTGGGATAAATTCAATATCAAATGGGTTGCTACAGAAGGCGACATCGATTTTATTCACGGTTTTGTTGAAGTTTACAACGATCCAAAAGGATACAAAGGTTCTTACGAAGTAATTACTCAAATTACCGATTTCGATGCTTCTGCACGCATGAAAGTATTGCAAGACAATGTACAATGGTTTGAAGACAACGCTCCTTTAATGGACAACCATAAAAAAGCGAATGTAAAAGGTGTTACATACAAAGTCGTTAACGTAGCTGGTGAAGCAGGTGATGCATCTCCTTCTACTCCGATTGGAGTAAACTTACCAAACGCTAACTGGATTAGAGCCAATCACGGATCAAAATCAGTAAGCTTAGGAAACATCGTTAGTGCATATGCTGGGGCATCAGGTTCTGGTTCTTTGCAAGAATTTGCTTTCAACGAAGAAGAAATTGCAAGAGCTAAAGCTCACGGTAAAATTGCCGACAAATTACATACCGCTTTACACGAAGTAGTAGGTCACGCATCAGGTCAAATTGAAAAAGGTGTTGGAACACCAAAAGAAACATTAAAAAGTTACGCATCTACTTTAGAGGAAGGTCGTGCCGATTTAATAGCATTATACTATTTAATGGATGAAAAATTGGTTGAGCTAGGACTGATGGAATCATTAGAAGTAGGTAAAGAAGCTTACGATTCTTACATACGTAATGGTATGATGTTGCAATTAAGAAGATTGAATGTTGGCGATGACATTGAAGAAGCGCATATGCGTAACCGTCAATGGATTTCTAAATGGGTATTTGAAAAAGGTGCCGCAGACAACGTTATCGAACAAAAAGTAGTTGAAGGAAAAACCTATTTTGTAGTTAATGACTACAAGAAACTTCAAACACTATTTGGTGAATTGCTTCGCGAAGTACAACGCATCAAATCACAAGGAGATTACGAAGCCGGTAAAGCATTGGTTGAAAACTACGGAGTAAAAGTAGACTCAGCTATTCACGCAGAAGTACTGAAACGTTCAGAAAAACTGAAGTCTGCACCATACGGAGGGTTCATCAATCCTGAATTGGTTCCTGAAATGGATGCTGATGGTAATATTATTGATGTAAAAGTTACTTACCCTACTGACTTTACTCAACAAATGTTGGATTACGGTAAAAAGTACTCTACATTAAAGTAATGTTGAACAACTATTAGATAAAAAAAGGCTCAGTGAAAACTGGGTCTTTTTTATTGATACCAACTTCCTGTTTCAGCTAATGCCACGACAACGCACATCAGCGGTTAAAAATATTTACTTTAGCCCTTCAATTGAAGAATTGACAAACAACAAAAGGAATTCTCACATCAATTTGATGTACATTAAAAACTATACTGCATGCAAAAAGTAGCATTAATCACAGGTATCACGGGTCAAGACGGAGCTTATTTAGCCGAGTTGTTATTAGAAAAAGGATACATCGTACACGGAATTAAAAGACGCGCTTCGTCATTCAACACCGACCGTATCGATCACCTATATCAAGACCCGCATGTAAATAATCGCAATTTTGTTTTGCACTATGGTGACTTAACCGATAGTACGAATCTAATACGCATCATTCAAGAAACTAAGCCTGACGAAATTTACAACTTGGCTGCACAAAGTCATGTTCAAGTAAGTTTTGAAATGCCCGAGTACACGGCCAACACCGATGGTATTGGTACTTTACGATTATTAGAGGCTATCAGAATTTTGAACTTGGAAAAACAAACCAAGTTTTATCAAGCATCTACATCAGAACTATACGGAAAAGTTCAAGAAATACCGCAAAAAGAAACAACTCCTTTCTACCCTAGAAGCCCATATGGTGTTGCCAAACTTTATGGTTTCTGGATCGTGAAAAACTACCGTGAGAGCTACGATTTGTTTGCTTGCAATGGTATTTTATTCAACCACGAATCTCCACTAAGAGGAGAAACATTCGTTACGAGAAAAATTACACGTGCAGCTGCCAAAATCTCTCTAGGTCTGCAAGACAAAATATTCCTTGGGAACCTAGACGCACAGCGCGATTGGGGACACGCGAAAGATTACGTAAAAGGAATGTGGCTTATGCTACAACAAGACAAACCAGACGATTACGTATTGGCTACGGGCAAAATGTATTCTGTTAGAGAATTCACTAAAACAGCATTTGCACAAGTAGGTATAGACCTAAAATTCGAAGGTGAAGGAGTGAACGAAAAAGGAATTTGCACCAAAACTGGTAAAGTATTGGTAGAAGTAGACGAACGTTACTTTAGACCTGCAGAAGTTGAATTGCTTATTGGCGACCCAACCAAAGCAAAAACAGAATTAGGGTGGAAGCACGAATACGACTTTGCTGCATTAGTTCAAGAAATGGTTAGTGCTGATGTTAAGCTTTTTGAAAGAGACAAACTTTTACAAGATGCTGGCCACACAACATACCGTCACCATGAATAAAAGTGACAAAATATACATCGCTGGCCATCGTGGAATGGTTGGATCTGCCATTTGCCGTGTTCTTGAAAAAGCAGGTTATACCAATTTGGTTTACCGTACTTCAAAAGAATTAAATCTTATCAACCAAGCCGACACCAACGCCTTTTTCGAAAAAGAAAAGCCTAAGCATGTTATAGTTGCTGCAGCCAAGGTTGGTGGCATTTTGGCAAACAATATTTACCGAGCCGATTTTCTATACGACAACTTAATGATTGCATCCAATGTGATGCATGCAGCCCATGTAAACGGTGTAGACAAATTGCTTTTCTTAGGATCAACGTGCATCTATCCAAAAATGGCTCCACAGCCATTAAAAGAAGAGTATTTGCTTACCGATGTACTAGAACCTACAAACGAACCTTATGCCATTGCAAAAATTGCTGGGATAAAATTGTGCGAGAACTACAAACGTCAATATGGCTGCAATTTCATTTCGGCCATGCCTACCAATTTATACGGTCCAAACGATAATTATCATCCTGAGAATTCTCATGTTCTTCCTGCACTAATTCGCAAAGTACATGAGGCCAAAGCAAACAACACTCCGAGCATCACTATTTGGGGAACAGGTAGCCCAAAGCGCGAATTCCTTCATGTTGATGATTTAGCAGAAGGTTGTTTGTTCTTAATGAACAACTACGATGGCGAACAGTTTGTAAACCTTGGTACAGGAGTTGATGTCAGCATATTAGAGCTAACCGAACTTATCAAAGAGGTGGTTGGATACGAAGGCACTATCGAAAAAGACACAACGAAACCCGATGGAACTCCAAGAAAACTAACCGACGTTGGATTGGTTCATTCATTAGGATGGAAACACAAAATTGATTTGAAAAACGGATTAAAATCTGTTTACCAAGATTTCTTAGACAACATCGATCATTATACTAAAGCCTAATGCGCTTTGGGTGGCTCATATTATTGTTGCTTCCCTTAGGGGTTAATGCCCAAACATGGTTTAAAACAGATAGTACTTTTACAGAAAACCCATTTTACTATCGATATACTCGAGGCGATAATTTTTTCACTCGCCCTTTGTACAGCGTCAAATTTGATAAGGAAAAGCAATACTTGGTTGTCAATCCTTGGTTCGATGTAAAATTGAGCAAAGCTAATAGCGAAAACCTTCTTAAAAACGGAAGAGGTGTACTGATTGAAGGCCAACATGGGCGCTTCCGATTTTTCAGCGGCTTGCAAGAGGTACAAGAAAACGCCTACGAATACGAACGGAATATCGCCGCCAATTCTGCAGCTTTACGTGGGCACAATCGCACAAAAAAAGACTCTGATGGTAATTACGACTACGCTGATTTTATTGCTGGTTTACAATACCAAGGCAATGCCATGCGCTACTCAATTGGCTGGCACCCCGTAAAAGTAGGCTCGGGTATACGACCAATGTTTGTCTCACATCACAACACGGGCTTTTTCAACTACCAAATTGGCTATACTTCAAAAAACAAAAAGATTTCTGTTACGCATGGTAATGGCACATTTTTTGGCAGTGAAAGATTGCAGTCCAATAGCGCATCAGAAGCGGGACTTAAGCGTTCACAACTCAATTGGCTAAACTCAGAATACAGCATTTCGCAAAAACTAAGTATTGCTGTGCACATGGATGCTTATTCTGAAATGTACACCGATAGCTCGGAACAACTCCGACCAAAACTGAAACATTATTTCCCTTTACCTCTATCGTTCGACAACAAAACAACAAACCGCGTAGGTGGTGAATTGAAATACTTTATTTCTAAAGGGAAATTGTACGTTGGCGCATTGAGTAACGGCATAATATATTCTGGTTTCACTCTGCGAAAAACACTTTATTCAAATCTCAACATCTCGATTAGCGTACAGGCTACCAAACACAGTTTAGACAGCACAAATCAGATTGCTCAATTTGGAAATGCTTACACTACACCGTACAAGATGGTAGAATACGATGGTCTTTCACAATTGCTTTTGAGTTTCAAAAACTTTCGATTAGAATCATCTGCAAACTATTTTAAGAGTGAAACAACAAATGGCTTGAATATATTTGCATCAATAGGCTATTGCATACATCCTCCTAGCGAAATGCTCGTCCAAGTATTTATTGAAGAGCGCCAATTCCCTCAAAAGGAAAGTTATGTAGGCATCGGCATTAGAAATAATTTAGGCTTAAGCAGAAATACATATTAATGATTATTGCATTTATCATAGCATTTGTTTGCACCATGTTTACCCTACCGGTAATCATTAAAGTTGCCAAAATCAAAAACTTGGTGGACGTTCCTGACGGCGACCGTAAAATCCATTCAAGATCGATTCCCTTATTAGGAGGGGTAAGCATTTTCGGGTCCATTGTAATTGGTTTCGGCATTAGCTACGGTCTCAACACTACGGTATTAAACCCTGCTACGTTGGCTTTTCTTATCAGTTCTTTAACCATCATGTTTTTCATAGGCTTGAAAGACGACATTGTTGGTTTATCTCCAATAAAAAAACTCATAAGTCAAATAGTATCTGCCATCATACTTGTTGTTTTAGCCGATGTTAGAATCCCGTCGATGTATGGCATTTTTGGTATACATGAGCTGCCCCTCATCATTAGTTATGTCTTTTCAATATTTGCTTTTATTGTAATTCTTAATAGCGTAAACTTAATTGATGGACTAGATGGTTTAGCTTCTGGTGTTAGTTTGGTAGCTAGCATATTCATGGCATTTTGGTTTTTTCATTTCGATAATCTTGCCCTCCTATTACTAAGCTGCACGTTAGCTGGATCGTTATTAGGTTTTTTGTTATTCAATTTTTCGCCTGCCAGAATTTTCATGGGAGATAGCGGTTCGCTTTCTGTAGGATTAATTTTGGCTTTTTTAGCCATTTCTATGCTTAAAACCGGTCCTGCACCTGTTGATACCCCTGAGTTTTTCAAGCACATCTCTAGACCGGTTGCGGCCATGTCATTTCTAGCGTATCCTTTAATCGATACTTTAAGAGCTTTTTTCAATCGTGTTGTCAAAGGAAAATCACCTTTCTCTGCAGACAAAAACCATTTACACCATGCTTTGATGGCAAAAAACTACGGCCACAAGAAATCGGTATTCATAATATATGCGGTTTCCATTGTTTGCAGTTTGACAGGTATATTTTCTGGCTATTTAGGAGCTACATGGTCTTTAATAAGTAGTCTATGCGTTGGTTTTATTTGCGTAGGCATCATTCTTAAAGTACTACCCAATGCTCGTTAGGCTAATAATAGCACTAATATCATTTCTCCCCATTTCACTTATGGCACAATGGGGCCGCTCTGAGTATTTAACGCAGACCCATTTCAAGCACACTAAACTTCTACCGACGGCCTCAATTTCTTTTCTAGGCTCAGATAAGCTAATTGTAAACCAAACTCTGGGCATTTTCAAAAAACAAAAATGGTCTGAAAAAGTATCTACTCGTGTGTATGTAGGTTCGGAATTCTTTAACGGTGGTTTACTGCCTCAAAACCAAATCAAAACGTCGCAAGGAAAAGAATTTTCTCCTTACTTGGGACGAGTGTATACAGAGGGAGATTGGCGCATAGCTCCGATTTTAAGAATGCATACAGAATATGAAATTCATCCGTCATTTTTCATTTATGCAGGGTACGACTCTCGGAGGTATGGCAACTGGTTCGACTCGGCTTGGAGAGATAAAAGTTCTGCACCTACACCTTACTTAGGTTATGACTACAATATTTCCCAACATCTTAATTACAACTTCCAAATAGATTACGCAAACAACGACGGCATTTTAGGAGATGCTTCAAAAGGGAAATATTTAGCAACACATTCCTTGAACATTAAAATAAAACAACTTCAATTAAATTTCTTTGAAAGCGTAGTTTGGCGTAGAAAAAATGAAAATGGATATCGCGGTTTAGAGCCCATCTATTTAACCCCCGCGATGATATTCCGTCCTGCAGAATTTTCTCAAGGAAGTTCGGACAACGTACTATTAGGAACTGGCTTTGAATACAAACTCTATAGGACCATCAAACGTAAAACTGACCCACAACAAGGCACAGTGCACAAAATCAATTTCTTGACCTTTTACGGTCAATTAACCATAGATGAATTTTTGTACAAAGAAGTGGTTGCAAGAAATGGTTGGTGGGCCAATAAACATGCCGCATCCATTGGAGTGATTTTCCATTCAGATATAAAAAACAAATACCTTTTTACCACGGCCATATCGTATGCACATACTAGGCCTTACACCTATACTCACAGCGATTCTTTGCAAAGTTATTCCAATGGCGCCTATTCATTAGCTCATTTTTTAGGTTCAAACTACCGTTCACTAACCACATCCATCTATTTAAAATCAGCAAAATGGGGAATACGATCTATGCTAAACTTCTACCGTTCAGGTGAAGATGCCTTGAAAAATAACGGCACAGACATAATTCTATCCAACAATAGTCGCAGCCTAGAATACGGCAACGCAATAGGTCAAAATTCAGATAGAATTAATCACTATATCCACAACAGAATTCTTTACTATTTAGACACAAAAAACACATTCTTTTTAGAGCATCAATCGCATGACAAACAACATGCTTTTGGATTTGGTTACACTTATTCATTAAATTCTGCTCGCAGAAACAATTTCTAAAAACCAAAGGCTTAACTTTGCGCCCCTATGTCGGAAAATAAAAAGCAAAGTACTTACGCTATAGTATCGGCTCTTTTCAAGCTACGACTAACATCGTTGGTTGTATTTTCATCCTTAATCGGATACGTATTTTACGGTTTTCCTACGTTCGATGGTATTGGTTTACTTTGGTTAACACTGGCCGGAATATTAGTAACTGGAGCAGCCAATGCATTCAATCAAATTATTGAACGCAAAACAGACAAGCTAATGGACCGCACCAAAATGCGTCCTATTCCTAATGGAGATATTTCATGGCAATCGGCATTAATTTTAGCAACAGCTTCAGCTATATCAGGCCTTTTTATTCTTTACAAAATTTTTAATGAGAATGCATTTTATATTGGTTTAGCCAGCATAGTATCTTATGCTTTTATCTATACTCCAATGAAACGCATAAGCCCCTGGGCTGTATTTGTAGGAGCGTTTCCAGGTGCTGCACCACCCTTATTAGGTTATGTAGCTGCAAGTGGTGTATTCGATATCTCAGGGGGACTATTATTTGTTACTCAGTTCATTTGGCAGTTTCCTCACTTTTGGGCCATTGCATGGTGTCTGGAAGAAGATTACAGCTTAGGCGGTTTCAGTTTGCTACCTAGTTTGGGTGGACGAAACAAAAGCAGTGCATTTCAAATTCTTATTTACTCATTATTTCTAGTTCCTATTGGCATGCTTCCATGGGTATTCAATATCTGTGGTGACTGGTATATGATAGTTTCAATTGTACTTGGGCTATACATGACCTACTATGCCTTTAAGCTCTATTTTTCATGCGATACAAAACAAGCCAGAAAGCTGATGTTCAGTAGCTTTTTGTATTTACCCGTATTGCAATTAATGTTCATCTTCGATAAATTATAATATACAATGACTGAAATGCCTTTTGATCAACGCAAACGATCTAAAAAAATGTTACTCAACATAGGCTTGTTTAGCATCGTAATGATGTTTGCTGGCTTTACAAGTGCTATGATAGTAAGTATGTCCGACGGTTTTTGGGTAAACATTACCCTACCTACCGGTTTTTGGTATAGTACTGCTGTTTTACTGCTTTCAAGTGTAACCGTTTTCTTATCGCGCCGAGCAGCAAAAAAGAACAACTTTAGACAAACTCTAAACTTAACAATAATCACATTTGTTTTAGGGATAGTTTTTAGTGTTTTACAGTTCAAATCTTGGGGGCAATTAATAGAATCTGGCAACTATATGGTAGCTAATTTAATGGACTTAAAAGGCGAATATGGCACGGACTATTCCTTCTCTTTTAAAGGTGAACCCGTAAAGTTAGTGGATGGTGAATTCTACGCAGAATCAGACAGATACAACGATAGACCACTTAAAGATAGATTGCTTGGAAGTAGAAATGGAGCTTCCTCTTACCTCTATGTTTTGTCGGGCGTTCACTGGCTGCATGTAGTAGGTGGATTGTTCACATTGTTGAGAGTTATAGTACTACTATCCAAACATGGTTTAACGCCAAATACCGATTTAAGCGTTGGGCTTTCTTCAACCTATTGGCATTTTGTGGATGTATTGTGGGTCTATTTATTCCTGTTTTTACTATTTATTCATTAAAATTGCATCCTAAAAAGGTTTAACAATTTTTTTTAATGTCAAGTCACGCTTCAAAAAACATAGACAACGCCACGCTTTGGGGTGGTAAAGGATCACCGTTTAGCATCAGCTACGGAAAGCTAATGATGTGGTTCTTCCTAGTATCGGATGCCCTCACTTTCGGTGGTTTGTTGATCGCCTACGGTTTCATTCGTCATAAATACACGGCTGAATGGCCAATCGCAGAGGATGTATTCCATTCTGTACCATTCTTCGAAGGTCATTTCCCACTTATTTATGTGGCCTTGATGACTTTTATTTTGATCATCAGTTCTGTAACCATGGTACTTGCTGTAGAAGCAGGTCATCGTATGGACAAAAAAGGTGTTATCAAATGGATGGCAGCTACAGTTGTAGGTGGTTTGATATTCTTAGGTTCTCAAGCTTGGGAGTGGTCTCACTTTATCCATGGTGATGCTGGTTACTTAATCACTCAAACTGGTGAAAAAGTTACTTTCGAAACTCATGGTCATCATTACCACGACAATGCAGAATTGTACGAAGGTGCTGACTTAGTACTTTCAGACGGAACTGTTGTAACAGGAGAACGTAAGCTAACCTTAATCGAAAACAGCCTTAAACATGTACAAGGTGCGAACCTTAAAGAGAATCAATATGGTCCGCAATTATTTGCAAACCTATTCTTCTTCATTACAGGGTTCCACGGATTCCACGTTGCATCGGGTGTAGTTATTAACCTAATCGTTTTCATACAAGTACTTCGCGGCACCTACGACAAACGTGGTCACTTCGAAATAGTAGAAAAAGCAGGTCTTTACTGGCACTTTGTCGATTTAGTGTGGGTATTTGTTTTCACATTCTTCTACTTAGTTTAATCCCTATTAATAATTAAATATCATGGTAAGAGACGATATTATTGAATACTCAGTAGACGCACACCATAGCGAAGCTGAAGGAGCAAAAATTAGAAAGAAAATATACTTTGTTACATTTCTACTTTCATTCATCACTATTTTAGAAGTTGCAGTAGGTATTGCATTTGGTAGAGGTAGTGTCGAAGGATTAACCTGGTCAATTATTAAATGGTCTTATATAGTTCTAACACTAATAAAGGCTGGGTACATTGTTTTGGTTTTTATGCACCTAGGAGACGAAAGAAAGCTCACACGATACTGTGTTCTTTTACCTTACGCACTCTTTATTAGTTACTTAATATTTATTTGTTTAAACGAATCAACATATATAAATGGTGTTCTTACACTGTTTGGATCACGATGATAAAAAACAAAAACGTAATCAAATTTGCAGGCTTAGGAGCGATATTCCTAATGCCTGCATTTTTTTTGCTCTTTTTCGAAAGTGGCACACACACATTTTACAATCTGCCTAAGTACGGTCCTAAAACACCAATAGAGAACGGTGACACCCTTTTCTATCAAATACCAGAGTTCTCCTTCACCAATCAATTTGGCGAGACCTATGGTAGTGAGCAATTAGAAAACAAAATCATTGTTGCTAATTTCATCTTCACTCGTTGTCCGTCTATTTGTCCAGACATGACCTACAAAATGTTGCGTCTTCAATGGAAACTTGACGACCCTGCATTCGAAGATTTAAAATTCATCAGTACATCCGTTGATCCTGAATACGACACCCCAGAGGTACTTGAAAAATTTGGACGTAAAAACGATGCCGATTTCAATCGTTGGAATTTTCTGACAGGCGATAGAACTGAGATTTACACTTTCGCTGCTGAAGGTTTGTTTCTTGCTGCATCTAAAGATGTATTAGCACCAGGTGGATTCTTGCACAGTGAAAAATGTGTCTTGATTGACCGAAATGGATATATCCGTGGTTTTTACGATGGTACAGATTTCGAGGAAATAGATCGTTTAGAAGCGGATTTAAAACTCTTGCTTAAAGAAGAAAAAGTATTAGCTAAAGAAGCAGAAGACAACAACAATGACTAAAGTTCAAAAGCGTTTTATAACCATTGTAAGTATATTAATTCCACTTGCTGTAGGAGCATTATTCAGAATAAAACTCGATTTTTTTGATTTTTCATTTTTACCTCCATTTTATGCTGGGATAAATGCCTTGACCGCAATTTGTCTAATCTTGGCATTGGTTCAAATCAAACAAAAAAACATCGAACGCCATGAGTTATTCATTAAGATGGCCATGATACTCTCTGCAGTATTTTTAGTTTGTTATGTACTCTATCATTTGACTACAGAAAGTACAGTGTACGGTGGCGAAGGAATTATTCGATACATCTATTTCTTTGTTTTGATTAGCCATATTGGTTTATCTATGATCATCATACCTTTTGTACTGATCTCTTACGTTTACGGTAAAGCCCGAAATGTTGAAAAACACAAAAAAATGGTAAAATGGGCTTTCCCAATGTGGCTTTATGTGGCATTAACTGGAGTTGTCGTATATTTAATGATATCGCCTTACTATGCGTAAATCGTTTTTCATATTAGCCGGAGTACTTTTGCTTTTCTGTTTATTACCAGAATCTGCTGATGCTCAATGTGCTATGTGTAAAGCCATTCCAGAATCAGCCCAAGAAAATGCAAATCAAGACATTACGGGCAAAGGCATCAACAAAGGTATACTGTACATTATTGCCATTCCTTATATACTGATTATAGGATTTGGCTTGTATTACTTTCGCAATAAATTAAAACCGTTTTTTATCAGTTTGGGCATTCTAAAAGCTGAAGCATAAAAGCCACCTTCATGACTCAAACCCCATTACCAGAAGGTTTCATTTCCTTTGAAGAAGCAAATGCCAATAAATTAGTTTTAGATTGGAATAAAGGCGACACTTATCAACCAAAAGAAAAAAAACTCATACTTCTCAAACAAATCGACATTCGTGATTTGGAAGAATTTATCGATTGGAATTTGTTGTTCTCATTTTATGAGATGAATGGACGATATCCAAAAATCTTAAAAGATTCGGCCATTGGGAATCTTGCACAAACGCTTTTTGACGATACAAAAGACACTCTAATTAAAATCAAAAAAGACAATCTTTTCCAGATCGATGCTTTATTTAAAAATTGGCCTGCTTATTCAGAAAACAACAGCATTGTAGTTGAAGAATCGAAAATCAATTTACTGCGCCAACAAGCAGAGAAAAAGAAAAACCAACCCAATTACTGCTTAAGTGATTTTATAGCGCCTAAAGACACTGTTACGGACTATATAGGCGGCTATGTGGTTTCCGTTTCATCTAAAAACAACTGCCCAAAAGAAAAAATCTACAAAGCTGCCGCTATACTTTTAACCGATGCCGCTAGAAAATACTTCTACACCAAAATAAGAACTGAATATTGGGCATACGCTAAACGTGAAAAACTTAGTACTGAAGAGATATTAAAAAACAAAAATCAAGGCATTATCATTCCTATTGGACATGCTGCTTTACCCAACACTGAAAGCAAAGAATTTTTATCCAAACTATTGAATGCTGAAACCAATCTTGGTCGATCATTAACTGGAGAAAGTTCGGTGAACAATCACGAATTTGGATGGTGTTTTTCCCATGCAGAATGCAAATATTTTGGTACAGGTAAATTGGGCAACGATCAAATAGAAAATTTCATTCAATCATCGGATTCGGATAGCGATACTGAAAGAATGGAAAACGAGTTGCAACACTTACGCCTTCAATAGACTTTTGTGTTTATTGAATATCCATTGAAGCGCTAAAAATGCCCACGCATAACCTATCAACGAACCCGCCCATACATCTTGTAAAAAATGCTGCCCCAAATAAATACGGGAAGCCCCTACTGAGAGAGCTATCAAAAACCAAATATTGCGCCACTTACTTAAAGGCAACAACAAATTAAAAACTAAGTACCATCCAAAAAAAGCAGTTGCAGTATGACCCGAAGGGAAACTATGGTGCCTATTCAATCGTACGCCTTCAACTTGAGCAAGATTTACACCCATTTCTTCAAAATAAGCAACGGGTCTATCCAAATCGAAAACAAACTGTTTAAGCACAACTACAAGGCCAAACATTCCTAATAAACAGATTAAGATTTTAAGCAGCACAGCTCCTTTTTCTTTCCACGATAAAGGCAAACGCCACATTAAAAAAGCTAGCGCTGGTATAAGCCCTAATTCTTCGCCTAACTTAGTTGTATACGCAAATATTTTATCCAATAATGGTGTATGCCATTCAGCAAACATCAAAACAAAATCGCCTTTATTTACAGCAATGAAAACAACACTAGCCAAGGCTAAAAAAACACCAAACGTCAATACTATTTGTTTACTCAAAACTGTTTTATCCATAACTGTAAAAGCTGTTGCTAATGTAGTATTTAAGTTTTTGATGCTTATTATCTTATTCTTACCTAAATAAAAAAAACCGCCTTTCGACGGTTTTTACTACTGCTTATTTTAAGCTAAAACGAATGGGCATATTGAAACGCACATTCACTGGTTTACCTCTTTGCTTACCTGGATTCCATTTCGGCATGGATAGAATTACACGTTGAGCTTCTTCGTCGCAACCTCCTCCAATTCCTCGTAAGAGTTTAAATTTTTCTATTTCACCCTTTTTATTGACAACAAACTGTACATACACAGTTCCAGTAATATTTGCGTCTACAGCCATTTGAGGAAAATCAATATGCGTAGATAAATACGAAAATAGAGCTTCCTCTCCGCCTGGAAATGATGGCATTTCTTCTACAATAGTAAATTCCTTTTCTTCAACAATTACTTCAACTGGTATATCAACTACACCAAAATTTGGCGTGACTGAAGAAAAATCTGGCTCTTTAACTTTCTCTGAAGGTTCTGTATCAGTTAACTCTTTTACTATTTCAATAACATTACTAATTTGTTGTTTTGCCATTTCGATAGGTTTATCTACCTCAGGTATTGAAATCGGGACTATTTCTGTTTCTATTAAATCAATGTATAATCCTGGTTGTTCATTAGCGCTAGAGTCCGATATCTTACTGTACTCAAATGCCATGAGTGTAAAAGATAAAACCGTTACTGCTCCCATTAATAAAAATGAGCTGCGCTTCTTTTCCAAATTTACGTGATTTGATTTTTTAATATCCATTGCTTTTGTTTTATGAGTCTTAAACATTCGGCGCCAAATCTTCAAGTCTTCTTGTTCTATTATAGCAATGCAATGAATATGCCAAAAAATCACAACACCCATAAACACATCATTATCAAAATATAAGCCATAAAAAAAGCCACCTAATAGGTGGCTTCACAATTTAAAATAGTATGAATTACTTCAATGTAAAACGTACAGGTAAGTTGTATTGAACTTTTACAGATTTACCACGTTGTTTACCTGGCGCCCATTTAGGCATTTGTTTCACAACACGTAATGCTTCTTCATCACATCCACCGCCAATTCCTTTAAGAATACGTGCATCAGCAACTGAACCATCTTTTTCGATTACAAAAGTAACATAGACCATACCTGTAATACCAGCATCTGCAGCCATTTGAGGGTAGTCAATGTTTTTTCCTAAAAATTTAAAAAGTGCTTCTTCTCCACCTGGGAATGAAGGCATTGTTTCAACAATTGTAAAGATTTCTTCTTCTTCAACTGCTTCTTCAACAACTTCAACGTACTCGATTTCAGTGTCTTCATCAAGTTCCATATCCATCACTTCAATCTCTTCGATTTCCTCTTCATCATCTACAATTTCAATAACTGTAGTTGGTGTCGGTGGTGGCGGTGGAGGTGGAGGTGTAATTTGTGCGATAGGTACAATTTCTTCTTCTAGTAAATCTAAGTCTAGCTTACCTAGTTTCGTAACTACTTGATCGTATACAGTGTATTCGAATGCCATAAGCACAACAGCTAAGGCGAACACCATACCAATCCACATGAAGCTATTTTTCTTCTTTTCTAGATTGGCGTTATTACTCTTTTTTTGTTCCATGATTATTTAGAGTTTGTGTAAAGTTAATATTTTGTTTCAGCTCAGTTTGTAAAAAATTTGTTTTCCAAGAATAAATCTTAGTACTAATCCTGCAATTACAATGCCAAAAAAATTAGCCATTAAGTCTTCAAAATCAAATGTTCTTTCCTTAGCAATTATTTGAATTGCTTCGGTTAACATCGATAATACAAACGCTACACCAAAAGCTTTCCTATTAGTAGCTTTCAAACCGCTTCGATATGAAACTTTTTTAAAAGCAATAAAAACCGAAAATGTAAACACAAAGTACAATATGAAATGAACCATTTTATCTGGTTCTATAACATAATGTGGTGCATTAGGCAAGTCGTTTCCGTTCCAAAAGCTAAGGCACAAAATTATTGCCGCCCAAAACAAGCTAAAGGTATAGAAACGCCAATTATTTTTAGCCAATAAGTTTGCTGTAGTCATCTGCTGACAATAGGCTATCGGTGTTTGTGCTTGCCAACTTTACTTTAATGATCCAACCTTCGTTGTATGCATCGTTGTTGATAGCTTCAGGGTTAGCTTCAAGATCTTCGTTGAACTCTAAAACTTCACCAGCGATAGGCATGAACAAATCCGAAACTGTTTTAACAGCCTCTATTGTACCAAATACTTCGTTAGTTTCTACAGTCTCTCCAACCGTTTCTACTTCTACGTATACAATATCTCCCAATTCTTTTTGGGCGAAATCTGTTACTCCGATTGTAGCGACATCGCCATCAATCTTAATCCATTCGTGATCTTTTGTGTAAAGCAATTCTGCAGGTACCGTCATTCGTAAAAATTATTAATTGTGTCAAAATTAACTTTTAGTTCCAATTAGAAATGGATTTCAAAAAATTTATTGACTTAATGTAAAACGCAATGAAACTCCAACATTGGTGTTGGAAGTTGGGAATGGAACAGACAATGCAGGCTTGGTTATTTGCTTGTCAAAAAAGGCTCGCAAAGTTACATATCGACTGATGCTATAATCTGCTGACGTTTTCAAACTTATTACGGTTCTACCAGAAGTTGGATCCGTGAAATTTTCTGCTGCTGCTAATCGTCTTATTAAAGTCAAGTTTTTACGAATACTCAAATCCATACGAACGTTCAAATCGCTGTTTACGTCTTTGTTTTTGATCTTTATAGGAAACTTCACTTTCTTAAATCTATACCCACCACCTATAACATATTCATTGCTTTTGTCTTCTGTTATTTGAATGTTGGATAGGCTTAAGGATATACTTCTTGAACGTTTCATTTCAAATGTTGTGCTCAAAGAACTTTTCCAAGTAAGATCAACCTTGAATAACGGGGCGAAGGTTTCGGACAATGTAACAGTTCCTACTTGGTTGATAGGAATGAAATTACCCTTATCATCTTTTTGTCTTTCTCCATTAGAAATTGCCTGCAAATTGGTAATGTAACTGGTTGCGTAGTCGGCTTTATAACCATGACCAATAACAATACTTCTAAAATACTTTTTGAATACATTCAGCTTTCCTAAGCCATCATAATTTACTTGCCATGAAGGTCGCATTCCTTGTTTGGTAGCGTCTAGTTTCACTTTTTCTGCACTCTGCCCTGTATAGGCTGCTAAAAAGGCCGGAATAAGCACTTCTGAAGATTCGCTTCCAAATCCATCGGCAAAACCACTTCCCGAAGGTTGTCCACCCTGTCGAGCTGAAACAACAGACAAGGCTGCATTAAAATCGTCAATAATGGTATTCTGGAAAGTCTCCTTCGAATCTTTCCGGAAGGCTGTAGCAATCATCCACACCCCTGTTGAATAACTATTTTTTGTGACCGGAGTTTGATTTTCCCAATCGCCCATTGTGCCATCAGAAGCAATTAAATCTTCATTAAATCGGAAAAATGAATTGGTGCTTTGCGTAGTTGTTTGATCGGCTCTAACACTGATTCGCAAATCATTCAAAGGCTCTAAAGTAAGTCTATAACCAATTTTTTCGGCCGAAGTAACTACGTAAGGATCGAATATATTTTCGTTTCTCACCAACCACTTATTGTCTGCTGCAGTTCGCGGAAATGCTCCCTTTTGATCTCCTACCAAAAAGCCTAAACCTGGGCCTTCAAATTTATTATCGAATCCTAAAATATTGGTAGAATGTACATAACCAGGTAACAGTGTACCGGCATTTTTAGAATAGGTTATGTTACCTGTTTGTACCGATGTTAGAATTGATGTCAAAGACTCTAATATGGTTAGTCCTTCTACATTTTTCTTTTTCGGTGTTTTGGTTTTAGTACTGTCGTTTTTATTGGCTTGTTTTTGTCTTTCAGCTAAATTTTGCTGAACCCGTCTTTCGCGTTCAATTTTACGCTTCTTGGTTTCTAGTTTTTTTAAGTAATCCCACTTCTTGTACAAATCTCTTGTATTGAACTGAACATTAACACTATACGTACTTGAGTTTTGAATGGTGTTTCCAATAGTATCTTGAGAAAATGGAGCCCTTTGCCAATCGTAAGTACCGGTATAATTAACCGAAACATCGGTCCAATCAGTTAATGGAAATTTTTTGGTTGGCAATTTGTACGATAGTCCAACGGAATGATTGTAGTTGGTTGTTTCACCGAAGTTCTTCAAATTGTTTAGCACAGTATCTCTATACTGTTCGTAATCATCCGACTCTTTATCTATTACACCAGCAGGCTCACGTATTACAGCATTGTTATTGGCATTGAAGTTGAATTTCAACGCATTGGTAATGTCGTAGTTGAAGGTATAAGCTCTGTCCCACCTAAAGTTTTTCGTTACTGTAGGATCTGGAGGAAGAGCAACTGCTGAGTTATTTCGCACCAAGGACTCGGTATATTGCCTATCCATGCTGGTTGTAAATCCTAATTGACGAGGCCCTAGATTGACATTAAAATCCTTTATCAGTTTGAGGTATTTCGAATTTTGAACCCCTTCCATTTTTTCAAAAGGCTTGAATGATTTAGGTCGCTTTGTAAAACCATAATTCAAAGATGCACGGTAATTTTTACCCAATTTCCTTTGAACGCTGATGCTACGTTGGTAAATCTCGTTGTACGAATAGCTCAACCCAAAATTTTCGATGTTGTAAAATCTATCTGGCTTTGTACTCGTAACAGATTTCTCTTTTCGAATGTTGGTAAAATTGATGGATTTTCTACGGGTATAATCTTGCGATCGTTTTAAAGTATCCCGCTTTTGTTTTGCTGTAAGGTTACTTGTAGTAGATGACAACTCTAAATCTGGTGAAAGCGGATCGAACTGAGGGTTGATAATTTGTTCTGAGTATCCATAAAACATTGGAATTTTTACTCCACTTTCTTCAGGCAAGAATTTTCCCAATTCAAAATTGGTAGACACATCAAAACCTTTGCGTGTTTCGCGCTGACGCTCACTTACTTTCTTTTCAATACTTCCATACCCTGGTGTAGATATATTACCCGCAACAGCAACATTTCCAAAGTCAGCCAATTTAGCTGTAACACGCCCGGTAGCAGCATACCCACCATCGTTTACAAAATCGGTTAGGCGCAATTCGTTTACCCACACTTCGGTACAAACTGGTCGGCCATCATCGCCTGTGTTCCATCTGTTTTTACTCTGTCCTGGGTTTCTAATACCAATCAATACTGTTCTAACATCGTTCAGTACCGGATTACCTTTAATGGTAATATTGGCTTCGCCTACTTGTTCAGTATATGGTAGTACAAACGAAGCTCCCGCAGTATTTCGATTTTGCTTCGCTCGTTTTAGATCATCAAAATTAACTTCCATATTGTTGGCTTCTGGCCAAACCAAACCTGGATCGCTAACGCCTCCACCCACTACATCTGTAGGAGTAACAGGCAATTCGTATTCGTAATAATTATCATCAAAATCGGTACCCATTCGAATGAAAACCGTTACATCTCCATATTCCAAAGGAAAGGCCAAATCGCCAGGTTCTGCATGGACATACATCTTCAATTTGTTGTACGATCGGGCATCGAATCCTGCAGACTTAAAAGTTCCTCTTGCATCGGCATCTTCCAAATTACATGCCTTTAGCAATAACGATTGTTCGTTAATCTGACGCAAGTTGGTCGTAGACGGATCAATTTCTCTTAAAATATCGGGAGGCAACACATAGTTTACTGGCTCTTTATTAGCGTTTTCTTCAATATTTACAGCTCCTACATCAAACAATGTTCTGTCACCTGTTGGAATAGGAGAACCCGACGTTTTATCGAACAAATCCAAGGCGTATTTTCTCCATTCTCCACGAACCAATTCTAGACGAGCAAAACGCAATGCAACGGGCTCAGTAAAATCGGTCATGAACATACGCATGAAACGAATGGATCTAAAATCTTGCAAGCCACCAATAGCAGCATCAGGCGATTTAATCGGTATTTTGAACTGATACCATTTCACAGGTTTTTCAGCGTTGTTTTTCAACGTTGGATTGGCCTCAACAATATCGGTAATGTAGTTTTTACCAATAACCATATCGTTGGGATCTAAGTTGATTTCGTATTGAAAATAACTTTCCGATTCGCTTAAGTTGTTATCCAAGTTTACATCCTCTGTAGATGGTAAAGTTGTAGACGATGTAGGATAACTTTCAGGGCTATCGTCCTGAGTTGGACTATTGGCTTCTACGCCGTTGTATCGCTGATATCTTTGTAAAATATCCAAATTAGCGGCATCGTAATCGCCTCCTCGGTAGTAATGATAATTATCGTTGGATGGATCAGATTGAAATTTCAAAAAGGCATCGGGATTCAATCCGCCCTGTATGCTATTTAGGTAATCACTAAAAAAAGTTCTTTCATCTTCATCAGACAATCCGTCGTATCCAATATCCTGAGCACTATTGCTGTTGGTAGTATTATCAAAAGCATTGACTATACTTTGTTTTGTAGGCACTCTTCCCCAAACGGTTTCTTCAACCTGAGCATTAGGATCGTTATCGGTTTTAGGCAATCCGTTTTCGAAACTTTTTCGACTATCACGCAAAATATCTTCAGAAATATTACCCAAATTGAAAAATAGTTTCCCTCCATTTTGGTTTTCTGAATCTTCGTTGAAAGGGTCCATTATCCAAAATTGGATGAACTCAATGTTCGAATTCTCGAAGTCGTTAGTTGATATTCTACGGGTAATACCACCCCAAGCTTTTTCAGGGTTAGCAAGTGTTCCGTCTGGATTTAAGTTTTTAGTATAGTTGTAAGGCCCTCTTTCTGAAGGTGTATAGACTACATCGAAAACAGAAATGTTGTTGGGTGTACCTTGTCTCAACTCTCTATTCGGGAAAACTTCTTGTTCTAAAACTTGTCGTTGCAGATGATTGCTCTGTATTTCTGCATCTATATTGTCGGGGGTTAACGTAGTGTTTCTGTGAAACAAAGGATCTATTACGTGCCATGCAATGGTGGCTCGGTTGTACCCATTTTCTAAGTTGTTTGACAACTCTCCTTCTGGAAATCTACTAGCTTGTCCTTGTGGTGTAGAAGCTAAAGTCCATTGATTGAACGAGCGCAAATCGATGGTGCTTTGGCTTCCTTCAAAATCGTCGATGTAAGAATTTCCCCCACTCCCAATGGCTTTACTATTGCCTGGAACCAACTGGGCATATTCAGCATTCACCGTAATGCTTGATGGTTCTTTGGTATTGATCAAAGGCAAATTATCAATCAAACGGGTTAGGAAAGGTGCGTCGGTTTGGTAACTACCATCAAAACCAAAAACCACGTTTCGGATAGGTTCGTCACCAAAATTTACTTTTTGAGTTATTGGTCTTTCGCTCAATGTAATTAAGGTGGCTCCTAGATTAAAATCTTTATTTACCCTGTAATCAAATCTATTTCCAATGAATGTTTTTTGCTGAACTCCAAAAAACGAATTCGACTCTAAGCTAACTTTAACTGGCGTTTGCGATTCTAATAATCCTTGATTGATGATTTTAACCCTTCCTAGGTTATAATCAACCGTATAATCTGTGTTTTCTTGAAGGACAACCCCACCTGCCGTTACGACAACTGACCCTTCTGGAATATTAAGTGCATTCAATGAAATTTCTGATCCCGATGCAGATTTGTATGATCCACGAATGGTAAATCGGTTGAGGTTTGGTTGTTGTTGGGCAGCAACCTTTGTGCTATCGTACAACGGATGAAAAACAACCGAATCAATAGATGAAGCATCGATACCATCGGCTTCCATTTTAGAGCGTAAATGAGATCCAAAAGGCTCTACAGTTGGAAAAAAGATTCGCCCATTTCGAGCATTGATAGTTCCTCCACCTTCTAGAGCACCGTCAACAAAATCGAAAACACCATCAGGATTAGAATTGTCTTGAGGATCAAGTCTATCCAAGTTCAAAACACGAATCAGTGGAATTTTAGCCAATCCACCTCTTGGTATATAATTGATGTCTACTCCCAAAGCAGGATCGTTGTAGAATACATCTAGTATAAAATCTTCTTTATTGACTTGGAACGCATTGATTGAATACACGTTTTTCATCATCAAATCCCACATAGGTAATTTAGGATTGGTAATGGTTGGTTTCAATAATTTCAACAACAAAGCATTTGGTGGTGCAATACCATCTGTACTAAACTGCCCTACTTGGTAAGTTTGTCCACCCAAAGTGTATTCGAAAGCAACGGCCAAAACTTCGTCGTTGTTCAAAGGTTGTGAATTCAAGGAAATGAAACCCAAACGAGAGTTAACCGAATAGGTAGTAGGTTCTAATCTTCTTGCACTTTCTACTTTTTCAAAATGTTTTGCTGCCTGGTAACCCAAATTTTGAAGTCGAACAGCCGCTCCATCAAACCCAACTATTTCAGCATCGTTAGAAAAATCTCCATACAAGTTGTTGGCTCCGTTTTGAGGATACACATCGCCTGGCAACAAATCTTGAACAATGGGGCCATCGGTTGCATTAGAAGGATCTTCACCCAAATCGGAAATGGCAACAATATTCCGTGTATTGTCTATGCTGTTATTTACATTCGTTACCCAAACTTCAATACGGGTAATGTTCACACCTGAATTAGCATTGGGCAAGGTAGCATTGGCCTTATCGTATTGAGCTCTAAAAAACTGACTTAAGAAATAGTGTTTATTGGCTTCGTAATCGTCAGCCTTAAAATCGAAAGTGCTTGTTTGCGCTCCTCCTTGAGTTTCTATCTCAGATTTTTGTCCTTTTTGTTGACTAAATACAGTGGTGGTTGTTAGTCTTCCAAATTGCATTTGAGCCTTTAAACCAAATAAACTTTGGCTCCCTGTAATAAGACTATTGTTAACAGGAAATGCAACGTTTCCGACTTCTATTTTCTTAATGATTTCATCTTCATACCCCGTATAATCTAGCTTGAGTTGATTTTCGAAATCGAAGGTAGCCTCGGTGTTATAATTGGTTTGAATTTTTAATTTTTCACCAATATTTCCAACAAGGTTTAATTGAATTTTTTGATCAAAATTGAAGGTTGAAATTTTCCTTTGTTTCTCGGCTAATGCAGGGTTATCCGTCTTACTTCGGTTCACTCCAAAGGTTAATTCTGCCGAACCTTGGGGTTTAATTTCAATGGTATTCCCTCCGAACAATCTATCGAAAGATTTGCCTTTTACTTCGATCAGTGGTTTTTTCTCAGCACGAGTTACTTTGTTGTTTCCGGCATCGGCCAATTCGTCTTTAGCACGCCAAAAATCTTGCATGTTGCGCTTCATTTCGTACTCGCGGTACTCTTCTAGCGTAAGTGCTTTGGGGTATTTATAAAATTGACCTCCAACTTTTTTGTAGATGATGTATTTGCCCGTAGCCAAATCGTATTCTACTTTGGTTTCAATATTAGCAGGATCTTGAAGGCTAAAAGGAGGTTTCCAATTCAGTGGATCGGGACTATCTTTATAAGCATTCGGAATTTCTGGCGTATCGATTGCAGCCGTATTCAAACGCCTTATACTACCCAAAAAATCATTGATATCAGAAGCCTGGCTATATGTATAACCCAATACAAAGCCTATGATAAGTATAAATTTTAGCCTAAAAACTCTTCCCAAAACGTAACAACTATAGCACTTAGTGCATTCTCTTAATGGCTTCTTTTAATAAATTCTCTATGCTGATATCGGGCGACATTTTCAATAAATCCGTAAGTACTTTACTTGCTTTTTGTTTATCAAACCCCAATATGCTAAGTCCACTTAACGCTTCATTGTAAGCTGTATTGTTTCCTGATGAAGAAACTGCTAAAAGTGCGGCATCTCCGCCTTTTGCTACCTTATCTTTAAGTTCCAACACCATTCGCTTGGCGGATTTGGGCCCTATGCCTTTTATTTTGCGTAATGTCTCGTCGTTTTCTGTAAGGATAGCTTCTACCAATGCAGCTGGAGCCATTGCTGAAAGTATCAATCGTGCTGTATTGGCCCCAATTCCTGAAACAGAAATAAGGTTTTTAAACAACTCTCTTTCCTCTTCGGTTACAAAACCATATAAACTTTGGCTGTCTTCTTTGTAAACGGCTACCGTATACAAACGCAATTTATCCTCAATGCCTAATGCATCATAGGTATTGAGCGATATATGAACCAAATACCCTACGCCACCGCATTCTAATACGATTTCTGTAGGTGTTTTTTTAACCAAGTCTCCAGATAAGTGATGTATCATTAAGCCAATTCTTTTTGTTTAAAACGAGCATCCATTACGGCAATGGTTACCATGTTTACAATCTCATTAACTGTACAGCCATGTGTAAGTACATGCATAGAATGTTTCATACCCATAAGAATAGGACCTACAGCATCTATACCTGCTAATTCGTGCAACAATTTGTACGAAATATTACCCGCACTAAGGTTTGGGAATATGAATGTGTTGGCGCTTTCGCCTACCAAACTGCTGAAAGGGAAAATCTCTTTCAACAAATCTTGATTTACTGCAAAATTGGCTTGTATATCGCCATCTACAGTTATCTCAGGATATTTTTTGATGATAATTTCCCTAGCCAAACGCATTTTATCGGCATCGGCACCTGATGTAGAACCAAAGTTACTGTACGACAATAATGCCAAATTTGGTTTGATACCAAACTTCTTAACCGTCGTGTAGGTCAGGTGTGCAATTTCTGCAATTTCCTCAGCTGTCGGATTTACGTTAACAGTCGTATCGGCAAAGAAATAAGGTTTGTCTTTGGCCAATATTACATACATACCCGCTACTTTATTAACACCTTGCTCCACACCCATTACACGCAATGCAGGACGTAAAACCTCGGCATACGAACGTGTAATACCTGAAACAAATGCATCGGCATAACCATTCTTAACCAACATTGAACCGAAATAGTTTCTATCGGTCATGGCTTTCTTGGCATCATAAAGAGTTACCCCTTTACGTTTTCTACTTTCAAAATAATCGTTAGCATACTGAACTTGCATGTCAGAACTAGTGACCGATTTAGGATCAATAATTTCCACCCCTGAAAGGCTCAAATTATATTCCTCTATAATGCTTTCAATTTTCGCTCTATTTCCAAGTAATATTGGTGTGGCTATACGTTGTTGACGTACAGTTTGAGCCGCTCTTAAAACCTTATATGCTTCTGCTTCAGCAAACACAACTTTCTTGTTGCTTTGCTTCGCGTACATGGTCATGTTACGGAACAATTTCTTTTCCAAACCAAGGCGCTGATTTAATTCTAGCTTGTATTTGTTCCAGTCGGTAATTGGTTTTTGAGCAACACCACTTTCAATAGCCGCTTTAGCAACAGCTATACTTACTCTAGTAATCAATCTCGGATCAACCGGTTTTGGGATGATGTTGGTCCTATCAAATTTCAGGTTACGTTCGCCATACGCTTCGCTTACTTCTTCTGGAATAGGTTCTTTTGCCAATGCCGCCAATGCTTTAACGGCTGCCAATTTCATTTCTTCATTAATGCTCGACGCACGTACATCCAATGCTCCGCGGAAAATGTATGGGAAGCCCAAAACATTATTCACTTGGTTAGGGTGATCTGAACGACCTGTAGCCATGATGATGTCCTTACGCGTATCCATTGCTAGATCGTAATCTATCTCTGGATCAGGGTTAGCACAAGCAAACACTATTGGGTTATCGGCCATGCTCAAAAGCATTTTTGGCGTCATGATATTGCCCTTAGACAATCCAAGAAATACATCTGCTCCTACTAAAGCTTCCTCAAGATCGGTGGCTTTATTATCGGTAGCAAATTGTGCTTTTCTTTTATCTAAGTTCTCTCTATTCTTATGAATCACGCCCTTGCTGTCGCACATGATCAAGTTGTCGACATTCACACCTAACGAGATGTATAATCTAGAACAAGAAATGGCCGCTGCACCCGCACCAGAAATGACGATTTTCACATCGCCAATTTTCTTTCCAGCCAATTCTAATGCATTCAACAATGCCGCTGCACTCACAATAGCTGTACCGTGCTGATCGTCGTGCATGATAGGAATGTTCAATTCCTTTTTCAATCTTTCTTCAATATCAAAAGCTTCTGGTGCTTTGATGTCTTCTAAGTTGATGCCACCAAATGTAGGAGCCATTGCTTTTACCGTTTGAACAAACAAATCGGGATCTCTTGCATCCAATTCTATATCAAAAACATCGATATCGGCAAAAACTTTGAACAGTATCCCCTTACCTTCCATTACTGGCTTTGAAGCTTCTGGACCAATATCGCCTAAACCAAGAACGGCTGTACCATTGCTTATTACACCAATTAAATTTCCTTTTGATGTATAATCGAAGACTTTGTTTACATCTTCAGCAATTTCATTACAAGGAGCAGCAACTCCTGGCGAATACGCCAACGCTAAATCGTGTTGAGTACCATACGGTTTTGTTGGTATTACCTCAATTTTACCTGGTCTGCCAGAGCTGTGATACTCAAGTGCTTCTTTTTTAAGATTGCCCATACATCGGATGTATTTAAGCCACCAAATGTACAAATATCGTTGCGCCTATGTGACTTAAAAATTTAATCTATTTTTGAGAATGCCCGATCGAAAAAAATTGGTAATTCTAAGCGGTGCAGGCATCAGTCAAGAGTCTGGCATTGAAACCTTTAGAGGCAATGACGGCTTATGGGAAAACCATCGAATTACGGATGTTGCTACACCCGACGCCTTCGAACGTGACCCCGAATTGGTTTTAAACTTTTACAATTACCGCCGGAAAAATGTTCGTCAAGCAAAGCCCAACCCTGCTCACAGTATTTGTGTTCGTTTGGAAAAACATTTTAATGTTCAAATCATCACTCAAAACATAGATGATTTACACGAACGTGCTGGAAGCAGCAATGTATTGCACTTGCACGGATGCATCGAACAAGCTAGAAGTGTTAAAAACGATCACGTGTTAATCGACTTGAATGGGAAGGATATTCATTTGGGCGATTTGGCAGATGATGGTGGGCAACTTCGGCCCCACGTAGTTTGGTTTGGAGAAAACGTTCCTGAAATAGAAAATGCTGCACAACTTGTGGCTGAAGCCGATTTATTGCTCATCATTGGGACGTCACTAAAAGTTTATCCTGCCGCTGGTTTAATGGATTTTTACAACCGCGAGAAACCAATTTATCTTATCGATCCGATGGACTTGGACATCAGCACCAACAAAAGAATTAAACACATAAAAGAAAAAGCCTCTTTGGGCATGCTCCATTTTTATGAAGAATTGGTTTAAGTACATCGCTTGTTGCTTTGCAATGATTGCGATTTTTTCAGCAAAAGCTCAACGTCCATCTTTTGAACCAAGTGCTCAATTAATGGTCTATGGCAGCCAAATTGATGGCGATAAATATGGTGGTTACGACAAAGGAAATATTGCCTTTCACATTCAAACAGAAAGAATCAATAGAAGACTCTTGCAATGGGCTATCGGATTGGGTTATGCACAACGTGGTTCGGTGAGAAAAGCCGACCCTGACAATGGGGTTTACACCCAATACAAAATTGCATTGGGTTATATATCTGTTCCAATTAAACTGATATTAAAACAAAAGGCAAAGCGCAATAAACCAGCACTTTACGCAGAATCAGGATTGGAGTTACTTACCCTAATTTCTTCTACCGAAAGCGATGAAATAGGCACTATAGACAACCGAGAACCTTTTCAAAGATTTACTGCCGACGCCCTTTTGAACTTAGGATTGCAACAGAAGAACTGGAGTGTATTTATTGGCTTCAGATACTCACTATTACCTGCTCGAATTTTGGAAAACACCAACCTGAATTATGATTCCAATTTGATGCAATTTAATAATGTCGTTGGCGTTGGTATAAAACGTAACTTTTGAACAATTAGTAACACATTACCCAATGTTAGAATTCTGTAAAACGGTTTTAAAAGCTGTAAGTTTTGACCGCACTTTATTTGAAAAAGAATTGTACAAGTCGCTAATATCCATTAGCAAAACAGACTTACCCGAATTAAAAAATTGGTGTTTTACTCATTTTGGCGATAGTTTCTCCGACATCCTAACTAAAGTGTTTGAAGTCACTTCTTAAGAAATTGGACATTGCGCCTAATGCCATCGTAGCCCGTTCGGCGAATAGGACTTCCAATGAATACATCGTCAAAGGTTTGCTCAGATAATTGCAGTAAATCGATGCTATTCAATGCCAACTTTCCTGTTTTATCTAAAAAATCAGGCTCTGCATGATGTTGAGAAAACCGATTCCAAGGACACACATCTTGGCATACATCACAACCAAATGCCCAATCTTCCATTTGATTTTTAAATTCTGTTGGAATGGCTTCTTTCAGCTCAATGGTGAGATAAGAAATGCATTTGCTGCCATCTATTTTATACGGACTCAATGCCTTTGTAGGACAAGCGTCTATGCATTTGGTACACGTACCACAATAATCTTTTATGGGATCGTCGTAGGCCAACTCCCAATCGAGGACTAAAGCAGACAAAAAGAAAAAAGATCCTTTTTTGGGGTGAATGATGTTGGTGTTTTTTCCTCGCCAGCCAAGACCCGCTTTTTCTGCCCAAACTTTTTCCATAATGGGTGCAGAATCAACAAAACCTCGTGCGCTCAATTCCCCCACTTCTTGCAGTTTGGCAATGAATTGCTTTAGCTTTTTACGCAGAACTTTGTGGTAATCCCTACCGTGAGCATATTTCGATATTTTGATGTCGGAAGTTTGCTCTACTTCTCCAGGAAAATAATTGTAATTGAGAATGATGACCGACTTTGCGCCAGGCACCAATTTTTTCGGATCTATTCTGACATCAAAATAATTGGCCATGTAATCCATGGTTCCATTGAGGCCTTCTTTTAGCCAATGTTCCAAGTTTATTGCTTCTTGCGTAAGTGCATCTGCTTTGGCTATTCGGCAATCGTAAAAACCCAACTCGGCTGCCCACTGCTTAATTTGTGCAGATGTTTTTTCAGCAACACTCAGCTTCATTTAGAACAAAGAATTTTGCGCGCCACCATCGTTGGCATAGCCCAAATACTCGTAAGTTTTAGGCGTGCATTGTCGGCCTCTTGGCGTTCGCATCAAAAAACCTTCTTGTATTAGATAGGGTTCGTACACTTCTTCTATCGTTCCAGAATCTTCACCTACAGCCGTGGCGATGGTGGTTATACCTACTGGTCCGCCACCAAATTTTTCGAGCATGGTTTTCAGGATTTTAATGTCCATTTCATCCAAACCGTTATCGTCTACATTGAGTGCCGCCAAGGCATGCTTGCTAATTTTAATATCAATGGTTCCGTCGGATTCTACCTGGGCAAAATCACGTACTCTGCGCAGCAAAGCATTGGCAATACGCGGTGTTCCTCTACTTCTAGAGGCAATTTCTTCGGCTGCGTTTTTGGCAATAGGTACGTTCAGTAAACCTGCACTGCGCTCTACTATGCCTACCAAGTGTTTTTTATTGTAATAATTCAGTCTAGAATTGATGCCAAAACGGGCACGTAAAGGCGCCGTAAGCAATCCGCTACGCGTTGTAGCACCAACCAATGTAAAAGGGTTTAACTCTATTTGTACGGTACGCGCATTTGGGCCTGTATCCAACACCAAATCGATTCGGTAATCTTCCATAGCCGAATACAAATACTCTTCTATTACAGGACTCAGACGGTGTATTTCATCAATGAACAGTACATCATTGGGCTCTAGATTGGTGAGCAAGCCCGCCAAATCGCCAGGTTTATCCAATACAGGGCCCGATGTAAGTTTAAAACCAACTTTCAATTCGTTGGCAAGAATGTTGGCCAAAGTGGTTTTCCCCAAACCCGGAGGTCCGTGCAACAATACATGGTCTAAAGATTCTTCACGCATCAAAGCGGCTTTAACAAACACGCGCAAATTATCGGTAACGCTGTCTTGGCCTTTAAAATCGTCGAAAGATAATGGGCGCAATACCTTATCTATTTCTTTATCTGAAGAAGGCGTTTCGGCCCTAAAATCAAAATCTTCCATTACTTTTTTAAGCTACGAGCAATTTCGCTAAAATGCAATCCTACTTTAAGTTGATACAATGGCGAAGATATCTTATAATCGGCTCTATGCGGATTGATGAGTCCCAAACGATACCCTACAGCCGCACCACCGAAAAAGTACTTCAAAAAATTAAGTTGTCCACCCAACATCACCTCGTAGGCCACAAAGGCTTTGGGATCGAGATTTTCAGTTGGGCCATATTCTCCAAAATCCATCATCATGGACAAGTTGCCTGCTCCTTTTTTGTTTTTGAACAAAAGAAACTCCTGAAACAACCCAATGAAGGATAAGTTGGTTTTGCTTTTTTGTAAAAATCCGTTGTCGTAATACCCTATTCCGGCATTGTAATACTCGCCAAATTCGAAATGCAAACGAAGGCCATTGAGTTTGTTGGATTGTTCTAATAGGAAACTGTTGCGGCTTTCGAAAGAAAACCCTATTTCCATTTTATTCTCCTTGGTTTGCGTTTTTATCCAGTCTGCTATTTGAGCTTGTATTTCAGCAATCGCCAGAAATGAAAATAGTATGATCAGAAAAAATTGCCTCATGTTACCAACGTCAAAGGTAAACGGGATTTTGGAAGATTAAAGTACGTGAGGAGTTTACTTGAACCTCTCTTCAACATTAAGCAGTAAACAAAAAACCCGTTCACTTTACGTAAACGGGTTTTGAAATAAATCTATCTTATTAGTATTAGTGTGCTACTTCACCTTCTTTCATAGGTGTTGTTTGCGGTACGAAATCCTCATCCCAATCTGGGTTAGAATAATCGTAAGCCCAACGGTGTACTTCAGGAAGCGGACCATCCCAGTTTCCGTGAACATGTTTTACAGTAGTAGTCCACTCCAATGTATTCGATTTCCAAGGGTTTTGTGTTGCTACTTGACCTCTAAAAATACTGTAAATGAAGTTGTATAAGAAAATCAACTGTGCTAATGAACCTATGATTGCAAATACTGTAATGATAACATTTAAGTCCATTACACCATCAAACATCGCGAACTCTGATGACTGGTAATAACGACGTGGTGCACCTGCTAAACCTAGGTAGTGCATAGGGAAGAATACTCCGTAAGCACATACAAATGTGAACCAGAAGTGAGCATAACCCAATTTGGTGTTCAACATACGACCAAACATCTTAGGGAACCAGTGATAAACACCAGCCAACATCCCAAGAATAGCCGACATACCCATTACAATATGGAAGTGACCAACTACGAAGTAAGTATCGTGAACGTTTATATCCAAAGTTGAATCTGCTAAAATGATACCTGTAACACCACCAGTAACAAATGATGATACCAATGCTATAGAAAACAACATACCTGGCGTGTAAACGATTTGTCCTTTCCACAATGTAGTGATGTAGTTAAAGGCTTTTACAGCAGATGGTATAGCAATCAATAATGTAGTTACTACGAATACCGAACCTAAGAATGGGTTCATACCTGTAACGAACATGTGGTGACCCCAAACAATAAATGAAAGGAATCCGATTGCTAGAATAGAACCAACCATGGCTTTGTAACCGAAAATTGGTTTACGAGAATTGGTTGCAATAATCTCAGAAGTAATACCAAGTGCTGGTAACATGATGATATATACCTCAGGGTGACCTAAGAACCAGAATAAGTGTTGGTATAAGATTGGTGATCCACCTGTTGCGTTCAATACTTCACCATTGATGAAGATGTCTGACAAGTAAAACGCTGTACCAAAACTACGGTCCATGATAAGCAATAAGGCAGCAGAGAACAATACAGGGAATGATAATACACCCAAAATAGCTGTTACCAAGAATGCCCAAATTGTAAGAGGCAAACGAGTCATGCTCATACCTTTCGTTCTAAGGTTTAAGATAGTAACGATGTAGTTCAAACCACCCAAAAGAGAAGAAACAATGAACAAAGACATAGATACCAACCAGAAAGTCATACCTGCACCCGAACCTGGCATAGCTTGTGGCAATGCTGATAGTGGTGGATATACTGTCCATCCACCTGATGCTGGACCGCCTTCTAAGAACAATGATGATATCATTATGATAGATGACAATGCAAAGAACCAGTATGATAACATGTTCAATAGCCCAGAAGCCATATCACGCGCACCAATTTGCAGTGGAATAAGTAAGTTACTAAAGGTACCCGATAGACCACCTGTTAGTACAAAGAATACCATGATGGTACCATGAATTGTAACCAAGGCTAGGTACATGTTACGATCCATAACCCCTTCTGGAGCCCATTTTTCGCCTAAAAAGAATTTTACAATTTCGAATTGCTCATCTGGCCAAGCCAATTGCAATCTGAAAAGAACCGACATCATCATAGCCACAAAAGCCATGAATACAGCAGTTACCAAGAACTGCTTTCCAATCATTTTATGGTCTTGACTAAAGATGTACTTCGTCAAGAATGTCTCGTGGTGATGGTCGTGACCGTGGTCGTGTATAGTTGCTGATGACATATTACCCTAAAAAATTATTTGTTGTTAACTGCTAAGTCCTTAGCTTTTTCTTCTAAACCGTAAGCTTTAGCAAACGTTTTTTGGTCTGCTAACCACTTATTATAATCTTCTTCACTCTCTACAATGATATCCATCTTCATGTTGTAGTGTGCCGATCCACAAATCTTGTTGCACATTAACACATAGTTGAAATCTTTGTTACCCGTAATTGTACGCATGCTATCGGTAGTGATAGTAGGAGTAATATTGAATACTGTTGTCATACCTGGAACCGTGTTCATTTGAGCACGGAAGTGAGGCATATACGCAGAGTGTATTACATCTTGAGAACGGAATTGGAAATGAACTTGACGTCCCACAGGAATATGGAATTCAGCTTTTACCAATTTATCATCGTAACCTAGTGCCAATTCTTCATCAGAATATTTAAAACCAGCTACACGAGCACGTTGAGCTTTTAAGTTCGACAATTTTGTCTTTAAAGCTGCTTCGTTAGCATCAGAGAATACTTTGTTCTCTAAATCACTTTCGATGGCTTCAATTTCAGCATTCATTTCAGCTTTTTTGTCAACCAATACTTCAGAGCTAATTACCCCTAGTGGGTTTGTTGCGCTAATGAAGTTAACAGAAGCATTACCTAATTGATTGTTGTCTCCACCGTAACGTGCTGTCCAGTCAAATTGCTTAGAGTAAATTTCTATTACAATAGCATCTTCTTTTGGAGCATCAGTAATATCATTCCAAACAACCAAACCACTAATGATGATGGCAAATAATACAATAGAAGGTATCACAGTCCAAATCAACTCCAAACGATTGTCGTGTGGTTGAAATTTGGCTTTTTGACCTTCGCGTTTGTAATACTTACTAGCAAATACAAACAATAAAGTATTCATCAAGAAAAATACAGCTGAAACAAACACAAGGTTTAGATCCATTAAGGTATCCACTTTCGCACCATGCTCACTAGCTGCAACTGGCAACATGTGTTCGCCATACGCTACAGTTAAGTAAATAAAGAAGGCGTAAAATGCCACCATGTACACCAACATCAGTTTGGCGTTCAACTTGTTCGAAGCCAAGCTGATATCTTCCTCACGTTTTTTAGCGACTTTTCTAGAAAGTTCATACATCTTTGATAACTGCGCAATCGCAATGATTACCAAAACTACTACCGCTAACACTAAAATTTTTGACATAATTTAATCTGTATATAAACTTCTATTAGATCTCGAAATGTTCGCTTTCATCTCTGTACGGGTGATTAACCGGTAAGAAAGGAGCTTTTGTATATGCTCTTAGCGTCAAGAAAATAAACAATCCTAAGAAACCTAAGAATATTCCTACTTCCATAAATCCAATGTGGAAATGGTGAGTAGCACCTGGAGTAATCAACATATAAGTATCCATCCAGTGACCTAGGAAAATGATCAGTCCAACAAAAATTGGAAGGAATTTAATTCTCTTAGCTTTTCTAGACATCAACAAGATCATTGGGAAAACAAAGTTTACGATGAACATTCCGAAGAAAGGAATTTTAAAGTGTTCTATACGCTCAATGAAATACGTTACTTCCTCTGGGATGTTAGAATACCATATAAGTATGAACTGAGAGAACCATAAGTAAGACCATAAGAAACTCAAAGCAAACATCCACTTAGATAAATCGTGCAAGTGACTTTCGTTCACAAACTCTAAATATCCTTGTCCTTTTAAGAAACGAACAAATAATACAGCAGTAATCATAGCACCTACCCACATTCCTGAGAATACATACCATCCGAACAACGTAGAGAACCAGTGTACATCGATAGACATAATCCAATCCCATGAAGCTGTTGAAGAAAATACGGCAAAAAATATCAAGAAAATAGCTGCTTTCTTGTATAATTTGAAGTGAATCTCAGTACCACCCATAGTATCTTCACGCAAAGATTCTCTACGGAAGTAACGAGCAAAAAATGTAAATACACCTAAATAAACCAAGGTTCTAATCCAGAAAAAAGGTTTGTTTAAGTAAGCTGATTTACCAGCTATAATTGCATCGTACTTATCGCTGTCTAAATCGTGCACAGCTGAATCCATCCAGTGATAGATGTGGTGACCACCAAAAGTTCCTACTAAAAGAACCAAAGCAAGGATACCACCAAATACAGGAATAGAAGAGAATATACCTTCAAAAACTCTTTTTACAACAACGGTCCAACCAGTTTCGGTTGCATACTGAAGTGTATAAAAGAATAATGCTCCAAGACCTATAGCCAAGTAGAAAAATGAGTTGATCAATATGTTTGACCAAAAACGATTGTGATGCTCTGACGTATCTGTAAACATACCCATTAGAATGGCTATGATACCTATTGCCATAAAGGCAAAGCAGAGGTTTTTTAATTTTTTATTGAAAACAAATTGCATTGTAACGATCTTTTGGTTTCTTGCTATTATTCTACTACTGAAGTTGTTGCACCTGGCATCTCTCCATCATTCTGCAATACTTTAATGTATTGAATAACTTGCCATCTCTCTTCTTTATTCAATTGAGAAGCGTGACTACCCATTACACCTTTACCGTAAGTAATGGTGTGGAACATTTTCCCTTCTGGTAAGTTTTTCAAAGCACCGTTGTAAGCTGGTGGTGGAGGAAATCCTCCGTTAGTAACTACAGCTCCGTCGCCCATACCTGTTTCACCATGGCAGTGCATACAAAACTTAGTGTAAAGATCTTGACCTTTAGCTACAGTCATTTCGTCCATAGCTAATGGTGACATCAATTCAGATCCAGCCAATTCGTAACCTTCAGTAGTTGCAGGATAAGCATAGGGCATGTTGATCCAAGCTTTGCCTTCTTTACTGTATTTAATGGTTCCATCTACTGGCTTACGAGTAGAACTTTCTTCGATATTGTCGTAATCAATATAGGCCTCTACAGCTGGTGAACGGTACATGTCGGGCATGTATTCAACACCTGGGCTATTAGGATCATGAGAGCAAGAAGCCAATAAAAGCACTGCTCCAGCGATTGCGTTAAGTTTTAAAAAGCTTTTTTTCATAGTAAGCAATTTTTAGAAGCGATCTTCCTCTTCAACGGTGAATGATTTTTCTTCTAACTCGTCTATATCTGTTCCTTTTAATAAGGCTGAAATATCTTCTGCAGACATTTTGTTGTCTTCCGTTGAAATTTCCATTACAAACTTGTCGTCAGTAGTACGTGGATCAGGGTTAGACGCCGGCATACCTGGCAATGTTTTGTTTCTAAACAAATACGTTAATGCCATACCGTGAGCAGTACATAAAACCGTGAATTCAAATGAAATTGGCACAAACGATGGTAAGTTTTCTAATAATGAAAAACTTGGTTTACCACCAATGTTCATTGGCCAGTTAACGATCATGAAATAACGCATACCAACTAAGGCAAGAGTTAATCCTATAAGACCATAAATAAAGGCCATATCGCCTAAACGAGTTGGGCGAACACCAATAACAGGATCGATACCGTGAATAGGGAAAGGAGAAAATACTTCCTTAACCTTTACACCCTCAGACACCACTTTTTTAGCTGCTTCTAAGAGCTTGTGGTCGTCGTCGTACATTGCATAAAATACTTTCTGTGTCATGTATAACTTTTATTAGTGGTGGCTTTCTTCGTTTTTGTAAGACTCTCCTGATCCCTTCAAGATAGATTTGATTTCGTTCAACGCCAATACAGGGAAGAAACGAGCAAACATCAAGAAGAACACAAAGAACAATCCGATTGTACCTACAAATACTCCTATATCAATAAATGTTGGGTAGAACATTGTCCATGAAGATGGAAGGTAATCGCGGTGAAGTGATGTTACGATAATAACAAAACGTTCGAACCACATACCGATGTTTACAATGATAGACATCACAAAAGTAAACTTCAAGTTACGTCTCCAGCTTTTTACCCAGAACAATTGAGGTGATATAACGTTACACGTCATCATAGCTGCATACGCCCACCAGTATTGACCTGTTGCACGGTTAATGAATGCATAAGATTCATACTCAACTCCTGAATACCATGAAATGAATAACTCAGTAATGTATGCTACACCTACAATAGAACCAGTAACGATGATTACAATGTTCATATACTCGATATGTTTTACTGTAATGTAGTTTTCAAGATTCATGGCTTTACGCATGATAAGCAATAAGGTTTGTACCATAGCAAAACCACTAAATACCGCTCCTGATACAAAGTATGGAGGGAAAATAGTTGTGTGCCAACCTGGTATAACCGACGTAGCAAAGTCCATGGATACGATAGAGTGTACCGAGAATACCAATGGTGTAGCCAAACCAGCCAATATCAAAGAAACTTCCTCGAAACGGTTCCAGTTTTTAGCACGACCACTCCAACCAAATGACAACAAAGTGTACATTTTCTTTTGGATAGGATCAACCACTTTATCACGGATAGTAGCAAAGTCAGGAATAAGACCTATGTACCAGAATACCAACGATACAGATAAGTATGTTGAAATCGCGAATACATCCCACAGTAGTGGTGAGTTAAAGTTTACCCAAAGTGATCCGAATTGGTTTGGCAATGGTAATACCCAGTAAGCCATCCAAATACGCCCCATGTGAATCATAGGGAACAATCCTGCCATAAATACAGCAAAAATTGTCATCGCTTCAGCAGAACGGTTAATCGCCATTCTCCATTTTTGACGGAAAAGTAATAGTACTGCCGAGATCAATGTTCCGGCGTGACCGATACCTACCCACCAAACGAAGTTGGTAATATCCCAAGCCCAACCTACGGTTTTATTCAAACCCCAAGTTCCAACACCAGTTCCGATTAAGTATAGGATACATCCTACACCATACAAACCTACTACGGCTGCAATGCTGATAAGTATAAACCAAGTTTTAGATGGTCGACCCATAATTGGATCTACCACATCTTTGGTAATATCACCATAGGTCTTGTGACCTAAGATGAGTGGTTCTCTAATAGCTGCTTCTTTGTGCATAATAATCTAAATAACTTATGAATGGTGTGCGCTACCTTCTGTGTTTCTAACTTTAACCATGTAATAGATGTTTGGCTTAGTACCAACTTCTTCAAGAGCTAAATAACCTCTGTCTGAATTTGCCTTGTCTGTAACACTAGACTTAGTGTCGTTCAAGTCACCAAAAGTAATAGCATCCATAGAACAAGACTCTGCACATGCTGTTTGGATTGCTCCATCTTTCACGGCGTGTCCTGCTTTCTTAGCTTCCAACTTACCACCTTGGATACGTTGAACACACATGCTACATTTTTCCATTACACCTCTAGCTCTAACGGTAACATCTGGGTTTAATACCAAACGTCCCATATCGTCTTGAGCAGGGTTAACTTCTGTAAATTTCTTATAAGCTTGGTAGTTGAACCAGTTGAAACGACGCACTTTGTAAGGACAGTTGTTTGCACAATATCTTGTACCAATACATCTGTTGTAAGTCATTTGGTTCAATCCTTCATTACTATGCGTTGTAGCAGCTACTGGGCAAACCGTCTCACATGGAGCGTGGTTACAGTGCTGGCACATCATAGGCATGTGAACTACCGTAGGATTCTCATCTGGTTTCTCCATTTCAGCATAACTGAAATCTTCACCATTGTGTTTTTTATCGTCTTCAGCAGAAGAGAAGTAACGGTCAATACGCAACCAGTGCATATCACGGCTTCTTAATACTTCGTCTTTTCCAACTACTGGTACGTTGTTTTCAGAATGACATGCAGTAACACATGCACCGCAACCAATACATTTTGTAAGGTCAATAGCCATACCCCAGCGGTGAGAAATATTCTCTACTGGATGAGCATCCCATAAATCAACTTCTGAAATAGGTTTTTGAACCATTTCTCCACCTTCATGCATAGCCAATGTATGACCATGATTGTAGTGGTGTTTGTCTGAAGTTTTGAATGTATGTAAATCGGTTTCTTTTACAATGCTCTCACGTCCCATAATGGTATTATGAGTTTGAGTACATGCTAAAGGATACGTTTTATCTGTTTTCTCTATTACAACTTTAGAGGCTGTATAGCTTGTATTTCCGTTTGCAGTTGCTGCAAATTGGAAACCGTTCACACCAATGGCCAAAGGTTTTCCTTCTGCATCGGTGATATAGCCACCATATTCTGCTGTTTGGTAGATAGACTTACCTAATTCAGCTCCATTGTTTCCACGTCCGTATCCTAATGCCAAACCAACTGTTCCTGGTTTTTGACCTGGTGTTACGTATGCAGGTAATTCAACAGTGTTTTTTCCAACAGTTAATTTAACTACAGTTGCATAATCTTTTTCACCAATGTAAATGTTCAAGCCCATTTCTTTCGCATCAGCGTTTGAAACAGTTAAGTAGTTATCCCAAGTTACTTTAGTGATTGGATCTGGTAATTCTTGTAACCAAGGGTTGTTTGCTTGCGCACCTGCACCCAATTCGTTTTGATACAAGCTCAATTCGAATCCTTCTTTTTGAATCTTTGATTGAGAAGAAACCCAAGCAATAGAAGAATCTAAAGAAAGTGCTGTTTCAGATGCTTTAACAGTTACACCACCATTGTGCAATGATTTGTTCCAGAAAGAAGAGAACGAAAGATCGCTCGTTTTTCCTTCTGAATTACGCATCCAAACACCTTTAATGAAATCTAAGTAATCTGTTTTATCGTCTGCCCAAACCAAGAAGTTAGAGTAAGCATTACGCGTACTGTATAAACGATTGATGGTTGGTTGTGCCAAAGCATACATACCTGTCACTGGAGAATAATCGTTCCAGCTTTCTAAGTAGTTATCCTTTGCTGCAACAAACTTACAAGCTGCTGCAGTTTCATCTTTGTATTCAGATACGGCTACAGTGGTAGGTACTTTTTTAAGCAAAGCAATCCACTCTTCTCCGTCTGTATATACCGGATTAGAATCAAGAACGATTAACGCTTTTACTTTACCTGCTTTGATGTTTGATTTTAAAGTCGCTATCGAAGCATCATTACCTTGGGCATTGTTGAAACGCTTGGTAGTGAAAATGGTTTTTTCAGTATTACTAAGAATTGCATTGATTTTCAAAACCATGCTTTGAATAGCAGTGCTGTTGGCTCCAGCTACTACCAATGATTCGCCTTTATGAGAAGCTAAATCAGCTGCTGCTTTCTTAGTTTTTGCATCCAACTCTTTATTAGAACCAGCTACAGTAGCCATTCCCATTTTAGAAGCAAGATGATTGTATATAGAAATTAATGTAGCTAATTCCTCTGACGGCTTAACAGCAATACGCTTGTCGGCATTAGAACCTGACAATGACATGTTGCTTTCAAACTGATAATGCTTAGACATGTGTCCAGCTTCAGGGTTTCTGTGTCCTTTGTATTGATTAACAAATACAGTTGGATTTAACCAAGAACGCAAGAAATCAGCAGAAACTGAAACAATAACTTTAGCCTTAGAAAAATCGAAGAAAGGAACAAAACGTTCGCCTGTTACTTTTTCTACAGCAGAAGTTAGTCCTGAATAAGAAACATCATCTACTTGGTAGTGATTTACAGTCGTTGTTTCGCTTGTGTATTTAGCAGAAAACTTACCATAAGCTTCTTTTGCAGAAGGACTAATGATACTGTTAGACAACACAGCTATTTCACCACCATTTTCTGAAGCTTTAGACAATGCGCCTTTTACTTCAGCATCAAACTTTTTCCAAGTAGTTTTTGATCCACCAACAGTTGGTGCTTGCAAACGACTTGCATTATAAAGTCCTAAAACAGATGTATTAACCTCAGCGTTTAAAGCACCACCGAAGAAACCGTCTTTTTTATTTCCTGAAATATGAATAGGACGTCCTTCTCTTGTTTTAACCAAGATGGAAGAAAATACCTGCCCGTTGTAAAAACTTGATGCGTAGTAGTTAGCTACACCCGGAGTAATATCCTCAGGTTTGTTTACGTAAGGGATTGATTTAATAACAGGTGTTTCGCAAGCCGCAACTGCAGCAGCGGTAACAGAGAACCCTAAAAATTTAAGGAAATCTCTACGTCCTGTTGAACTTTCTGAAAGCTTATCGTTCGCCAAAAAGTCTTCAACCGGCAACTCCGATTTAAATTCTTTTTGACTGTTGTTTACAAATTCTTCAGTTTTATGAAGATCTTCCAAACCGGTCCAATACTTTTTATCAGCCATAGCGTTTGTTACTGGTTTTTTAATAGTGACATTTTGCGCATTCTATTCCTCCGATCTCGTTAACGGTAATGCGCTCGTCGTTATTAAGATATTTTTTCAATTCTTCTTTTGATAAACGGTTGTGCCACTCATCGTAGTAACCATTATCTGCCATTTGAACTTCTGTATCTCTGTGACAGTTGATACACCATCCCATGGTAAGCGGAGCGAATTGCTCAGCTGTATCCATTTCTTTCACTTCACCGTGACATTCAGTACATTCTAGTTTTCCAACTACAACGTGCTGAGAGTGGTTGAAGTAAACGTGATCTGGCAAGTTGTGAACTTTAACCCATTTAATAGGTTGTGTATTACCTGTGTACTCACGCTTTTCAGCATCCCATCCTGTGGCAGCATAAATTTTAGCGATTTCCTCTTCTCCGGTAATCTTACCTTTTTTAACCGCTACGTGGCAGTTCATACAAACATTAGCAGTTGGTATACCTGCGTGCTTGCTTTTCTCCGCACTGTTATGACAGTAAACACAGTTGATTTCGTTCTGACCAGCATGCACCTTATGAGAGAACCAAATTGGCTGCTCTGGCTTATACCCTTCATAAACACCTATACTTAAAAGTGAGTGCCACACATCGCGCAAACCACCAACTACAAGCAAGATCACTAAGAACGCTGTAATTACTTTGTTTTTCGCAATCCACTGCTTAACTCCTTTAGAGTAAGTGAAATCTTTTTCTTCTTCAATTCCCTTGCTCTTGTCAACAGCACGTTGTAAAGTGTTCTTCACACCCAACAAAGAGAAAATCACGATCAATAAGACTCCAATAATAAGGAGCATCCATGTCGTAGAATTTGAATCACCTCCAGCAGAATTAGCTCCACTTTCTTGAACATCCTCAACAATTGCAACTGGCGGTTGATACTCTTTAACATATTTTAAAATCGCATCAATCTCCTCGTTACTTAAAGCTTGCGGAGTCATCAAACCTGATGATTTGTACTCAGCATATAGCTTAGTAACATAGGCATCGCCTGAGTTAAGAACTTTCTGTGGATTTTTTATCCACTCGTAAATCAGTTCTTCACGACCAACCCATCTTTCTTCGACACCTTTCAAACCTGGACCTGTTAAGGCTTCGGTAGTTGGACGGTGACATGAGGCACAGTTACCTTTAAATAGCAATTCGCCGTTTGGCTGTGCAAACGACTGATTACCAATTAGTAGGAACAATCCTAGAGCTAGTAATGGGGTGAAAAATCTGTATCTGACGTTAGTAAAACGCTTGTGCATACTTGGTAATTTTAAGAGTTATCCTCTTTAAGTGGTCGCAAATTTAGTAGAATGTGGATTTTGGAATTGCTTGTAGGCAAGGTTTTACGAAGTTGTTAATTAATTTAAAATGCTTCTAAATAATAATCGCAAACCAAAAATCAAATATTCGAAAAAGGCAAGTTCATTCTATACCTCAATTTGTAGTTTTGCGTTAACAAGATTCAAACTACATTTGTTTACTTCAATCTTAAACCTATTCTATGAGATTACTTTTTGTTGGCTTATCACTTTTTACTGCTGTAAGCTTTTCTTTTGCGCAAGATCGAATGAACATCAATTCGCTTAACCAGAATGCGTCGGTTGGTACTGATTACTACGAGAAACCAGCCTTGAAGGTGATTGAACGTAAATTCATTGAAGAACATAGCCGTTCTAAAACCATGAGTGGATTTAGAGTGCAAGTATTTTTTGGCAGTAGAGAAGAGGCTTTAAGACTTAAAGGTGAATTTCTCCAACTCTATCCTGATCAAAAAGCTTTCGTTAGCTATCAAGCTCCTAACTTCAAACTTAGGGTTGGCAATTTCAGAAACCAATTGGATGCCGAAAAATTTTTACACGCTATTAAAGAAGAATTCCCAAGTGCCTATGTCGTCAATGACAAGGTTGAATACGCAAACTATGAAGAATAAAAAAAGGGGCTTAGGCCCCTTTTTTAATATTGAATATTTCAGAAAACTTAATCTTCTAACAAAGCTTCTTCTTTTACAGATTCAGAAGTAACCAAATCCAACTCATCAATGATGTTTTGCGCTCCTGCATACTTATCTATAGTAAACAAAATGTAACGAGCATCTACACATATGGTTCTTTGCACTTCGCTTTCGAAAGCAATATCACCACTCATAGCTTCCCAGTTACCATCAAAAGCACATCCTATTAATTCTCCTTTACCATTGATTACTGGACTACCTGAGTTACCTCCAGTAATATCGGTATTGGTAATGAAGTTTACAACCAACTCACCTTTATCGTTTGCATACTGTCCATAATCTTTCGCTTTATGCAAAGCTTCCAGCTTATTTGGTACTACAAACTCTGGATTGCTGTTGTCCATTTTTTCCATTACACCTGTTAGTGTAGTATAGAAATCATATTTCACTGCATCGCGTGCGCTATAATCGCCAACTGTACCATACGTAACTCTCATAGTAGAATTCGCATCGGGATAGTATTTCTTAGATGCGTTCATTTTACGCAAACCATCTACAAACAATCTATTGCCTTTTTCAAGCTGCGCTGTAGATGCTGCATTTGTTCCTTGAGAAGAGAAGTACATCTTGATCAATTCATTAGCAACAATACTTCCAAGGTCTTTTGACAATGTTTTTTCTGCAGGTTTGTTTAAAAACGCTTCGAATTTAGATTCTGAAGCATAGATAGATGACTCGTACAGTTTATCAACAAATTTTTGAATATCTCCTTTGTACTTACCATCAATAAGTGTAAAGAAACTTGGCAATTGTTCAGTCAGTACATTTTGCTTGTACAACTTCAACATTTCTACCATTATCTCTTTCTCTAAAGCAGTGTGATTTCCTTCGAAGTGTTTTTTCGACGTCTCTAATAAGCCTGGCTTAATTTTCTCCATAGTTGAAGCATCACCTAAACCTGCTTTAATCTGACGTTCGCTTCTAAAAGCAAATAAAATAAGATCCGACCCTGTTAAGCCAGCTTCTAATAAATACGTGTTACCAACAACCGATTTGCTTTTGATAGCTGTATTGTCTTCAATCAACTTCAATGCTTCACCATACTTTGCTTCACGCTCTTTACTTTGTGCCACCCAATTTAAAAACGACGACTCAAGAGATTTTTTCTTCTCATATATCTTGTTGCGTTTCAATTGCTTTTGTTGACCGATGTAATATTTCCAGTAATTAGCTACTTGAGCATATTTACTAGCATATTTGATTCTAACTGCTGGATCTGCTTCCATGTACTTGCGCATCACTTCAAGCTTCACATCTCTAATATCAACAACCGTTGGTTGGTGTAAGTCCAATTCTTCTTTAACACCAAACGATGTTAGAAAACGATCGGTAGACCCTGGATACCCCATAACCATTGCAAAATCACCTTGGTTTATTCCTGAAATTGAAATTGGCAAACTGTGCTTAGGGTTCAATGGTACATTGCTTTCACTATAATCTGAAGGATTGTTTTCAGCATCTGCATATACACGCATCAAAGAAAAATCACCCGTATGACGTGGCCACATCCAGTTGTCAGTATCCCCACCATATTTTCCTACAGATGAAGGTGGTGCACCTACCAAACGGACATCGGTGTAATCGTTGTAAATGAACATGTAAAATTCATTCCCGTGAAAGAAGTCTTTTACTTGTGCTTTATAGCTAGTACCTTCTACAGCTTTATCTTGAATTCCTTTAATTAATTCTTTGATTTTTGCATCACGTTGCTCTTCAGTCATATCTGCAGTAAGCTGAGATACAATCTGATTGGTAACGTCTTCCATACGCACTAAAAAACGAGCATACAAACCTTCGTTTGGTTTTTCTTCAGCTAAGCTTCTAGCCCAAAATCCGTCAGTTAAGTAATCGTTTTCAACTGTACTATGAGTTTGTATGCTACTATACGCACAGTGGTGATTGGTAAGTAGGAGTCCTTTTTTAGAGATAACTTCTGCTGTACAAAATCCACCCAAAGACACAATAGCATCTTTTAATGAGCTGTTGTTAACCGAATAAATTTCTTCGGCAGACAGTTGCAAACCTTTTGCTTGCATGTCGGTATAATTCAATCGCTTTATTAGCATCGGAAGCCACATGCCTTCGTCGGCCTTTGCACTTGGCAATAGCATGGCAATAGCCAGTAATGAGTAAAGTATTTTCTTCATATTGATTAATTGGAAATCGAATTTAATAAGATTGTTTTGCTTAAGTCTGTTTTCAACTTCGGATCGAAAAAGATAGGTCTTGAATAATGGATTACAATCTGCATATCATCAAACAAAAAAATCCCCGCCGAAGCAGGGATTTTGAATTTTATAATACGATGTTATTTGAATTGCTTGCTCTTAGGCTCCGCACAGTTGGCAAGCAACCGAATGTTTGAGCCCGCGGCTAACGTTTGAGATACTCTCCTCTTAGGCTCCGCACAGTTGGCTAGCAACCGAATGTTTGAGCCCGCGGGATAGATCATCAAACTAACGTTTGAGATACTCTCCTCTTAGGCTCCGCACATTTCACAATCGTCTGGATTGTCAATCGCACATACCATTTGAGCATTCATTTCTTCTTGCGTTTGTGGTGCTTTTACTTTTCCTGGCTCCGGGGCCCCTGCAGCTAAAGGTTTAGCTTGATTGGCTTTATCCAAAGTAAATTTAATTGCGTCAACAGCTGCTTTGGTTCTTAAGTAGTACATACCTGTTTTTAAACCTTTTTTCCAGCCATAGAAGTGCATCGATGTCAATTTACCTGGATTGGCATTTGGCATGAACACATTCAATGATTGAGACTGACATATGTACGCTCCACGATCGGCCGACATGTCTAGAATTGCTCTTTGGCTAATTTCCCAAGCCGTTTTGTACAATTCTTTAAGGTTTACAGGAATTTCTGGAATGTTTTGAACAGAACCGTTTTCAGCTACCAACTTGTTTTTCAAGTCTTCAGTCCAAAGACCTAAACTTACTAAGTCGCGCAACAAGTGTTTGTTTACAACAATAAACTCTCCCGAAAGTACTCTTCTTGAATAAATGTTTGATGTATATGGTTCGAAGCATTCATTGTTGCCCAAGATCTGAGCTGTAGAAGCTGTAGGCATAGGTGCCAACAATAGTGAATTACGCACACCATATTTAGCAATTTCTTCTTTTAATGTTGCCCACTCCCAACGATCGGTTGGTGTAACGCCCCACATGTCGTATTGCAATATGCCTTGTGACACTGGAGAACCAGCATATGTTTCATAAGCACCATCAACTTTAGCTAAGTCTTTAGAAGCTGTAAGTGCAGCATAGTAAATTGTTTCGAACACTTCACGGTTCAATGCTTTTGCTTCTTCAGATTCAAACGGGAAACGCATCAAAATGAAAGCATCAGCAAGCCCCTGAACACCAATACCGATAGGACGGTGACGCATGTTTGAGTTTCTAGCTTCAACTACTGGATAGTAATTGTTGTCTATAATTCGGTTCAAGTTTTTAGTTACCTGATACGCTATTTGGAACAATTGGTCGTGATCGAATTTTCCGTCTTTCACAAACTTAGGTAAGGCAATAGATGCTAGATTACAAACTGCAACTTCATCGGGTGCAGTGTATTCCATAATTTCAGTACACAAGTTAGATGACTTGATTGTACCTAAGTTTTTCTGGTTCGATTTACCGTTGGCAGCATCTTTATACAACATGTACGGAGTACCTGTTTCTATTTGAGATTCTACAACTTTAAACCAAAGCTCTTGCGCCTTAATGGTTTTACGCCCTTTTCCTTCAGCTTCATACTTTGTATATAGCTTTTCGAATTCCGCTCCGTGACAATCAGACAACCCTGGACATTCGTTAGGATCCATCAAAGTCCACATACCATCTTCTTCAACACGTTTCATGAACAAATCTGGTGTCCACAAAGCGAAGAACAAATCACGTGCACGCATTTCTTCTTTACCGTGGTTCTTTTTCAAGTCCAAGAAATCGAAGATATCAGCATGCCATGGTTCGATGTAAATAGCAAATGAACCTTTACGTTTTCCACCACCTTGATCCACATAACGAGCGGTATCGTTAAAAACACGCAACATTGGAACAATACCATTAGACGTACCATTGGTACCTTTAATGTAAGAACCTTTAGCGCGTACATCGTGAATAGACAATCCTATTCCTCCTGCCGATTGTGAAATCTTAGCACATTGCTTAAGTGTATCGTAAATACCTGAAATGCTATCCTCTTGCATGGTAAGCAAAAAGCAAGATGACATTTGTGGTTTTGGAGTACCGGCATTGAATAAAGTAGGCGTAGCATGAGTAAACCAACCTTGAGACATTGCGTTGTAAGTTTCAATTACCGCATCAATATCGTTTTTATGAATACCAACCGAAACACGCATCAACATGTGCTGAGGGCGCTCTGTAATTAAACCATTGGTTTTCAATAAGTATGAACGTTCCAACGTTTTGAAACCAAAGAAATCGTAATTGAAATCGCGATCATAAATAATGGCGCTGTCCAACTGTTCTTTGTTTTCTTGGATAATCTCGTAGATATCATCAGCCAACAAAGCAGCTTTTTCACCAGTTTTTGGATCCTTGTAGTAGTACAAGATATCCATAGTACCTGAGAAACTTTTCTCGGTATTCTTGTGCAGGTTAGATACCGCAATACGCGATGCCAACTGAGCATAATCTGGATGGTAAATGGTATTGGTTGCGGCAACTTCTGCTGCCAAATTATCCAATTCGAAAGTACGTACACCATCGTAAACTCCTTCAATAACACGCATAGCAATACGCGCAGGATCTACATTGGGGTTAAGACCGTAACACAACTTTTTAATTCGTGCGGTAATCTTATCGAATTTTACAACCTCTTTGCGGCCGTCTCTTTTTATAACAAACATAAAACTATGTATTAACGATGTTTGAGTCTAAAGAGCCATCTCTCCAGACCGTGAAATTTTTAATTATTGTGCTTAGAAGTCTTCGTCCATAGTAAACTCTTTCGAGTTGTTACCATCGGCTACTCCAGATTTTTGGTATTCAGCAACACGCTTCTCAAAGAAGTTGGTCTTACCTTGTAAGTTGATTAGATCCATAAAATCGAACGGATTACCAACATTGTATATTTTCTCATTGCCTAATTCTACTAATAATCTATCGGCAACAAACTCAATGTACTGCCCCATCAATTCGGCATTCATACCAATTAGTTTTACTGGTAAGGCATCGGTTACAAATTCTTTTTCAATGTTTACAGCATCTACTATGATATCTTGAACTTGCTGCTTACTTAGCTTATTTACCAAGTGAGTTGTATACAACAAACATGCAAAATCGCAGTGCAATCCTTCATCTCTTGAAATCAACTCGTTTGAAAAAGTAAGTCCTGGCATAAGGCCACGTTTTTTCAACCAGAAAATAGAGCAGAAAGAACCTGAGAAGAAAATACCTTCAACAGCAGCAAAGGCCACAAGGCGTTCTGCAAAATTCCCGTTATCTATCCAACGCAATGCCCAATCGGCTTTTTTCTTAACACATTCAAGAGTATCAATAGCGTTGAACAAGTGATCTTTCTCTGCATCGTTGCTGATGTAGGTATCAATCAATAAAGAATACGTTTCTGAGTGGATGTTTTCCATAGAAACTTGAAAACCGTAGAAAAACTTCGCTTCGGTATATTGAACCTCAGATAAGAAATGTTCAGCCAAGTTTTCGTTTACTATACCATCTGAAGCGGCAAAAAACGCCAAAACATGTTTGATAAAAAATCGCTCATCGTCGTTTAATTTATCTGACCAGTCATTCAGGTCTTGACTAAGATCTATCTCTTCTGCTGTCCAGAAACTGGCCTCAGCATTTTTGTAATAGGCCCAAATGTCGTTGTGTTGAATTGGAAACAGTACAAATCGACTGTTATTTGCTTCTAATATTGGTTCTAGTTGTTGGCTCATCGTGCGTATTCAGTATCGTCTTTTTAAAGTTACGTATTACACCCAATGTATTTGTATAGACTGTGTTAAGAAATGAACAAGCCAATATTCAAAAACGCTACAACGTAGAGCTCGACTTTGACTTCATTTCTTCAGCTTAAAATAGCATCGGAATACAAACTTCGTGAATATACTTTCGGGAAAATTTGTTGAAGATGAACAATAAGGGAAGAGTTTTCAACAGCCATTTCTAGAAAGGTCTATTTTCGGGCGTTTCATTGTTTACAACTTTTCAACAGCTTAACCTGCAGATAGTTACGACAAACTAAAAACCAACAACCGACCTAACTCTCTGTAATACAGGCATTGCAATAGCTCTAGCCTTTTCTGCACCAATCGCTAAAGCAGCATCAATTTTTTCCGGTTCGGCCATCAACTCATTAAAACGCTCACGCTCTTTGGCAAATTTTGCCACTATACACTCAAACAAAGCCTGCTTTGCATGACCATATCCATAATTTCCTGCGGCATAGTTTTCACGCATTTTCTGAACCTCTTCTGGACTTGCCAATAGCTTATACAACGCAAAAACATTACACGATTCCGTATCTTTAGGATCTTCTAAAGCCGTATCGTCAGTAACAATACCCATGATAGATTTTCGAAGCGCTTTATCTGTTTGAAAAATGTTGATGTAGTTTTTATAGCTCTTGCTCATTTTACGACCATCGGTACCTGGGATTGTCATAACTGCTTCGCTAATACTTGCTTCAGGTAGTACGAAAACTTCCTTACCTGTAAGGTGATTTACTTTACTAGCAATATCACGGGCAATTTCTAAATGTTGCTTCTGATCTTTACCCACAGGAACAATTTCAGCATCGTATAACAAAATGTCGGCAGCCATCAAAACAGGATAGCTAAACAATCCGGCATTTACATCTGCCAAGTTTTCTGACTTATCTTTAAAAGAGTGTGCGTTGGCCAACATTGGAAATGGCGTGTAACAATTCAGATACCACGTCAATTCGCACACTTCAGGAATATCGCTTTGCTTATAAAAAATGTTTCTATCGGTATCAAAACCAAAAGCTAACCAAGCTGCAGCAACATTACGTACCGCTTTAATTCTTTCCTCAGCATTTTTTAATGTGGTGAGAGAATGAAAATCAGCTATAAAAAATAAAGATTCGTTCTGAGCTTGTTTGCTCAGTTTAACACCAGGTATAATAGCCCCTAAGATGTTGCCCAAATGAATTTCCCCTGAACTTTGTATCCCTGTTAGAATGCGTGCCATGCTTTTGATTTTTGCCAAAAGTATGTGTTTGTGAGGAAAAAGCCGAATAGAATATTACACTCTATTTAAAAGCCGCTATTCCTGTTATGTCCATTCCGGTGATCAGCAAGTGAATATCGTGTGTGCCTTCGTAGGTAATTACCGATTCCAAATTCATCATATGTCGCATGATGCTGTAATCTTGAGAAATACCCATAGCGCCTAAAATTTGACGGCTTTCGCGGGCAACCTTCAACGCCATATCAACATTGTTTCGCTTTGCCATGGATATTTGCGCACTAGTTGCTTTACCCTCATTGCGCAAGTTTCCTACTTGGTATGCTAGCAATTGTGCTTTGGTAATTTCCGTTACCATTTCAGCTAATTTTTTTTGAATCAATTGAAACGACGCAATTGGTTTATCAAACTGTATGCGTTCTTGCGCATATTTTAATGCTGTTTCATAACAGTCTTCTGCTGCGCCAATTGCACCCCAAGCAATGCCATAACGGGCAGCATCCAAACATTTCAAAGGCGCTCCAAGTCCACTTTTACCCGGCAAAATTTGTTTTTTACTGATGCGAACATTATCGAATACTAACTCACCCGTTTCCGATGCACGCAAACTCAATTTGTTATCTGTTTTTGGAGTTGAAAACCCTTCCAAACCTCTATCTACAAGTACACCATGCACACGACCAGATTCGTCCTTGGCCCAAACCAATGCAACATCGCATATTGGAGAATTGGTTATCCACATTTTAGAACCGTTTAAAATGATATCGTCACCATCGCTTTTATAATGGGTAAGCATTCCACCAGGATTACTCCCATGATTTGGTTCCGTCAACCCAAAACTGCCTATGAATTCAGTCGTCGCCAATTTAGGCAGGTACTTTTGTCTTTGCTCTTCACTACCAAAAGCCAAGATGGGATACATCACCAAACTACTTTGCACGGAAGCGAAAGAACGCAGACCGCTGTCGCAACGCTCTATTTCCCGCATAACCAAACCGTAACCCAACTGGTCCATACCATGCCCTCCATATTCTGAAGGAATATAACTCCCCACAGCACCCATAGAGGCAAATTCTTTCATGAGGTGTCGTGGAAAAATTTTGTTTTCCGACCAGTTTTCTATTTCAGGACGCATGTTTTTGGCCACCCATTCGTTTAAGGCTTGGCTTATTAATACGTTTTCTTCTCCTAAAAGATTATTCAAATGCAAGTAATCGGTCATAAATACGCTTTGAAACACGAAGATAATGGAATGTGACGGTATATTTGCATTGATTATGCCAGTAGAATTTTCGCTTAACGCCCTTTCGGAAGCACCAAACCAACCATTGTGGTTGACCTTATTGCTTATGGCTATGTTTTTTGCCTACGCAGCTTTGAGCAGAGTGCACCCTGCCATCAATGTTTTATCGGTATTTTCTGGCAATACAGGTTCGGATTACTCAAGAAACGATAATGACAATAGCATCTTAGCATTGTTTAGTCTGGCCAATATGGCCCTCTTTGTCTTTTTGATTTTACCCAGAGTAAACGACACCTTTACCAATAGTTTTATACTGTTTTTCGCTGTATTCATCGGTATACTGCTATTATACTTTAGTCAACTGGCTTTGCTTTTTTTATTGAACTATTTGATAGAACAAAGCAAATCTGCTCAAGGTTTCGGCACATTGAAAACCCACAGTACACTTCAGATTACTTTTCCGTTAATAATTCTGAATTTCATTATCTATTGCAGTCCCATACACATCACACAAACTAGCCTAATTGTAAGCGCAGCATTAATTTCTATTATCCTACTGATGTATCTTTTCAGGTTGGTAAAAGTTGGACTAAAACAAAAACTACCATTATGGTATATTATTTTGTACTTTTGCGCCCTCGAATTGGTACCTATTGCGCTAGTAGCTAAAAGCTTATTTGGTTACGGCAAAGTGGTCTAAATATGTGTGAGCTTTGAAAGTAAAAAGTATTTTAATTTCTCAACCGGCACCTGCCAGTAGTAAAACTCCGTATACAGCGATTGCTGAAAAGCATAAAATCAAAGTAGATTATCGACAATTTATACAAGTTGAGGGGGTAAGTGAATTGGAATTCAGACAAAGTCGTTTGAATATCAAAGATTTTACTGCTGTGATATTCACCAGTAGAAATGCCATCGAAAATTTCTTCCGAATTTGTAAGGAACAACGTTATACAGTTCCAGATTCGTTGAAATATTTCTGCATGTCGGAAAACACGGCTCACTATTTACAAAACTACATTACCGTAAGACGACGAAAAGTATTTAGTGGAAATACCCAATTTGTAGACTTACTTCCTAGCATTGTAAAGCACAAAAAAGAGAAGTTCTTATTGCCTTGCTCTGATATTCACAAACAAGAAATATCTGATCTATTAACCAACAACGGCATCGATTTCGATAAAGCTGTTATGTATAGAACTGTTGCTTCTGATTTATCAGATTTGAGTGAAATAACATACGATATGTTGGTTTTCTTTAGCCCTTCTGGAATTGAAAGTTTATTCAAAAACTTCCCGGATTTTAAGCAAAACGACACCCGTATAGCTGCATTTGGTTCTTCTACTCAACAAGCTGTTTTAGATAAAAATTTACGCTTAGACGTTGCCGCTCCTATTCCAGGAGTACCATCTATGGTGGGTGCAATAGAAGCTTATATTCAAAAAAACAACAAATAATAGCCTAACAGCAAACCAAAATACTATGCCCGATTTCTCTCTAAAAAGGAGCTCTATGCTCAAAAAAAGAGAGGATTTCAAAGCCATTTTTAAAACGGGCAAACGGTTTCGTCACGGACCTTTTATTCTTAGCTACATAGCTGACAGTCAAGAATCTGCTTCCTTACTATGTGGATTTGTAGCGCCGAAACGCTATTTGCGTAAAGCTGTACACCGTAACAGAACTAAGAGGTTGATGCGTGAAGTATACCGCAAACACCGACAAGAATTGGAATCCTTGACTGTGGAGCTAGACTTGGATTTAAAAATTTTACTAGGCTTCAACGGTTCAGAAATACCTAGTTTTACAGAGTGTGAAGAGAAAATAAGCGGACTCATCGTACGTTTACATTCTGCTATAAACGCCCTCCGTAATGAAGATTAAAATTTCGGCTTTTGCCCTACTTGCCATTTTCGGCTTATCAGCATTTACTTACGCCAAACGCGAAGACCTTTTTGAGGTTACCAAAAACTTAGAAATATTTGCTTCAGCATATAAAGAGCTAAGTCTTGGATATGTAGATGAAACCAAACCAGGCGAATTGGTTACCAAAGCACTGGAGGCTATGTTGGCATCCTTAGATCCTTATACGGTCTATATTCCGGAGAGCCGAATAGAAGATTTCAGAATCGAAAACACTGGCGAATACGGCGGCATTGGAGCTTCATTGTATAAGTTAAACGACGTTGTTTACATCAGCGATATTTTAAGTCAGTCGCCTTTATTGGACGCTAACATTGCCGATGGCGACATTCTACTAGAAGCTGATGGGCGATCTATAGAAGGTCGGTCGATTGCCGAAATCACCAAATTGGTTCAAGGACAAGCCAACACAAGTGTAAAACTAAAAACCAAATCATTTGTTACAGGAGAAATAAGCGAACAGTCGATTGACAGAATAAATGTAAAAGTCCCAGATGTACCTTATTACGGCATGCTTGACAATCAAGGTACTGGTTACATTACCCTTAGCAGTTTTACTGCAACAGCATCTAATGAAGTAAAAAAAGCATTTGAAAGCCTAAAAGATAGCGGGATGACGTCTTTGGTTTTTGACTTGCGTGGAAATGGTGGCGGATTGCTAATACAGGCAGTAAACATCGTTAACTTCTTTGTTCCTAAAGGCGTAACTGTAGTTGAAACAAAAGGGAAATTACTGAGTTATAACCACACGTACAAAACCACCAACAACCCTCTAGATACCATCATGCCTATATGTGTTTTGGTCAACGAAAATTCAGCTTCGGCATCGGAAATAGTATCAGGCGCATTACAAGATTTAGATAGAGCTGTAATTGTAGGGACAGAAACTTATGGCAAAGGCTTGGTACAACGCACAGTTGATTTACCATACAAAGCCAAACTAAAACTTACCATTTCAAAGTACTACATACCTTCTGGTAGATGCATTCAAAAACTTGATTATAGCGAGAAAAACGCACTAGGTGAAGTATTGGAAGTACCCGACAGCTTGCTTAGAACATTTACCACTAAAAATGGACGTATTGTAAAAGACGGTAGAGGAATTAAACCAGATGTGTTCATTGACAAACCTTTTGCAGGTGAGATAATCAGTGCAATGGGTAGCAATGGTGCTTTTTTCTTGTGGGGTAATACATATTTAAAATCGGGCAAAACCATCACCGACCCAGCCACTTTTGAATTAAGTGATACTGATTTTAAAGATTTTGTAAGTTTTGCGGAGAGTTTAGACATACAATACAAAAATCAAAGTGAAGAAATCTTGAATATTCTATCTGAAATTTCTGAAAGCGAACGTTTAGCAAAATTCATAGAACAAGACATCAAAAACCTCCAAGACAAGGTTAAACCAGACGTAAAACGAGATTTGACTCGCTTTTCTGATCAAGCAAAAAAATATTTAGAAGTAGAACTAGCAAAAAAATTGTTCTTCGAAAAAGGTCAAACGTTAGCGCTATTGCACAACGACGTTACCCTTGATAGCGCGTTAGAATTACTTAAAGATTCAAACCGTTACCGTAGCATTCTGAAGAAATAGTGTTAGAAAACAAATTATATCGTTCGTATTTTTTATTTGTGCTTGGGATACTTGCCGTTGGTATGTCTTGCTCAAAATTTCTGATTTCAATTTCTGTTATTGGACTTGGTTTAGGTTCCGTTTTCATCATGGCTCAAAAATCATTTGAATGGAAACAACTCAAAGGCTTTGGCCTGCTGCTGATAGTGCTCTATGCTATGCACTTACTTTGGCTACTCAATAGCGAAAACATAGCGTATGCTTTCAATGATTTCCGTCGAAAATTACCGCTCTTAGTACTGCCTATAGCTTTCATGGTGCACAGGCCTTTGGTAAAAAAACACCTCAATACCATACTTCAACTTTTTGCTGCTACAAGTATTGTATGTGCTACTATTTTACTCGTCCGTTGGTTTGGTTTTGATTATAAAAACAAAGATTTCAGAAGTTTTTCGGAGTTCATAAGCCATATCCGATTTTCTATTTGTTTAGTCATTACGACTCTTATTCTTATCAATAACAGCATACGTACCAAGAAGTATGTAGTGAATAGCATCTTATTTATTCCTGTACTTTTTTCTCTTATTGTGATGCAAAGCCTCAGTGGATTTTTTTTGCTTTCAGCAATCATTCCACTTTTCTTGTTTTGGAAAAAATGGATTCCAAAAAAAATAGTGATCGCCTATTTTGCATCAGCCCCTTTGTTGTTGATAGCTGCTGTCACTTACCACTTTCAAGCTAAAGATAGCGTTCCTACACACTTGCCAAGCCATACTGCTTTAGGAATACCTTATGAACATTTTCCCGACAACACTTTATGCGAAAACAATCACCGTGTATACTTGTATTTAGCGGTAGATGAAATGAACGAAGCTTGGAATGAACGTACAGGAACTTTGGCTACAGATAAACTGCCTAGTGGTTATATGTATGTTGATGCCATGATACGGTATTTAACCAGTAAGAATTTACCAAAAGACGCAGAAGGTATAGCCGCTTTAACGGATAAGGATATTGAAAACATCAAAAAAGGATACACAAATCATAGACAAGGGAAAATTTCGGCCATTGAGAAAAGATGGAACGCCCTACGATTTGAATTAGATAGTTATCAAAATGGTTATGATATTGCCGGACATAGTATCACTATGCGATTGGAATACTTTGATGTTGCGTATGCATGTTTCAAAGAAAACAAATGGTTTGGCGTAGGAACAGGAGATGTTAAAGCAAGTATTGCAGCCGAACACCAAAGCAGGGAAATTCTGCCTGAAATGTATCAGAAACGGGCACACAACCAACTTTTAACTTATCTCATGACATTTGGGATTGTTGGTTTTATCATCATCCTATACATCGTAATAATCTATGCATTTGGCATTTCAACACTTGATCCGTTAGGAAAAAGCATCATCACACTTTTGTTTTTTAGTTTGTTTTGGGAAGATGTTATGGAAACTCAAGCAGGTGTGACAGCTTTCGCGTTTTTCTATGCCTTTTTGTTTGCTTCGCCATCCAATGACAACACATCGCGGTACACAGCTTCAATACCTTCTACCATTTTTATTTGGCTAAAATCTTTGGCTCTTTCAAAAGCTGATTCAGACAATGCTTGACGCAAATCTTTGCTTGCATATAGTTTGCCCAAACTTTCGCTAAAAGCTTCAACATCTTTAACCGGTACTAATAAGCCTGTCTTATCTGGCTGAACCAATTCTACAATTCCTCCCGCTGCAGTGGCTACAATAGGCAACTTGGCCGCCATAGCATCTATTATGCTTGTTCCCAATCCTTCGGTTTCTGAAGAAATAGCAAAGACATCAACACTAGCCAACCACTTTTTAACATCTTCTCGATAACCAAGCAGAGTTACGTTGTTTTTAAGCCCCAATTCTTCTATTGCATCTTCTACTGAACTACGACTTTTGCCTTCGCCAGCAATAATAAGTTGTACGTTTTTAGAATTTTCAATGGTCAATAAAAACAGAGCAAATGCCTTTAAAAGTGTTTTTTGGTCTTTATGTGGTGCAAGTGCTGCAACGTTGGCTATTACAAAAGTGTCCTCGTTAAAACCCAACTCAAAGCGGATATTTTTACTTGGAGGGTACATAGCTTCTATCTCTACTCCACTATATACTACAGCGCGTTTATTTTCTGGCAAATGGTCTGCTACCAGTGCGTCTATAGCTTTAGAAACCGATATTACTTTCCCCACCAAGTGATGGGTGTATTTAAACGATTTAATGGCATTCTTCTTGATGGCAAAATCAACTCGTCTATGGACAATGATAGGCGTTTTCTTTCCCGTGATCATTAATGCATACAACGCCAAACTATGCGCTTTTGCATCGTGTGTGTGCATCATATCAAAAGAAAACTGACTCCATGTCAAAGCTCTTTGCACGCTAATCCAACGGGTAAAAAAAGAAGCATTATCAAAATGCAATAGTTCTACGCCTTCTACCTGTCTAAGCCGTTCGGCTAACACCGAATTCTCTGGACATAAAACAGTATGCTTGTAGTGCTTAGAACCTTTTACCAAGTAAAACAATTGTTGTTCGCCGCCACGCCAAGTTATGGGTGTACTAACATGCAAAATGTGCTTCATTTTTTCCATAAGTCAGCTAGTTTTTTGTACCTCAAATAGGTGGCATAAGCGCTGGCGTTGGCCAAATCGTAACCAACCTTTCCATCTTTATACCCTTTTTTAATAAGGTAGTTGCGCATCCATTTAGCCCAAGCTTTCACCAAAGCTAATAGTCTATTGCTTTTTTTCCCTTTTTCAAATTTTGCTTTAGCCGCAATGGAAGTAAATTTTTCAATTTGCTCGCGGTGTTGCTCCACAGTATGAAACGTATAGTGCAACAAATCGCCCTTCAAAAAATTGTGAGGGATCTCAGGTTTAACAATGTATTTATCGTGAGGATTTTCACCACCCCAAGTTCCAACCTCTTTATGAAATAAGCGTGTTTTTGTATCGGGATACCATCCGCCATAGCGAACCCAATGACCGCAATAGTTAGATAATCGGTTGAACCTATAAGCTCCAAAATCATCATCGCTTGTAGTGGCTTTAACCTCCAACAAACTCTTCTCTAAATTGGAACTTAATTCTTCATCCGCATCGAGCGACAAAACCCAATTATTGGTACAACAGGTAATGGCAAAATTCTTTTGCTGTATGTGACCTGCAAATGCGTTTTCTATGAATTTAACGTTTTCAAATCCTGAGCAAATCTCTTTGGTTCTGTCTTTTGAAAAACTATCAACTACAATTATTTCATCGGCAACATTGGACAAAGAATCCAAACATCGTTTGATATTTTTCTCTTCGTTGTATGTTATAATGGCTGCCGATATTCTCATTCTTCGGTAATTTCTAATAGTATTTTACGGTAAGCTGTAAACAGTTTTGTTTTTGAAACAAAGCCTTGGTACACTCCATTTTTCACAACAGGTAACACCCAACTTTCAGTGGCTTCAAACTTATCCATCACCTTTTCCATGTTCTCTCCTGCTTCTATAGTTGCAACAGGTACCGTCATGAAATCAATCACTTTTTCAGCATGATGTTTCTCCTCATTGAAAAGCTGATCTCGGATATTATCGAGCAATACAATGCCCAATAATTCGTGTTTTTCGTTGGTTACAGGGAATATATTTCTTGTTGAATTGGTAACAATATCTTTCACCAAAGTTCCGAAAGTCCAATCGGGAGATAGTTCTTCAAAATTGGTTTCCAAGAAATTACTCACGTTCATACGGAGCAGTATATTTCTGTCTTTGTGCCTGGTCAACAAATCGCCTTTTTCTGCTAAATTTTTGGTGTAAACTGTGTGTTGATTGAATATACGGGATGTAGAATACGATACGGCAACTGTTAGCATTAGCGGTACAAATAATTCATACCCACCCGTTATTTCAGCAATTAAAAACATCGCCATCAATGGTGCATGCAACACCCCTGCAATGAGTCCGGCCATACCTACCAATGCAAAATGGGTTACGGGTAAATCGGCAATACCAAAGTGCACAACCACTTTTGCCATTACAAATCCGATAGCAGCACCCATAAATAGAGATGGAGCAAAAACTCCACCTATTCCTCCTCCTGAAAAGGTAAATGCCGTGGCCAAAATCTTAAAGAACGCAAACGCCAACACAAATAATATCAGGACATAGAAATTATCGCCATAGCCATAAAACATACTCCTGTTCATCAAGTTGGTAGTATTATCGTTGATGAGTTGGTTGATGGTTTCGTAACCTTCACCATAAAGTGGCGGTAAAATAAAAATGAGCAGCCCCAAACCTATACCACCGTAAATGGCTTTATGAAAAGGGTTTTTTATTTCGCCAAATATCTTTTTAACGCCAAAATATACTTTGTTAAAATACAGGCTAAACAATCCTGTAAGCACCCCTAGAATTATGTAAAATATGATGTGCGATGGGTTTAATGCATCGGTAATTTTGGTAGGAAAAAGGATGATTTCACCCAGAAAATAACGAGACGTAATAACTGCTGTAATGCTCGAAATCAACAAAGGGATGATGGAATACATCGTGAGGTCGAACATAAAAACCTCTAACACAAATACAATAGCTGCTACGGGGGCTTGAAAAATAGCGGCCATAGAACTTGCTGCGGCACAACCAATAAGTAAGGTTCGGACTTTATAATTCATCCTGAAGAACTTACCGATGTTACTCCCTACTGCTGCGCCAGTTGCTACGGTAGGACCTTCCAAACCAGTACTACCACCAAAACCTACTGTTATAGCAGACGTAATAACCGAGTACCACATTTGCCCAGCACTTATCTCCGATTTTTTTCGGCTAATGGCGTACAATGCATTGGGTATACCATGGCCAATATCTTTTTTGATAACATGCTTTATTATCAATACCGTTATGAGCAAACCCAAAAACGGAAACAAAAAATATAGAACATTGTGGTATTCGTGAAACAGTCTTCCCTCAACCCAATTTTCAATAAAATGCGCTGAGTTTTTGATGATCACCGCACCTATTCCAGCCGAAATACCAACCAAAACGCTGAGAAAAAGTACAAAGCGTTTTTGGTCGATGGACTTGGTTCTCCAAAGCAGAAATGATCGAAAATAAGTTTGAAGACCTTGCACAGTTTTTTTAGTCCTTGAGTTTTAAAGTTAACTCATTTAATTGCTCTTCTGAAATTGGCGAAGGAGCGTCAATCATCACATCTTTCCCTGAATTGTTTTTAGGGAAGGCTATATAATCTCTAATAGAGTCAGTTCCACCCATCATGGCACACAGTCTATCAAAACCAAACGCGATTCCGCCGTGTGGTGGAGCTCCATATTTGAAAGCATCCATCAAGAACCCAAATTGACTTTGAGCTTCTTCTTCGCTGAAGCCCAATAAGCTGAACATACGCGATTGCAAGTCTCTATCGAAAATTCGGATAGATCCTCCACCAATTTCAACACCATTGATAACCATATCGTATGCATTGGCACGCACTTTTCCTGGATCGCTTTCAAGCAAATCGAAATCTTCTTTTTTAGGCGATGTAAATGGATGGTGCATAGCGTGGAATCGGTTGTTGTCGGCATCCCATTCTAATAACGGGAAATCGGTAACCCACATAGGCACAAACACATCTTTATCGCGCAAACCTTGCTCATCGGCAACGTGCAAACGCAAAGCACTCATTTGTGGATAAACATCGGCGTTATCGCCACTTAATATAAATAAGGTATCGCCTGGTTTAGAATCGCATTTCTCCAACCATGTTTTCAAAACCTCTTCGCTATAGAATTTATCTACCGACGACTTGATGCTTCCATCTTCGTTGTATTTTACATACACCATACCTTTGGCGCCAACTTGAGGACGTTTCACGAAGTTGGTAAAGGCGTCAAGTTGTTTTCTAGTATATACAGTTCCGCCCGTTACATTGATGGCCAAAATATCTTCGGCGGCGTCAAAAACAGGGAAATCGTGTCCTTTAGCTTCAGCACTGATGTTGTTGAACAACATACCAAAACGCATATCAGGTTTGTCGTTACCATACTTTTCCATGGCCTCTGAATACGGCATGCGGATAAAATCTGGTAAATCTACTCCGCGAACAGTTTTGAAAATATACTTTGTCAATCCTTCGAAAACATTCAGAATATCTTCTTGTTCCACAAACGACATTTCGCAATCTATTTGTGTAAACTCCGGTTGACGATCGGCACGCAAATCTTCATCGCGAAAACATTTTACTATTTGATAGTATTTATCGTAACCAGCCACCATCAACAATTGTTTGAAGGTTTGTGGTGATTGGGGCAAAGCATAAAACTCACCCGCATTCATTCTACTTGGAACAACAAAGTCACGTGCGCCTTCTGGAGTTGATTTTATCAAATAAGGAGTCTCAACTTCTACAAAAGATTGAGCGTCCAAATATTTTCTTGTTTCCAATGATACCTTATGACGCAACATCAACTTTTCCTTAAGCGGGTTACGGCGTAAATCAAGGTAGCGGTATTTCATTCTGATGTCTTCGCCACCATCGGTATTATCCTCAATGGTAAACGGAGGTGTTTCAGAAGCATTTAGAATGGTTAATTTTTGAGCAATAATCTCAATTTCGCCCGTAGGCATTTTCATGTTTTTATTGCTTCTTTCGGCAACAGTACCTGTAAGTTGAATAACAAATTCTCGACCTAATGAACGAGCTTCTTTGCATAACTCAGCATCCGAATCGTTGTTAAACACTACCTGCGTGATACCATATCTATCTCGGATATCTAAGAAAGTCATAGAACCCAAATCTCTTGTTTTCTGCACCCAGCCCGAAAGCGTTACTTCTTGTCCGATGTGCTTTATATTTAATTCACCGCAGGTAAATGTTCTGTACATAATCGCTTAATTTGTGGCAAAAGTACCAAGTATAGGCGTAACGCCCTACTTTATTACAGCAATATTTATGGAATTAGATGACGCCTTTTTTATGCGCAAGGCCTTGCAACAAGCCGAGCGTGCTTTTGCTGAGGACGAAGTACCTGTAGGTGCAGTGGTAGTAAGCAATGGACAAATTATAGGCACAGGCTACAATCAAAGCGAAAGACTGCACGATGTAACCGCTCATGCCGAGATGATTGCTATAACAGCCGCGCAAGAGTATTTGGGCGCTAAATACCTGAAAAACTGCACGCTTTATGTAACGCTTGAGCCCTGTACCATGTGTGCAGGAGCACTATACTGGAGTCAAGTAGATAAAATTGTGATAGCCGCAAGAGACCCAAAACGTGGTTTTGATAGATTAACAGAAAACATTCTTCACCCTAAAACAGAAGTAGTATGGGATATAATGGCCGATGAAGGAGCAGCACTCATGTCAGACTTTTTCAAAAAACTTCGTTAAGACCTTTTAACCATTATCCTTTTCTTGCTCCCAATTAGTGTTTACCTTTGAGGAGTAAAACAAAAAAGTATGTATCCAGAAGAAATGGTAGCACCAATGCGTGCCGATTTAACGGTAGCAGGCGTAAAAGAATTAAGAACAGCTGAAGCGGTTGACGCTGCTTTGAGCGATAAAGATAAAAGTGCATTATTGGTAGTGAATTCTGTTTGCGGTTGCGCTGCAGGAAATGCTCGTCCGGGTATAAAAATGGCCTTGACACATAGCAAACTACCAAGCGATACTTTTACAGTATTTGCTGGTGTTGATCGCGAAGCGGTTGATCAAGCCCGTAAGCACATGTTGCCTTATCCTGCAAGTTCACCATCTATTGCTTTGTTCAAAGGCGGAAAGTTGGTGCACATGATAGAGCGTCATCACATTGAAGGAAGAGCAGCAGAAATGATTGCAGAAAACCTTAAAGCTGCGTTTGACGAGTACTGCTAAACAGCTACACTCATAGAAACTTTAAAATCCGCCTTAGAGCGGATTTTTTTTTGCTCATGAGTAGCCTATTCACAACTTATCCATACATCCTCATAAACTCAGACTATCGATCCCGATAATGATCGAGAGACGTCAAACTTATCTTACCAACCCAATTTTCTAGTATGGTGTGAAGGAATACCAATTCACTAAAAACAAAAAAAGATGCTCGAAAGCATCTTTTTTTATTATCTATTCTTCAGAGTATTAAAGCTTGGCTTTTACCTCTACTTCTTTGTATACTTCAATGATATCTTGTTCTTTGATGTCGTTGTAATTATCAATGTTCAATCCACATTCGTAACCTTTACCAACTTCTTTCACATCGTCTTTGAAACGTTTAAGTGAACCAAGTAGGCCAGTATGAACCACCACGCCTTGACGGATGATACGAACTTTGCTATTTCTATGAACTTTACCATTGGTAACGAAACAACCAGCAATTGTACCCACTTTAGAAATTCGGAAGGTTTCACGTACTTCAACCGTACCCAAAATTTCTTCTTTAATTTCTGGAGACAACATGCCTTCCATTGCTTCTTTCACATCGTTGATGGCATCGTAAATGATAGAGTACAATCTAATATCGATTTCTTCTCTCTCAGCCAATTTCTTAGCCGATGCAACAGGACGAACTTGGAAACCAACGATGATAGCGCTAGAAGCCGTAGCCAATAGTACATCAGAGTCGGATATAGGTCCTACACCTTTGTGAATTACATTTACTTGTATGCTTTCAGTACTCAATTTCACTAAAGCATCAGACAATGCTTGAATAGATCCATCCACATCACCTTTAAGGATAATGTTAAGCTCTTGGAAATCTCCGATAGCCAAACGACGACCGATTTCATCCAATGTAAGATGTTTCTGAGTACGAATACCTTGCTCACGCTGTAGTTGCTGACGTTTGGTAGCAATTTGTCTTGCTTCACGTTCGTCTTCCAATACATAGAACTTATCACCTGCCGAAACGGCACCGCTAAGTCCTAATACAGACAATGGCATAGATGGTCCGGCAGAAGTTACCTTCTTACCCCACTCATCTTGCATGGCTTTTATTTTACCAGATTCGGTACCAGCCAATACATAGTCACCAATTTTAAGTGTTCCAGCTTGTACCATAATGGTAGTAACGTATCCACGTCCTTTATCCAAGGCCGATTCTACTACTGTACCAACAGCACGTTTTTTACTATCTGCTTTTAGCTCTAGTATATCCGCTTCTAAAAGAACTTTTTCTAGAAGTGCATCCATGTTAAGGCCTTTCTTCGCAGAAATTTCTTGGCACTGATATTTTCCACCCCAATCTTCTACCAAGATATTCATGGCAGATAATTCTTCGCGTATTTTTTCCGGATTGGCTCCGTCTTTATCAATTTTGTTGATGGCAAATACCATCGGTACTTCCGCCGCTTGTGCGTGGTTGATTGCTTCACGTGTTTGAGGCATGATGCTATCATCCGCTGCAATAACGATGATACATAAATCGGTAACCTGTGCACCACGAGCACGCATAGCTGTAAAGGCTTCGTGACCAGGTGTATCTAGGAAGGTAACTTGACGACCGTCATCTAATTTAATAGAGTAGGCTCCAATATGCTGGGTTATTCCCCCTGCTTCACCACCGATAACGTTGGTTTTTCTATAATAATCTAGTAAAGATGTCTTACCGTGGTCAACGTGACCCATTACCGTAACGATAGGAGGGCGTGACTGTAAGTTTTCTTCAGTATCTGGTTCTTCAAGTACAATTTCAGATGCTTCTGCAGAAATAAATTCTACTGCGTATCCAAATTCTTCAGCAACAATTTGAAGCGTTTCGGCGTCCAAACGTTGGTTGATAGCCACCATTAAACCAAGCGACATACAAGCAGCTACAACTTCTGTCGACCCAACATCCATCATAGATGCTAATTCGCCAGCGGTAACAAACTCAGTTACCTTCAATACGTGTTGTTCTGCGTCTTGTTGTCTTCTTTGTTCCTCGATACGTTGTGAAACTACTTCACGTTTAGCACGACGGTTTTTAGATGACTTAGATTTCCCCCCTTGAGCATTTAGTTTTGCTAGGGTATTTTTTACTTGTTGCTTAATGGCTTTTTCATCCATTGGCAACTGAGGAGCATTTCTGTTTCCTCCTGGTCCACCTGGGCCACCTGGACCTCTACGATATGGAGGTCTAGCTCCACCTGGACCACCAGGATTTCTGCCTTGATATCCGCCGGTACCTCTACCTGCAGAATTGACATCAACTTTAGCTATACGTTTACGCTTTGGACGTTTGTCCTCGCGTGGTGTACGCACTGGCTTTTTATCAACCGGTAATACTATTTTACCCAGAACTGTTGGTCCCGAAAGTTTTTCAACCTTGGTCTTATGCTCTTCTTTTGGCGCTGAAGGCTCTTTAGGTGCATCGGCTGCATCTTTTTTTGCTTTTTCAGCGGCAGCTTTGGCTTTTTTCTCCTCGGCTTGCTCGTTTTCTTTTATCTGACGTTCAACACGTTTGCGTTCTTCTGCATCGATTTTACCGCCTTTTACACCTTTTTTATCTGGACGATTTTTCGTGTTCAGATTGGCCAAATCGATTTTACCCAAAACATTGATGCTCGACTTAGTGTCTTTATCTTCCGTTTCAGGTTCTTTCTCTGGCTTAGGCTCTGCCTTTTCTTCTTTTTTAGCAGGTTCAGACTTAGCTTTAGCTTCTGCAGCTTCTGCCTCTTGTTTTGCTTGAAGTGCTTTTTCAGCTTTTAGGGCAGCCAATTCTGCAGCTCGGGCAATCTCAGCCTCTTCAGCTTGTCGCTTAGCTTCTTGATCTGCCTTTTCTTTTTCGCGTGCAGCTTGCTTTCTAGCCTCTTCGGCCTTAAGCGATTCTAATGCAATGGTAGGCTTTTGAGCCTCCGGCATTTCTTCCTGACTTACCTTAAGATTGGCCAACAAATCTGGTTTGAAATGTTCCAATACCAACTTATACTGAGCCATATCAAGCTTAGTAGTCGGTTTGACTTCAATTTCAATGTCCTTAGTTTTCAAGAAATCGGCAATGGTTGCTAATGCAACATTGGTTTCCTTGGCAACTTTTGCTAGCCTAGTTGGTTTTCCGCTCGGATTTAACATATAATACTCTCCACAGATGCTTTGTACTAAGGTAGCATCTCAACCCAAATTATTAATCTTCACTTGATAACTCATCTTCGAAAATCTCACGAATTTCTTGGATGGTCTCAACTTCTAAATCGGTACGCTTTTCAAGGTCTTCAACGGTCATTTTCAGAACGTCTTTAGCCGTAAAGCATCCAATCTCTTTCAGGGCATCAATAACCCAAGAATCGATTTCGTCAGAGAATTCATCTAAGCCTACGTCGTCTGGATCTTGATCATCACGGTACACTTCTATGCTGTACCCAGTAAGGTCGCTAGCCAACTTTATGTTTTGGCCACCGCGTCCAATAGCTAAGGATACTTGGTCAGCCGCCAAATATACTGTTGCTTTTGGTCGTCCAGCTCCTTCTACAGCTGGAAACAATTCAATTTCGCTAATTTTTGCAGGATTCAAAGCTCTTGCAATAAATAATTTATCGTTTGTAGTGTAATTGATAACGTCGATGTTCTCGTTTTTCAATTCGCGAACGATACCGTGTATACGATTACCTTTCATTCCTACACACGCTCCAACAGGGTCAACTCTATCATCGTAAGATTCTACAGCAACTTTTGCTCTTTCACCTGGGCGGCGTACGATATTTTTAACGGTAATAAGACCGTCTAATATTTCTGGTATTTCTTGCTCGAACAACATCTTCAAGAATTCTGGTGCTGTACGTGAAAGTACAATACGAAGACCTCCTTGACGAGACTCTACTTTAGCTACAACCGCTTTTACTTGATCGTCTTGCTTGAAATAATCTCCTGGAATTTGTTGCTCTTTAGGAAGTACTAATTCGTTACCATCGGCATCTTTCAATAAGATTTCACGACGGCTAGTTTTAAATACTTCAGCGTAAACTAGTTCACCAATACGGTTTTCGTAGTTTTTACGGATTTCATCGTCTTGCAGCTCGCGAATTCTTTCGAATAAGTTTTGCTTGATGAATGTAATGTTACGTCTTCCGAACGCGGTGATGAAAATTTGTTCAATATGATCGTCGCCTACTTCGTAGTCTGAATCAATTTTCTGAGCATCTGTTAAAGATATTTCAGTTACTTCATCTTCAAAGTCATCGTCTTCAACAACTTCTAAGTTTTGAAACATCTCAATATCCCCTTTTTCAGGGTTTAAAACGATGTCAAAATTCTCATCTGAACCATATTTCTTACGTATGGCGCTTCTGAAAACCTCTTGTAAAACCAAAAGTAATTTCTCTCGACTAATATTACGAACTTCTTTGAATTCGCTAAATGACTCTAATAAATTTAAACCTTGCATCGGCTGACGTTTATTTAAATGAAACTTTTATTATGCCAGATTTGATCTGATCATAAGGTATTTCCATATTCTTTTCTAATTCTACTTTTCTTTTTTTGCCTTCTACTCGTTCTTTGTAAGTAAAATATACTACAATTCCTGTATCGTTGGCTTCTTTTAAAAGTCCTTCAACAGTTTCGTCGGCTATAGTCTTTACTTTGATATCGCGGCCAACATTTTTAACATATTGACGAGGCATTACCAAAGATTCTGACACTCCATGAGTTAATACATCCAAAGAAAAATCTTCGACTTCACGATCGTAAGACCCTTCTATCATACGAGATACAGCAACACAATCATCAAGATTTACACCATTATCGCCGTCAATTAAGACACGAATATTGTTGCCGGGTGCTACTGTAATTTGAGTAACAAAAAGGTCATCTCTTTCCCATCCGTTGGCTAAAATTTGTTCTATGTTTTCTTTTGTAATCACTCTAAAGCGCGTAAAACCATAATAAAAAGAGGGAACCTACAGCCCCCTCTTTTCGATGCAAATATACAAAGTATTTTGTTGCCTACATTAAGTTATTGTTTCTTCCCATCAACATAACGTGTTGTTCGGGCAGGTTTTCCATCAACATAGATGATATAATCGCCATTTAATTTACCGTTTTTGTATTGAGATTTAAGTATTACCGTGCCTTTAGCATCATAGGTTATAGACGCACCATGTTGCAACCCGTCCTTATAACTTTCTTCTCTCATTAAGGCTCCATACCCTGCAAAATATTTCCAATCGCCTTCTTTTTTATCGTTTTTATACAATCCTTCAACCACTACATTATCGGATTTTGGATCATACTCTGTGTATTTTCCTTCTTTTAATCCTTGTTTGTAATGTTCAATCAACAATGGTTTTCCGTTGGCTTTATGGGTTACACTTTCGCCTTCTTTTTTCCCTTCTAAATACGTTGTAGTAAATTTCACTTTACCTGTTTCAAAATACGTGGTCCAAACCCCCGTCATTTTACCCGCTAAATATTGGCCAATTGTATTTTTCTTTCCATCAGGATAAAAGGCTTTCCATTCGCCATCTTCCAATCCGTTTTTGTAGTTCACAATTTGAAGCACTTTGCCTTTTTCATCGAATTGCTTCCATGTTCCTGATTTTTCGTCGTTTGTATAAGGTCCTGTTCTACGAACATTGCCCTTTAAATCATAGAATTTCCAATCCCCGGTTTTTTTACCGGCATTGTATTGCGCTTTGTTTTGCACAACACCACTTGGGTAATAAAAATTCCATACTCCGTGTTTCTCACCACCCGACGTATAGCCATCGTACTCTCTTATTTTATTAGGATAGGCTTGAACTATACGTCCATTAGCAACACCTTTATTGGTAAGTGTATAAAAAAGTGTATCGCCTTCTGTCGACAAATCAAGCGCTACACCATCTTCAATACCATCGGTATAATTTCTAACCGATTTTATATTACCATCGCTGTAGTAACATTCCAATTTACCGTGTTGCTTTCCACTTTTAAAGTTTCCCGCACAGCTTAATGCGCCTGAGAAATAGTACTCTTTAAAATCGCCATGCTTCACACTGTCTTTGTAAGTAATTTTAGATTGAAGCGATCCATCCGAAAAATACGTGTACAAAGAACCATTCCCATCGATCATGGTTTCTGTCCCAGCACTATCGCTAGCAGTTACAAACTTAGGGTCGTCCCAAGTGTACATTACTTTGGTTTTTAGCGTTTGATTTGGCCAATAAGTCAACCATTCGCCAATTTTATATGCAGCCTTGTAATTGCCTACCGTCATTTTTTCTCCATTTGGATAAAACGATTCAAATAAACCATCTTCTCTATTACGTAAGAAATTGGTTTTGGCTTTTAACTCACCACTGATGTAAAAACTTTTGGCTTCGCCAGACTTCATCCCCTTTTCGAAGTTCACTTGCTCTTGTAGCGCGCCATTTTTATAATAGTAATACCACGTTCCGTGTTCTAATCCATCAAGAAGTACACCTTCACTTCTTTTTATTTTTCGCTCTTTATCCCAATGTTCAATAGTGGGCACACTCTGCGCTAGACAATAGCTAGAGAATAGCGTGACAATTACCGACAGAAGAAAAAAACGACCTTTTATACGTTGCATGAGTTGGGTTTGGCTGTAAAAGTAAATATTTGCAACTTCAATACACTAATAATAAAAAGTATGAAGTATATATTATCAGCAGCAGCAATTGCATTGCTAAGCATAACGTCGGTAGCACAAAACAGCTATCGCTATTTCGTGAATTTTAATAATGTTGAAAAAGACGAGTTGGTTGTAGCGCTTAGCACACCAAAAGTAAACAGTGAAAAAATTGAATTTCACATGCCTAAAATCGTTCCTGGAACTTATGAAATTTACGATTTTGGTCGTTTCATCAGCAATTTTAGAGCGGAAGATTCATTAGGAAACAAACTGGTTCACAGAAAACTAGACGACAACCGCTACGAAATAAACAACGCAAAAAAATTAGCTCGTATTACGTATAGAGTTGAAGATACATTTGACACTAAAAAAGGCAATAAAGTTTTTGAACCAGGTGGAACAAATATCGAGGAAGGAAAAAACTTTGTTATCAACACTTTTGGCGTTTTCGGATACCTAGATGGAATGAAGGATTTGCCATTTCATCTTGAATGCACACAACCTGAAGGTTTTTATGGTGCAACAGCATTGACTCAAAAGAAAATTGGTAAAGATGTAGTTGAATATTCTGCACCTAATTACTTCGAGCTTACCGATTCTCCATTTATGTTGAACAAGCCTGATACTATCAACATCGATTTAAATGGAACGGATGTAGTAGTTTCTGTGTACAGCCCAAATGGTGTAATGAAAGCCAATGACATTAGAGAAGACATCACCAACATTATGTTTGCTCAAAAAGCATACTTAGGTGGTAGTTTACCAGTAGATCATTACGCTATTCTTATTTACCTTTTCGAAGGACGTAGCGGAAGTGGAGCTTCTGGAGCCCTAGAGCACTCTTACAGTACTTTGTTTAGCTTACCAGAATTGGATGCTAAAACATTATCGCAAAGCATAAAAGACGTCACAGCACACGAATTTTTCCATATCGTAACGCCTTTGAACATTCACTCTGAACACATTCACGATTACGATTTCATCAACCCATCAATGTCGCAACACTTATGGCTTTATGAAGGTTCAACAGAATATGCTGCACAGCACATGCAAGCTACTGCAGGTATGTTCGAGTTCGATGAGTTTTTAAATGTAATGCGTTCTAAAATCAATTCTTCTACTTCGATTTACAACGACACCCTACCATTTACAGTAATGAGCAAAGGTGCATTGGACGAACACCAATCGCAATACGGTAATGTGTATGAAAAAGGAGCTTTGATTTCAATGTGTTTGGATATTCTCTTGATTGATTTATCGAACGGTGAGAAAAACCTAAGATGGTTATTGAACGAATTAAGCAAAGACTACGGTAAGCATAAAGCTTTTGAAGATGATAAGTTATTCGACATCATTGAAAAGATGACTTACCCAGAAGTGAGACAATTTCTTGACAAATATGTAGGCGGAAACCAAGTATTGCCACTAGCTGAATCGTTTGGTAAAGTGGGAGTAAACTTTGCTCGCGACACCAACATTGTTCAATTGAACTTAGGTGCTGAATTGAAACCAAATCCATTCTTTGGTGTAATAACTGTTTCTAAAATTACAGACGAAAAATTAGCTAAGAAATGTGGTATTACTCAAGGAAACTTCATTACAAGCATCAATGGAGAAGCACTTAACGCCAACAATTACCTTGAAGTAATGGGTAAAGTAAAGAACAAAGAGAAAATTACAATTGGCGTTGGAACATTTGACGGAGGCCAACTTAATAGCGAAGACGTAAAAGTAAAAGCCAAATTAGCAGCTGCTCCAGTTCGCAATTTTATAGAGTCAAAAAACACTCTTTTAGATAAAGAGCAAAAGAACAGGGACGCTTGGCTTAAAAACTAACTACAATAAACAGCTATTAAACTATTTAATTTGTAAATTTGTCTCACACAAGAACCTTATTGTTTGTGAAATATCTAAAGAAATTTGCATTTAAAGAGTGGACAGAGCTTTTGCTACTAAGCCTAGGTTGCATCATCGTATTTTGGGTAATCACTCATTCTATCTGGTGGTAAAGCTTTAGCTTATCTTTACAATACATTCAGCCCTTCATGACCAACGTTGTGAAGGGCTTTTTTTATGTAGTATCTAAACATCCATTAAATAATCAGAACCATATTTCAAACAGCAATGCGTGAAATTAACGCATAAAAAAAGCCCCCATCTGGAGGCTTTTGAATTAATAAGTGGATATATTCTTATTGAGGTAAAGTCGCTAAAAAAGCTTGATAACGCTCTGAATATTGCTTGTTACCAGTACACGAAAGTTGTGTTTTTTGAGTTTTAATATCCTCTACACGGTTACTAGGATCTGGGTGTGTTGACAAAAATTCTGGTGTTCCACCGGCTTGTCCATTAGCAATTAATTTTTCAAAAAAACCAGATGCTCCATCCGCTGAATACGATGTAGGGCAAAGATATCTTACAGAATACTCGTCCGCTTCAGCTTCGGCATTTCTACCAAATTTCAATCCAACCAAACCTGTCGCAAAAGAAGCTAACTCACTCTGACTTTGTTTACCCAAAATAAGTTGAAGCAAAAAAGAAAGTCCTTTATCTCTTGTTAATTGATCTGTAGAATGTCTTCTATCAGCATGGGCAATTTCATGGCCTAAAACTCCAGCCAACTCATTTTCATGCTCCAAAAACTTCATCAAACCTGTGTAGATGTAAATGTATCCACCAGGTGTAGCAAAAGCATTCAAAACATTATCGTCGTTGATGATGGTTACCTTCCATGCAAATCTATCTCTATAAATGATGTCCGTAGATTCCAAAATACTATCGCGCATATCTTCCAAAAAGTCATAAGCGCTAGCGTACTGAGCTCTAGGCAATATTGGAAACTCGCTTGGTGTATTCTGAATGGTACTATCAGTTTGTTGCCCTAAGGCAATATCGTTGTTAACCGAAAATAAGTTGGGTGAAGAATCTTTTCCACAACTCCAAGCCAAAGTGGCTGCTGTTGCAATTATTGCAAATGTTTTCAATGTCTGTTTCATACGATTATCCCATTAGGTCTTTACCAATATCTTTTCTGAAATATACGCCATCGAAATTTATTTTTTCAAGTGCAGCATACGACTCGCCCAAAGCATCTTTAAGCGTGACACCAATTCCTGTTGATGCCAATACACGTCCACCGTTTGAAAGGATTTTTCCGTCTTCGCCTAGTTTCGTGCCAGCATGGAATAACATATTTTTCTTTCCTTGCGCATCGGCTAAACCTGTAATTACTTTTCCTTTCTCATAGTCTTCAGGGTATCCTCCAGAAACAGCAATTACAGTAGTTGCAAACTGCTCAGACACCTCTAAATCAGCTTCAGATAATGTTCGGTTAGCAATGTGTTCAAACAACCCTACAAGGTCACTTTTTAATCTTGGCAATACAACTTCTGTTTCAGGATCACCCATACGGCAGTTGTACTCTATTACAAATGGTTCACCTTTAACATTCATCAGTCCAATAAAAATGAATCCTTGGTAGTCTATACCTTCAGCTTTCAATCCTTTAACTGTAGGGTTGATAACTTGGTTTTCTACCTTCTCCATAAATAGAGCATCGGCAAAATGAACAGGGCTAACAGCTCCCATTCCACCTGTATTTAGACCAGTATCGCCTTCACCAATACGTTTGTAATCTTTAGCTGATGGAAGTATTTTATACGCATCTCCGTCGGTTAAAACAAAAACAGAAAGTTCTATTCCGTCTAGAAATTCTTCGATAACTACTTTGTCTGAAGCAGCACCAAATTTACCTCCAAACATATCGGCCAATTCGCGCTTAGCTTCTTCTTTATTGTTCAATATCAAAACACCTTTACCAGCAGCCAAACCATCGGCTTTAAGCACGTAAGGAGCTGTCAAAGTATCTAGAAAAGCGTATGCTTCTTTTAATTGTGGTTTTTCGAACGTTTCGTAACGAGCTGTTGGCACGTTGTATTTTTTCATGAAACGTTTTGAAAAATCTTTACTCCCTTCTAAACGAGCACCTTCAGCATCGGGTCCTATTACGGCAACATGTTGCAATGCTTCGGTATCTTTAAAATAATCTTTAATTCCTTTAACCAATGGTACTTCAGGTCCTACCACTACCATGTGGATGCCTTCAGCAATAACAAACTCTTGAATAGCTCCAAAATCACTTTCAGAAATATTGACGTTTACCGCAACTTCTGCTGTACCGGCATTTCCTGGGGCTACAAATAGTTTATCCGTAATGCTGCTTTGTGCCATTTTATATGCCATCGCGTGCTCACGTCCACCAGAGCCTAATAGTAGAATATTCATGTTGTAAAATTTGCTTCGAAATTAAGGCAAAAATATGGCGATTTCCATTCACTCTTTGGAAAGTAATGAACCGTATAACATCGCTTTTTTTTCTACCCGCTAAACCACACAAACAAGACTACAACTACAATACGACAACATAACCCCCTGCTATTATCGAGTTGTAAGTGTTTATAACTTCTCGTTGTTTCGGCAAAAAAATACGCTACAAAACACTGCTGCATCCTCGAAAAAATACGTTGTTCTGCGTATTTCATTTCCACATTGCTCCTCTTATTTTTGGTGGATTGACAGCCTATTGCTCCAAAATTTCAACCATGAAAAAAGTCAGCCTTTTAATACTAAGTTTAGTGATTTGCTTCGGTGCCATCGCACAGAATGAGACGGAAAAGAAAAAATTTAAATTCAAGAAACCAAATCTTAAACTCCGCGAAAAATTGGGCGACATGGCTGGAAATGCCATGACCGGTAAAACCGACGATTTGTATTTAACGGCTCCTGTAGTTTCTCTTGTAACGGGCATTTACAGCCCAGAAACAAAAACATCCACTTCTAAGTATTTGCCCGACAATGTTGTAGAAGGCGATCAATTGATTTCGGTCACTTTCATGAAAAACTCAGGCATGGGTATGATGAAAATTAAAGGAGAAGTAAACTACGAAGACACCCCCCTAGAATATGTTGGTTTGGGCAGTTACATGCACGTTTTTGAAAAACCTGTAGATGGGCCCAGATCCATCAATGTTACTACGGAAACAGGCGACAAAGCCACTTTCATACTTTTCCCTGTACCTACCATAGAAATAATTGAAGTGAATGGAGACGCTACTTTCCCCATAGTTGATTTAACCGAAGACTTGCGCTTAAAAGTAAGCCATACACTAGAAGCAGAAGGAACCGTTGTGCGTGTAGGCATACCGGCCAACATAGCTGGTGCAAGAGCCATTAATTATTTTGCTGAATTCAAAGCTACCGACAAAGAAGTAGTGATTCCAAAAGAAAGTTTCAGCAACTTAATGTACAGCGGCGAACTCAATACTGGTCAAATAGATAAAGGACTAACTTTTTTAGTCGTTACTCGCGAAAAAATATTGGAAGAAAGTGAAATTGACGCAACATATAGAACTGGAAATGCGGCAGGTGTAAAGTTCATTTCGGCATCCAATTGCTCTAAACGCATATTGGTAAAAGGCAAGCAAGAGAATGGACTTATTACAGAAGTGAAATTTTCGGGACGTTTTAAAGACAAGCTTTCCTACTCTATAAGCAAGCCGAACGCTAACACTGGACTACCCTTATCTAGAGCTTCAAAATTTGGATTGGCATCGCTTACGCTTAACGGTAAAACCTACAAAAAAGAAACCGTAAAAGGTTCGGACAACTTCTACTCTGGCGGCACAACCTACACCCGAACTTGGACCAGAACTACGACTTACTCATTCCCACAACTTCCTGATGCATATTGGGAAAATGTAATGGGCATTTTTTACACCAAGCTGCAAACCATGTTGAACGAGAATTTCTCTGTTGAATTTGAAGATGTTGACAAAGTAACCAGCTCGTCGCATTACACACAACTTTTTGATGGTGTAGAATACAATACGGCCAAAGGCATTAGCAAAAGCTACAAAAACACTAAAATGATGACGCCTACATCGTTTTCGCAAGCTTGGAAAAACCGCAGCTCTAGCCAATCGTCTGAAACACCAGTCAATATGCTGATGAAGGATCTCGGCATGGACGGTTTAGTGAGTTTCAATATCAACTTTGATATAGGAGCAAACCGTGACGATAAAATTGTTCTATTACCACAAATATCATTTTCAATACGCGGTGTAGACGAAACTAAAGACTACAAGGAAGGCACCTATGCCGAAGGCTATATTACCTACAAAGAAGGCATTCCATTCTCAACAGAACGGTTAGAAAGCGATCCAAATTACTTAGCCGAAATACTCAATAGCGACCGTATAATAGACAACCTTCGATTCATGTTGATTACCCTCCAACAAAAAGAAGTTGAACTAGGTTTCGAGAAAATTTGGTCGATTGGAGAAAAATAATTGCCTTAGTTTTTGACATAAAAAAAGGCACAATACGTGCCTTTTTTTATTGAAATATGTTTTGGTTTACTTCACCATAAACTGCTGTGTACTATATCCATTTTCGTTTTCAACTCGGATTGCATAATTGCCTTTAGCAAATTCACTAACGTCTATATCAATTGCCGTATTGAAACTTGAAGAGAACATTTCTTTTCCATCCAATGCAAAAATCTGAACGCTAGAAACCAATCCCGAATTCAATTCTAAATGCAGCACTTCGTTGACAGGATTTGGCGATAAACTATAATCAAAATCCACATCGTTTTCGCCAACTCCCACGGCAGATGAACCCGTAACGACACCAAACATAAAATCTCGAACAAACTCAAACGTTGTGTCCATGTAAGCCCTTTCACTTTCTGTAATTAAATTGGGCAAAATAAAGGGCGTATGTCCTGCACCAACAAAGGTGTAAAAGTCGTTGTGCACCCCAATGTCATTCGCTCTACGGTGAATAGCAGCCGATCCATCCACAGGATAATTGATATCTAAAACGCGAATGGTATCGCTATCGTAAGGTACCGTTCCGTCTTTATCGCCATGCATGCTTACCAAAGGAACATCGCCTGGTTCAAGCCATTCTTTTTTCCCTAAGGCGCCACATAAATTAATGCACGCAGCAACTTCTGATGAATACCCTGGATGACCACTATTTCCCTCTATGCCGCCCATTTTTTCTAAAGGCTCTATAAATTCTTCTGGCAACTCTTCAATTCTATCTAAATAAGCCGTGTGCAATGCTGCAAATCCGCCAGCAGAAACTCCTCCAACATATATTTTATCGGTATTGATGTTCAATACATTGGCCAACACATCTTCTTGCATGCGCAAAAATCTAATCGAAGCTTTCATATCGTGCATGCCTTTACCTACCGCGCGCATGGCGATTACAGGCGAAGGATTCAACAACAACTCATCGGAAAGACGGTAATCGATAGATACCGTTACATAACCCAATTGAGCAAAACGCGTACATAGTTGAACAATGTCGGGCGATACTCTAGCGCCATAAATAAAAGCTCCTCCAAATGCAAATACTATGACTGGGCGAGTTTCTGGATTAAGCACATCGCCTAAAGGCTGATACACATCCATAGCCAAAGGGTAAGCAGGAATAGGAGTTTGTAATGTATCGAAAACGGCAGGAGCTACACCAAACGGAATTCCCGATGTGACAATAACGCTGCTAAATATGGGATCTTTATACCGCTCGCCAGTTGGATTAGGGGTAAGTATACCGCTGATAATCTGAGTAGAATCTAATGGTACGCCCAATGAACTTAAATCGGGCAAACCAGACAATTGGGCTTGAGCGCCAAATACCGAAAGGATAAACAATAAAATAAATGGGTATTGTTTTTTCATAAATAGGGATATTTGATTTCCCTAAATATATACAATCGTTTGAAATCAACCATTCATCCGAAAATAAATGTTGACGATGGATTGATGAATAAAAAAAGGGTAAATGCTTTGCACCTACCCTTTCAAATTATCCTTTTTGGAATTATAAATTATTTCGCTATGCGTTTGATGCTACATCCTTTAGCTGGTGTAGACTTCGTTTCAATTTCCGCCCCTGTTCCCAATTGCTTTAAAGCATCAGCCAAATAAGTTTTTGTAACAGCGTCTTTGTCTTTAAAATTATCGTCGATAGCCCCTCGGTATACCAATTTATTATCGCCATCGAACAAAAATACGTGTGGAGTCGTTTTAGCTCCAAGCGCATCCGCCAACTCGTGGTTGTTGTCCATAAGATAAGGCATCGTATAGCCTTGTTTTCTATAGTGCTCTAGCATTTCTTTCTCGCTATCGTCTCCTTTGCGCTTAGCCTCGTTGCTGTTTACTAAAACAGATCCAATCTTATTGTTAGCGGCAAGGCTATGCAAGTCGTTGTAACGGTCTTCCCAAGCCATTACAAACGGGCAAGTATTGCAAGAAAAAATGATTAACGTACCGTTCTCACCTTTAAAATCAGCAATGTTTACTTCCTTTTTAGTAGACGGGTTGTACAATTCGTTTCCTTCTTTTGGCAAAGTTTTACCCAAAGCCAAAGAATCGTTCCCTGTAGGAGCGAAGATCATGCTCATCAAACCAAATCCTGCCACTAAGGCCAATGCAATGTATTTTTTCATCGTTTAAAATTTTGATGAATTTACTGAATAAGCTGCGAATTAAAATGTGAAAAAATGTCATTTTATGGATGAAGGCATCCTCCAATCGATTCTCGATACATTTCGATGAAAAATCGAAACACTCGAACTGACTCATTGCACAAATTCTTCGAAATTATTTTCTATTCTATGACGAGAAAGAGTAGTTCTCTTTTCTTTTGGCTTAGCCCAAAAGAAACAAAAGGCATTGGCTGAAAAAAGCACTTGAAAAATAAGCGCTCAAAACCTATCAAACATAAACTCGAACAAGTTCTCAAACAGTATGTTTGAGAACGGCTTTTACACTGTATTTTTCTAAGCTTACTTTTTTAGGCCTTCAGCTTCGCGAGTTGTAATAGATAACAACTCTTTCATTAGATAGTTCTCGATACATTTCGATGAAATAGAAACACTCGAACTGACAAGTGAGTTACTCTTAAATAAAAGCTTACTCCACAAAAAAAGGGAACCGAACACTGAGTTTCAATTCCCTTTTAAAGATGTTATAATTCTTACTCAAATACTACAACGGAATGTTGCCGTGCTTTTTCTTTGGTAATTTTTTGGCTTTGTTTTCCAACATAGAAAAGGCCTTAATAAGTTTCTCTCTTGTGGTATCAGGAGAAATTACTTCGTCTACATAACCTCTAGCTGCTGCATTGTATGGGTTGGCGAACAACTCGGCATACTCTGCTTCTTTTTCCTTCAGTTTTTCTTCAGGATTGGCCGCGGATGCTATCTCTTTTCTAAAAATAATTTCGGCTGCGCCTTTGGCTCCCATTACCGCAATTTCTGCACTTGGCCACGCAAAGTTCAAGTCCGAACCTATGTGCTTCGAGTTCATTACATCGTATGCTCCACCATAGGCTTTACGCGTTATAACTGTAATTCTTGGCACGGTAGCTTCGCAGAAAGCATACAATAGTTTCGCTCCGTTGGTTATGATACCATTCCACTCTTGATCGGTTCCTGGTAAAAATCCGGGTACATCTTCAAACACCAACAAAGGAATATTGAACGCATCGCAGAAACGCACAAAACGTGCAGCTTTATTGCTCGACTTAATGTCCAACACTCCCGCTAAATACGCTGGCTGATTGGCAACAACGCCTATGCTTTTACCGGCTAAACGAGCAAATCCAACAACGATGTTTTCGGCATAATCTTTATGCACTTCGAAAAAAGTATCGGTATCGATGGTATGGTCAATAACCTCACGAATGTCGTAAGGTTGATTTGGGTTTTCTGGAATAATGTTGTTCAGCTTCGTTCTTTTCTCATTGCCAATTTGGTAAGGAAGATCAGGAGCTTTATCCTCGCAGTTTTGCGGAACGTATGACAACAATTTTTTAAGACCATTGATGGCCAAAACATCGTTTCCATAAGTAAAGTGTGTAACACCCGATTTGGTAGAATGCGCAGATGCACCACCCAAATCTTCAGAACTTACATCTTCATGCGTTACGGTTTTTACCACGTTAGGGCCTGTAACAAACATGTAAGAGCTTCCTTCTACCATCGCGGTAAAATCGGTAAGTGCTGGCGAATAAACGGCACCACCGGCACAAGGTCCCATGATGGCACTAATCTGAGGCACTACACCGCTGGCCATGGTATTGCGGTAAAAAATATCGGCATAACCACCCAATGAAACCACACCTTCTTGAATACGTGCTCCACCAGAATCGTTCAACCCTATAACTGGCGCGCCATTTTCAATTGCGAGATCCATTATTTTACAAATTTTCTCGGCATGTGCTTCGGCCAAAGAACCACCCAAAACCGTAAAGTCTTGAGAAAACACATACACCAAACGACCGCCAACTGTACCATAACCGGTTACAACGCCATCGCCTAAAAATTTCTGTTTATCCAGTCCGAAGTTGGTGCTACGGTGTGTAACCAATTGCCCCATTTCCTGAAAACTGCCTTCGTCTAATAAAAAATGTAGTCTTTCACGAGCACTTAATTTGCCTTTAGAGTGCTGTGCTGTAAGCCTAGCCTCTCCTCCGCCTTTTTGTGCTTCGTCTTTTTTTGATTGTAATAAATCCAAATGCTCTTGCATATCGCCTATTTGATGGCGTAAATTTAGAAATACAATGAACTTGGAGCACTAGAAAAAGAAAAAGCCCTGAAAATGGGCTTTAAACTTTTGGTTGGGGAAAATTATTTTGTATTCTTTTAGGATACTCTGTAAGCCAAGACGGAAGGTTTTTAAGATGGTTGCATCTTCGACGAAAAAAAATTAAATTTTTACAACAACACGCCCAAACAGCTTAGACTGTAGCATCTTTTGAATGCGGTCTGACAAATCGTCCAAAGAACAGATATCAACGGCATTCGACGGAAAATCAATGCTCCATTCGTTCGCTAACTTGCCCCAAAGTTTCACTCTCAATTCATAATCACATTCAGCCGATTCCACTCCCAATAAATTATTGCCTTTGATGATGAATGGGTACACCGTGGTATTAAAATTAGGCGATGCTACCAAACCACATACAGCAACATTGGCATTATGCCCTGTCGATTTTAAAATAGTTTCTAAAGTATTTCCTCCAATAGTGTCTATAGCACCAGCCCAGCGAACGCTTAAAAAAGGTTTCTTACTGTCGTCGTTTACAGCTGCACGGTCTATTATTTCATTTGCTCCCAACGATTTTAAGTAATCGTGTTTATCGGTTTTACCCGAAGACGCTATGGATTCATACCCACACTTTTTAAGCAAGGCCAACGACAATGAACCTACCGCACCCGTTGCTCCTGTTACCAATATTTTTCCCATTTCTGGGTTTTGACCACATTGTTCCATCTTGTACAAAGCCAAGGCAGCTGTAAAACCAGCGGTACCCAATATCATGCTTTGCAGTTCAGACATACCGTCTGGCAAAGGCACTACCCAAGCGGCAGGTATAGAAATGAATTCAGAAAATCCTCCAGGTGTATTCATGCCCAAATCGTAACTGGTAACGAGTACTTTTTGGCCTTTAGAAAAATTGCTTTTCCCAATTTCAGTTACTTCACCAACAGCGTCTATACCTGGTGTGTGAGGGAATTTTCTGGTAATGCCTTTATGGCCACTGGTACTTAATGCATCCTTGTAATTCAGTGAAGAATAACTCACTTTTACCAACACATTATCTGGTGCATGAAGTTGTGCCAACGGCTGCAATTCAATTTTCGACTTAAAAATACCGTCTTCTTCGTACACTCTAAAACACTTATATAACTTATTTTCCATTCTTTTGTCTTATGCCTTCAACAAAACAAAGTAAAAAAGTTCTTGTAACCGGTGGTTTGGGTTTTATTGGTTCACATACTGTTACCGATTTGCATTCCAAAGGTTATACGCCCATCATCGTTGACAATTTGGATAATTCTTACATCAAAACACTGGGCAATTTAGAAGCCATCTGTGGTGGGAAACTGCGGTTTTACAATGGCGATTGCAACAACAAAGATGTGTTGAGAAGCATTGCCGAAAAAGAAGGCCCTATTTGGGGTTGCATTCATTTTGCTGCCAATAAAGCTGTAGGAGAAAGTGTTGAAAACCCCCTTAAATACTACCGAAACAACATAGGCACTTTGGTTTCTTTATTGGAAGAAAGTAAAAACTTAGGCTTCGAAAAATTTGTTTTTAGCTCGAGTTGTACAGTGTACGGTCAGCCCGATACGCTTCCTGTAGACGAAACTGCTCCGATTAAAATAGCCGAATCGCCTTACGGTTATACCAAGCAAGTATGCGAGCGCATCATAAGTGATTTTACAGCTACCGAAAATGACATTGCTTTTACACTTCTACGCTATTTCAACCCGATAGGAGCCCATCCGAGCGCAACAATTGGTGAATGGCCAATAGGAACACCCAACAATTTAGTGCCCTTCATAACACAATCTGCCATAGGCAAACGAGGCGCTTTACAAGTGTATGGAGATGATTACGACACCAAAGACGGTTCGTGCATTAGGGATTACATCCACGTGATGGATTTGGCTTCTGCACACATTTTGGCCTTAGAAAACAACGCAAACAAAGCATTGGAAGTTTACAATGTTGGTACCGGAAATGGTTCGTCGGTACTAGAGGTTATAAAAGCATTTGAAGCAGTAAGCAACGTAAAACTTGATTACGCTATTGTTGGACGCCGAAGTGGTGACGTAGAAAAAGTATATGCCGATCCAAGTAAAATAAAATCCGAATTGGGATGGAAACCTCAATACAGTCTAGAAGATTCATTGCTACACGCATGGCAATGGGAACAAGCTTTATCTGAAAATTGATTTATATCTTAGCACAGCAAGCAAAAGGCTAATTCATCGATTTCATATACATGATCTTCCTTAAAACCAAACAAGTATTAGCCTTCCTTATTTGTATTTTCACCACGAATTTTCTGTTGTCACAAACTTTCTCTAAAGTGGTAATTCCTTGTACTGGGGTACCTCAAGAAATGAATTCCATTTTGAACGACAGCATCGCTACCGATTGTTCTTGTTTCCGATTTGGAGCCTTCGTTTATGGCGTTGAATATTCTATCTACAGTAACCGATTGGTAACCACCTTGGATGTGGACAATGGCAAAATAAACACTTACACCGTTACCAATAGAAAAGAATTATTGAAAGTTATTCCAGAAACCATCAACGACCTTGAAGGTTTGGGTGGAGAAGTGACAAAAGCTTACAAACAAGGTGAAACCACCATTTTTGAGATGATGGTGTATGGCGAAATGAGAATTGTAACACGCAACGACCACAACGATAAATTAGAAGTTCAGTTGCTAGACTAGCAATTAATTATACAACATGTGATTTACCCATTTGGTAATTTGTTTGTGTTCAATCAATTCCTTGTATTTTTCGATAGCCTCATCTTGTTTCATTCCTTTATTGAGATTGGTATTGTAGGATTTTACAACACTCTTTATTCCCGCAATATTGGCCAATACTTCGTTGTAAGATACTTTATTTTCAAGCGCATATTTGGCCCAACCAGCCATAAAAACAGTTATAAGTTCGGGGTTGACTTCGCTAAAGTTCACAATTTTCTCATTGATTTCAATCGTAACCGAAGGGCTACCCGTTAGCCATTGCATCAGAAATTTATTGGCAGCCTTCAGTTTCTTTTTCTCACCTTTTACTGGCGCTGTTTCTAGCCAAGTAGCGCAGGCAATTACATCGTTTTCGTACGGGGCGTAGTCAGCCGTTTTTTCTAAGCTATACTTTTGAGGCACAACAAATTCTTGTGCCGATACCGATGTAGCCAACAATACGATGGCAAGAATAGAACTGAATATTTTAATTGTTTTCATAACGCGCTTTCAAGAGTATAATCGACAAGAATATCAATTCGTTGCCTTATACACAAAAATAAATGTACTGCATTTGATTATAAGTAGGAGTTTCTTTATTGTTTCATCATCTTCTCTAACTCCTATTACAGCCATTTCATTACCCAATTTTTGTTCACACCTTAACCACTGTTTCATTCACATAACCGGCATTCCATTCCCGTGAAAACGGGAATCCCACCAACTCAAAAACGATATAATTCCGCTCGCTTTCTTGTACAGATTCCCTCTAACCCTTCATACCCGTGAATACGGGTATCCCTCCCAGTTACATGTTTCCTTTTACAGATTCCCGTTTCCACGGGAATGAATCAAACTTCGATTAATTATAATAGAGTAATTCCCTCTAACCATTCATACCCGTGAATACGGGTATCTCTCCCAGTTACCTGTTCCCTTTTACAGATTCCCGTTTCCACGGGAATGAATCAAACTTCGATTAATTATAATAGAGTAATTCCCTCTAACCATTCATACCCGTGAATACGGGTATCTCTCCCAGTTACCTGTTTCCTTTTATAGATTCCAGTTTTTACGGGAATGAGTACTCTTGGGATTGGGATTGGGCAAAAAAACATTGCTAACATTTGAAACATAAAAAAAGCCCCTGATACACATTGTACCAAGGGCTTTTCAATATTTACGCAGACTACTTTACTTGTCTATAGATCCCATTACGCGTTTCATAAACCCATTCAGAGCATCTTTTTGCGATGTTCCTTCTTTCATGGTTGCATTCACTTCCATGGCGCCGTACAGGTTAGAAATCAATTCTCCTATAACGTCCAGCTCTTCGTCTTTCAAAGAAGGCAATTCGGTAATGTGCTCAAGTACATCTATGGTTTCTTGAACATAGTCCTCATCGTTGTCTTGAATGAACTGTGTAAGGTGTTTAATTAGCGGTAACTTCATCTATAAATTCTTTAAGCACTTCTGCTTTGTTGGTTTGAACTTGCTTAAGCAACACTCCATCTTTGAAGGCCGCAAAAGTTGGCAAGTTGTCTACATTGGCCAATTTTCTAGATTCAGGAAATTTTTCAGCATCGACTATTACAAATTTCGCATGGTCGGCTTCTGTTGCAAAGCGTTTGAACTTCGGCTTCATGATACGGCAATTGCCACACCATCCGGCTGAAAACTGCACCAATACTATGTTTTGCTCAGCCACAATGGCTTGCAAATTATCTTGATCTAATTCTTGTACCATATTATTTGTTTTAGTGGCTTGCTAAGTATTCAGCAACACCTTTAGAATCCGCTTTCATTGCGTCTTTACCTTCTTCCCAGTTTGCAGGACATACTTCACCTTTTTCTTGTACGTGTGTGTAAGCATCTACCAATCTTAGGTATTCGTTTACGTTACGTCCAACAGGGAAGAAGTTTACACTTTCGTGAAAAACAAATCCTGTTTCGTCCAATAAGTAAGTTGCACGGAAAGTTATACCTTCACCGTCTGCTACTACAGAACCTGTTTCTTCGTCGTACTCTTCGTTTACGATGTCTGTAATTTCTAAAGCGTTAGCTAAATTGCGGTTGGTATCGGCAATGATTGGGTAAGTAACACCTTCAATTCCACCGTTGTCTTTCGCTGTGTTCAACCACGCGAAGTGAACCTCTGCAGAATCTACTGAAGCAGCGATAACTTTAGTGTTTCTTTTTTCGAACTCGCCCAAAGCAGCTTGAAAAGCGTGCAATTCTGTAGGACAAACGAATGTGAAATCTTTTGGGTACCAGAATAACAATACCTTTTGCTTGTTTTTTACTGCTTCATCCAAAACATTGATTTTGAATGTATCGCCCATTGAATCAATTGCGTTTACGGCTAGATTTGGGAATTTTTTTCCTACTGCTGACATATTATTGTTTTTAAAATTTGAGTTGTATTAACTGCAACAAAGGTAGCCAAGCGAGCATAAAAAATGTTTACTCAGTATCAATTTTGACTATCTAAGCTCCAACCCGCTACACTTCATCTTTTCTACACAAAAAATTAATAATAAGGTAATAGCCAAAAACTTCTTTATTTTCGCCATGGATATGATAAAAAGAAAGTGGAAAAGCCTAATGGCAGCAGCAAACGGAATTTACCTAATGCGTACTGAAAATCATTTCGGATTGATTCTGCTTGGAGTAATTCCTCTAGGAATCATGTTTTTTTACTTCCCAACTACTGCAGCTGAAAAAGCTATTTTCTTCCTTGCATCGTCTATTCCTTTGGGATTAGAAATGGTCAATACAGCCATAGAACACCTAGCCGACAAAGTTGATAAGCAATACGATGAGTTGATAAAAAACTGCAAAGATTTGGCCGCCGGATCGGTATTATTTTCTACTATTATTGGCCTTATAGTAGCCGCTATCCTACTAATGCCTTATCTTTTATCGTACTGATTTTCGTAATATTTTTGGTAATCACCAGAAACTATATTATTAATCCATTCGCTGTTTTCTAAATACCAATCGATGGTTATAGAAAGCCCTTCTTCGAAGGTTACAGATGGTTTCCACCCCAATTCTTTTTCAATTTTACTGGCGTCGATGGCATAACGTTGATCGTGACCTGCTCTATCTTTCACGAAAGTAATGAGCTTACGGCTACTGCCTTTTTCTCTGCCCAATTTCTCGTCCATGGTATCGCACAACAAGTGAATCAAATCCAAGTTGGTCCATTCGTTGATGCCACCAATGTTGTAAGTTTCTAGGTTTTGTCCTTTATGAAAAACCACATCGATAGCGCGAGCGTGATCGTTAACCCAAAGCCAATCGCGAATATTATCGCCTTTACCATAAACAGGCAAAGGTTTGTTGTTCACTATATTGTTGATCATCAACGGCAACAGCTTCTCAGGAAATTGGTATGAACCGTAGTTGTTTGAGCAGTTGCTTAATACCACATTCATGCCATAGGTATGACCAAATGCACGCACAAAATGATCGGAAGATGCTTTACTAGCACTGTACGGAGAGCGCGGATCATACGGAGTGGTTTCGGTGAACAAACCAGTTTCTCCCAGACTTCCATAAACCTCGTCGGTAGAAACGTGGTAAAAAGTATGGCCTTCTTCTTCGCCCCATAATTCTTTGGCTGCAATAAGCAAATTGGCTGTACCTATAACGTTGGTTTTTACAAAGGCCAAAGGATCTGAAATGCTTCTATCAACATGCGATTCAGCAGCTAAATGTATGATATCGGTGATTTTGTGTTTAACCAAAACGTCTTTGATGCCTTCAAGATTGCAAATGTCAAGATGTTCGAAGTGGTAATTATCAGCTGATTCAAGATCTTTTACATTGTTCAAATTACCCGCATACGTAAGTGCATCGGCATTTACAATGGTATATTCTGGATAATTTTGTACAAACAAACGTGCAACATGCGAGCCTATGAAGCCTGCAGCTCCGGTAATCATTATTCTTTTCATTACAGCTGATTTTTCTTGAGCAATATCTTGAACAAGAGTTTTGGTAAAAATCGGTTCAAATGTAAACTAAGCATTTCTTTTCCTCCAGGGTGCGACTCCCTTTTCTGCTTAGCTACATCGTTTAATATTATTTGCGCACATTTTTCTACGGGCATTCCGTCTTCGTGTGCTTCTTCTTTTTGATTTGAGGCATCGCCATTGCCTTTTAATGCTCTAAGCGATATATCTGTCTTAATTTTGCCTGGATAAGCCACACACACTCGCAAGCCATGTTTATGGTATTCTAATGCCAATGATTCGAAAAAACCTTTGACGGCATGTTTGCTTGCGGCATAAAAACTTCTACGGTGGTAACCAAACTTGCCAGTTATAGAGCTTATTTCTACAATATGAGATGTAGCCAATTCCAACATGCTTGGTAAAACTTGTTCGACCACTTTTACATGGCCCCAAAAATTGGTTTCCATTATTTTTCTGCCCGTCGATAAATCGGTTTCCAAAAAATTATCGCGCTGAGATATTCCTCCAATTAGAAATACAAAGTCGGGCGTTCCCAATTTCAATACTTCTACAGATGCTTGCTCAACGCTTTTGGCATCGGCCAAATCTAAGGGCACAATAAACACCTGACCAAAGGAGACTTTATCTTTTACGTCTTGAAGTTTCTCTTTGTTTCGGGAAGACAAAATGATATTAGCTCCCAACTGCGATAATTCTAAAGCAATGGCTTTACCAATTCCGTCGGAAGCACCTACTATCCAGCAGAGTTTATTTTCGAAGTTCTTTCTCACTTAAAATTCTGAATTCTACTCGTCTATTTTTCGCTCTTCCTTCTGCCGTAGCATTGGTTGCTATAGGCGATAATTCTCCTATACCTTCGGTAAACAATTTATCTCCGTTTACACCACGCCCAATGAGCATGTCTTTCACCATTATGGCTCTATTCAACGACAATTTATCGTTATAAGCTATGGTTCCCATATTGTCTGTATGCCCAGAAATCATTAGGCTTACGTCGGGGTATTTTTTTGTAAAATCTATCAGCTGTTGTATACGAGCTTCGGTATCTTGTACGGTGTTGGTTTTATCGTATTTGAAATTGAACGTAGGCAAATCTACTTTCTCAAAATCGTCCTCTATTTTAGAAATTCTATCGTCGTCTATTTCAAAAACCTCAACGCCTTTTGGATCAATAAAGGCCATATTACTCGCTTCTCGGTTGTAATGATAAAATTCATTGCTGCTGTAATCTTTCCCTTCGTATTTCACAGGGTTATCTACATACAGATTATCGTTTTCTAAAAGCATCTCCACATCCTTAGGATCGTTTTTAAATTCTATTGCCAATGAATCTGACGTTGTTAGATTGTCTTTGCAAATTTTGATAACCTGAACCTGACTTCCTTTATCAAAGGTGTCGTACTTCACACTGTAGTAGTTTTCGGCCTTGGTATAGATGTCTTTAAACAGCCACTCAAAATCGGATACATTAAACGATTGATAAAATCCACCGCGCGTATTGTAGGCTACCGATTTCAAAAAATTTCTATCTACCAAATCGCCGAAAGCAACGGTATAAATACTCACCCCATATTTAAGGGCTCTTCCTATTACTTCGTTTCTAGTAGCAAGCGATGAATTCTCGATACCGTCGGTAAAAACAATGACTATTTTCTTGGATACGTTGCGAACCGATTTAACACTATGAATACCGGCATCTATCGCGTCTAGCAATGCTGTACTTCCTCCGAATTCAGAGAAATCAGAGCGAAATAACCTTCTAATCAACTTGTTTTCATTGGTTGTTGGGTCACACTCTTTAACTATATGATGATCGTACTTGAACAAGCTTATTTTATCGACTTCTTTTTTGGATGAAATAAACCGTTCAATGCCATCTTGCAAAGCATCGGCTCTAGGCCAACCCATAGAACCAGAAAAATCTACTACCAATGAAATAGCATTTGGAATGGTGTCGTAAGAACGGTGTTCTGTTACTTTAAAATCATCTATTTGTCGGACTTTTCCATCAGAACCTTTTACCATTAAGTTGCACCAAAACTTTCTCCACTTAGGATCTCCGGCACCATAATAATACACGCCGTTTTGATCCATCACCTGAAGCTGCATTCCGGCTTCTTCTCCAGCCACTAAGCTTTTCATCACAATTTTCAAGGTGTCGTTCGGACCTGCTTTCGAAATGTGCTTATAGCCATTTATTTTTTGGTTTACATACCCCGCTGGCTGTTTAGGTTCTGGAAGCAATTCTTCTAAATTCGGATATTCTTTTTCGCCAAAATACTTGATGTAAGAACCTGTTTTCCCAAATCCTACGAGATCGTAATATCCGCGCTTTCCGTTGCTTATGTTTTCAAAAAATGCTGTTTTCGAATTGCTAGAAAAACCTAAAAATCGATACCCATTTAGATCCAATCGTTTTTCACTTCTTTCTTTTCTAACCACCAAGTTGTCGCCATCAATCTCTACCGAAAATTTAAAATTTGGTGTTACTAGTAGTTTTTGATTGTTGAAACTTTTAGCCGAACCGTTTCTAATGAAATAATCCAAACTTTTTTCAAATTCTCTTTTATTAGCATTGAAAACTTTTGGCGCTTCATCCTTGCTCGGAATCAACAACGAATCGTTGTACCATTCTTGCTGGAATTCACTTTTCAATTCGCCAACTACTTCATCCAGCAGTATTTTACCATCGCTTAAATTGGCTACTATTATACCTTTTTGCTCTTCAGGAGTTTCAACGAATATGGAGAATTTGTCTCCGCTTTGATTTAGAAAAACAGATTTATTCAGGATTTCTGAAGGACGAATAATGGCTCTGCTATCTTTAGGATGTTTCTTTCTATACTCTACCGTTTGCTCCTTAGCATAGTCGCGCAACATTTTATTTACCGAAAGCTTTTCAACCCGCTTAAATTCTGGCAATGAGTATTGGTATATACTCACCGAAGTGCCTGAAACTCGCTTTAGTGTAAACGTATTGTTGCTGATACTAACATCATCTGAGTAGTATTTTTTTCGAGGCTTTTCTCTATCAATCTCCCATACCAAAATCTGTTTTCGGTCGGTTACTGCAAATAAATGCTCATCGTTTTCTGTGAGTTGCATTTTACGCACATAATTGATAGGAGCTGTTTGGTAATTGTGCAATTCTTCTCCAGTATAGGCGTCGTAAGCTTTAATCCACAACTCAGTACTAACCACAAAAAAATTATCGTTGTGACTCATCGCAACTTTAACAGGCGTTTTGAATCGAAACAAAAGAACCCCTGTTAGAGCATTGTATACACGGTAGTCGTTTTTCCAAGCAAGGTATACCATCTTCCCATTGTGGTTGAGTAGAATTTCCTCTGGATACGATGATGTGTTGGACGATATTTCAAAGCGCTTGAGTAACGTTTTTTGAGCTCTACCATACAAAGATGACGTGAATTTGTATTGCCCTGAAACTTTGTCTTTACTGGTTTGCTCTAAATGAATGAGTTGTTTCCCATTGCCACTTATGGCTGAGCTTTGAGCATGACCAACAAATGCAATTATAAGCAGTACCAATACGGCAGTATGTTTTATCCAATATTTACCCATTTACTGGCACGATCTAGTGCTTTTTTTAATCTGTTTTTAATTGCTTTATTTTCTTCCAGCGTCAATTCCGGATCTATGCTCAATAATTTTCTCGCCATTTGATGCGCTAATTTCAGCAAATCAAAGTCTTCGGCAATATTAGCAAATCTGAAAGTGCTTGTACCACTTTGCTGAGTTCCCATTACATTTCCAGGGCCACGCAATTTCAAATCCACTTCTGCAATCCGAAATCCATCGTTGCTTTCTACCATGGTACTGATTCTCTCTTTCGCATCGTCGCCCAATTTATCTTTGGTCATGAGCACACAATAACTTTGTTCGGCCCCTCTACCAATACGTCCTCTTAATTGATGCAGTTGTGACAATCCAAATTTTTCAGCACTTTCTATCACCATCACACTGGCATTCGGCACATTAACTCCCACTTCTATAACCGTAGTGGCTACCATAATATTGGTTTCGCCTTTTACAAAACGCTGCATTTCAAAAGACTTGGTGGCGTTATCCAATCGCCCATGCACTATAGATGTTTGGTATTTTGGCATAGGAAAACGCCTTACTATGCTTTCGTAACCATCCATAAGATCTTTGTAATTCATGGATTCTGATTCTTCAATCAAAGGGTACACGATGTAAATCTGTCTTCCTAATTTTATTTCCGATTCAATAAAAGAAAAGATGCTCAATCTATCGGAATCCGTTCGATGCAAGGTCTTTATTGGCTTACGACCTGGTGGCAATTCATCAATTACCGATAAATCCAAATCGCCATAATGACTCATGGTAAGCGTTCTAGGTATAGGAGTAGCCGTCATAACCAGCACATGGGGCGGAGGTGTATTTTTCTCGGTAAGCTTTGCTCTTTGAGCTACACCAAATCGGTGCTGTTCGTCTACCAAAACCAAGCCTAAATTTTTAAACACCACCGGTGGCTCAATTAGAGCATGGGTTCCGACCAAAATATGAATCTCGCCAGCGGCCAAATCGGCCAAAAGAGCTTTTCTTTTAGCTCCCTTTACCGATCCGGTTAGGATGTCGGCTCGTAGCCCTATTTTTTCAGAATACGCTTTAAAATCGGCATAATGCTGCTGTGCTAATATTTCGGTTGGCGCCATGATGCACGCCTGATAACCGTTATCAATAGCCAACAGGGCTGATAAAAACGCCACCATGGTTTTGCCACTTCCCACATCGCCTTGCAACAGCCGATTCATCTGTTTTCCACTTTTGGTATCCAACCGAATTTCCTTTACCACCCTTTTTTGAGCTCCAGTAAGTTCAAAGGGCAATACTTCTTTGAAAAATGTATTGAATCCATCGCCAACGGTATTGAATACGTGCCCAGAATGCATTTTCTGAACCACCATGCGCTTGTGGTTTTGGAGCAATTGATGATGAAACAATTCATCCAGTTTAAGACACCATATCAACTTGCCTGCATCTTCCAAATTATTTGGGCAATGCAGATTGTAAAACACCTCTTTGGTACTCGGTATGGTATAGGCTTGGTAAACAAAGTCAGGAAACAGTTTTGGGAAATGCTCCATATCGCCAATGTTTGCTTTTATGATTTTATGAATGGCTTTGCTGTTGAGTCCTTTTTTTAGTGCCTTTTCGGTACTTGGGTAAATGGGTATAATGCCCGTTTGAGCAGCCAATGCCGGATTGTGCAATTTCAATTCTGGATGCACTATGCTGTAGTTGCCCATGCTACCCGTTACTTTTCCATAAGCCGAATATGTTGCTCCAGGTTTTAAACTTTTGGTAGCATAACTCAGACCTCTAAACCACAATAATTTGAGCTTTACGCCATCGCAAATAAGAATGGATTGCAAACGCTTTTTACGGCCAGCTCCAATTGTTTCTATCGGTCCCAATTCGCCCACAACTGTTCCTGTAGTTCCATCAACATGACCAGAAAGATTCAATGTCTGCGACCGGTCTTCGTACCGATTGGGCGCTAAAAGTAAAAGCTGCTCAACCGTAGAAATTCCATACGCCTCTTTGAAGAGAATGGCTCTTTCAGGGCCAACGCCTTTTAAAAATTGAAGCTCGGTATGTAGGGTAAGTTGCGGCACAATAATTAAGGGTAAAACAAAAAAGCCCACCCGTAATGGGCAGGCTTAATATAACTTTTATCTTCTACATTAAAGCAGTATAGACATTGGTTCTTCTAAATGATTTTTAAGCGTTTGTAAGAAGGCAGAACCTTTAGCTCCATCAACCACACGGTGATCGCAAGAAAGGGTAATCTTCATGCGTTTTCCAGGCTGAATGTTGCCGTCTTTAACAACTACTTCATCACGGATAGCCCCTACTGCTAATATGCAAGCGTCTGGTGGATTTACTATAGCCGTAAAACTATCGATACCAAACATACCTAAGTTTGAAATAGTAAAGGTATTCCCTTCCATATCAGAAGGTTGAATCTTTTTATCTTTTGCTTTAGCGGCAAATTCACGCACTTCCGCACCAATTTCTGTCAAACCTTTTTTATCGGCATGCTTTACAACAGGTACAACCAATCCTTCTGGAATGGCAATAGCAACTCCTATATTTACGTAATCGTAGTAACGAATTTTATCGCCCAACCAAGAAACGTTGATTTCTGGATGTTTTTTCAATGCTGCCGCAGATGCTTTAACAACTAAATCGTTGAAAGAGAACTTGGCATCCATTTTTTTCTTCATGCTTTCGCGAGTTGCAAAGGCATTGTCCATATCTACATCAATATTTAAGTAGAAGTGTGGCGCAGAAAATTTACTTTCAGACAAACGACGAGCAATGGTCTTACGCATTTGAGAAATATTCTCATCTCTATAAGATTCGCTAACGCCCAAATTGGCAGAAGATGCTGATGGTGTAAAACCTTCCACATCTTTCTTCACGATACGACCGTTTCCGCCAGTACCAGGAATGGATGCTAAATCAACCCCTTTTTCTTCCGCTAATTTTTTAGCCAAAGGAGAGGCAAACACTCTTCCAGAAGTATTCGTAGTTTTTACTGTTTCATTTACAGCTACTGGGGTTTCAGCTTTTGCTGCAGGTGCAGAAGGTGCTGGAGCCTCTTCTTTAACTGGAGCTGCAGCAGGAACAGAGTCATTTGCAATAAGCTCGCTAACATCTTCGCCTTTTTCACCCAGAATTGCCAATATAGAATCGACAACCGCTGTTTCGCCTTTGTTCACACCTATGTGAAGTAACACACCGTCCTGAAACGATTCAAACTCCATAGTTGCCTTGTCAGTTTCAATTTCAGCAAGCAATTCACCCGCTTCAACAACATCTCCAACTTTTTTGTGCCACTCAGCTACCTGACCTTCCGTCATGGTATCGCTTAGCTTAGGCATTCTAACTATTTCAGCCATCTAATAATATATTTAATCCGTTATGAAAGGATAATCTTCTTGAATGTAAACGTCTTCGTATAGTTCGCTAGCATCTGGTAATGGCGATTCTTCTGCAAACTTCACAGACTCCTCTACGATTTTAGCTACTGCTTTTTGAATGTCTTTTATCTCATCTTCAGTCGCCCATTTGTTCTCTTTGATTTTAGTCAAAGTAGTTTGAATAGGGTCTTGACTTTTGTACTGCTCAACTTCTTCTTTGGTTCTGTACTTTTGAGGATCGGACATAGAGTGTCCTTTGAAACGATACGTACGGATATCCAATAGTGTTGGACCTTCGCCAGCTTTGGCTCTATCGGCAGCTTTCAAAATAGCTTTATGAACGGCTTCAGGACTCATTCCATCCACACTTTCAGAAGGCATTTCGTAACTCGCTCCCATTTTAGACATATCGTGTACGTTGGTAGTACGTTCTACCGATGTACCCATAGCATATTGGTTGTTCTCAATGATAAATACCACTGGAAGTTTCCAAACCATAGCCATGTTGAATGTTTCATGTAAAATACCCTGACGAGCAGCACCATCACCCATAAAACATATGGTAGCACGTTTTTCGTTATTGTATCTATCAGCAAATGCGATACCAGCACCTAAACCAATTTGACCACCCACGATTCCGTGACCACCAAATAGGTTGCGTTCTTTATCGAACATGTGCATAGATCCACCTTTACCTTTACTTGTTCCGGTATTCTTACCGTACAATTCTGCCATCACCTTTTTAGGATCCGTACCGATAATCAATGGATGTGCATGATCACGATACGCTGTAATCATTCTATCTGTAGGGTCGATAGCCGCGGCCATACCGGCCAAAATAGCTTCTTGCCCAATGTATAAATGGCAGAAACCGCCAAATTTTTGCTGTATATACAATTGACCACATTTCTCTTCGAATTTGCGCATCAATAGCATGTCCTTGTACCACTCAACGTAGTCTTTAGGCTCTAGTTTTTCTCGTCGTCTTACCGCCATAGCGAACTTTTTGCGAATTCAAAGTTATACAATTGGATTACAAAAAAAAGGAACCTTGAACTTAGTTCTATTTAGTCTGTTTTAAAAGGAGTACCGTAGCATGCGCAGAAACGCCTTCACCTCGGCCTTCGAAGCCCATTTTCTCGGTAGTCGTAGCTTTAACAGAAACCTGACTTACAGACACTTGCATCACATCAGCAATGCAATTTCTCATTGTATCTATATGGGGTTTTATTTTAGGTTCTTGCAAGCAAATAGTGCTGTCTAAATTTCCTAATTCGTACCCTTCTTTTAGTATAAGGTCGTACGTATGCTTTAAAAGGATCTTAGAATCGATGCCTTTGAACTTAGGATCAGTATCAGGAAAATGATATCCGATATCTTTTAAAGCCAATGCACCGAGTAATGCATCGCATATTGCGTGAAGCAAAACATCGGCATCGGAATGACCAACAGAACCTGTAATGTGTTCTAATTTAATACCGCCAAGCCAAAAGTCGTATCCTTCAGCCAATTGATGTACATCAAAACCGTATCCTATTCTAATTGACATATTAGAGTTTTTCAGAAGAGTCTGCTGCACTGTTGTCAAATGCAAAAGTCAAAGAAAATCTGAGCGTATTGGCCAACGGGTTGTTTTGTCTTACAGACAACAAATAGCTCAAATCGAATTGGAATGCACTGTAGTGAAATCCGGCACCAAAAGTGATGAATTTTCTATTTCCTTTTGTTTCGTGTTCGTTGAAATAACCAGCACGGAAAGCCAATTGATCAGTATAACGGTATTCGATACCACCACCAATATTAATTTCGCGAAGTTCTTCTTTGCTACCACCTGGAGCATCGTTGAAAGATCCAAAAATAGCTTCAACTGGCGATACATTTCCGCTATCTAAATCCCCATTGGGAGTTGGCACTAATAATTTATTGAAATCAACCGTAAACGTAACAGCATTGTATTCATCCACATCTACATTAAGTGCTGTCCCTAACTTTAAGTTAGTAGGTATAAAATCCTCATCTGTTGAACTAGCATTTGTATATGCCATTTTGTTACCAACATTAGAAATATTGATACCAGCATTCAACGTCGCAGGCTTGTCGGCTACCTGAAATTTCTTGCTTCTATAAAATGCAGAAACATCAAAGGCTACAGATTGACCTGGCTTGGTTTCAGCACCAGGAATAATTGAACCACCTGTTAGGTTACTTCTTACATAACGCAAAGAAACGCCTGATGACAATCTTTCGCTCAACTTCAATGCATACGCACCATCGATAGCAAATTCTACTGGAGTAAAGTCTCTTATTGGATCGCCATTATCGTCGGTAAAAGAAATTTTACCCAAAGAGAAATAGCGCAAAGATCCACCGATAGTAGAAATCTTGTTGATGCGCTTGTATGCTGATAAATACGCAATATTCATATCGGGCACCAAACTTCTCAACCAAGGAGAATACGACAATCCGAATTCTACATCTTCGGTTACAAAAGCCAATTTAGCTGGATTCCAATGGATGCTATTTACATCAGGACTAGTAGCTACCCCAGCATCACCCATAGCAGAACTTCTACTGTCTGGAGCAATGTTTAAAAAAGGTACAGCTGTAGTAATAGCGTTTAGCTGAACATCGTTGGCTCTATCGTTTTGATTTCCATTTTGTGCAGATGCAAAAAATGTTGTTCCCAAAAAAACGAGCGATGATATAAGGTGTTTAGTCATTTACTTATTTCAAGAAAAGGTCGGCAAAGATAGAACGCATTTTTTAACGAATGACAATCATCGTGTTTGTTAATACAGAAGTTTCTCCAGCCTGATTTTTTATTTCGAGGGCATAAACGAAGGTTCCGCTTGATATATTTTGTCCGGACTGATTAATATTCCATTTTAGGCCTTCATTCTCAAACGAACCGTTTTCAAATTCCTTGGAAATACTGTCTATTAAACGCCCAAAACTGTCGTAAATCTTAACCGTTGCAGTAAGTATTCCGTCATCTGCATTCGATTTGAAAGCAAAGGTTGTTGAGTTTTGAACCGGATTTGGATAATTCATTAAGTCACTCAATTGTAGGCCAGAACTAGACGTTACAACAAATCGAGTAGAATTTTCTGATGGATTGTTGTTGATGTCCCACGCTCTAACAGTAAGCGTATGCTCACCATCTTCAATATCTTCCATCGGAAATTTGACCAACCCGCTTTGATAACTGTTTAAATCTGATTGAAAATAATCATTGAGCACAACCGCATTTTGAGTGTTTCCATCTACATAAGCTATGATGTCATGCCCTACTCCATTTCCTGTAGTATTAATTCCTGAACTGTCGCTTAGATAAGCTAACAATAGCCCGTCGCTACCAATGTTATCGCCCACATTAAACTGAGTAGAATTCATATACAATTCAATCGCGGGACCTTCATCGTCTGCTATAGCATCATCCGATTGTCCACCAACGGTAAACTCATCGAAAACGCCATTTGCATCTGTATTGTTTCCTTTTGCATAGTATGATATTCGCCCCTTACCATATGTGAAAATCAAATCTCTCGGAACTATAAACTCCATTTTGAATTTACCATCGATAACTTCTGCGCTGCCTTTATAAATTACTTTGTCCCAACTTTGGTAAGGAAAAGCTTGAGACCCTTCATTTTTTAAAGTCTGCAATTGCGATTTCTTATCGTTGATGGTTATTTCAACTTCACCATTAAAATCCGTTTTTACAGTCCCATCGGCATTTCCTATAAACCCTTCAATAGATGTTTTCCCTAGAGCTTTGAGTGTATCAACGCCTTGAGTTACTTCCATACCGTTTATGGCTGATGTAAAAACTTTGTATTTTGGGTAATGCAAACGAACAGCAGGGTCGCCCAATAAGGTGAAATTCAGATGATTGATAGACGCTACAGTTGATGAAGCAATATCTCTTTTTGTTAATCGCATGATGTCCCCCACTCTTAAGTCAGGGTATGCATCTGAAGGAAGCGCGTATTTATAAAATATCTCGTTGATTTTTTCATTTGCAAACGAATACACTAATCGGGTAGTAGTAAATAAGCCAATCGCTCCTCCGTTAGGATTAAGCAAAGCATATTCACCAGCCGAAATTCTATCCGGATCATCAAAACGGCTGAATTCACACGTTGCAGTTACAAAAAGTGATAGTCTATCTTTATTGGTCCACGAATTGATAGTCGGCACATCCAATATTCTTTCATGAGCCCACCCTAATTCACCACCATGGCCAGTATAATTTACAATTAGAGAACCATTCTGTACAGCATCTCTAATGGCATTATTTGCTTCTGGGTAGCGCTCTCCACCAGGAGTAGATATTTGTTTGTAAGAATCGAGCAAAATTTTATTCGACACAAAACCATTGAATTTCTCTTCTAGTTCGTCTGCCAATCTATTGGCCTGATTCATATGCAACCAATTCTCAACACCTGACCCATTTTGATCGTCCGAAACAAAAGACACTCTGTTTCTCCATGCGCCATAAGTATTGTCGTTTTGAGATTGTACGTATCGATAAACTTTATCAACCACTGCTTTAGCTTCATCTTGTGTTGAAACTGGAAATCTTCCAATTCCAATTGAAATTTGACTTGTTGAGATAGAACGTCCGTCAGAATTTAAAAATCCAAAAAAATCATCGGTCACATAACTTGAAGTCAATCCTTCAGAATTCAAGCTCTGATAACTCGGGAGGTACAAATCTCTTTCTTCAAAGTTGTTATTATACGATGCATCGCCAAACAACAACAGATATTTCAAAGGATTACTAGCCGAAGCTGGACTAGCATATAAATGCTTAACAAAATTTCTTATACCCCCTATATCAACTGCTCCTGCACTAAACTCATTGTAAATTTTTGACGCCTCTACGACTTCTACTTTCAAACCTTCTGACCGATGCAATACAGCCAATCTTTCAGCTTCGTTCAAAAAGCGGTTTGGCGCTACAATTAAATAGTCAATATTGCTTAGTGCATGCAGATTTTGATTTTCAATTTTTTCAACGAAAGATCCTTTAAAAGCTAAATTCTTATCCGCAACTAATAAGCGCGTATTAGTGCTTAGCATCATTTTCACTTTTCCATTTTCAGCATTCAACAATTGAGGTGCGTCTTGATTGGTTGCATCGATAACCAATCCATTAGGAACACTAATACAATATACTTGAGATGGATCTAATTCAGTATCAAACACCCAAACATCATTCGACAGCACATCATTTGAAGCCAAGTAATTCACAACAATTTCATCTAAGTAACCTGAAGCTGTACTGTTTGGTTTCACAAAAGTTAAGTCGACTACCATATTCTCATTGGTTACCAAATCATTTTCAACCATATCCACTCGCTTATACGGATCGTATCCACCTTGAGCCGGAATGGTTATCTGATGTTTGAATTCACCATTTATTGACACATCGTATTTAGGCCTTTCGCCTGAAGAAGCTCCAGCTACACTTACCTTATAACGTACTTGATTATTGCTTTTGTTTTCTAAATCAAACGAAAAAGTACGCGATGTAGTAAAATCAAAATTCTCACCATATTTTACTCTTCCTGATTTGATCAGGTTTTTAGAATTCAATTCATGTTGTTTAACTACCACATGGTCATTGATAGTATTGTCACAATTATCCGTTGACTGATCTCCTGTTTGTATCAAAGCTTGATTATCAACACTGCCTTGGATAGAAATAAAATAATAGGTATTAGGGTCGTAAATTTTCTCTTTTTCTGAATAGAGAGATTGAGCTGAATTGTACACAATTTTATCCGCTGAATTTGCAAAAAAGTAAACAGCATCTCCAGCATTAAAAACACCATCGCCACCATCCTCAACCAACAATGGAATTTGAATAAGTCCATTTGGTTGCTCATCGTTGTTAGAGAAAGACAAATCGCCCGTTCCATTACCATAAACACGTATAAGATTGGTAGCAATACTACCAGAAAGAATCCCTTGATTACTTAAATCGTTGTAAGATATTTTATGGAGACCCGATGTTGAAATGGAGTATTTATACCAATTTCCGCTCGCTAAAACAGAGGATTCAGGAAAGCCTGAAATAGAGCTGAAAGCTTCCGCCTTAGCTTTCCAAGGAAATAAGCTAAGTAGAAGTGCACTTATCAACAAAGTTATGTTTGCCTTAACCTTTGAATAACAGTGTTTTACATTTTTTATTAACAGCATAATTTTATATCCTTACTCAACATAAGGTGTTTTTTTCTAATATTGTTCAAATACTCAAATCCACCTTTAGAGATTAAATGTGTCCGAAATAACCATTTAAGCAACTAAAAAAACAGCACGATTAACTTACTTTGTGAGTGAAACGGCTATTGGCGGATTTTATTTCCCAATCAAACCAACCTTGAATTGCGAACTAAATGTACTCAATGATAAAGAATATTGTAACTTTTACACTAACGATTGTATGTATTATCGGGTTTTCTGCGAACCTAAAAGCGCAGGATCCACAATTCACACAATTTTACGCTAACCCATTATATCTAAACCCTGCACTAGCGGGTTCTGAGACATGCCCAAGGGCGACAATGAATTACCGCGACCAATGGCCAGGTATTTCAGGAAACTTTGTGACATTTACAGCATCTTACGATCAGTTTGTAAAAGGTGTATATGGTGGTGTTGGTCTTCAATTCCTAAGAGATGAAGCCGGTGAAAATACCTTAAGCAACACACGCATAGCTTTAACTTATGCATACACATTCAATTTATCGAGAAGTTTCGCATTAAAATTTGGTGCTGAAGTAGCTTATTTCCAACGTAGTCTTGATTTCTCTAAATTAACATTTGGGGATATGATTGATGCTCGTAAAGGTTTTATTTACAACACCAATGATATTCCTCGTGGTGGTAGCGTAGGAAATATGGATTTTGGTGCAGGTATGTTTGGTTACAGTAAAAACTTCTATTTCGGATTTGCAGCGCATCACTTAACTGAGCCAAACGAATCTTTGATATTGGACGAAAGCCCATTGCCATTTAAATTTACAGCTCACGCAGGTTCTAAAATTCCTATCGGAGATAACAAGTACAAAGGTTCTGAAACTTACATTTCACCAAACATTATGTACATGCAACAAGCCGAATTCAATCAATTGCTATTTGGATTATACATGCAAAAAGGCCCTATATTGGGTGGTGTATGGTACCGTAATCAAGATGCTTTCATCTTATTATTAGGTGTAGAGCACAACGATTTGAAATTTGGATATAGTTACGACATAACCGTGTCGACACTAACAACCAAAACAGCAGGTTCGCACGAGATATCAGTAGGATATAATTTCGACTGTAGACCGCAAAAAAGAAGGTTTAGAACAATATCTTGTCCTTCATTTTAGTTAAAAGAATAAATTTGTCATTCAGTAAAGCTCAATTTATGAGAAACTTAAAGTTAACAATTGGATTAATTGGTTTAGTTGCACTTTCGGCTTGTTCGAAAGAAACTTCTAATTCAACAGGTATGCCATTCAACGACGAAGCCTATGGTGGTTTTGAGCGTCCTCCATTCACAGAACAAGAAACAGGTCCAGGACTTGTATTCATTGAAGGTGGATCTTTTGTAATGGGACGAACAGAAGGCGATATTTATTTCGAGTGGAACAACGAACCTAGAAAGGTTTCTGTTTCTAGCTTTTACATGGACGAAACGGAAGTAACCAACTTCATGTATACAGAATACCTATACTCTATAGGACGTACATACGGAGCTGATTACCCAGAAGTATTTGGAAACGCTTTGCCTGACACAAATATCTGGCGTGAAAAAATGGCTTACAACGAAGCTTACGTAAAATACTATTTACGTCACCCTGCTTACAGAGATTACCCTGTAGTTGGTATTAGCTGGTTACAAGCAAGTAATTTTGCGAAATGGAGAACAGACCGTGTTAACGAACAAATTTTGATTCGCGAAGGCTTGTTTGAACCAAACCCAAATCAAGTAAATGACGACAACTTCAGCACTGACTCTTATTTAGCTGGTCAATACCAAAGTGCAAAAAGAAAAGAGGGACTTCCTGCTTCGGATCCAAACATTGAATTTAGAAATGTTGGAATTGCTGATGGTATTTTATTACCAGAATACAGACTACCTACTGAAGCTGAATGGGAATACGCTGCTCTTGGTTTGATTGGAGAAAGTTTCGAAGAAAGAATTGAAAACAGACGAATTTACCCATGGAGTGGAAACTTTATCCGTAACGATAACGGAAGCGGTAACTACTTAGGTGACATCAACGACAACTTTGTTAGAGGTCGTGGTGATTATATGGGTGTAGCTGGTGCCTTGAATGATGGTGCTGACATTACTGCTCCTGTATACAAATACTTCCCTAACGATTATGGTCTTTATTCAATGGCTGGTAACGTTTCTGAATGGGTAATGGATGTATACAGACCACTTACAAGCGAAGATGCAAATGAATTCAGAGCATTTAGAGGAAACAATTACAGAACACCTGTATTGAACTCTGAAGGTGGCGTACAAGACAAATACGATATCGTTGAATACGATGTTTATGGTGTACAGAAATACATCAACGATTTCAAAATTGGAATGGAAGATAACCGTGATGGATCTATTAGCCGAATTGGTCAGCCTACACAAGAAGAAATTCAATTGGTTGCTGAAATCAACGGTATAGCTGCTGAAGCGGTTGCTGAATTTGAGCAAAGACGTCGTGACGCTGCTAATGAAAAAATTCAAGAATTAATTGACCGTATTAAAGACAGTGAAACCGTAATTTCTCCATTATTATTGGACGGTATTTCTGATCACGTAACCAACACACCTGGTCAACTTAGAATGCGTGATGTAAACGTTGAAGAAAACGTAAACAGAATCAATTACAAATCTGCTGATAACCGCGATTATCTTGACGGTGATCTTTACACTACGCAAGATTACAAAGCTGCAGATCAATTCGTTCGTTCAAACGATTACAAAGAGCACAGAACAGCTGGTCAATTAGCCAATGGTTTCAACAATTCACCAGGTAAATCAGAATCTATGTACGATTGGAGAAGTACTTCTTTAATCAACAACCGTGCACGTGTTTACAAAGGTGGATCTTGGTCAGACAGAGCTTATTTCTGTAAGCCTTCTACAAGACGTTTCTTAGATGAGAGAATGTCATCTTCTAGAATTGGTTTCCGTTGCGCAATGGATCGCTTAGGTGGCCCAGAGCAAGATGCTAGCGGTGGAAAAAGAAGAAAGAGATAATTTCTTACAAATAATTGATACTTTTAAAAGCCTCGGGTATAAAACCTGAGGCTTTTTTTATACATGACCATCCAAGAATTACACAACCTATTTAAAAACACATCGGGAGTTTGTACAGACACAAGAACTCTATTTACCGATTGTTTGTTTTTTGCTTTAAGTGGAGCCAATTTTAATGGCAATAAATTCGCAAAAAAAGCTATTGAAAACGGTGCAGCTTATGCCGTTATTGACGATCCAGAATTCAAAACATCTGACCAATACATTCTTGTAAATAACACTCTTGAAACTTTACAATTATTAGCCAATTACCACCGAAAAGATTGGGGTAAAAAGATTTTTGCTCTTACAGGTAGCAATGGCAAAACTACGACCAAAGAATTGCTTCATGCGGTATTGTCTGAAAACTATAACGTATTGAGTACTGAAGGCAACTTCAACAACCACATAGGCGTTCCATTAACACTTCTAAAAATTACAGAGGAACATGATATGGCTATCATTGAAATGGGTGCCAATCATGAATTTGAAATAGAACAATTGAGTCTTATTGCAGAACCAAATTATGCCCTCATTACCAACATTGGCAAAGCACATTTAGAGGGATTCGGATCACAAGATATTATTGCCAAAAGCAAACAAGAATTATTCGATTTTGTATCCAAAAATGGCGGACATTGTTTTGTGAATTATCAAGACAAATACTTGAGAGTTTCTCCGCCGAATAGCCACACTTTTTTCAATACTAGTTATGGATTATTTGATTCCTTTTATTGTAATATAATCAAAGACCAAAAACATTATAAATCGAATTTGGTAGGCAATGTAAATGCGCCCAATATAGAGGCAGCAATTACCGTAGGGAAATATTTTGGGATATCCGAACAAAACATTCAAAATGCGATCAGCAATTATCAACCAAGTAACAACCGTTCACAAAAACTTACAACAGAGAAAAACGAGCTGATACTTGATGCTTACAATGCAAATCCAAGCAGCATGCACGCAGCAATAACAGACTTTTCGAACATTGTAAAAGGTAATAAAATTGCACTTTTAGGCACCATGGCCGAATTAGGCATTCATTCGGATGATGAGCATTTAGCCCTTATCAATCTTTGCAAAAGCTTAGAGTTGAACGTAGTATATATTGGAGCTGGTTACGCCCCTTTTAGCCATGATTTAGACCAACATTATACGTCCAGTTCAGATATCAAATTGATTGATTTCTGTAAAAGTTTATCCGGGAAACTGATATTATTGAAGGGAAGTCGCTCTCAAAAACTAGAAGCTCTAATTGAGTACTTGTAGATTATTTTCGAGTGTATTTCATAATACTAAAAGCAAATTTATGCTTCTCGTCTTGTGCATGATCTGAAATTAAAGCAGTTGCCCACTTAGCACTTTCTATTTCTGGAAAAAAAGCATCAGCTGATTCGAACTTAGCTTTTACATGTGTTAGATATACTGTTGAAACTAAAGGCAAAAATTGCTTATATATCTGAGCACCACCTATTACAAAATGTTCTAGATCTGAATTTAAACTCGTAGCCATTTCTTCAATAGAAGCAAAACATTCCACTCCTTCAGCACTCCAATTAGTATCGCGAGTTAAAACAATATTTTTTCTTCCTGGCAATGGTTTACCAATGGATTCGAAAGTTTTACGTCCCATAATAATTGGGGCACCCATAGTAGTGGCTTTAAAGAACTTAAAGTCATCGGGCAAATGCCATAACAAATCGTTTCCAGCACCCAATTCCATATTCTGACCTACTGCAGCTATTGCACTAAACTTTATCATATTAAACGCTCACAGAGGCTTTAATGTGTGGATCTGGATCGTATCCTACTAATTTGAAATCCTCAAAAGTGAAATCTTCAATATTCTTCACATTAGGATTAATTTCCATTGTAGGCAATTTTTTTGGCGTTCTTGTTAATTGTAAAGCCGTTTGCTCTAAATGGTTATTGTATAAGTGAGCATCGCCTAAAGTGTGAATAAAATCGCCAACTTTTAAATCACAGACTTGTGCAACCATCATTGTTAGCAAGGCATAAGAAGCAATATTAAAAGGTACACCTAAAAATACATCGGCACTTCTTTGATACAATTGGCACGACAATTTTCCATCTGCTACATAAAATTGAAACAAACAATGGCAAGGTGGCAAAGCCATATTTTCAATTTGAGGCACATTCCATGCGCTGATAATGTGTCGTCTAGAATTTGGATTGTTTTTGATTCCGTCAATAACGTTTTTAAGTTGATCAACAGTTTCGCCATTAGCACCAGCCCAACTTCTCCATTGCGCACCGTAAACAGGGCCTAAATCACCGTTTTCATCGGCCCATTCATCCCATATTCGCACACCATTTTCTTTTAAATACGCAATATTGGTACTACCACTAATAAACCAAAGCAATTCGTGAATGATGCTTTTTAAGTGCAGTTTTTTAGTCGTTAATACAGGAAAACCTTCAGCTAAATTGTAACGAGATTGATGCCCAAAAACAGATACAGTACCCGTTCCAGTTCTATCGCCTTTTTGAGTTCCCTCTTGGCTTATTAACTTTAATAGTTCTAAATAATTTTTCATTAGCTCTTATAGAATCTAAGGTTTTTGAAAGATGCAAACAAAACGTTGGAGCATTAATCATGTTATAGTCAGCCCTCTAATTTTTCAATTTCATCACGAATCTGAGCGGCTTTCTCATAATCTTCTACATCCAAAGCATTTTCTAATTCCGCTTTAAGTTGCACAATTTTTTCAGCAACATTGACTATAGCTTCAGGTTTTTTCTTTGTGTCTTCTTCTTCAATATCGCCGATACTTTCTTTGTTTCCGATGAGCAATTTTTTATCGACATAAATTGGTTTACCCATGTGCAATGCTAAAATGATTGAATCGGATGGGCGGCTATCGAATTCCAATGTTTTATTGTCGCCACTTACAACCAAACTACTGTAGTAAACGCCTTCCATAAAATCGCGGATGTATACTTCATCCAAACTAACATCAAAAGCCGAAAAAATTGACTCAAAATGACTGTACCACATTGGGCGCTTAAAAGGTATTTTTTCAAGCAATGCTGATACCAATTGGGCCTCAAAAATAGATAACACCAAATGCAAAGCAAGCTTGCCCGATTCGTCGCGCAGAGTAATAATAAAACTTTCTGTATTGGTAGAAAGCTTGGATATATCACTAATGCTTACTAAGACTTTATCCATATCTGAAAAATAAAAAATCCCTGAGAACATCAGGGATTTATAATAATTAGTTCTTAATGATTAAGCGTTTTCCGCTTTGAATTTTTTGAACGCTTCGTTAAGTTTAGGTAAAACCTCGAAGGCGTCTCCAACCACACCATAATCTGCAGCTTTAAAGAAAGGAGCTTCTGGATCGGTATTGATCACCACTATGGTTTTAGAACCGTTAACACCAGCTAAGTGTTGTATCGCACCTGAAATACCTGCAGCTATGTACAAGTTAGGGCGAATGGCAATACCTGTTTGGCCTACGTGTTCGTGGTGAGGTCTCCAACCGATATCAGCTACTGGACGAGAACAAGCTGTTGTTGCTCCTAATGTTGCTGCTAAATCTTCAACCATACCCCAGTTTTCAGGTCCTTTTAAACCTCTACCTGCAGAAACAACTAATTCAGCTTCTGGAAGTGGTGCCATATCTCCTGATTGAGTTTTTACACTCACTACAGAATAAGAACCTTGACCATAATCTGTAACATCCGCTATAACTTCTGCAGTTGCATCGGTTTTTTCAGCTTTTATGCTGTTCGGAGTTAAAGAGATTATTTTCTTATCGGTTTTTATGCTTTGGAATGCAAATGCTTTACCAGAGAATACGTTTTTCTTAACCACAAATCCACCATCGGTGTTTGGCAAAGAAACAGCACCAGAAACCATACCCGCTTTTAAACGAGCTGAAACTCTAGGCCCAACCATTTTTCCTGTAGCATCGGCAGAGAAAACCACTACCTGTGCACCTAACTCTTCTGCTTTCGCTACAATAAATTTTGTTGCGCAAGAAGGATTAAGACCTTTCATGGTTTTGTTAACTACCACTTTGCTTGCGCCGTAGTTACCCAATGATTTCAAATCATCTTCAGAAACATCTCCATAAGCTAATACGGTAACATCTCCTCCAATTTGTTCGGCTAATTTTTTTCCGTAAAACGTTGCTTCATAAGCACCCTTTACAATCTTATTTTCTACTTGACCTGCAAATACTAATACTGACATATCTTATATAACTTTTGCTTCGTTGTGTAGTGCGTTAACCAATTCATCCATTTGATCGGCTTCGAAATAAGTGCAAGCACCTTTAGCCTCTGGCAAACTGTATTCTACTACTTCGGTTAATTTATCGTTATTAAATGGTTCAATAACATTTAGCGCTTTGCTACGTGCTTGCATAATGCCTCGCATGTTAGGAATGCGTTGCTCTGCTAAACCTTTTGCAGCAGAAATAACTGCTGGCAAAGAAAATTCAACAATTTCTACTCCACCAGGAATATCGCGTTCAGCGGTTGCTTTTCCATCGGCTACATCCAATTTAGATACCTGAGTAACACTAGGCACGTCTAATATTTCAGCAATCATAGGTGCAACTTCACTACCATTATAGTCGATAGTTTCTTTTCCAGCTAAAACAAGATCAAAACCATTTTGTTTAGCGTATTCAGCAATTTGATTGGCTACGAAAAAAGCATCGTCAGCTTCTGCGTTTACACGAACAGCATCGTCAGCTCCAATGGCTAATGCTTTTCTGATGATGGCATCATCTTCGTTGGTTCCTACTGTGATAGTTGTTACAGATCCTCCATTCGCCTCTTTAATTTCAAGGGCACGAACTAGCGCATACCACTCGTCATAAGGGTTTACGATATAAGTAACCTTATCCTTATTGAACTTGGTGTTATTATCTGTAAAGGTGATTTTTGTTGTAGTATCGGGTGCTTTACTAATACAAACAAGAATTTTCATATTGTATTTTTCTTTTCGAGTTCACGAAAATAACCAATGTTATTTAATCTTTTGGTCAAAAAAGAAAATAGAAGAATTATGTTCCTTTTATTTCTTTGATTTTGGTAGCGTTACTTTTATATTTTTGTCGCACATTAATTGGTCAGATGAGAGAGATACAATTTAGAGATGCTATCCGCGAAGCAATGATAGAAGAAATGCGACGCGATGAAAAAGTATATTTAATGGGGGAAGAAGTAGCCGAATACAACGGTGCTTACAAAGCCAGTAAAGGTATGCTCGACGAGTTTGGCGAAAAGCGAGTGATAGACACACCTATTGCAGAGCTTGGTTTTACAGGTATTGCCGTAGGATCTGCAATGAACGGCTTACGTCCTATCGTTGAATTTATGACATGGAATTTTGCTGTATTGGCATCTGACCAAATCATAAACCACGCAGCAAAAATCTTACAGATGAGTGGTGGTCAATATTCATGTCCTATCGTTTTTAGAGGTCCAAACGCAACCGCTGGTCAATTGGCGGCAACGCATTCTCAAAGTTTTGAGAGCATGTATGCACACATTCCAGGTCTAAAAGTGGTCACTCCTAGTAATCCTGCCGACGCAAAAGGACTATTAAAATCTGCTATTCGCGACAACGACCCTGTATTGTTTATGGAGTCGGAAAAAATGTACGGAGATAAAGGCATGATTCCAGAAGGAGAATATCTTATTCCTATTGGAAAAGCTGATGTTGTTAAAGAAGGAAACGATGTTACCATCATTTCTTTTGGTAAAGTAATGAAGGTTGCTAATGCTGCTGCCGAAGAATTAACCAAAGAAGGAATCAACGCTGAGGTTATTGATTTACGTACAATCCGCCCATTAGATGTTGAAACAATTGTGAATTCTATTAAGAAAACCAATCGTTGTATCATTATAGAAGAAGCGTTTCCTTACGCATCTATTTCTTCTGAGATTGCATACCGTATACAAAAAGATGCTTTCGATTATTTGGATGCACCTGTTGTACGTGTTACACAATCTGACACACCTTTCGCTTTCGCCACCACACTTATTGATGAAGCGTACCCAAGCGTAGATACAGTAGTAAAAAGAACCAAAGAAATCTGTTATAAATAAGAGTAACAATTTCATATTACAGATCAATTAGAATAATTCCTTAAAAAAGAATATTTTTGCCGACCCATTTGCGAAAACTGAATGGGGCGTAAACACAAACACTATGGAGTCGATGATGATTTACATGCCAATTGCTATGGCATTATTAGGGCTAATTTACATGCTCATCAAGAAATCTTGGGTAATGAAACAAGATGCCGGAGACGGTAAAATGAAAGAAATTTCAGATCACATTTATGAGGGCGCGTTGGCTTTCTTAAAGGCTGAATACAGATTGCTTACCGTATTTGTAATCATTGTAAGTATTGCATTGGCAGTTGTGTCTTTTGTAGTGCCTACTACACACTGGTTAATAGTTATAGCATTCATTTTTGGTGCTGTATTCTCTGCATACGCAGGAAATATTGGTATGAAAATCGCTACAAAAACAAACGTTCGTACAACACAAGCTGCTCGTACTAGCTTACCAAATGCATTGAAAATTTCTTTCGGTGGTGGTACCGTAATGGGTCTTGGTGTTGCTGGTTTGGCTGTTTTAGGTCTTACAGCATTCTTCATCTTCTTCTTTAATTATTTCATGGACGGCGTGTGGTCTAACACAGCAGACATGACTATTGTTTTAGAAACGTTGGCTGGTTTCTCTTTAGGAGCTGAGTCTATCGCATTATTTGCACGTGTTGGTGGTGGTATATACACTAAAGCTGCTGATGTTGGAGCTGACCTTGTAGGGAAAGTTGAAGCTGGTATTCCAGAAGATGATCCACGTAACCCTGCAACTATTGCTGATAACGTTGGTGACAACGTTGGTGATGTAGCTGGTATGGGTGCCGATTTATTTGGTTCTTATGTAGCAACTGTTTTGGCTGCTATGGTTTTAGGTAACTACGTTATCAAAGATATGGGTGGAATGATTTCTGATGCCTTCGGTGGTATTGGACCTATCTTATTGCCAATGGCTATTGCTGGTGTTGGTATCATCATTTCTATTATCGGTACTGTATTGGTTAAAATTAAAAGCAACGACGCTAAAGAAGCTCAAGTAATGGGTGCTTTAAACATCGGTAACTGGACTTCAATCATCTTAGTCGCTATCGCTTGTTTTGGTCTTTGTACTTGGATGCTTCCTGAAACTATGAATATGGAATTCTTTGGAGAGGGTCTTCAAGAGATTTCTTCTATGCGTGTATTCTATGCTACCATGGTAGGTTTATTTGTAGGAGCTGTTATTTCTTCAGTTACTGAATACTACACAGGATTAGGAAAAGCTCCAATCTTAAAAATTGTTCAACAATCTTCTACCGGTGCTGGTACCAACATTATTGCTGGTTTAGCAACAGGTATGATTTCTACTTTCCCATCTGTACTTTTATTTGCTGGTGCTATTTGGGCTTCATATGCATTTGCAGGTTTCTACGGTGTGGCTTTAGCTGCTTCTGCTATGATGGCTACTACCGCTATGCAATTGGCTATTGATGCTTTCGGTCCTATTTCTGATAATGCTGGTGGTATTGCTGAAATGAGTGAGCAAGAACCAATCGTTCGTGAAAGAACGGACATCTTAGATTCTGTTGGTAACACAACTGCAGCAACTGGGAAAGGTTTTGCTATTGCTTCAGCTGCTCTTACTTCTTTGGCTTTATTCGCTGCTTACGTTACGTTCACGGGTATCGACGGTATCAACATCTTTAAAGCGCCAGTATTGGCTATGTTATTTGTTGGTGGTATGGTACCAGTAGTATTCTCTGCATTAGCAATGAATGCTGTAGGTAAAGCTGCTATGGAAATGGTACAAGAAGTTCGTCGTCAATTCCGCGAAATCGCTGGAATTATGGAAGGAACAGGAAAACCAGAATACGATAAATGTGTTGCTATTTCTACAAAAGCTTCTTTAAAGCAAATGATGTTACCAGGTTTATTAACCATCGGTTTCCCATTGGCTATTGCATTTGTTCCAATGATGTTTGGAATGGACAATATGGCTATTGCTGAAATGTTAGGTGGTTACATGGCAGGTGTAACTGTATCAGGTGTACTTTGGGCTATCTTCCAAAACAACGCTGGTGGTGCATGGGACAACGCTAAAAAATCTTTCGAAGCTGGTGTTGAAATCAACGGAGAAATGACTTTCAAAGGTTCTGATGCTCATAAAGCAGCTGTAACTGGTGATACTGTTGGTGATCCATTCAAAGACACTTCAGGACCATCAATGAACATCTTGATAAAATTGACTTGTTTGATCGGTTTAGTTGTAGCTCCTATTTTAGGTGGTCATAGTTTAGCTTCTGATGGAGATCACAATGAAATATCTCAAGAAATTTCTGTTGAAATGTCTATCGACGGTAAAGTAGCAACGGCTACTGTAAACATCATCAGCGAAGTAAATGGTAAGAAAACTGAAGAAACTAAAATCATAAAAGGAACTGAAGCTGAAGTAAAAGCTCAAGTTGAAGCTATGAAAGGTGGAAACATTAAGGTTGAAGAGGCTGCTGCTTTGAGTATTTCAAGTATTCCTGCTGCTACTTACATGATCGACTCTTCTCACACTTATGTTGACTTCGGTATCCGTCACTTCTTAGCTCAATCAAAAGGTAGCTTTGATGCTATTGGTGGTTCATTTGTTTTTGACGCTGAAAACTTAGACGCTTCTTCATTGACATTGTCATTGGATGTTGCATCTATCAACACTAGAAACGAAAACAGAGATGGTCACTTAAAAAGCGCTGATTTCTTTGATGTTGCTAATTACCCAAAAATCACTTTTGTATCTACCAAAATTGAGAAGTCATCAAATGGTGCTATCGCAACAGGTAATATGACCATCAAAAACGTAACTAAGGAAGTTTCAATTCCAATGGTATTGTTGGGTTATCAAAATATTGACACAGATGATTTCAAACGTCAGTTTGTATCATTTGAAGGAGAGTTTGAAATTAGCCGTACTGATTTTAGTATAGGCGACGCTTCTCCAGCGCTAGGTGATGTAGTAAAAGTTAATTTCTCTGCAGAGCTAGACGCGAAAAAATAACGTATTTAGCCATACAATTGTTTTTTGTGAAACCCCGACCTTGTGTTGGGGTTTTTTATTTCTAAACCACTGCTAAGCCATAAAAAACATTCTATTTTTACGCCAAAGCCAGCGCCGTGAAAAACATCATTCAAAAAAATCTACTCGAAGCCCAAGCTGTTTTAAAAGACTTTATTGACAATAGCAACAATATAGATGCTATTGAAAATGCTGCCATACTAATGGCTGAAAGCATCAAACAGGGTGGTAAAATAATAAGTTGTGGCAACGGCGGATCTATGTGCGATGCAATGCATTTTGCTGAAGAACTCAGTGGCCGATTTAGAAACGACAGAAAAGCATTACCAGCTTTAAGTATATCCGATCCTTCACATATTTCTTGTGTTGGCAACGATTATGGGTACGATTTTATATTCTCGCGATACGTGGAAGGCCTAGGAAACAAAAACGATGTATTATTGGGAATTAGTACCAGCGGCAATAGTGCCAACGTTATCAATGCTATAAAAGCAGCGAAAGACAAAGGCATGAAAATAATAGGTTTGACCGGTAAAGATGGAGGCCTAATGAAAGATTTATGCGACGTGGAAATTCGCGCTCCAAAGAGCACTTATGCCGATAGAGCTCAGGAAATTCATATTAAAATCATTCACAGCCTTATAGAACTTATAGAAGCGCAAACTGCATAATGTCGCTAGAAATGGTTATTATTAAGACGTACTAATCATTTCTTATGCTCGCTATCACATATGGTGCAGCTCTTCTTGGAGTCGATGCCCAATTAATTACCATTGAGGTCAACATATCCAAAGGTGTAAATACATTTATGGTTGGCTTGCCCGATGCTGCAGTAAAAGAGAGTTTGCACAGAATCGATGCCGCCTTCAAAAACACTGGCTACAAATTCCCTCTTAAAGGTATAACCATCAATTTGGCACCTGCTAATGTTAAGAAAGAAGGTTCAGCATTTGATCTTCCTATTGCAATAGGCGTTTTAGCTGCATCAGGACAAATAAATGGAGACGACTTAGCATCACACTTCTTTATGGGTGAACTGGCCTTAGATGGCTCCTTACGACCTTTAAAAGGCATTCTTCCCATGGCCATACTTGCAAGAGAAAAAGGTTACAAACGTTTCATCCTTCCAACCGAGAATGCGCAAGAAGCGGCTATTGTTGATGGATTAGAAGTATTTGCTTGCAAAAACATACAAGAAGCTATAACTGTACTAGAAACGGGTAAAGGCGAAAAGATTACCGTTAACACACGCGAACTTTTTTTGGATGCTGCGCACAATTGCCAATTCGATTTCAATGAAGTAAAAGGGCAAGAAAATGTAAAGCGAGCTTTTGAAATTGCTGCTGCAGGCGGGCACAATGTGCTTATGGTTGGACCTCCAGGTGCAGGAAAAACGATGTTGAGCAAACGTTTGCCCAGTATTTTACCTCCATTAAGCCTTAAAGAAGCATTAGAAACCACTAAAATTCACTCAGTAGCTGGAAAAATTAAGGGAATCGAGGGTTTAATGACCGAACGACCATTCCGTTCTCCGCATCATACTATTAGCGATGTTGCTCTAGTAGGTGGCGGGAGTTTTCCTCAGCCTGGCGAAATATCCTTAGCGCACAATGGCGTATTGTTTTTAGATGAATTACCTGAATACAAACGCACTGTTTTGGAAGTGATGCGGCAGCCCATTGAAGATCGAAGAGTGACTATAGCTCGATCTAAATTTACGGTGGATTATCCTGCAAGTTTTATGATGGTTGCTGCCATGAATCCATGTCCATGCGGATATTACAATCACCCTGATAGAGACTGCACATGCCCGCCTGGTACTGTACAACGTTATTTATCCAAAGTCAGTGGTCCATTGCTGGATAGGATCGACATACAAATAGAAGTTACCCCAGTAAATTACGACGAACTTTCCTCAAAAGAATACAAAGGAGAAAGCAGTGAAATAGTGAGATCACGAGTAATGCAAGCTCGGCAAATACAAGAAACCAGATTTGAAAAAGAAGGCATACACGCTAACGCACAAATGCTACCAAAACACATGCGCCAATATTGCGAATTGGACAAAGTTTCCGTCAGGTTATTGAAAACCGCCATGGAAAAATTGCAGCTTTCAGGTCGTGCCTACGATAGAATATTAAAGGTATCTCGAACCATTGCCGATTTGGGCGCATCAGAAAATATAAAGGCCGAACACATTGCCGAAGCCATACAATACCGTAATTTGGATCGCGATAATTGGGGAAACAACTAACTATGGAATTACTACTTCAAACAAGAAAAAACTTTCTAAACATCATCAACAATCATTCTATTGACGAATTGAATGCCATACCTAAAGGGTTCAACAACTCTATACTTTGGAATTTTGGTCACTCACTTGTGGTACAACAATTATTGTGTTACAAACTGTCGGGTTTACCAATGCATGCCAGCGATGAAATAGTGGAATTATTCAAAAAAGGCAGCTCGGCTTCTCCTGTTTCAGAAACGATTGTGAATGAACTAAAGGCATTGGCTATTGAATCTATCTCTCAACTAGAAGCAGATATTAAAGCGAATATTTTCAGGAATTACACCGAGTACACTACCAGTTACGGTTATACCCTAAGCAATATTGCAAACGCTATAGAATTTAATACCGTGCACGAAGGCCTGCATTTAGGTTATGCTATGGCCATGAGAAAATGTTTTTGATTAGTTACGGGTTATGTGATGGAAAAACTTTAAGTTAAAATTATTCCACTATTACTTTTACAATGGAGTAATCATTGTTGCTTTCAACCTTAAGAATATACATTCCACTTGTAAGCTGTAAAATTCTATTTGCATTTGGGTCTAAAGATGCTGTAGTAACAAGTTGTCCTTGGCTATTGTAAATTTCAATCTTACTTTCTGTTTTACTTAATGATTGAAGGCTTAGGCCATTACTAGTATTTGTCCAATTTAAGTGTTTTGGCCCGTTTATATTTTCGTTAATACCAACTACGCTTTTATTTTCGTACCAAGCTATTTTATCATCACCAATCGAAGCTGATAACACATCCATATCCCCATCACCATCTAGATCAGCAGCAAAAACTGACTGAGCTAAATCATTATTGTTCGATATTATTAGTTCTGTTCCAAAATTCCCAACTCCATCGTTCTTATACCATGCTATTTTATCGTCAAAATTAGATGCGGAAAGTACATCCATATCTCCATCATTATCTATATCGGCAGTGTAAACATCCTGAGCTCGCATAGCATTAGTAGATATAATTTGCTGAACACTAAAATTACCCATTCCATCGTTCTTATACCATGCTATTTTATCGTCAGTGTAACATGATGACAATACATCCATATCGCCATCTCCATCCAAATCAGCAGCATAAATGGAAGAAGGATATCTTTCAGAAATAGATATAATTTTCTGCGCTCCGAAATTGCCTTCACCATCGTTTTGATACCAAGCTATTTTATTGTCACTTAGAGAAGCCGACAAAACATCCACATCTCCATCACCATCTATATCGGTTGCGAAAACAGATTGTGCTTCTTTAGCATCAATAGAAATAATTTTTTGTTCACCATAATTACCTTCGCCATCATTTTTATACCAAGCTATTTTATTGTCATAAACCGAGGCTGAAAGCACATCCATATCACCATCTCCATCCAAATCAGTAGCATAGATAGATTTAGCATATCTAATATTTGTAGAAATAATTAATTGCTCACCAAAATTACCTCTCCCATCATTCTGAAACCAGATAATCTTACTTCCATTATTAAAACACGTTGAAAGAATATCTAAGTCACCGTCACCATCTAAATCAATTGCTATGACTTGCTCTGCAGATTTTGTGGTTTGAGAAATGATTTTTTGTTGTCCAAAATTGCCTAACCCATCGTTTTGATACCAAGCTATTTTATTGTCAAATTGAGATGAGAAAAGTACATCCATATCACCATCTCCATCCAAATCGGCACTAAAAACAGATTGAGGGCCATCAATAGTTTCTAATGAATCTGTAATTACATTTTCAGTTCCATCAAAAATTTGAGCTTTCGATAAATTAAATAAGCAAGTTAAAGTCGTTACGAAAAATATTTTTAGATAGAATAATGGTTTCATATAAGCATATTTTACAATCAAGCTACAATTGCATATTGAACGTCAAATATATCCAATTCATCTTCTAAAAAAAGAAAAAACTTAACTCAAGATGAAACCATTGGCCATGAGAAAATGTTTTTTGATTAGTTACGAGTAACCAATTCATTCAGCAAATCACTTTCAACCAAACCATCTCTTAAACGGACAACACGTTTAGCGTAATTAGCTATATCTTCTTCGTGTGTTACCAGAATGATGGTATTGCCTCTATCGTGAATATCTTGAAACAAATTCATGATTTCATAAGAAGTCTTAGAATCCAAGTTACCAGTAGGCTCATCGGCCAAAATTATAGACGGGTCGTTTACTAAAGCTCTGGCTACCGCAACACGTTGTCTCTGACCACCCGACAATTCATTCGGTTTATGATCCATTCTATCCTGCAAACCAACTTGTTCTAAAGCCCACTCTGCCTTAGCATTTCTTTCGGCTTTGCTTTTTCCCGCATAGATAAGCGGTAAGGCAACGTTTTCTAAAGCAGTATATCGAGGCATTAAATTAAACGTCTGAAACACAAAACCAATTTCTTTGTTTCTGATTTCAGCCAATTCATTGTCAACCAATTTTTCAACCTCTTGACCATTCAAAGTATACGAACCTGAAGTAGGTGTATCCAAACATCCTAGTGTATTCATCAAAGTAGATTTACCAGAACCAGAAGGGCCCATCAAAGCAACATATTCACCACGATCGATGTTAAGACTTACATCCTTCAAGGCACGTACGAGTTGACTTCCTACTTTGTATTCTCTAGCAATATTCTTTACTTCGATAACCTTACTCATAGCGCTAAAGTAATGCAATAATAAATTCGTGAGCAGTTGTTTTTACACAAACGGAAAAGAGGCGTTTTACTTGGCTCGTTTTGATTTTTCCCAAGCTCCAGTTTTTATGCCTTTGAAATATCGAAATGCACCAGCAATAGCGCATACATTCATGAACAAAACATAAAACGGAACATTGACAATAAATGGGGCTTTTTTATCGCTAGAATTAGCATTGAAATACCACCCAATTGCTCCTAATGAAAACAAGGCAACAAAGCCAACAAGATTGAGCGTTACGAACCAGTTTGGAGAATAAGCTAGCAGTAGAATCAACAAAACGGGCATAAAAATAATGAGCGAAAATGGAATAATACTTTGTCGCAATACACGATGAGAAACATACAAATAACTCGCCTTGAAAGCCACAAACGGATTGAGCAAAGTACTGAAGTGCTTCATGCATTGCCAAGCACCAGCTGCTATTCTAATTTTACGTTTTGCTTCTTCATTGTAATCGCTGCTACCATATTCACTAGCCAATGCAGAGCTCACATATTTTATAGTGTAACCTTGTCTCAACAACTCAACCGATATATAAAAATCATCCAGTAAAAAGTGAGAAGGAATGGGTACATATCGCTCTTTTTTCACAGCAAAAAGTTCACCTACACTTCCAATAAGACTAAAGTATTCACTATCAATTTTCTTAAGAGCCGTTTCGTATTTCCAATACACACCTTCACCCGCTCCGGCATTGTGCGCTTCATGTGCTTTTACAACTTTTTTTTCACCGCTAACTAAGGCAATGTTTTCCTGGCTAAATAATGTCGACACCAAAGCTTTTAATCCTTCTGTATTGACAACGACATTAGCATCAGAAAAAACTACAACATCTCCTGTACAATGTTCTATACAACGGTTCATGGCATTGGCCTTTCCATCTCTACAGCCATTGTTCAAATAAACAACGTTAAACTGTTTACTTACCGATTCGCTTTCGTCATCGCTTCCATCAGCAGCAACTACAATTTGAAGTTTATCGGCAGGGTAATCTAAAGAAAGGGTGTTTTTTATTTTTTCCAATAAATAATCTGCTTCATTAAAAGCCGGAATTACAAATGACACCATTGGCCAATGTTCTATCGAATCAACATTTTTAACCGTTTTCCTTTTAGCCAACACCAATGGCAATGCATACAGCCCGTACCCCCACAGTAGAATAAATAACAATATGCAGTAGGCAATGAGCATGAACTAAATCTTGGTGTTTTTACTATTGATTTTGGCGAAGATACTACGCCTAATGGTTTTTTAATAAAATGCTTTTAAATGCACTTTTCTTTGTTGTGGTTTGAACCAAACGATGCCCATTCTAAAGGTTTCGATGGTGTAAAATTCTTGCGCATCATCGGCTATTTTCATCCAAGCCAAAAGCATATCTGTTGACCAATTGATGTCATCAAAAATAAGGTATCGCGGTCGATTCAATGTGTTTTTAAAAAACTGATATGTTGACCAAATGCTTTCGCCTGTATGGTCGCCATCCACAAAAACCATATCGTAGTGGTTTCGTAGGCACATTTCTGGAACAATGGCATTGAACAAACCGGTATGCAAATGGGTATTTGAACTTACAAATGGCTTGATGCATTCAATCAACTGTTCATTGGCATCTACACTATCTAATTGTTTACACAAAGGGTGCATAGCCATGGCTTTAGCAGAAAAACCTGTTGACGTTCCCAGCTCTAAAATTGAAACTGGTTCGTTGAAAGTCGATATAATATTGTGCAACACTTTTGCATACCGCATAGAAACACGAGTAAACGAGAGCAATTCGTTGATGCTTTTTCTCGGTTTCATTTTTTTGGATGGAGCGCCAAAATTTTGACTTTGCTCTATTTCTATGCTTCCAATAGATTTTGAAATATGTTTACGGTATGCCAACAATGCGGACTTCACACCTTTTGGCCAGGCAGCCAACAATACAGTTTTGTACCAAGTATATAACTCATTACTGTGCAACAGCAAATGCGATTTGGCTTTGAAATAATAGGTCCAATTCCGTAGGTTAACGCTCATTCGCTTCTTGGCTTATATGTTTAAAAACATGCACATCATTTTGAACACCTAACCATTGATATTCGCCTATAGTTTGTAAAGGTTTTAATTCTTCTAGATGCAATTTTTTATAGAAATTTTTTCCCGTTCTGTGTTTATCTATAAGCACCAAATCATCGTGATTGATGGCGGCAAAGTTTAGGAATGAATTCAATTCATTATCTTTTTCAAGCTTATCGTACAACAATGAATAGACATATGGCATATGAAGCTTATACTTACCTATACTTGAAAATATAAAGGATTCATCAGCCAAAATAAGTTGAGCATTTTCTCTTTTCACCAATGCTTCTATTTGTTTGTTTTGTTCCAAAACATCGAAACTAGATCGAGAAAATGAGAAATAAGCATACCCAATATTTATAGCCAAATAAACAGTCAAATACAACTTTCTAATTTTTCTGCGCTTGTCTTTAGACAATTCGTTTTTAGCAGCTGCAATTATCAACAACACCATGTAAGGGTAGTATACAATGGTATATTTAGTCGATTTAGAATACGATAAAATAGCCACCATTATAAGCAACGTAAAAGTATAGCCCACTAAAGCACTATTTTTTTTCCAAAATGCTTTACCACTTGCAATGATACTCAAGAAAAAAGCCAAGAAAAACCAAGCCATTTGTGGGTTTCTAAACCATCGCATATGTTCTTCAGCAATGCGGGTAACCAACTGCAAAAGAATATTGTTTTGATGCGCTAGATTAGGATCTTCAGCAATAGTATGCATCCACGCTTGTAAATTTTCTATGCTCCATAAATCCCAGAAATAAGGAATAAAAAATAGGATTGCAACAAGAGTAAATTGAACCCCCTTTCGCCAATTGGATACCGAGAGAACATACACCAATCCGGCTACTCCAAACGCCAAACCATTCAAATGACTGAGTGCTGCAAGCGCAACAAACATAGATACCAACCCTAAAGTAATAGAGGATTTATCTTTTCTGAATTTTTCGAGCTGTAAAAAAGACAAAAAACCAAATAAGGTAATGAGAATTTCTGGTCTGTAAACTAGTCCTGAAGTATAAAACTGAAAATTGAAGAACAACAACACCAAAGCCGATACAATCCACTTTGTTTGAACGGTGTACTTCCACATTAAATAGCGAATAAAAAAGAAAGCAAAGGCCAAATAAACCATCAAAGGCACAAGACGCAAAGCATGCAAGTGAAATCCAAATACACTTGTTACTATGGCTCCTGAATAAACCAACAATTTATGGTAGTGCCACAGGTGTTGCTCCCACTCTTGATTAAGACCTCGAGCCAAAGTAGATTTTACTGAAAATGTTTTAGAAAACCAGTAAGCATGTTCGCCTATCATGGCTTCATCGCGATGAACATCCAAAAACACAAACCCAAGAATTGCACACAGCACAGAAAAGGCAATGAGCATTGGTACACTATAGGGTTTTAATTTTTGCACCGCACGAATTTAGTTAATCAAGAATAGCAAAGGGATAGGTTATAAATATTGTGCTAATTCAAAAAAATAAGGCATAAAAAAAGCCTCACATTTCTGTAAGGCTTCTTGTTGTGGGAATTACTGGATTCGAACCAGTGACCCTCTGCTTGTAAGGCAGATGCTCTGAACCAACTGAGCTAAACTCCCGTTCCGTTGCCCCGTTCTCTCGATTGGGAGTGCAAATATAAACGAAGATTATTAATGTGCAAGCACAAGTCAAAAATTTATTAAAAATATTTTAGCGCATCGGCTACAACAAAAAAACTTCCTGTAATTACAACTGCATCAAAACCACCTCTATCTGTAACATAATCAATAGCTTGACCTACTGATGATCCGCCAAAACCTTCAGCAATTTTTAGATTTTGATGTTCTAAAATATTTTTTAATTCTTGATGATTTTTAGCCCTCAAGACCGATGCTTGCACTGGAATGTAAATGGCCTGCATTGGAAAATACTCTAATACTGACTGCACATCTTTATCGGAGCTAACACCCATTATGTAAGCAACATTGTCGCCATAAGTTTGTTCAACCTTTTCAAACAAGCCTTTTAAAGCTGGTGCATTGTGCGCAACATCCAATACATATTGTACGCCTTGGAATTGCTTTTTCTGAAATCGACCTTGAAAACCCGTATGCTTTTCTAAATCTAGAATGCATGTTGTTACATCTACTTTATCAATCAGTGGGAATTCACTTTTTAATTTTTTTAGTGCTTCCTGAATCAATAAATCATTGTTGTTTTTTGTTGGATCACCATTCAAAAACTCAATTTCATCAATTCCATAAACATCTTTTATAGCTTGTACGCACGACACCTCTAATGGAGCAACCAACAAAGGAATTCCTGGCTTTTTAATCCCCGCTTTTTCAATAGCAATTTTTTCAATTGTATCTCCCAACATATCGCAATGATCCAATCCGATATTGGTTATAATGCTGAACATTGGGTGACAAATGTTGGTTGAATCCAGTCTACCTCCTAGTCCAACTTCTACAATGGCAACATCTACTTTTTGCTGATGGAAATACTCAAAGCCCATAGCAGTAAGGAATTCGAAATAAGAAGCCGGTTCATTATCCCAGCTTATTTTATTCAGAAAGTCGCATACAAACGATTCGTTCGCATTCTCCCCATTCACTTTTATGCGCTCTGTCATTGAGATGAAGTGAGGAGAGGTAAACAGTCCAACTTTATATCCTGCAGACTGAAGTACAGCCGCTAAGGCGTTACAAGTAGTGCCTTTGCCGTTGGTACCGGCTACATGGATAATTTTTATTTTTTTTTCAGGATTCCCTAACCTATTCAATAGATTTTGAATTCGATCTAATCCGGGTTTATAAGCTGCTTTGCCTACGTTCTGAAATACAGGAAGCCGATTCATTAAAAATTCCTCGGCTTCTCTATTAGTATGTATGTTCAATGGTATTATTCTATCGTAAGATAAATTTAAAGGTCATCAATCCTTTTTGCTCAGTTGCAGCATCTCCCTTAGGAGAGTAGCGTGTAAGCATGGCTGCTTTTTTAGCCTTTTCAAATAGTTTTTGAGATGTGGTAGTAGACTTGCTTAAGTTGGGTGTAGTACGTTGTACTTTACCATATCTATCCACCCAAATATTCAAAACAACAATGCCTTCCTCATCGGTATCGTCAATACGAGCACCTTCTAGTAAAGATCGACCAGAAAGTTCCCAGCTACCTTGACCACCACCAAGTATTCCTTTGCCTTCTTTCTTACCTTCTACACTTCCCATATTGCCTTCACCACCTTTATTTCCTTGCGAACCACCATTGGTTTTTGCAGGATTATCGCTGGCTTTGCTCCCAGGGTACAATGCCTTGGTATTAACTGTAGGCTTTGGTGCTGGCTCTGGTTTCTTTTCTTCCTCAACCGGTTTTTCAGGTTTCTTAGCTTCTGTATCGCTTTTTTTGTTCACCGAAACATCAGAATTGACATCGCTTACAACTTCTTCGGCAGGCTGTGGTGTTTCGACGGCAGTAGGTTGTACAACTGGTTGAGTTGGTGCTGGAGCATTGCTCGGAGGCGCTACTTCTGTTGGTTCTGTTTCGCCAGATCCATTGTAGCTATTGCCAATATTGGCCAATGATATTTCTACCCCAATTTCCTCAGGAAGAGGATCGGGTTGCGTAAGACCAGTTAACATGAAAAACACCAAAAGCAACACGTGAAAAACCACGGTTCCAAATAGGGCTTTTTTTCTTCTACTTTTATCAGACTGCATAACGACTACTATTTGGGCTTAGTAGCTAATATGATTCGCCAGTTGTTTCGCTTAGCGATATCAAGCACGGTAACCATTACTCCAGTAGGAACTGCTTGGTCAACATGAAGCACTATACTAGACTCAACGTTTTTCTTAGCGAATTCATTGCGCAAAGCAGCTTCTAAATTTTCTTGACTCACCTGAGTAGACCCAACCATATGGCTTAGATCTTGCTTAATGGTTACACTTACCGTAGGTTTTTCCTTTGTTTTGTTCTTGCTATTAGGCAAGTTTACAGGCAAAGCATACGGGCTAACCAATGTGGAGAGTACAATAAAAAATATAAGCAAGAGGAATACCAAATCCGTCATAGACGACATGGAAAAACCTGCAGATATTTTATTTCTTGATCTAAAATTCATAGGCTCTTACTTTCCAGGTTCGTCCAACAAATCCATAAAGGCAATGGCACTTTGCTCCAATTTGTTTACCACTTTGTCAACATAAGCTACCAAAACGTTGTAAGCAACATAAGCAACAATACCAATTACCAAACCAGCAACTGTTGTAACCATGGCTTGCATAATACCACCAGATAATTCAGCAATTTCAACACCTTTATCGCTAATTTTCATTTCGTGAAAGGTTACAATCATACCTATTACAGTACCCAAGAAACCAATCATAGGAGCTGCACCGGCAATGGTTGCTAAAGTTGAAAGATTTTTTTCCAATTTAAATACTTCAAGCTTTGCCACATTTTCTACAGCTACGTTGATGTCTTTCATTGGTTTACCAATACGTAAAATACCTTTACCCAACATACGCGACTGCGGCGTATCAGTAGTAGTACATAATTCAGCAGCAGTATCCAAACGACCTGTATGGATGTACTCTTTGATTTTTAATACCAAATCTTCTTTTACTACTGATGCTTTTTTAATAGCAAAATAGCGCTCAATAAAAATATAAACCGCCATAACAGATAAAATACCTAAAGGCACCATGATGTACCAACCACCTTGAACAATAAGGTCGAGTACCGAAATGGTTTCTGTTGATACGATTGGATTACCATTCTCGTCCAGCATTACACCAGCAGTATCTGCTAATGCCGTTGGATCTGTAACTACTTGTGAAAATATTGATAGAAGACTGTACACTATATGTATGATTTTTGATGAAACGAAATTAAATGAAATATGTTTTATGAATACTTAAGCGTGAACCAATAACATAAAACCGAATCCTGCAAGATAACCTATCAAGGCTAGCCAAGCAATTTTCTTTAAATACCAAAAGAAGGATATTTTCTCCATCCCCATTGCTACAACACCAGCCGCAGAACCAATAATCAACATGCTTCCACCTGTACCGGCTGCATAGGCAATAAAATGCCATAAATGATCATCTAAAGGAACATTGAACATACCCATTGAGGCAGCAACTAAAGGAACATTGTCTATTAAAGCTGAACCTGCACCAATCAATAGCACAAACAAATCTGACGGTATAGAAGCTTCAACACTTTGTCCGAAAGTAAATATCATACCCAAAGACTCTAACGCAGCAACTGTCATTAAAATACCTAAGAAGAATAAAATAGAAGGCATTTCTATTTGAGACAAGGCTTTAAATGTTGGGCTACTATGCTGAGTACCATGATGCGCCTCAACTTCATTTACATTAGACAAGCTGAATTGACGTGCACTTATTATCTCTGCAACTAGAGCAACAACAGACAAGGACAACATCATACCTACATAAGGAGGCAAATGAGTAACTGTCTTGAATAGTGGAACAAAAACAATCATCCCTAAACCTAGGTATAGGATTAAAGACCCTCGGCTATTCACTTTTTCATCGGTATCGTTTGATTCAAATGTTCCTTTAAAAGCTGGCAAAAAGCTCGCTATTAGAGTTGGTATAACCATGCAAATAAGCGATGGCAAAATCAAATACTCGATCAATTTACCGGCGCTAACTTTTTTACCCATCCACAACATAGTAGTGGTAACATCACCAATTGGCGACCAAGCACCACCAGCATTAGCTGCTATAATAATCAAACCTGCAAACCAAATTCGATCTTCGCTTTTGGTCAACAGTTTGCGCAGAATAGTAATCAATACTATAGTAGCTGTAAGGTTATCTATGATGGCAGATAATACAAATGCCAAAACAGCAATAATCCACAATAAAGTACGCTTGTTATTTGTTTTAATAAATCGCTTAATTGTTGCGAAACCATTGAAATGATCAATAATTTCAACAATTGTCATCGCTCCAACTAAGAAGATCAATATCTCACACGTTTTTCCAAAGTGATGAAGAAGAGTTTCTTCCATCAAATGGAGTTTTTCTAAATGCGTAAAACTGCTAAAACCTTCTATCAGTTTACCTTCTTCAGAATTGAACCATGTTGTAAAACTATCTAAGCCAAAGGCTAGTACAGCCCACGCCAAACCCATCATCAAAAGGGCAGGAACCAACTTATCTATTTTTAAACTATGCTCAAGGGTTATTGCTGTATAGCCCAGCAAGAAGATAATTAATATTGCTATTTCCATTGTATTTGGGTAACAGAGGTATTTACACCAATTGGTTTAATGCTATTTCGAAAGCTGTTTTTGCTAACTGAGTTTTATTTGCATTGGCGCTATGCGATTTAATTAAGGCTTGCTTGATAACGTTGCTTGTATCAGAAAATATAGCTTGATCGGTCATGGTTTTTTCGCCTTCCATTAAGTAAGCAAATACTCTAGCCATACCACAGTTAGAAATAAAATCAGGAACAATAGCCAATTTAGAATCAGCATACTCCATAGTAGAGCCAAAGAAAATTTCTGGATCAGCAAATGGTACGTTAGCACCTGAAGCAATTACTTCCATGCCAGCAGATAACATTCTATCAACTTGGTCACGGGTAATTAATCTAGAGGCAGCACATGGCATAAACACTTCTGCTTTCAAATCCCATATTTTGGCATTCACTTCTTCGAAAGAAAGCATGTTATCAGCCGCTAATTGGTTACCATTTCTTGTCACAAACAAATGTTTGATTTCTTCGAATGAAAAACCTTCCTCGTTTATTAGTCCACCTTCACGGTCTATAATACCAACAACTTTTGCGCCTGCTTGTGTTACATAAAATGCTGCAGCAGCACCAACATTACCCCAACCTTGTATGGTTACACGCTTTCCGGCTAATGCACCACCATAGATATCGTAAAAGTGACGAACTGATTCTGATACACCGTATCCAGTAATCATATCAGCCACAACATATTTTTTGCTAGGTTCTGGCGAAAACTTTTCGTCTTCCAAAACCTTCAAAACTCCTTGACGCAATTGACCTATACGGTTAATTTTTTGAGCTTCGTTTGGTTGAAAGTGTCCTGTAAAAACACCTTCTTGCGGATGCCAAACACCTGTAGATTCAGTAATTGGAATTACTTCATGTATTTCGTCTACATTCAAATCTCCACCGGTACCATAGTAATACTTCAACAATGGTGTAACTGCTTTATACCAACGTTCTAAAACACCTTTTTTTCTAGGGTCTTTTGGGTCGAAGTTGATACCAGACTTTGCTCCACCTATGGGAGGGCCAGCTACTGTAAACTTAATTTCCATGGTTTTAGCCAAAGATTCTACTTCACGCTTATCCAAACCTGCTCTCATACGGGTTCCACCACCTGCAGCTCCACCTCTAAGTGAGTTGATCACAACCCATCCTTCAGCTTCAGTTTCGGCATCTTTCCATTCAAAAACTATTTCTGGTCTTTTATTCTCGTAGCGTTGCAGTAAATCCTTCATTATTACGTCCTGTGGTTTTTAACGATGGTAAAAGTAAAAAAAGTGGAAACGTATAGCCTAAAAATTATACAAACATCCCAAAAGTGCTTCACGACTAGCTCCTGTGGCTTTCGGAACGTTTCCTGGCTGACCTTTTATACGGCAAAACCCTAAATAGGCAAAGGCAATGGCTTCTTTAAACTCTACTATTGCAGAATCTGGAATTTGGACAAGGATGTGTTCACTCAACTTTTCCATAAAAGTTGTATTGTACGCTCCCCCACCTGTAACCAATACTTTTTTTGAATTCTTCAATGTTTCACCTATAATTTTTGCCATCGCTTCGATGCATGATTTCATCACATCGTTTGCTGAATACGATTCTAAAAATGGCTTTATTTCCTTTTCATAAAAATCAGAACAAGCGATGTTTGACAAACTTTTGGGAGCCCGTTGACTGCAATAATTCCAATTCAAACATGCATCCACTATTTCAGAAATTACTTTTCCCGAAGAAGACAATTCACCATCCTTATCGTACGCCTTTCCTAACTCTAAACTTAAAGCGTTCAACCACTGATTGCAGGCATATAGATCATATGCATGGATTTTATCGCCCTCAAAAAAAGTAGCATTGGCTATTCCGCCTAAATTCAAAAAAGCATCGTAATCTGTAAATAAATCCAAATCAGCTTTCGGCACCAATGGAGCGCCTTGACCACCTAAAGCTATATCGGCATTCCTAAAATCGGCTACAACCGTTTTGTCCAACAATTGATGCAAATGCCACGGATTAGTTATTTGCAAAGAATAACCTTCTGCTGGTTCATGCTGAATAGTGTGTCCATGAATGGCTATGGCATCGCATTGTTCCCACTGCGGTAATTTTTGAATACAATTGGCCGTGAATTTTGACAATGACACCCCTAATTTTTCCGCATCCAAAATGGATAAGTTATGGGCCTTCGATAATTTTTCGGCTATTTCTTTTGGAAAAGGAAAGGTTTTAGAAACATGCATTTTCCATTGTATACTTCCGCCCGTATTTACAAACGAACACAAAGCCAAATCCAAGCCGTCGAGAGATGAACCCGACATGGCGCCTATAATTTTCATACAACAAGTTTAGCCAAAAGTATTTGAGTTGACTCTACTTTTCAAAGCCAAAACAGAGATGATTTCAACATCGAATAGGGACTTTGTGCAATAGAAAAGTAAAAAAGCTATTTTTGATGCGACTTTATAATTAAGATAATGAATTTTAACCTTAGCGAAGAGCAGTTAGCGGTACGTGATGCCGCAAGAGATTTTGCACAAAACGTATTGAAACCAGGCGTAATTGAGCGTGACGAGAAACAACAATTCCCAGCTGAAGAAATGAAGCAATTGGCCGAATTAGGCTTTTTGGGTATGATGGTGGATCCTAAATATGGTGGATCTGGAATGGATACTGTTTCTTACGTTTTGGCAATGGAAGAATTGTCTAAAGTAGATGCCAGTGCTTCTGTTGTAGTTTCTGTAAACAACTCGTTGGTTTGCTATGGTTTAGAAAAATTTGGTAACGAAGAGCAAAAACAAAAATACTTAGTGCCTTTAGCGAAAGGTGAAAAAATCGGTGCTTTCTGTTTGTCAGAACCTGAGGCTGGATCGGATGCTACATCGCAAAGAACTACTGCAGTAGATATGGGTGACCACTACTTGCTAAACGGAACAAAAAACTGGATTACCAACGGTAGCAATGCTTCTACTTACTTGGTTATCGCTCAAACCAATCCTGAATTGGGTCACAAAGGAATCAACTGTCTTATTGTAGAAAAAGGCATGCCAGGTTTTGAAGTTGGAGCAAAAGAAAATAAATTGGGTATACGCGGATCGGATACTCACACGTTGTTGTTCAACGACGTTAAAGTACCTAAGGAAAATAGAATTGGTGAAGACGGATTCGGTTTCAAATTCGCTATGAAAACTTTATCTGGTGGACGTATCGGTATTGCTTCTCAAGCATTGGGTATAGCATCAGGAGCATTCGAATTGGCTTTGGCTTACTCTAAAGAAAGAGAAACATTCGGAAAACCTATTTGCGAACATCAATCGGTTCAATTCAAATTAGCTGATATGGCTACAGAAATTGAAGCAGCTCGTTTGCTTTGCCTTAAAGCAGCTTTTGAAAAAGACAATGGCTTGAACTACGACATTTCTGGTTCTATGGCAAAATTATTCTCTGCTGAGCGCGCAATGCAAATTGCTATTGAAGCTGTTCAAATACACGGTGGTTACGGATTCGTAAAAGAATACCATGTAGAACGTTTGATGCGTGACGCTAAGATTACTCAGATTTATGAAGGAACATCTGAAATTCAGAAAATTGTTATTAGCCGTAGCGTATTGCGCGACTAAGAATTGAATCTATTCTAATTGAAACCAGCTCTCGGGCTGGTTTTTTTATGCCCTAATATTTCTGTTTTTAATACACGGCATAATCCAACACCATATCGATATTGGTAACACTATCTTGAACAATTTCAATAGGATTTATTCCTCTTTGTCCGTTGTATGAGTTCGCATAAAACGCACCATTTTCCACAATAAACACCGAGTATTTTCCAGTATCTAACTTGAACTGAAAAAAACCTTCATTATCGGGCTTTATTTCTTCCAATAACTTGGTATTTACCGCAGTAAAAAATGGACCGTCTCCAAATACGTTATCCAATGTTGTATAACTGTATATCTGGATTGTATTTGAAATAGGAAACCACCGGCATTCGTTACTATCTACAATAGGCATACAATTACCTTCCCGTTGAATTAATGTTCCAAAGCCACCTGTAGAAATGCTTACTTTCTTAGCATTATGTTCTCGCAATTCCGACTCATTGTTCCAACCAACACTCACATGATTTGTGTCTTTATTGCAGGCTAAAAATGCGATGCCACAAAAGAAGAAAATCAAAACCCTCATCATTTTCACTATCGTATAATGTCTCACCAATTTAACGAAAACAAAAAAACCGACACTATGGCCGGTTTTAAAAAACAATTGTTATTACGGTTGTTACTATTTCACATCTCTTCTTACATGAAGAAAATCTGTGTTAGGACGAACTGAATTGGTTGAATCATTCCCGTTATAAATCAATTCTAAAGAACCCGAATACAAGCCTGAAATAACTTTCTCTCCGAAATTAACGCTGTAAGCAATCACAAAATCGCTACCGCTTTTAGTTACAGTAACAGAGCCACCAGTAAGGTCTTCTTCAAAATCATCAACCGTAAATCCACCTTCGTTAACCGTAACATTCTCATTACCTTCTACATAAGAAACATTCCCTAAAAAGCCGGCATCAACAAAGGTCATTGGGGCTCTTTCTTCATTAAATGTATAAGTACCTACTTCCAATTCTGTAGTTCCTAGATTGTTGTTCAAATCTAAATAAGCGTAACTCTTGTTATTAAAAGATCCTTCTGAATCTATTTCTGATTTTGTGAAATCAGTAAACGTTACATCTCTATCAATATAATTACCACCAGAATCGGTCTGATAAATTTCCAGGAAACCGTTTGGAGTTAAATAATCGATGCTGTTATAAGACATTTTGCTCGTAGCATTTGAGCCCTCATCTTTTTTGTCGTCATCTTTTTTACACGCAACAACAAACAGGAGCGACATTAACATCGCTGGAAGCAGTTTTTTCATAGCTATAATTGATTTTTTCGTGAAACTACACTTTTTAAACAAAAAAACCGACACTATAGCCGGTTTTCAATTAATATTATGCTTCAATTGATGCTTAACTTGCTACTTTCAATTTGGCTATATCACTTTTACTGAACTGCTTTTCAGCATATTCTCGAGTAATAACCAACTCTTTGCCGTCTTTTTGCAAATCATCAATCCTAAACATATCGTCTATCATAATGCTTTCGCAAATCGACCTCAAACCACGGGCTCCTAACTGAAATTCTATCGCTTTTTCAACTATATATTCTAATGCGTCTTTTCTGAATTTCAACTTCACACCACTTAACTCAAACAACTTCTGATATTGTTTGATCAAAGCATTTTTAGGCTCAGTCAAAATTCTAACCAATGCTTCCTCATCGAGTAAGCTTAGGTGAGTTAAAACTGGGAAACGACCAATAAGCTCTGGTATTAAACCATAACTTCTTAAATCGGCAGGTGAGATATACTTTAAAATATTGTACTCATCCAAAACCTTTTCTTGATCGGTACTGAATCCAATAGGTTGGGTATTGATTCTACGCTTGATGATTTTGTCGATATCAACAAAAGCACCTCCACAAATGAATAGTACATTTTTGGTGTTAACTTGAATCAACTTTTGCTCTGGGTGTTTACGTCCTCCTTGTGGTGGAACGTTTACTATAGAGCCCTCTAACAATTTTAATAACGCTTGCTGAACGCCTTCACCTGAAACATCTCTGGTGATGCTAGCATTGTCGCCTTTTCGTGCAATTTTATCTATTTCATCTATGAAGACAATACCACTTTCTGCTTTTTCAACATCGTAATCGGCAGCTTGTAACAAACGTGTTAGAACGGTTTCTACATCCTCACCAACATACCCAGCTTCGGTTAATACCGTAGCATCGGCAATACAAAATGGAACTTGCAACATCTTGGCAATGGTTTTAGCCAATAAGGTTTTACCGGTACCGGTAGGACCAACCATTACAATATTCGACTTCTCAATCTGAACATCGTCGGCATCATCGTGGTGCAATAAGCGCTTATAGTGATTATAAACAGCTACAGACAACACCTTTTTGGCTTCGTCTTGACCAATAATGTGCTCATCCAAACGAGTTTTAATCTCTTGTGGACTTTTTAAATCTAGAGCCAGTGTTTCGCCTTCGCTCTCTGTTTTCAGCTCTTCACCAATTATTTCGTGAGCCTGTGCTATACAGTTTTCACAGATGTGTCCATCCAACCCTGCAATGAGGATTTGTGTTTTGGACTTGCTCGTTCCGCAAAACGAACATTTGGTTTCTTTGGTAGTGTCGCTCATAATACAAAAACTGCGTCCTTTTGGTCAGACGCAGTTTTAAAATTAATGATTAGTATTTAAATCGTTTGTTACTTAACTGGGCTGCGTTGCAAAACCTCGTCAATCATACCGTATTCGGCAGCTTCAGTAGCTGTCATCCAGTAATCTCTATCCGAGTCGTTGCTTACTTTTTCAAAATCCTGACCACTATGAATAGAAATGATGTCGTAAAGTTCTTTTTTCAACTTCATTATTTCACGAGCAGTAATTTCAATATCAGAAGCTTGCCCTCGAGCTCCACCTAATGGTTGGTGAATCATTACACGAGAGTGCTTCAATGCTGTACGCTTTCCTTTTTCACCTGCACATAACAACACAGCTCCCATAGAAGCGGCCATTCCTGTACAAATAGTTGCTACATCTGGCTTGATGTATTGCATTGTATCGTAAATACCCAAACCGGCATAAACGCTTCCACCTGGTGTGTTTAAGTAAATCTGAATATCCTTATTGGCATCTACAGATTCTAAAAACAACAATTGAGCTTGGATGATGTTGGCTACATGATCGTCTACTCCTGTCCCAAGAAAAATGATTCTATCCATCATCAATCTTGAAAAAACATCCATTTGGGCTACATTCAGTTTTCGTTCTTCCGTAATGTACGGCGTCATCGACGACTGTATGTATGTATCTAGGTGCATGCTGCTAATTCCGGCATGACCCGTTGCGTATTTTCTAAATTCTTGACCGTCCATGGTGTAAATTTATAAGGCTTTTGTACAAATCAAGTACTACTTAGCACTTTTTGGGTACATCAACTCAATAAACTCTGTGTACGTTACGTCTTTTTCATCAAGTTTCACGTTTTCTTTTGCGAACTCAACAACTTTTTGCTGGATCAAAGCTTCCGCATAACGGTTGCGTTCTTCACCTTTTTGCATCAACGTGCTTACGTGATTAGCCAATTCTGCTTCAGGAATATTCATTCCGTACATAGCATATTGTTGTTTGATGCTATCACCAATAAACTTCTCTAAATCAGCTGGTTCGATTTTGATTTCGTTGGTTTTCACCAAACTATTTTCAATCAATTGCTCACGTAAATGCTGAGCATATTGTGGGTATTCTTTTTCTAGCTCTTCGTCGCTAAGAGGCTTTTCGTTTGCTGATTTTATCCAACGTTTCAAAAACTCATCAGGAAGATCGAACTTGTTTTTAGAGATTAATTTCTCCATCAAGTTTTTTCTAAAAAGTTTGTCAGCATCGTTAACAAAACCTTTTTCTAAGTCTTCAGCCAATTTTGCACGGAATTCTTCTTCGGTTTTCACCGCGTCTTTTTCGTACAATTTGTCGAACAACTCTTGATTCAATTCAGCAGGCTGTAAACGCTTAATTTCTTTTACGTTTATTCTAAAATCGCCCGTTGCATTGGCAGCATCGTCAACAGAAATACCAAGCATTTTTGCTTTGTCTTCGTTTCCTTTAGATACTTTATCGATATCAAAATCAACTGTATCACCAGCACCTACACCTACAAATTTCTTTACGGTTGCTTTATCTTCAACAAACTCAAGAGCTATGGTAGCATTTTGCATGATGCCACCTTCTTTTATCTCACCATTTTCTAGTTCGATAACGTCTCCGATGATCATGTCAGTAGCTTCAGCAGCTTCTGGCTCGCTTAACTTTCCATAACGACGAGTCATGTCAGAAACTTGACGGTCGATCATTTCAGCATCTGCTTTAATTTGGTAGTAAGCATACTTTTCGCGCTTTGTTAGCTTGATGTCTACTTCTGGGCTCAATCCTAATTCAAATGTGAATTGGAAATCGCTTGGATTTTCAAAATCGGCTTTATCGTCGCCTAAATTTGCTGGAATTGGGTTACCCAAAAAGTTCAGCGCATTTTCTGTGATGTATTTTTGTAATTCTTTGTTTACAGTTTGGTTGATGTGCTCAGCCAAAACACCAGTACCATATCTTTTCTTGATGATGGCAGTAGGAACTTTACCTGGACGAAAGCCCGGTAAATTAACTTGCTTTTTATAGCGCTCAAGTTGTTGCTCGTACTCTTTTTTGTAATCTTCTTCTGCTATCTTGATAACAATGTTAGCGTGAAGGTCATTGGTTTTGTTGAATAAAACTTCCATAGCTGTAAATTAAAAAAGGGCTCCGAAGATGCCCCTTAATGTTTGTTTTTTAAAAAGTGCGGATGAAGGGAGTCGAACCCATACACCTCACGGCACTAGATCCTAAGTCTAGCATGTCTACCAATTCCATCACATCCGCATGTCAATGGACGGCAAAGATAAATTTATTTTCAAAACAAAAAACTTTTTTTTTCGAAAGTATCCTTGTAATATTGTTTTAAGACCGATATCATGAAAACATTCACTCCAAAAGAACTTCCAATACCACAACTTCACGGATTACTTCTAGGTGCGGTAGGACCACGCCCAATAGCTTTTGCTAGCACGATAGATAACGACGGAAATCCGAATTTATCTCCCTTCAGTTTTTTTAATGTTTTTAGTGCTAACCCTCCTATTTTAATTTTTAGCCCAGCTAGAAGAGGTAGAGACAACACAACAAAACATACCTATGAAAATGTAAAAGTGCATCCAGAAGTTGTTATCAATGTTGTGAATGAAGATATCATGCAACAAGCTTCGCTTTCTAGTACAGAATATGCTGAAGGGGTAAACGAATTCGAAAAAGCAGGTTTAACCATGCTTGAATCTGAAATTGTAAAGCCTTTTAGAGTGAAAGAATCACCCGTTCAGATGGAATGCAAGGTGATAGAAGTGAAAGAATTGGGAGACCAAGGTGGGGCAGGAAACTTGGTGATTTGTGAAGTAGTAAAACTGCATGTGAATGAAAACATTCTCGATGAAAACGGTAAAATTGACCAACACAAAATAAAATTGGTTGGCCGTATGGGTGGCAATTGGTACAGCAAAGGATTTGACAATGCTTTGTTTGAAATTGAAAAACCTTTAACAACTTTAGGAATTGGTGTAGACAAAATACCGAGCGACATTCGATTGAGTACCGTTCTTACAGGAAATAATTTGGGGCAATTAGGCAACGTTGAAAAACTACCAGACGAAACTGCTGTGAACGAATATAGGCTGACCGAACTCTCCGAAATTTTTATGGACTTAGAGGACGATGCTAAAGAACTTGAATTAACCTTACACAGGAAAGCTCAAAAATTATTGGCCGACAATAACGTGTCAGAAGCTTGGCTTACACTATTGTCTTTCAACAACTAATACATTTAAGGCAGTTTTTGGTTTGGTTAATGTCGGACTAAAAACTGCCCTAATTTACTACTCGATAATTTTATTTCGTACCCTTTACTTTCAAACAACTTATCTATTTCAGCTTTGTACGCCTTATCGGTAACTACAAACAACATTGCATGCTCATCGACATCGCAATATTTTAAATAATACCGTCGAAACAACTTCTTCTTAAAATTGAATACAGAGTACTTGAATTTATTAGGGTCTATGTTTTCGATATGCAAAGTTTTTATGGTTTTATTCATAAACAACTTTTGGACTATCAATTGCTTGTTTTCGAGATCTATTTCAATATGATGATACGTTCCTCTTGATTCGATAAATGTGAGCACATTCCCTAATATCGATACTATAGCAAATACAGCCAAACCTGCTGCAATTTCTTCATTAGCAACACCTATTACTCCACCTGCAATTGCTCCATAAAGAATAGCGCCAAAAGGTTTCCACTGAGGAATATTCGTTGCAATGAGTTTATTTTTTTCGATTGTAAGATCCATTCTTAATTTAAGAAATCAATTGTTTGAAAATACAATAAACCACAAGAACAAATAGCTGAAACACATACCCTGTTATAAGGGTGGCTCTTCAAAACAATTCTTATAATTACCGATCAGAATGGTTTTGTGTTGATGAAAAAAATAGTAGCCAAAATTCCCACCAGCCCTTATGCTTTAGCTTTGTATTTACTACTGCTCTCCATTGTGTTAGCTATGGGAAGTTACTCAGGCGAAAATCTTTCTGAAGAATTACCGAAATGGCTTTATGAAGGATTGTGGAACAAAGCCGGAATGGTTTTTCTACTCCAGATGATGTTCATGCTTTTGCTTGGACTTACTTTGGCTAAATCGAAACCCGTCAATCACTTCATCAGCAAGTTAACGGCCAACACAAAAAGTGCCCAAAAGGCTTATTTGATAACTGCTCTAATTTCATTACTTGCTTGCTGGATAAATTGGGGACTGGGGTTGATACTGGGTGCCATAGCGGCAAAAAAAACAGCCGAAGCACTTCAAAAACAAGGAGTGGGATTCAACCTAGGTTTTTTATCTGCATTGGGTTACTCAGGCATGATGTTTTGGCACAATGGTTTGTCAGGCTCGGCTCCACTAAAGGCAGCCGAAAAGGGAGCTATTGCTAAAATGAGTGGAGATTCTAATTCTCTGATTTCTGAGATTGCCAGTTCTAAGACTTTATTCAGTTCAGAAAACATTGTCATCAGTTTGGTGCTAGTTTCGGCGGTATTGCTTTTTAGTCAAATCAGAAAACCTAAAGCTGTAACAAGTGAACTCGCTCAAGACACATTGCCATCAAATTCACTGAATTCAACAGATAAATTGGGTTTCGTTCTTGGCATCATAATAATACTCGCAACCCTTTTCGCCAATACTTACACTTTTAAACTGCAATTTCTAAACCCAAATTTCATCAATGCCATTTTGTTATCGGTTAATTTGATGTTGTATAAAAGCTTGAATGCTTTTGCACAGCAAGTTTCTGATTCTATGAAATCATTATCGGATTTATTGCTGCAATTCCCATTGTATTTCGCCATAATGGGTTTGCTCTCCAATTCTGGTTTTATTGAGAATTTGAGCCAAAACCTACTAGCGTATTTCCCTAACGAAGCTTTGCCTTTTGTAACGTTTATATCCGCTGGAGTTGTCAATTTCTTTGTGCCAAGTGGAGGTGGTCAATGGTTGATACAAGGACCTTTGATTGTAGAAAGTTTTGTAAACGCAGGTATTCCATTAGAAAAAGGAATAATGGCTTTGGCTTTTGGCGACGAATTAACCAACATGTTACAACCATTTTGGGCTTTGCCATTGCTTGCTATAACGGGTGTTAAAATCAAAGAATTGTTACCCTACACCTTCCAATTGTTTTTGATCGGATTGATAGTTTACGGCATTGGAGTTTGGTTCTAAACCGATCGTTTATCAAAAAACTGTTGCAAGGCATTGCTCATTTGCATGAATGCCATTACACACAACATAATACAGCCACCGGCTAATAAAGGTATGAAGGCATATTCTGTGGATATCAACGAAAAATGATTTTTGATGATTCCGCCCCAAGTAGGGGTAGGTATTTGAGCCCCAATTCCTAAGAAACTCAAACCGGCTTCCAATAAAATGGCCGTTGAAAAATTAGCTGCAGACAACACCAAAATAACCCCCGTAAGTTGAGGAAGAATGTATCTCCAAAAAATTTTCAGTCTGGGGATACCCATAAGTTTTGCCGAGATAACAAACTCTTTCTCCTTTAAACTAATAACCTGACCTCTGGTAACACGCGCTAATTCTATCCACATCGTTAATCCAACTGCAATAAATACTTGAAACAAGCCTTTTCCAAATGCAACGGTTAAACCTATAACAAGCAACAAAGTAGGGATTGACCATACAACATTGATAATCCAAGAAATTATTTTGTCTGGCCATCCTCCAAAATACCCTGCGATTAAGCCCAATGACAAGCCAAAAAATAATGAAATGCAAACGGCTAAAAAACCAACTGCTAATGATATTCTAGCCCCTCCTAACAATCTCGACAACAAGTCTCGGCCAAATTTATCGGTACCTAATAAAAACGTGTTTTCTGAAATATTATCGGGTATAAATCTTCGTTTTGTATTGTCATTCAGTGCTTCAAATATGATATAATTGGAATTACTATCTATTTGAGTTGCATAAAATGTACTGTCGCCTTTTTCAATGGTATACGCTTTTGAAAAAGGCTTTAGTTTGGCTAGGTATAAGTTTTGAGTATTAGCATTTTCGCTTTTATCTGGACTTATAAACGGTGCCATAAGTGTAAGAACAACAAATACAGCTATAGCTCCTATCCAAAATTTCCCGCTGTTACCAAGTTTGTTCATCCTGTCTCCGTCCAAAAATATACAATAGAGGCATGCAGTATTGCCAAAGCCAAAAGAAAGGCAAACTGAACACAATTCGTCCCGCAAAAGATCTCTGTCTTATAAAAAATAAAATTTCGGCAATTGCTCTAATTACTAAATACACAACACCATAAACAGGGTTGACTACAAACAATAAAATTGGGGTTGTTAGCAGAATGAAAAATAACACTACAGAGCGCAAATAATACTTTGATTTCAATGCCGATGACTTAGATAACCAACGTTTCCGTTGATTCAACATATTTATCCATCCGAGAGGGTATTCTGTTAAAACGGATACCGGTTGGTAATCAATAAGCTGTTTATTAGTAAGACAAGCATCTAAAAAAAACATATCGTCTCCACTGCTTATCTGTTTGTTATTTGCATAAGGTTGAACATGTTCAAACAACTTAGTAGGATACAATAAATGAGCTCCAGAACAAAGTGAAGGCCTTGAGGCAAAAGCATTGCCAGTAAACATTGGTTTCTGAAAAAGAGATTCTATTTTAATGATACTTTGTAAAAATGTTTTGGGTTTTGGATAATCTATAGAAAGTACTGTTAATCCGTTGTTAGGATGCAGTTTCAAAATGGTATTGGCATATCCTTTTGGCAAACGAACATCGGCATCTAACGTCAACACATAGTCCGATAATGAGCTGAACTGACATGCTGTTTCAATGGCACTCTTTTTTCCTTTGCCAAAACTTGGTAAGATCAAAAAATGGAGATCTTTTTCCGTTAAATACGCTTCTATAAAGTCCGACGTATTATCGGTACTATTATCGTCAACAAAGAATACTTGTACATTATCGACTCTAGCAAATTCTAAGACCAAATCGTCTATTAAATTTTGAATACGGTGTCGTTCGTTTTTGAAGGGCACAATTATTTTTAGTTTCTTAATATCATTAGTACCCGCATGTTTTTTATTGGTTTTCTCGAAAAGAAAAACTATGTACATGGTCAGTACTAAAGCAGAAAAAAATGCTATCCCTATTTCCATTTATTAACGAGTGATATGATGACGCCAAAAACCGCCGGAAGTAAATTGTTGAATACAAAAATGATTAAGCCTGCTTTCAAATACTGTTCAAGCCCAATATCATCATAAAAGTAGTGCATCAACCATTCTTTCGGTCCCAAATTGGCAATGGGTGTAAAAGGAATGAAAGTCATGATTGAAAACGTTTTAGACAATGCAACAATCAGATCCAAACTACTGAATTGGTGTAACACAAAAAGATACGATCCAAATATTAAAGCTGTTCGCATCACACTCAAAAAAATCAATTGTATCAATTCCTTGTTCAGATATACCATCATCAAAATGGCAAAAAGTACTATTGCAAAAAACAAAGAATAAAGGTGAAAGATTAAAATTATTGAACCAACTAAAAAACACAATAAAGCAGCACTTTGATATACACTTGTTAGGATTTGAGCTTTAATGGCATTTTTTAAACTAGATGATTTAAAATGAATTAATCGACCTGTTGTTGAACCGGCTATTTTCCCAAAAACCAAAGCATAAGGTACAGCATACAACACTTGAGTATACGATAGGCTAAAGCTTTGTTCGATCGATTTATATTTCAATGCCCAATGCCATCGTACAGCTTCAATAAACCAATTAACTACCGACAACATCGTTAGAGTTATAAATGTGAATAGGCTTAAATCCAGAATACTTTTTATGGCAACTTTAAATTCAAATTGAAATTTCAACAGAAAAAATACAGCAACAAAATAGCCTAAGCCTACAATAAGTACTTTTGAATATCTAGTATACAAATGGCTGACGATAACGAGCGAATATTATTAGGAGTAGATCCGGGTACAACCGTTATGGGCTACGGCATAATAAAAGTAAATCAAAAAAAATTGACTTTACTTGCTTATGGTGTAATTGAGTTATCTAAATACGACAATCAGGCTCAGAAACTTAGAATCATTGCAAAAAGAATCGATAGCTTATTGGATGAATACATTCCCGATGAATTGGCAATTGAAGCTCCTTTTTATGGTAAAAATGTACAGAGTATGCTAAAACTTGGCAGAGCCCAAGGAGTGGTATTAGGCTGTGCTTTACGCAGAGATATATTGTGTTCTGAATTTGCTCCTAAGAAAATAAAAATGGCCGTTTGTGGCAATGGTAATGCTAGCAAAGAGCAAGTCGCAGCAATGACAATGAAGATATTGAACATGACTGAAACTCCTAAATTTTTGGATGTTACAGATGCACTAGGTGCAGCATTGTGTTTGTATTTTAATGTTTCCGATTCAGGAAATAACTTTGAAAAATCCTCTAAGGGTGGAGGAAAAGTAAATTCGTGGAAGGATTTTATTTCTAAAAACCCTTCCCGAAAATTAAGCTGATAAAATTTGCTTTTGGATTGCCTGCATTTTTTCAGGACTTAGTTTCAATTTTTCTTTCTCAAAATTGATGTCTGCAACATTTTGCAGTGGCACTAAATGGATATGACAGTGAGGAACTTCCAGTCCTATTACTGCTACTCCTACTTTTTTGCATTCTATGGCTTTGCCTATTTTATTAGCAACAGATTTAGCAAACACCATCAAACGCGAAAGTTCACCATCTTCTAAATCGAAGATATAATCCGTTTCTTTTTTTGGTATAACTAAAGTATGACCTTCTGCTAGAGGCAAAATATCTAAAAAAGCAAAAAACTCATCGTTTTCAGCGATTTTGTAACACGGTATTTCTCCTGCAACTATTTTAGAAAACAAACTTGCCATTATCTAGAAATTTCTAAAATTTCAAAGTCAATAGTTCCTCCAGGAGTTTGAATTTGCGCAATGTCTCCTAATGATTTTCCCAACAAACCTTTGCCCATTGGCGATTCAATTGAAATTTTCTTAGCCTTCAAATCAGCTTCGCTTTCAGCTACCAATTTATACGTTAAAGTCATTCCGTTAGCCACATTCTTTATTGTAACATTACTTAAGATCAACGCCTTTGAAGTATCCAATTGAGATTCGTCAATTAAACGTGCGTTAGAAATAGTGTTTTTAAGTTTTGATATACGTGCTTCTAAAAGTCCTTGAGCTTCTTTAGCCGCATCGTATTCAGCATTTTCAGACAAATCACCCTTATCTCTTGCTTCAGCAATTTGATTCGAAACAGAAGGTCTTTCAACTGCTTCTAATTGGTGCAATTCGTCTTTTAATTTTTTTAGTCCCTCAGCTGTGTAATAACTAATGTTTGACATAATGATATTTCTTAAAGTTTAAAAAAGCGTATAAACGAAAAGAACCCTCCTAGTGGAAGGTTCTTTTACGAATACAAATATAAGAATCTAATTACAAGTTGATGCGAGCACCAATACTATGAATTCCATTAAAAGGATTCGTTGTTCTGTAGCTATAATCAATAGAGAAAGTAGATTTTTTCTCGTCACCGAAAGGAAGAACAGCAGAGAAACCTGCAGATGGTCCAGTAATAGCATTGGCTATTTCAATGTTACCACCCTCTGTTTTCTTTTCAATCATGTAACCACCACGTACTTTGAAACGCTTAAGGATACTGAATTCACCACCGAATTGAACTTGATCTTTACCGAAAGAGTTACTTGTAAAAGTTCCCATTAAAGATAAAATATAGTTTTCATCTTCAGTGAAGTGCCAATCGTAAGCTGCACCAATATTTACTAATGATGGCAACTCAAATTTATCACTACGTTGTTCAACTGTAATAAGTTCTTCATCAATAGTTGCTTGTATAGCAATACCATCACCACTGTAACTGTAAGGAGGCCCTACGTTTTTAACTGCTATTCCGAAGTGGATGTGTTCTTTTTCACCAGTTACATAACGTACACCAGCGTCAAGTGCAATACCACCTGCTTTAGAGTCAGCAATGCTTTCATTGATTATTCTCAATGTCATACCACCATAGATAGTACTAGAGAAAGCTTTTGCGTAAGAAATTGCAATGTTACTGAAGGCAGGTTTGAAAGTTCCAATTCCTCCGTCAGGATTGTTTACAGTAGTTCTTTCAATTTCACCAAAACTCATTGAAACAACATTGATTCCTAAAACACCAGACTCTCCCATTTTTTGAGAAAAACCTAATGCAGCAACATTGATATCAGCACCAGAAAGAAAAGTTGTGTTGGTAAACATCAACTCTGTTTTTCTAGTGAATGCTAATCCTGCTACGTTAGAAAATATTGCTTCTGAACCTTTTGCAAAAGCACTGTTAGCGTTAGCCAAACCACCAGACATAGCCCAAGGGTTTACTCTAAGTTGACCTGCACCTGCAGATCCTGCTCTATCTGGGTTACCTGCATATGCAGGAAGTATAGTAGCTGCTAATGCAGTAACGGCTATAAATTTTAAATATCTTTTCATTTAATCTTTTTTTGCAGTTCTTATAAGTTCTGTAAATCGACTTTTCTCATAACACCCATCCATTTGAAAATGTGAGTGCCAACTCCTGGAACATCTGCATGTATATAGTAAATACCAGATGAGATTGGAATGTTTGCATCGTTTTTCAAATCCCATTCAATAATGGTATTGTCGTTACTCTTAGAGAAAGTTCTTACCAATGTTCCTTCAACAGTATAGATAGATAGTGTAACATTTTGAGGAAGGTTTGTAAACTTCACTCTGTTATCTAGTCTACCATTCTCATACTCTGAATAAGCATAGTAAGGGTTAGGAACTACACGAATTTGATCTAAGTTGTTTTCTACTATTTGAGTTTGGTTAGTAGTAGCTGAAAGACCTTGTGAAGTAAAGGTATATAGTGGAGCATAAGCATTTTCTTTCCCTAGAACAGAATTTGCATCACCCAACTCTTCAGTATAATCGTTACCACTAATGTATGGCTCGAATCTTTTACTAACTCTCAATTTAATGGTTGTTTTAGTTGGAATCAATCCTTCCTCTGGAGAAAGCAATTCATAACCATTAGCTAGTAATGGATATCCAGCCCATCCCATAGATTGGATTACACCTCTAAATCTTGCTTGGTTAGTCCCTGTAATGTTAGTATAAACAGTTTTACAAGAGTCATAAGCACCAACGTAAGTTGTTTCTTTCAAACGTGCACCGTCGTATTCAGGTGTATTTTCTTTATCGTTTACACCAAAGAATTCAGACAAACGAACTTGGTTTTTGAACACAATGATCATGTGTTTACCACCCAATAAGTAAGAGTTTTCACTTGTAATTCTAGAAGTAGTAACTCTAGAAGTTGGGTTCCAAATCATGTCATCACCATTTTCTGACTTCAAGAATGAATCTTCAGTAAAGGCCATGTTCAATCTTTCACCTGTAATTACATCAATTGCATATCCTGGGAACCAAGACATACCAGTTGGTTGTGTACCTCCAAGAGTTGCTTCATCAGCATCATAACCAGCATCACCAGCTTGTCTAAAGAATTTATCTCTAGAAGGTGATTCACGTAATAAACCTCTTTGTGCTCCGCCAACAGCTAAGTTCACGTTGTAAGCCATTTCTAAAACAGCTGCTCTTGTCCACTTAGATCTGTCTGAAGTAAATACAATGTTCACGTTAGGAGTATTTGCTACTCTCAATTCGTCGTTGTTTTTCACTCTATATGGAATGATATCATTGTTGAAGAATCCAGCAAGTGAATCATCAACATAAACTGCAGGACACCAAGTACCACTTAAAACAGTTTCCCATTGTTCGGTTTGATCAGGGTGTGATCCAACATCTGGGAATAATACACCATCAGCCGATAAGTTTAAACCAGCTCTAATCCAGTTAACAATACCGCCACCATCTTGATCTTTAAATCCAGTTAACCATTGGTTGGTTGAGTCTTCGAAAGTCATAGTTGAACCAACAAATTCAGTTCCACCTTTCTTGAAGTCACCACCGAATGATGTTACATCAACGTTTTTAATATCTACACTGATACCAAGTTCTGGAATCAATTGCTCGGTTCCTGCTAGTATAGTGTTTGAAGAATGGTATTCAACACCAGTTTCTAAATCTGTAATTGTCCAAGCAACTGAATCCTCAACTGTAACTGAAGTTCGGTAATCACCATAGAATCTGATTTTGAAATCTCCACTCTTAACTTTCAATGGATCTACAACCTTAATTGCAAATGGACCTGAACCTTTTAAGTATTCAATCTCGTCAACTTTCCAAGGCGCACCAGACATGATAGCATCTTCAGTAGCTTGAGTAATTTCAACAAATTTACCATCGTTACCTACACCTTCTAGGCGAGTTAAAGGCAATTCATCACCAAAGCTAGAATTCAACTGAGTTCCACCAAATTGGTTTTCAATTTTTCTTGGTATCGCTGTAACAGCAGATATAGAACCACCAAAACCGTTCTTTCTAGAACCTACATATGGTTCTGCTTGTCCAGTTAAAGAAGTAGGATTGAAATCTTCGTAATTGTTGTAACCATAAGCAACAGCCATAAAGTAATATGGTTTGTTGTTGATAACACGAGGATCAGAAGAGCTTGAGAATAAATCTTGTGTTACTCTAAATGCTTTTTTAATACCTGTATTAGCTCCTTCAACCATAATTTCTGGTAGAGGAATATTGTTCTTTTGGTCAATAGAATAGTTTACCAAGTTACCGATAGGCAATTCTCTGTTTGGTTCACCATTATTATCTAATTCGAAGTTTTTAACATCAACTTGGAATGCAAGACGCGCTAAGTTAACATCGTTCAAGTCGTTAGGTCCAACTTGTGCACTCTTAACTTGATAGATCTTGTACCCTTCAAAACGGTATTTCTTATCGTTTGTTACAGTATCTGCAGTAGATGGAATCAATACTGTATCACCTGTTTCAGTGATATTGTAAGTAGCTGCAGTAATAGTAATTGTTTGATCTGGAATCTCTGGACGAGTTCTTTCGTATGACTCAGCAACGTTGTTAGACGTTCCAGGGTTATCCAATGAAAGGATTAACTCACGATCTAATTCTGTGATCTTAATTAAAGGAGCATCAGGTCCTTCAAAAATTTGGAAACAGTTGTCAAATAATCCTTGTGCTATATCATCTGCTTCTTGAAGTTTAGCTACTGATGCCAAAGCACCACCATTTTCTGCTCTTGCCCATACGACACCAACAGTAATGTTGTTTACATCACCAGGAGTAAGTGTGAAAGGACCTGCAGATTGCATAAATCTTCTATCGTTTGGAGGGTTACCAGCAGTAACTTCCGTCCAGTTTGGAGCATTTTGAATTGGGCTTCCAGATAAATCTCTTACACCAAATCCAAGTGGATCTGAATTTCCTGGGAACATGAAGTCTGCTCTAGTGTTTGGATCACTTCCTGCACTATTGTATGCATCACCACCATAAATAAATGGACGACCATCTTTCCAAATACCTCTTAAGTAATTGTAATAATCTGTTGATGTATTTACATCACCAGTAGGACCACCACCAATGTTGTAATACAAGAATTTACGCATACCGAAACGTTCGTTATCTACGATACTATCACCATATCCAATACCAATACCACGGTAAGGAATACCATCGTCATCGTTCGCTTGGTTAGCTGTAATACCTTCAATACCCGCTGGTGCGAAATCAGGATCATAAGGTCCTGCGTTATCTTTACCGTCGTTATCTTGGAAAGGCCCTTGGAAAAAGTCAACACCAATTGCAGGAGGAGTAAATCCGTATCCTGGAGCAGGACCACCACTTACATCATCATCGTTATCACCATTGTAAGCGTAACCTAAACCACGTTTAACATCACAACCTACAAAGTCATCGTTAGAGTTTCCTAAATCCACATCCAACCATTGACCGAAGTATGTGTTTTCTAGTGTTTGAGATCCTTGGTTAATCAACACGTAGTTATAAAACGTCATGTTGTTTACCGGTCCTTCATCTGCAAATGCAAATGCTTGACCTCGTATTTCCATACCGATTGGTTCAGAACCAGTTTCCGTGTGGATGTTACCTTTATCGTTGAATATCCAATAGATCGTTGTATCACCAAAAAGAGGTACTTCACGAGTAGCTTCTCTACAAGCAATTTCACCCAATAAATCGTAACCAGGATAATCACCCAATGTTGGTTCGTAAATATCAGCTGTACCTACAGTAGATTCCTGAAAAGGTGCTAATTGAAAATCGTATCTAGAATCCGCTGAGTTCCCTGGCCATTCGTTGAAGTATTCTGGCATTGAATAATTTGGGAATTCATCGGCAGCAGTACCATTTGCGACAGCAGCATGGTAAGCCTTATGTCTTTGTGCGTCGGCTTTAAAAGCAACGAAAAAACGGTCATATTCATTACACGTTGATGGATCTGCAGTTGCTGCACCGTCGTTAGACAATGGTCCAGGCCAGAAATCATCACCTTGTGTTCTAAATGTAGTAGCCGCTAACTTAAGCTGTCCGTTAGGAGAAAGACCACCCAACCAAAGTGAACCAGCAAAAATTGAACGAACACCACCACCCTTAGGTACTTCGTAGCTAGCTGTAGTATTAGCACGATCCAACCATAAAGTTCCACCGTTTTCTATTCTAGCACTTACATTGTTAAAATCAAGGCGAGCAACAGCTGTAGCAGGCTCACAACCAGATATTTTTTTACGAATCTCTTGCTTTTTTGCCTTAGCTCCATCCCATTCTCTGGCGATCAAACTTAGCGGAAGCATAGCTCCCAATAAAACAAAGCCTTTAATTGTATTTTTTACTGTCATCATTTTCTTTGTTTAATCAATTAAAAATCTATTCTAACTCCTAATTGAATGGTACGTGGTGCCATATAATTACCGCCACCTTGAATTAAGCTAAGAGCGTACAAATCACGGTAAGCTTGCTCATCATTTTTTTGTCTGAATTGAGCTTGGTAATCTGGATCTGTTAAGTATCCATCATCATCAGCGTTACCCGTATTTGGGAATACACCAACAATGTTCTCTGCGTTTAGCAAGTTGTTAACCAATACATAAGCATTTAGATTAAAGTCTTTTTTACCTTCTTTACCATACTTGATTTTGAACGTTTTATCAAATGTAGCATCGATAGTAAATGTCCAAGGTAAACGTGAACCGTTGATAGAACCATCTAACCTACGGTTGAAAGAATCTGAAGATGCAGAGTAAGGAGTACCAGAACCTAAGTTGAATACTAAGTTGGCACCAGCATTAGCGAAGATATCTTTTCCACCAATTTTAGGTCCATCATAAGATTTACCTTCTCCATAGTGATAATCGACGTTAGCGTTAATTCTGTGACGTTGATCGTAGTTCAATGGTGAAATGGTTCTTAATGTAGAGAAGTCAGTGTTGTTTAAGTTAACAGCTGCACCACCTGCAGATGAACCTGTACCGTCAGCAAACTGAAGTGTGTAGTTTACACGCATGTAAATGTTTCCAGTTCTACGTAAATCGTAACCTACTGTTAAACCTTTTACTGTACCAAAATCTAGGTTATCAAAAGAGAAGTAATCTTGAGGATATGCACCTACGTTTTGGAATACTTGAATTTGATCTCTGTTCTCTCTATAGAAAGCAGATATTTTCAAACCTGAAGTTGCATTCAACTTTTGTTGGAATCCAATTTCATAATCGATGGTTTGTTCAGGACGAAGATTTGGGTTAGTAATTACATTATTTGAAGCAGAACCTAATGTTCTGATGTATTGGTATCTGATGATATCCAAACGGTTACTTGAAACTGGTCTTCTTGTCAAGATATCGTAGTGAGCAAAGAACAATGCTACGTCAGAAATCGGGAACGAGAATGATATACGAGGCATGATGTTTACCTGCGGCGTATAATCTTCAAAACTAGTTGCATCTAATTCATCGTTGTCTGAATCTTTCAACCAAGGTGCTATTTCACCGTTGCTTCCAGAAACAGCTCCAGACTTAGGGTTTACAACATTACCATTTGCATCGTAAAATGTATCACCATCTCTATAACCAACTACACTTCTTGGGTTTCTGATATCGTCAACATATACAGCAAAGTCTTCATCGATGTTAGCAGGACGGTTGTTATACGCATCTACTAAATTACCGTTAGACGCTGATGCCAAATCTTTAACAGAATAAGCATCTGCCATGATGTACTTGTCTTTTAATACAGACTGGTTTGCATCGTATCTATCAACACGTAAACCAACGTTGAAAATTAAATCATCGAATTCGAATTTATCCATGATGTAACCCGCAAAGTAAATAGGTTCAAAAGCACTGATTGGTCTTGTAAGGTTACCATCAGCATCTCTTGCTGTAAAGTAATCGTTCAAGGTAGTTTTACCAGTAGTTTTATTACCATAAGGATCAAATCCATAATAGTTTGGAAGACGTTGACCATTGTTCAACAAATCTTCAGCTGAGAATAAATCTAAACTCAATACAGAAGGATCTATAGCATCGATGTTGATGATATCATCTCCATTTGGATCTAACCCTAATTTTTCTCTTAATCTTCTATCAAATGTTCTTTGTGATTCTAAATCGACCAAAGTATTGAAGGTTACATAAGGGAATTGAGAATCTCTGTAAGTAATAGTTGAATCACTTCTATCCAAGTTTTTAAGGTGGAAGTTTGTGTAGTTTCTCATTACAGACCAAATGTTGTTTCCACGGCCTGTTTCATTTGTTACTAAGTTGTTTAGAGTATACGCTCTATCAACCCTTTGCTCGTATTCAAATCCTAATTGTACTGCATGGTTTCCGATATCAGCAGAACCTGAAGCAGAAACTCTAAACTGAGAGTTATCAATTTTTTGGAAACCTGAAGTTGGCGCCCCAATGTTGTTCCAAATACTGTAAACTCTTGAAGGAGCATCACCATTACGAAGACCTCTGTTGATAATGTTACCAAGCTTATCGTAGTTTCCTTCTGTCTCATCAAACAAGTCGAAATAAGCTGAAGTATAGTTCGCCAACAATGGGTTCTTAGTTCCTGGAGTAAACACAACTAATGTATCACCAGGTACATCTTCTTGTCTGTAGTATTGAGGACTGTTACCACTTGGATATAATACAAATTGGTTTGAATCTTTCAAAAGTTCAAATTTTCCTACATAACCATAATCGAAGAAATTCTCTTTATGAGTTTCATGCTCAGTTTTACGTAAAACTTTTGAGTAATCAACCATTACAGAATAGAATGCATTTTTAATCAAAGAATTTTCTTCGTCTTTGCTGTTCTCAAATCTTTGAGAAAATCTAGCATTGAAAGAATAATCTAAGTTGGTATACAAGCTATTTTCGTCTGGGTTATACAATGAACCTGCACCACTATAGTTGTTACCTTTTTGGTAAGCCATTCTACCACCGAATGACAAATTCACTGTAGGAGTTGTCGTTACGTCAATTTTACCAGCAATGTTTACTTGTGTATTACCAGTATTGATAGATGTTTCCACATTATTGAAATCACTAGCTCTAGAAAAATCAGTATTGTAAATTACACCATCACCTTGTCCGTTTTGTGAACGGCTTAATGGATTAGCAATAAGTTTTGCTCTAGCCTCATCAGAAATGATGTTCATTCCGTTGTAAGAACGAATAGGGTCTTCGGTACGAGTATAGTTACCAGACAACACAAAACCTAAAACGGGCTTATCTTTTTCACCATTCTCATCTTTTCTAAACAACAAGGGTCCTGACAAAGATGCTTCTAAGATAGATTGACCGTAACTATCAAAACCTTTTACTTCGTCTCCGAATCTTAATCCTGAAGTTAAAGCTTCAACACCACCATAATACTGAGCTGAAGGTCCTCGAGTAGTAATAGAAATAATACCACCAGTTGCATCACCGTAGTTTGCTGGAAGACCACCCGTAATAACAGATACTTGTTGTATTGCAGATTTAGGCAAGTTGTCAGCACCACGAACTTTCACACCATCGATGTATACAAAACTACCACCTGTTCTTGCACCACGGATAGAAACTCCACCACCTGTACCAGCAGTAGAAACACCAGCAGTAGTTTGAGCAATAGCCGTAGCAGATCTACCGGGAATAGCAGCAATTTGCTTTCTATCCATAGTTTCACCAGATGCGGTGTTATCCTTATCGATAATTGGAACTGAATATTTTACAATTTCAACAGCCTCAAGGTCGATACCTGAAGTTAGGGCTATATCTAAATATGTAGACTTACTTGATTTTACAACTACGCCTTCAATTGTTTTTGCAGTATACCCAACAGAAGAAACTTTTACGGTATAAGTACCTGGCTCTAGTGGTTTGATAGTGAATTTTCCATCAAAGTCTGTTGTTCCACCACCTGCATTGGATCCATTCTTTAATAAGAGGACATTAACAAATGGAAGTACTTCTCCATTGTTTTTATCGGTAAGCGTTCCTTTTAATCCGCCTGAGCCTGCTTGCGCGAACACCATTGATGTACCAAGCAACACGGAAAATATGAGTAGTAAAGTTTTATTCATAATGTATTTTATAACTTCTGCAATATGAAGGCGAACAAAAATACATTTTAAGGATAAATGAATTTTACATTACCCTTTTTATGTGAACACTATTCCTGTGGAATATTTTAATCCTAAACGAAAAATATGTTAAAATGTACCTATGGGCCATTTGAATTACAAGCGGTTAAAGTAATTATCGTTTTAACTTCCGATGTTTCTTTAAGCTTTTCTTCATCCTGCGCTTTGTCTTTTTATTTTGAACCTTTACATGGCGCTTAGAACGCCCTTTGTAGACATAACCTGCTTCTTTCTCTTTCAACGACTTTACTTTATCGTCGTGCTTCCAAACGTCAGTAACTCTCTGTTTCCCTCGGGCTTTTTGCCTTCCTGACATCTTTCTATTTTCTCTTTTAATCTTTGCACTCTGCTTGGCCGCTTTGCGCATGTACTTATCTTTTTCTTTACCCTTACCTTTGAATTGCCATCCTTTGGCTTGAGAAGAAGAACTTTGAGCGTATGAAACTATTGGGACACCTACAAAAAATGAGATTATTACTAGTATTTGGGCTATTCTTTGCAAATTCAATCTTTATTTCTTGTAAAGATACAAATACAAGATATATACCCTATGTTCCTATTCAAATCAATAAAAGCATCAACAACCCAGATCTAATAGACTTACAAGTTGTTGGTGGTGTTGTATACCTAACAGGTGGTTCAAAGGGCTTAATCCTGTATAGACGGACAGAAGAAGTGATAAAATGTTACGACAGACATAGCACTTATTTACCTGACAACAATTGCAGAGTTTCACTCGACAGCTCTAATATTGCAGTAAAAGACCCATGCAGCAATAGTCGCTGGATTTTGACTGATGGCAACCCAATTGGCGGAGAAGCAACAGTTCCTTTACAAGAATACACTTGCGATTTTGATGGTCAAAGAATAAATATTGTAAACTAAAAAAGACTTGGTTTTTACACCAAGCCTTTTTAAAATATATTGTTAGAATAATTTATATTCTAGTAACGGTAATGTTCAGCTTTGTATGGTCCATCAACTGTTACGCCAATGTAAGCAGCTTGCTCTTCAGAAAGCTCTGTAAGTTCTACACCAATTTTAGCTAAGTGCAATTTCGCAACCTTTTCATCAAGATGTTTAGGCAACATATACACTTCGTTTTTGTAAGCATCTGAATTGTTCCAAAGTTCTAGCTGAGCCAAAACTTGGTTTGTGAATGAATTTGACATTACAAACGAAGGGTGCCCAGTAGCACAACCAAGGTTTACCAATCTTCCTTCAGCAAGTAGAATGATGTCTTTTCCATCAATGTTGTACAAATCAACTTGTGGTTTGATTTCAACTTTAGTATTGCCATAGTTGTTGTTCAAGAAAGCAACATCAATCTCGTTATCGAAGTGACCAATGTTACAAACAATGGTTTTGTCCTTCATTGCTTTGAAATGCTTACCTACAACGATGTCTTTGTTACCCGTAGTTGTTACAACGATATCAACGTTACCAACTACATTTTCTAGTTTTCTTACTTCGAAACCATCCATTGCAGCTTGTAGTGCACAAATAGGATCTATTTCAGTAACAATAACACGAGCACCTGCACCTCTTAATGAAGCTGCTGAACCTTTACCAACATCACCATAACCACAAACAACAGCTACTTTACCAGCCATCATTGTATCTGTAGCACGACGGATAGCATCTACTAAAGATTCTTTACAACCATATTTGTTATCAAACTTCGATTTAGTAACTGAATCGTTTACGTTGATAGCCGGCATAACCAAAGTACCGTTTTTCATACGCTCGTACAAACGATGTACACCAGTAGTAGTTTCTTCTGATAATCCTTTAATGTCTTTCGTCAATTCTGGGAAACGATCGAAAACCATGTTCGTCAAATCACCACCATCATCTAAGATCATGTTCAGTGCTTTTCCGTCTTTAAAACCACGAATGGTTTTTTCGATACACCAATCAAATTCTTCTTCTGTAAGACCTTTCCATGCAAAAACAGGAACGCCAGTTGCAGCTATTGCAGCAGCAGCGTGATCTTGAGTTGAAAATATGTTGCAAGACGACCAAGTAACTTCAGCGCCAAGGGCAACTAAAGTTTCAATTAATACAGCCGTTTGAATTGTCATGTGAAGACAACCAGCAATTCTTGCACCAGCAAGAGGCTTTGCAGCGCCAAATTCTTCTCTTAATGACATCAAACCTGGCATTTCAGCCTCGGCTAATGTTATTTCCTTACGTCCGAATTCGGCAAGGCTAATGTCTTTAACTTTGTAATTCATTTGTTCTTGTACAGTACTCATTATGAAATATTGTTTGGCAAAATTAAGTAATACATTAGGGAATTCCAATTATATACAATACCTAGCATGCTAGAAGCATACTCAACATATTTACTTGGGCATACCGAATGCAGTGTCGGCCGTACTTACGAGCATCAAAACAAGGTGGATTTATTAAAGGCCGAAAAATTGTTAAGTCAAGAAATGTTCGCTCTTTGGTTCAATAATTCCATTCAAAAAAAAACAACTGGTGCACCATATGATTTGGATGCATATAGTATAAGCAACTCTCATAGTCACGGTTGGGTATGTGTGGCACGATGCAAATCTCATGAAATAGGTATCGACATTCAAAATATCAACGAAAAATGCGAACGGGTGAAAAACAAATTCATCAGCAAACATGACGTCAGAAAACCTTCGCATTTAACAAGTTTAGAGTACTACACCTTAATATGGAGTTTAAAAGAAGCTGCCTACAAATGGTTTGAAGAATACATTGCCTTGAAAGACATTGTGATTACTGAACTTTCAAAAAACAAAGCCGAAATCTTTTTATACTCTGATATTGGAACTCTCAATTGTCAAGCTCATTACATTCTCACCAACGATTGGGCACTGAGTGTCGTAGAAAAATGAAAGACCAAATTCCAAACAAATCGTTATTCATATTAATTGATCCTGAAAAAGAATCTGACTTGGATTTATGGATTGCTAAAGCAAAACACATTAATTCTAACCCCAATATTGAAGGTGTTTTTTTAGGCGGCAGTACACTTAAATCGGATTTCGGCAAAATAATTATTCAAACATTTAAGAAAGAAAGCTCTAAACCGATTATAGGCTTTCCTGGTTGTGCAAATCAAGCCTACAAAGGATTAGATGCAATTTTATTTTTGAATTTTTTGAATACTGATAATGAAAAAATCATCCGCAGCGAGCTTATAAAAGCATCGAAAGAAATTGACAATAAAAACATACGTAGCATCCCATGTGCCTACATCATTATCAATACTAAAAACGAATCAACAACATTACAGGTTACCAACAGTAAAGCTTTTCATCCAGAGAAAGACATCGAAGAAATTATGGCTAGAATTTCGTTTGCATGGCATTCGGGTCAAAGGCATTTGTATCTTGAAGCAGGTTCTGGATCGGACAACAGTATAGACTTAGAACTATTAACTGCCATTCGCTCAAAGTTTGACTTTCATATTATCGTTGGGGGAGGCATTAGAACAGAACATGAGGTTCAGGCATTTTTCAAAGCTGGGGCCAACACAGTGGTTATAGGTACAGCTGTTGAGAACAATCCTAAGTTGCTTTTGGAATTATGAAACTAATTATCATTAGCCCAGAAACAGCACATGAATCGGAAATTGCAGTCTATCAAAGAGCTTTAACCGAACCTAACATCTCTCACATACATTTAAGACGCAAAAAAGCGCTCACCAACTTAGAATGGAATAGATACCGTCCATTTTCCAGCAAAATAATCTTTAGCAAAACCTGTGGTGTTCCCCCTTTTCATTGTATCGGAATGCATGGTTCTACTTCCTTAATATCTACTAGTAAGCATACTATTGACGAAGCCAATAATTGTACAACTCAATTTTGTTACATCAGTCCGATATACCCTTCAATCAGTAAAAAAGGACACCAAAATGAAGCGCTTTTGCCTGCTCTTAAAAATTTGGAAAACATTCCCAACAATTGGGTAGCACTAGGAGGAATACAACCCGACAACATGTTTGAATTGAAATCAATAGGTTTTAAAAATGTCGCTGTTCTTGGTTTTATTTGGACTCATCCAAACCCGATGACAGCACTCGATATATTACTCGACACTTTGTAAACTGTGGTCCCAGTCTTTCCAAACAGCTTCGTAACCAGCATTTTTAAGTACTTCCACAAACTCTGCAGGGCTTCTGTCGTCGGAAATTTCAAACTGTTCCAAGTTTTCATTTGGATTTGCATATCCTCCTGGGTCGGTTTTACTACCTGCTGAAATGGATGTAGCGCCAAATTTAAACGCATGATTTCTAAAGTTTTCGCTTTCGCGCGTACTCAACGACAATTCAACTTCTTGATTCCAAATTCTGTAAGCACACATAAGCTGCAACAAATCTTTGTCTGTCATTTCTGACTTCAAAGGAATGCCCCCTGCGCATGGTCTTAATCGAGGGAAAGAAATTGAATATTTACTTCTCCAATACGTCTTCTCTAAATAATCTAAATGCAATGCAGAATAAAAACTGTCCGTTCTCCAGTCTTCTAAACCAAACAAAGCACCAACGCCTATTTTATGAATGCCTGCTTTTCCTAATCTATCGGGAGTATCTAATCGATACAAAAAGTTCGATTTTTTTCCTTTAGGATGATGCTTTTTATATTCTGCTTGATGATAGGTTTCTTGATACACCAAAACAGCATTTAACCCCAAAGCTTTCAAGCGTTCGTATTCATCTTGCTCTAAAGGTTGAACCTCTATACTGATGTTGGCAAAATAAGGTTTTAGGATGCGAATAGCGTTTTCAAAATACTCAACACCTACCGTTTTGTTGGCTTCTCCTGTCACCAATAAAATATGATCGAATCCAAGCGACTTTACAATCTCAGCTTCTTTAATTATTTCTTCGTCCGACAAGGTTTTTCTAGGAATATCGATATCCAAACTAAACCCACAGTAAGTGCAAATATTCTGACACTCGTTAGACAAATACATTGGCGCATACATCTGCATGGTTTTCCCAAATCGTTTTTGAGTCAATTCCATAGATTTTTGTGCCATTTCCTCTAAAAACCCTTTCGCAGCTGGCGAAATCAAAGCCTTTAGATCTTCTAAGTTAAGGTCATTGGTTTTGTCTAGCGCCGCACGCACATCTGCTACCGATTTCGTATAAATACTGTCGGTAACTGTCTGCCAATCGTATGTAGAAAATATATCTCGAAACATATAATGGCTCAAAGGTAAGGCGCTTTTTGTTCTCAATAAAAAATGCAGCTTTGTAAACGAAATGGACTTTCCTAAAATACTTTTTATAAGCTCAAACGGCGATCATCAAAGCATCATTGATGAATTAACTCCACTATTAGACGCTGGTCTTCAGTGGTTTCAGTTGAGATTGAAGAATCGATCGAAAGACGACATTCTAAATACCGCTTTTGTTTGCAAGCAACTCTGCGCCGACTACAATTGTTTGTTCACACTCAATGACAACCCTGGAATTGCTCATCAAATAGATGCTGATGGTGTTCATTTAGGGAAAAACGACATGGATTTGGGTAAAGCCCAAAACATTTTGCATGAAAGCCAACATTTAGGTGCTACCTGCAATACGATGGACGATGCGATGAACGCCTATAAAAAGAAAGCCAATTATATTGGTGTAGGACCTTATGCCTTTACAGAAACAAAAAAGAATTTATCGCCAACACTAGGTACAGAGGGATACACTGAAATAATCAATGACCCTAAATACCGAAAAAACATTCCGCTTGTGGCTATTGGCGGTTTAGATTTAGAAGCTGTTAAAAAGCTTTCTTCAGTTGGTGTTACACACTTTGCATTTAGTTCGTTCTTAAGAGGCGAAAACGGAATTACAAATTTTAAAGCATTACAAGATTATGTGGGAAAATAAGCCCCTAGTTATAGCTGATAAAACATTCAAATCGCGACTTCTTACTGGGACAGGTAAATTTGGAGACTTGAACAGTATGGCCGCTGCACTAAAAGCATCTGAAACCGAATTGGTAACAGTAGCGCTAAAAAGAGTAGAGAGTGCTGAGCTACAAAAAAATACCGGCAGCGGCGAAAGCATCTTATCTTGCTTGAAAGAATTGGGCGTTAATTTATTGCCCAACACATCGGGAGTAAGAACCGCCAAGGAAGCCATTTTCGCAGCAGAATTGGCTAGAGAAGCACTGCAAACCAATTGGTTAAAACTAGAAGTACATCCCGATCCAAAATATTTAATGCCCGACCCTATAGAAACCTTTAAGGCGGCAGAAGAATTGGTTAAACTTGGCTTTGTGGTCTTGCCTTATTGTGGCGCCGACCCACTGTTATGCAAACGCCTTGAAGACATAGGCTGTGCCGCTGTTATGCCTCTAGGATCTGCTATTGGTAGCAACAAAGGATTGCAAACGCAAGGCATGTTAGAAATCATCATCGACCAAGCCAACATCCCTGTAATTGTTGATGCTGGTATAGGCAAACCATCTGATGCTGCTTTAGCAATGGAAATGGGAGCTTCAGCTGTATTGGTAAATACTGCCATAGCGGTATCAAACAATTCTGAAAGAATGGGAAAAGCTTTTCAAATGGCAGTAGACTCTGGTAGAATGGCTTTTGAGGCCAAACTGGCAAGTGTAAACCCTGGCGCCAATGCTAGTAGTCCACTAACAGCTTTTCTAGATGATGAGAACTAATTTTTAGTTTTTACTTTCTAAATATTCTTTCCAAGCAGTATTGACATCGTCTAGGCCTGCTACATATTCTTTACCAAATTCTCTTTCTAGCGCGTTGCCTAGAAACTTATAAACCGGCACTTTCAATTCTTGTCCAAGTGAACAGGCGTCTGAACAAATATCCCAACGATGGTAGTTCAATGCTTTTCTTCCATCCTTTAGTTTGGCTATTCTAATTGGATACAAATGGCAAGAAATTGGTTTCATGAAGGTAGTTTCACCAGCATTGTACGCGTCTTCAATTCCGCAACTTGCAGTGCCGTCTTTGCGAAAGACCGTAAAGGCACATTCTTTTCCGTCTACCAAAGTTGTTTCATAGTCTCCATCGGAATCGATAGCAAACGTGCCATTTTCTTCTAGAGCAGCTCTTCCTTTTTCAGGTAGAAATGGTAAAATTTTATCCAAATCGGCATCCAAAATATCAACCTCGTGTTCTTCCAACGGAGCTCCACCATCACCTGCTACACAGCATGCGCCTTTGCATTTTCCTAAATTGCACACAAATTCTTTTTCGAATATTTCACTGGATAATATGGTGTTTTCGTACTCAATCATTTTTTCCTTCTAATATGATAACCATTTCCCCTTTAAGATCTCTGGTTTCTGTTATTTCTGCTACTTCTAAAACTGTTCCGTTGATGTATTCCTCAAACTTTTTAGAAATCTCTCTTGCCAATGTCACTCTACGGTCGGGGCAGTAATCGCACAACATGCGCATGGACTTAGCAATCCGGTGTGGACTTTCGTACATCACAACTGTACACGTCATTTCCGTTACAACGCTCATACGAGTTTGCTTCCCTTTTTTATGCGGCAAAAAACCTTCGAAATAAAATTTATCGGTTGGCAAACCAGAAGCTACCAAAGCGGGCACAAAAGCTGTTGCTCCTGGCAAACATTCTACTGTAATGTCATTGTCTCTACAACGTGCACTTAGCATGTAACCAGGATCTGAAATACCTGGTGTACCAGCATCACTTACTATAGCAATAGTTTTTCCTTCTTTTAATTGATCGATCCAATAATCAACCACTTTATGCTCATTGGCAAGGTGAAAAGCTTTGGCTTTTTGCTGAATTTCAAAATGTTGAAACAAACGTCCCGAAACACGTGTATCCTCTGCTAACACTACATCAGCTTCTTTTAAATACCGAATGGCTCTAAAAGTCATATCCTCCAGATTTCCAACTGGGGTTGGGATCAATATCAATCGACCTGGTTCCATATTAGTACGTATTTAAAAAATCCAACACCAAACTTTGTAAGGCATCGAAGGATGTGTATGGTAAATTTTTGGCAATGTCGTTGATATCGTGATAGGCTTTCGGCCCTCCTTGAGTATAAATAAAGAATGAAGGCACGTCCTTTTTGTAAAACCAATAGTGATCGGAATTGGCCGCAGAACCACGAGCATTGATCTTAGTCAGATACTTTTTAGAGTTATTGATGTTTGTAAGCTTCTTAAAATCGTCTACAAACTCAGTCGCATTAACTACAGTAGCGCCATCGCTCCCAGTACCTACCAAATCTAAATTGATAAGCATTTTTATTTCCCCTAAGGGAGTCATTGGATTTTCGCTATAATATTTCGAACCCAAAAGTCCTGCCTCTTCGCCAGCAAAGGCTATAAAAACCACGTCGTATTTTAGAGGATTCGCTTTGATTTTATGCGCTAAATCAATCAACATGGCAACTCCAGCTGCATTGTCGTTCGCCCCAGGAATAAAAACTTTGCCCATCGCCCCCAGATGATCGTAATGTGCGGTAATGTAAAATGTAGAATCGCTTCCTCCTGTTCCTTTTATTTTACCAACTACGTTATAAGAAGTGATATCCTTCAACTCAGCCGTAATTTTCAATTTGGCTTTACACTTCGCATTTGGTTTTAATGCTTGAATTACGGGGATGTCCAATTGCTGACCAGCAACACTCCAAGTCAATTTACTTTCGGGCAACACCACTGCTTTTTCACCAAAAGCGAAGGAGTTTAGATAGGGTAATAAATCGCGCTTTTCGATAGCATGTAAAGCATAAGTAGCACTGTCTATTACAAGAATATCTTCCCATGATTTTTTTCCGCTACCAGAAAACGGGTGTACAATAAAATCGCGCCCAGCTACCCATGCACTATCGCAATAATATTTCGGGGTTTTGGGAAAAGTGTTGACCGTATGATGAAATTTTTGTAAAAATTCAGACTCAATTGGCACTAATCCCAGTTCAGTAAATTCTAACTCTACTTTTTTTGCTGCTTTTATAGCCCCATCATTTACATACCCTCTACCGAGATAGGTTTCGGAAGTAAATTCTTCAACAAATAGCTTGTAATCAAACTGTTGCGCATAATTTTTTTGAGTAAACAGCAGCGCTAAAATCGATATTACAAATCCTATTTTCATTGAAGAAAACGACGTTCAATTAGATTTGAAAACTGCATTACGTTTTTATCTTCAACATCCCAACCATGGCGTTGAATCAATTCTTTTTCAATTTCTTTAGCCGCATATCCAGTAGTAGCCGATTCAATTTTTTCTAAAGCTTCATTGAAAACTTCTGTGCGTCCATCGAACAAACTATTGATGAATAAAAAACGCTGATTAATGGAGATTGCAACTCTTAAATCTTTAATGGCTGTTTGTTGCAACTTATCGCCTAAACGCTGTGTACCTGTATCTTGTTTTATTTTTTCGTTCAAGCTCACTTGGTTGTTATCCACTTCTGTTACTGGGTTAGCAACAACTTTTTCTTTCTGCACTGGCTCCTCAGTCTTGACTTCAGGCTCAACAGACTTTGTGTTTTCTACAACCGAAGATGCAGGATTGTTGTCCCACACAATTTTTGGTTCTGCAACCTCTTCAAGTTTAACTTCAATTGGTTTTTCTCCAACTTGAGCTTCTTCAATAGCGTCAATTAAAGAAATTTGATTGCTTTGAACAGATCCAAAATCGAGCTTTATATTTTGTTGCGGTTTGGTTTTAGCGGCTTCTGCTTCTTCATACCCCTTAAATCGAAGAATGTACAAAGCTTCTTGTAACTGAGTAGTATCAGCAATTACATCGTTTAAGCCTTGCTTATCTAAGTTCCCTTTTTCAAGTTCATTCAGTTTTTCTGAAATGTTTTTTGCCAATTCCAATAAATGCGACATACCGTAATTTTATTCTAAAAACCAAAAGTAACATTCTATATTGTACCTATTTTTAAAATCTGAATAGATACAAACAATTGGAACCTCACATCAAAATAATATGTGGCAGCATGTTTTCAGGAAAAACTGAAGAATTGTTGCGTTTACTTAAGCGAGCTGAATTTGCTAAAATCAATTCCATTCTATTCAAACCCCAAACAGATACAAGAGGTGACATATCCGTAGTTGCAAGTCACAGCAAGCGAACAAAAGATTGCGTAGTTGTAAAATCGGCCAAAGAAATAGAACAACTTGCCGCCAACTTTGAATACATTGCCATAGATGAAGCTCAATTTTTTGATTTTGATATCGTTAGCGTTGTAGAAAACCTAGCTCGAAAAGGAAAACGTGTCGTATTATCTGGCTTGGACATGGACTATTTAGGCAAACCATTTGGCCCTATGCCACATTTAATGGCTATAGCAGATGAAGTGATAAAACTGCATGCAATTTGTACTGAATGTGGTGCGCAAGCTCAATTTTCGAAACGCATATCGAACAAAGATCAAACAGTATTGATTGGAGCAAAAGAAAGTTATACCGCACTATGTCGAACCCATTTTTACGCTTAATTTGAAAAACACTTTTGATTTTAGTCAGTGCTTACTGCCGCCAAATTGTACCCGAAACTTGGTTGATCCAAGTTACAAAAGCGGTGAACTATTTTTTGACAGCCGAAAAATTGGAGCTGGGGCCAAAAGCATATTCATTGCCATAAACAGCCCAACCAGAAATGGCCACCAATTCATACAACATGCCTACGATAAAGGGTGTAGAATGTTCATTGTTAGCGAACCTAAATCATTGCCTACCAATGTAAACAGCATTGTTTGCGATAGCACATTAGAACTTTTGCAGTTTTTTGCCACACAGCACAGAGCAAAACTAAACTACCCAACATTAGCTATTACCGGGAGCAACGGTAAAACGGTTATCAAAGAATGGTTACTAGAGCTAATAAACCCAAACAAAATAGTAAGCTACAGTCCCAAAAGTTACAACTCTCAATTGGGTGTTGCAATAAGTTTATTGAATGCCAAAGAAGATGCCGAAATAGGTTTATTTGAAGCTGGTATATCGCTTCCAAATGAGATGGAGCAACTGCAAGCCATGCTCATGCCTGAAATGGGTATTTTAAGTAACATTGGCAGCAGTCATCTCGAAAATTTCAGAAGTAAAAAGGCACTTTTATTTGAAAAATTGAAGCTGTTTAAAAATGCCCAATTTTTAATCTGTTCCGATGTTTTATTCCAACAATATCACAAAACAATATCAGCTCAACTTAGTCATTGCAAAATTTTCACATGGGGAGGTATCGCAGCAGATGTCACAATAGATTTCGAAATTGGTCAAGCTACTTTTGGCGATAAGCGCATCTATTTCACCACTCCAAAACTGAGTAAAACATGGTTAGAAAATTTGGGGCATTGCATTGCTTTTGGGCTCATCAACAATCTTTGTGACGAATACTTTTGTGAACAAATAGAACGGCTAAAAAGCATCGAAAACAGGTTGTCTCTTCACAATACTTTCGGTTCTAATTTTATACTTAACGATGCTTACTCACTCGACATACATTCATTAACAGAATCGTTGGAGTATTTCGATTACCAAGCCAAAACGGAGAAAAAACTTCTATTGCTTTCCGAGTTTGAAACACCAGACTCTGCACTTCATAAACAAGCTATAGACAGCATCAAACATCATGATTTTGATGTCATAATACTGTTAGGTAAACAATGGAAGTCAGACCAACTAGCGTTGCCTGAAAACACCCAGATTATACATTCTAAATCAGAAGCTCTAACCATTTGCACACAATATTTCGCCACACACTCAATGTTGATAAAAGGTGCGAGAAAATGGCAAATAGAAAACGTGGTCGATGATTTACTAAAACTGTGCAACAGAAGTTATTTAGAAATCAATTTGGCTGCCATCAAACGCAATGTCCAAAAACTGAAACAAAATTTACATTCTGAAACCAAATTATTGGCCATGCTCAAGGCCGAAGCCTATGGAAGTGGATTGCAACGCATTGGCAAAACTTTACAAAATGCTGGTGCCGACTATCTAGGCGTAGCTTTTACTCAAGAAGCCATTGCCCTAAGGGAAGCAGGTGTGCGTTTGCCTATTTTAGTCATTCACCCGTTTCCTGAAGATGTTGAACTGGCACTGCGTTACAACTTAGAATTGAGTGCTTACAGCTTAGAAATACTGAACGATTGGTACAACTACTTATCGGCAGAGAATAAAAAATTAAACATTCATTTAGAGATAGAAACAGGCATGCACAGGCAAGGCCTTGAAATTTCAGAGTTGAAAAATCTCGATTCAAAATTCAAAAACCACTTCAACATAAAAGGCACATTCAGCCATTTAGCTGAAGGCAATTCTAAGGCCAGCGCAAGAACAAAACAACAAATACAACAGTTTGATACTGCATTAGTAATTTTAACCACCAACGGTTGGAATACCGGCACAACACACTTACTCAACACCGACGGCATCAAAAATGAATTGACTTCCAAATACGACATGGTGCGTTCTGGAATTGGGTTGTTTGGATTGTTCAATGGCGGTGAGTTTGCCCTGAAACTTTCCAGTAAAATTTCTAAAATATCGCACGTAAAGAAAGGGGATTTTATTGGTTATGGTAACGAACACCAAATATCTCTCGACGCCAATATTGCTCTGATTCCGTTAGGCTATGCTGATGGACTTCCGTACACCATCAATGAAAATATATTTCGAGTAAAAGTAAACGATAAAGAATATCCTTTGGCAGCAGCAATTTGCATGGATATGATGATGATTAATCTTGGCCATGATATTGCCAAAGTTGGCGATTCTGTTGACGTCATTTACAACGATTCCAGTTTACAAAACATCAGTCGAGCGGCCAATACCATTCCGTATGAAATTTTATCGCGATTTTCGCAGCGCATCGGCAGAATTTTCATTGACGAGTAGGCAGGACACATGAAGTTGATTTATCGGTTTTTCATTTTTCAATTTGCAGTAGTATTTGCTGTAAGTCTGCTTTTGTTGTTTCCCATTTTTTACTTTTTCTTAAAAATTGAAGTCAACTATCCCATTGTATTCAAACTGAAACGCCTTTGGGCTCGCTTTTTATTTCTTGGCTTTTTTAGCCGCATAGAAGTTGAAGGCAAAGAGCATATTCCTGAAAACGATAGTTTTATTATTTGCCCTAATCACAGTTCGTATCTCGATATCATTGCCATGTATTTGGTCATAGATAAGCTGTTCATTTTCATGGCCAAATCAGAATTAAGTCAATGGCCACTTTTCGGCATTTTCTTCAAAACCATGGATATTTCTGTAAACAGAAAAAGCCCTATCAATGCCGCTAAAGCCTTCATAAGAGCCAAACGAGAGTTGGATGCCGGCAGAAATGTAGTGCTTTTCCCGGAAGGAACAATACCAAAAGACAATCCGAAACTTATCCCATTCAAAGACGGTGCTTTTAAAATGGCTTTCGATAGCAACAAAGCTATTTTACCCATTACATTTACCAACAATTACGGCATTATTGGTGCGCTTTATGGAGAAAAACTAAGAGTAGCACCCGGAAAAACCAAAGCCATAATTTCAGCACCTTTGTATCCATCTGATTTTGATGATTGCAAAGCACTAAAAGATGCTACTTTTGCACAAATACAGCACAACTTACCGTCATGAGTAAAATTAACAAGGAAGAAATAGAACGTTTGGCCGGTTTATCAAAACTTCAGTTTTCTGACACAGAAAAAGATGAATTGATTGACGATATGTCTCGTATTTTGACTTTTGTTGAACAACTCAATGAAGTAGACACTGAAGGTGTAGAACCATTATTGCACATGTCGGAAGCTAAAAACGTGCTTCGTGACGATATTCCAAAAACAACCATTACTCAACAAGATGGTTTAAAAAATGCACCCGTAAAAGACTCTGACTTCTTCAAAGTACCGAAGGTAAAAGATTAAGTTTCCAACAAATCGACATTATTATCGGGTAAATGTCAATGACTTAGAGCAACATCGAGTATTTTTGATAGTCTACCCGAGTACAAGTCATTTCGTTGCAAAAGAAATACTACATATTCCCTCTTTTTCTCCTGCTTGCAGTCTTTGCAAAAGCGCAGGCTGATTGCAATAATCTGAATTTTGAAAAGGGGACTTTTACCGGCTGGAACGGACAGTATGGTTGCAACGATGAACAATTCAATGATTTTGAAATTCACTTCAATAATTCATGCAACGATTTCGGTCAATCGTTAGATCCATTATCCGCACAACTAAACAATGTAAGATCACAACAAAGCATCATTTCTTCATCTTACAATGGTGGTGTAGATCCCTACGTCAATATTCTCAGTTTACAATCGCCCCTTGGCGGTAATTATATCGCTAGAATAGGCGATTTGTACGAGAACAATATGGCTGGGCAAATCACAAAAAAAATACTGGTAAGTCCTGACAATGCTTTGCTTACGATGTATTACGCTATTGTATTAGAAGCTCCAGGCCATACGCCCAAATCCAACAATCCCTATTTTCGAGTTCGACTCGTCGACCCTGACGGAAAATCAGTTCCATGTATTGAATACACACAAGATGGAGCCAACGATGCCGAAGGTTTTAAAGGCTATAATTGCGGAGTAGGTGGTTTGGGATGTCAGTCAGACAGAGGACCTGAAGGCCGATTGAGTGAGATCGTATTCAGAGATTGGACCGTTATATCCATCAACTTGCAAGACTACATAGGACAAGAAGTAGAATTGGATTTATCTGCTGGAGGTTGCGCGTTGTCTGGACACCTTGGTTACGCATATGTAGATGCTCGTTGCGGCAAACCCGAAATTATTCGTTCTCAAGATATTGTTTGCCCTGGAAATCCTGCAACACTAACAGCTCCCATTGGTATGGAAAATTACGAGTGGAGAATTGGATCTGAAACTGGACCTATTGTATCTACAACTAATCCATTCATTGTTGAGGAAGGCGGCACGTATTTCTGTACCATGACACCGTACAGTTCTGCATCAAGCAAATGTCCATTTACACTCAGTACTACGGTTACTGCATCTTCAAAAATACCCAATGCGGCATTTGATATTGGCACGGATCCCATTTGTGCTGGTGGAAGTATAACACTTGAGAGTAAGGCTACAATAATTGGAGGCGGAACCATTGGAAAATTTCTTTGGAACTTATCGAATGGAAGCAATGGCAACGGGGAAACGTATACTTTGAATTTTCCAACTGCTGGCAACTATACCATAAAACATACGGTTGAAAGCATAGAAGGTTGCATCGATACAATTAGCAAAGACATTGAAATTTTCGAAACGTACAAACCTCAAATTACGCCTCCACCAACGGTTTGCAACGATGCGAATTCATTCAACCTTATTGCAACTCCATCTGGAGGCATTTGGACCAATGCACAGAATCCATCCGGAACTATAACTCCGAGCAATTTCTCTAACGATACAACCTTCAACGTGGGTTATACAATTGGAAAATGCAACAATACCGTCAGTGTTCCTGTAAACATCAAGGCTAAAAAAAGCACCCATTTTACGGTGCCACCCCCAATGTGTTCTAATGATCCAGCCATCTTTTTAAAACCAACTGTAAATGGTGGTTCTTGGTTTGGTGATAACATAGATAATAAAGGAAAATTTGTTCCCGCAATAGCTGGACCTGGCTGGCATAAAATCACCTATCTGTTCACCGACCCATGCGGAAGCAGCTACACCGATAGCATTTTGGTTTATGCAAGTAAAAATGCTGCTTTACCTAATTACAACCCTATTTGCGTACTCGACGACCCGTTCGAAATACCTGTATCAGATGAAGGTGGAACATGGTCTGTAGATGCAACATCAGAAACATTCGACCCAGCGCAAGGAGCAGGAATTTACACTATTGCCTATTCATTTGATGGCAGCTGCCCAAGTACAGATACTACCATTATAACCGTCGTAGAAAAATCCAACGCAGAATTTGTTTTGCCTCCGGAAGTATGCATTGACGAACCAAGATTTATTATAAGCGTAACTCAAGAAGGTGGTGTAATAAGCGGAAATGGAATAGTTAGTACTCAACAAAAAATATTCGATCCATCGGTAGCTGGTATAGGCACACACGATATTCAATATTTAATTGGCGGAAAATGTGGCGATACTTTGGTTCAGAGCATTACCGTTTTACCAAGGCCTGTTCCGACTTTTGAAATGCCTACTCTATTCTGCATTAGTGATATAGATTACACCATTACACCCATTGAAACAGGTGGCATTTGGTCAGGCGAAGCATCATCTACGGGTGTTTTTTCTCCTAGCACATTAGGCGCTGGCAGTTACAATGTAGCATATTCTTTTGGTGGTACATGCCCATCTAATTTCGATACCACCATCATTGTAGTTGACAAACCCAATCCTACCTTTAGTGTTCCCGATACTTTGTGCAGCGATGCTAGTCCCATTACATTAACACCAACTACTGCTGGCGGCACATGGACAAGCAACGCACCCTCAGGTGTATTTTCACCTAACAAAACAGAAGGAAACTACAGCATTACCTACTCTTTTGATGGCACTTGTAGTGCAAAGCATACCGAAAGTATCTACGTAAAACAAAAAGTCGACATTGTTATTTCAGGCGACAAAGAATTTTGTAAAACGGAAGGTTCAGCACAATTTTCAGCAACTCCTACGAATGGTATTTTTACTGGTTCGTTTATAACACAAGATGGAAAAGTCGATTTCACCAACCTAGCTCCTGGCGATTATAGTTTCGACTATGAAGTAAGTCATCTATGTGGCGACAAGAAATCATATACATTTACCTTAATTGAAACCCCTATTGCCGATTTCACTATTCTCGACACCCTGTGCCTAGGTGAAAAAACTCAAGCACAACCGCTTCAAGCTAATGGTACTTGGTCAGGAACCGGAGTAGATGCCAACGGCCTTTTTAGTAGTGTAGGATTTGAAGCCAATAAAAACTACACCATTACTTATTCGTTTGATGGCTCTTGTGCGGCTACTTTCAGCAAAGACATTTTTGTTCAATCGTATGAAAACGCGGCATTCTCTGGGCCTTTAAGCGCTTGCACAAAAGAACAAGCATTTGCTTACACACCGTTAAATCCGGGTGGAATTTGGAGCGGGATAGCCGATAACAATGGTATAGTTGACCCATCTCAGCATTTACCCGATCAAGATTATGAAGTAATTTATTCCATTCCGGGTTTATGCCCAGATTCTGACACATTAACGATCACCATTCGAGATTTTTATAGAAGCTATTTTGACGCCCCTGCAGTAGTTTGCCGCAACGTAGAACCTTTCAATCTCGAAGGAGAAGATAGAGGTGGTGGTTGGTTTGGCGACGGCATTACAAGTGCAACCAAAGGAACTTTCGATCCAGCTGCAGTAAGCGGAGACACCGCCGTAATCCGATACACGTTTAGTGGTGTATGTGGATCTACTCATACCGACACCATCGTATTGAAAGATGCTGTAACACCCACCTTTGATGTATTGGGTACTTTTTGTTGGTATACAGATTCCGTGCTAACTCCAATTGTTACCCCAAGCAATGGTGTATATGTATTCGAAAACGACACATCAAATTCAATTGCTTTAAATCCAAAAGTTTTAACCCCAGGTATTTACACCATACAATATGGACTCAATGGTGATTGCCCGTCCTTTGTTCCCTCTGTTCTAGAAATTACTGAGCCATTTAGCATTTCCGATATTGCTATTTCCACCGAAACCTGTTTCGAAAAATGCGACGCCAAAGCCAATATTTCGGTTGAATACAACAGCACCAACGGGCTAAATTTCATGGTGTACAACAAAACCGATACATTATCGTACAACAAAAACTCACAGAACTTATGTGGCGGGGAATATAAAGTTTCTATTACCGATTTTATAGGTTGCAAAGTCGATTCTATGTTTCGCATAAACTCTGTACCTAAAGGAGAAATTTTCTTTCATTCAGGGCCAAGTGTTTGTGGAAACGACAACGGTTTTATAAAACTTGACAGCGCCAAATTTTTGGATGCGGACGGCTTCATAAAACTCAACGGTAAACTTTATAACGATAGCGTTGGTGGATTGGCTCCAGGAAAATACATTTTCGAATATTTATCGGCACAAGGTGGTTGTTCGGTTATAGACAGTGTAACCATATCACATGCAAATGGCCCTAGCCTTACCACGGCATTTTTACCCCCTAGTTGTTTCGAAAACAACGATGCATCTGCCTTTGTAGATCATATTTCTGGTGGCGAAATGCCTTACACCTATTTATGGAACACAGGAGAAACATCCGACAACATAAACAATAAGCCCGCGGGTACTTACAGCCTTATTGTAACTGATAAAAATGGATGTACTGTAAACAGCACGGTTACCATAAAAAGGCCCGATCCATTACTTCTGAAACTTCATAATATCGATTCCAGCATTTGTAACGGCGACTCAATTCTCATCAATGCAGAAATTGTAAATGGTGACAACATCAAAGAATTAAAAATAAATGGCAAAGCTTTTTCCGGGCTTGATACATATGCCACTCAAGGAACTTATTACATCTCAGCAGTATCAGACAAGGGTTGTAAAACAGACACTTTACCACTTCAAATTGATGTTTTACCAGAGCTCGAATTTACATTGACTGCACAGAAAACTGAATTTTGTCCTGCAGACGAATTAAAGCTCAACACCACGATCATTCGTTCGGCTAATGCCCCAACCATACTTTGGGAAAACCAATATGTAGGTGGAGAAACCTACCAAAGGCAAGTACTCACAAAAGACGATCAACAATATATTTCAGTAACTGTTTCTGATGATTGTAGTACTATCTCAGACTCTATTTTGGTTACCGTAAAATCGGCACCTACTTTGGCCTTGAACGACTTTAATACGGGTGGATGCGAGCCGCTTAGTTTTGCCGTTTTCGATTCCCTAGACCACAATGCTCAATATTACTTGAACAACACGCCCATAGCGGCTTACGAAAACAAAAGTTTGTCTGCAGGATCGTACGATTTAAGAGTTGTTGTATCCAACGGAATTTGTCAAACAGACAGCAGTATACTTAACGCCATCAACGTATTTGCGCTACCGGAAGTAAATATTATATCGAGTCCTTCATCTATTTCCACTTTATTCCCCGACGGTCAATTTACCGATGCATCCGTACCACCATTAGCCAACAAACAATGGAATATCGTTCGAGGCTCGTTCGACACCATTGTACAAAGCAACACTTCCAGTTTGTCGCATACATTTCCACCCTTAGCTGAAGAGTACAAAATAGAATTAGAAGGTTATACCGCTAATGGGTGTTATGGAAAAACAAGAATTTACATCGCCGTAAAAGATGAGTACCATGTTTTTGTTCCCAACAGTTTTACGCCCAATGGAGATGGCAACAACGATTATTTTTCTGTTCGCCTTCAAAACATTGATGTAGCAACCTATAAACTAGAAATTGTAGATCGATGGGGACACATCATATTCATGTCCGAAAACGAAAATGAAACTTGGGATGGGACATATTCCAACAGCGATGAGTCGGCTCCTATTGGCGTTTACAACTGGAAAATCACCATTTTCGATACCGAAGGTCGTTACATTCCAAAGATTGGTCACTTAAACCTCATTCGCTAGACCGTCATACTAGGCTACTTTGTTACTTTTGCGAGCAATTAATTGACAAAGAAATGAGCGCTCACGACGATTTATTAAAAACCATTATTGGTCATTGCAAAGAATACGGATTTGTATTTCCTTCTAGCGAAATATACGATGGCCTTAGTGCAACCTACGACTACGGTCAGTTGGGAGTTGAACTCAAAAACAACATCAAAAAATATTGGTGGGACAGCATGACCAAAGTCAACGACAACATCGTTGGAATTGATGCTGCCATATTCATGCACCCTAAAGTGTGGAAAGCTTCTGGTCACGTTGATGCATTCAACGACCCGCTTATAGATAACAAAGACAGTAAAAAACGCTACCGTGCCGACGTTTTATTGGAGGATCATATGGAGAAAATCCGTTTGAAAAACCAAAAAGATATAGACAAAGCCAAAAAGCGTTTTGGAGAAAGCTTTGATGAAGAGCAATTTGTAGCAACTAATGGACGTGTTCAAGAGCGATTGAAGCAGATTGCTGACATCGAAAGCAGAATGAAAACGGCATTAGAAAACGAAGATCTTGAAGGTGTAAAAACACTGATCGAAGATTTGGGAATTGTATGCCCATTATCAGGCAGTAAAAACTGGACAGATGTGCGTCAGTTCAACCTCATGTTTGGAACGGAATTAGGCTCAGTAGCGGGTGAAGCATCAACCGTTTACCTTCGCCCAGAAACGGCACAAGGTATTTTTGTAAATGCCATCAATGTTCAAAAATCAGCCCGATTGAAACTGCCGTTTGGTATTGCCCAAATTGGTAAAGCCTTCAGAAACGAAATCATCGCACGCCAATTCATATTCCGTATGCGCGAATTTGAGCAAATGGAGATGCAATTTTTTGTAGAACCAGGCACCGAAATGGAGTGGTACGAAAAGTGGAAAGCTTTGCGTATTAAATGGCACAAACTTTTAGGTCTCGGCGACGATAACTACCGTTTTCACGATCACTTAAAATTGGCCCACTATGCCAATGCAGCAGCTGATATCGAATTCAATTTCCCAATGGGCTTTAAAGAATTGGAAGGCATACACTCTCGTACCGATTTCGATTTGAAACAACACGAAGCGCACAGCGGAAAAAAACTACAGATTTTTGATCCAGAGAAAAACGAATCGTACACACCGTTTGTTGTAGAGACATCTATCGGCTTAGATCGTATGTTTTTAGCTACACTTTCTGCATCGTATAAAAACGAAAAACTAGAAGATGGAAGCGAAAGAGTGGTGTTGAAATTGCCAGCGGTATTGGCTCCTTACAAAGTGGCTATTTTACCACTTTTGAAAAAAGACGGATTGCCTGATTTCGCGAAAGAAATAATGGCTGAGTTGAAATACGACTACAATGTAACTTACGACGAAAAAGACAGCATTGGAAAGCGTTACAGACGCCAAGATGCTATTGGCACTCCATATTGTATTACGATAGACCACGATAGCTTAGAAGACAAAATGGTAACACTTAGAGACCGAGATACCATGAAGCAAGAACGCATAGCAGTTAAAGATTTGGCGGCATTGCTTAACGAAAAAGTAAACATGTCTACTTTGCTTAAGCAATTAGGATAATGTTTGTACACACCTTATACCAAAGGGTTTCAACTTAATTGTTGAAGCCCTTTTTTTTTGCAGTAAAAACAAAAGGCTAATCTCCCATATCAACACGTTTCCAATGTTAAGTTTTTCCATTTTGTTTGCTTAATACTGCATTATGCTGTAGCTTCAGATGAAATAAATCAATATGAGTAAGGATAAAATAGCAGAAGCTAAAGAAGCGGTTAGCAAACTGGAGAAAAAAGTAAAAAAAGCAAAGAAGAAAAAGAAGAGCAAAAAACTTAAAGCCTTAAAAGCGAGTTTAAGAAAAGCTGCTTCGAGTTTGAAAAAGCGCAAGAAAAAAGTAAAAAAAGTGAAGAAGAACAAGAAAAAATAATTCTTGATTCACAAAAAAAGGGAGTTGTACAACTCCCTTTTTTATTAACTATTTTCTGTAATTCTTTACAATATTACCCCAAGACTAAATTGCAACCATTGGTTCTTATAGCGCGGATTGCTCGATGTTCCATCGCCATCGTTGTTTTGCACATCCCAACCTATACGGGTAGAAAACACAATCTTATCAGAAGAGATATCGGCTCCCATTACGAAACCTAAAGTGTTTTTACGAATGTTTTGATTTTCGAATTCTTCTTTCTGGCTGCTAGAAAAAGTGCTCGATTCGAAATCATCTTTTCTACTCAGCAAAAACGCATACTGTGGTCCTAACACGAAAGTCAAACCTTTTACCGGCTTGATTTGAAGCTGAATTGGAATATCCAAGTAATTCAATGTACGCTTGTACTCAAAACTTGAACCCAATGTACTGCCTGAACCCTGATACCCTTTTTGAGAGAACAAAACTTCTGGTTGTATACCAAGGATATCACCCAAAGGCAACCCAATAAAAGCACCACCAGCAAATCCAAGTTTTGGGTCGGCTTCAAAATCACCACCTTTTTCATCGTAAACGTTGGCATAATTCATACCTGCTTTTAATCCGAAATAAGGATTGTCTCTATCTTGAGCTACTGCAGAAATTGTAAATAGTATTAATAATAAGGGAAGAAATGTTTTTTTCATTTTCATTGCGGTTTTGGATTGTTCCCACAATATAGTTTTAAAAAACTCCGATTCAAATAACATTATAATTATTTAAGTTTATTCGCCTTACCATTCCTACCACCAATGAAAGCTGAGCCAGCTACTTCAAATCAAAATAGTTTTAGTAAAAAAGAAAAAATAGCGCTTTACTTTGGCTTTGCTTTACTCTGGACATACCTCATCATTCGATCGCATACTGTCTTTTTAATTACAGACGAAATTGTAACCAAATGGTCGTACATGATCGATTGGAATCCCTTACCCTATATGGGATACATTGATGCCAACAACCATTTTTTGAACAGTTTTCTGGGCGGGCTATTTTACCGAATATTTCATTCAGATGCTTCGTGGGTCATCCGATTGCCCAATATTTTAGCCTTTCCTTTATTCTTTTGGTCTGCAATACGATTTGCACCATTTTTCAGACAAAAAATAAACTTTTACGGCCTACTTATAGTGTTTACATGCAGTGCTTTCATTATCGAATACTTTGCATTGGCTAGAGGTTACGGTTTGTCTATTGCCTTGTTCGTTTCTGGTATTCAATTCCTCTTGCACTATATACAGTATCAAAAGAAAAATGCTTTTTACTGGTGCATTATTAGTTTTCTTTTTGCGTGTTATAGCAACATGAGTTTGGTTCCACTTATCCTTATGGCATTTGTGTATTTAGGGCTTTATCTCATTCATAAAAAAACCTTTACTCAACTCACCTTTCTTGTTGCAGCACTTGTTCCTATTTTTTACGCTATACAATATTCTTTTCACCTCAAAGAAATTGGCAAGCTCTATTATGGCGGAGAAAACGGATTTTACCAAAACACCTTACACAGTCTAACTCAGTATTTTTGGAATACGGGTAACTTCTATTTAGACATCGCATTAACGCTTGTTTTTCTTGGTATTGTTTATACTGCCGTTGTTGTCTTTACTCAGCAAAAAAGCATTTTTAATTCAGCGATTATACTTTACAGTTTTTGCATAGCTGCAGTAGCCAATATTCTTGCTCAACATTATATTTTAGGCGTAAAATTTCCTGAAGATAGAGCGGCTATTTATCTGCCCCTACTCTTTTTTATAGCCTTATTTATTGCTCTAGACCATTGGCGAAAACAATGGCCTGCATTACTAATAATAGGCATTACAGGCGCGCACTTTGTATATGATTTCAATATTGAGAAGTCAAAGTTTTTCTATTATGAGCATTTTGATGAAGAACTTATTAGCAGCATTCCAGAATCGATATTAGGCACTCCGCCTACTACAGGAGCTCGTTTTTGGAAAATGGATAACGAAAGAATGCGACAGGCCAATATAAACTCATTTGCATTTCAGAATACTTACCGAGACATTGATACTTTGCACGATTACATCATCAGCACTGAGCTAATTCGTCCGGACTTGCCGTTAAGATATACCGTCAAATATCAAGACCCTATTTCGAAACTTACTCTTTTTGAGAGGAAGAAATTTTTGAAACGAGAACTGATAAATACCCAAGTTGTGCTCCTAGATGGTGATAAAGAATATTTCGATTTTGCCAACATACCTCTCAATGGCTCCATGCTTTTTCGCATCACTGGCACATTGTTCGATATCGATGACGTACAATCTTTCCCTATAGTAGTAAGTACCGAAAATCACATTACAAGAGACATAGACACGTACGACGGGCTTAACTTCTTAGAGTCTTGCACGGTGAATGATAAGGGTGAAATTCACGTTGATATGAGTTTTGCTGTTGGAAAAAACAATACTGCAGACACGTTCAAATCCTACATTTGGAACCGAAACCATCTCCATATTTCAGGACAATTTAAAGTAGAAATTTACCGCCTTTACAATTGATGTCAGTCAAATTGTTGCAATACTTCCAATGGAATTTTAGTCGCAAAAACACCCGTTGATTGACCACTTCTTAACCCTCTAAAAAACAAATAATAGACATTTCCCATGTGGGTATCATAGTCGAATTGGCTACCCAATACTTGTTTCAAATAGCGGTATAGCGCAATACTGTAAATTAAATATTGCAGATGATAGTTGCTATTGGTCATGGCTTCATCTAGCTTGTCGGCCGTATAATTGGCAACATTATTACCTAAATGATTCGATTTCCAATCCAAAACATGATAGCGTCCGTTGTGCTCAAAAATTAAGTCAATAAATCCATTCAAAAATCCATCGGGTACTTTATCGTAATTCAGACTCAATCGTTCTCCAAAATGCTTCTTAACGATTTCATTGTTCAAGATATCCCAATCTTTAGTAGTCAAGAAAAACTCCATTTCATTAAGCTTGCCATCGTTGTCTATCGCATCCAATGTTAATCCATCCCCTAAATCAGATTCAACTGTGTTGCGTATCAGATTTACTAAACCCGTTTTATGATCGTCTTTTTCATATTTACCACCGTATCGCTTACACTGTTTTTCTACAGTTTTTTTCCAAGATTCTGAATCCGAAAAATTAGCAACTTCAAATAACTCGTGCATAAACGTTCCCGCCTGTGCTCCTTTCGGTAAAACATCAAACACATAGGTATCGTAATCCGTTTTTACAGCTTCAGCATATTCAGTTTTATCAATTGGTTGGTATGCGTGACCGCTTAATGATGAATACGATTGGGTATAGTAAGTACCTGCAAATGGCTGAAGGTTTTCCGTTGATCGTAAGCCAACTGTTTTTGATTCTTCCTGAATCGTCACTTCCCAACGAGGATACTCTTTATTCACCTCAAAATGAGTACAAATGCCATCGCTTCCCTGTAATTCCTGTATTTTCTCGCTTATGCTTTTAAAAGTGCCTTTGTCTTTTTCGCTTACGAACAAATAGCTGGCATAAACCGCTCGTGTGAGCATGACGTAAATCGATCGGAGATTCTCTTCATTGCTTTGAGCATTGTGCCATTCTAAAGCCTTTTCATATTCGATAAGCTCTTCTTGAGGCAAACTAACCTTACTTTTAGCACTGTGTTTATACCGCTCTAGTTTTTTCTTTGTTTCGGCATTTTTATAAGAAAAATACCGGCTTGTACTAAAGGGCTCTATATTGAAATCTGTCAGCGCAAAAACAAGATTGTACTGCAAACCTTTTGCTTTGTGGATGGTTGATATTTGAACCGCGTTTTCATCCGATTCTATTCTTTTCTCTCTGTCATCTTCGTCACTTGTAAACGTAGATTTCCTTTCTCTCTCTATGTATTGACATAAATCTGCCAACTGTTCGCTTCCTCTATTTTGTTGCTCGTACAACAACTCACTCAACTGCTGAACATTGCTTTGCATTCTATCGCCAGCACCTAACTGATTGGTTTGTTCGTAAAAACGGTAGTGATTCAGCACTTGATTGATGACAGACAACACGCCTCTTTCGGGGAATGCAACTTGTATTTCCTTGAAGAAAATCAAATCAGCTTCGGTATTTCTATTGGGCCACTCACTACTGCTTATTCCAAAGTAAGATCCTACCAAGGCTACACCAATGTTCTTTTGATTGACTTTTTCTATAGCGCGCAAAATATTCAACACAAACAACGCCTCGTCGCTTTTAAATACACTGGCTCCATCGCGTAATATGGACGGTATACCCAGCTCTTCTAAATAATTTTTGATGCCTAGGGCTTCTCTACCTGACCGCACAAGTACTCCAATATCAGAAGCCACAATGGCCTTATCCGCTATTGAATACTGTTTAGAATTAAGGACTTCTTCTATTTTTTGCGCTACCGTTTTAAATCTTTTGTCTTTATTTAATATTTTGATGTTCAACCTTTCTTCACCAGCAACATTGGTGAAACTGTCTTTAGAATTTTTGGCCCCAACGGGTATATAACGCAATCCTTTTCGGCTAAAATCGTCTTCGCCCAAAGACTTGTAAAGTGCATTGATAGCATTCACATACTTTTCTTCTGATCTAAAATTGGTGGTCATCGTAAATTGATGATCGCTTTTTACCGCTTCTTTTGCCGCATCGTATACATCCAAATCGGCCGAGCGCCAACTGTATATGCTTTGTTTTGGATCGCCTATATAATATAGTACTCTAGCATTCTGCGCGAAAATGGTTTCGAAAATTCGGTGTTGCTTTTCATCGGTGTCTTGAAATTCGTCAATGAATACGGCCCAATAATTTTTAGAAACATTGGTTACAAACGATTCGCCAAATTCCGGGTCAATAACGGCTTCGTACATCTTGGTAATCAAATCGTCGTAGCTTAATAATGCTCTGGATTCTTTGTGCAGTCTTACCTTTTCAGCGATTTCGTGCAAACCTTTTTTGTAAATATAGCTTGGCACATCTATTTCATATTTTAAAACTGTATGAATGGCCTCGATGTAAGGCGAAGGGATTTCCTTTACGTAAACGTTGGATATTTTTGGTTTCAAAAAATCTAACAAATCTGTAGTATTCGAAAGATTTATATTTTCTTTTTCAATTGCATTTTTAAACTTTTTTCCATTCTTATCATTAGGATTATCACTGTAAGCCAATAATCCATCCATCTCATTTTTCAACAAATCATCAAGTTCGCCAATCGGATCTTCTCCAATGACATCTAAAGCTTGCAACTCTTCGCCTTTTAAGAAGTTTTTGATGCGATCTTTGAAATCGCTAAAGCTCACATTCGGATTGGACACTACTAGGTGTTTATCCTCGCCACAAAGCAAATTTTGCCAATACTCTTCAGCAAAACGCGCAATCAAATCGGCTTCGTCTGCAATAATTTCTTGCTGGAACATTTGCCCTGACGAGAAAGCAAATTCTTTTAAATTCTTCTCACAAAAACTGTGGATGGTCATTACAGAAAGTTCATCTAAATGACTGAGGGCTCTTACAAATATCTTTTTGGTGTTCTCTGTATCTTTTATCAGACTTGCCCTAACCAAATCGTGAATTATATCCTCCTTATTGAATTCTGTATTTCCAAATGCAACATCGTAAGCTATGCGTACAAACTTTCTTACACGTTCTTCTAACTCCGCAACAGCAGCCTTGGTAAAGGTTACCATCAGTATTTTACCAATAGGCAATTTCTTTTCCAACAAACAGCGTAAAACCAATATTCCTACAGAAAATGTTTTGCCCGTACCGGCCGAGGCTTCTACCAAATTGACGCCTGAAATCGGGGCGGTTTTTACAACAAAATCCCTCATTTAACTACCTTTAAAAACGCATTAATTAATTCGAAAATGGCTTTTCCTTCACCCAACCAACACTGACCAATAGCAGATTCTAAACTTGGTTCTTTTTGTTTTTCCGGATCTTCCTCATTTGGATTGAAAGCAAATCCTTCATTGTATAAATGGTTAAAAACTAGTTCATATTCAATAAGTGAATGGTTATCTGATATAAATATTTTACCAAATGAATTGTCATCATAAGTTCCTGTTCTTTTTATGGTATCCAAAATTACTTTCATAGAATCGGCATGGAAAAACTGCAAGCTTTCGTAACGTTTTTCATACAATGCCTGCAGCGGCTCTAGAGATTCTGTAGCCTGATCTGGAGTGATAATTCCACGGTAATCTTTCTCTTTAAACAAGCCGTTCATTTGAACATTTTGATTCAATTGCCTCGCCAAGAAACACGCTTTGATAAACAGTTCCAACAGGTATTTTCCTTCCGATTTTTTCCCTGAATCTTTTATCAATGCTACAGTAGCCACTGCTTCAGAGCCCATAAAATACTCGACTTTTCCTTGAACAGGTCCCGATAGCTCCACCGAAAGCAGATTGTCGGAGTTGTACAATGTATCTAAACTGTGTCTCTCTAATTTATTTTCAAAATAAACCTTGAAATCGTCAACCGTTTTCACCCCATATTCACCAAGTTGAACCAAGCCTTTTGATTGCAATTTTTGAGTGAATTCATCCCACTTACTCTCATTTTGTAAAAGCCCTTCTAAAACCAATGTTTTAATGGCGTAATCCTGTAAAGTATTGGCTTCAATAAATAAAGTATCTTCTATTATTTCATCGTTTTCATAAAACGACAGATTGGACACCTCTTTAAAATACCATTTAGGTGCATTTTTGAAATAATCAATGAAATCTTTTAAGGTTGCTGGTTTTCTTTTTGTTACAATATTATTCCCTGGCGACGATGTACTTTCTGACGTCTTTTCAGCATTTGTTCTATATGTAAACAATCCATTTTCTCCAATTGCATATCGCTTGCTTGTAGCATGCAATGGATGTTGAAATATTTGGAACAAAGCGTCATCTTTTCGATCTCTATTATTCACAAAACCAACGAGTTCGTCTACCACCACAGAGGCGGGTAAATCGGTATCGGTTTTTGCGCTTTTCCCTAAATAAGAAACGTAAAACGCTTCTTTAGCACACATGAAACTTTCAATGAACAAGTGTCGATCATTGTCCTTAAAACTTCGGTCTCCAAACTTCGGTTTCAACTGCATTAAATCAAAAGCTGAACGGTCGGTTTGTTTAGGAAATGATGATGAATCAAGACCTAGATATGCAATAACCTTAAAAGGAATAGCACGGATATCTTTTGGAGATGCAAATACCACACTGCCTCTAAATATTTTCCTCTTTTTTTCTTCTTCTCTGAATTGGTGCTGTACAGCATAGGTGTATGATTTTAAATCTATGCTGCTCAACTCATCGCTTGCCTGGTCATTGAAACTGTGGATTACACTTACCAAAGCATCGATATTGGCACTTTCTTCCAGACCATTTTCCGGCAAAAAAGTTTCTATTAGTTTCAACAAATAATTGCCGCAATTGCTAATACCTCGCATTTTTGCATCGCTACGTATCACTGCAATCAACTCATCAACAAAATGAATGAAACGAAGCAATTCAGCGTATTGATTGGGGCTTGCCACCGAAATTGGATTCAGGTAATCGTCTGAATCTATCAAAACATTTTCCTCGGAATTGGTGAGCATACCCGTTACCAAGCGTTGCAAACCATATCGCCAAGAAACCTGGTGAAGTTCTGAATCGTTTTTCTCTGCATCTATTTTCCAACGAATATTAGCCGCTTTCAATGCCGATCTTATAAACGTTTTATCCTGTATTCCAAAATGATTAGCCACATCTGGAAACTCCAATAATGCTAGCACTTTCTCGGCTGTAAATTCTGTTTCCGATACATTCAAAATATCGAATATGAAGGCTACTGGACTGTGTTCATCGGCATCGGATAAACTCACCAAATTGTAATTTAATTTATGTGGTGCACTATCGAAAACAGCTTTTATAAACGGAGCATATTTAATGAGAGACGGTGTTACAACCGCTATTTCATCGGCATTTAAATCAGGAGAATTTTGTTTTCTATCCAGTAAATAATCGTACAAACCTTGCACCTCTCTGTAGATGCTATAGTGCGAATTGATTTGTATGCTTCCATCGTTTAGCAACTCCGTATTTAATACGAACAAATTGCTGTAATCTTGCTTTGTTTCTGCTAATTCAGACGAAGCTATGGGTGCTTTGTTTTCAACTATTTCCTTTTGTAGTTTTTGCAACAACAACTTGTTCTCAACTGTATGTTGTGCTTCATAATAATTGAAAAAACTAGGGTCTGCATCGCTCAATTGATGCATCAAACTTTTTAGCAACCTGCCTTGAGCCAATAAAAAATCGTTGCCTTCAATTTCAAAATCTTCTTCTGTCAATTCATCTAGATTCCAATTCCTCAGCTTATCCTTCTTACGGCGTATATCGTACCAATATTCTTCAGGTGATGGATTGAGCAAGAAAAAATTCACTTCGGTATGTTGCGACAAACCTGTAAGCAATTGACTGTGATAAGGACTTAAAGTAGATAAAGCAAAACACTGTATGCTTGGAAAAAATTGTTGAATTTGAGATGAAACCGTTTCTGATTTCAATTTCTCTAAAACCCCAGAATTATCCAATGCCGATTGATTAGAGTCTTCATTTCCTGAGTCCGATATTTTGTGCCAAATAAACCGTTGCCATGCTTCTATTTCAGCACAATCGGTTAATCGCTCAGCAGCTTTGCCTTTTGCCCATTCGGCAACATCATCGGCACGGTATAGGCTGTATTGATCAAATAAATCGGACAATTTTACTGCCAATTGCATTTGCTTGTAAGGGCTTTCAGCATAGTATCTTACAACGTTTGGAAATTCGCTTGTAAAATCAATACTGCCCAATACTCTATGAATTCCCCACAACAACTCCTCAGCTTTCTTGCCCGACTCGTAGCGTTCACCTAGGGCTTTACAACTTAAATAAGGCAAAAAATTGGGTGTTATAAAATGAATATTTGCTGCTATTCCACTTGTTTTAGCCAATTGCAAATTCAACCACTCAATCAATCCTGGACTTTGCACAACTACATATATAGGTTGCAATGGACGACGTTCAATTTCAGCCATTTTGTTGGCCATTTGAGTCAAAAGAGCTTGGCTATCGTTGTGTAAAAATGAATGTATACTCATTAGGCTCTCCTTTGTTGTGCTATTCTATCACCTAATCCCGAAATACGGCTTACAGGTTGATTTACGGCTTCTATAAATGTTGCTTTACTGCTTAAGATATAAGCTTGTTTTTTTGCGCGAGTAAGCCCTGTATATACCAATTCTTTGCTCAATATTTTTTGATCGGCATGGCTGGGTAAAACCATCAATATTGTATCAAATTCCGACCCTTGACTTTTATGGATTGTTATCGCAAATGCTGTTTCGAAGGATTGAATTCCTGCTGGAGAAAAACATTTTACTTCTTTGCCTTTACCATCGGAAGTTGAGAATTCGAAATAGGCCCGTAATTCTCCATTTTCGTTTTTCCTTATCAAACCAACATCGCCATTGTACAAACCTGTAAAATAATCGTTGGAAGTAACCATGATGGGTTGGTTGTGGTAAAAAGTATTGTTAGTACACAATAGATTTTTATTCACCAAATATTGCTCTACTAGTATATTGTATTCAATTGCATCGCGTCTTAATGCAGTTAGAATTTTAACTGTATTCAATCTATCTAACGCCGTTTGAATATCGGTTTCATGAATGTATTCTTCAAAAATGGGATAGATAGAGTTGAGATTAGAATTTTGTTCCAAAAACGTTACTTCTTTAGCATTGACACCAAAATAATCATCTAAATCCTCAGCTTTGAAATCTTGGTTATGAATCAAATCGTTGGCCAAAACACCTATTTGTTGAGTGTCGGTAAACCGGTACGATCTTTTAAGTTCTACAATCTGATTGACAAAATCGCTAGGTAAATTATTGATGGTGTGATTCAAAAAATTACGGTCTTCGATTTCGGAGAGAAACGGAGAAAAATATTCAGCGTCAATTAAGTTTGATAAATCTGAAACGGCATCGAGTTTAGCCAAACATAAATCCGAAAATACAGACCCAATTTCTACAGAAGATAGCTGATTCCTGTCACCCAACATATAAAACCGAACACCTGGTTTGATGGCTTCCATCAACTTAGACAATAATGGTGCATCCGCCATTGAAGCTTCATCTACAATAATAACATCGGCTGATAATAGATTGTTTTTGTTGTACTCAAACTCTGAACTATTAGACTTATACCCCAACAATCTATGAATCGTTTCAGGATGTATTTCAGCAATATGATTTAGAATGTTACTATTCAAATGCCCAATACCATAATCGGCATCGGTTGTACTTGCCATCAAAGATTCCTTCAATCTTGCTGCAGCTTTACCTGTTTGCGATACCAATTCCACACGCAAAGATGTATCACCTGCCTCTAGAAATAGAAGATACAGCAGTTTGGCTACTGTAGTGGTTTTACCCGTACCCGGACCGCCAGTAATGATGGCGAAGTTGTGTAAAAACGCATTGAGCGAGGCGATTTTTTGCCAATCAACAAAAGTATTGCTGTCTCCAGGGTTGTACTCAGGAAAAAGTTGCGATGTAATGAATGCTTTATGCTCATTTAAGAACGATTTGCGTTGTTCTAATTTCTCTTGTCCGAAAACCAACAATTCTTGAAGTTTAGAAAAAATATTGTTTTCTATCGACCAAAATTTTTCAAGATAAAACTTAGTACAATCGTTGTAGTTTTCCAACTTATACAATGGGTGATTGCTCTGAAAATGCATTTCAGAAGCGTCGATATCAATGCACAGGTGACCAGCTTCAAGCGCTTGAAAAGCCTTATATATAAATGGTTTTACTTCAGAGGAAACTAAACTCGGAGGCAAATGATTTACCAATACCTGAGCTGTATCAATGCTTTTCATATGCTATTGTAATTTTACAATACCAATGTACAGCAATTGTGCAACTGAACCCTATTGAAACATTTTTTTATTAGATAAAAGCTCTATTTATCTGCATAAGAATATATGCTATAGATAAGAAAATTAGAAGTGTGGACTAAACTTTTACAAATTTCTTCACTACACGATCGCCTTTACCTACCAAGTGAGCAAAGTATGTTCCTTTATCAAGGTGACTGATGTTCAATGCCATTTTACGTTCGCTAGCGGTATTCGCTGCAAATTCGTAAAAGGCTTCAACTTTACCTTGCTTACTGATTATGTATACACCAAAACTTTCGTTGGCAACACCTTTAACATTCAAACTAATTTCATTGGTCGTTTTCTCTGAAGTTAACGACACAGCATAGGCATGTAAGATGCTTTTTGGTGCAATTTTTCGCAAAGCTTTTTTAGTAGCAACAGGAGCACGCTTTTTACTGATTGTTTTTTTCTGTTCAGCAAGAGCCATTTCTTCTCTTTGTTTTACTTCTAATTCAGTTGCTATGGCTAATGCCTTTTGAGCTACTAGGTTTTCTTCAAGTAATATTCTAGGATTCTTTTTCTGAGGCAGATAATTAGCCATCAAATCCGAAGCCTTCTTTACAATTAAGTCACCAGTAATAGAAAAATTTGATTGTTGAACTAGTAAGCCATTGGCCAATATCGATAATACGAATAGTGCAATAAATGTTTTTCTCATCCTAGTGTCAATCTGTTTGACCAAGATGTGAATTTAATGCCTTAAAAACACTTTCTCTTTTAAAATTATCTACTGCAATGCAATCAATTCCTTGTGATTCTAAATACAAATTAGAACTCCCAGCAAAAGAGAAAATTTGACATTTTTGGCCATTTCCTACAGATGTTAACCAACCTTCAGCTTGTGAAGGGCTGCTTAAAAATGCAGCGTCAAATTGAAAACCTGAGTGCATCTTATCCGATATTACTGTCTTGTAAAAGATGAAACCAAACCAGTTATCCGAATCCACAGCATTCAACACTGTACGTCTACTATCTTCTCCTATGGGAAACAAAACCTTCTCAGTAGTAGTAACCACTTGATTAAATTTCAATGCTGTTTCGACAACACTTTTTTCACTCCCAACAAAATGAACTTTTGTATTGAACTTTAATTCCATTTCGTGTTTAGTTCTTTCTGAAAGTGCCGCCAATTTCACATTGCTATTTATAGAGTAGTTTTCAGAAAATAACCGCACACTTTTGGGCGAGCTAAAAAATAACCAATCGTATTTTTCGCTTGCTTTTATAGATGCATTATTGGGTTGCAAACTGATGAAATTATGCTGCAATATAGACACCCCTTTTTTCGAAATATCTCGAATTAGTGACGCATCGTTTACATCAAGATCTAAGGTTATGAGAACATTTTTTTTTTAACTCCACTTACTGCTATATCCAAACTCTTGTCGGATAAATCAGGTAAATTAAATTCAAAATACGCACCACTCATTTCAGCACTTTCTGAATGACTGATTAACACTCGGTTGTTTGACTCCGAATCCGTAATTACATGTATTGCAGTTGGCTTTTGACAACCGCCACCAAATTTCGCCAATAATTTACGCTCTGCAACAACACCATTAGAAGAAGATGTCTCGTTGATCGTTTCAAGTATCGCTAGCAACTCTGTATCTTTTTCTCGACACTGAATAGCCAAAGCCCCTTGTGCAGCCGCAGGCACAAACTCTTCTACTTCTGGTGTATGACAGTAAAACCCACTCATATCCAAGCCCAAACGTGAATAACCGGCTTTAGCCAAAACTATTCCATCCAACTCTTGATCAGCCGTCAACTTTTCTAAACGTGTGGGCACATTACCTCTAATATCTTTAAACGTAGTACCAGGATAGATTCTTAACAATTGTGATTTTCGACGCGCAGACGACGTTCCCAAATGCAATTTTTCTAAAGCCCCATTCTGAAGTTTTTCCCAACTTTCTTTCTTAAAAACAATGGTATCACGTACTTCTGTTCTATTGAATATGGCTGGTATAATAAGTCCTTCTGGGTCGCTTGTTTCTAGATCTTTGCAGGAATGTATTGCAAGGTCTATACGATCTGCATAAAGTGCATCTTCTATTTCTTTTGTAAAAAAACCTTTGCCCTCAATTTTATCAAAACTTAAGTGCTGTATGTTGTCGCCTTTTGTTTTAATGATGATGATTTCAGATGCAAATCCTTTATCGGTAAGTATAGATTGAACTTTGTTGGCTTGCCACAATGCCAAAGCACTGCCACGGCTACCTATGCGTATCGTTTTATTCATGTTATGAAAACACTTTTTTCGCAACCTTCATTGGTACAGCTACGCATTTGCGTTCCATGTAATCCAATATTTGGTTCACGACTATTTTTTCTTGTTCGTTTAACGCACTTATATCTTTAGCAAACACTTCTGTAATAGCCTTTTCTTTGATGCGTGCTATTTCAGTTGGAATGTCTTTAAATGCCTTTACAGCCAAACGTTCATTGTATAGTTTCTTGAAATCTAAAAGTCGAGAATCGATGATGCTTTCGCAAGCAGCTAACTCTGATTTTCGTTCTTCTAAGTTTCTTAGTGACTCGGCTTTTAACGATTCTATTCCAATAAATGCGTCTTCGAAATGTGCAGGGATTTCTTCAGCATAATCCGACGGTAATGCTAAATCAACCATCGCTCTTTTGTTTCCTTCTTGAAGATGAGTTTCTACAAAGTGTAAATCTAAAACTGCAGTTGTAGCAGATGTACAGGAAATTATAGCATCGAATTTTTGTTCTCCTAAGCTATCGTTGCTTAATGCGTCTAGTGGATGGTAAGCATACTTGTCGCCAATTTGTTCCTTCACCTTGTCTTCACTTCTATTGATGATGCTGATGGTGTTACATCCTTCTTTTTCAAGGAATTTCAGCATGGTTTGATTGGTTTGACCAAACCCTACCAACAAGATGTTTTTATTGGATAGACTGTGCAGTTTTCGCATCAACTCGCGAAAAGCTAAAAATACAACCGATACCGGACGGGTTGCAACCCCAGTATTGGTAAAAATGTCTTTCGCGGTTTCTACAGCTGCTGTATTCAGCATGCGTAAAGTATGACCGCTTAAGAGTTCCGTTTTGCTTTTATCGAATGATGTACGGCATTGAGTTAAAATCTCTCGCTCACCTAAAACCAACGATTTAAGAGAACTCGCTACACTAAACCAATGACGGATGGCTTTGCTACCAGAATAAATTTCAAGCTGATCGAACGAAATAGTACACGCATCAGAGCCTTGATACAAATCGGTAAACAATGCTGGAAAATCAGACTCTTTGAATTCATTAGAATGCAAAATTATTTCCACCCTATTACAAGTATTCAAATACTGCAATTCATCAATGGAATACTTAGCCTTAAGCATGTGCAGCACTTCAAAATCGTTTTCGGGCAGTTGGAATTTACCAACCTCCGCTAACGGGTATTTTGTGTGATTGAATGAAGCTACTTTGTATCCTTTCAAGGGAAATAAATTGTACTCACAAAGTACGGGAATCCCCGTTTTTTGATTGTCAGTGTTTTGTCATGCTAATTGGCACCTGAATTCTCTGGTGTTTCGATCATTTTATAGAGTTTATCCAATTTCGGAGATAAAATGATTTCAATACGACGGTTGCGCGCTTTATCCATAGAATCGATGGGAGCGAATTTACCTCTTCCGGCTGGAACTAGGTTGGCAGGACTTATAGAACTGTTAGCTAGCAAAATTTGCACCACAGACGTAGCTCTTAATACAGATAATTCCCAGTTATTTTTTGGTGACACAGGTGATTGGAAATCATCGTCGTCGGTATGGCCTTCAACTAAAATTTCTATATCATCAGCATTTTCTAGTGCCTTTGCAACATCCACCAAAGCTCTTACACCAGCAGTATCTACTTTTGTACCACCTGATTTAAACAACAACTTAGCGGCAAGTGAAACGTATATTTTCCCGTTCTTTCGTTCTACTGACAAACCTCTGTCTTTGTAGATCAATAAAGCATCGCTTATTTGGTTTTGTAGTGCTTTAACAGCTGATTCTTCTTCAGATAACAAACGTTCTAAATCGCGCATTTTCTTTTCGCGTTCGTCTAATTCATCCGACATGCGTTGCATATCTTTTCTTTTGGCTGCTAATTCTGTCTCTAGAACATTGAGTTCATCCTCACGCTTTTGAAGTTCGTCTTTCACGCCGTCCAACTCTCTCATAATTCTAGAAAATTGAATTTCACTTCCTTGTTGAAGTTTGGCGTACTTATCTAACAACTCAGTATTGAGATTGTTTATTTTGTTGTACTGAACTTCCAACCTGCGTAGGGTTCGCCCTTTCTGAATGGTATCAAGCTCCATCTTTTCAAGAGCCGACACAAGTGAATTTACTCGGCCTTTGAGCTCTTTATTTTCAGCGCTTAAATTTTGAACTTCTAGCTCTAAATTTTGTTTGGCAAGTTCTGTTTGATTGTATTTGGTTTTAAGGTCTTCGTACTTTTTGGCTGGCACACAGGCTACCATAAGAGATACAACAGTTAATACCAATAATGCTTTCTTCATTCTTTACTTAAGTTCTATTTTTTTGCTACCAATAAGTGCTCCAGATTCGTAATACAACATCGTGTATTCGCCTTCAGCTATTTCCTTAGTAATTGGCACATAAATACAAACATCGGTTTCTTTGTTATTGTAAGGAAACACTTTCGAAGCACTGCTTACCAATACTTCTTCACCGTTTTTAAACTCTTTGCTTTCGGCACTTTCAATCAAACTACCATCGGGAGCCAATAAACGCACAAATACTTCTTTGTCGCCTGAGTTGGTTGTTTTGTTTTCCAACAATAAAAAGCATGTTTCGAATTTAGCTATTCGGCTAGCTCTCGAACTTTTAGCGAATGTACCACTGCTTCTTTCTCTTAGTCCTAGTATTTCTTGTTCTGAAATTTGTAAACGACTAGCATTTTTAACTATCCCTTGTAAATTTTCTTTTTCGGACAAAAGATTTTCGTTCGTCTTTTTGGTTTCAGACAACCTTGTACTAATGGTTTGGTTTTCAGATATCAATTCTTGATTCATGGTATTCAAAGAATCGATAGTACCAACATAACCTTTCATGATTACACGAAGGGTTCCAACTTCTTTTTTGAATTTTCTGATGGTAGCAACATTGGCTTTATTGTTTTTCACGTCTTCCAACAAATCCTGAATTTTTTGTTTTTGCTCCAACATTTCACCTTGCAACTCTTTGTTGTTTGTTTCAAGATCGTTGTATTGCTGTAACATGTCGTTCAACTCGCTAGTTAACTGTTCTTTGTCAGTTTGTAAGTCGTTGTTTACAACAGTAATGTTTTGAATGTTGGTTTTGTTTTGATACAGTTGAAAAATCAAAATTCCTACAGCAATAACTAATGCTGTTATGACACCTAAATAAACTTTTTCGCGTGGATTTGATAAATCTACTGCTTTGCTTTTAGTCGATGGTTTGCCCTGGTTGTTTTGATTTTCCATTCCAATATTTTTTACGAAATTAAGAAACTGCACACTACAAACACCATGAAGTTCACAAAATCTGTTGTTGCACCAATAATTGACTTAATATACCCAAACAATTGTAAAGTTTGCGGCAAAAGTATGCATCAACATGGTTTGTGTTTTTCGTGTTTAGAAAGCATGGAGATTATGGATGCTTCTCACCCGTTTCTTAGGGATTGGAAACTGCGTTTATACAGTCGATTTGCCATACAATGGTATCAACCACTTTTCGACATCAACAGCAACGATATAGCAAACGATATCATCAAAGCCATAAAATACAACAATGCACCAGAGCTCGCACAATTTCTAGGGCAAAAGCTAGGTGAAATAATACTCAAAAGCGAACAGAAAATACCCGATGCTATTGTTCCTGTGCCACTCCATCATGAAAAAATGAGGCGCCGTGGTTACAACCAAGCAGAACAAATTAGTTTAGGTTTAAGTGAAGTACTTAATATACCTACGATGACAAATTTGTGCAAACGAAAAGTAAACACGGTAACTCAAACCAAAATGAATCGGTGGCAAAGAATGGATAATATGCATTCGGTCTTCGAATTAACGGTAAAACCAAAAGACTGCCCAGAATCGATTTTACTATGCGACGATGTTCTTACCACAGGCAGCACTTTAGAAAACCTTAGGCATTGCTTCCCATTATCTACAAAAATTTCGGTAGCCACATTAGGTGTGGCATAAAAAAAGGAACTGCCGATAAAACAATTCCTTTTGATATATACTGTGTAAAAATAAAGAGTGCTCTTTATTTTTTCTTTTTCTTCTTCTTTTTAGGCTTCTTTTCTTTTTTCTTTTTCTTGCCTTCTTTTTCGTCTTTCAACTCTTCGTCCAATTTCTCGATATCTTCTTCAACTTCTTTGACGTTTTTAGCAAGTTCAGCGTTTTCTTTATCCTTCTTTTTCATCGCTGCTTCACGATCGGCTGGAGATTCTTGCTTGTCTTCAATATCGCCATCAAGTTCTTCTAGCAATTGATCATCAAACGAACCCGAACCATTTGAAACACCATAAACCGACATGTACAAATCATTGCGTTCTTTACCCCAAAATGGATCAGCAAAATACTTTGACTCTTCCATGTTTTCGTACAAATAGCTAGCTCCAAGGAAATACTTCTTTGCCAAGCTTACTTTTTCTGGTTTTCCAACAGTATCATTCAGTGCAATCATACCTTCCAACAGCAAATATCTTGGGTTTGATTGATTGCTACGGTAAGCATAGTTTTTATAATACTCTAAGTCTTTACCGTATTTAGCTTTATTCTGTTCTGGATTCATTCGAATGCGCTCAAACAATACAAACGCTCTAAGAATTTGACATTCGCTATTGTTTTCAGTTAAATATTCAGCACGGTCTAAGTAAATTGTAGCCGAATCAAGGTGCATTTTTTTGGCGTCGTCCATTACAGCTTCAGATGCTTTTAACTCGCTGTAAGCTTTCCAATAGTATGTTCTCCAATCGCGCGCATACATTTTGATGAACTCGTTGAATTTTCCACTCATGGAAATCAATAGTTCATCGCCTTTTAAACTATCGCTTGATGCTAATGCTCTTTGAAAAGCTTTATCGAATTTATAATTGCGCCCAACAGGGTCTCCTGCAAATGCAGAGAACGTAAAGAGAGCGACAGTGATAAGTAGTAGGAATTTTTTCACGCTATATGCTTTGTGCCGTAAAAATAGTAATTCGCGGCCGATTATATTTTTTTATTCAATTCTTTCATCTTCAGACGAGTATCCGTCTTAAGCTTTTGAAATTCTTCTTGTTCTGATTCTGCAATTGGTTTTGATGGGGGTTGTTTTATAGCCAAATGATCTACCTGCTTGCCATTCAACCAATAACGGAAACAAACATGGGGTCCAGTAGCCAATCCGGTAGAACCAACATACCCTATGGTTTGTCCTTTACTTACACGCGTACCAGCTCTTATGCCTTTGGCAAAACCTTTCATGTGCAAATACTGAGTTTCGGTGCTTTTGTTGTGTCGAATTTTCACATAATTTCCATTGCCTCTAGTATAACTTGCTTTGCTTACTATTCCATCACCAACTGCTCTAATAGGCGTACCTGAAGGAGCTGCATAGTCAGTACCTTTGTGTGCTTTTATTCTTCGCAACACTGGATGATAACGCCTTGGATTGTAACGCGAGCTAATTCTTCCATATTCTAATGGTGAGCGCAGAAAAGCCGTTTTCAAGCTTTTTCCTTCTTCATTAAAATAGCCCTTTCCCGATTTGCTTTCAAAATACAGCGCTGTAAATAGTTTGCCCTTATGCTCAAGTTCAGCATACATAACATCTTCTATTTGGGGTTTATTATTCCCAATTCTGCGCTGCTTATAGTACACTTTAAATTTGTCGCCCGCCGCTAAATGGTAAAAATCAATCTGATGTTCGAATATCTGTCCCATACTTACAGCCAATTCTGTTGGAAAATCGCTGTCGGCAAAAATATTCCAGAGAGACCCATTGATCACACCCGAAACACATTCTGTTTTCTCGGATACAGCCATACTACTGGAGCTTACTGTCAATAGATTGTATAAGGAAATAAGCTTTTCTCCCTTTTCAATATGAAAACCTGTTGCCACGCTATCTTCATAACTAATGTAATAGGTATCGCGTGCTCTAAGCTCTCTTAATGGATGGTAAAACGCTAAACTTTTTTGAGTGATGATATTCGGTATATCTCCAAAATGTCGTCTCAAAATACTGTTGAAAGTATCTCCAAATTTTATTGTGTGACGAGCTATAGAGTCGCCATCCACAAAAGCACCACCAATGTTTAGAGGCACTATTCTTTCAATAGGTTTTGTTTGAATGGTTACAGAATCAACACGTAAGGTTTCTTCAGATGCATTTCTGAATTTTTGTTGCACATACTCATGTCCGCCAAACCAGGCAAAACTTGAGTAAATCACTACAAAAACAAGGATGTATTTAAAGTATTTTTTATTCAATATGTTATATGCTTTCTACCCATGATTTACCCCATTCTGAAAGATCTTTTTCTGACCAAAGTGAAGGAAAGAAAGAAACTTTTTGGAATTTTGGAGGCAAGTACGATTGCCAATTTGTTCCACCAGTAGCTTCAACGTCTACTGGGTCTTTTTTCAAGTAACGCACCGCCGATTTGTAATGAGACAATGGCCAATTTATGTTGGCTTGTACATCGAACAGGCGCAAAGCCGCCTTCAATTCTTCACCAACGGAAATATTGTTGAGTTTGGTATTGAGGTTGCTATTTTCTAATCGGGTAGCTAAAGCGATAAGCTCTTCATCATAATGCTCTTCAAATTGTTTTAAAGTCAATGTTTTTTGTCCTGTCTTCAAATCGATAGCACCTTTTTTCCAATAAATATTCTCGTAACGTTCGATCATATTTTGCTCAGCAGTTACTTCACCTCCAAACCCATTGGCCAAGTTGGCTAGATCGGTAGCGTAAAAAGCAATTTTTCTAAACTGAGCCGATTGGAAACCACTCGCTGGTAATAAGGCCATTCTAAATTTCAAGAATTGCTCTTTTTCCATTCCGTCGACCATGATTTCGTAAGAACCAATTAAGGCTTTGAAATAATTATTCAGTCGCTTTACTTTATTCAACAAAAAGGTTTCTGTTACCGATTCTTCAGCAACAATTTGTTCCATTTCATGCAAGCATAATTTAAAATACAACTCACTGATTTGGTGATACATTATAAATATCTTCTCGTCCGGATAATTGGTGCGAGGTGTTTGCAACGACAATAAAGTTTCTAGGTGAATGTACTCCCAGTAACTCAAAAATTCTGACTCCATTAAACCGTCTAGATAGGCATCTACATCCTGACCTCGGTTATCAAATTTTACTTTTAGCGCCTCAAGTTTTTCGAGCGTGCTCGCTTTTAATGTCATGGTATGGTGGTGTTTACCTATGGCATTTTAGCCAAAGGATGCATTAAATTTTTATACGATTCTAATTCCATTTTTACCGATCCTACCAAAATCTTGGCTTCTGCTAAAACAGGCACTCGGTTTTTATCGTCGCTAATATAGACAACTAGTGCCTCATCGTTTTCGAAAACATTGCCTTCAATTACAACTGGACTAAAGGCCATTACACGGTATTTTCCGTTTCGGATGTTCACAAAACGTTTGCCTAAATATTTGATTCGAAGGGTATCTTCTTTCTCGTCCACAAAACTCTGAAAACGATAAACATCGCCTATTTTGGCTGTATCGAAATTTAAGGTTCTAGCGTAATAAAACGCCGAAATCATATCTTGAGAATATTTTGATATTTCAAAAACGTCGTCTTTTTGAGTTTTCAATTTATCTTCTTCGTGATCGAAGTAATAATCTTGACTGATTTTGTAACCACCTTCATCTACTCTACGCTTAAAATGGTATGGAAACACCCCTTTGGCGTCAATAGTACTAGCATACTCATCGTACACTTTAAAAAACCAGCTAAAGGTTCCTGTAGTTTTTCCTATTCCTTCAACATACAATTGTGGGCGATTGGTGTGTTTGTTCGGCTTGGTTTTTTTCACCCTTAAAGTAGCCACACCAGCATTAAAAATACCGTAGTGCAATACGTATTTAAGTTCTTCGCCCGCTTCAAAACTTTGGTTATGGACAGTACGCAATTGAGCTTGTAACCCAAAAACTATTGTAGTAAATAATATGCTGAATAATAATCTCATTCTTGTATGCATTCAATCATTGTGCCATTACATTACAATGTTTACAATCTTCTTTGGTACAACTATAACTTTTTTGGGTGTATTCCCACCTAAATATTCTTTTGTTTTCTCAAAGTTTAAGACTTCTTTTTCAACTGCTGCTTTATCTAAACTTAGATCAAGTTCCAATTTAAAACGCATTTTACCATTGAAAGAAACAGGGTATTCGTATGTAGATTCTACTACATGCGATTCGTTAAATATCGGATAACTTTGTTCTACAACATATCCCTCATTTCCGGCTAAACTCCAAAGCTCTTCACAAATATGTGGTGCAAATGGGCTCAACAATACCATAAGTGGCTCAAGAATCTCACGCTTATTGCACTTTAAAGCACCCAATTCGTTTACCGCAATCATAAACGCTGGAACAGAAGTATTGAATGAAAAATTCTCTATATCGTCGCTTACTTTTTTGATGGTTTTGTGCAGAGTTTTCAATTCTTCTTTTGTTGCTTGCGCATCGCTCAGCTCAAAGTTTTCATTAAGATGAAACAATCTCCAGAATTTCTTCAAGAAAGAATACACTCCGTTGATACCACCAACATCCCAAGGTTTAGCTTGTTCCAGCGGCCCTAAGAACATTTCATACATTCTCAACGTATCGGCTCCATAACTTACAACCAAGTCATCGGGTGTTTGTACGTTGAATTTCGACTTCGACATTTTCTCTTCTTCTACACCACAAGTGTAGCGACCGTTGTCTAAAATAAATTCGGCATTCGAATATTCCGGCAACCAATTTTTAAAGGCTTCCGTATCGAGTACATAAACCGTTTGTGTTTTCTCACCAATTTGCTCAACCGTTGGTTTCACCATAGAAATATCTACGTGAAGTGCCTGAACTTTTTGGTCTTTAACCAAGTCTTTCGAAACAAAAGTGTTGGTACCTACAAGGCGATAAACAAAGTTGGATTTACCTAAAATCATACCTTGATTCACCAATTTTTTGAATGGCTCTTGATATGGCAAATGCCCTAAATCGAACAGTATTTTTGTCCAAAACCTAGAGTACAATAAGTGTCCTGTAGCATGCTCAGCTCCACCAATGTATACATCTACATTGTTCCAGTATTCTAATTTTTCTTTCGAAGCAAATTCTTCGGTATTTTTTGGATCGCAATAACGTGCAAAGTACCATGAACTACCTGCCCAACCAGGCATCGTATTCAGTTCCATAGGCCAAGTGCAAGTACCGTTTTGATCGGTATTTGGCTTGATTATATTTTTATTGGTGCACCAACTCCAATTCGTGGCATTACCAAGTGGAGGTTTACCGTCTTCGGTTGGCAAATACTTTTCTACCTCTGGTAAAGTCAAAGGGTAATGTTCAGTCTCTATTATTTGAGCAACACCATCTTTGTAATAAACAGGAAAAGGTTCTCCCCAATAACGCTGACGACTGAAAACAGCATCGCGTAATCGGTAATTGATTTTTGCTTCGCCAAAACCGGCTTCTTGCATTTTGTGGATGCACAGTTTTTTTGCTTTGTTGGCTTTCATACCATCCAGAAAATCGCTGTTGGCAATCACCACTTCTTTGTCGCTAAATGCCGATTCACTAATATCTACACCTTCAAAAATATTGGGGATATCGATATTAAAGTGTTTCGCAAATTTATAATCGCGTTCGTCGCCACAAGGTACAGCCATTACTGCACCTGTCCCATAACCAGATAAAACATAATCGGCTATCCAAATAGGAATGCGTTTTTTACTGAATGGATGTAGGGCGTATGCACCTGTAAAAACCCCCGTAGGAAGTCCTTTATCCATTTGTCTTTCGCGCTCACTTTTCTTACGACTCTCGTCGATATAATGATTTATATCTGCTTGTTGGGCTTCGGTAGTAATGTCTTTTACCAATTTATGCTCTGGTGCAAGCACCATGAAAGAAACACCGAAAATAGTATCTGGTCGGGTAGTAAAAACATCGATTTTTTTCTCGTTGTTTTCTACAGCAAAAGCTACTTCAGCTCCAACCGATTTACCGATCCAGTTTTCTTGAATGTCTTTCAAAGCCGACGACCAATCTAATCCGTCTAAACCTTGCAACAATCTTTCTGAATAGGCGGTAATGGCCATGTTCCACTGCAACATTTTTTTCTGAACGACAACAAATCCGCCACGTGCTGACAAGCCATCTTTCACTTCGTCGTTGGACAAAACAGTTCCCATTTCGGGGCACCAATTCACCATTGTTTCAGCCAAGTAAGTAAGGCGGTATTGATCGATTACAAACGCTTTTTCTTCATCTGATTTAGAACTCCAATCAGCAGCAGAAAAGATGTTTTTTTGCTCGCGGTTCGGACCTATTTTTTCGTTGCCATTGGCAGCAAATTCTTCTTTTAATTTGTCAATGGTTTCGGCTTTATCACTGATTGGGTTGAACCAAGCGTTGTAGATTTCTTTGAATATCCACTGCGTCCATTTGTAATAATCAGGACTGCTCGTTCTTACTTCTCTATCCCAATCGTACGAGAAACCTAATATATCGAGTTGCTCACGGTAACGCGCAACATTTTTTTCGGTGGTTTTAGCTGGGTGTTGCCCCGTCTGAATAGCATATTGTTCTGCCGGCAAACCAAATGAATCGTACCCCATTGGATGCAATACATTGAAACCTTTATGACGTTTATAACGCGCATAAATATCAGAAGCTATATATCCGAGTGGGTGACCAACATGCAATCCCGCACCAGATGGATACGGAAACATATCGAGGACATAACATTTTTCTTTGTTAGTGTCTTCAGTTACTTTGTAAACCTTGTTTTTATCCCAAGTTTTACGCCAGTTTTTTTCTATGCTAATGTGATCGTATGCACTCATCTTTCCGCGTTTGTGGGCGCGAATTTACGCATAGCAAATTTTACAGCGCTAAAGGCTTTGTTTTTCTAGAACAATTCTAAACGTAGTTCCCTTTCCTAACTCCGAATTTTTTACAAAAATGCGTCCGTTATGGTACTTTTCTACGATTCGCTTGCAAAGGCTTAATCCCAGTCCCCAACCGCGTTTTTTGGTGGTAAACCCTGGCTGAAACACACCCTTGAATTCTTTTCGGGGAATTCCCGAACCGCTATCTTGAACATCAACAAACAATTCGTTGTTTTTCTCGGAACTGGTAATTTTTATCGTCCCCTCACCTTTCATAGCGTCTACAGCGTTTTTAATGAGGTTTTCGAATACCCATTCCAACAAAGGAGCATTGACCATTATTAATCCATTTACTTCAAGATTGGTTTCTATAAAAGCCCGTTTAGGAATGCGTTTCTCAAGATAGTTCACCACATTTTCTATCACGTCATTAACATGAAGGAGTTCCAATTCTGGTGCAGATCCAATTTTCGAAAAGCGTTGAGTAATGGTATCCAAACGCGCTACATCTTTTTTGAGTTCCACCACCATGCTTTTATCGAAAGCACCAGATTCGATGACACTACTCCACGCCAATAAAGACGATAAAGGGGTTCCTAATTGGTGAGCTGTTTCTTTGGCCATACCTACCCAAACTTGATTTTGCTCTGCTTTTCTGAATGAGCTGAACATGAGATAGGCGATCATCAAAAATATAGCTACTGTAACTAACTGTATGTATGGAAAATACTGTAGTTGCGTAAGCAAAAAACTGTCTTTAAATAATATATAATGTTGCTTGCCCGATAATGAAACAGCAATGGGCTCGTTTGCAGCTACTAGGTCGGCTACTGTTGCTTCTAATGCTTCTGGGGTAGATAAACTTGCACTATCTAAGTTACCAAAGGCAATAGCATCTGTAAAAGTGCTATCGGTAAACAATACCGGCACCGATGCAGAATTGATAACGGTTTCGGAGATAAATGAATTGATTAGGTTGGACAAAACCGACTCCAACTCACGAACTATCTTAGAGTCGCGATAATAGAGGTATTGTTTTTTTCCATCCAAGTATTCAAAAGCCAAAGGACTGTGGCTTTTCTTCATTTCTGCCAATTCTTTTTGCAAATCTTCATCAGAAGGATTTTCTGAATCCAAATTATGCGAAGCCACTATTTCATTATCAGCACTTAAAACCACAATTGGAATGGTGGTGTTATCTGAAATAATGCTGCTTACAAACCCTAAATCTGTATCTGTATTAGCGTTTACAAGGGCATTAGTAGCGCCTAACCAGTGTTGCACTTTTTTTTCCTCTTCGGCGCGCAGCAACGTAAACAGTGCGCTGGTATAGTCTACTAGTTCGGCTTTGTTTTGAATAGCCAAACTCCACAACTGAACTTTTTTACGTTCTTCTTTTCTTATTTTTTCAACTATAATGTTGCTGTACCAAAGAGAAGCGCCAACCAACAATGTGGCTAAAACAAACAATGCTGTTTTTACAAAAGATTTTTGGCGATATAAATTCATAGGTCAATAACGGACTATTGCAAAAACATTGTTTGCCAACTTGAAAATAGAAAGAAACTAAGAATCATTCTATTCCAAATTCAACTTTAGAAGTGTCTTGTAATGATCCACCTTTTTCGAGTATTTTCTTGAACCAACCCGACTTTTTCTTTTCTTCCTTTTCGGGTGTTTCGTTTAATTTTTTTGGAGAAGTTTCTCTTTCCTCTTCAACTACAAAGATGGTTCCTCCTTGTGGTATGTTGTCAATCTCTTTGTCTTGTTTAAACGCTGGACGAGTCGACCTCGGTTTCTTATCTCGTTTAAGCATCCCAACATCTGGATTATCAGCGTCACCACGCAAATAAAATTTCAACTTACTTCCCTTTGTTTCTGGCACATAATAGTTGTCTTCGTTGGCGCTTTTAGCAAAGAAGTCTTTAATATACAACTGAAATTCAAAGTCCACTTGCTCGTCTCTACTATTGTATTCTCCTGCGCTATTTAAATTTATTTCCGGACTTCTGAAAATAGCATCGCTGATGATTACAATTTCGTCTTCGAGTACAAAATTAGCTTTGGCTTCCTGTAAATTTATAAAACTCAACTTTTCAAATAACTCATCTTCGTTGAGTATGAATTTCGCAAACTTGTTTTGCTTTACAGCCGTTTTGATGTCGCTCAAAAATGGTAAGTCTTTTAGTTCGGCATTGTACATGTGTACATTCAGCTTACTATAGCCCCATTTTTTATTCCAAAAAGCTACAGACTGAAAATCAAAATTGATATCCACACTGCCTCGGCAATTGGTGTAACTCACATAATCTTGATTGAAATTATCGAAGGTTTTAAGAACATTCTCTGCCGACATTTCGTTTACAAAACCAGTAAGAGTTAGTGTTTCATCTTTTAGATTATAATCGCCTTTTGCATAAGCTTTGCCATCAAATGCTTGTGCGCCAAACGATTTAATTTCAACCATCCCCGGTCGAATCAATAAACTAGTGTACGCATCAATAGCTTTTATTTTATTGTACGCTAAAGTCTTAGCATCCACAACCAATTCGATGTTGTAATCGAAATTTGAAATGGTATCTACAGCAGATTCAATTGTGGCAATAATTGCTTGTTTGTTTTCAATAGGATTGAGCAATAAATTATCGGCACTTACCTCTAATTGAAGATACAATTTTGGAGTTTTTTCTACCAAAGGCTTGACACTTGGAAGTACTGCATCAACGGCAACTAGAATTCCATTCACTGTACTGTTGGTGCTTTCAAATACCAAACCGTTTTGTTTTACATCTGCCCGACCAATTATTTCAATTTCCTGATTTTGCAATGCCATTGAATACTGCAAATCGGTGATGGTTCCACTTAAAAAATCGATGCTTTTCAATTCGAAATTGTTTTGCAGTTCCGACAATTTCGGCAAAGAAATATTGACATCCACAGTTGATGCTTTCAATGAAATAAGGTCAGACTCTAAGGGCAGTATGGCATTTTTTGCAATCAGTCGCAAAATCTGTTTTCCATCAGAAGTTGTTTGATTGTTGCTTTGTAAAGTAATATCGAAACCGTTAAATTTTCCAGACAAGTCAAATTTGGCAACATCCAAAGCTTTCGCATTGGGTAAAGAAATATTGCCCGTTACATTGGCTAATTTTTTCTCTGACCAAGCAAGATTTTTCACCTTGAATTCAAGGTTTTTAGGATCTTTTAATGAATCAAAATCGGTTACAAATTGAAACTCAATTTGCCCAGTTAAATTAGGCAAATCATTCAATGTCAAACTTTTACCTAACGACCTCAATTGGTAACAAGTACCCGAAACAGCATACGTTTCAAGTGCATTATTATTCGCTTTAATAGCAAGCAAAGCATTCGACAATTTGGCTTGATTAAATTGGTAACTCTTTGGATTAAACCCTTCAACCGAAACGCTGGATTGAGGTAAAGTGTAGCGCTTTTTTTGATAATAAACATTGGCAAAACCTAACTCAGTTTCGGCGCTAATGAGATCGTCTTGAAAGGTTAATTTTCCAGAAGATTTGCTTTCAGCATATACAGCATCTACCTTCAAGTAGAGTGAATCTACTCGCCAATCGAAGGATTTTAAATTGATATTAACATCTGTACTCGTGTTCGTACTGTCTTGTTTCCAAAGAATATAGTTCCATTGTGAAGGGTGTTTTACCAAACGAACAAAATCGGCTCGCAAACCGATGTGGTTGAGATTGTAATTCCCAAACAGAAGGTCTAGGCTATTGAAGTCGAGATACAAAGTAGCGTCCTTACACAAAAAACGCTCTTGTTGCACGGGATCGTTGATGGTTACATGCTCTAGAATCAGAGTTGTTTTCGGGAAGCGCTTCAGCATGCTAAGCGAAACCTTTCCAACTTGAACTTTGCTTACAATAACAGAGTTTATACCACGTACAGCACGTTCTTTAATTTCGTCGGCATTGAAATACACGTATGTAGAAATACCCGCCGAAAAAACAATGAGTCCTAGGAATAGATAAAATAATATGGATTTTATGTGTTTCAATTACAGGGCAATGGTAAGTTGCAACGAAAGTAAAACACTTATTAGTACCCAAAAGTGGGCGAAAGAAAAGTTTTCAGCAAAGCACTTTTAGCTTTGCTTACTGATTTCTACAAGTTTTTAAGGTTTTGCACTTCCTGAGGAGTCAACTCTCTAAATTTTCCTCTTGGTAAATCGCGTTTGGTTAGCCCGCCATACATCACTCGGTCTATCTTAATGATATCCAAATCGAAGTATTCGAAGATACGATTGATGATGGTGCTTTTACCCGATTTGATTTCAATTCCAACCTCTTTACCAGAGCTATCGTTTTGAACAAAAGCAGCCGATTCTGGCTTGTAATAACTATGATCAAGCTTTATGCCTTCGTTTCTAAGCATCTGCATTTGAGCTTCAGACATAGCCTTTCGCAAAGTAACATGATAGAGTTTTTTCACGTTAACTTTCGGATGTATCAACTTCTTTTCTAAATCGGCATCGTTGGTAAACAACAACAATCCTGTATTATGCCTATCTAACTGACCTACTGGATAAATTACTTCTTTACAAGCTGTAGATACAAGCCCCATTACAGAACGTTTGTGGTCCAACTCATAAGGATTAGAAATAAAATCTTTTGGCTTGTTCAGTAAGAAATAGCGTTTGCTTACCAAGCTTAAGCTTTGCCCACCGTATTTTACGCTGTCTTTATCTGGATTTACTTTTATACCCAAAGCAGTAACCGCTACTCCGTTTACTTCAACAGCTCCAGATAAAATAATGGTATCGGCTTCACGACGTGAACATACTCCAGCATTGGCTAAGAATTTATTCAATCGTACAGTGTCGTCGAACTTCGGAAGGTTTACCTTTTTATTCCCAGTATGACCTCTGGTTTTTTTAAAAGGTGAATGCGCATTGGTACTTCTAGGCTTAACTTTACTGCTAGCACCTTTTCTATTTACTCTCTTCTTACTTTCCATTTCCCGTATGTCCTTTTGGCCTAGCACACGCTAAACGCATCGGCAAAGGTAGTTAGAAGTGCCGAAGCAAACAATTTATTTCAATAATAGAATATCGCATACATCTTCAGTATCAAGCAAATGATGGCTTACTATACCCAACTTTTTAGCAGATTCGATGTGTTGTGGGCTATCGTCTATGTACAATACCTCAGTAGCATTGAGTTTATTTTCGTTAAGAACTTGCTCAAATATATTGGCATCGGGTTTGCGCTTACCCATTTCAAAACTGTAGTAGACATTGGTAAACCAGGTTGACATGTTATCTACTTTAAAGTTTTTTTGAAGATATGCATGGTAGTCTACAATGTGAGTATAATTGGTATTGCTCAGCAAAAACGTCGGCAAGATAGCTTGGCATTTTTTCACTAAATCTACTCGTTGTTGAGGCAAATCTTTCAGCATAATGTTCCAAGCCGCAATCAAATCTGATTCGTTTACATTGGTATGCAATTGTTGCTTCAATGATCCGAAAAATTCTTTTTCGCTGATGTTTCCTTTTTCAAAATCATCTGTAAGGGTAGATTGTTTTGCTTTCGAAAAAATTTCATCAAAATTCTTAATCCCCAAAGCTTTAAAAGCGTCAATGGTATCTTGATAGTTGATATTGAGTAGCACAGCACCCAAATCAAAAATGATGGCTTTATAATCGGATACTATATACTTTGACATGCGACATGATTTTTGAAAAGGCAAAATTACAACGCCTAATCAAAACATCGGCCGAAAAGCTTCATCGATATACTCGATTTTAAAACGATTGTTTTCTTTATAAATACTCACAATATCAAACTGACAATCAGGATCGGTTTCTAGTGACAATAAAAAAGCTTCAGCAGCTTTGGCTATCGAACGTTGTTGGGCTTTACTAACAAAAGATGCTGGCGAACCGAAATTATCACTCCCCCTAAGTTTTACTTCAACAAAATGTAGGCAATCATTTTTACTGGCTATAATATCTATTTCATGTTGTCGAAAACGATAATTGCGGGCTAAAATCACGAATCCGTTGTTTACCAGATATTCACACGCCATATTTTCACCAAGCTGACCAGTATCTTTACTCATATGAAGCTTTTACAGGTATTCAAGTTACCTCATTTATAGAAAACCGACGGCTATACCTTAAGGTTTAAAGCTTTTTATTATTTAGGCAAAAAGCAATTCATTAAGCCTAATAAATAGGTGGTTTTAAAGTTTCCCAAACTTGCATTACCTTTGCACACTTAATTAAAAAAGCTAAAACCGTAATTTTAGTATGAAACTATCGAATTTTAAATTCAAACTTCCAGAAGAACTTATTGCTCAACACCCTACTACACATCGTGATGAATCGCGTTTAATGGTAGTCCATAGAGACACTGGTGAGATAGAACACCGAACGTTCAAAGACCTTATCGAATACTTCGACGAAGAGGATTGTTTCATTTTGAATAACACCAAAGTTTTCCCTGCTCGTATGTACGGACGTAAGGAAAAAACTGAAGCAAAGATTGAAGTGTTTTTATTGCGTGAATTGAACGCTGAAAGCATGCTTTGGGATGTTTTGGTAGATCCAGCAAGAAAAATTAGAATTGGTAACAAACTTTACTTCGGCGATGATGATTCATTGGTAGCTGAGGTAATTGACAACACCACTTCTAGAGGTCGTACACTTCGTTTCTTATTCGACGGTACTCACGAAGAATTCAAAGCCAAAATTTTATCACTAGGTAACACACCTATCCCACAGTATTTGGGTAGAGATGCAGTACCTGAAGATGAAGAGCGTTATCAAACCATTTTCGCAAAAGAAGAAGGTGCAGTAGCAGCTCCAACAGCTGGTTTACACTTTAGCAAACACTTATTAAAGCGTCTTGAAATCAAAGGCGTAAACTTCGCAGAAGTTACACTGCATATTGGTTTAGGTACTTTCCGAAAAGTAGAAGTAGAAGACCTTACCAAGCATAAAATGGATTCTGAGCAAGTTTATATTTCTCAAGAATCAGCTGATTTGGTTAATGAAACTAAGAAGAAGAAAAAACGTGTAGTAGCTGTTGGTACAACCGTTATGCGTTCAATAGAATCGTCTGTATCATCAGGTGGCGATCTTAATCCATTCGATGGTTGGACCAATAAGTTCATTTTTCCTTCGTACGAGTTCAGCATTGCTAACACATTGATTACCAACTTCCACACATCAGAGTCTACTCTATTGATGTTGGTATCTGCTTTTGCTGGTCACGATTTGACCATGAAAGCTTACAAAGAAGCAATAAAGGAAAAATACCGTTTCTACTCTTACGGAGACGCAATGTTAATCCTTTAAAATCAATAAATTACAGTAATTTTGAAGCCGACCTTTTTGGGTCGGCTTTTTTGTATGATAGAAATTTCAGCTATTATAGTTGCCGGAGGTTCTGGTAAGAGAATGGGAACGTCTACTCCCAAACAGTTTTTACCATTAGGAGACTGGTGTATTCTTATGCACAGCATACAAGCTTTTGCTCAACACTCGGCCGTTAAAGACATTGTATGTGTTTTACCACATTCGGAAATAGATGCGTGGCAATTGTTATGCACCAAACACAACTTCAGCACACACCATACCGTAGTAGCTGGCGGAAAAGAGCGGTTTCATAGTGTTTTAAATGGCTTGAACGCAGCTCAATCATCTCACGTTGCAATACACGATGGCGTACGACCATTTGTAAGTCAAAGCACCTTAAACAATTGTTTTAAAACTTTAAAAGTTTACCCTGCCGTTGTTCCAGTTATCAATAGTAAGGAATCGGTACGATTGATTGAGGAAAAAACCAATAAAGCACTTAAGCGTGAAGACGTTCGTTTAGCACAAACTCCTCAGTGTTTTGAGAAAAAAAGTTTATTAAAAGCTTTTGATGTTGGCTACCATACATTTTTCACTGACGACGCCAGTGTGTTTGAACATCATGGAGGAGAAATCACCTTGGTTGAAGGAAACGAAGAGAACATAAAGATTACAACGCCAATGGATTTAGCCATTGCGCAAAACATATTATTGCCCAAATTATGAGTGCTGACAAAACCAACATACGATCATTATCGGAAATCGAATTGGTAGATTTTCTACAAGAAAAAGGCGTAAAACCGTTTAGAGCGAAGCAAATTTTTGAATGGATTTGGAAAAAATCTAGCACCAACTGGGATGAAATGACCAACATCTCTTTGGAATTGAGACAAACTTTGAAGGACAACTTTGAGTTTCATACCCTTGCCCCAGACGATGTACAACACTCCAATGATGGCACCATAAAAACCGCTTTCAAATTGCACGACAACTATGTTGTGGAAGGCGTATTGATACCGGCAAAAGATAGAATGACGGCCTGTATTTCTTCGCAAGTTGGGTGCAGTTTATCATGCAAATTTTGCGCTACAGGCAAACTCAAACGAATGCGTAATTTAAATCCAGATGAAATATACGATCAGGTAGTTACCATCAAACGACAAGCTGAAAATAAGTATCAAAAAAACCTTTCCAACATTGTTTTCATGGGGATGGGCGAACCCTTACTTAATTACAAAAATACGCTTGCTGGAATAGATAAAATTTGTGGAGACACTGGTCTTGGTATGTCTCCAAAACGTATAACAGTATCTACTGCGGGTATTGCCAAACAAATAAAGCAATTGGCCGACGACGAAGTAAAATTCAATCTTGCTTTGAGTTTGCACGCCGCTAATGATGAGAAACGCAGTAAGATAATGCCCATTAATGACAGCAACACATTAGATGCTTTGCATGAATCTTTGCGTTATTTTACCGATAAAACAGGAACTCGTGTAACATTTGAATACATCATATTCAAAGATTTTAACGACGAAATAGTTGATGCACAAGAGTTGGCTGCATTTTGCAAAACACTACCATGCAAAATCAACATCATAGAATACAATCCTATCGATGGAGAAGAATTCAGACAAGCTGACCGAGAAAAAGTTGATGCATTCGCAGATTATCTTGAATCCAAGAATTTAGTCGTAAACATTCGACGAAGCAGAGGAAAAGATATTGACGCAGCATGTGGTCAACTAGCAAATAAGAATAAATTAGCATACGATTAATAGCCCAAAAAAAGACGGCCCTTGAGTTTGGTACACGACATTAGAAAACTACTACAAAACGAGCTCGACACTTTCGAATCCATTTTTCGCGAATCGTTAAAAAGTAAAGTTGCCTTACTCGATAAAATAACCCACTACATTGTCAAACGAAAAGGGAAGCAAATGCGTCCCATGTTTGTTTTGCTTTCGGCAAAAATGTTTGGTGACTTACAACCATCTGCCTATCGTGCTGCAACACTTGTAGAGCTTTTGCATACCGCTACATTGGTACACGACGACGTTGTTGACGACGCAATGGAACGTAGAGGTTTTTTGTCTATAAACGCCATTTGGAAAAACAAAATAGCAGTGCTCGTTGGCGACTATTTATTGTCACGATCGCTCATCATGTCGGTTGAAAACAAAGAATTTGCTTTGTTGGGCTGTGTTTCTCGCTCGGTAAGAGAAATGAGTGAAGGTGAGCTTCTTCAAATGGAGAAGAGCCGTAAGCTTAACCAAGACGAAGACGTTTACTACGATATTATTCAGAAAAAAACAGCCAGTTTAATTTCCGCATGTTGCGAAGCTGGAGCTATAGCAGCTGCTGTAAGTGAAAAAGTTCAGAACGACATGCGTCTTTTCGGCGAATATGTAGGTATGGCTTTTCAGATAAAAGACGATTTGTTTGATTATCAACCAAAAAGCATGGCCGGTAAAGCCGCCTTTGCCGATTTGAAAGAACGCAAACTCACTCTTCCCATCATTCATGCGCTCAATCAAGTATCTTCTTCTGAAAAGAAAAGTGTTTTAAAGTTGGTCAACAAAAAGAAAAAAAGCAAAGCCCAACTCAATGAAATTGTTGATTTCGTAACCAATAATGGAGGCATGGTATATTGCGATCTCAAGATGAAAGAATTTGCTAACAAAGCATTAGCTATTCTTGAATCTATGCCCGACAACCAATTTCGAAAAGCCTTGCACGATTTGGTTTTGTACAGCATTGAACGAAGAAAATAATTGCTTTTTTCCATCATTTATTAATTTTACATCATGCGCATATCTGTTATCATTTTCAGCATATTATTAGGGCTTTCATATTCTTGTAAAACTGAGGACGTATCTACTTCCGATCAGGCTAAAGAAACGACAGAAAGTACAGCTCAATTCAAAGATGGTCCTTACCTAGAGTACCATGAAACTGGAGAAATAAAAATTGTTGGTGAATACAAAAACGGGCAACGCGAAGGATTGTGGTCTAGCTGGTATACTAATGGGGAATTGCAATCGGAATTGAACTACGAAAAAGGACTTGAAGATGGCGAATACAAAGTATTTCATACCAATGGCAACCTCAAAATAAGAGGTTTTTACAAAGCTGGAAAAGAGGTTAAAGAATGGATCTTTTTCAATGAAGAGGGTCAAGAAATCACTCGTAAAAATTACGACGCTTGATTACTCAAGAGACCATAGCACGCATACTTGATGCCGCCAGAATAGAAGAAGTCATTGGCGACTTTGTCTACCTAAAAAAAGCGGGGTCAAGTTTCAAAGGTCTCAGTCCATTCAAGCAAGAGAAAACACCCTCGTTTGTAGTTTCTCCGGCAAAGCAAATTTTCAAATGTTTTAGTACCGGTAAAGGGGGCAATGTGTTCAGCTTCTTGATGGAGCACGAGCAAATGAACTACCCAGAAGCTTTGCGTTATGTTGCCAATAAATACAACATCGAAATTGAGGAAGAAAAGCAAAGCGATGAGCAAATAGAAGCGCAATCAAGACGCGAAAGTTTGTCTGTCATCATGAAATTTGCCAATCAATTTTTCCAAGATCAGCTTCACAATACCGATACAGGAAAAAGCGTCGCTCTATCGTACCTAAAAAAAAGAGGGTTAACCGACGATATCATACAAGAGTTTGGATTAGGATGGTGCCCAGAATCGGGTGATGCCCTTATAAAAGCTGCAGAAGCCAAAGGGCATAATGCACAGTTTTTAGAAGACTTAGGCTTGGTGAAAAATTACGGTACACGTCGCCGCGATTTTTACTCAGGGCGTGTCATTTTCCCCATCAGCAGTGTCAGCGGAAACAGTTTGGCCTTTGCCGGGCGAACCTTGCACAAAGACACAAAAGCCCCAAAATACATCAACTCTCCTGAAACAGAGTTGTACCACAAAAGCAAGGTTTTGTATGCCATGCATCAGGCTAGATCGGCCGTTGCTAAAGAAAACCTATGCTATTTTACAGAAGGTTATACCGATGTAATAGCCATGCATCAAGCAGGTGTAAAAAACGTTGTGGCTACATCTGGTACGGCGCTGACTAAAGAGCAAGCTTACCTTGTAAAACGCTACACCAACAACGTATGTCTCATGTACGATGGCGATGCCGCGGGTGTAAAAGCAGCTTTGCGTGGTATTGATATTTTACTGGAAGAGGGCTTAACTGTTTATGTCCTCAACTTACCCAGCGATCACGATCCCGATTCTTTCGCAAAAGAAAAAGGACCAGAAGGCTTAAAAGCATATTTAGAAGAAAACAAAAAAGACTTTGTTGCCTACAAGGCACAATTGTTTTTAAAAGGGGTTACCGACCCAATAAAGCGAGCTGAAGGCATACGCGAAATAGTAAAAAGTGTGGCTTTGGTAGAAGATGCCATACTTCGTGAAATTTATGTAAAACAATGCGCTAGTGATTACAATCTAGACCAAGCAACACTTCTACAAGAAGTTGCTAAACTAAAGCGCAACAATTTCATAAAAGCCAAAGAACCTGCTGCTAGAAAACCTCAAGAGCAGGATTTTGCCGATCATGATCCTTTTCTTCCTACGGATGCCGTAATAGAAGTTTCTGCCAAAAGTGCCCAACATCCATTGGTGCCTTTAGAATCGGAATTATTGAGATTGCTATTGATGTATGGCAAAGAGGATTTTGTATTGAAAATAACCAACGAAGAAGATCGTTCCGTAGAAGAAACTGAGCACAATGTAAGCGAGTTTATTTTAGAGATTCTAGATGCTGAAGAGATCAAGTTTATAGAAAATCATCACAACGAATTACTCGATCTATTCAGGAAAAATCCGACTATTGGCCATAACGATGTAATGGCTGCAGTAAAACCGGAAGCTTTGCCGGAGATAAGCTCTTGGTTGTATGTACAACATGAAATATCTCACCGTTGGGAAAAAGATCACGAAATAAAAACCGCTCAGGAAGCCGATAAATTGAGCAAAATTATTCCCGAAACTATCTATGCTTACTTGTTACAAACCATTCGTTTGGAAATTGTAAAAAATGAAGATAAAATGAAAGTAGAAGATGATTTTGAAGAAATTAAAAAACTACTGAGTCTTCAAAAACGTTTTATCAATGCTAAAAAAGTATATTCTAATATTCTTCACCGCGTAATACTGCATTAAAATGAAAGAGCTTTCAGATTTTTTGTCGCTTACATTATTCAGTTTCAAAGACTACAAACTAACGGTATCGTCTGTACTTACATTGCTTTTGGTGATTCTCGTTACCATAGCGATAAAACGTTCATTTAAAATGTTGCTCCACAAAACATTGGTGCGCAAAAACGTAATAGACACTGGCCGAGAAAAAAGCATATCATCCTTATTCAATTACGTACTCTACGTCATTGCTTTTGTGGTAGGAATAGAAACCATAGGTGTAGACATTACAATTTTAATTGGAGCATCGGCCGCCTTAATGGTTGGTGTTGGTTTAGGACTTCAAGATACTTTTAAGGATATTTTCTCGGGTATTGTTTTGTTATTGGAGGGTGTTTTTAAAGTGGATGATGTTATCGAATTTAATGGCATTGTTTGTAAAGTATTGCGCATCGATTTAAGAACCTCACAAGTTGAAACAAGAGACGGTACAGTGATCATTGTTCCGAATGGTAAGTTGGTAAACGACAACATCATTAACTGGAGTTTGAACCAAGCTGATACTCGCTTTAAAATTGTAGTTGGCGTTGCTTATGGCTCTGATACAGCCAAAGTACAGCGAATTTTGTACGACATATTTGGCCGTCATAAAGACATTACAAGAAAAGATTTGCTCTCGGTTCGGTTTGCCGATTTTGCTGATTCTGCCCTCACCTTTGAAATTTATTTCTGGACACGTCGTCAGTGGGTAATAGAACAAATTAAGAGTGAATTACGTTTTGAAATTGACGAAGCTTTCCGTACGCATAAAATTTCCATTCCATTTCCACAAAGAGATGTACATGTCTTCTATCCTGGAAAAAACACAGAAGAAGGCACTAATGGAGATGGTATTGCTAAAAACGCTTAAGGATATTCCTTTTATATTTAAGCTTTGGCATCGTAGATCCTAAGCTGAATTTTTCCTTTCCCCATAAATTCATTCCATTCTATTGCATACAGCAATTTAATAGGCTCGCCTACTTCTGGGTATCCATCTATCTTTTCGGCCATGTTCCAAAGCGGAGCATCGTATTCTGCTTGAGTATTATGAATTGAAGACACCTTCAATTTGAGGTGCGTTTTTTCTTTGCCTATGATGCGTTTTTCTACCACCACAGCATCTTCACAAATAAATTTAGGTCGAAGATTATCGGGTCCTGTAGGTTCAAATTGCTCACATATACGGTATACTTTCTGACTGATATCCGCTATGTTCAACAACGAATCTGCCATGATACATTCTTCTGGTACAATATGATTGAGTTGTTCGGCACAGGATTCATCAAACCGTCTTTGCAATTCCGGTATTTTATCCCATTCTATTTTAAATCCTGCCGCGGCTGCATGCCCACCAAAACTGCCAAACAAATCTTCGCAAGCACTGAGTGCTTTATGCACATTTACGCCCTCTATGGTACGCGCAGAGCCCGATGCTAAGCCTTCGCCTTGTGCCGAAATAACCAAACAAGGTTTATAGTGTTTCTCTATCAAACGACTGGCTACAATTCCTATTACACCTTTGTTCCAATCTTTGCTATATACAACTTGAGAATATTGAAAAGGATTGTTGTTTGCTTGGTCTAAAGCACTTTCAAATACAGCATGCCCAAGATCTTGACGTTCGCTATTAATTTTATTCAAATCGTCACTCAAAGCATCTGTGTTTTCTACTCCGAGTAAAATATCTTTGGCAAATTTGGCATGGTATAATCTACCGGCTGCATTGATGCGAGGTGCTAACTGAAAGACCATATCTCGGCACGATAACTCCCTAGCTTTTCCGCTGCTTTTTATCAATGACGCTATGCCTACCGATGGCTTTTGATTGAGTTGAATTAAACCAAGGTAAACTATAGTGCGATTTTCACCACTCAGACTAACGATATCGGCTGCTGTAGCTAAGGCTACAATATCTAATTTAGATTGAACAAACTCATCCGAACCCTGAAGTTTTAGCTCCAAGGCTATCATCAACTTAAATCCGATTCCGCATCCGCACAGTTCTTTAAACGGATAGTTACAATCCGTCTGTTTAGGATTCAAAATAGCATGAGCTGGAGGCAATTGCTCTTTTGGTAAGTGATGATCGCAAACAATGACATCAATACCAGAGTCTTGAGCTTCTGTAATAAGCTCAACAGCATTTATTCCGCAATCCAAAGCAATTATTACTCCGCATTGTTTCGACTGCGCATAAGCCAATCCTTCTTTGCTTAAACCATACCCTTCGGTAAATCTATCGGGTTGGTACGCTTCGGTTTTAAAACCATATTCGGTTAAGCAACTTTCTACCAAGGCAACAGAACATGTACCATCGACATCGTAATCGCCGTACACCAAAACACGTTCGTTTTCGGCTTTTGCTCTTTCTAATCTAGTTACAGCTTTGCCCAAGTCTTTCATGAGACTTGGGTCGTGAAATTGATCGGCATTGGGGCGAAAAAATGCCTTTGCATTATCAAAATCGGAAACCCCTCGTTTGGCTAATAGTTCACCAATGATGCTGGGTGTACCCAAACTTTCGTTTAAGGAGTTTGCTATGTTTTTATCAAAATTTTTGTTGAGAACCCATCTTGCCATAGCGTATTTTAATTTTAAATATCGCTAATTTCAGTCCACATATTGTGTTCTTTAATTAGTTCTACAAGGGCGTCAACAGCTTGTTCTTCTGGCACATTTTTCTGAACCACTTCTTTTTCTCGGTACAATGATATTTTACCTGGACCTGTTCCTACATAACCAAAGTCGGCATCAGCCATTTCGCCTGGGCCATTAACAATACAGCCCATAATACCAATTTTAACCCCTTTTAAATGGTTGGTTACTTGTCTAATTTTTGCTGTGGTTTCTTGCAGGTCGAACAAAGTTCTACCACACGATGGGCAGGATATATATTCTGTTTTAGAGATTCTTGTTCTAGTAGCTTGTAATATGCCAAAAGCCAATTGATTTTGTTCCACATGGTTCAATTCGCTTGCTTTCAACCATATAAAATCACCAAATCCATCGAGCAATAAACTTCCGGCAAAGGCACTTAAATAAAGCGATTGCTCATCTTTCGTTTCGCCTCTAGCTTCTATGCTAAAGCCTAAAGGTTGCTGAAAATTAGCCTCTTTTAAGCCTAGTAAAAGATGCTTAACAGATGCAAAAGTATCGGCAGAAGCAACTTCTATTTGCACCAAACTGTGTGCATTGGTATGTTCTATAATTTCTTCGACTGTTGCTGATGGCGCAAATGAATAAATATGCGGTGCATCAATAGCAGCGTCTTCTCCAGAAAGCAACGGGATATCCATTCCAATTTGCAATAACGTTCCTGGAACGGCAAATGGCAAAGGCTGATTGCCACTGAAAACCATATCGCAAGCCATATCGCCAATATTCCATTTGTCTAGATGGGCGGCATAACGGTAGCCAATATTGAATAATGCCGCTTGAGTTTGGGTATTATCTGGTAAATCAACTATGATTCTGGGTACATTATCACCACCTATGTTTCCTATAGCAACACTTTTGTGACGAGCATAAGCGTAAGGATTGTGATTAGAAAAAGTCGAATTCTCTTTTCCCTTACTTTTCTTTTCTTGCTTGCAGACTTTAACCAAAGCTTCTGCTACTGGAATTTCAGCTTCTGGAGCCTCGGTTAAGGACACTCTTACAGTATCACCAATTCCTTCTAAAAGTAGAGCCCCAATTCCGACAGCCGATTTTATCCTTCCGTCTTCGCCTTCTCCAGCTTCGGTTACACCCAAATGAATTGGATAACTGTACCCTCTGTCTTTCATTTCAGACACCAATAATCGGTAAGCTTGAACCATCACCAAGGTATTGCTTGCCTTCATCGAAAGCACCAAGCTATGGTAATCGTTGTCGCGGCAAATTTCTATGAATTCTATAGCCGACATTACCATACCCATAGGGCTATCGCCGTAACGACTCATAATTCTGTCGGACAAAGATCCGTGGTTGGTTCCTATGCGCATGGCTCGTCCAAGCTCTTTGCATTTCAAAACCAAAGGGGTGAATTTTTCACGTATTCTATCCAATTCTTCTTGGTAAGAAGCATCGGTGTATTCTATTTCTTCAAATTTCTTTTTGTCAGCATAATTCCCTGGATTTACACGAATCTTCTCGACATACTCTGCTGCTTTCATAGCTGCATTAGGAGTAAAGTGAATATCTGCGACAATTGGTTCATGGTAGCCTAGTGCTTCCAAACCAGCTTTGATTGCTTTCAGATTTTCTGCTTCTTTGATACTTGGCGCTGTTATCCTAACCAATTCGCACCCTGCATCAATCATAGTAACCGACTGATTTATGGTTCCCTCTGTATCCATGGTATCGGTTGTGGTCATGGATTGCAATAAAACGGGTGTTTTCCCTCCTATGGTTTTAGACCCTATGTTCACTTCTGTTGTTTGGAAGCGTTTGTATTTGTTATAGCTGTCTAAATAGGGTTTCATGCTGAAATCTTTTTTCGTTTGGTTACAAAGTTAATCACCGGCTTGGCAAAAACTGATAAAAATATAAGACTAGCACCTACGTAAAATGTAAGCCCTAGTTCATGGTGTTCATTGAATATAATAAAAGCCAAAAAAATGGCATAAATAGGTTCAAGATTCACACTCAAAGCCACAGTAAATGGACTAAGATGTTGCATTACTCGAATGGAAGCCACAAAAGCAAATGCCGTACACAATACCCCCAAAATCAACAACCAAAAAGTATCGCTCTCATTTGGCAGGTCGGGCAATTTGCCTTTAAATATCAACAACATGGCTGTTACGCCAACGAATCCCCCCAACATTTCTACTAAAGAAACGGTACTAGGCGGAGCATAATGAAAGGCTTTAGCGTTGAGCACTGTAAACAAAGCTGCCAATAACGCTGATATAAGGGCTACTACAATTCCAAGTACGTTTCCTGCCTCTACTTGAAACATCAACGAAACACCCAAAATGACAAAAACGCCCAAAATTAAATCAACAGGATTGAGTTTCTTTTTCAGAAAAATGGGTTCGAGTATGGCCGTAAAAAACGAGGCGCTGCTCAAACAAGCCAATGCTAATGAAACATTGGTTAGTTTAATGGATTCGAAAAATGCAACCCAATGCAAAGCCACTATTAAACCTATGCCTAGCAAGTAAAAAAAATGCTTTTTACTAACTTTTAATCGTTTTGTAGCCCAACAAAAAAGCAACAACGCCAAGGCTGCAATAGCCATCCTATAAAAAACCAAGTCAAGCGATGAAACGCTAATGAGTTTTCCCAAAATGCCCGTAAACCCAAAAAGGAGGACAACAAAATGGAGAAGTGCTAAAGCGTTCGAACGGGTGTTTTGGAGCAAAGTATCAAATATATTTAGTGGCTACCCTTCAGTTTTTCGTAGGTAGAGCTCAAGCTTTTAACTACTTCAGCTTGTTCAGCTTTCAATTTTTTATTCTCCTCTAAGCTCTTTTTATTGTCTTCAATTTCTTTCTCTAGACCAGCAATTGTTTTTTCTAGTTTTTCAAGTTCTTTGCTGCCTTTTTCCAATTCCTCTTTAGCTTCTTCTACACGATTGGCTTTAGCGGTTGTATTGGTTTTATCAACGAAAGTTTTCATCATAGCTTTCGCCGATGCATATCCGTCTTCTTGACTCGTAATGTTTCTAATTCCGTCTAAGAATATTACACCGCATTTGTAAGTGCCTTCGCTTTTTTCTTTGCACTCACCAACCATTTTAACAGGGTTAACGCATACTGAAGGCATGTTTAAATTTTCTATTGTAAAACTTCCGTTTTTAGAGCCAGAAAACTTCCCATTGAATTCTTTGAAAAACGATTTGGTTGCTGCCGCTTGTTCTTTTTGATCGGTAGTCGTTAATGTGTAATTAAAACCATCGCCACCTACATTTTTAAGAGCTACTTTTCCAGCATCTACACTGCTTTGTGCACAAAGACCTAAGGTGATTATCGCGAAACTAAGGGTAAGGAATTTTTTCATAATTATTCTGATTTTGATATACCTGCTGATACAATGAATTTCATCAAATCGGCTGGTTTGGCATCAATGAAAGTTACATTATTTTTTGGGACAATAAATAAGTTGCCACTAAAGTTGTACGAGTGCGGAAAATAAACCGCTACATGATCAGAATCTATTCCATAAGAAGCCAAATCTTCTTCGGTAATAAAGCCCAAACGCTTCATATTTCCGTTTCCGGCCAAATCGACCATTACGGCTTTGCTGAAACTCTTTTTTTGCCCAACAAATGCCGAAAGTAAATCTTTAATGGCATCGTAAATTGTCTTGATCAAAGGCAATTTTTTCAAAAGACTATTGAACCAATTGATCAACGGACGTGCAATGAAACTTGTTCCCAAAAAACCAATAAAAGTTAGTAAAGCTATGGTAACCAAGAAACCAATTCCTGCTTGTTCGAAGCCCAACAAACCATCAATCGTGGTGAAGAAAAAATAGATTAAATACACCGTAAGTGCTAACGGAAGCGTAAGCAACATACCCCGCAAGAGGTAATAAAATGCTTTTGTAAAAATCGATTTTATCGTCATTTTATATCGCGTAGTTTTTTTGGCAACGAGGCAAACACAAGCTTGTAACTATGATCTATCAACTCAAAAATTTCTTTTCGAGACACTTTGCCTTTTACGTCCACCGAGTTCCAGTGTTTTTTGTTCATGTGGTATGCGGGTTTTATCCCTTCATTTTCGACTCTTAATTCTTCCGCTTTTATTGGGTCGCATTTAAGATTCAAAAATGACCAATTTTCAATATCGCCCAAGGCAAACATTTTGCCATGCACTTTGAATACCAAAGTAGATTCATTGAAAGGAAAACAAGCCTCGGTATGAGGCAATGCCAAACAATAACTATGGTATTCTTCTTGATTAATCATACTTCAATGGCAATACGTGCGAAGCCTTGTGCTTACGCAATACCACCATGGTTTGCAAATTGGCTATCTCGTCAATCTTACTCAACTCCTCGCGAATAAGTCGCTCAAAATCAAGTATATCTTTTGTGATGACACGCAAATGGAAATCATAATTTCCCGTCACTTGATACACTTCCATTACTTCTGGAATGTTGTAAGCTTGTTTCAAAAAGTTTTCTGCTGCATCGGGTAATTGACGCACCAAAGTAATTTGTACCAAAGCATTCAAGTTCAAACCCAAAGCAATTTCATCCAACTGAGCGTGGTAGCTATTGATCACGCCACTTTGCTCCAACTTTTTTACTCTTTCAAGTGTTGGCGCTGGTGATAAACCAATTTTTTTAGACAAATTTAAATTCGAAATTTTGCCTTCTTCTTGAAGTACTTTCAAGATTTTGAAATCGATTTCGTCTAGTTTGGGTGCTTTTATTGACATGGTAGTAGTTTTTAAAACAGGGTTTAAGCGAATAAATCGCTGCATATTTTGTCAGCCAAAAATATCCCATCATTTTGTAATATCAAAGAATTTAACTCGGATTTTAACACTTTACTCAAAATATAATTTTTATAGGCTCTACTTTCTAACATTTTGACGTACAAATCGGGGTAAGTTTTAAGTCTTTGGACATCCACACCCTTTTTCTGCCTCAAACCCAGCATCAATATTTCGTTGAACGCTTCGTTATCCGTCAAACTCTCTTTTTCTGTAGGAATTTTGCTTTTCTCAAGACTTTTGATGTACAATGGGTTGTTGGCAATGTTGGCATATCGGTCTTTGCCATCGAAACTATGCGCTGCAGGACCAATGCCTAGGTAAGGCGAAAAATTCCAATAAGCGCTGTTGTGTTTGGATTCGAAACCCGATTTAGCGGCATTCGATATTTCGTAATGATGGTAGCCATATTTTTCAAGAGAAGCAATTACAAATTCAAATTCTTTCCTGCTTTGTTCTTCGCTTGGCTCCTCAGTTTTACCACTGCTAATATCATGATGCAATTTGGTTTGCTCTTCAATGGTAAGATTGTACAAGGAAATATGAGGAGTGTCCTTTTCAAGGAAATAAGTCAAATCGTCTTGAAAGCTATGTTCACCCAAACTGGCTGGCAATCCATACATCAAATCGATGGTGTAGTTGTCAAAGTATTTTCCAATTAAAGCCACAGAATCTAAGGCTTGCTGCCTATTATGGCTCCTATTCATACTCGCAAGTACGGCTTCATTCAAACTCTGTACACCAAGACTTAATCTGGTAATTCCGGCATTTTTAAGTTCCAACAAATACGCTTCGTTGATGTTTTCAGGATTGCATTCTAACGTAATTTCTTGCAAATCACTGCAATCAAATTGGCTTTCCGCCGTTTTAATCAATCGTGAAATTTCAGCTCCAGAAAGCAAACTTGGTGTACCGCCACCAAAGTAAATGGTGCTTATTTTTTCTGAAAGAAAATCACGGCGCAGTGTCAGTTCTTTTGCAAGATTGTCCACCATTTGGTCTTTTAATACCAGCGATGTACTGAAATGGAAATTGCAATAACTGCATGCTTTTTTACAAAAGGGTATATGAATGTATATGCCTGCCACAAAAGAAAGTTTTAGATTGCGCTTAGAAACGATTTAAAAACCAAACGCATGCAAAAGTCGGGCGAAAAACTGGCAACTCAAAGCACACGCAGTTCATACCTATCTACGATCATAGGAATTACTTTGGTGCTCTTTATGTTGGGTGTGTTGGGTTTGGTGCTACTCAATGCTAGAAAGCTGTCGACCGAGTTGCGGGAAAACATCCAACTACAAGTACTGCTAGACGCTAGCGCTACTAGCAAAGATGTAAGTGCGGTAAAAACAGCCTTGCTCGAGAAAAACTATGTGCGCAGTACGGCATATGTATCGAAAGAAACAGCAGCCAAGGAACTTTCTGAAAGCATTGGAGAAAACTTCATCGACTTTTTAGATTTCAATCCTCTATCAGAATCGTTCAACATTTCTCTTATCGAAGACTCTACCTCTGCTTCTGCTATAGAAAACATTGAAAAGGATTTATTAACAGTCAATCATATCGAATCGATAAACTACAATGCCGATTTGATCCGTTTGGTAAACCAAAATGTGAAAAAAGTAACGGTGATATTGGCGGGTTTGAGTGCATTACTCCTATTGGTCAGCATTGCATTGATAAACAACACCATCCGATTGGCCATATTCTCAAAACGATTTTTGATTCGCACGATGAAACTTGTGGGAGCTACTCACGCCTTCATACGTAAGCCTTTCATCATCAAGAGTTTTTACCAAGGATTGGTTTCGGCTTTGTTGGCCTTTTGTTTGATTATGGGATTGTTGGTGTTTTTGAAAAATGAGATGCCCGGATTCTTCATGCAAAACGATGCGGATAGTTTTATCATCATTTTTATGGGTGTAGTCGGCATAGGAATGTTAATTTCGTACTTCGCTACTTATTTTGCGGTTAGGAAATACATACGCCTTACCACTGAAAAATTATATTGATATGGAAAAGAAAAGTGAATTTGCATTAGAGAAAATAAACTACATGATCATTGGTGTAGGCGTTGCTCTTATCATCATCGGTTTTGCCTTAATGAGTGGTGGACGTGTTGAAGACCCTAATATTTTCAACGAAGAAATTTTCTCATTCCGACGCATTACTTTGGCTCCAGTTATCGTTTTATTGGGCTTTATGGTAAACATTTACGGCATACTTAAGCGACCGAAAAACTAGACAATGTCTGAAACCCTTAAAGCCATAATTTTAGGCATAATTCAGGGGCTTACCGAGTTTTTGCCTGTTAGCAGCAGTGGACACCTAGAACTGGGGAAATCCATTCTCGGAATAGAATTTCAAGGCAACGAAAGTTTGGCCTTTACTGTTTGGTTGCATTTGGCTACGGCTTTAAGCACCATTGTTTTTTTCAGAAAAAGCATCTTCAAGATTTTCAAAGACAGTTTTTCTAGCAACAAATCTGAACAAAAAACTTCGCTCAAATACATTGGGTTCATTGCCCTTTCTATGCTGCCTGCAGGTATCGTGGGATTGTTGTTTGAAGACGAAATAGACGAGTTCTTTTACGGCAATATAGGCTTGGTTTCCTTGTGCCTTTTATTTACTGGTGCATTGCTTTTCTTCGCTCAAAAAGCCAAAGACAAAACAGGTGAACTGAACACTAAAAATGCTTTTTTAATTGGATTGGCACAAGCCATTGCCTTGCTCCCTGGCATTAGCCGATCGGGATCTACCATTGCTTCTGCTTTGATATTGGGTGTAAAGCGTGAAGAAGCTGCCAAGTTTTCATTTCTAATGGTTCTGCCACTTATTCTAGCCAAAGTGGGCAAAGATGTATTGGAAGCTATTTTGGCCAACGACTTTGCTGCACTGAGTTTAACAGGCGACACCATGTTAGCATTTGTATTTGCATTCGCAACAGGCCTATTGGCTTGTAAATGGATGATTTCTTTGGTTAAGAAACTCAAACTGTATGGCTTTGCTGCCTATTGTGCTTTGGTTGGAGTTATCGGCCTAATATTTAGTTTTATTTAATCATTTTACGCTCTACTTCGTGATAGTTACGAACTAAAAGAGCCCTTTTTCGTGCGCATGCAACACAAAGAATATACCCTTCCTGAAAACGGATTTGTTTTACTTGTCGATAAGCCTTACGGCTGGAGTTCGTTTCAAGTGGTTAACTTTTTTAAATGGCGTTTAAAGAAATTGTGCCGTCAGAAAAAAGTAAAAATTGGCCACGCTGGTACTTTAGACCCATTGGCAACAGGCTTGTTGATATTGTGTGTTGGCAAACAAACCAAAAACATTGTTTCTTTTCAAGAACAGGCAAAAGAGTACAAGGGGAGTCTTAATCTTGGGTATCATTCTCCTTCGTACGATTTGGAACAGCCTATTACAAAACAAGATTACGCGCTTCATTCAACTGAAGAAATTGCTGCTGCTTTCGAAAGCTTAGAAGGCGAATACGAACAATCGGCACCGATGTTTTCGGCAAAAAAATTCAAAGGCAGAAGGGCTTTCAAATTGGCAAGAGAAGGCAAAGAAGTAGAACTGAAGAAAAACAAAATTTCAGTTTCGGCTTTTGATATTACCGAAATGCGTGGCAGTGCTATCGATTTCGACATACACTGTAGCAAAGGCACTTATGTACGCTCAGCGGTACGCGATGTGGGACATGCTTTGAAAACAGAAGCAGTTATGACAGCATTGCGTCGTACAAAAATTGGAGAACACGATATAAAAGACGCTCTACAGCATCCCGATTGGGCAAAAAGTGTCATTCCACACCTAGTTGAGAAAGAAGAAGAATCTTCTTAAAATTAATTACTCAATTCTGCAATCAACTGTTCAATTTTCAATCCAATAGCACGGGCTTCGTCATCGTAAGCATCCGTGTTTTCTTGCATCGCTTTCAACAACAATCGAAAATGACTAATTCTTAAGTCGCAATACATTTCCAACTTCTTGTTTTGCTCAATCAAACCTTCGGGTAAGTTTTCCAAACGGCCAATGGAATTGATAATGGCCTTATTCTTTCGCCAAAGTTCAATATTCGTCTTGGTTTCGCCAATAATATAATCTAAGCTTTCTGTTTCGAGTTCTCCGAATACTATCAATGATTCGGTTTCGTTTTCAAAAAACTCCGCCATTCCACGTTCATAAGCTACCGTATCAAAATCAGATGGTGTATCTCGTGTTGAAAATAAATCGCCAGCCAAAAAAGCTAAAGCAGCTGTTACTACAATGCAGGCAGCTAAAATTCCAAAAACTTTCCACCCTGAATAAAATGCACCACCACTCATTTTATGCTCGTTCAATTCTTTGCCTTGAACCTTTTCTAGAATGAAATAAACCGCGGCTGTATAAATTGCTGGAAACATAACATTTGGTATTTTATCTACAATGTTTTCCGGCATAAAATAGAGGCTTACTAACACTACCAGCATGCTTAAAATACCCAACAATAAAGCGTAACTACCCTCTTTCTTCTTACCCAAAACATTGAAGTTCTTACGCATCAATATCCCTGTCACTATGGGGCCTCCCAAATAAGTTGCAATAAGAATGATTTTTTGAGAATAGAGTTTTTTGTTGCTTTCCATTGTCTTTTTTATTTAAGATAATTCAGTGTGGCATTATTATCTACCACCTTTACATTGGCTTTAGCGCCTACAATCCACGGCAGGTTATGGTTTTGATGCCCATAAGGTGCCGAGCTTACCACAGGTGTTGCTGGACTTAAATTGTGCAGTATTTCGGCAATAGACATTCCGAATGGGGTATCGTTGTCGTTCATGGATGTAAAACCACCCAAAACAACCGCTTTCACGTTTTTCCAAAATGGTTGATGCACCAAATTGATCAGCATTCTGTCGCAAGCATAATAATACTCATCCAAGTCTTCTATCATCAGAATGATGGGCTCATTAACCTCCATCAAAGGAGTGCCTGTAAGCGAATACAACAAGGACAAATTACCACCAAAAAGTTTGGCTGTAACATCGATATCACCCGTAGATTCTTCTGCTTTCCACTCCCAATTGGGTAATTTGTTATCCAGCAGAAAATCTGTTGCCATATCCAAACTTTCGGGTGTACTATCGGCAAAAGAAATGGGCATGGTGGCGTGCAATGCCTTTGTATTGGCTATGAAACTTTGGTTGAGCCAAACCGTCATATCGCTATAACCCAACAGGGTTTTGTTGTGATTTGCCAAAAGGGTTTTTCCCATTAATTGCCAAACACGCAACGAACCATAACCGCCACGAGCAAACCATATCACATCAACCGTTTCGTCTTGCAATGCAGCCGTTAAATCAGCAGCGCGTTGTGCATCGGTGCCAGCAAATTGATTCCATTCGCTGTGCAAATTTTGGCCTTTGCTTACCTCAAATCCTTTGGACAAAAAATAGCTTTCAGCTGCAGCAATTTCTTTGGGATTGATTTTTTTTGCTGTGCAAACAATGCGAAGGTGTTTCATGGAAAAAATTTATTTGTAGAACCCCATTTCGTCGATATAATCGAGTGCTTTTTGGGGTACAATATAACGAGGCAATATGCCTTTTTGAATGCTTTTACGAATGTAACTAGCTGAAATTTCGAAGACTGGCGCCTCCATTTTATGCAAATGAATGATGTTTTCTATGCTTGGACTTACAGCCATAACATCCGAGCCGAGGCGTGGATAAACAAAGACATCTCTGCCTTTGATCCAATACTCAACATTTTTCCATTTGTGAAGTCCCTTCAAATTATCTTCACCCATTATGAGAGAGAATTTTTTGGTAGGATATTGCTCTTCCAAATAGGCCAAAGTTGCACCTGTATACGAAGGTTTGGGCATCTTAAACTCAACATCGCTGGCCGAAAAACCAGGGTTGTCGTCTATGGCCAAATTGAGCAAATGCAATCGCTGATATTCATCCAACAAATTGCTTTGTTTTTTGAATGGATTTTGAGGACTAAGGACAAATACTATTTCGTCGAGATGGCTGTGCTGCAAAATATGGTTTGCAATGGCCAAATGACCGATATGAACCGGATTAAACGAACCAAAGTATAAGCCTACTTGTCTCATTTATTCAAAAAATTCTGAACCGTGTCAACCGCTTCTTTTTTGGCTTTTTCCAATTCATCGTTTAGGATAATATGGTCGAATTCCTTGTCACGAGCCAATTCTATGGTGGCTTTATCTACTCTAACTTGAATTTTTTCTGGCGTTTCGGTTCCTCTACCTTCTAGCCTTGCTCTTAAAGCTGCTACACTTGGTGGTTTCACGAAAATAGCCAAAGCCTGATCGCCAAAATACTTTTTAAGGTTGAGCCCACCAACAACATCTACGTCGAAAATTACGGCATTGCCTTCGGCCCAAATTCTCTCAATCTCAGCTTTCAAAGTTCCATAACTGGTGCCTTTGTAAACTTCTTCCCATTCTATGAAATCGCCATTTTTAGCGCGTTCATCAAACTTGGCTTGCGAAAGAAAGTAGTAATCTTTGGCATCTTCTTCGTCGCCTCTGGCTGGCCTACTAGTGGCCGAAATAGAAAATGCTAAGGGCAATTTTTGCGACAATAAATGCTTTACCAAAGTGGTTTTTCCTGATCCCGATGGTGCTGAAAATATGATGGCCTTATTGTGTTTCATTTAAAGCGTATTCAGTACTTGTTCTTTAATTTTCTCTAATTCATCCTTCATTTGCACCACTTTTTTCTGAATCTCATTCAGGTTGGCTTTGCTGCCAATGGTGTTGATTTCACGACCCATTTCTTGAGCAATGAAACCCAGTTTTTTGCCTTGATACTCTTCGTTTTCCATGGTTTCCATGAAGTATTTGCAATGTTGAGTAAGGCGTTGGATTTCTTCGTTTAGGTCGAGTTTTTCTAGATAATAAATCAACTCTTGTTCGAATCTGTTTTCGTCGATCTCGGTTTTTAAATCTTTTAAAGCCGAACGCAATTTTTCGAGCAAAGCGCCTTTTCTTTCGGGCACATATTGTACGATGTCCTGCAAGCTACTTTCTATCGATTGCACTCTAATTTTGAAATCTTCCTCTAGGGCACTTCCTTCTTCTTTTCTAAAAACATTGAAGGTGTCGCAAGCTTGCAAAATCATGCCTTTTACAAAATCAATTTCATCTTGACTTGGCTCTAATCTATCGCTTTGAGTCGTTTCTGGCAGTTTCAAAATGGTATCCAACCAACTGTTAGAATTCAGTTCAGGAATATCGTTTTGTAAGGCACCCAATTCGTTGTAATAGGCTTTGATAAGCTCGGTATTGAAACTGATCTTTTTTTGATTTTCGAGGTCTTCGTAATACACCGAACAGTCGATCTTACCACGTTGCAAAGCTTGACCAAGCATTTTTCTCCAACTCAATTCTTCTGACCGAAAAACGGAAGGTGTCTTTAGGTTTAGATCCAAACCTTTGCTGTTCAAACTTCTTATTTCTATGGTATATTGGCGACTCCCAAATTGGGCTTGTGCCTTACCATAACCTGTCATAGAATATATCATTCAGTCTCTTTTAATTTTGTTTTATTCGGTCTACTTACTAAGTATACACCTAGAAAAATACACAAAGCCAAGATAATCTTGCGCAAGCTAAAATCATCGGCATAATTTTCATTCATTCCGTAATGGAAACCTACGATGGCTACCAAGGATGAAATAACGGGTTGAAAATAAATGTAGCTACTTGTAACTGTAGGGCTAACATACTTAAGTGCAAACAAATTTAACACATAAGTAAGTACCGTTACTCCAATTACAACAAAGGCCAATGCATAATAGTTACCGGCAGTCCAAATAGACCAATCGACGTCTATAAACTGATTCCACCCAAAAGGAATAACAAACAAGGACCCAAAAAAGAACACCATGCTGATGACCAATATTGGGCTGTATTTTTTCATCAATGGTTTTACCAATACAAGATACAAGCCATACGACATGGCATTGAAAAACACCATCAAATCGCCTATCCAACTGCTGCCTTTTCCTAAGGTTTTATTGGTCAAGATAAAGAGTACTGCTGCAGTGCAACCAATAATTACGCCCGCTATTTTTACCGTTGTAAGTCGTTCTTTTAAGATGATGGCACTCAACACCAAAACCAATATGGGCGAAGACACCATGATGATGCTGGCGTTGATAGGTGAACCAATACTCAAGCCATTGAAAAACATCAATTGATTGGCCGCAACACCAAACAAACCACAAAATATCAAGCGGATAATGTCTTTCTTATCCCGAATCATTTCTTGTTTTAAGGCAATTCGCACCAACTGAAAAACAACAACTGCAGAAATAACACGAATAAAAATAAAACCTGAAGGGCCTATTTTATCGGGCATCAAACCTTTTGCTATGACATAATTGGCTCCATAGATTAGGTTGACTATGAGCAAACCCAAATGCGCCCAAACTTTATTGCTCATTCGCTAAGAACGCCTGCATAGCGTCAACCGTTTTTTTGGCGTTGCCTACAAAAATATCGTCGGTACTAAGTAGTACTGGCCGTTTAAGAAAAGTATACTCTTCCATAATGTAGTATTTGTAGTCCTTTTCTGAAAGGGTCTTTTCGCCCAAGCCCAAGGCTTTGTATTTCATTGCTCTTCGAGAAAATAACGCTTCGTACGAACCCGCCAAACGAGCCATTTCGTCCACCTCTGCTTCCGAAATTCCTTCGCTTTTTATTTCTCGCAATTCAAATCCGTCCTTATTATCTAAAGAATCAAGTATCTTTTTGCACGTATTGCAAGTAGCTAGGTAAAAAATCTTCTTCATTGGGAAGTAAATGTCCGCCAAAGTTAAAATATTTGCAGGGCACCTATGAGCACAAAGAAAAAGAAAGAAAGCAGCAAACTGAGTATTCATAAAATATGGATTCCCATACTTATTGGATTGGCTTTTACGGCCTACTTGATGAACAAAAACTTGAATGGCTTTAGTTTTTCGAAATCGGATGTAGGGGCTTATGCATGGGTAGATGAGAATGCCGATAAAGTGGTTGCTAAAAGTGAACTTATCCCTTTTGATGCTTCTACTCACACTGGTTTAGATCGATATGATCTAATTAAAAATGCAGATATTTTATCGGCAACAAAGTTGACCTGGTCCATGGCCATTTTCCTTTTCTTAGGCTTTGTTTTGGTTATTCTCCGCGATGTGGGTTACATGTGGCGTTTGCGCATATTATCAGACAAATCTTTGAGCTGGAAAAGCTGTTTTAGAAGCATCATGCTTTGGGAGTTTTCTTCGGCCGTAACGCCATCCGTAGTTGGAGGTTCTGGCGTAGCCATTTTTATACTCAACAAAGAAGGATTGAAGCTGGGTACCAGTACCGCTGTGGTAATGATTACCGCCTTGATGGATGAGTTGTTTTATGTCCTGATGGTGCCTTTGGTTATAGCCATTGTAGGGGTAGACAATCTATTTCCTGTTCAACTAGAAAAAGCCATTTTTGGTATCACACTAAACACCGAGGCCCTGTTTTGGGTGGGTTATGGTTTTTTGGTATTGCTAACCATCTTCATCTTATTTGCCATTTTATTCTTCCCGTCCACATTAAGAAACGTTTTGTTCCGAATTTTCTCTTTGCCTTTATTGCGCCGTTGGAGAATGAAAGTGGGGAAAATGGGTAACGATTTGGTGTTGACCAGTAAAAAAATGAAAGGCAAACCCATCAGTTTTTGGTTGAAAGGCTTTTTGGCTACCATTTTGAGCTGGACAAGTCGTTATTGGGTTGTGAATTTTTTGATTTTGGCTTTCGGTCCTTTGAACGAACACTTTATGGTGTATGCTAGGCAATTGGTTATGTGGGTTATCATGCTCATTAGCCCTACACCAGGCGGAGCAGGAATTGCTGAAATTGCATTTACAGGCTTCTTGTCTGAATTCACGCCACTTGGATATGCTGCTGTTTTGGCCATACTTTGGCGATTGTTCACCTATTATCCTTACCTCATAATGGGGGCTATTATTCTCCCAAATTGGCTTCGAAAGAAAGACAGCTCGACGAATTAATTACCTTTAAATTTCAAACAATTTCTACCATGAAATTTGCAACAAAGGCCATACATCAAGGTGTTGAGCCCGACAGCGCTACCGGCGCAATCATGACCCCAATTTATCAGACATCTACTTATGTACAAAGTGAAGTTGGTGTACATAAAGGATATGAATACAGTCGGTCTAAAAACCCCACCAGAAAAGCCTTAGAAGACAATATTGCCGCCATAGAAAACGGACAATTCGGACTGGCTTTTGGTAGCGGCATGGCAGCAATTGATTGTGTTTTAAAAACGCTGAAACCCGGAGATGAAGTCATAACTAGCAACGATCTTTACGGTGGAACCTACCGATTGTTCACAACCATTTTTACTCAATTCGGAATAAAATTCACCTTCATGCCTTTCCATGATTTAGAAGCTGTATCAGCGGCTATTTCATCGAACACAAAAATGGTGTGGATAGAAACCCCTACCAACCCAACTTTAACCATAGTTGATATTGAGTCGCTAGCCAAGATAACCAAGCAAAAAGGTACAATGCTAGCGGTAGACAACACTTTTGCCAGTCCTTTTTTACAAAATCCATTGGATTTGGGGGCCGACCTAGTTATGCATTCAGCCACTAAATATTTAGCGGGTCACTCGGATGTTGTAATGGGGGCTTTGGTTGTAAACAATACCGAATTGGCCAACAATTTATACCGCATTCAAAACAGTTCGGGAGCTATATGTGGGCCAATGGATTCGTTTTTAGTCTTGCGCGGCATAAAGACACTGCACCTAAGAATGCAGCGACACAGCGAAAATGCCATGAAAATTGCTCAATATTTAAAGCAACACCCTTTGGTTGGAAAAGTATATTACCCCGGTTTGGAAGATCATCCAGGTCATGCCATAGCCAAAAAACAAATGCGTGATTTTAGTGGAATGTTATCTTTCGACCTTAAGTCTGATGACTTAGAAATGACCAAAAAAATAGTAGCCAACACAAAACTCTTTTACCTTGCCGAATCATTGGGCGGAGTAGAGTCACTTATTGGCCATCCTGCTACCATGACTCACGCCGCCATTCCTAAGGAAGAACGCATTGCCTCGGGCATTAGCGATTCACTCATTAGACTCAGTGTTGGTATAGAAGATGTAGACGATTTAATTGAAGACCTTAAACAAGCTATGAAGCTATGATGAAAACTCGTACCGTTGCCGTAATCGGTTTGGGCCGTTATGGACGAAAAATTATTCAAGAACTCAATAAAAGTAATGTTGAGGTATACGCTATTGACACCAATATAGAACGTGTAAATGCCATAGAAGCTTACTCGGCTGTTGCATTAGATTCTACCGACAAACGAGCATTGCGTTCTCAAGACATCAACAACTTGGATGCGGTTGTAGTAGCTATTGGAGAGAATTTTGAAGCTACGCTCATAACCGTATTGCACCTTATTGAAATGGGCACCAAGCGTATTTTGGTTCGTGTTTCTTCGGCAGAGCAAAACCAAATATTGCAAACCATCAGTAAGGATTTGGACAAAGGCCGAACCAGTATACAGATCATTTACATTGAGGAAGTTATTGCCAATATAGTAGCCGAAAAAATAAAAGATGTAAGTGTAAACAACGTACTGGGCTTGCCCGATGGTTACGAGATTGTAGAACTCAAAGTACCCGAAAAATTACTCGGAAAAGAAGTTAACTCACTCAAAGAAAACCCTTTATTCAAAGACATTAAACTCATTACCGTAAAAAGTGTTGAAGACAATGGGAAAACCAACGATGAAGGAGAAAGTGTTTACCACATTACCAACGAAAGTTCGAACTATATTTTGGCTAAAAATGATTTCATTGTTCTCTTTGGAAAGAACGAAGACATCCACAATTTGGATACAGTAGGCAACTAGATTTACATAAAATACTTATTAAAAAAGGAGCTCACGGGCTCCTTTTTTTGTTTTCAATAACAAGGAAACAACCTTCAAAGGCTACAGAACATACATAAACTATATAGTGTATATTTTATTCTAATTACACATTGTATCAATTAAGCCTACATAATGACTAATTTAGCGAACACTTTAAATCGAACAACAAAATATCATTTATAAAAAAGAATCAAGTTATTCTTCCTCGCAACTCATGAAATACTTAAAAATCCTCCTAATAGCCCTTTTCGCTCAACCATGTTTGGCGCAGTCAGACTTTGTTGAAATTATTAAAGACCATAATTATGAAGCATTGACCGATGCTGACTTCTCCTACCATTGGGATAGTATTCCGCGTAACGTATATGGACAATTCATTGTGCTCAATTTCAAATTGAAGACCATCGATAACCAATTAATCAACATTGGCAAATCTTCTTTTTCAGCACATCTTGGTGACACGAAGAAACTTGGGGTACTTTGTTATACTACTAAAGACTTGGAAATAGATGATTATGGCTTTAGAGAAGCCAAAGAAACAGGTCGAGTAAATGTTAAATACATTTCTGAAAACAATGAACCAGTAGCAACCCTTGTGGAATTTACGGACTTGTATTTTTCTGAATATCCGCAATACACTTACAGCTATCAGGTCCATTTTTATGCCACCGGCAGAATTGAACTTCATCATGGTCCGCATAACTTTATGCCTGATTTTATTGCGTTTACTGATATGATGAGCGAAATGACTTTTAGAAAAAATAATGAAGCAGTCGCTGATAAATACTTTATTCTATCCGATAAACCCACGGCTCCAGTAATTTACGATCATCTCAATACCCCCGATATTTTGGCGGTTTACGATGACATAGTGCCTTACACTTACTTTCCTGACGAACAACTGTCATACGCTTTCGATTTAAATGAGTTAGTAACGGGCATTGATGATATGGATACGCACAAAAATGAGTTCACGATAAGCGCTAAAAACAAACAAATCAGCATCACGCAAGCCTCGGAATCACACGCTTCAGTCAATATATTTACACTGGATGGCTCCTTAATCCTAAGCAAAGATTTTACCGATAGAGCCATTCGACTTGATGTGGAAAAATTCAGTCAGCAGATACTGGTTGTCCGAATTCACAATGAACGCTCGGTACTCAACAAAAAAATCCATGTTCATTAATTAAAAAAGGAGCTCACGGGCTCCTTTTTTGTTTTCAATAACAAGGAAACAACCTTCAAAGGCTACAGAACATACATGAACTATATAATGTATATTTTATTCTAATTACACATTGTAGCAATTAAGCCTACATAATGACTAATTTAGCGAACACTTTAAATCGAACAACAAAATATCATTTATAAAAAAGAATCAAGTTATTCTTCCTCGCAACTCATGAAATACTTAAAAATCCTCCTATTATTCCTTTTCGCTCAACCATGTTTGGCTCAGTCAGATTTTGTTGAAATAATAAAAGACCATAATTATGAGCCACTAACCGATGTCGACTTTTCATATAAATGGGATAGTATTCCGAACAATGTCTATGGTAAGTTTATTGTGCTCAATTTCAAACTGAAAACCATCGACAACCAATTAATCAACATAAGTCATTACGGTTTCACCGCTAGGCGGGGAACTACGCCGATACTCGCAATGCACTGTTATACTACCAAGGATTTAGAAATTGATGATTATGGCCTTAGAGAAGCCAAAGAAACTGGTCGAGTAAATGTTAAATACATTTCTGACAACAATGAACCTGTAGCAACCATCGTAGAATTTACGGACTTGTATTTTTCTGAATATCCGCAATACACTTACAGCTATCAGGTCCATTTTTATGCCACCGGCAGAATTGAACTTCATCATGGTCCGCATAACTTTCAACCCAATTTTATTGCGTTTACGGATATGATGAGCGAAATGACTTTTAGAAAAAATAATGAAGAAATCGTTGACCAGTTCTTTATAATATCTGATAACCCAACGGACCCAGTAATTTACGATCATCTCAATACTCCCGATATTTTGGCGGCTTATGATGACATAGTGCCTTACACTTATTTTCCTGACGAGCGACTGTCTTACGCTTTCGATTTAAACGAGTTGGTAACGGGAGTAGACAACATTATTGCTAAAACAGATGAATACACCTTATCGGTTAAAAACAAACAACTCACCGTTAGCCAATTGTCGAAAAAAACATCTTCTGTAAGCGTCTACACTTTGGATGGTACTAGAGTGCTAGAAAAAGAATTTAGCGATAGAGAAATCCAAATCGAAGTATCTCAATATAAACAGCAGATATTGATTGTACGAATAGAAAATGAACGCTCGGTACTCAACAAAAAAATCCTTGTTCATTAATTAAAAAAGGAGCTCACGGGCTCCTTTTTTAATATCAGTTTCTTTTGCACTGCTTAGTGTCCGCCTATGGGGTGCACGTGAAACGAAACGGAATCCTTAGCCTCTTCGCCCAAGTGATTGGTTACAGTAGCCAACATTTGCATATCGCTGTGGTCGTTTACCATAAGCATGATGGTATCTTGAATGGTTATTTCTGCTCCATGTTCATGACCCGACTTGGTGTAGATAATGCTATCCAGGCTTTCGTTTTTTATTTCAATTGCGTAGGTATGCAGCTCTTTTGGGTCGGTAAATTGTACGTCAATGACCAACATATCCATGCTCATAAATGTCTTTCCTATTTCTGGCGACACAATAGTTGCTGTAGGTGCTGTCGACGGGTTTTCGTCATCGTCTTTCTTACATTGTACGAATACGATACTTAGAGCCAAAAGGCTTAATGCTACTAATTTGTTTTTCATTTTTCTTAAATTTTGATGGTTAGATTGAATTCTAATTGATTTTTTAACTGTGTGTTGCCCGATCCTATGTTCTGCTGGACCACGACTGCTTTTCTAAGCAACACACTAATTCGTTCGGTTTTGTAACCTAATTGAGGCACCAACACAGAATACGTGCCATTGTTATCGGGCAAGGTTTTACCGAAATATTGGTTAGCATAACTATGATACAAGCCTGTTTCTAAGCCCACTATCACGGTTTTATTATTTGCAAACTGCACGGCATCTAAGGCCGATCCAAGCGAAATATTGATAGCCGAACCAAACTGATAATTATCTGGTGTTTCGCCATTTAAAGTGACATTTACTTGGCTGTAATACAACGTTTTCTGACGGTTGTACAAAAGCTGAGCCGACATTGAGTACGCACTAGATCCAGTGCTTGAGTACATCGATTCGCTAAATGCATCGTTGTTCGCATTGCCTTTGTATTCGCCAACTGGCAAGGCATAATTCACTTTGGCCAAGCCATATACGTTATTGCCATTTTCATAGCTTTTCAGCAATTTCTGGAAGCTAAATGCCACATTAACACTTGACAATCCGTTGAAACGATTTATCGCTCCATCTTCTTCAAATGCATTGTTGGCGGCATTTACTCCTACTGAAGCCAAAAGCCATGGTTTTATCATACGAGTAACCTCTAGAGAATGACTCCAGAATTGCTCCTTTGTGTGCCTTTCAAGTACATAATCATCATCGGCCGGATGAGTAGTATGGAAGTTTCTGAATTGAGTGTTGTACCGAACCATATACTTGTTGTTTTGCAAGTTCAGTCCACTGATACCACTCCCAATAAAACACCCACAGCTATTGCATGCCAGCATAATAGTAGGTACAAGAAAAGCCGAAATACTTAATAATATTTTCATTTTTCCTCCTAATGTGATTGTAAAAACTATGTGTTACAATGCTTCCTGAGGAGGCGGAGTGTTGATCTCTAAAAAAGGATTTTTAAAGAGACAATATGCTGAATGAAATTGGGTAATTATTCCTTTTGCTTGTTCTTTTCTAAAATCAAATGAGAATTTTTCGGCTAAAAAGAGGGGGATTTTTAACGAGCTTGACTTGCTCTTTTTATCCTTAGAAGATGGGACATCGGTTGAAACAATAATGCTGTTCAACTTACACTTTCCATTACACCGAAGTTCTGGCTCTGACTTGTTGCTACAGTATTTTTCGGTAAACGATTTTATGTCGATAGAATAATATGAAAACACACCCGTATTGATAAAAATAGGGCAAAGCACAATGCTAACAAAAGCTATGGCTACAATGTTTTTCACAGCGCTAATTTACGGCACATCTAACAATTAGGCATAAAAAAAGGAGCCCTAAAGCTCCTTTCTAAATTAGATGATAATATCAACGACAATTAGTCGATGATGATTCTTGAACTTTCGTTTACAGTACCCGTTAATTTCAATACATAAACACCTGATTTGAATGCAGAAACATCAACCGTGTGCTTATCGTCATTGATAGAACCAGTAGCTACTGTTTTACCTGTAACGTTCATCAAAACATAGTTTGAGTTAGCTGCGTTAGAGATATTCAAAACATCGGTAGCTGGGTTAGGGAATAAGCTAACAATAGCACCAGTAGTTTCGTTGATACCTACTGTAGATACCGCACCAAACTCAGCAAATATTGCGTAAGCCCCACTAAAACCTTGATCAGACAAAACTAGTTTATTACCTAGGTAACGGATGTACTCGGTACCATCAGTATGCAATCCATCAGACATCAACATGCTACGACCAGCTGTTGGATCTGCTTGAATAGTACCTACTTCCATAGAGTAATCGCCAACAGGTAAAATTGTTAGTTCATCAAACTCAAGTCTAACAATAGTAAGACCTGCTGCATCTGCTGCTGCAGTAACTACTTCTGTAGAAGCAACTATCTCGTCGCTTGAATTGTAGATGTGACCATAAAACTTATCGCCAGCAGTAAATGTTGGGTTTGGAGCAAATTGAATTGCAGTAATAGTATCAGCTTCAACCATAGAGAAAGCTGTACCAGCTTCTGCTGTATCAGATCCACTACCTAAGTCAGCAATACCATAAAGTAAAGCAGAAGCAGGAATACCATCAAAACGAGTTAAAACTGAATCGCTGATTTCGAATTGTAATTCGATAGTGTTGTTAGCCAAAGAATCTTCGTCTGAAGTAGTAGAAATAGTAGCACTAATTGTGTAAAGACCTACAGCACTAGGAGTAAAGAAGTAACTCAAAGTTTGAAGACGACCACTAGCAACCGTTCCTAAATCGTCTGTTTTAGTAAATACATTACCTGCAACATCTTCGTCGATATTGAATACAACAGATGTAGCTTCAGCATCACCTAAGTCGATGTTATCAACATCCAAAGTGATTTTCATTTCAGTTACTTGGTTGATTGGCTTAACCGCAAAACCGTTGATGATTTTCAATTCACTCAATTCAAGGTCAGCAACAACATCACCTAAATCAACAGATTTTGTTTCCAATCTTAAGATAGGAGCGTCTGTAATTCCAAAAGGTAGAGACAGACCAAATTGTGGAATAAAGAACATAAGTTCCGAAGTTCCGTCAACATTCAAACCTGTTGAATCAGCTCCCATTTCTACCACGCCAGTAACACCAGCTTCCATTTCGATAACAGCATAGATAGTATCTCCAGCATCAACCATATAAATACCACCTGTACCTATTGCAACAGTTACAAATTCTGCAGTACCAATAGCTTCTGTTTTTTGAGCAAATTCGAAATCTAAGATGTTAGTAAAATCAATTCCACCAGCTCCGTCTGGACCATAAAATGAAATTTGAACTTCGTCTCCTGCAGCTGCTGTTTCAGCAAAAGCAAACTGAACACCTGTAATTGTGTCTTCAGCAACAAAGCTATAACGACTTGTAATCAACAAGTTACCTGGTATACCTACTCCAACGTCTACATTGTTTCCTATTGGTGTAGTTGTATTCAATTCACCATTATCGCGGAAAAGAATGCTATCGTTTAGGTTTGTAGTGTAAGCAAATGCATTGTCATCAGTAGTTTCTTCTGTACCAGCATCGATAGTAAAGTTGATGTCATAATCGCCCATTTCAACAGCTGTGAAAGGTCCGAAAGTTAGGTTGGTATCTTTTTCTGCACCCAATGCAAAAGTCAAATCGTAGTTGGTAACTCCACCTATAGGATCTGTAATAGTTCCTGCAAGTACAACAGCCGACTCATCTTTAAGACCGTTGTTAGCAACATTTACAGAAAAAGTAATGTCTCTATTTTGTTGAACAGTAAGACCTGTAAAACTATGATTTGGCAACACTGTTAACGTCAAATCAGTTTCTAAAGAACGGATGTCTAAGTTATCGATTGCAAAAGCTGATTCTGTACCAGCACCATCGTTGTGGCTAAAACGGATGATAACATCAGTTTCATCAGCGTAAGCAGAAAGATCTACATACGCTTTTTGCCATTCCGTACCAATTGTAGGAGTGAAAACACTTGTAAAAACAGTACCACCGTCGGTAGAAACTTCAACATCAAAAGCTGCAACAGCAGTAGCTGCCATATCGTTTGCGAAAAAGTCGAATTGTAGTATTACACCTTCTTTTACAGCTGTAAAATCTATTGATGGAAGGCTTATGTAATCCATGCTAGCATCGTTGCTACCACTAAGAATTTCGTTTTTACTATCGTTACTTACAGCAAAAATATTCATGGCTTCACCATTAGCTGTATCGTTTAACTCAGGAATAAAAAGAGCATCGCTGATTCTTGAAGAATCCAACTCCCAACCCATTGAAGTTAAAGACATGTCTAATGTGTAAGCATCAAGAGCGTCTGCAGCTTGAAAATCTTGTTGTAAAAAAGACTCTGTATTTTTTTGGCCGTTCAAGCCTTTTTCAAGTTTCGCCTTGGGTGTAAGGTTCAACTTAGTTGGTTGTTGCAGAGTATAAACTTGCTGTGCCATTGCTGAAGCAGAAAGAATACACGCCGCTGTAAGGGTGTAAATTTTTTTCATATCACTTTTTTGTGCCGTAAAGTTAGCATTTGAAAATGCTCATCAAGCTCTATGTAGTGTGAACGGCGCAATTTTCGTTTAAAACATGTTAATTCTCGATAATGGAACACCTCTCAACTTAGTTTTATGCATTCTACTCGAAAATTGATGCACTTTATTTTGCCGGCACCAAAGTTCTAGTTACCGTGTGTTTACTCATTTATTAAGATTGCATGAATCTTGTAATCCCTGCTTTGCTACTTCTTCACTTTGAGTATTTTCCAATAGATTTTTAAACTTGCTATATGAAGTACACCCTACCCTTTTTGTTTGTTTTATTCGCTCACACTGTGTTTTCTCAAACGCTAACTCAAAATATTAGAGGGAAAGTAATGGACAAAACTTCTGACTATCCTTTGATTGGCGCAACTGTGATAGTGCAAAATAGCGACCCCATAAAAGGCGCTACTACCGATATCAATGGCGATTTTGTTATTGAAGGTTTACCCATCGGTAGAATCGATTTAAAAGTTCACTTCTTGGGTTATAAAGAAAGCATTGTACCCAACATCTTACTCGGATCGGGTAAAGAGGTTGTGTTAAACATTCGGTTGGAAGAACAGTTTGAAAGCCTAAAAGAATTTGAAGTTGTTGCAAAAAAAGAAAAACACGGCACACAAAACAAAATGGCCAATGTTAGCGCTCGGTCTTTTTCTGTAGAAGAAACCCAACGCTATGCAGCAAGCATCAACGATCCGGCTAGAATGGCACAAAGTTTTGCTGGTGTTTCGAGCAACGACGATGTAAACAACGAAATCATCGTTCGTGGAAATTCGCCCCGCGGATTGTTGTGGCGATTGAATGGAATAGAAATTCCAAGTCCCAATCATTTTTCTGATCAAGGGGCTTCGGGTGGAGGTGTAAGTGTATTGAGCAACAACATGCTCGATAATTCTGATTTTTTTACCGGCGCGTTTCCCGCTGAATACGGCAATGCCCTATCGGGTGTTTTCGATATTAATTTACGCAAAGGAAATAGCGAAAAACGAGAATACGCTGCCCAAATAGGAGTAATGGGGATAGATTTTGCTGCCGAAGGACCTTTTTCTAAAAAGTCGAATGCTTCGTATTTGATCAATTATCGATATTCCACTTTGGGCTTACTGAGCGACCTTGGATTTTTAGATTTGGGCGGCACCAATACGTTTCAAGATTTGGCCATCTGTGTAAATGTTCCAACCAAAAAAATGGGAACATTCTCTTTGTTCGGTATTGGAGGATTGAGTACCAGTGGCGATGAAATACCTAGCGATACTGCCAATTGGGATGATTACGATTATTTAGATCAAGGCGATTTCATTTCCAACATGGGAGTTATGGGCTTGTCTAACAAGTACTTCATCAATTCCAAAATGTACTGGAAAAATACGGTCTCGATTACTGGCCAAAACATAGGCTTTGAATTGGATTCTGTTCCCATTCAAGATCAAATTCCTGTAAATGTTCACAACGAATATTTTATCAACTCCACATTGCAATTCAACTCGGTATTGAATCATAAAATAAACACACGCAACAACATGCGTTCCGGTTTGATTATCAGCAGGAAATCGTACGACTTGTTTTTAGAAAGCAGAAACCCAACATCAAATCAATTTGAAACTTTCTTAGATGAAAAAGGCAAAACTTATTCGTTTCAAGCTTACAGCCAATGGCAACATAAGTTCAATGAAAAACTTACTACCAATATCGGTTTGCACTACATGCGTTTGGCATTGACCAAAGCCTCGTCGATAGAACCACGATTAGGTGCCAGCTATAAAATCAACAACTTACAAAGCATCAATATTGGCGGGGGATTGCACAGTAGAATGGAATCGATAGGAGCTTACCAATACCAAGTGGAAAACGAAAATGGTGTTTTAGGAAAATGGAACGAAAATCTAGATTTTTCTAAAGCATGGCATGCCGTATTAGGTTACGACAGACAGTTGAGCGAACAAGTACGCATCAAAACAGAAGTGTACTACCAATACTTATACAACTTACCCGAAAGCACTGTAGATACTTCAACATTTTCGTCATTGAATTACACTTATGGTATGAGCGACGAATTGCTTAGTAATACAGGTATTGCCGAAAATGTTGGCGTAGAGTTTACCTTAGAAAAATTCTTCAACGACGGTTACTATTACCTTCTTACTGCAAGTGTTTTCGATTCGAAATACCGCGCTCCAAATGGCACGTGGTACAACACCAAGTTCAACTCCAATTACCGTTTAACGGCCTTAGGCGGAAAAGAATTTATGGTACAAAAAGATGGCAAAAACGTATTGGAACTCAACGGTAAATTCATATTGGCAGGCGGCAATCGCTACACCCCTATCAACCTAAGCGCATCTAGACAAGCCAAAGAAACAGTACGATACGACAACCAAGCTTTTGCAAGCCAAGTAGCTACATATTGGCGCGTTGATTTCACGGTGAATTATAGAATAAACAAAGACAATACATCGCACATACTGTCTTTGAATATTCAAAATGTTAGCAATCGATTGAACAAATACTCGTATTACTACGACAACCGAACTCAAGACATCGCTAGTATCGATCAGTTTGGCTTACTGCCTGTATTGAGATACCGTTATGAATTTTAGATATCATTCTATTTTTTTCAAAGCCTCACGTTTAGCTAGCCCATCTAATTTAAGCACTTCAACTTGCTCTATCACCCACATTGGATTCCATTTTGACACTTCGCGCAAGGACCAACCTATGGCTTTTTGAATGAAAAACTCTTTGTTGGTTTGAACCGTTTTGATAGCATAAAGCAACAATTCTAAATCCGTTTTTTGCTTGCGTTTAAGCTGTACAATAACGGCTGAACGGTGCAGCCACATATTATCTGAAGCCAAGTAATCTTCTACCACCAGTTCGTAAGGAACGGTAAATTTCTCTAGGGCTTTATACAAAACACTTGCCGCCAATAAATCGACACTGTCCCACCAACTTTTAGTGCAAATGAGTTTTTTGATGAAAGGAATTATTTCTGGACACCATATTTTATGCTTGGCAAGCAACAATTCGATACCGGCATACTGAAACTCGCGTTCATTTTTATTCCATAAAGCTAGAACAGTGTTTTCTAATGTCAAATAAGTTTCGGGCGTCCATTCTTTGAAATACAACGACTGAAGCTGCTTTCTATCTTGGGCGTAGATGCCTAAAAAAGGAAAATGATTTTTCATGTAAGCCTTCATTTTCAAGCTTTTTTGAGCGTCTCCGAGTTCAAAAAAATCGGCTGAGAAATTTTCCATGTTCATAGCCCTACATATTTAACAATATTGTTTTACATTTGCCGTCCCTTTCAGGGAATGGTCTCATAGCTCAGCTGGTTAGAGCACCTGACTCATAATCAGGGGGTCCATGGTTCGAGCCCATGTGGGACCACCATTGCAAGCCGTAATTATTTGTTTACCAAGTAGTTACGGTTTTTTTGTTTTAGAAGGTTGTCAAAAAGGTTGTCAAAAACTGAAGGTGCACCAAAGAAAAAACGCCCTCACATCTACCTGAAGGCGTTATAAAAAACATCAGCACTTATTTAATTAACCCATTCAATTGGCGCAATGTTTACCGGCTGTTCATTAGTGGTATGGTCAATATAGGATTGATTTAAGCATCTTCGCTCCTCCTGGGTTGCAATCAGTCTATACAAAGGCAATAACTCTGATGCTCTATTGCTTTCAAATAGCTTTGCTCTAATCTTTGCCTTTGTTGCGACCTTGTTCACTTCCAATAGTTCTTTTAATGCGTTCATTTCGTCCGATTCCACAGGGAAATACTCGTAAAACGTTGACTTGCTACAGGGGAGAAGGGAAACGGTTTCTTCAATAAAAAAAAGATTGTTTGCACTTATGGCTTCTGCAGCTTGCTTATAGATTTTCCCTTTATCGTACGCCATGCTCAAATTTAAGGCTTTCAATTTTGGCATGCGCGTGCGTTATGATAGTGCGATATGATTCATTAAGGTTTCCGGATAGACTCCCTTTTTACCGTTCGAAAAACAATTGCCTTTCAGATTGATTATTGCCAACAATTAAAACCACTATTGCTGATGGTGGTTATTCTTCCGTACGCGTATAGACCCCAATGAAATCTTTGCACACGCGTTGTGATATTAGAATATGTGAATTAGATTAATTCAGTTAACTGAATACGTACTGTTTCCAATCGGTTTAAGTAGGGCTTGAAGGAGTCTTTACCATTGTTCGCTTTCACAATAGATAAATGACTTGCTATAAATAAAGGTAGGTTCGTTACCGTACTGCCTAGGTCAACCTTTACCGGCTGTGGTGGAAATGATGCGCTAGCAAAGAAAGTTTCAAGGCTTAAAATATCGGAGCTCCAATCCTCTTCCTTTTTAGGGAATTCAATTCGTTCACTTTCATTTGAACTAAACTGATTAATCAAATCGACTGGCGCTTCTACTTCAATACTTTCAACTTTAGGTAAAGGCGTAACATGTGAAAATAAAAGGTTTGTTTGAGGGGTAACTATAGTAACTTTTTCATGTTCGGACTGAAACGGCTCCTGGATTGATTCTTTTCTAAATAACCTCTAATCATGTTCAATAGAGCCATCAAAAGTGGCCTAATGAAAAAGGATCAATATCCTTTCGACGACTATGAAATTTCAAACCTAAAATCGACCCCGAATAAGCGTGCCTTAACAAAGCAACAATTTCTCTCCATTCGTGATTTAAACCTTGAAGACCACCCTAATCTTCTATTATCGATAGCTTATTTTTCTTTTCTCCTTCTACAGTCGTGGGATATATTTCTAAGATACAATGCCCTTAGAGTGGAAGAATATTGACGGCAATCAATGGAGATAAAAAGTATGTCTTCCCTCTGGTGGTAAATGAAAATTACACAGCCATACAGCTACACAATCGGAAGGAAAATATAAAAAACAAAAGTAAACTCAACAATTTATAAAATAAAAAACCATGAAAATAGAAGCAGCAAATAGACAGAACACCAAAATTAAGATGGCCATACAGGGCTGTTCAGGCGCCGGAAAAACTTATAGCAGTCTTAGAATAGCCAAAGGTTTAGGCAAGGGCAGTTTGCAGAAAGTAGCCGTTATCGATACCGAAAATGGATCATCCCATCTTTATGCTCATCTCGGTAATTTTAAGGTCATCAAGTTGGACAACCCACATAATCCAGAAAATTATGTGCGAGCCATTCATCTACTTGAAAAAAAAGGTGCTGAAATAATTATAATAGATTCCATTAGCCATGCTTGGGAAAGCCTCGTATCAGAACATGCTTCATTAGAAGGTAATTCGTTTACCAATTGGGCAAGAATTACACCAAGGCAAAACAAGTTCATTGCAGCCATTCTGAACAGCAATTGCCACATCATTTGTACCATGCGTACCAAGCAAGATTATGTGCTCAACCTGGTGAATGGAAAGCATGTTCCTGAAAAGATCGGTACAAAGCCTATTCAGCGCAATGGAGTAGATTATGAATTCACGATCGTGGTGAATCTAGACCAAAACAATACAGGAAGTATTACTAAAGATCGTACCGGCCTCTTTCGAGGTCAAAAACCTTCCATTCTTACTGAAAATGTAGGTGCTCAGCTTTTGCTTTGGGCAGAAGCAGATGATGAATAACATCAACCTCCACCTTGTGTAAAATCTATGCAGGGTGGATATTACTTCCAAACAGCATAATACAACGCATTAGATTATCGCTATGACTTTGAAAATAAATCGCGGTTTTACAGAATTCTGTAACATTTGTAATCGCTATAATGCAAGGTTAAGGAAAGCGCCTTTTCCACATCGACAATAGTAGCCCACATTGTTTTTATAGTCACCTCTTCTAAAACATCACTATGATGTATTTACTATTTTTCGTGATTAATTCCCACCATTTTTCACTTGATATTTACTCCAAATGGCCTGTAAAATCATTTTACCTTTCATTCCTTTATAAAAAGCATATATCTTTTTAAGGTTCTTTGAGCTGATCTTTCCAGATATTAATTCGCAATTTTCAATCTTAAATTTAGCATTAATCTCTTTGTTTTTGGAGAGCACATGAAAATGTGGTGGAAAATGGTCGTTCGGATATATAATTACCCGAAGGTCATCAATAGTCGAAACCCGCTCTTTTGTTGCTAAAGCAGGTTCGTTTAAATGCTTATTAAGTGACCCATCATCTAATCCTAAATAATACTTTAGTAAATCTTGTAGTATGGATTCAAATATTCTCATTATTACGATTTAGAAGTGTTTAATTAGTCACAATGTTCCGTGTATGGTGTCGTAGCATCCCGCAGGGTGCTATGCACTATACACATTGTTGTGCTTTCATGCTTTATTTTCTTTTCGTTTTTATTCTCATTTTCAATGTCCACTTGTGCGGCGGGGCATTTTTTAAAATTTCTCTTTTCACGGGCAGGGACTTGAAAGCTCTTTTGCAGGTTTTGGCTGTGCGTTGGCATTGAGCGACCTGCAAATGTGCTTGAAAGTGTGAGGGGGAGGCTAGACTGATTAAACGACTAATCCTCCTCCTCAAAATTCAACCCAAGCTGCTTAGCTGCTTCTTTGGCTGACTTATATTGTTGTTTACTGTCATCAATTGGATTTCCAGTACTGGCTTTTATTTTAAAATTTACTTCTATGTCTATCTTGTTGCCGTTCATGGCAAATGGGGTAATGAAATAGTTGAATAGCTCTGTGTATCGTTCCAATGGAACATTCCCACTCACCGTAATTGATTTGAATTGTTTTGAGCCTGAACTTGATTCTTCCGACTTTGATCCAAGAGGTTCAACAGGAATTTCGTTGACTCCTGAAACTGGTGTTGCGGAATTATTTGAGGCAGAATTGGTTCCCGAGCTTGGTTGCTGTGGAGCTGGTTTAAGGCTTTTGTCTACCAACCAATACGTAATGTCATTGACATCAAAGAAAGGAACCGGTTCTTGAAAAAAGAATCTCGTGTAATTAGTTCCATCGCCCGTAGCAATGCAATACTCGCCATTGGTGCAATATTTTTGAATGCTTTTTGCTACCGCTTCAGGACCAGTAATCATTGGTTTATCGTCAAAGCGAAGAAAGGCTTCAAAGATGTCTTTAGCTTTGATGGCTTGTTCCGGTGTAGGGAGTAAATTGTTGTTCTTCAATGTGCTCAGCCCGACAGATTCTAAAAGCCATTCCTCCTCTTTTAAAGCATCCAAAATGTTGGTGTTTATCTGTGCATCGATACTGTCTCTAAATTGTCTGACTTGAAGCACGTCTGTTCCGTTTTTCACTGAGAACTTTGTAACAATGGAATATGCAGCAACAAGAGATGATTCTGAACTTTTTGAAGCATCGTCCAGTCTTTTTCTCAAATCCGTTTTTTGTTCTTGCTCGAGCTGATTGTTGTATTCGGAGTTGATTTTTTGACATGCCAAATACTCTCTTACATCTGATTGTAACTTTCCGATTCCAAGTTCTGAGCAAACCAAGAACAGCATGGTGTTTCTATAAATGCGTTCACTTTTCCCTTTTTTGGTGGCTATTTTCTCAATGAGTGGAAGCGTTTTGCCGTTTAGTCCATTTGGGTTTGCCAAGTGATTTGGACTCAAAATCAAAAGTGTTGGCTTTAATTGCTCCGGTATATCTTCTGCTGGGTTTACAAGCACGTTAAACCCATTAACATTCTTGCTTTTTTGATGCAGGCGATTGATGATTTCAGCTGTTATGTCCTCAGATTTTACATCACCCTTTGCCTGATTAATTAGGATATTGATGTTTGGCTTGGTGTGAAACCAATACCTTTTACCAGAGCTGGAGGATTGTGCATAATAGAGGTAGTAGGCATTGTTTTCTAATTCATCCAGTGCGCCATTTACACTGTTGTGATTAAAGCCGTGTGGTACCAGAAGATTCAATTTTAGTTCAGGCACTGAAATCCCCTTATTAGTTCCCTCACTTCCAAATGAGTTCATTAGGATGACTGAGGCAATGGATTGGGTCAAATACCAATCACCATATTCCTTTTTATTGCTGTCAATCTTGAATGCGTTAGAAGAAGAACCAGCAGCATCAGCTGAAATGACGGAATCATAGCCATTCCCATAAAGTTTTTTTAACTGGCCTGAAAGGGCGTCTAAGTTGGCAAAGTTCACAACACCCGTGTGAATCATAGCATTGCCCCCAGGAAGTGATTGTTGACGTTTCCATAAGTCACTAACGATAGCAGCCAATAATCGCAAGACTCCTCTGGTTCGTTGGAAATCATGATGGCTTGCCCACCTTACTCTAAAGGCATCAATTAATTCTGGGTGAAAAGGATATGATTTAATAATTTTTAGCTTGTACTCAGACTTGTTGGCGTTTGGTGGAAGCTCTGACCAGTACTCTTGGTACATGGACATATAATGCTCTGCTATTGAATCTATCGTTTTTTCATCGCCAATATCCTCGAATAACCTTCTTCTGATTACCTCATATATTTCTTCATCCGCTACGGGCTGTGTGTCTGCACCCACTCGGCTTACTCGTTTTTGTAAGGAGCTTAAAATGGCTTGTGCTTCCGGAGTATTTCCGACTTCTTGAACACTTGCAGGCAGCGTAATTACTGCGACGCAATTATTGACTGAGGCAACAGCTTCTGTCAGTTCTTGCATGAAACTTATGGTCTGGTCAGCTAAGCTGCTGTTACCAGCTTTTCTTGCAGATGCTTTCACACAATAATCCGCCAACTCATCTATCAAAATTAGTGCAGGTGTACATTGTGCCAATACTTGCTTGAATAAGCCAGCTGGTGCAATAAGTTGTTCATCATTCTTTCGAATAATTTCATATGCCTCTTTGCCACCCAATTGGTAAGCCAATTCTCCCCAAATGGTTTGAATATGAATACCTTCTTCTGCAAGTCTGCCGTTGGCAGCATCGTTTGTGGTATTGGTAAAAACAGCGATATTCGCACTGTCAAATTCTGGTGCACCCGTATAGGATAAAAGTTCTTTTGTATAACTGGATTTTACAGCATTATTGCCCCATTTGCTTAAATGATAGAGCGATATGAGTGTATGTGTTTTACCGCCACCAAATCCTGTCTGCAAAGAAATAACGCGGTTTTCAGCATCTTCTTTTCCATTTAATCCTTTCAGTACAGTTTTAGCTACGTTTTTGAGGCCAGCCGTGAAAAAGGTTTTAGAAAAGAAAACCCCAGGATTGCTATAAATTTCCCGACCATTTCCCAAGGCCACTTCAGCGAGATTTGCCGCAAAGACAGATTCATCCAATCGTCCTTGTTTGATGTCCATGTGTGGACTAACCACTCTGAACCAAGGAACCAATGCACCATGCTCTATGGGTGTTATATCTTTAGCATCTTTTTTGGATGTTGGTTCATCATCTTTAGTTTCTTGGAGTAAGGCCAAGGCTTCTTCCAGTTCATCCATTTGAATGGCTCTTGCAATGCTCTTCATGTTGATGAATGTTTCAGCAAACTCATCATCCGATATTTCCTGGAAATGGGCCAACTTATTCCTAACATCATAAATTGTTTCCAATCGAGTAGCGAGTTTGTTGGTGTCCTTTTTAAAATCGGCACGTAATAGATCTTTGTACTTCAAAGCGAAGCTTTTGAGGTAGGGGTAGTCTATCAAGGACTCAGGAGAAGAACCTGATTTCAATCCCTGATTCCAATTGTCTTGCTGCTGTGGGTAGAGTGCTTCTACAAACCATACAGGCCATTTGTCTCCTGCTGGCCCAGTGAGTACTGCCACGACATAAGGGCGAAAGGCTTCAATAAAAAGACCAAATGCTTTAAATAAATTGTCTTGTTGTATCTGTTTCATTATCCAATACTTTGTTATTCAAAAAGACTCGATTGTGATGCTTTGTCTCGCTGTGCTGTTGCGCTTTCACGAATGAGACTTTCTTTGTTCGTGATCAAACCTGTTGCTTGCTTGTGGTCATCACTACCACCTGGTAATATCTCGCAAAGGGAGGTAAGCACTCGCCAAAAAGGACTATCAGGGTTGGATGCTACACGGTGAATGTATTCTAACAAAATACCTCGATTGGTACCGTGGTATAAGAACATGGCACGATGAACCTGGTCGATCAAATGGCTACTAACTAGATTTCCTAAATTATTCTTAGCTCCAATACGCTCTTTATAACCACCCAAAGCCTGTTTGTTACCATTTTTGATGAGAATATGATCTGTGAACAAATCCTGAACATTGATGCTCAGCCCTACACGGCTGAACTTGGCAGCATCATCAAAGTCACTTTCTACAAATCCGTAAAGCTGCAGCCAACCGATGTAAAACTTGGTGAAATCATCCCCATCAAAGCCTTTAAGCAAAGCATTGAAAGCACTCTCACGAGCCATTTCTAATAATTCAGCCACAGTAACTTCACTGCCATCTGCTTTTTCCACAGTTTCATATTTTCCAAACTCGCTAACAGCTTGACCAAAGCAAGCCGTTAATAAATCGGCACCTCTGAAACCTAAGTGGTAGAGTTCTTCTACCTCTTTAGCTACTGTTATTTCAATGGCTTTTTTGACTTCTCTGAAGTTACCTATACCATTTTTCAGAGAAGGTCTACATGAAACTGTTACTGAAGATGTTAATGCCGCACTCGAAATCCCAAGCATTCTATTTGCCATTTCGGAATCAATTGCCCAACTACCTGTAATATTCATTCTAGCTCCTAGGATAGAGTTACAGAGCGTTGACCAAGCTTCAGTGCTTTGATGGGCAAACATGATACTAACAACATCTTTGGTTTGTTTTTCAATAGCACTAAAAATTTGTTCAAGTTTTTTCTCGAAATGATTTTTTGCCTTATTCATATCCCCCCCATGGTGATGCTTTAATGCCGTACATTCTTCTGTTTTCGGTGTTTGGGGAACCGCAAAATTCAAATAGAAAACATCTCCAATCATTCTTTTTAACCAAGTGTAAAAGAAATCGGAAAGATCTGCATAGGCGATGGCATCATAATAAGGTGGATCTGTTACGACAGCATCCAAATATTTTGAATCAAATTGATTTTCATCACCACTGGTCGCATTCTTTAATGTCACATCAAAAGGATGATTGCATTCACTTTCAACATATCTTGTAATCCAGTCAAGCTGATTTAAAGCACTTCCTGAAGAAGATGAAAAAGGGTTTGATTCTGGAAAGTCAACCATAAAGGGAATGGCTTGTCTGCTAAATGGTGTTTCTAGAGACTCTTTACCAGTATGCAATCTACCAAAGGCAGTATTTGCTGCTGCTATTCTATCAACAAAAATTGAAAGGTATACAAGCAAGCACTCGTGGTATTGATCTGAAATTAAATCCTTTGATTCATTCTTGAATACGGTTATTTTCTTAGTCAAAGTGTCCATAAGAACGAGCTGTCGCTCAGTAAACATGTCTGACCACAATTCAACACCCCAGCCCATGCAATGCAAGTCTCGGTTATTGCCTTTTGGCATTTTCTCCAAAGGCTTACTCGATATTGAAGGAATAGAATTGACTACTTCAATTTCTTTTTTATTCGGAAGGCGGTAATCTTTCGAGTTAACTCCGTCAATGACTACAGCAATAAGTCTTTTATTTGGTTCTTTGGCAATAAATTGCCTTTTGAGTTCTTTAATATCAGTAATGTTTCCACAAACTGGGCATTTAAGGTTCTTTCTTTGAATCCAAGTTTCGTCTGTAATTGTTCCTTTTCGGATCTCGAATGATATTTCATTAGCTGAAATAATAGGTTTTAAGTGAACTTTCTTATCAGGCTTATTAACCAAATAGAATTGTTTAATCAAAGGTACTTTGGCTTTGCATGTAGGATTCGAGCAATTTCCTTCATAAGCCCAGTAGTAAGCAATAGGTTTATTCCCTCTATCATCAGCAGGGTAGAGATAACCAATTTCCTTTTCCGTATCGGATAGGAGCTTTTTGGCATAGTACTCCACATCAAAGGATAATCTGTTTGGAATACGCACTCCAATGGAACTACCAGCTGAATATGTTTTCCATTCATTGGGAATTTTTTCCTGAAACGCTTTTTCCCCATATAGTTTAGTAAACTCAGCATTGGAGTAAGTAATGGGTTTACCGTATTTCTGTGGAAACTCCAAACTTCCTTTTTGTATGATATGGGCCACCGGATTAATGTCGTTACCGTAGGTTTTGCAACCCAATCTTGCTGCTTCTAATGGTATAGCTCCACCACCAGCAAAAGGATCAAATACCTTCGGCATTTTATCTTGAAAGGAATCAATGGCTTGCTGGAGAACTTCTTCTTTAGCTTGAACTTCCTTGGTTGCCAAATGGCGGTCAGCCAAACCATAGAGTTCGTTTTCAGCGTCTTTAATGGCTTTGTAAGCAGCATCAAAATCGGCAAGAAGAACTTTAGCAGACTTGCCGCTGGAAGCATTGTGCGCCACCCAGATCAGCTTTCGGGCTTTGCCAATAATACCATCATCGTTTTTATTATCCCATTTTATCAAGCTGTCAGCTGCCAGCATATCCTTAGCTGCCGCTTTCTTACCTTGCTTGGCAGCCTGTATGTACTTCTCAGAGAACTTCCCAATGAACATCATCAGCCTATTCCGCAGTGTATCTTCCATCGTATCAATGGCAGATGTATAAGGAATATCATCATAGGGTTTGTAAGGGTCTGTGTTGTTTTCTTGTTTCCCCAATAACTGACCAACGGCATCTTTAAAAGCCTGTGGGCAATTCTCATCTTCAGGATCAGGCACCAAACTTGCAAACACCACAGCACGGCAAACAGGCAATGGCCTTCTTGCCCACCACAAGTGTAGGGTAGAAATATGACCATGCCTAATGGATTTGTCTCTTACACTTTCTGCCGATATTTCTTTGATCGGCATAGCTACTTCTATAAGTTTTTTGGGTTGTGACATTATCCTTCAATTTTTTGTTTCCATTCTGCCATTGGCAAAAAGTATTGTACGCCTTTTGTTTTCAGCTCGAACTTGAGCGCCTTTGCTGGGTTTTGAATGCGGTACAACTCAGGTTCGCTTTTGCAATTCATCACGATATACAACCAGGCTGCATCACCTAACTGTGCCAGTCGGTTCATTTCATTTTCACTCAGCATAACACTACCATCACCTGCACTTCGTCCTTTCACTTCAATGTATCGCTTCAATTCTTCTGGGCTGATGCTCTTTACATCATAGCCTTCATTGTTGGCACTCACATCTTGAGGATTCCAACCTACGCTGATTTCGTAATCCATAGCTGCTTTCATCGCAATGGCTTCTGCTTCATCATCCCGGCTCATTCCGTAATGCCCTGAATATTCTACTTGGGTTAAAGGCACGACATAGGCACAACCCAATACTTCAGGAGCTTTAGGGTTAAGCTGGGTCATCAAATCCAAACTCTCCAATCGGCTTTTCTTTTTATCTATCAGTTCATTGATGCGCTCCTGCTTTTTCAGAATCTTTTCCTGCACCTTGCTGTCTCCCAGTAATACCTTTCCCTGTAGCTCCTGTATGCCCACTTGTAAATCCATGATTACCTGTGTGAAGGCTGATTCTAAATAACCTCGTCTATCCAAAGCATCCTTGTTTACATGGGCTTTGGTGTCTTCAAATTGTTTTGTTGTTATTTCCTCAAAGCTCCATTGAATCACTTCATTGGTATCAATTACATCGGGTGGCTCGATGGGCTTAGTGAAGTCGGTAGGCGTATGCAGATCAATGAACTTAGCAGGACTGGTAATATGAAAATCTCCATCTTTTGACTGATAAACCATCATTAATCGTTCATCAGCTATGCTGTCATCAACTTTGCTCGGTCGATTGTCAACGATCTGGCTTTTCACAAAGAAGGCAAAATAGTCTTCCTTGTCATCAGGGGAGATAAGGATGGTCCCTTTGATCATATCTTCCCTGTATTGATTTCGAACAACGGTAATCAAGCTATCGAAAACAGGGTTACCCGGATTGATGTAATGCACTTGGCCTAAATCACCGATGCTTTGATAATCCAAGAAGATTTGTTTGTCAAAACAGAACTGAATCGATTTGATTGCGTCAAAGTGAATTTTGTAGGTATCCTTTAATTCGGCAATAACCGACTCGGGCATTTTATCAATCTTGAAGATGGATTGCCGCAGCTCAGTAAATACGCCACCGAGATTTTGAAATGCTTTCTCGAAGAAAAGGCGGATATAGATAGGCTGCAGTCTCTTCTCGTCAGAGTTTTCTTTGAGCGTTCTTGCATCCTTAAAATCAACGGTACTGTGCGCCAATTTATCCTTCTGCTGATTAATCTTTTCCTTGAATTGTATTTTTAAAGCAGCATCATCCTGCGACAAGAATCTATCTAGTTCAGTCTCTTTTCCATTGAATACAGAATTGATAATGTCATCGAGACCAACTCCTTCCAAAACATCTTGAATTACGTCATAGACTCTATCATCACCCATTCCTTCACGGATAATGTCGAGCTTGGTCAATAAGCGCTCTAGTACTTTGCCTTCCTTGGTATTGCTCGCTACCATATTAAACACAAACACATCTTGCTTTTGGCCATATCGATGAATACGACCCATGCGTTGTTCTAGTCGGTTGGGATTCCATGGAATATCCCAATTGATAAGCAAGCGACAGAACTGAAGGTTAATACCTTCACCAGCGGCATCAGTTCCAATTAAGATTTGGGTATCAGGTTTGGCAAATGCCCATTGTGCATCTCTTCGCTCATCCACATTCTTACCTCCATGGATGGTGGCTACTTTGTAGCCTCCACTTTTGGTTAGCCGTTCTTCCAGATAAAGCAAGGTGTCTTTATGCTCTGTGAAAATGACTAGCTTCTCACCATTGTCTAAGACACCATTTGATTTAAGTAGCTCTTGGAGTTCTTGAAACTTCTTCTCTTCCTGCTTACGATTATAAAGGGTTTGAGCCATATCAAACAACTTCTTTACCTCATTGGCTTCTTGCTGAATTTCACCGATACTCTTGGCAGTAGTAAAGAGCTTGAATTTACGAGGATCGGCCATTATCCCATCTAAGGCATCTCGCTCATCATCTTCAAGGTCTTCATATTCATCAATATTATCTACATCAAAGCCTTCGAGTTTATGTCTTTGGCTCCATAGGTTAGGGTTTTTATTCACCTCATCAACAATTCCCTGCAAGGCACCCCATCTGCGTTCCAATGTGTTCTTTATTGCAAAAATGGAGCTAACTAGTCTCCGTTGCATTACGGTTAAAGCCAGTGAAACATGTATGTTTTTGGTCTCTGATGCTTCTTCTTTCCTTTTGGTAAGGTAGCTGGTTACCGCATCATACAATTCCTTTTCTTCTGGCGTAAGTTGATAGGCAACTGTTTTGGTGTAACGATCTTTAAAGAGTGGCTTACCCAGCCAGTCTTTCATGTCTTCTTTCAGTCTACGTATGAAGAATTTATTGATGCCGTTGTGCTCTATTTCCTTGATACGTGTTGAAGCAATTTCGTCTGTAGCAAATATGTCTTCATCTAGAAGTTGCAGTAGTTTTTTAAATGTATCCGTGCGACCTCTGTGAGGTGTGGCAGTAAGCAGCAAAATATGCTCGCATTGCTGTGACAAAACCTGAGCGGCCTTGTAGCGCTGAGATAGGTATTGTTTGGTGCCATAGTCATATGCTGAAAGTTTATGGCACTCATCAAATACTATTAAATCCCAATGTGAATTGCTGGCCACATTCAAAACATCTTCCCTAGAAATGAAATCTATTGAAGTGACTATTCTTGGCGCAGTGTGAAAAACGTTGGGATCGGATGAAAATAAGGCTCTGTTTACCATTGTAAATGGGATATTAAACTTTATTCCCATTTCATCTTCTTGCCATTGTTTAGTTAGTCCACCAGGAGTGACAATCAGGATGCGTTCAGCCAGCCCTCTCATCATCAATTCCTTGATAAGAAGACCAGTCATAATCGTTTTTCCAGCCCCAGTGTCATCAGCAAGTAGAAAACGAATTTTAGGAAGAGGTAATAGGAATTTATATACTGCCTCCACTTGATGAGGTAGGGGGTCTACAATGCTGCAATTCACGGCAAAGAGCGGATCGAATTGATAGGCAGAATGGATGCGTTCTGCTTCCGCAAACAAACCAAACCTTGTTGGGTCGCCTTTGAAATTGAAGGTGCCTTCTTGGGAGAGCATTTCAAGACTTTCAAAAACTTCTTTCGAAATAACCTTAGTATTAGCACGGCTCGTATTTACACCAGTAAATTTTATTGATACCATTGAACCCAAAGGCTGTATTTGGTTCACTGTTACAGGCTCATTAGGTATAAGGTTTTTAACTATTTGTCCAGGTTCTATTGGCATAAATCAATCCTTATGTTGGTTATATTTTAACTTGTCTTCGGTTACTTGCAGAGCATTCGAAGCAACATCTTCATCTTTCACCAATTCATAAACTCGTTCAGCTAACCATAGCGTTAGTAATTCCTGAACATCAGCACTGAGTAATTCGGCTAAAATGATTACTTGTTCTCTTTTCGCCCTTCTTTCGCCACGTTCTATTTTACTGAACATGGGTGTATCGATTTCAAGGGTTGCTGCCAACTGCCTTTGCAGAAGCTCTTTGCTTTCCCGAAGCTCTTTTATACGTTCACCGAAATTCATGGCTTTTTTGTTTATGACTTGTCAAATATTGACAAATATACATTTTCATGTATCTTTTTCCTTGTTTGAATAGGAGAGATTTGGCTCTTTTGTAAAGCTTGGTTTGTATGCTTTGCAAATGTGCCAAATGCGGGTTGGAAGAGAAATCTTAAAAATGCGAAGCGGGGGCATTCAGATAGTTTAGTATGTCAGTTTGATTTTGTCATATTTCAATTCCGTTAACATTCAAAGTTCAGTTTTCTCTTTTTTGCATGAAGCACAACTAGTTATAGTTGTTGCCAAAAGTAACAATTTGGCGCTGTAATTATGGGTTAAGCGGATGTTTTGATCTTGTTTATCTATTTTGAATTTCTGTACTACTACGTCTAATGGGCATTTCATCGATAGTACTTGTTTGCGAGATGGTATGTATTACTATTACTTCCCATCAAAATATTTATTTATAAAATTTTTTTGTGGAACTAATCTAGTTAACTACCCGGACTGCGTCCCCCCCCTAACGGAAACTAAATCGAGCTACCCCCGGCTTGGATTTTCCATAATCTCGGTGAACGTTGATTATCGATTCCGCTGCGTTGTAGCAAACTTTTATTCATTCCTAACACTACAAGTTATGCTAACAATTACAGGATACAGAGAATGTATCAATTCAGAGAACAAATCTTTCTTTACGCTTACTCTAGAAAGCGGAATTGAAATGATTCAGAGTCAAAAAACAGGGCAGTTCTACGCTTCATCTAAGAGAGCTACGATTACGTCAACCTTCAATGAAGATGTATGCAAATCATTGGTCGGTACCACAATTGCCGGTAGAATAGAGAAAATGAGCTGCGACCCTTATTCATATGTTATCCCAGAAACAGGAGAACAGGTTGAATTATCTCACCGATACAGTTATGTACCGAATGAGGATACGAATCACTATTCAGAGCCAAAGAGACCAAGTCATTCTCAAAGAGATGAAATAGAGGAAATGGAATTGGCTCACTAATTCAAACTAAAGCCGTTGATAATTTATTGACGGCTTTATTTAATCCTATCATATGAAACTATCAGAAATTTCAATAACATACAATAGAGAGGTACCTCGCATACATACTGCTATTACTACAAGTCAATTAGCTTACCAAACTTTTCTAAGGTCTTGGGATAAAGGATTGATTGAATATACCGAGGAGTTCAAGGTAATCTATACCAATAGAGCCAATGAACCTTTAGGGATTTACCATCTCTCAAAAGGAGGTATTTCAGCAACTTTGGTAGATATCAGGATTCTTATGGCTATAGCCCTTAAATCTGCGGCGTCTGGCATATTAATCGCTCACAACCATCCTTCAGGGAACTTAAATCCAAGCTGTCAGGATCTTGCCCTGACTAAAAAGATAAAGAATGCATGTGAAATGCTTGACATTAAACTATTAGACCACATAATTTTGACTGCGTCTGCTTTCACGTCCCTGGCTGATTCAGGGCATATTTAGGGTGGCTTACCAGTAATTCCATTCAACACTATTATTATATAACAAATCGATGTGTTTCTTCTACTCATTCGAAGAGCTTCGTCGTATCCTCTTACTGCCAAAAATGTCCAGAAATAGAGTAGACCTATTATTCTACTCTAGAATAATGAAAGAATAAGTTAAACATACTAAACAAAGCACTCATACATTTCTATAATTTATTGGTCTGGAAGGAGGGACAATATTCGTACAATTCGTACTAAATTAACTAGTACGGATTGTACGATTATTACGAATGTAATTACGAAGCTTGTTTAAGCCATTTACGAACTGCTCCTTCTGTAACACCTAACTTAGAACCGATTGCGACATTAGAAAGTCCTTGACGATTTAATTCTAAAGCTCGGTCTTTTCTTTCTAGCCTAATGGCTTTGTCTATAACTTTCAGATGATTTGTTTCAAAATCACATTTACTGAATACAAACTGTAGATAATTATGTTCTTTTTGTAGGCAACAAACCGCAACATTATCTTCTGTAAATTTATGTGCAGAATCACGAACTTTAATTTGTTTCAAGTATCTAAGTGACGAGTCTATTGTACTGGCTCCAATAGTAAAAATTGAATCCGCAAAATTAGATAACGCCTTACTTCCGCTCAGGCTATTTAAATGAATCGGTCTCGTATTATCCACTTTAGGTGTGTGAGCCAGAACGAGCACTGATAAATTATGTTTGGTTTTGAGGTGCTTCAGTTGCTTCATAAGCTCAAGTGCTTTTGATGACTTTTCTTGCTCATCTTTTAGATAAGTAATATTATCTACAATAATCACATTCGGCTTCTGTACAACAATCGCCTTTTCTAACTCACTCAATACATACTTATCAAAACTTACATCTGTTGGCATGTCTGAATCAGGGTTTACACTCAACCTGAAAAAATTATCGCTAAAGGTGTAATGATTAGTCAATAAGTCACTTCCATCCTTTTCCACAGCATATCTTTTCTCAAACTGTTTGGCCGAAAGTTCAAAATCAAGGTAAAATACTTTTTGCGAACCAACTTCCAATTGAAAATTATCAATCGGCACTCCTGAACTTATACTTTGACCAATTTGAGTAGCTAAGATTGATTTTCCAACTCCAGTATCTGCAAATAGAATACAAACTTCATTTTCGATAAAAAATTCATCAAATAGCCTCTTATTCCTTGTAATCCCTTTAACTTGATTGATACAATCATTAGCTGTTTGAATAAGAAACAAATTACTATCATAACCTGTTTGTTGAACCTCAGGCAAAATCTCAAGTTGGAGATTTTCACTCATTGATTCTATCTCTAACGATAATTCGGATTTCGCATCTGAGAAAACTAATGTTTTATTAGGCTGCATTTCTACCTCCCGAAATAAAAGCTAGTACTTCTGCTTCCCAATAGCGCAAACCTCTGCCTATCCGAACAGGAACAAGCAAATTTTGCTTCTCCCAATGCCATAGCGTAGTACGGCTAATTGTTAGTACCTGGCAAACTTCCTTTTGTGTTAAAAGTTTTCCCTTTTCACTGATTTTAGACGAAATGTTCTTAGTTTCGTACTTGTTATGTGTTTCGCACATAGTATAAAAAATTGCGGTACGTTGGAGGAGTTTCAAAGTTTCGACGCGACGAAACTCTTTCCTGTACCCGATTAAAAATTAGCTAGGTTTTCACCTTTACTGCTATAGTTTTACCCAAACAAATTTCACTACTTAAATTCAACGACTGCTTTGTTTTATTGGCAGTAGCGCTCTCTGTTTCGACTCGGTAAAGGTAGTTTAATAAAATAGCGTTTTGTTTCAATCTGCTTTCGAATCTATCGATATTTACTAACATTCACATGTTTGTAAACTCGAAACCAAAGAATATCACTCATTTCAAGACAACAAAAACACTATCGTAGATGCTACAATATACTATAGCAAAAAAAACTTTCTTATGTAGAGAATTGCTTTAATAACTATCTAAACCGTCTACATTGATATACTTTCTTAGCTCAGATTCTGATTTATGCCCTGTGAATTTCATTATCTGAGTATAACTCCAATCTTCAATGAATTTATGAGTAGCAAACGACCTACGCGCCGAATGACACGCTATTACATCTGAAACACTAACCAACTCAGTAAGCGTTCTACCTCCCCTGCTTTCTTTGAATACAACCTTCCTATCAAACCCTAAGCTCCTTGCTATGGCTTTTAGTTTCACATTTGTTGTCTGTGGTGCTTGCGAAGGAAAAACGCCGCCATATTGACTTAAAATAGCTTTCACCTCTTCTGCTATTTCAATGCGTATATAATTCTGCGTTTTCTTTTGGACCATATGAATACTTCCTTCGCTAAAGATTGAATCATTTAGAGTGCTTATATCTGAAATACGTTGCCCGCCGGTATAGTACATCATAATGAATGTATCCCTAGCAATTGCTTCTGGTGACAAAGCTTTCAATTCTACGTTTTTAAGCTGTTTAATTTCATCAACCGTAAGCACAAGTTTGCGTTCCGAGTTAATCCCTTTTATTTTCCATGACTTATCCAACCCAGGCAAACAATTGTCAGGCAATTTTAATACTGCTTTGTTGCTATCAACAACTGTTGCTACCAACTGCTTTGTACATCTTAAATGCTTTTGAATTGTAGCGTCAGAAATAGCCTTAAACACCTTTTTATCATCACTATACCCTTCAGCTAAGAATTGCTTGTACCCACTTAGAAATGAATCAGTAACACTTTTTAAGGTTACACTTTGTTTTAGTTTAAATTCAATATAGGCCTTCATCCCAGCTATGGCTTGTTCATGCTTTCTTAAAGTTGAGTGTTTTCGCAAACCTGTACCTGACTCCGTAGTTGTGGTGGATAGTATTCTATAGGCTTCATCTAAAAGCGCCACTAAATCAGATTGAGCACTTACTTCATTTGGATTGCCATTTACTTCTCTTTTAAGAATTTTAACCTTTACAAAGGCCCGTAGCATTTCCACAGTGGGAATCACCCCCTCAAGCCTTGACTTCTTATCAATGTATTCATTAAGCAAGGTAAAGATCGAATTTAGCTGGGAGTTGATTAAACCAGCCTTGGTTAATTGATACTTAACTCGTTGCTTTTCAAAATCCCAATGATTTGGTTCTATAGTTAATCCACTCGCAAACCTCATACGCTTAGTGTAAAGATTACCAGTAACTGAAATAATTATCGGCTGCAACACATTGGTTCTATTACGAAGGTTAAAATTGATTCTTGTAGGCTTCATCCTGAAAGGTTGTCAAAAAGGTTGTCACAAATATACTGAAAGAAAATAACATTTTCGAACAATATAAATCATAACAACCTATTTTTCAGCTCTTTACACAAACAATATGAAACACTATGAAACGAAGGCATACCGTTAATTCGAGCCCATGTGGGACCACAGAAAAAAGCCTTAACTATCAGATAGTTAAGGCTTTTTTTATTGCTATTTATTCTAAGAAATAAATGTCTTTAAATTAGAGTGAATACACTCTGAAGTTGTTCAGTTAATTATCAGCATCATACTCCTTACCAATTTCAACAGCTCTATTGAATGCTGCGTAAGCCGCATCTTTTATTAACTCTTTAACATTGTTATCCTCCATAGAATCTAACGCCGCTCTTGTGGTGCCACCTTTTGACGCCACTTTATCCATCCAGGTATTTGGATCGTCGTTATTTGAATTAAAAAGTTCTACAGCACCCGCAAAAGTTTGCTTTACCAATACATTAGAATCGCGAGCCGAAAAGCCCATTTTTAAGGCGGCCTCTATCATAGATTGCATGAAATAGAATATATATGCTGGTCCAGAACCACTAATACCTGTAGAGGCATCTATAAAGTTTTCGGTTTCTAGCCTTACCGATCTTCCGGTGGTATCCAAGAGACTTTCTACGGTAGACAACTCTAATCGAGAAACTTCATCTGAGGCGGTAAACGATGTCAATCCCATACCAACTTTAGCAGGTAAATTGGGCATTGCTCGCACCACTTTGGTTACACCTACCCCTTCTTTTATAGAATTGATAGAAACACCTGCCATTAAAGAAATAAAAATCTGTCCGTCAACAGTATACTCTTTCACTTGTTGCATAACCTCTTCGGCGTGATACGGTTTTACTGCCAAGAAAATAACATCGGCTTTTGGCACACAGGCCTTTAAATTTTCGTAGACATCAAATTCTTTATTTTTCCGAAGCTCTTTGGTAACATCTTTAGATGCATCTAAAATCATCAAATCTTTGTGATTGAGAAAATTAGAGTTCACCATTGCTTCAGCATATGTTTTCCCCATATTTCCACCACCAATTACTAATACTTTCATTTTTTGTTTTTGAGATTTTTTCCAAGCATCAGGATTGCTAATCCTAATACTCTGCAAAAGTATAACTTAAACGACGGTGAAATCTTCAGTTAAGGTTAATTAAGTGTAATGGCCAAAATCTACCTCAACACCTTCTTTTCGTTATCCCAAAAGAACGTAGAGCCAACTTCTTTTTTATAGGGTGCTAATTTGTCTTTATAGAGTGAGGGGTATTTAATTTCAGCTAATGGAATTACAAAAAGTTCGTTTGGAATTGATGATGTACCGCCTACACCTATTACGACATATACCGGTAACTTGGTTTTTTGTGCGTATTCTTTGTAGTTAACAATTTGATTATCGTTAGCCCACTTAATAGCTCCTTTGTAATAGTCTTTCCTCCACTTGCATTCAACTGCAAAATGGTCTTTCACCTCTTTTAGCTCAAAAGAAACTTCTAAATCGGGGAAATGATTGGACACAGGATAGGTACCCTCAACGTATTTATCACCTCTCCATTCTTGTAGAGTGAAGTACTTCTTGTTGAATTGCTTAACTACAAATTTCTCAAAAGCATCTCCTTTGGCTTTGTTCTCTTCAAAACTAGAAGCGTTATTTGACTCCGATCTTATGGTGTTGGTATCTTGAGTTTCAATTGCTTTTGAAGGTGTCTTAGTGAGCATATAACCACCCGTTGCTGTAATTGCTAAACCAATAATAATTAATAGATATGCCATGTTTATTTTGTTCATTTAATGAGATGATTTATTCAGCTTGTATTTGGGGTATTATAGCATTCGAATCATAATTAGCAATTCTTTCACGCATTTTCTGTTTATCGCTAAAGTGTCTTGAAATGTTCAATCGTTTATTGAAATCTTCATCGAGAGAACCTTGATGGTAATTTTTAATATTAAGACAGTCATCATGCTCAAATATGGTGTTTAATAGTGTTTTATCCGAAACTCCACAGCTATGCCCGATAATGTGAACTTCAAATTTGCCGCTTTCTAAATACCCCAATAACTGAGAGTAATTATCTGTATTAGGATAATAAAAAGATTTAATGTGTTTTCTTATTTCGTTGTTCCTATGGTTTTCCATAGATTTATACACTTCGCTAGTATCGTCACCGTACCCGAAAACAATGGGGTTTTGTAAATCTTTTGCACTCCCATGAATATTAATGAATTTTAGTTCGTTAGTTGAAATTCCTATAACATCGGCATGGCCTTGTAAAATAGTTTCAAAGGTTTTGGTGTAATTGAAATTTAAAATTAGGTAGGTAATCTCCTTTTCCTCTAAGTTGTGCTCAAGTAATCTTTTAATTAACTGGTGATAGATGTCGAGCTGTTTATTCACGTATTTGAACTCCGTTTCAATTTTATGAATGTAACTGTCTAATTCTATTTTTATATCATTTAATGTATTATTAATGCCTTGAAAAGCTGAACGATATAAATCTGTACCAGCTCCATCCTTCACGTTTTGTTGTCGGTTAAAAATTAATTCAAGCTCAGAAAAGAAGCAATCCTCTATATCAACCCAGCCAAACTGAGAGACATTGTCGGCAATGGTCGCTGCAAAATTATTTTTTGATTCTAAGTTGAAGGACCTGTCGATAGTTTCAACAAGAGCATCCCATGAAAGGTTTTCCTCAAGTTTTGAATGCAAATTAGGATGAAGCCTAATCTGACCAGTAAAATCATCACGTTTTGCCTTTACAGTATGGAAAATTGTTTCGAAATCAAAGGTTCGATTTTGTATGTTTTTAATGAACGTCTCCTTAACATACCAATGTAAAAAGTCAGCGTAACTTGTTTTTAACCCGAGTGATAAATCAAAACCATTGCCAACTATTATTATTCTATTGATAGGAGTTTTGCTTTCAATCAAACCGACCCCTCCACTATCTTAATTTCTTCCTCCGTTAAACCGTATAACTCATAAACCATTTGGTCTATTTCTTGGTCGGTTTTGTCAATTTGAGTTTTTAGGGTTTGAGCTTCTGCCTTTTTGGTTTCGAATACTTCCATCCAATCCATTTCTTGCAGTTTACTCAGTTTGCTTACTGAGCCTGTCGAAGTACCCGCTTTTTTAATGGCTTTGTTGAGTTCGTTTATAAAATCACCAAAATCCAACTCATACCAATTTTGGAGTTTTTTGGATAAGCTTCCTAAAACAAATTGGGATTGGAGGTAAGTGGTGAAATGCCCACTTAAAACTTGTAATGCTTTGTTGTCTTTCAGCTGAAAATCAACCATTTCAATCATTTTATCAGCCTTTGTTGTAATAGCAGGCAATGGAAAAGGTTTTAAATAATTCGTTTTGAATCTAAAATATCCCCCAGCGAGCTCAGTCCCAGTGTTTTTTAAGAAAAACCACATGATTTTTGAATTCATTATGCCCAAATAGTATTTTTCATCTACTTCAAAATTCGAGTTTTTAACAAACGAATATATAGTTGTAGGATGATAAAAAACACCATTGGTATCGTATGTCATATTACACCCAAGTGATATTTCTTGAGTCATTATTTTTGGTTGTTCAACAGCATTCATTCCTTGATTTCTACTGAATAAAAACCACTCATTATCATTGTTGAAACGACCTTTTTCACGTCCCCTTAAAAAGGGTTCGTTACGTTTATAATATTTTGCCAGTAAGGGAAAGTTATCTTCTATGTATTCAAAAGTTAATGCTGTTGGTTTTCCTTTTATTATTTGGTAAGGAAATAAGGTAAATAAAGTGTTCTCAAGGGATTTATATTTTGAAATTTGATTCCCTCTGATAAAGGGTTTTAAACAGTTCATCTCAATTTCAATTTCTTCTTCTAACATTTCCGAATAAAAGAAACCGGAATGACCGTTGTTTTTAATAAGTTTTAAGGTGTAAAACTTATCTCCTCCACTTGCAATCCCTTGAAATATTTTATCAAATACATCATCGATAGTAAAGGGTTGTTCTTTCAATTTTTCAATAACCCTATATATGCTCTTGCCCTGTAAATCCCAGTTTTTCTCAGATAATAAGTTATAATCCATTTCTTCGAAGCTGGAATATTCTAAAAGTTCATGTGGATTAATTTTCTTGAATAAAATTTTATCCTTTTCCGTTTTAGTTAAATCAACAATGCAGGTGTATGTAGAAGCTTCATGAAAAACTATTTCAGATCCAAAATGAATCAGATTTTCTACAGCTTTATTTGATGTGAAAAACTGCCTTATACCAACTCCGAAATCGCTAACTAAAAACTTATGCGGCAGAATGAAAGATACAATCCCCTTTGAATTAATTAAACCAAAACAATGCTCCATAAACAAAGCGTAGATGTCATAATTTCCGGTTGCTGAAACAAATGTTTTTTCATAATAAGTGCACATTTCAGGATAATGTTCTATTAAACCTTGTTTACGTACATAAGGCGGATTGCCAATCACCACATCAAAACCACCGTTGGCAAATACTTCGGGGAATTCCTCTCCCCACTTAAAGGCTTTGTTACCGGCTACAGCTTTGCTTTCTATTAGCGAGTTGCCGCACTTTATGTTGCTACTTAGGTCGTTCAGCTTTCTACGTGGTTGGGCGGTTCTCAACCAAAGACTAAGTTTTGCTATTTCTACACTTTCTTGGTTCAGGTCTACCCCATAAATGTTGTTTTCTAATATGGTGTTTTCAATATCCGGGAACACGATGGCGCCACCCAATAGTTTGGCGTTCAGTTCGTCTATATAAGCGTGTTCGCGTATCAAAAAATCGAGCGCTTGGTTCAAAAACGCACCACTTCCACAAGCAGGGTCGCAAATGGTGATTTTCAACAACCACTGTCGGTAAGCGTCTAGCCGCTCTTTTAATTCTTGCAGCTTTTCTTTTGGTCGTCCTTTTCGGCCTTTGGTGTACTCGTCTTCTACAATGCCCAATGCTGTTTTCTTCTCAGTACAGAGTTTGCCTACGGTATTGTCTACTATGTATTTGGTAATGTACTTTGGGGTATAGAAAACGCCATCTTTTTTGCGTTTGGTTTTTTGCTTGTCAAACTCTACGCCTTCTATCTCGGCATTGATGCTTTCTATTTCGTTGAGCGAGTTTTCGAAAATATGCCCGAGTATGTTTACATCTACTTGGCTTTCGAAATCGTAGGCTTGGAGTTTATCCGTGTGTTTGGCCAGTAATTCATCTGAAATAAAGAGGCTATCCAGTGTATTGTCGGGTTTGAACAAACCACCGTTGTAGGCAAAAATTTCGCCTTTGCCGTTAGCGCCTTTTCGGCCCTTGTCTAGGTAGTTGAAGTATTTTTTAAAACGGCTATACAGCGGTTCTTCGGCATCCAGTTCTTTCAGTTTGTTCCACTGCTCTAGTATTTGCAAAGTAGAGTTGGGCGGCAATAAACCCCTGTCTTCGGCAAAGAATATGAATAGGAATCTATCGATGAGTTTTTGCGATTTGCTGAAAAGGGTTTGGCGGATGTTTTTGCTCGCGCGCTCAGCATCTTCGTTGTTAAGCTCAGCACGAAACACCGCGTTTTTTAAATTGAGCCTTACCAAGTCGCGGAACAGTTCGCGCTTGAATTGCGAGTAATCGTTGTAAAAGCTTTTGGTTATTTTTTCTTCTTCTTGTAAGCTTCCTTCCTTAATTTTTAGAGGAACGTTAGCGAGTAAATTTTCTTGAGCCAAACACAAGTACAGCAACGAAAAACGCTCTGCGCTAAGGTTAAACAAATCGAACTCTTCAAACTCTACCGCGTTGTTGATGTAAAACCGCAGTTTTTCGAAATTGGATGTGATGACGTACACGCAGCCGGTCTGGTTGGCTTTGTAATCGAAGGCTTGTTGGCGTATGCTTTCCAAGTCTTTGGTTTTGGTGCTTTTAAGTTCGATAACTCCTAAAGCTAAATCGTCTTTAAGAATTGCTCCATCGGCTTTGCGGCTGTTTTTCTCGTTTTTTAGTTCGGTAGTAAGATTAAAGTTAGGGTTCGGACTTAAAGTGTAACCTAGCACGTTGACAAACAATTCATCTAAAAATTTGGCTTGGAATTGCTCTTCTTTACTTTCCCTAATGTTTTGCTGTATGGTAATATTGCCAAAGTACTTGCTAAACTTCTTGAAAGACTTTGCTACTAAGTCGGCATCGAGTGCCTTTAAATGCTTTTTTAGAACCGAACTTTGAAATAATGCCATAGGAAATTTGAACTATGGCTAAAAGTAGAAAATACCCGTTTAATATGGATTTTATTAGCATTTATAATTTCCAGTTTAAATTTTAGTGCCCACCGAAAATTCACGCATAAAAAAAGCTCCATAATTCTAAAAGAACCAAGGAGCTTATAATTGATTTGCCCGAAGTAATTTATTTCACAATCGCCTTCTTTGGGGCAACGTCTTTGTGCACTGTAATGCTCACTGTTTTCATTTTGAAATACGCTTCCGACATGTACAAATATCCTTCGTAAGGGCTTGAATTTCCCCATGAGTTTTTGATGATGTAATACACGTTTCCTTTTTGATCTTTGGCTTTTCCAACCAAGTGCATCAAATGATCGTCGGTAGTAGTGTAATTCTCAAAAGCTGCTTGACGCAAAGCTTGCGTTACGGCAATTTCTTTGTTGGGTTCGCTCAAAAAATTCGATTTCATGTCGGCCGGCAATACAGCTATGCCTTCTTTTCTACCAAAACCTTTTTCCGATACATCGCCATCCCATTCTACAGAATACCCTTTCTCCAATGCGGTGTTTACTACATCAACCATTTCTTGTAATGGCACATTGTAAAAGCTCTGATTCGAATAATTGTCTGGAATATTTAAAATGAATGATTTATAAAACGGTGCGTGGGTAAATGATGAAATACTTACATAATTACTAGCATCAATTCCCATTGCTTTAGCATAACTTTTTGGATTGTATGCCGTACCATTTACTTTGAAATCAAGAACAGGAGCTCCCATATACGCTTCCAAAATTCCTTTGAAGGCTTCTCGCCAATGTGCACTTGGTTTTCCGTTGGAAACCACACCATCCAAAAATCCTTTCAAAGCACTTACCATTTCAGAATGGTTGTATCTGCTTTCGTTTTCGTGCAAGGCCGAATAAGTTGATTGCGGTACAATGCCATGTTCATCGATCATACGCAATACGTCGTGCGCTAAACTTCCCTCACTAAAATTGGCTTTACCTTGTCGGCTTACATAGTTGTTGGCTTTATCTATATAAGTATTGTACACATTGTACATTTCAGCAAAATCAACATCTTTATGTCCCAAGCGCATAGCTTCGGCCTCTATAAAACTGGTTGTTGAAAAACTCCAACACGTACCTGTAGAGCCTTGGTTTTTAACACTAGTGGCTTCAATATTGATATTGTCGGTGAATTGGTATTGCGCAAAGGTGGAGGCTGCACAAAAGAATACAGCTGCAATGAGTACTATTTTTTTCATGTTGTATATCGTTCAATAGCTTTCTGAAGCTTCTTTACTAAAAGCTATTTTACAACAAATTGCGGAATCGATACCCTATGCGGCCTAAACCAAAAAAAGCTCCCGAAGGAGCTTTTTAATATTACTGAGATGTATGTAAACGAAATTATTCTTCGATTACTTCTTCAATGATTGTTTCTTCTTCAACCATTTTCTTCATTTTTTTATCCGCACAACATGGTTTAGTACAATCTTTCTCGCAAACTTTACCTTCCATTTCCATTGCTGCTTTGTGTTCTGCACAAGCAATAGAATCTTTACCAGCACAACATTTTTTCATTGCACCTTCTTCATGCTTTTTGCACTCTTTTTTATCGCCTGCTTTGCATTCTTTCTTGTCGCCTTCTTTGCAACATTTTTTTCCTTCTTTACCTTCTTCAGTACAGCATGGCTTGTCGCAATCAACGGCACAATCTGTAACACCTTCTGTTGCTGGGCAACAAACTGAATCACAAGATTCTTTTTCGCAACTTTTTGCGGTATTATCACAAGAAACAAACATGGCAAGTGTTAAAACCAACACGCTTAAACTTCCCAAAATTGCATAAACTACTTTCTTCATCATCATCTAATTTTTACAAATTTAAATATATATCTCCATCCTTTCCAAAGTAAACGTCGTTTATGCCAAAAGATTACAAAACAACTCTCCTATAATATTCTACTGTCAATCACATACCACATGTACCCTATCGAAATTGAAGTCAACTTAACAATATTTGATATACATTACATTCTACAAAACCAAATTATATTGACAAACCACAATGCCTAATTCACAAAAAAACCAAATTGTTAATTTAGAATATCTCAGAACGATTTCTGACGGCAACCAAGCTTTCGAAAAATCGATGTTAGAGATGTATCTAAAACTTACACCTAAAGAATTAGGTAAGATGCGGGTTGGTTTAGCCGAATCTGATTATAGTGTTTTGCAAAATGGAGCACATAAATTGGTGTCATCGGTAGGATTGATTGGCGCAGCTGTAATGAAAGAAAAGTTGCTTTCAATAGAATTAATTGCTATGTCCAAAAGCGATTTAGATAAGATTAGCGTATTATTACATGAGATAGAGGAGGAGCACAACAAAGTGACTCTTGAATTAAATCAAATTTTGAACGAACTATCATGAGTGTATTAATTGCGGAAGATGACCTGATGATTCTTAAAACCCTTGAATTCAGGCTAAAAAAAGATGGTTATAGCACTATAGCCGTAAACAATGGTCAAGACGCAATAGATTATTTAAAAACAAATACTCCTGATTTGGTTATTACTGATTTGATGATGCCTTATGTTTCGGGCATGGAGTTGTTGTATTATATGAAACAAAATTTACCCGACGTACCTGTCATCATACTTTCAGCCGCAGGCCAGGAACACACTGTTACTGAAGCATTTACTTTAGGCGCAGATGATTTTATCACCAAACCCTTTAGCCCTTCTGAATTATCGCTTAGAGTAAAGCGATTGTTGGGCAAGTAATCTACTCGCCCCTGTATGGAATTACGATCGCACATATTCCAAGAAAAATTTCTCGATCCCATTAGACTCTACACTTCATTTTTGGTGAGTTTGTTTTTTGTGATGGTGTTTGTACGTTCTTTTGAGGTCTTTACCATTTACATAGACCATCAATTAGATACTTCCAAGTTGGCTTTCTCTTTGAATGGTATTTTAAATGATCTCATTTTCACACTTGTTTTGGGTGGTATTTTTTACCCCTTTTTTTGGTTGGCTTTTTTGGTTTTAAAACCAATTAGCGAATTTTTTGCTAGAAGCATACTCATACTCATCACGTTTGCATACTTAGCCATCGACAAATATTACATCGAATCGCTAACCCCATTAGCTGCCGATTTTTGGGGGTATTCTTACGAAGATTTAGCCACTACCATTCAATCGTCAGCCGACATTTCTTTGCTCGATGTATTGGCCTTTTTGTTATTTCCAATTTTGGCTTTAATCATATACAATAGGCTAATAAAAATTTACATCATTCATGCAATTTACCCAGCACTGATCGTCCTAGTAACTGTAGGGGCCTTTGTTTATCCAAACTACGTAACCAAAGATATTACCGAATTTGATACCGAAGCCGACTATTTTTTAACTCAAAACAAGGCCGATTATTTTGTAAACAAAAGCATCGCTTATTTTAAAGAAAAAGAAGATCTAAAAGTCAATACGCAACCACAATTTGAGATGGAACCATACCCTCTATTAAAGCCATTTGTAGAGGAAGATTTATTGAGTCAGCATTTTAATTTAGGAACCAAACCTCCAAATTTTGTATTCATTTTGGTTGAAAGTTTAGGTCGATCGTTTACTGGTCCTGGGGCAGTACATGGAGGATTTACACCCTATTTAGACAGTTTATCCAAAAACAGTTTGTACTGGGAAAATTGCTTAGCTCCAACAGGTAGAACATTTGGAATATTACCCAACATGTTTGGTTCGCTTCCATTTGGAACCATTGGTTTCAACGCTCTTGGAGCGGATATGCCTCAGCACATAACGCTTTTAAGTGAAGCTAAAAAACTGAATTACAAAACCCATTATTTCTATGGAGGAAATGTTGGCTTTGACAATCAGCGCGAATTCTTAGAATTACAGGATGTAGATTACATATTAGGAGAGAATAAATTCCCTAATAAATACCAACGCATGACGCCTAATGCAGGAGGATTTAGTTGGGGTTACGCTGATAAGGATGTTTTCGATTTGGCTCAGAAAACGGTAGAAGCGGCAGAAAAAAGCCCTCGAATTGATGTGTATATGACGCTTGTTAATCACGAGCCATTTCAAGTTCCTGAACCAGTATATCATCAAAAATTTACATCTCGTTTAAATCAACTACCGAATTCAGATAAATCTACTTTCACTCAATATCAAAACATTTTCGAGTGTTTATTGTACACCGACGATGCCATTAAAGAACTGATAAACAGATACAAACAGCGTCCTGATTTTAAAAACACCATTTTCATCATTACCGGCGATCATAGAATGATTCCTATTGAACACCGCAATGCCATCGATCGTTTTCATGTACCACTTATGATTTGGTCGCCCATGCTAAAAGAGGCCAGAAGCATGAAAGCCATGGTGAGTCAAAGCCAAGTTGCCCCTACATTTTTAAGTCTATTAAAAAACAAATACAAACTAGAGGTACCGGCTAAAACTGCTTTTATCAATACAGGACTTTCATTTGAAACAGCTTTTACAACAAAGCTTACTCAACCTATAATGAAAAATAAAGGCGATTTGAATTTGATAGTATCTGATAATTATTTTTTAGACAATGGACTGCTTTACAAGATATTGCCCAATCTAGAGCTTGATAAAACGGGCTTTGGTATTAAAGAAAAAGAGCTTCAAGAAAAACTCGACAACTTCAAGAAAATAAACAATTACGTTACCCTAAACAACAAACTGTATCCACAAGGGGTAAATGCAAAAAAACGAATCGAGACGTACTCGTTCACCAAAGAACAACAAGATATACTACAGCAACTGAATGTTGATAGCTTGAATTCCGACAGTTTGCTTTTAGTTGCACAAACATTATTTAAGGCCGACAACTATGCCGACGCTAAAACAGTATTGCAGTACACACTAAATCGATCGCCTACTTATGCCGACCTAAGAATATTATTGGGACGTATACACTATTGGGAAGATGATATCAACAACGCTGAAAAGGAACTGAGTCTAGCACTAAAATATTCACCACAATACGATGAAGCCTATAAAGCATTTTCAAATTTCTTAGCCAAAACTGAGAAATACCAACGTTTGAACACGCTTAGCGATAGTGCACTGGATATTGCGCCAACTGATACAGAGTATTTGTATTTTAAGGGCTTAGCTTTTTCTAAATTGAACCCAAAAGAAGAAAGCTTAGTATTAATCGACAGCTTATTGAAATTGAACTACAGCATCGATCTACAAGAAATAAGAGATACCCTATGAAGTTAATCTACTCACATATCAAAAGCCTAAAAGCCATTGTATTGTTTATAAGTCTGGCCTGCACTTTTGCAGCATCAGCGCAAGTAGATACACTTTCATTAGGCAGCGATGAGCTTTTTGCCATTGCTCGCAACGAAGCCTTCAATGGCAGCAGAGCAAAAGCACGAATCTATTTGAAAACAGTTTTAGATTTCAGTCCTACTTACGCTGAAGTTCGTGTGTTTTTAGGTCGAACTTATGCTTGGGATGATCAATACGACAGTGCTCGTGTAGCTTTTTCTACCGTAATAGAGCAAGATCCAAATTACATGGATGCCTACAGCGCTCTTGCCGATGTGGAGTTTTGGGATGACAAACCTCAAATAGCATTAGAAGTAACTCAATCGGGTCTTAAGCGCGATGCCAACAATGAAGTTTTATTGTACAAAAAAGCGAAAGCATTGGTAGCACTGGAGAAAAAGACCGAAGCTTCGTTGGTGCTTGATATGTTGCTTACCATCAACCCTAGTCACGAAGACGGAAAGTCACTTAAAAACAAGATTAAAGAATCTAGTATAAAAAACTCCATTGCATTAAACTACAACAACGATCTATTTTCTAATGTCTTCGACCCTGCCCATTATGCCAATTTGCAATATGGAAGAGTAACATCTAGAGGTTCGCTTTTTTTCAGAGGAAATTACTCTCGCCGATTTGGTTCGACTGGTTACCAAGGCGAAGTAGATTTTTACCCTAGTCTGGGCAAAGGTTTGTACATGTATCTAAACTACGGATACGCTAACAGCACTCTTTTTCCAGAGCATAGAATTGGCGCTGAACTGTATTTCAAACTCCCTAAATCGTTTGAAGGATCTGTTGGTTTACGCTACCTTTATTTTAGCCGAAATAGTACGGCAACATTGTACACCGCTACACTCGGAAAATATTGGAGAAATTATTGGTTTTCAGTCCGAACCTTCATCACTCCAAACGAATCTGGCGTTTCCAATTCTTACATCTTTTTGGCTAGAAGGTATTTTGCTGATGCCGACAATTTCCTTGGGTTAAGTGGTGGTTTTGGATTTTCTCCTGACCAACGTTTTCAATCCATTGCAGAAGGAGATATAATCACGCTAAAATCAAGGAAAATTGGTGCAGAATACCAAAGAACTATTGGTTTTAGATGGCGTTTGAATTTATCATACCAATTAGCACAACAGCAATTTGTTTTTGATAGCTCCGAGTTTATCGATATCCACTCATTAAGCCTTACGGCACGATATAGATTTTAATATATGGATGGGCTGGTACAACTTTTTCATGCTTTTTTTCCTGCATTAGATTCTGATGTATTGATTATGAACACGCTCTTATCGGCGTTGTTTTTCATCATTGCTATATTGTCTTATTACGTAATAATGGCTACTCGACTGATAAAATGGTTGAGCAATAAACCAAAGGTTATTAAAGAAGCCATCAACTACATTACCAGCGAACTTTACAATGAAGAAATAAGCAAAGCCGCAAGAAAAGATTATGCAAAAAAGAATTTAACGTCGCGGTTTTTGAAAGACATATACGTTTATCAATGTGTTGAATTGCATAAAAGCCTTTCTGGTGAATTGGCTCAAGATTTAAAACAATTATTTGCCGACCTTAATTTAACTGAGTACGCTATGGATCACTTCCACAGTTACGATTGGGCCACTAAAGCCAACGCCATTACAGTGTTAGCCGAAATGGAATACAAAGTAGCTAGAGAAGAAATTATCTTATTTGTTAACCATTACAACATTACCTTGCGTTACAAGGCCCAAGTGGCCGCTGTTGCCTTGGCAGAAAAAGAACCGTTTGACTTTTTACAATACATAAACAAGCCCTTAAACGAATGGCAGCAACTTCAAATATTGAATGCTGCTATGAACTTAAAAACGGAACAGCTGCCGCTTTTTAGCAATTGGTTTCAGCATAAAGAACCTACTGTTATTGTTTTATGCATCAAACTGGCCAATCATTTTAAACAATACGAAGCCAGCGAAAAAATAATTGAAAAATGTGCTGATCCACATTATGACATCAGTTTGCAAGCAATAATCGCTGTAAAGCAAATGGGTATCTACAATGCTAAAGGATTGCTGTTAGACATTTACTCCATATTGTATACACCACATCAATTGGAAGTATTGGAGTTTATGCCATCCATAGGAGATGAAGATAGTATCGATTTTTTAAAGAATATTGCCCATACAGGAGACTTTAGACATCGTTTATTGGCTATTCAAGCATTATTGTCTTTAATTGGTAACAAAGAAGAACTTATTTTGGAGCTGAAAAGCGACGATTCAGAATTGGAAGAACAGCAGTTGATGATAAACCATGTACTAGACAATAGCACTATATGAACATAACCATCTACGACATAAGACATGCCTATGATGTGTTCAATAACGTGATTATGTATTACGTTATAGCTATCTCTATTGCCTTTGTTGTTTTATCCATATTGGCCTCCTATGCCATGAATAAATACAAGCGCAGAAATGGGTTTGTAGATTATAGAGCCATATTAAGTACTGAATTGGCTCCTGGAATATCCGTCATTGCTCCTGCATACAACGAAGGGAATAACATTGTAGAAAACGTACGATCACTGCTCTCTTTACATTATCCTGATTACGAAATCATCATAGTAAACGATGGCAGTAAGGATGATACGCTTGAAAAACTAATAGAAGCTTACGATCTTTATAAAGTACATTTTGCTATCAACTACCAAATTGAAACCAAAGAAGTTCGTGCGGTTTATAAGTCAAAAAACAAAGCCTATTCCGACATTGTTGTTGTTGACAAAGAAAATGGCGGTAAGGCCGATGCCTTGAATGTTGGGTTAAACATTTCTAGAGAACCCTTAGTTGCCTGTATTGATGTGGATTGCATTTTGGCACACGATGCTTTATTGAAGCTTGTGAAACCTTTCATGGAAGGCGACAGGAAAATAATAGCAACCGGTGGCGTAATACGTGCTGCGAATTCATGCGAAATTCAAGCCGGTGAAATCAAAAAAGTTCGACTCCCTAAAAAGTACAAAGTACGCGTTCAAGTATTAGAATACTTCAGAGCTTTTTTGATGGGCCGTATGGCTTGGGCTCAAATAGATGGATTGCTCCTTATTTCGGGTGCTTTTGGAATGTTCGATAAAGAAGTTGCCATTCGAGCAGGTGGATACGACCCAAAAACTGTTGGTGAGGATATGGAATTGGTGGTGCGTATGCGCCGTTTGATGCACGACGAAAAAACGAAATACCGAGTAGCATTTATTCCCGATCCTTTATGCTGGACAGAAGTACCTGAAACATGGAAAATGCTTGGGAAGCAACGAAATCGTTGGGCTAGAGGAACTATAGAAACTTTATGGAAACACCGAAGACTCTGCCTTAATCCAAAATATGGCGTTATGGGTATGGTCAGCATTCCATTTTGGATTCTTTTCGAATGGTTGGCTCCTTTAATAGAACTTACAGGAATCATCCTCTACACCATCATGGCTGTTTTTGGATGGACAAACTGGACCTATTACATTTCCTTCTTCATACTAGTTTACTGTTTCTCAGTAATGTTTACAGTATTTGCAATTTGGTTTGAAGAAGAAACGTATCAACAATACAGAAAACCGAAATACATTGTTATCCTACTGTTTACTACCATATTAGAACCTTTCGTATACCACCCTTTCGTAATGCTATCATCAGTTAAAGGAAATATCGATTGGCTGCGCGGAAAAAAATCTTGGGGTGAAATGACTCGTGTAGGATTCAATTCAAATAAAAAGAAAGAAGCTACTCCGAGTACTCCTACAGATTAACTACGCTCTTGGCACAATTCTACCAAAACGCCATTGCAGTTTTTTGGATGCACAAAAGCTACTAGTTTATTGTCGGCTCCTAGTTTAGGTTCTTTGTTCAATAAGGTAAACCCTTCACTTTCTAAGCGTTTCATTTCTGATACTATATCGCTAACTGCATAAGCAATATGGTGAATTCCTTCGCCTTTTTTCTCTATAAATTTAGCAATCGGGCTATCGGGTTTAGTGGCCTCTAAAAGCTCTATTTTACTGTCTCCACATTTAAAAAAAGACGTGCTTACACCTTCCGACTCTACAACTTCTCGTTTATACGACGTTGTGTTCAACAAGCTTGAGTAAACTTTTTCGGCTTGATCTAAATCTTTTACTGCTATACCTAAATGCTCTATTTTTTCCATAAGGCTTCAAATCTATCAATGTTTACAGCTTTGTTCAATGTGTTTTGTTCCAAAATGCTTTCAACAAAGTTTTGAGCTAGCCAAGGAGCAATCATAACTCCTTTTGTACCCAAACCATTGAAACAGTACAAATGATGGTACTCTGGATGTTTTCCAACAAGTGGAACTCGATCTTTAACAGTAGGCCGTAAACCTGCTTTTTGTTCAACAATTTCGAATGAATCTGAAAAATGTTTGTTCCAATGTTCTATTAACTCTTCTCTTCCTTCTTCGCTGATTTCGCTGTCCTTTTTAGCCCAGTTATAGGTACTCCCATAACGGAATAATCCATCGGAAAGAGGCAATAAAAATTTGCCGAAATTGAATATCCTTTGGCTGTTAATGTTGGCTTTTATGGTAAGAATATCGCCATGTGTACCATTAAGCGGCAAATAATTGAAGTATGGATTGTTTTTCAAACCAAAACCTTCAGCAAAAATCACTTTATGCGTTGTTTTAAGAGCCTCTGAGTACACAAACTCTTTTACTTGATATAGGTCTTTCGATTTTAAATATCCATGCGCTGCATCCAGAAAAATAGGCACGTCCAAATATCCTGCTTGCATGACTTTGGCAACTGTTGCATTTTCATTGTTCAGTAAAATAGGATAACTGTTGATTGAAGCTGGTTCTAATTCTCCCAAAAACTGACTGTACGGTTGAGCTGAACTTCTCGCCGACCAATTATTGTAATACTCGGCATTGGGTACCAACTTTTCACTCTCCATGGGATGAAAGAAGTTGGACGCTAAACGCTTCTCCCAAAAGGTATAGAAAGCATGCAGCTTTTCTATTTGAGGAACAGCCTCCCAAGATAAATTGCATTTCTTAAACGTTACAGGATTCCACATCCCTGCAGCAACTCTAGATGAGCTATTTGGAACAGGGACGTCCCATAACTGAAAATCAATGTTTTTTTCTAAACAAGAAAGGGCAAGTACTGTACCTGCCAAACCGCCACCAACAATAAGAAAATTATCAGTCTCAGGCATGCTCTTCGCGGTAAGCCTTTACATTTTCTGTAAGGTCATCAAGAAGCGTAAACAACTCTGCTAATTTTTCGGTCTTCCATTTAGAGTCTTGTTCAAACCCTTTCTCTAAGGCCGATATTTTAGCTACAATATCCTCATCGGCCACATAACATAGTGCCGATTTGAATCGATGTGCAAAAAATCGAAACTTTTCATTGTCGTCAATATTCTGAACACAAGCATCTTTGTACTCTTGCTCCATATTGATGTACATTTTCAATAAACCTAAATGATGTTTAGGCTGATCACTATCCAATATGCGTTTGGCTAATGGCATTAAAATTTGTACTGAATACCTAGGTTAAAAACTTGTTTTAATTGAACTCTAGGTCCGTAAAAATCATCTACGCCATCGTTGTTATCATCTCCAGCAATTTTAATGTCGTCATCGTACAACATGGTAACACTCAAAGTGGTAGTAATGTGTTTATTGGCTTTAATGGCTATTAAGTTGTCCCAGTTAACATCAATATTTCCAGGATTGTTAGCATAATTAGAGAACAGCTCCAATGTACTTTTATAGGTAATGTTTTTCATGATCACCACATTCAAAGCCAATTTTGCGCTACCACCAAATTCAGCTCTAATATTTTCGCCATCCTCTACACCAAATGCTCCTTTTGCTGCAAGACTGTCGTTGCCTACAACGGTTATTTTACCGGCTACAGGAGATATACTTACGTTCAATATTTTTCCAATATTTCGGTTTAAACCGATAGAAAAATTAAAGTAACCTGGAGCTAAAAACTCAGAAATCAAGTTTCTAGTAGAGTCTGTTGGGTAATTATAACCTTTATCAAACTGCGAACGGAAAGTGAAATTTCCGACGTAATCCCACTTTTTAAATGCTTTGGTTTTGTATTCTGAAACGAATTCTATTTTATCGTCTGTTTTTCTAAAGTCCTGGTCTTCTATTTTTTGCAATCCATAAGCTAAAGACAGGTTATTAGTCCAAGTATATTTGGTTGTCTTTTTCTTCAGTTGCAAATCCAAAAGTGCTGCGATAGAAAGAGCATTGTTTCCACCACCATTCCAATTGCTAAGGGCTACTTGAGAAAAATTCAACCCGCTAATACCCGAAAAGGTTAACGTACTATCTTTTGATGTTTTATTGATGGCATCTTGTGCATTTACAAAAGTTGTAGCGCACAAAAGACCTAGGATAAGTAGTTTCTTCATTACAGCATTTTTAGACTTTTCATCAGTCTATCTTTATATGATCTAGAAATCGGGATGAATTTTTCGCCAATAGAAATGGTGCTATCTTCTATTTCGTCAACCTTATCTAGGCGTACGATATAAGATCGGTGAACACGAACAAAATCTGGCGAAGGCAAACGCGATTCTATACTTTTCATGGTAGATAATATGGTATAGCGTTTGTTGTTTACATAAATATTTACGTAATCAGCCAATGCTTCTACGTAATTGATGTCTTCCAAAAATATTTTTACGTAGCGTGAGTCGTGTTTGATGAATACAAAAGGGCTTTCTTTTTGAGAATGCTCTAAGTTTTCTTTTACACGTTCAACAGCAAGCATCAATCGAGATACTTCTACTGGTTTGATTACAAAATCGGTAGCATCTAGAGTAAAGGCATCTGGAGCAAAGTCTTTGTTTGATGTAACAAATACTACTTCTGGCATTTTGAAATTTCTCATCAAATCCATCCCCGACATGTCGGGCATTTCAATGTCAAGAAACGCCAAGTCAACTTGGTGCTCATTCATCGCCTCAATGGCTTCAATGGCATTGCTGCATTCCGCTACAATTTTAATTTCTTTGATTCCTTCAAGGGCAATTTTTAATGCTTCTCTACTTACAACTTCGTCGTCAACAATAATTGTTTTTATAGTCATATCTCGTTGGTCTGGTTTTCGGTTAGGGTTTCTTCGCCGCTGTCGGAAGATAATAATTCTTCTTCAGACGATTCTGGCTGCTTTTTAGCATTGCGAATAAGGGCAAAAGTCATGAATAGACTAGTTGCTAATATGGTGAATAGCAATATACTCTCATCAAAACGATCAGAACGGAGTTCTTCTGGTATGGCATAGAACAACAATATGGTGATCAATCCACGAGGTGCGATGTAAACTTCTGGAGAAAAACTTTTCGGTTTGAACACCTTCAACACACCAAATCGGACAATATAAATACCCAATACGATAAAGGCGCTGACAACAGCAAACTCTACGCTGAGCAAGCTTACTAGTGATATACTGATACCGAATATGACAAAGAAAAAGGTACGTACAACAAAAGCACTTTCTGCCGTAATTAAATGGAAGTTGTGGAGAATTTCGGTTACAGAAGGTACATCGATGTATTTCTTTAAAAATCCTCTGAAAAACAAATGGTGATTGTTGAGAACCAACCCAAATATCAGTACGATTACCAAACTAGAAAGGTGGAATTTTTTACCCACCGCATACAGTAAAGTTAAGATTGATATAAGTAAGAACAGCTTAACCTGAGTTTTGATTTTTTGGAAAACAAACACCAAGGCATAACTCAAAACGATACTAAGAATGATGGTTACAGCTATGTTACTAGTAACATCAAACACGATGCTTTGTGTATTGGTATTGTCGTGATTTCCTAAAATGAAGTAGAAAAGCATAATCCCCAAAATGTCTGAGAACGTACTTTCGTAAATCATGAATTCGCGCTTTTCTTCAATCAATCCAGCAACAGAAGGTATGATGATAGCCGAAGACATGATGCCTAATGGTACGGCATAAATAACACTGAGTTTGGTATCGAGCTCCAAAAAGAAACTAAGTACCATGGCGATAAAAAAGGTACTACCAATAAGGCCTATTAAAGCAACTGCAAACGATTTCCAAATGATTGGCCACTTCTCTTTTTTAAGTTGAAGGTCTAGAGCCGCTTCCAAAACAATCATGATAAGTCCCACGTTTCCGAGTACTTCTAAAATACTCATGAACTTGGTGCCATCCCAACCGGTAACGAGTTTAGCTATCACTCCCAATGCTATAAGCATAAGCACGGAAGGGATGTTCGTTTTCTTTGAAAGAATATTAAAGAAATACGACAAAATAATTACCCCCGAAGCGGCAATTATCAAGCTAAATGTATCTAGGCCCTGCATAATGAAATTTGAGCCTAATTTAAATTAAAAAACAAACTTCACGAGGTCGTTGGCATTGGCAAAAATAAATAAGGCTCCAATTATCACCAAACCGGCAATCTGCGCGTACTCTAGCGTTTTTTCTCCTGGTTTTTTACCTGTAATCATTTCCCCAACAAGAAAAACTACATGCCCACCATCTAGCGCTGGAATCGGTAAAATGTTCATTACAGCCAAAATGATTGATATAAATGCTGTCATTCTCCAAAATGATTCCCAATCCCAAGTTGGACTAAACAATGAACCAATAGATGCAAAGCCACCAATTTGTTTTACACCTGCTTTTGAAAATAATAAAGGAATACTTTTTACATAATTGCTTAGGCTTTGACCTGCCATAGCTATACCTGCTGGAAATGATTCGCCTAGTGTATACTCTCTAATTTCTGTAGTATACATCGTTGATGGATTTTTAGCCAACAAGCCATACAATCCAGATTCACTATTTGCCGAAAGTGTGATGGTATCGATACTTCCAAATGTATTGCGCACTACAAACGTGTTTTCACTTTCTTTCGTTTCAGCAAGCATTTCTACCACTGTTTGTGCTGTAGGTTTTTGAATTTCATTGAAGGCCAATACTTCCATGCCTTTTACCAAGCCTGCCTTTTCAGCAGCCGATCCTGGTTCTACCGTTTCGATTATGTATGGTAAATGGGGCTTCATGATAAAAGCTTTGTTCCCTAATGAAACCAACGAATCTTTTAAACTTTCGGAAATAGGCAATACAACTGTTTCGTTGTCTCTTTTTACTTCAATGTTTTTATAAGAAGAAATCAAAAGAGCTTTTGGCACATCGGAGTAGTACACCATGTCTTGATCGCCCACTTTCATAATGTAATCGCCCGATTGCAATCCTTCATTTTGAAGCATAGAATTGTAATCGTACCCTTGTGGTACATTCATTATTGGCAACTTTTCACTACCCCATGTATACAATACACCTGCGTAAATGAAAAATGCAAGAATGACGTTGACTACTACGCCACCGACCATGATGATAAGTCTTTGCCAAGCTGGTTTCGAACGAAATTCCCACGGTTCTGGGTCTTTCTTCATTTGTTCTTTGTCCATCGATTCGTCTATCATTCCGGCGATCTTTACGTATCCACCCAATGGCAACCAACCAATTCCGTATTCAGTTCCACCTTTAGTGAATTTGAATAGCGAGAATTTCCAATCAAAGAAGAGGTAAAATTTTTCTACACGCGTTTTGAATAATTTCGCTGGGATAAAATGACCTAATTCGTGCAGTACTACTAAGATAGACAGTGACAAAAGCAGTTGTCCACCTTTAATTAATATTTCCATTATCGTTTGTTAATCAGTTCTTCTGTTATTCTTCTTGTTTCGCTATCGATGTGCAAATAATCTTCTAATGAATTATTGCTTTTAACATTATGGCGAGTAAAGACATCTTTATTGATGTCGAATATGTCTGTAAAGCTAATGCGTTTGTTGCAAAAAGCGGCTACTGTAACCTCATTTACTGCGTTTAAAACACAGGCTGCGTCACCACCAACTTCTAAGGCTTTATATGCCAATTGCAGATTGGTAAAGGTCTCTAAATCGGGTTTTTCGAAATTAAGTGTGCCTATTTGCGACAAATCCATTCTTGGCCAATTGGTTGCTAATCGTTTCGGATATTGTAAAGCATACTGGATGGGCAACTTCATATCGGGTAATCCCAATTGTGCTTTAACCGATCCGTCAGTAAATTGTACTAATGAGTGTACAATGCTTTCTGGGTGTACAACCACATCTATTTTCTCTGGCCCGCAATTGAACAACCATTTGGCTTCAATCACTTCCAATCCTTTGTTCATTAGAGTAGCACTATCGATAGTGATTTTACTGCCCATTGACCAGTTTGGATGCTTGAGAGCTTGTTCTAGGGTAATGTTTTCTAATTCGCTACGAACTTTGCCTCTAAATGGTCCGCCCGATGCCGTTAAGATTATTTTCTCAATGGCGTTGTCCCATTCACCTGGCAAACACTGAAAAATGGCTGAATGCTCTGAATCAACGGGATAAATATTCACTCCATTCTCAAAAGCCAACTGGGTAATGATATCACCAGCAACTACTAGTGTTTCTTTGTTGGCTAAGGCTATATTTTTTTTGGCCTTAATGGCGGCAATGGTGGGCAATAAACCAGCTGCACCTACCATGGATGTAAGTACCGTATCTATATCGGTCATGCTTACCAAATCTTCCAAGGTTTTACTGCCCTGGTAACACTTGATGCCTTTGTTCCATAAATCGTCGGATATTTTTTCGAAGCCAATTGGGCAATCAATTACAACTGCGTTAGCATTGAACTCTATGGCTTGTTCGGCCAATAGTTTATAATTTTTGCCTGCGGCCAAAAGCTCAACAGAATATTGCTCGGGATGCAATCTTATAACATCAAGTGCCTGCGTACCTATAGATCCTGTGCTTCCTAAAATGGCAACACCAATTTTTTTTTCACTCATTCTGTACTCGAATTCGATTTTATGAAGTTGAAAAGCAATTCTTCTGCATTTGCAATATCCGACAAATGTATGTAGCTCCCGCCAGATATTTCTGCCATCGCTTCAAATGTTTTTTCTGTCCATTTTTGGTTCTTTACACCCAAAATATGCAACCGGATGTTTTTTGCGGCACAACGTTTAGCAACACGCTCTACCTTCGAAATATCTTCTGAAAACCCTCCATCGGTAACTATGAAAATTTGGTTAACTCCGCTGGGTTTAAAATTGGCCAAGTCCATCTCATAAGCCTCACGCAAACCCTTAGCTCCGAACGTTTTTCCGCTAGCTTCTAGTTTTTCAATGTCTTTAATCTGATTTTTTACTACATCGCCTGATGCTGAAGGAATCAACACTTCAGCATCGGTATCGTAAACCACTACACCCAAATTGTCAATGCTTCTAAATCGATTGATTAAATATATAACCGCCTTTTTGGTAATGTCCAATTTTTCTTCATTTCGCATAGAAATGGATTTATCAATCAGAAATACAACATTATTGGCCTTGAATTTAGATTCTTCGAAACCTTCCGTTTCAAAAACGGGTTCAGATTTATCGGTTTCTACTGTTTCATCAACGGCATCAAATTTTGATTCAGACGTTTTTTCTTCAATGATAATGGATTCATTAGACGTAGTACTTTCGGTAACATCATCGCTAACCACAATTTCATCGTCGGTTATTTCAGTATCAAATTTATTGGTCGCTACAGATTCAACTACCTCTACCTTTGGTATCGTATCATGTTGAGGAGCAATGTTTGCAACTGTTTTAACTTCATCGTCATAAGGATTGAATGCTTCAGATTCTTTATTTGATTCGTTAGATTCTTCTACTATTACATTTGAATCAAATTTATTTTGCATTGACTTTTCTTCAACATCTGGAAGTTGAGGCTCGTCTTCACTTTTTTCAACTATCGTTTTACTGGTATCTATCTCTTCAACTGGCAAAGCATCCACCGATTTTTCTTCAAAATCGTAAGGGTTTATTGGATCGGTTTCAAATTTAGAAGTACTTATATTTTCATCAACAGGGTTTGCATGTACTTCATCATTAACAACTTCTTGCTTGTTTTCTTTTGGAAGCTTACTAACTGTTTTTTTATCCTCATCGTATGGATTACTTGTATCAGAATCAAACTTTGATTGTATGTCACGTTCATCTACATTAGTCGCATTACTTTCATCTGATTTTTTTGATTCGTAATCGTCATCTACATTTTTGCCCTCATTTTCATAAGGATTTTGCATTGTTTCATTTTGATTGCCTGAGACATTCTGAGCGAACGTGTTTTCAGTTTCTGCCGATTTACTGTTCAAAGGCATCAGTTTAATTCTATGAAATGCATCCGAACGTTTTACCACCATAGGTGCGTTTATCGTCTCGTATCCATCGGCAGATATTTGGCTTTGTATCAATCCCGGATTAAGCTGCACCGTACATTCTCCATTGCTGGAAGTAAACTCTTTTGTTTCTAACCCATAATTGCTTTGTATAAGCTCGACTTTGGCTTTTTTAATGGGTTCACCTGTTATGGCGTCTTCAACAAGTATAATGCTCTTAAACGAAGCTTTTTGAGCGCTGTTTCTGTTGTCATTGAAATCTGGGCAACTCTGACGTTGTAAATCTGCCAAGTTTTTGGTGTTCCCTTTTACCGTAAGCTTTATGGTTTTGTTATTGTAAGTAGTATAAACAGCTAAATCTTTGGAGAAACGCCCCTCTTTCAAAGGGTTTATCTGAACACGTATGTAAGCTTTTTCACCAGGGAGTAGGTACACTTTAGAAATAAGCGATTGAACTTCTCTGTCTCTAAAATTATCAACCCGCAAAATGTTGATAGGCTTTTTTCCATCGTTCACTGCAACAAAGTCGGTATAGCGTTTGTCGTCACCTTGAATAAGGCCAAAATCATGTACTCTTTCTTCAAAGCGCAATTGACCTTGACAGACTTGTACAGCGAGAAGAAGGAAAAGAAATATTCTCATAAACAAAAAGCCCCGATGAATCATCAGGGCTTTAACGTATTAGGGGTTATATAATTTTATTTTTTGTCAAATCTATACTCCAAAACCTTGAATTCTGTACGTCTGTTAATTTGGCGGTTAGCCGGGTTATCAGATCCATCAGGATTTTCGTTAGATACTTTTGGTACGCTTTCACCATATCCTCTAGCTACAATCATGTCTTCCGGAATACCTGAAGAAATCATGAAATCAACTACCGATTGAGAACGTGCATTTGACAAACGAATGTTGGCTGCATCGCTACCAACATTATCTGTGTGAGATCCAATTTCCATAACCAAATACGGGTATTTTTTCAGTTGTTTAACCAATTTCAAAATAACCACTTTAGATTCTGGACGCAAAGTTGCTTTACCAAAGTCATAAAATACGTTCTCAAGATTTACAGCTCTACCTATTTCTGTTGTAATTAAGCTTATAGTAGGCAATGGTAGCGTATCATTTGCTCTAAGGTTTACAGCAGCAAACACTTGCTCATCGTCTAAGAAGTTTTCTTTGCTGTATTCTACTTTGTAATCTTGACCTTTAACGATAGGCAATGCGTAGTAACCCATATCATCTGTATAAGCTACAGCTACTTCATTTTTACCTGTACTATCCAATAATGTAACGCGTACATTTTCTAACAAAGCATCGTCAACTGCATCCAATACAGTACCACCAGCAAAGTAATAAGCTACTTCGAAAGTGTACAGTTTGTAGCAACAAGTATTGCCTCTATCAGAAGACATGTAACCAATGTTATCGTTATCAGTTACAACAAAGTAACTATCGTCTTTACTGCTGTTTACAGGGTAACCCATGTTAGCTGCAGGAGTCCAATTGCTTTCTTGTCTTTCAGATGTAAATACATCCAATCCACCCATACCTATTCTACCATCAGTAGAGAAGTAAAGTGTTTTAGTTAATTGATCGTAGAATGGAGCTTCATCATTACCTTTAGAGTTGATGTTTGGTCCTAAATTAACGGCTCTTCCGTATGGTTGACCTTCTTCATTCAATCGAACGAAATACACATCAAAACCACCTAGACCTTCTTTTCTATCACTAGAAAAGTAAAGTCCTGAACCATCTCTTGTTACAAAACCATGTTTTGCATTAGTACCAGGTAGGTTAACGATATCATTCAATTTTTTTGGTGCTTCCCAAATACTATCGTTCAATGGACGAGACATGAATACTTCATACACAGGAGTTTCTGTTTCAGTACTCCAAGATGTAATAAACAACATATCGCCTTTAGCTGTAATACTTGGAGCTGCTGCTTGACGATCCAAACCAAAACCAAATTCGATTTTCTTCATTGAAGAATCGATAAGGTTGTATGTCATGATCGTGTTTTGCCAAGCTCCTTTATTCTTAGACGTAGGGTTTTTGTTTACATAACGTGTTGTAGTAAACATCATACGTTCCATGTCCATTAATGTACCTGCATAGTTTGAAGCATCTTTAGTGTTCAAAGCAATGGTATCTAATATTTCTGGAACAACAGAAGAACTTACTTTCATTGCATTGATAGCAAATTCAGCACATTTTAAATGAAAATCAATCATTTCAGAAACAGCTTTTGTTTCTTCCATTTCAACTAATTTTCCTTCGTCTGTTTTAACGTATTGAGCTTTGTGTTTTGATTTAGCTTTTTTGAATTCTAAAACCGCTGCATCGAATTTTTCATTGGCGCGTAAACAAACTCCATAGTTGATCATGTTATCGATGTCAACAAACTCTTGTAGTGAATTGATTTTAGCGTACCAAATTTCAGCATTTGGGTAATCACGGTATTTGAAATAACTTAATGCAAGACGTTGCATAACGTACTTGTAAGTATCAAATTCTTCGTTCTTTTTAACCGCTGCTGGCGTTCCATAAGGATATGCTACAGTTTCAGGCTCTTTTAGTTCTTCAAATACTTTTAAGTAATACTCTTGCGCTGTGTAATAGTTTCCAATACCATAAGCATCGTCCGCTATTTCAAGGCTGCTTTTAAAGCTTTGAGCACTTGCCAATTGTCCAACTATTAGACAAAGAGCAATTAAAAAATGAGGAAATTTTGGTTTGATCATCATTGCAATTTTTTAAAGTCTAGGACAGATGTATTTTTGTTGGTACGAATTTTTTCTATTGGTATAAATCAAAGAGAATTCTAAAGCACTCTTTCTTCTACCGATTTCAGACAATCCTGATAAGTTACCATCATAAGTAACACCAAATTGGAAGTCTTCATAAATAACACCTGCATAAGGAACCAAAGCATCGTTCAAACGGTAAGCTAAACCACCTTCTAAGCGAAGTTTTGTATCAATAAGACCGTAACTAACATTTGCTCCAAATATTCCATTGTATGCACCTTTTTGATACATAATGCTACCGTGAGGAGTTATGTCGATGTTAGAGTTTGTTCTATAACGTGCACCACCATGTACTTGGAAACGCATTGGTAATTTTTCGTCTTGATTGAATGAATCATCCACAGGAATCAAGTGGAATACAGACGCTCCAACAAATGGTGTCCATTTTAGTGATGATTTACCATTGAACCATAATACACCAAAGTTTGCATCTGGCGTAGTTGAGTTTAAACTTCCGAAGTCTTCGTTTACAGGGTTAACTGCTCCAAAGCCTGGAACCCATTGATCTGGAACGGTAACGCTACCATCGTTGATAGAGCGATTGATAAAGCCTAACTGAAGACCAAACACTAAGTGGTTTGTACTTTTGGTTTTAGCTGCTAAGTCATACGAACCTGACAATACAAAATTGATATTGCTGTAGTTGATATCACCTGTAATCAAATCTGTTACAGCTACACCCACACCGAATCCGTTATCCAATCGTGTATCTGCAGAAACAGATGCCGATGTATAAGCGTCTCCATTTGCATTCCACTGTGTACGGTATATACCTCCTACTCTAAAATTGCCATTTATTTGACCAGTAAGGGCTGGATTGGTATATAACGCAGAAGAGAAGTATTGCGAAAAGTGCGCGTCTTGTGCGAATACTGAAACCGACAGTAGTACTACTATCGCTGTTATAATACGCTTCATAATTTAGTTTTTGCGTTATCTATTACTTTCTTATTACGGTAAATGAACCTTCCTTATCATAAGATAATCCTATGAAATCTTTGATGGTAGCAGTGTAGTAATACGTTCCACCTTGTACTGGTTTCCCGTTGTACTCACCATCCCATGCTTCCGAGATATCCTCAGATTCAAAAACAACATTTCCGTAAACATTGAATATGGTTAACTTATCTAAAGTAATGCCTTCTCCGAATATTCTAAATCCGTCGTTTTTACCATCTCCGTTTGGTGTAAATGTATTAGGAATAAATACATCTGGCACTGAAGTAACAATAATGTCTCTGAAATATGCAACGGTTGAAGCACATCCAAATGAATTAGTTACACTTAATGTTACACGGTAAGGGTTATCGCTTACGGCAAATTTGTGCTTCGGATTCATATCTGTAGATGTTGTACCATCACCAAAGTCCCAAAGCAAATCTAAACCTCCTGGTACATTGCTGCTAAATTGGAATTCATCAACTATTTGACCAACTGTAGCAGGAACCAATGCAACAACTGTAATAGCTGTAACTGGATCTATATCAGGAATTGTGTTGATCACAACTCGTGTAGGAATTACCAATGAATCACATCCTTCTTCAGAAGGGTAAGCAATGTAGAATTGAATCGAATCAATTACTGAAGTTCCTAATGGATTTGACAAATCTGGTGTGTTTGCAAAATCATCTGGATAGATGTATCTCAATTTTTGAGAAGTTCCAGCTTGACCAATAATTCCAATTTGGAAGTTTGCCAATACAACCGGATCCATTGTTTGGTCTAATTCAATAATGATTTCAGCTTGCTCATTTTGGCAAATCACATATTCGAATTGATTCAAACGTGAATTGTTGATTGGACAACCAGCAGTACAGCTAGCATAACCAGGTTGACTAGTTTGACATGGCAAAGTACCAATGGCTCTTACTAAAATAGTAACAGTAGTTCCATCAGCCAATCCTGTAAAATCGATTGAAGTTGCTGTAGTTCTTAATACCCCAGAAGCACCGTCTTCGATTGTGTAATCGTATTCGTATTCTAAGGCACCTGTTACTGCATCCCAAGCAAAAGAAACTGAGTTTCCTTCTGTATTTGTACATCTAACATTTGCAGGCATATCCAATACTGGAAGTGTTTCGATTAATTGAGCACGACGACCAGCATTCATACAAACTGAATCACCAAACTCTATTTGAGCATAAACGGTTTGATCAATTTGAATTTCACCTGTATTGTAAATATCACTTAATGCTAATTGCACACCACCTGTTGAAGCAGTCCACCAAGAATATTGAACACCTACAACATTTGGAGATGAAGCAACCAACATGGCATTTTCACCTTTACATATAGGAGTTGAAGCCGATATAAATGGTTGAGCACTTCCGTCAACATTGCTTACAACTACAGCTGCGCGATCCAATGAAGGACACATATCGTTGTCAGCTTGAGCGTAGAATGTAAAGCTTGAATTTGCTGGAAGTACAGACGCATCGAAGTTGAATGGGTTATCTACAGAAACCATTGTTCCTGATGCAGATAATGTCCACCAAGAAACAGTACTACCAGCACTTGGAATAGCTGTTAAAGCAACATCATCACCACTACATACATAGTATTGATCTTTGTCTACTGAAATTGTAGGCTTTGCAGAACGAGTAACTGAAACTGGGAAACGACTAGCGCTCGCACAATTCAATGGGCTTGCTTCGATGTAGAAAATTGTATCTGAAGTTAATACCGTTGTTTGCAATGAATCATTATTAACAATAACATTACCGTCTACAGCAGCATCGTACCATGTTACATCAAACCCTGCATCATTTGTTGCAATTAACAATGTACTATCACCGATACAGATATTTCTATCTAAAGCAGTAAAGTTATTGTTGGTTGCACTTAAAGGAATAATAACAGCTTCGCCTCTAGACTGAGATTGACAAGCACCAAAACTTGATTCAACATACAAACGAAGTGTATCTGTAAGTCCTGACACAAAAATTGAATCTCCAGAGTAAGCAATTGTTCCACCAATAGAATCAGTATACCAATTGTATGTAAATCCTCTAAGAGTTGTATTTATTTTCACAACAGCAGAATCGGTGTTACATACTATAGTTGTATCCACTTGTGGAGTTGCTACAGAAAGTGGGTCAACAACTTTTACTATTAAAGTTTGCTTGTTAGCACTTTCACGACATGTACCTGAAGTTGCATCTACAATAAGTGTATCGATATCTCCAGCAATGACTGCATTGATATCTGAACGAGGAATGAAAGCCGTATCAGGATAATTGAATGTTGTTAACAATACAGTATCTCTATTGTATACAGAATACGTAATGGTTACACCAGTTACCGATTCGTTGGTTACAAAAACTGGTATTGGATCTGTACCACCTTCGCAAATTCCAATAGTATCTACTGTACTTGCTACTTGTGGTTCTTCAAGTAATGTAACATTCAAAGTATGGAAGTAATCTTCAAAACAGAAGTTATCGATTGTGTTCTTAATGAAGAAAGTTGTATCGTTTTTGATAGGAGCAGTAATGAAAGCTCCACCTGTAAATACTGCCGCTGCATTTGAATCTGCATGGAATGCAAAGATGCTACCACCTGGTAATGGAGCTATACGAGCTGAAGTATTGTAGCAAACTACTAAGTCTTCAACAATAGCAGGTTGTACAGGATCTAAAACATCTATGAAAATAGAATCGATAGCTTCAGAAGCACATCCTATTCCTGGGTTAAATGATTCCACGTAGAAAGTGGTATCCATCAACAAATTGGTTGCAACAAATGGGCTTGGACCAGAATAAATTGGAGCGGTAGTTCTTGTTCTTTCAGAGTAAACACGAATGTTATCGCCTGCAGGAACTTGGAAGTTAATTGTTAAATCGCCATCGTAACATGCACGTGTAGAAGATCCTAACACTGGATCTGGCATTGGTGGCAATTTACGAAGCAAGCATACATTGTAAACTCTAAGTGTAGTTAACAATCCTAATAACCCTGCATTCATGTCAACCGATACCGAATCAAACTCAACCCCTGGATTGAACATGTATTGGTAAATACTAGCACCAGAAACAACTGATAAGTTTTCAGCCAACAATTGTTCAGTTGAATTAACTGTACCGTTTAAATATGTAGAAAAAGTTATAGAACTTCCTAAAAGGTTTGCGTTTATTAAAGAACCTGGTCTTTCAAGAATTATAGAAACAGAATCTGTTGCACATGCAGGTGTATTGTAGCTAGCTCCTATACCACCCGTTGCTGTTAAATCAGCTTGCAATTTAATTGTTGCATAATCGCTTGGGTTTGGCGTCATGATTGCCTGTGGGTTATCTACCTCACATAATGGAAGCAATAAACCAAGTAATGGACAATTAACTGTAGAAGAAACTGCATCTGGTGTGTTACAAGATGTTAGACCCGTAAATGGATTTTCGTGATAGATACGAGCGTAATAAACATTCAATGATCCTAAAAGACCAACAACACCACCACTTAATTGAATACTTACTCTATCGTAACTAGCGCCAGGATTGAATGTGAACAAAAACTTTCTTGCTCCTAAAACAGAAACAGAAGTTATTCCAGCGTCTTTAACGTCGCCATTGGCTGTAGCGCCTAAAAATGACTGAACTTGAACATTACCCAATAAATTGATATCCAACAAGGCTTCAGAACTCTCAAGCATTATTTCCACAGTATCACCAGCGTTACCTGTTACAGGAAAGATAAGTGTCTGCTCAATGGTTCCTCCAAGTAATGAAAGGGTAGTTGCAATACTAGAAGCCGTTGACTCGTCACCGTCCACAGCAAAATCTGGATCAGTAACAGCACAAGCCAGACAAAGCGCTGTCGAAGAGTTGGTTTGTTGGTCAGCGTAAATGCTTTGTGCATTAGCCGAAAATGCTAGTCCTATTAAGGCCCAAACAAATGTTATTTTTTTAAATAAGCTAAACATAGGTGTGTCTTTATGCGTTTAAGCACTGCAGTGCAAACCTAAAAAATTAAACTTGCTTATTTATCAACTATTGTTGATAATGTAAAGAAAGTGTAGAAATCAGGTAGGTTCTGCCGTGTAAGTAAACGAAAATATATTATTAAGTCAGTTTGTTAAAATCTTTTTTGTCGAAATTATCTATTTTCTCGATTGTTCTGATAGTTTTTCCGAAAAGATGCAATTATTTGACAAACGCGGGCCTTTATTTTGACCTCCCAATTTGCCTTCTGCTTTCATCACGGCATTAAACGTTCCTTTTTTTAATGGAATAACCTCCAAATCCGTTAGAACTTTTCCTTTTATCAAATCAGCATAATAAATATTTTGCTGAAGCATGCCATTTTGTAATTTTTCTGAAAATAGTTTCAAATCTTTTGGGGCATTTTGAAACTCTACAAACCATTGATGTCTAGAATCTCCTTTCACCTCGCTCACCAATGGTGAAACCGTAAAATCGACAATCTCAATATCGGTTCCTTTTAGGGCTTCAGACATTGCTTTTTCAACTTCGCTAGCTATAACATGCTCGCCAAATGCGCTTGTATAATGTTTTATACGACCTGAAACAATGATTCTATAAGGCTTAAGCTCTAAAAACTGAACCACATCGCCTATGCTATAACCCCACAAACCGGCGTTAGAACTAACAATTAGAGAATAATTTTCGCCAACTTCGACTTCCCCAATGGTCAATCGTTTCGGGTTTTCCTTATGCCAATCGCTTTGCGGAATAAATTCAAAATACATTCCTGAATTAACATTCAGCAACATTCCTCTAGAATTTAATTGATCTTGAAAGGCGAAAAATCCTTCAGAAGCTGGAAACAATTCTACACTATCTACTTTTTTCCCAACGAGTGTTTCGATAGTATTTCTGTATGGCTCAAAATTTACACCGCCATATACGAACAAAGAAAAATTCTTGAATATCTTCTTGATTTGATCCGTATTGTTGATTTCCAATAACTTTTCAAAATACATTTTAACCCAAGGTGGTATACCCGATATTAACCGTAAATCTTCACCACTTGTTTCTTTGGCAATGGCTTCGACTTTCTCTTCCCATGCATCGATGCAATTTACATCCCAAGAAGGCATTCTATTGGTTTGCAAATACTTGGGCACATAATGCGCTACAATTCCACTTAAGCGTCCGATACCAATTCCATTCTTTGTATCGATAATTGGACTTCCTTGTAAGAAAATCATTTTCCCATCTACAAAAGAAGCATCACCCCCGTTGTATATATAGGCTAAAAGGGCATTTTTTGCCGCACTGATATGACTCGGCATAGACTCCTTAGTTAAAGGAATGTATTTAGCGCCAGATGTAGTACCCGAAGTTTTAGCAAAATAAATTGGCTTCCCTTTCCATAAGACATCGCTCTCACCTTCTTTTATTCTCTCGATATAAGGTTTTAATGCCTCGTATTCGCGAACAGGAACATGTTCAGCAAATGATTTAGAATCGGTAATATTTTGAAATTTATGATCTTTTCCAAAAGCCGTATTCTTTGCCTCTTGGATAAGTTTCATCAATACTTTATGCTGACTTTTTTCGGCTTGGATATTATCTTGCAACAACTTGGGGTAAACCAATTTGGACAATAACTTGGCTCCGATTTTTTTTAATCCCATAGTTTTATTCAAAAACAATAAACTGTTCAGGGTCTAAGGCTATACCATTTCGCCACAGTTCAAAATGCACATGAGGCCCTGTTGTTTCTTCTCCAGTATTACCTAATACAGCTATGGATTCGCCTGCTTCTACCGTTTCGCCTACCTTTTTTAGTAAAACCGAATTGTGCTTGTAAAAACTCACCAAATTGTTATTGTGCTGTATGCCTAAAACATTTCCGCTTTCAGATGTCCATGATGATTGAATAACCGTCCCTTTGGCTATGGCTTTTACAACTTCATTTCTTGGAGCAACAATATCGACACCAAAATGTTTTTCTTTTAAGCTAAATCGACTGGTTATGTAACCTTTTACCGGAATAAAAAAGTTCAAATCGAAGACCGACATACCTGTCGCAACTGCGGGTGTTTCTTCGCCTACATTAAAAGCCTCTTGTTCTTCGTATTGTAATCGGAATAATGAATCTTCCTCACTAATCGAAAGATCTATATCTTGATACTTGGATTCTTCTCTGTTCTCCTCAATATCGTCAATGCTTTCGCTTTCGTTTCGCAAAATAGCCCTCAAACTATTTACATAATTGCTCTTCAATCTTAATTCTTCCCCCAAACTATCAACCAATAGAGCATTTTGATATGCACTGGCTCTAATTTCAGAATCGGTAAATCCTGGAATAAATTCTTTCAAAGGAGTAAATACAACCAGACTAATGAAGGCGAAACCAAGCGTAATAAAGGTAGCCACAGAAGCAACAATTACATTGATAGGCGTAAGTTCATAGTTCAACTTTTCCTCATAGGTAGCACTGTTCAAAATACTTAACCTATACTGGTTTTTTAGCCGATGTACTAATCGTTTTCTTTTTTCTGATTTTACCTTTAACATACTTATTACAACAAAAGTAGCATTTGAACTCGCATTTTATTCAAAGCCATTGTAAAATATTTCGGTTATTTGTTGGTTAATAGCAGTCAACGGCATTTTTCAGCGTTATTTTGAAGCAAATATTTTACATCGTCTTATCGGTTTTACTCCTTGCAGCTTGTTCTAACAAGAACAGTGCTTTATTGAATCGAACGTATCATAATACCACCGCTCGCTACAATGGCTACTACAATTCTAGGATAGCTATAAAAGAAAGCATTCAAGAATATGCTGCAAACCAAACAGTAGATTACGACACTTTATTGAGCATTTTTCTGAATACTGACGACAATGCTTCGAGTCTATATCCTGCAATGGACAAGGCTATTGAAAAATCTACGCAAGTAATTGTCGATCATAGTATTGAAATTCGAGGTGAAGAATTCAACAAATGGGTAGATGAAAACTACCTCTGTGTCGCGAGAGCTCATTATTACAAACAAGATTACGACAAGGCAATAGAAGTACTTAAGTACACAACAAAAAAATACCCCAAACGAAAAGGCATTGCTTACCACTACAGTTGGTTGATTCGTTCTTTGTTAAAATCGGGAGGAGTACGAGAAGCAGGTATTTATTTGGCTGAGTTGAATAAACTTGAAGATTTAAAAAGAAAAGAGCAGCTGAGTTTAGAAAAAACAAATGCTCAGTTTTTTATTCATCAAGAAAATTATAAAGCAGCAGCTATAGATGTTGAAGATGCTATTGCGCTTGAAAAAAAGAAAAAAGAAGAACTTCGATTAAAATATTTACTGGCTCAACTGTACAATTTATCAGGCGATGGCGACAAAGCCATTCCGATTTTGGCTGAGGTAAGCAAAAAAAGTAATAACTACGAATTGGCTTTTGCAGCTGTAATGATGCAAGCTAAAAGTGTAGAAAACAAGGTGGATGGATACGCGGTTAAAAAACGCTTATTGGCCATGTTGAAGGATGAAAAAAACATCGACTTCTTAGATCAGATCTACTATGCCCTTGCCGAAATTGAGTGGACTGAATTGAATTTTCAGCAAGGCTTAGATTACTTGCATGCCTCTGTAGAAAATAGTGTTGGTAACGACAAACAAAAATCAAAATCATACAATAGAATTGCTGATTATCACTACGGAGAAAAAGATTATCAAAACGCAAAAACGTATTACGATAGTACCCTAGCCTACATTCCTTCAGGAAAAAACAAAGACAATCTTGAAAAACTGCTTAAGAACTTAGATATTTTGGTTGTAGAACTCGACATTATAGAGCGCAACGACAGCCTTATTTCTATCTACAAACTTTCCGATACAGAACGGGATAAAAAATTAAAACGAGTTCAGGATAAAATACGCCGTGATAAAATCAAAAAAGCCCAAGACGCCCAAGTATTAGCCGATAAAAAAGCCACCCAAAAAAGCAAAACACCTAAAAACAAAGGCAGTTGGTACTTTTACAATGACAATACAAGAAATCTCGGTTTAAAAGAATTTAAAAAAGTTTGGGGCGATAGACCAAATGTTGACAACTGGCGACTGAAATCGAAATTCGAATCCAATGGTTTAGCTAACAATAATGTGTCTAACAATCCTGCTGGATTACCACAAGTAACAGTTCCTACTGTTGCCGAATTAAGCAAAGATTTACCAACAAATGACCAAGATGTAGCCCAACTCGAAGGGCAAACCATGATGTCTTTGTTTCAAAGCGGTATTGTCTACAAAGAAAATTTTGCCGATTACGATAACTCGATTGAAGCTTACGAAAATCTTTTGGCGCGCTATGATACTACCAGTTTGAAACTCAACATATACTACCAACTGTATCGTTTATACAAGCAAAAAGAAAACCAGGCAGGAAAAGAATTTTTCTCTTTTGATACTAAATCCAACTCCTTTTACTACGAAGATTTAATACTGAATGAATACCCTGACTCAGAGTTTGCACAACTCATTAAAAACCCGAATTATCTAAAAGAAAAAGCTGCTGCAGAGCTAGCCGATGCAAGCATATACGACAAGCTCTATTTCAACTACCGCAACCAAGACGACAGTACCAATAGAGTGACTCTTGACTCCATATTAGGAACCACATTGCAGGATCCTATTGCGAGTAAAGTTTTGTTCTTATCCGCTCGATTGGCAGCTAATATGCGCGACACTACTCGCTTATTAGCAGATTTAGGGTCTATCATTACCAATTTTCCAAATGAAGATGTATATCCACCAGCACAGGAAATGAAAAAAAGATTGGACGCTTTACTCAACATTAAAGCTGCTCCAACGTCGAATACTTTATCAGCCAACAATGCTTCAGATTCAACCAGCGAGAGTTTATTCGAATCTAAAGTTGATGGTAGTCAATACTATCTTATCATTTGCCCAAAATCCTTGAATCTCGACATCAATACATTCAAAAATGAAATTGCCTTGTTCAACGACATCTATTTTAAAGGAACAAAGTTGAGTGTAAATCACAGTTTTATTGACAATCAAAATCAAATCATCTTAATCAAAACATTTAAAGATGTGGATCAGGGTAACAAATACTACAATGCGATAGAAGACCAAAAAAGGTCGGCCTTAAAACAAGTAGGCAACAAAAAATTAGCGCACTTTCCAATCACTACAAAGAATTTTATAACGCTTTTTAAGAATAAAAACGTGGATGCATACAAAGACTTCTTCAAGAAAGCCTATAATTTGTAATCCATTAAAATCATAATATTTACCTTTGCAAGCGAATTGCACAACATAGTATGTTTAATTCCATAAATAAGAAACGCAAAAACACCATGGCCCGTAACGAATCAAGCACTCCAGAAAAATTAAATAGAATAGTAGAAGGTACCGTAATTGACGGTGAAATAAAATCTGAGAGCAACATCCGCATCGACGGACATGTTAAAGGTCATACTACTACTAAAGGACGATTGGTTGTTGGACCAAATGGTATTATAGAAGGTGAAGTTATTTGCGCAAACGCAGATATCGAAGGTCAATTGAACGGTAAAATAACTGTTACTGAATTGCTTTCTCTTAAAGCATCAGCACATCTTAATGGAGACATACTTACTAAGAAGTTAGCTATCGAGCCAGGTGCAATATTTACAGGTAACTGTTCTATGGGCGCAAAAGTAAAAGACTTACTTTCTGCTAAAGCAGATCATAACGCACCACTTGCCAAAGCAAAGTAATTCGTCGGGAGCAGCCAATGCTTTTGCCAAATACAGTGGCTTAGCAGTAAAAATGCTGGTTATTATAGGAGTGTTTACTTATTTAGGTACTCTTATAGACGATTATTACCCAAACAAATACAAAGTCGGAACACTTTCATTCAGTTTTACAGGAGTTGGTTTAGCATTATATACAACTCTTCGTAGCGTAATAAAAAATCAAAAGTGACCAAACTTTACATTTTATTGCTTTTGCCTTTACTCGTTGCATTTGGGCTTCAATTTTTAGACGTATATGCTGTAGTAGTACCCTATTTGTATGCAGGCACTTTTCTGTTCACTATTTATGAGCTAAGCATATTCCTTCTCCTTAAAAAAATCAATTTTTCTGAAGGAACTGCTACTATGTTACAGTTAGCGTTCTCAGGATTGAGGTTTTTTATGGTCATGGGATTGATACTGGTACCGATAGTTACAAAAAATCCAGAGAAAAAAATTCTTCTCATAAGCATCTTAAGCCTAGGTATTTACTACATAGTAGTAGGCAATATTTTACAACTCAAAACGAAAAAATAAAAACAAGCTTCCAATTGCAATTAATATTCCTACTTTTGCAACGATTTTTGGAAAGGACCTAGACCAATGATTTCTACGATAAAAAAGTATATAACGCTTAGCTTTTTGTTAGCTGCATTTTCAACAACTGTAGCTACTGCACAAGATCATTCTGCAGAAACTGAGCATGGCAGTCATGAAGAAAAGGCCTTCAATCCTGCCGAAATGATTCTTCACCATATTTCAGATAGCCACGGCTTTCATTTATGGGGCGAAGGACATTCTTCTGTTACAATTCCACTACCAGTTATACTTTACACTGAAAACAATGGTGTAGATGTATTTATGTCAAGTGCATTTCACCATGGTGAAGAAGCTGTAGTAAAAGGCGAAAACACTTACGTGTTGGAGCACAATAAAATTTACTTAGCCAATGCTGATGGTACACTTAATTACGATGAGGAGCACCATGCAACCAATGACAAACCATTAGATTTTTCTATTACTAAAAACGTATTTGCATTATTATTCTCAGCATCATTGATGTTGTTGATCTTCACATCTGTAGCTCGATTCTACAAACGCGAAGGTAATGTAGCTCCTAAAGGATTAGCTTCTTTTATGGAACCACTTATTGTTTTTGTACGCGATGAAATAGCACGTCCAAACATTGGAGAAAAGAAATATGCTAAGTTTTTACCTTACTTATTATCGGTATTCTTCTTTATCTGGATCAACAACCTTTTAGGTCTTATTCCAATTTTCCCTGGTAGCGCCAACCTTACTGGTAACATAGCATTAACTATGGTATTGGCAGCTATTACTATGGTTATTACCAATGTAAATGGTAACAAAGATTACTGGAAACATATCTTCAATACCCCAGGAGTTCCATGGTGGTTGAAATATCCAATTCCATTGATGCCAGTAGTTGAATTCATAGGTGTATTGTCTAAGCCATTCGCTTTGATGATTCGTTTGTTTGCCAACATAACAGCAGGTCACATTATTATCTTATCATTGATATCTTTGATCTTCATTTTTGAAAACGCAGCTTGGGCAGGATTATCTGTACCGTTTGCACTTTTCATGAACGTACTTGAATTATTGGTAGCAGCACTACAAGCATATATTTTCACATTATTATCAGCATTGTTTATTGGAATGGCCGTAGAAGAACACGACCACGCACACTAAACCACAACGTTAAATAACAAACAACAAAAAAAACAAAATCATGACTGGAACGTTAGCAGCAGTAGGAGCAGGTTTAGCCGTAATAGGGGCTGGAATCGGTATTGGAAAAGTAGGTGGATCAGCAATGGAAGCGATAGCTCGCCAACCAGAAGCAGCATCAAAAATCCAAACTGCAATGATTATCGCCGCTGCCTTGATCGAAGGTGCTGCACTATTTGGTGTAGTAGTATCTTTCTTGGTAAACGGGTAAGAAAAATTAGAGCTCCCTTGGGGATTGCCCAGGGAGCTTTTATTTTGTTTGTAATTTTAAACTCATTATGGAATTAATTAAACCAGCCATTGGTCTAGTATTTTGGACCTTAGTCGTTTTCCTCATTCTTTTAGTATTACTAAAAAAGTTTGCTTGGACACCAATTCTTACCGCTGTAAAAAGTAGAGAAGAAAGCATCAACAATGCCTTAAACTCTGCTGAAAAAGCAAAAGAAGAAATGGCTTCATTGCAATCGTCTAATGAGCAATTACTTAAAGATGCTTATGAGCAACGCGACGAATTATTGCGTACTGCAAAACAGTCGCATGATGCTATTGTAGCTGAAGCTAAAGGCAATGCACAAGCAGAAGCAGATAAAATTATCGCTAAAGCTCAAGCAGAAATAATTGCACAGAAAAACGCAGCAGTATCTGAAATCAAAACTCAAGTTGCTTCCCTTTCTATTGAAATTGCTGAAAAGCTTTTGAAACAAGAATTGAGCGCTGATAGCAAGCAAAAAGAATTAGCTAACACATTGGTAGCTGAATTATCTTTAAACTAAAACAAAGATGAAAAACAGTAAAGCCGCAGTACGTTACGCCATTTCATTATTGGATTTAGCAACAGAGAAATCTGCTGCTGATGCTGTTTTAGCCGACATGAAAAGCTTAAAGCTTAGCATAGAAGGCAACCAGGAAATGGACATGTTTTTGTCTAGTCCAGTTATTACTGGTGAGAAAAAAGCGGAAATACTAAAAACCATATTTGCAGGTAAGTTAAACGATATTACTATCGATTTCTTAGCGTTTGTATCGGTTAAAAACAGAGCCAACATTCTATTAGCTATTGCCAATAGCTTTGAAGATGCATACAGAAAAGCCAACAACATTGTTAAGCTTTATGTTGAGAGCGCTGTAAAGCTTGACAAAACAAATATCGATGCCATTTCAACCAAACTAGCCCCAGCAGGAGCTACCATAGAAGTTGAAGAAAGCATCAACCCCGATCTAATCGGTGGGTTTGTAGCCAGAATAGGCGACAACCAAATAGACAGTAGCATATTGTCTTCATTAAAAAGATTAAAAACAGAATTTCAATCAAAGTAGTAATACCTAAAGACCAAAACAATGGCAGAAGTTAACCCAGCAGAGGTATCAAACATACTAAGAGAACAGCTTTCAGGTTTTAAGAACGCTGCAGACTTACAAGAAGTAGGTTCTATACTTCAAGTAGGAGATGGTATAGCACGTATCCACGGATTATCAGGCGTACAGTCTGGTGAACTTATCGACTTTGGCAACGGCCTACAAGGCATCGCGCTAAACTTAGAAGAAGATAACGTAGGAGCCGTATTATTAGGTAAATCAAACAATCTAAAAGAAGGTGATACCGTAAAACGTACCAATACCATTGCATCTCTTCAAGTTGGTGAAGGTATTCTTGGTCGTGTAGTTGATACACTTGGTAATCCTATCGATGGTAAAGGTCCTATACAAGGTGAGACTTTTGAAATGCCTTTGGAACGTAAAGCTCCTGGTGTTGTTTTCCGTCAGCCTGTTGCTGAGCCATTGCAAACTGGTGTTAAAGCCGTTGATGCAATGATTCCAATTGGTCGTGGACAACGTGAGTTGATCATTGGTGACCGTCAAACTGGTAAAACAACCGTAGCGTTGGATACCATCATCAACCAAAAAGAATTTTACGATGCAGGTAACCCAGTTTATTGTATATATGTTGCTATCGGACAAAAAGGTTCTACAGTAGCAAACATTGTTAAAACACTAGAAGATGCTGGTGCAATGGCTTACACAACTGTTGTAGCTGCTAACGCATCAGAAACTGCTCCAATGCAAGTTTATGCTCCATTTACTGGTGCTGCTATTGGTGAGTACTTCCGTGATACTGGTCGTCCAGCTTTGATCGTATTTGATGATTTATCAAAACAAGCGGTAGCTTACCGTGAAGTTTCTCTACTATTGAGAAGACCTCCAGGGCGTGAAGCATACCCAGGTGATGTATTTTACTTACACTCTAGACTACTTGAAAGAGCAGCAAAAGTGATCGAAGTAGATAGCATTGCAGCTGAAATGAATGACCTTCCTGCTTCTTTGAAAGACAAAGTTAAAGGTGGTGGATCTCTTACAGCACTTCCAATTATTGAAACACAAGCGGGTGACGTTTCTGCTTATATCCCAACCAACGTAATTTCTATTACAGATGGTCAGATATTCTTAGAAAACAACTTGTTCTTAGCAGGTGTACGTCCAGCAATTAACGTAGGTATTTCGGTATCTCGTGTAGGTGGTGCCGCACAAATTAAGTCAATGAAAAAAGTTGCTGGTACTTTGAAGCTTGATCAAGCTCAATACCGTGAACTTGAAGCATTTGCTAAATTTGGTTCTGACCTAGATGCTGCTACTAAATCTGTACTAGATAAAGGTATGCGTAACGTGGAAATATTGAAGCAAAAGCAAAGTAGTCCACAATCTGTTGAACACCAAATTGCTATCATATACTGTGGTACCAAAGGATTGTTGAACAGCGTACCTGTAAACAAGGTTAAAGCATTCGAAGCTGATTTCTTAACGTTAATGGAAAGCAATCACCGCGACACTTTAGACTTGCTTAAAGCAGGAAAATACACTGAAGAACTAACATCTGTAATAGAAAAAGCAGCTGCAGAAGTTGCTTCTAAGTACAAAGCTTAATACGACTGTATAATGCCAAATTTAAAGGACGTTAGAAGCAGAATAACATCTGTTCAGAGCACAAGACAAATTACATCGGCCATGAAGATGGTATCTGCCGCGAAATTAAAACGCGCGCAAGATGCTATTACTCAAATGCGTCCGTATGCTGAAAAATTGAGTGCTATTATTTCCAACGTGTCTTCTACTTTGGGCGACAACGAAAGCGATTACTCTATTCAACGTGAGGTTAAGAACACACTAATTATAGCTATTTCGGGTAACCGTGGTTTATGTGGTGGTTTCAACAACAACATTGCGAAAGAAGTAAAAGAGCTAAATGCCAATATTACTGGTGGTGTTGAAGTATTATTTCTTGGTAAAAAAGCACATGACTTTACAAGTAAAATAATCTCTAAATCAACTGTAAATACAGGCATCTTCGACGAACTTTCTTTTGAAAATAGCAAAGCAATTAGTGCCGAAGTAATGGCCAAATATGTTGCTGGCGACTACGATAAAGTATTGGTTGTTTATAACTCTTTCAAAAATGCAGCTACTCAAATTGTTAGAACCGAACAGGTTTTACCAATGTCTGTAAGCGCTGAACAAGCAGTTACCAACGACTCAAATACGGATTATATATACAATCCTAGTAAAGAGGAAATTATTGAAGAGTTATTGCCAAAGAGCATTCACTTACAAGTTTATAAAGGCATCCTTGATTCAGTAGCTTCTGAACATGGAGCACGTATGACAGCGATGCATAAAGCAACTGATAATGCTAGCGAAATGCTTAAAGAACTTAAGTTAACGTACAACAAAGCACGTCAGGCAGCAATTACAAACGAAATCTTAGAAATTTGTGCTGGTGCTGAAGCCCTAAACGGTTAATCAACAACACAATACATAATTAAAAAAACCTCGCTTTGCGAGGTTTTTTCGTTTTATACAAATTCTAATTACCGTTCACATAAAATGTTGTGTGCTAATTGCATATTCAGTATTTTCGCTCAATAAATACTCCTATGAAAAAAGTTATACTCTCAATAGCCCTTATTACAGGTATTAGCGCTTCAGCTCAATATCAAATAACAAGTGCTAACGCTCCAGCAATCAATGACATTACATACGATGCCGTTGACACAATTCCTAATGCGAACATCGATGGCGGTATTGCCAGTAGCGAACACCAACTATTTGTTATCGCTGATGTTGATCTAGATTTAGAAGAATCTACATTGTTCGAAGATCCTATTAACTATACGACATCGTCTGAATTCCCTACAGCGTCAATTGCTTTTGAATTTGGTGCAGGTCCATCTTTCGCTGTTGTTTCTAACGATAGAGTTGAAGTTATTGGAACTGAATTTGCAAACCCAACTGGAGGAGCTCCTGAAGCAATACACTGGGATAACACACTTAGTATTCTTCGTTTTCCTTATGGATATGGTGATTCTTTCAAAGATACTGGTCACTTCAGACAAAGTTTCTATATCGGTCAAGATTTCGGTGGAATGACAATCGATTCAGGTCGAATAGATCTTACTGTTGAAGTTGCTTCATTGGTTGATGCATTTGGTTCTTTAGAAACATTGAATGGAACCTTTTCTGACGTGATAAGAGAACGTCAAGAAGTTACCACTACTAATATCATTGAAGTGTGTATCCAACTTATTCCTGGGTTCCCATGTCAGTGGCAAGATGCAAGTCAGTTTACAGGACAATCAAGCGAACCTGAAACAGAAGTTGAATATCTTTATTACGGTGCACAAAGCAAATTTCCTTATGCATCTCTTACATACAATGCAACAGAAGATACTTTGCGAACAGTTACTGTAACTTTAGATGACATTTTCCCGAACAGCATCAATGAAGTTAAAAACTTAGGTACAATGGTATTTCCTAACCCTGCAAGTGATGTAATATCTGTTAAAGCTTCTGAAGCAGCAGTAGTTACTATTTCAGACATAAGCGGTAGAACTTTACTTTCTACTTCAGATAAAAACAACATCAGCATTGCTCACCTTAATGCAGGTTCTTATGTAATAACAATTACTGAAAATAATACAGTTTACAGTGGTCAATTGATTAAGCAATAGATCGTACAGTAAATACACTTAAATTAGGCGAAGCGTAAAACCTTCGCCTTTTTTTATGTCAAAAAAACACATCACTTTATATCTTGCTACTAGTATAGCTTTTATACTGTTGGTTGTGCAGGGTTTCTTATTTCTACAACCGATAGAAAAGACCATTGAAAACACTTTGGCTAGTGAATTGAATGATCCGAATTCGGAGAATAGAGCACAGTTTGTCTTTGTAAAAAACAAGCTCCAATATTTTGACCAAAACACGTTTATTCCTTCTATACAACACTGTTCTAGTAGCGATACTCTGATTCAAAATCAACCGTCTTTATACTACATAAAAACCGTTCACAATAAGGATACCACTTTTGTAACGACTCTTAACTTAAGTCACTTATTTACACAAAATACATCAAGTAATTACACAGCAAACATTAGCCCTTGTACAGATTGCATTTCGCTACAACTTGCGAATAACATTCTCTTTATAGGTAAAAAAGGTACCATTAATGCCCCATTGTATCTGTCTTTATTCTTGTTCAGCATTTTGTTTCTTTTTTGCCTATTTCACTCCAAAACCAAAGGCATTAATAATGTTGGTCTTATCATATTATTTCCTGTATTGACCTTGCTTTGGGTACTATCTCCTCTACTTTCTCCGTACATCAATACCGTTTTTTTATTCCAATTTTACGCTTTAGGCATTAGCAACCTTCCACAATTTGGGATCGTACTGCTTGGATTATTCTTCTCAACCAAAGCTTTGTTTAGCCTAATATCGGTTAGGTTTATAGACTACATACGCAATGTTTATGTTGTATTGCTCACATTACTACTTTGTGCTTTTTTAAAAGAAACATCTGGACAACTCGTCAGTTTAACACAGGAGTTATCGATATTTTATTTCGTTTCTATATGCGTCATTATTGCACATTTACTGTATCATGCCGTTCGCATAAAGTTAGATTCTAAATGGGCCTTTATACTGATGGCGTCACTATTTATAGTTGCCTACTTTTTACTCCAAAGTACAATGGTGTATTTCCTACTCATTGTTGCTGGGCTATTGTTGCGCTACAAACGCAAGAAAACTTATTTGATCTTGGCCATCATATTTTCAATTGCTACTTCGGTTATTACAGAAGTTAAATTCAATGAAAACTATAAGTTGAAACAAGCAGCATTTGTAAACAATCTTGTAGATAGAGAAAATATACTCCAAGCGTATCATTTTCCTGAGCTCATTAAAGAAGCCCGACTTTTACAAAATGTATACGATTTGGATTTTGAATCGCTATTTGCAACCGCCTTTCAAAACGAATATCTCGGCTATTATGCATATTCAATTGTTGACGGAGATTCGGCTAGAGTAAGCAAAAAATACACCCCATACGGTTTAGGTTATTTCACTGTTTTCGAACAAAACAAACCAGCGCTTCAACCAGATTCCTACGCCTTTTATATTGATAAAGAATTGGTTGAAGAACAGCCCCTTGGACAATTTCAAAAAACATTTCCAAAAAATGCTCTTATCAATTACAGCCAGTTCGATATTGAGCAATATACGGTACTGCTTCCGTTACAAAGCATCGATTATATAAAGTTGTTAAGCAGAGCCACTTTCATCTTTTTACTCTTGTATGCTTTCAGTTATCTCTACCACAATTCATGGAGAACAAAAAGCATTCGAAACAATATAAGTTCTGCTATATTGCTTTTCAGCTTAGGTATATTGGGCATTTGGGCGGCCATTAGTTATCATTATCTAACCCAAAGCGAAACTGAAAACATTGAAAATAATATTCTTGAAAAAACACAATCGCTTCAAATAGAGCTGGAACATAAAATTGCTAGTACGCCAGGGGCTATGAGTAACCCGGCTTTTCTGAACCCATTGCTCAGAAAATTTTCTACTGTTTTCTTTACCGACATAAACATATACAAAACCAATGGAAACTTATTGGCTAGTTCAAGGCCACAAGTTTACCAAGCAGGATTGTTGTCTGACAGAATAAATCCACAGGCTTTAGACCACTTTGCTAAAAACAATAGACCCATGGTTACACATGAGGAACTCAACGGTATTAAGTTTATTTCGGCTTACGCTCCGGTTAATTTAGATGCCAAAGATTATTACATCCATTTGCCTTTTTTCAATAGAAACGATGAGCTAAATAACAGGATTGAAAACCTAACAGAAGTCTTTATCAATCTCTTATTATTGGTTTTTCTATTGGCTACTACCCTTTCCGTTTTCTTAAGTTACAGCATCAGTCAACCTCTATTAAAACTGAGCAATAACATCCGATCATTATCTATTCAAGGTAAAAACACTACGGCAACTGTACCGGCCGAAAGAGAGTTGCAAGCACTAAGCATGGCGTACAACCAAAAAGTAAAAGAGCTAGAAGATTCGGTAGAAAAATTAACTGAAAGTGAACGGGAAAAAACTTGGCGCAGCATGGCTAGACAAGTAGCCCATGAAATTAAAAACCCACTAACACCAATTAAACTGAACGCCCAGTTTTTTCAACGCCAATTAGAAGATGGTAATCTCAATCCAGAAAAATTCAAGAAATTTCTGGATTCGTTGCAAGATCAGGTTAACAACCTAACCCGAGTTGCTAATGATTTTGGGGATTTAGCTTCTTTCAACGATCCTAAACCAGAGATTCTGTCGATAATAAACGTGTTGCACAATTTGCCTTCATACCAAGCACATCAAAACAACATCACTATACATGGAGATGCTTCACTATCTGCAGATAAAAGTCACTTATCGCGAATTTTCAACAATCTTATAAGCAATGCAATAGAGGCGACAGATTCAGATAAAGCTGTTCAAATAGAGATAACCATTCAAACTACCGAAAATCAGATTTGTATCAGGTTTAAGGATAATGGAACTGGAATATCTCCAGAAAATAGAGAGAAAATATTCTTACCAAATTTTAGCACAAAAAAGACTGGCATGGGGCTTGGACTTTATATGATAAGCACTTTGGTAAAACAAAACAATGGGAGCATAATTTTAGAAGACAGTACATATGGTGCTAGCTTTAAATTATGTTTCTTAGCGATGGAAAATTAATTGAAATGACATTTGATAATATATTAGTAAGCACTACAAATGGTGTTAGTACCATTACCATTAACCGACCAAGCAAACTCAATGCGCTAAACAAAGCCACAATTGAAGACTTGCACAATGCACTTGCAGAACTTAAAGCCGATGAAGCCACAAGAGCCATAATACTTACCGGATCTGGCGAAAAAAGTTTTGTTGCAGGTGCTGATATCTCTGAATTTTCTTCGTTCAATATTGATCAAGGAAAAGAATTGAGTCAAGAAGGACATAATCGATTATTCAATTACATAGAAAACTTTCCAAAGCCTGTTATTGCTGCAGTAAACGGTTTTGCACTTGGTGGCGGTTTAGAATTGGCCATGTCGGCTCATATTCGTTTGGCTAGTGACAATGCAAAACTTGGACTTCCAGAAGTTGGATTAGGACTAATCCCAGGTTATGGTGGCACACAACGTTTATCGCTATTAGCTGGAAAAGGAAAAGCTTTTGAAATGATCTTTACAGGTGGTATGATTAGTGCCGAAGAAGGTCTTCAATGGGGTATTGTAAATCACGTATACCCACAAGCTGAATTGATGGCCAATGCAACCAAACTAGCTGAAAAAATTGCCCGTCAATCGCGTACAGCTTTAGAAGCAGCTATATTGTCTGTTAATGCCTGTCATACCGATGGCGTGAATGGATTTGACACAGAAGTAGAAGCATTTGGAAATTGCTTTGGTACTCCTGACTTTGTTGAAGGAACAACCGCATTCATGGAAAAACGCAAGCCTAATTTTTAAATTTTGGCGGGAGGTGTATTAAAAAAACTCGCCGGACAAACCGCTATTTATGGGTTGCCCAATATTGTAGGACGTTTTCTCAACTACTTATTGGTGCCGTTGCATACCCTAATATTTGTAGATCCTAGCTATTACGGTATCATTACTGTAATGTATGCCTATGCATCTATTTTAATGATTGCATTATCATACGGTACTGAAACAACGTATTTCAGATTTATTCAAAATCAGGATGAAGGAACCGTATTTGGTAGTTTGTGGGCTTCATTAGCCATTACCGGATTGGCTTTTTTAGGCTTTGCCTTTTATTTTTCTAATGAAATTGCAGCAGCTATTGGCTTTGCCGAATTCGATCACTACATCAAAGTATTTGCTCTGATTCTTGTTTTCGATAGCATGTCGGCATTGGCTTTAGCACGATTAAGACAATACGAAAAAGCCAAACAGTTTGCGCTCATAAATATTTTAGGCATTGTTTTTAATGTTGGCTTAAACCTCCTCATTATTTTGGTGTTGTTTCCTTACACAGAAAACAATCCTGATTGGAAATTTGCAGAGTATTTTAAAGACAAAAACGCCCTAATTTTCCTCATCTTCTTAGCCAATTTAGCTCAAGCCATCATCAAACTGATAGCCGCCAGTTGGGTAGCCATTAAAAGTAACTTACTGAAGTTGCAATGGACCATATTGCCTAAATTTTGGAAATATGGAGGAACCATTGCGGTAATCGGATTGCTTGGCATATTGAACGAAACTGCTGATCGAATTTTCCTTAAAGAAATATTAGGGCGAAATCATGGCGAAACTTACGCCGATTTACAAGTTGGTATTTATGGCGCCAATTACAAACTGGCCATGCTCGTAACTATTTTCGTGCAAGCATTTCGCTTTGCGGCAGAACCTCTCTTTTTTAGAAATGCTGGCGCCAATGGCAAAAAGGAACTCTTAGGCACTGTGCTCAATTATTTCTCTGCCTTTGTATTGCTCATTGCTTTGGTCATCAGCCTCAACATAGATTATTTTAAATTCTTCATTCGAAACGAAAGTTATTACCCTGGCTTAATAGTAGTGCCAGTACTTTTGCTCGCCAATGTATTCTTGGGAATCAGTATCAACTTATCTATTTGGTACAAAATGAGCAAGAAAACCCATATGGGAATTTACTTGGCCATAGTTGGAGCTATAATCACTTTGGCTGGTAACTTTATATTCATTGAGTCTTACGGATATATGGCCTCTGCTTATAGCACATTAGCTTGTTATGGTACCATTTGTCTACTTTCCTATTTTATGGGCAAAAGACACTATCCAATTCCATATCAGATAAAAAAAATTGGGCTTTTGTTTGCAATGGCTTTGGCGCTTTATATCGGCTCGAATTCAATAGTAAGCGAATCAAATATGCTTCAAGTTGCGCTTAGGAACATAGGAATTATTTTATTTGCAGTAATGGCTTTTAAAGTCGTAAAAAGTAAACGCCTTGCTTGATATAAAAATCATCAATAAATCAAATAATCCTAATCCTACGTACAGCACTGAACAGTCGGCTGGAGTAGATTTAAGAGCCAATTTACCCGAGTCTATTGTGCTTAATCCGGGAGAAAGAAAACTTGTTCCAACTGGACTGCACCTTGAGTTGCCTGATGGTTACGAAGCTCAAGTTAGACCTAGAAGCGGATTGGCAATAAAGCATGGTATTACTGTACTCAATAGTCCTGGCACAGTTGATGCCGATTACCGCGGTGATGTAGGTGTTATCCTCATTAACATGGGGCAAGAGCCTTTTACCATAAACCATGGTGAGCGTATAGCCCAAATGGTCATTGCTCAATACACGCAAGTGCAATTTTTAGAAACAAACGAATTAAACGATAGTAAACGTGGTACTGGGGGTTTTGGCTCTAGCGGTACGAAATAACAAACAGATTATATGAAGATTATAGTACCTATGGCGGGAATTGGCAAACGCATGCGCCCGCACACACTTACAGTACCAAAGCCATTATTAAAAGTTGCAGGCAAACCCATCGTACAACGATTGGTTGAAGACATTGCTAAAACTGTTGACGAAAAAATTACCGATATCGGTTTCATTATTGGCGACTTTGGCGATGCTGTAAAACAAGATTTGATGGAAGTGGCTAAGAGTTTAGGCGCTCAAGGTCATGTTTTTCAACAAGAAGAAGCTTTGGGTACCGCCCATGCCATTCATTGTGCTAAGACCCTGCTCGATGGTAAAGTTATTGTTGCTTTTGCCGACACATTGTTCAAAGCCAATTTCACTATGGACACTACGTCTGACGGTGTAATATGGGTTCAGAAAATCGAAGACCCTTCGCAGTTTGGAGTAGTAAAACTAACGGAGAATAAGGACATCTGTGACTTTGTAGAGAAGCCAAGTACTTTTGTTTCTGACTTAGCCATTATAGGTATCTATTATTTCAAAGACGGGGCTAACCTTTCGAACGAAATACAATATTTAATTGATAACAAAATAATGGACAGAGGAGAGTATCAAATTACAGATGCCCTTCAAAACATGACTAAAAAAGGCTTGGTATTTAAACCAGGGGAAGTAATTGAATGGTTGGATTGTGGTAATAAAAACGCGACAGTATACACCAACCAACGCGTACTTGAGTTTATAAAAGATGAGTTATCGGTTCCGGTTTCGGCTACCGTTACAAATGCTACTATTATTCAACCTTGTATGATAGGCGACGGTGCTGTAGTAGAAAACTCTGTTGTAGGACCTCACGTTACAATCGGTAAAAACACGGTAGTAAAAGCAAGTATTATTAGCAACAGCATCATTCAAGACAATACGCACATTGAAAACAAAATTTTAGAAAACAGCATGATTGGTAGCCAAACCAAAATGGTAGGTCGTGCTGACGCTTTGAGCGTAGGAGACTTTAATGAAATTATATAGAATATTCGCTGTACTCATAGGGGTTTTGCCCCAACTATTATTTGCACAGGACAAAGAAGCCATTCAGAAAGAGAAAATTGCTCTGAAGGAGAAAACTGCCTTGTTTGACAATATCAGCAAATACATAGTAAGCGATTATTCGGGTGTTTTGGATGGCAAAAATCAGTTTGATGATTACCATAACAAAGGACTTAAATATTTTCTAGATGCTCAGGCTCTATTCAAATCAAACAAGTTTAGTGAAGCAAAATCAAGCGTTGAAAAATGCTTACAACTGGTTCCAAAAAACACATTGGCGATTGAATTGGCTATCGACATTGCATACGCATCAGCCAATGCAAGTGATTTAGAAACATACTACGCTCAACTTTACGCTATTACGCCATCCAACGAAGATCTTTTGCTCTCGCTAATAGAATATTACGACGGCATAGGAAATTTCAATAAAGGCGAGCGCTTTGCCAAAGAGTTAGTAAAACTCAAAGGCAATGAACAACAAATAACATTTTACCGAGCGCGGGTTATGCTCAGCAACAACTTTGTAAAACCTGCAGCAGCTTTGCTTTACGAAAATCTTGAGAAAGGTTTTCATGAACAATCCTTTTCATTGTTGTATCGCATAGAAAACATCAATGGGAATGGGCAAAAGCTAAATGACTTAAAAACCTTAGCTCCAAAAAGTTATCTCAATAGTTTGGATTTTGTTATTCTCAATCTACCCCTTTTTATTGAGTCTGAACAATACAATTTGGTCATCAATCTTTTCGATACACTTACGGCATCCGATATGGAATATGCTCAGCATCTTCTCGATTATCCGTCGGTGTTTTTAAGTGGAGAAGCGCTCAATAAAAGCGAAAAAATAATGACCTATTTCAATCGATTAGAAATGGCCATTGGCAATGACGATCCAAGATTAGCACTTTGCAAAGGAAACTTGGCATTGAATACCAACAACCTTTCCCTTGCCATCGAACAGTACACCCTATTCGCGCAGTCTCCTCCGGTTCAAATCAATAAGGTTATAGATTTAAGCAACTATCTATTTACCGTTTCTCCAAAAAGTAGTTTGGAATTTTTGAATGCTTTTGAAGATTATTTTCCCGACGCTCCTATCTTGTTTACCTACAAAGCAAAGTGCTTGTTGGCTATGAACAATGTTGCCGACGCCAACAAAGAGCTGGCTACGGCTCAGTCTTTATTTTTTGAATACACTGGATTTGAATACTGGGAATACCTAAAAGTCAAAATTTTGGCTATTTCAGAAGAACAAGACAAAGAGGCCTACGCAAAGATTCTCTTGAAAAATGCCGATTTTTTTAGTACAGGAGGCGAATTTCTAATGTACAATGCATACCAATTAAAAGCGTTCTTTTCTGATCCAGCTGATGCTTTAGAAGTATTGGTGAACAATCTTAAAGAAGTTAAAAACAACAACGGCAAAGCTTTCTTAAACAGTTTGATCGCTATTTTGGCTTTAGACTTGCAAGACGAGGCCATGGCAAAAGAAGCCTTAACTTCGGCCGCCAAAGCCAATGAAGAATGTACGACTTACATCTTGGCACAAGCAGAATACCATCGATTTTTGGGTGACAATTCGAAGGCATTGAAATACTATAAAAAAGCCCAAGAAAAGGATCCTAATTTTGCATACATATCACTCATCATTGAAAAACTGTCTTAAATATCTAGGTTTACTACTTTGCTTCATAGCTATATCGTGTAGTACCGAAAGAAAGCTGCAGAAACTAAGCGAAAGCAAAAGAGATTTGCGGGCAAATGAGTTGATAAAAGTGGTGCAAAACCGTAACAATGGTATTGAACGCATCAATGCTAAAGCTAGTTGCGACCTCATTCAAAACGGTAAAAAAACAGCATTCAACATTACATTAAAAACAAAAACCGATACCGCCATTTGGATATCCATTTCACCGGCTTTGGGAATAGAAGTGGCAAGAGCTATGCTAACTCCGGATAGCATGATTTTTATGGATAAACTCAACAAAACTTATTTTGTGAGTACCTACTCCGAGCTTTCGGAAAAGATTGGATCTGAACTTGATTTTGACGATTTACAAGATTTGCTTTTGTATAAAATCATCAAGCACCAGAAAAAAGACAAATACATCAGCAGCGAAAGCGACAATCATTACGAGCTTTTAAAAAGCATCAACCGAAAGGTGAAACGAAATTTGGGACTAAAAGGTCAGAACAAAAAAGACTTGAATCTAGACAGCATAAACACAACATTAGAATTCGATACCACCAAAAAAAGCACCTCACGTAAGATGGATAAGGAAGTACAAATTCTTATAAAAACCATCATCAACAAAAAGAACCTTGCCATTGAAAGTCAATCTATAAAGGATGTGGAAACCGATAAAGAACTCAACATGGTTTACGGTTCAGATTATTTCACAAAAGGTTCATTCGTATACCCACAAACGGTAGATATCGACGTGAAAGACAAAGGCAAAATACACTCAACATTTAGTTTGAGTTTTAGTAGATTTAGAATCAACGAAGACGCCAGTTTCACAATACGTGTGCCCTCTAAATATGAAAAAGTTGAGCAGTAAATTTTTACAAATTGCTTGTTTGGCATTGGTCCTTTTGACCTCCATTTCAGAAGGTTTTGGACAAGACAGAAATCAATTAGAACGTTCCAAAAAGCGTCTGTCTGAAAAAATAAAAAACATCAACATTTTGTTGGCTGCCAACGAAGGCAAAAAAACAGACTTACTTACCAACTTAAACATCATATCGGCTAAAATTGAGTTTCGAACTCAGTTGCTTCGTACCATTCAGAAAGAAGTTCAACTTGTAGAAAAAGATATTCGAAAAAAGAATTTAGAGCTAACCGAGTCGCAAGCAGAATTAACAGAGCTAAAAGAAAATTACGCCCATTTAATTCGTCAAAGTTTCCTTCTAAAAGCGCAACAAAGTAACCTTCTATTTGTTTTATCATCCAGTACATTTTACCAAGCATATGCTCGTATGCAGTACTTAGATATGTTTACGAAATACCGTAAATCTCAAGGAGAGAAAATCAGTCAGAAGCAGGTTCAAATCGAGCGAGAGATAGTGAAACTTAAAGCCGCTAAGGAGCAAAAAGCAAAATTATTGGTGTTTCAAAAAAACGAAACCGCTTCACTAAAAAAAGAACAAGAACAGCAACAAGCCAATATTATTGAGCTCAAAAAAGAAGAAAAAAGCCTTAAGCAAGATCTGCAAGCACAACAAAAAGAGCAGAAAAAGATAGCCTTAGCCATTAAGGATCTGATAGAAAAGGAAATGAAAGCCAACCGTAAAAAAAGCGGTGGGAAATTCAAACTGACTCCCGAAGCGCTTAAACTTTCTAACAGCTTTGCAGCCAATTACGGTAAATTGCCTTGGCCTGTAGAAAAAGGAATCATTACAGGAAAGTTTGGAAAACAGCCACACCCAGTTATAAGTGGTGTAACCATAGAAAACAATGGTGTTACAATAAGTACAGAGAAAGCAGCACCTGTTCGGGCCATATTTAGCGGAACAGTAAGTAGCATTTTGCTCATACCAGGTTCAGGTAAAGTTGTGGTCCTAAGCCATGGAGCGTATCGAACCGTATACACCAACTTAAAAGAAGTATTTGTAAACAAGGGACAGCAAGTTTCTACCAAAGAATATTTAGGTACCATCGTTGAAAAAGGAAGCAAAAACGAAGCTCACCTTGAAATCTGGAAAATATCTCAATCGGGAACCGAAAAGTTGAACCCGAGTAAATGGCTATATCATTAGCCTTTTAGTACCTTTGTGAGTAAATAACTTACAGTTTATGTATTCTCCATTATTATTCATTGGCCCTTGGCAAATAGCTATCATAGTTTTGCTAGTGGTATTATTGTTCGGAGGTAAGAAAATACCTGAGTTAATGCGCGGTTTAGGCAAGGGCATTAAAGAATTCAAGGACGCTACTGAAGACGACGATTCAGAAAAAAAAGATTCAGATAAAGAATAATTCCCACTGAATTAATGACTGATTTTTTATCCATACAGCCGCAAATACAAGCTGGAAAGCTTAGTGTATTATCTATCGTAACTGGTTTTTTAAAAACCATTGAAGAAAATAATACCAAAATCAATGCCTTTTTGGAGGTATTTGATACTGAAGCTTTAGAGCAAGCAAAAGCCATAGACGCAAAAATTGCTAACGGAACCGCAGGTAAACTTGCCGGTTTGGTTATTTCTTTAAAAGACAATATTTGCTACAAAGGACACAAGGTTTCAGCCTCTTCTAAAATGTTAGAAGGATTCGAATCGTTGTATACTGCAACAGCTTTGCAAAAGTTACTCGACCAAGACGTTATCGTTATTGGCCGTGTGAATTGTGATGAATTTGCGATGGGAAGCTCTAACGAGAATAGCGCTTTTGGATCAGTTAAAAACCCTATCAATACAGATTATGTACCGGGTGGTTCTAGTGGTGGATCAGTCGCTAGTGTTGCTGGAAATATGTGTCATGCTAGTTTAGGTTCCGATACAGGAGGTTCTATTCGCCAACCGGCATCGTACACCAACTTAGTCGCTATTAAACCTACTTATGGTTTGGTTAGCCGCTTTGGACTAATTGCTTTTGCTTCTTCGTTCGATCAAATTGGACCTATTTGCCATACAGTAGCTGATGCAGCTCTCATTCTTAATGCCATTACTGGTATTGATGAAAACGACGGAACGTCGATAGAAAGACGTGCTGACGTAACCGTGTCACCTGACAAAGGCAGTAAAAAAATAGCTGTTATCAAAGAAGCTGTTAACCATCCAGGTCTTTCGCCAGCGGTTAAAGAAGCTTTTGATAAGAAGATGGCCGAATTAAAAAACGCTGGTCATACGATAGAAGAAATCAGCTTACCACTTTTAGATTACTTAGTACCAACATATTACATACTTACTACTGCCGAAGCATCGAGCAATTTAGCTCGTTACGATGGTGTACACTACGGATACAGATCGCCTAATGCAGAAAGCATAGAGGAAACTTATGTTTTAAGCAGAAGTGAAGGGTTTGGTCCAGAAGTAAAACGCAGAATTCTTTTGGGAACATTTGTTTTAAGTTCCGGATTTTACGATGCTTATTATAGTAAGGCTCAAAAAGTTAGACGTTTAATTACCAATCAAACATTGGACACTTTAAATGACTATGATTTCATTTTTGGTCCTACTACAGCTTCAGCTGCATTTAAAATTGGAGAGAAAGCTTCAGACCCAATTCAACTTTACCTTGAAGATATTTTTACCGTTCAAGCCAATTTAACTGGCATACCTGCCGTTTCTATTCCTGGCGGTCAAAATTCAGACGGCTTACCATTTGGTTTTCAGCTCATGGCTGGCAATCATAAAGAATCCGAATTATTATCATTTGCAGAACAAATTTCTGCGTAACCTATATTGAATGCGTAAACTATTACTATCACTTTCTTGCCTATTATTCATCGGAGTTTCGGCTCAGAACGATTCTATTTCTTCGGGTGTAGTAATTGACAGCGACAGTGCTTATTTAGCATTCTTAAAAGAGTATCAACATATTTTCGCTTACGATCAATTTGTTGCAGATTCTACTGCAGCAACCACCGATATCGCAGGCGATGCTGTAAATGTTAAAAACCGACTTTTTGTACTCGATCAAAACACTCCTTTTGAATTGGTTTACAACGACCGAGTTTTGGCTTTTATCAAAGTTTATTTAGAACGAAAAAAGGAACAAACTGAATGGATGTTAGGTTTGAGTCGTCAGTACTTTCCTATGATGGAAGAAGCGCTAGACCGACACAATATGCCTCTAGAATTGAAATATCTTTCGGTTGTAGAAAGCGCTCTAAATCCAACAGCTAGAAGTAGAGCTGGAGCAGTGGGGCTGTGGCAGTTTATGTACAGTACTGGTCGTTTATACGGCATGACCATTACAAGCTACGAAGACGAACGTAAAAACCCACTTAAAGCAACAGAAGCAGCTTGTCAATATCTTGGCGATTTGTACAAAATGTTCGGCAATTGGGAATTGGCTTTAGCCGCTTACAATAGTGGTCCTGGAAATGTCCGCAAAGCCATTCGTCGTAGTGGTGGCAAGAAAACCTACTGGGAAATTTACCCACACTTGCCAAGAGAAACTAGAGGATATGTACCCGCATTTATTGCCGTTAACTATGCCTTCAATTATTATCATATGCACCAGCTTACTCCAAAAGATACTGGCACATATTATCATTTAACCGACACGCTACATTTCGACAGAAACACGAGTTTAGAAGCTGTTGCAAAATGGTCTCAAGCGAGCAAAGATGATTTGGTCAATTTGAACCCATCATTAAAATCTGACCTTATTCCTGCAAAAGATTTTGCATTTGTAATGCCTGCAGAAAATGCATTGTTGTTAGAAGACAATCGCGATTCATTATACACCACTACAAAAGTGGTTGTAACCGAACCTGCACAAGCTCAATACTTAACTTATTACGTAAGACGTGGAGATTATTTAGGACTCATTGCTAGCCGTCACGGAACAACCGTTTCTACCATCAAAAGAATGAATGGACTTAGAAGCAATAATTTACGTGTAGGTCAGCGTTTGAAAATCCATAATCGCTACGCTAGTAATACGCCTAAAAAGACTGAGACCGTAGTCGCAAAAGTTGACACAAAGCCAACAAAAACAGTTGATAAGGGAAGCTATAAGTACTATACCATTCAGCCAGGAGATACTCTTTGGGGTATAGCATCAAAACTAGATGGCGTGTCTGTAACCAAACTAAGACAACTCAACGATGTTAACAATGTTAAACGCCTCAAACCAGGTCAAAAAATTATTGTGGGCATGGCCAGCTAAATGCCTACTAGCCCTATTAATTCTTTCTAGTTGCGACGAAGATAAACTCGGTAAACCTGGTTTTACTGGTTCGTCTGGAGAATTACTTATTGTCTGTGAAGACAATATTTGGTTCGACATTCAAGATTCTGTAGAAGTTTGGTTGCAGCCAAATTATCCCATGTTACCACAGCAAGAGGCCTTGTTTAGAGTAGCACATTTTACTAATTCTCAGATGAATGATTTACTGAGAAGACACCGAAACATTTTGAATATTGCGCGCAGCAACAAGCAGGAAAGTAGTTTCAAGCTCTATTCTGAACGTAATAGCAAAGAACAAGTTTATTTAGACCTTTCTGCTTACGACTCGCAAGAGATTTTAAGCCTACTTAAAGAAAAGAAAGATCAAATTATAAGTATTCTTAAGTCAGAGGAAAGAAAGCGGCTAGAAGCTGCTTATGCAAAGCAATTATCGAATGATATAGATATCCATCTAGAAAAAAACTTTGGTTTAAGCCTTAACATTCCTGTTGGAGCAAGTATTGCCAAAAGCACCGATAACTTTTGTTGGATAAAACGTGAAAGAGAAAAAAGTGTAGGAGCTACTTCCCACTTTATTTACCAAGGTATTGCCATTTACATACGTCCATACATCAACGACGATCAGTTTACAGATTCTGCTTTAGTAGCCGATAGAAATTTTTATCTAGGTGCTAATATCCCTGGTCCAAAACCAGGAACTCAAATGAGTACTCAAACTTTTATTACCCCTATTCACGAACGCATTTTATTTGACTCAAAATTTGCTGTTGAAAGCCGTGGATTGTGGCGTACAACCAATAGTTTTATGGGTGGGCCTTATGTAGCAATTACTACACTTGATCCTAGCGGTAAAAACATTGTTACTGTTGAAGGCTTTGTTCATGCTCCGAAGTTTGATAAACGAGAGTACGTTAAAGAACTTGAAGCGATGATCTATTCGCTTAGATTCAGATAATTAATCAACGATTTCAAAAGAAACTTCTTTTCAGACTCTAATTTTTTATTGAAATAAAAAACCCCCAGAGCTTCACTCTGAGGGTTTACAATAATTAGGATATTTCTAATAGGTTTTTACTCTACTATAAATTTCATGTTGTTGGTGTTTCC